>CAVWHV010000044.1:0-50347 GCA_963754725.1 uncultured Planctomycetaceae bacterium
GATACGCTGCATTCACTCGTGCTTCGTCATTCGTCATTCGTCATTCACTCGTGCTTCGTCATTGCCACAAGGCCTGTCATCGCTCGCTGAATTTTTGGAGCTAACCCATGGATCCGCGCGAACACAAATGGTCGCGTCGCACGGTATTGCTCGGCGCGGCACAGGCCGCGGTCACCGGCGTGGTGCTCTCTCGCGGCCAACCGATCCTGGCCGAAGAACCGGACTTGGGCTCGGCGGGCAAGAAAGAAGGATACGTCATCTGGGATGTGCACGGGCATCTGAGCTCGCCGGGCGACACACCCGTCGAGCGGATCACGAACGTGCTGAAGTTCGTCGATCGTATGGGGATCGAGCGAATCGTTGTGTTCATGGGCTACCCCTGGTCCGAGGATCCGACGCCCGAAGAACTCCGGAAACAGAACGACCAGGTGATGCAGGCCGTCGCGCACGCTGGCGGGCGTGCGTTCGGGTTCGTGTATCTCAATCCGCGGCATACGCAGGCGAGTCTCGACGAGCTGAATCGCTGCGTCCGAGATGGACCGCTGGTCGGTGTGAAGTTGTGGGTCGCCGTGCGGTGCCGCGAAGAGTGTCTCGACCCGCTGATCGCCCGCGCCGCGGAGCTGAAAGGCGCCGATCTTGCAGCACACCTGGTCCAAGATCACGGGCAACCTGCCGGGCGAGTCGACGGCCGATGATCTGGCCGTGCTGGCCGCACGGCATCCCGACGCGTCGTTCATCGCCGCGCACACGGGCGGCGACTGGGAAACGGGCATCCGCGCTATCCGGGCGACACCCAACGTCGCGGCCGAAATATGTGGCGGCGACCCGACCTCCGGCGTGGTCGACATGGCGGTGCGTGAGCTGAGTGCCGAGCGAGTCATCTACGGCAGCGATTTTCCAGGACGCAGCTTCGCCTCCCAATTGGCGAAGGTCCTGGGTGCCGATGTCCCCGACGAATCCAAACGTCTGATTCTCGCGGGGAATCTCCGGCGAACGCTCACGCCGATCTGTACGGCCAAGGGGATCACGTTATGATCGTCGATGTGAACGTCAGCGTGTCGCGATGGCCGTTCCGCAGACTCGCGGGCGACGAGTTGCCGGCGCTCATCGATAAGCTCCGCGTGTGTGGTGTCACGCAAGCTTGGGTGGGGAGTTTCGACGGCTTGTTTCACAGAGACATCGGCGGAGTTAACACTCGCCTGGCCGACGCGTGCCGCGAGTCTCCGGCGGGCCTGTTGCTTCCGTTCGGGACTGTTAATCCAACCCTACCCGACTGGCGAGAGGATCTGCGCCGCTGCCACGAAGATTACCGCATGCCCGGTATTCGCCTGCATCCGAACTATCATGGCTATCGGCTCGACGATCCGGTTTGCGGAGAGTTGCTGACGCTGGCCGCTCAGTGTGGACTCATTGTGCAACTGGCGGTGCGCATGGAGGACGTGCGGATCCAGCATCCGCTGATGCGTGTGCCGGACGTGGACACGAAACCGCTGCCGGACCTTGTCGCGGCTCGGCCGGACCTGCGGCTGGTGTTGCTCAATGCACTGCAGGTCCTAGCGCGTGATACGCTCACGGCGCGGTCCGCGTGGGACAGGTCTATTTCGAGATCGCCACGCTGGAAGGCGTGGGTGGAATCTCCAGTCTGTTGACGCGAGTACCGATTGACCGGCTGCTGTTCGGCTCCCATTTTCCCTACTTCATCCTCGAGTCCGCGTTACTGAAGCTGCGAGAATCGGAGCTAACCCCCACGCAAATAGCATCGGTCGTACAGCAAGCGTCCCGCTTGCTCAGGCGCTAAGTTAAGCTCTGGTGCCTAAGCAAGCGGGACGCTTGCTCTACCATTGCCGCCTCCAGCCTCACACCAGCTCGCGGATGACTTCGGCGGGGACGGGACGCTGCGGGCGGCCGGCCTGGTCGGCGATCGGCGTGGAGTTCGGGTCGATGCCGATGTTGCGATAGAGCGTCGCGATGATCTCCTGGAAGTGGACCGGACGTTGCTCGGCTGCTTCCCCTAACCGATTCGTGGAGCCAATCACCTGGCCGGTACGCATGCCGCCTCCGGCCAGGATCGCGCAGCTGACCTTGGGCCAGTGATCGCGGCCCGCGTCCTTGTTAACCGTGGGCGTGCGGCCGAATTCACCCCAGGCGATGACCGACACATCGTCCAGCATTCCGCGGACGGACAGGTCTTCGATCAGGGCGCTCAGCGCCTGGTCGAGCTTCGCACCATGATCGCGGACCAGCGCGAAATTCTGTCCGTGACTGTCCCAGCGACCATACGACAACGTGACGCATCGCACTCCCGCTTCCACCAATCGGCGGGCCATCAAGAACTGCGTGTTGTCCGTAGGCGCTCCGTCGTATTGGAACTGGTACGGCTTGCCGTCGCCATAACGTTCGAGCAGACGCGGGTCTTCCTTCGACAGGTCGAGCGCTTCGAGCAGTTTGCTGCTGGTCAACACGTTGAACGCCTGCTGCGTGAACGTATCGACGCCGTCCATCAGTCCGCTCGCATCGAGGTCGCGACGCAGGCGGTCGACGCGGGCGAGCAACTGCCGGCGATCTTCCAGGCGTTCGAGCGAGATGCCATTGAGCTTCATGTTCTCCATGCCCGGCCCGTCCGGCTTGAAAGCTCCGAACGCCGGACCGAGAAAACCGGCCGCACCAGGATCGGACCACGGTACGTGCTGCGTGCGCGCCGCCAGTCCGACAAAGGGGGGAACCGACGGGTCGACCGGTCCCAGCACTTTCGCGGCGACTGCCCCAATACTGGGGTGGCCACCCAGGAAGGCCAGATCGCGTTCGGGCCAACCGGTCATGCATTGCCAGGCATCGTGTGCGCCAACCGCTCCGACAACCGAGCGAATGATGGCACACTTGTCCATCACGGCGGCGATCTTGGGAAAAACTTCACAGATCTGGATGCCCGCCACGTTCGTGGGAATCGGTTTGAATTCACCGCGGATCTCGGCCGGCGCGTCGGTCTTGATATCCCACATGTCCTGGTGCGGGGGCCCGCCACCCAGGAAAATGTTGATGACGGCCTTGTGGGATGACTTGGTACTCGACTGGGCCTCTGCGCGAAACACGTCGGCCAACGTCAATGCCGTCGCGCCGAACCCCAGCGCTCCGATCCTGAGAAACCCTCGCCGAGAAATGCCATCGCAGAACCGGGTCTTCGGACCACCAAAAATCGTCAGCATCGTCGTGGCTCCTTCTACCTGGGCAGCCGTATTCCCACTCGGATCTATAGCAGCCTTGCCACGTTTGTCCAGCAGTCCGGGTGGAAATGTCTAAGGACTAGACGAATGACGAATGACGAAGCCCGAGATACGATATGCTGCATTCACGAGCATTCGTCATTCGTCATTCGTCATTGCCCTGGCCTCGGTTCCAACGTCTTCACCACACTGCCATCCTGCCCGTTCCAGACGCGCAGGACGCCGTCTTCGCCGCCGGCGACGACCAGCGCGAGGTCGCTGGAGGCGGCCACGGAGTACATGAAATCGGTCGCTCCGCCGAAGTTGCGGAAGTTGTTGCCGTCGGGAGCGTTGTGGAAGCGCACGGACGTATCGCCACTGCAGCTGACGATCTCGATGCCCGTGCCGGGGAACTGAACGGATGTGACCTGCTTCGCGAAGCCGCCGATCGTCTGGGTCTGGTCACCTGTTTCCACATTCCAGTACTTGATCACGTTATCGCCGCCGGCGGAGACGATGCTCTTGCCGTCGGCCTGCCAGCTCACGTCCAGCACGTGGTGCGTGTGTCCTTCGAACGAACGTATCTTCTGCCCAGACTGCACGTCGAATATTTTTACGAACTTGTCGGCGGCACCGGACAGCAGGTACTTGTCGTCGCGCGAGAATTCCACGCCGCAGACCGTGTCGCTGTGGGCGTCGACGATTTCGCGCACGCGAGTGAGCGATGCCACGTCCCACAGCATCAGCTCGCCGGACCGCGACGGTTCACCACCGCCGGTTGCCAGCAGTTTCCCATCCCGGCTGAAGTCGAGAGCCAGCACACGGTCCACGAACGGGGAGTCGCTCGTGTTGAGAGGGTCTTCGGGCGACGGGCCGAGTTGTGCGGCCAGCTGCCACGTACATTCCTCGGCCGACGCCGGTGAGCCATTGTTGCTCGCGGCTGGAGCTGATTCACTGGCCGGCGGCGGCACTTGTGCCGGGTTCGCAGCGGGCGAACGGCGCCACAGTTTGACGACTCGGTATCCGCCGGAGGCGAGCAGATTTCCGTCTGGGCTGAACGCGAGCGCGTGGACCAGATCGCGGTGCGCGGCGCCCGCGGGATACATGGGCTGACCGTTGTAGGCAATGGCGGAGAGATTGGCATCAAGGAGTCGCTGAGCATCTCGACCCGTGAGTAAGTCGTAGATGTAGATCTGGTTCGCGCGTCCCCAGGCCACAAAGCGTTTGCACGGCGACAGGGCGACCGAGTGAATTGATTTGATGTGTGCGGGAACCGGCCGCCATGGGGGCTGCGGCCGCGCCACTTTCGTCCCGGCCTGGGCTCCCTCCAAAATCCACTGCCGAACGAGGCCCAGTTCCTGGCCTGTCAGCGCGTTGGCTCCGACCTGGTTCGGGATCGGTGGCATATGAGGCTCTTCGGCGCGAGCGGCGTACAGATAGAGTGGGCTCTCGTCGAGTTGTTCCGGAACCACGGCTGGGCCGCTGTCCCCGCCAGCCAGAATGCTGGGCACGTTCTCGGCGATGAAACCACCTTCCTTGACCGATGCGTTGTGGCACGCCACGCAATTCTTGGCGAGGATGGGATAAACGTCACGGGTGAAGTCCACAGGTCGGCCCAGTGCGACCTCGGCCGGCTCGATCTGGCCCGCTGTGTCACCTTCCTGCAATGCACCCGCATTCGCGCGGGGAATAATCCAGCTCGACGCGGATAGAGACAGTAGCGCCAAGCAGCACACGCCGAATATGCACGTGATTTGTTTCATGAGGTTTAGGGTGCTACCTTTCAGTTGATGTGGAGCACGATGGGCGCCGCCGGCACCACGACGGTGAGATCTTCTGGCGGTGTGGCGGCCGCGGCATCCGCGTCGGGTTTGTCCGGGGCGGGATTACGCGTGTAAGAGACTTGGGCCCGGGCGCACAAGATCAGCGTATAAGTGCCTGGCGGCGCATTGGCAGGCACGACGATCTTCGCAGTTCCCTCGGCCGCGCCCTTGGCAATCGGGGCGGTTTCGAACTGCACTTCCTGCGGCTGGCCGGACAACGTCAGAGTGACCTCGTTGTCAAAGCCGTTGCGCTTGGTTAATTTCACGGGCAGCTCAATCGTCTGGTCGCGATTCACGTCAAATCGAGGCGTGTCGGTTGTGACTTGCAGCGGCGCGAGTTCGTTGATGACGCACAGACCGAGTTCTCGTGCGACTCGCGACAGTGCCGGCCGCTGCGCGTCACCCTCCCACACGATCGTTCCAGCGCGGGCGGTGCGGATGACTTCACGGACCGGCGGCGGACTGGTTCCTGACTCGTCGGGCGTGGGGATTTGAGCCTTTCCGACCACGCGCACAGCGGCATAGGCGGGACTGGAATTTTCGGCCGACGAGAAAACCAGGGTCGTTTGCACCTGGCCGGATTCCAGGCTTGGCGCCAGGCAGGAAACACCCTCTGGCAGTCCTTCGACCGCGAGCGAGATCGGGCCGTCGAAGCCGTCTCGGCGAAAGGCCAGGACTCGGACGGCGAAGCGGTCACCTTGCCGCAGTCCGATCGGCCAAGGGGCGGCCGTGTTGTTGTTCTCGCCGCTACGCGGCGCCAAGGGCACGGCCACCAGCCGAAAATCCGGACGCTCCCGGCGAATCGACAGCCGATAAGTCAAGCCGCGATCGCCCCGCGACTCGAAGTAGCGATCACGCAGCGAAATTCGGTAGCTGCCATCCGCCGGAACCACGAACCGGTAGCTGACGTCGTCGCTGCGAGTCTGAAAATGATCTGGAAAGAGGTTCGTCTCGATGTCGTCCAGAGTAGCAATGAGCTGGGCTCCGGTTTCCCGACCACTCTCGTCCGCGACGATCTGTTCCAACGTCAGGTACGGGTCCGCACCGCTGCCGTCCCGATGGCCGTAGACTTCGATCCAAAAAACTTCCTGGGCCTTGGCGGCAAATTGCACGTAGTCGATATCGCCCGGCGACTGGAACTGCCCGGCCACCTCCGCAGGCACCGTGATCTTCTGGGCGGTGTCCGGAGTGTTGTTGGGCTCGGCTTCCAGAGCGACTGCGGCCGTCGCAAAACGAATCGGTACTCGATTCGATCGGGTGCTATTGGCATCCAGCGCGTAACTGATCGAGTCGTTGCCCGCCTGGAACGAATCGAAGTTCACGCCCGACGGCAACTGCGTGTCGTCGGAGGGGATCGCGATTTGCACCGCGAGCGTTTCCAAAGCGCGGCCATTGGAATCGACACCCGCGGCGGTCCCGCCCGGCAGGTTCCGACCGAACAACGTGTAGGTTCCAGAGCTGCCGGCCACACCGCCCGGCGGCAGCACGAAATCGACGTGCGGCTGGTTGTGAAGATCGAGTCGATAGAAGTACTCGTTGCCGCCTCGATACACGCTGTCGAAAATCTTCAGGACGTAGTCTCCGTCGGCCGGTAGTGTCACATCCAGCATGGGATCCGGGCCGGCCTGAGTGCACCCCGTGCCGAGTCGCCGACCGCGGGCATCATACGCTTCGATCGTGGCCAGTAGACGCGAGTCGAGACCGGCCGCGCGGCATTCGGCGAGGACTCGTTGACCTTGTTGGCCATGGAACCGGTACATGTCTACATCGCCGGCTGTGTTCGAGCGGGCGTTGATGACGGAGTTGAGTTCGACAGGCGTGGCATGTTCGATGGTGTCGTTCGGTTCCGTTTCCGCCAGCTCTCTTCGCGTACTTACCTCGAAGCTCCGAGGATTGCTGACCCCGAATCGCCCGGTCACACGCACGTCGCACACACCCAGCTGAGCGTGCGGGGCGATGGTCACCGTGAACGTATTGGCCTCGGGGGCCTTTTCGCCGGCAGCTGCTGTGGTCTTGGGGACGGCGGTGATGGCCGGGTCGCTGAACAACAACCCTGTTGCGCCGTCCAAGTCGACACCGCCGGTCACTACGACGTCGAAGGTGCTGCCGACCTGCCCGCCGACCTGCCCGCCGACCTGCCCGCCGACCTGCCCGCCGACCTGCCCGCCGACCTGCCCTCCGACCTGCCCTCCGACCGGGAACAGACTGGACAAGCGGATTTGCGGTAACTGCGCGGCTACGGTCGACGGCCAAGCACTCAGCATCGCTGTGGCGACCAGCCACACGATGAAGGTTTGTCGATAATTCTGGCGCGGCAGGAATCCCGAGAACGTGATCTGCATGACACTACTCCAATCGTTCCACCACAACGCCAACGGCGTGCGCGCCCTGTCCCTCAGCCTGTTGGGCGCGTTTAACCGCCACGCCAACGGCGTGCGCACCCTATCCCCCAGCCCGTTGGGCGCGTTTAACCGCCACGCCAACGGCGTGCGCGCTTTGTCCCTCAGCCTGTTGGGCGCGTTTAACCGCAACGCCAACGGCGTGCGCGCTCCATCCCTCAGCCTGTTGGGCGCGTTTAACCGCCACGCCAACGGCGTGCGCACTCCGTCGAGCGGCTTGCAGCCGGCCGCGTCCTGCCGGCGCGCAGCCCGTTGGGCTTGCGGTTAAACGTCTCGCCAACGGCGTGCGCGCTTTGTCCCTCAGCCTGTTCGGCGCAGTTTAACCGCCACGCCAACGGCGTGCGCGCTCCGTCGAGCGGCTTGCAGCCGGCCGCGTCCTGCCGGCGCAGCCCGTTGGGCTTGCGGTTAAACGTCTCGCCAACGGCGTGCGCACTCCATCGAGCGGCTTGCAGCCGGCCGCGTCCTGCCGGCGCGCAGCCCGTTGGGCTTGCGGTTAAACGTCTCGCCAACGGCGTGCGCGCGCCTGTCCCTCAGCCCGTTGGGCGCGTTTAACCGCAACGCCAACGGCGTGCGCGCTCCGTCGAGCGGCTTGCAGCCGGCCGCGTCCTGCCGCGCGCAGCCCGTTGGGCTTGCGGTTAAACATGCCAACGGCGTGCGCGCTCCGTCGAGCGGTTCGCAGCCGGCCGCGTCCTGCCGGCGCGCAGCCCGTTGGGCTGCGGTTAACCGCACGCCAACGGCGTGCGCGCTCCGTCGAGCGGTTCGCAGCCGGCCGCGTCCTGCCGGCGCAGCCCGTTGGGCTTGCGGTTAAACGTCTCGCCAACGGCGTGCGCGCGCTGTCCCTCAGCCCGCTGGGCTTGCGGTTCTCCGGCACATGTTTCCTTTTCTTAGTTATTGAACAGGAACTCACGAGTATTGAGCAATGCCCACAGGAGGTCTTCGTAGGCAACTTGGGGTGACGACTCGTGGCGGGCGATGTGCGCCAATGCGACTTGCACTTCCTCCGGATCGGGCTCGCGGGCGTAGACCCACCGATACATCTCACGCACACGCTGTTCGGGCGAGCGATCGGTAATTCCAGCCCAGTTGGCCGCGCGGCCGGACGCGTTGGAGATTCGTTCCAGCACTTCCACATTGTTCAGCAGGTGGAGGCTCTGGGCGAGGTTCGCACTTTGCAGCCGTTCGCACTCGCAGGCCGTATTCGCTTGGGGCTGGCCGAAGACGGTCAGGAAGTAGGGGGCCACGTCCGTGTCAGCCAGTTGCATCGCTCGCGTACCGGCCGGCCAGCCGTTGAACGACGGCGCAGTACCCGTAACCTGGTAGAAGGCGTCGACCAATACCTCGGCCGTCAATCGCTTCGGGTAGTGGCGTGAAAAACTCTGTTTGTCCGTCGCGTTGTACGCATTGGGAATGGCACTGAGTTGATACGTCTGCGACTGGCAGATCGTGCGGACGAGGTCTTTCAGGTCGAAACCCGAGGCGACAAAATGGGCCGCCAAACTGTCGAGCAGTTCCGGATTGGACGGGGGATTGGTCGCACGCATGTCGTCTTCCGGTTCGACAATCCCACGCCCGAAGAAGTGTTTCCAATAGCGGTTGACCAGTGCGCGGGCGAAGAACGGATTCTCGGGATCGACCAGCCAGTTGGCCAGGAACACTCGCGGGTCACGATCGGCGGGAATCGACATGACGCCGGTGCCGAGTCCGGTGGGCTTGAGGTTCGTGCCGGTGCGCGGATTCGCTGCGCTCGCCAGCCCGTCATTGTGGAACACTCGCCGGTCGCGCACCGGCTGCGGAGCGCCGCTGATGTTCTTCTTCCCGACGCGGCTGAAGAAGGCCGCCATGCCGTAATAGTCGTCCTGGCTCCACTTTTCGTAGGGATGGTGATGGCAGCGTGCGCACTGGATCCGCAGGCCAAGGAAGAGCTGCGTTACGTCTTCCACTTGCTTGGTCGGCTCATCGACCTCTCGATACCACGTGGTGGCCGGGTTGGTGTCGGTGGTTCCGGCGGCCGTCAGGATCTCGCGTACGAAGCGATCGTACGGCTTGTTTTCGTACAGGCTGGTCCAGATCCAGCGATAGAAGGCCAAGCTGCCCGGCAGTTCTTCGCCGTTGCGTTTCTTGTTGCGGAGGACCAGGTTCCACTTGTTGGCAAACGTATCGGCGTAGGCCGCGCTGTCGAGCAGCTGATCGATCAGCCGGTCTCGTTTGGCAGGATCGGTGTCGGCCAGGAAAGACGTCACTTCCGATTCGGTCGGAAGCGTCCCGGCGACATCAATGGACACGCGACGCAGAAAGGTCGCATCGTCGCACGTGGCGGAAGCCGGGATCCCGAGCTTTCTTCAGCTTGCCGAACACCGCCTCATCAACCAGGTTTCGTGCCGGCGGCATGCTGCTTGTGTCGGCTCCCTGGGGGACGGTGGCGCGAAACGTCGACACCTGACCCTGATAGCGTGCCATCACCGCCACTTCGCCACACAGGTTGCGAGTGGTGACGACTCCGTGGCTGGTTACTTCCGCCATTTCCGAATCGTTGGCTTCGTAGAGCGCCATCCGTGTCACGTCTTCGGTGCTGCCGTCGCTGTAGATGGCCATGGTGGTGATCTGCTGCTCGGCCTCGCGGCTCATCACACGCTGTTCCGGCAGGCACTTGATGGCCACCATGGTCGGGTCGTTGGTTCCACCGTACGGCATCGACTGCTCGATCCATTGGCAGATGAGTCGGTACTCGTAGCTGTCGAGTTCCATCCGCTGACCGCCGCCGTGCATGTTTCCCATCGCTTTCTTCAGGATCAGGCTGTCAGCGGGCGCGGCGGGAAACAATCGCCGTCCGCGACTTTCCTTCACGAGGAACTCGTAATCGTCGTCGGGATAGAATCCCAGCAGCGAGAGTCGAAAGCCGTTCTGTCCGCTCGCCTTGCCATGGCAGCCGCCGCCGGAACACCCGAGCTTCGTGAAGATCGGTACGATCTGGTTTTTGAAGTTGATCGGATGTTCGTCGGTGAAGCCCTCGACACGCACGCGGATCTCGGCGGCGACGGTCCCGGTGCCGATCGCGCGCACCGTGGCCTCACCGTCGTGAAGCGGTGTGATCAGCCCCGAGGCGTCGACGGAAACAACGTCAGGGGGAGCGGCCGTGTACGTGGTGGAGTGGGTCAGATCGCGGAGCTGGCCACCGGGGTAGACACCTGTGACAAATAATTGTTGCCGAGCATGGCGGCCGCGGATCGTGACGCCACCGGTCGCCAGTTCCGGACCGATCGTCAGCGATGCGGGAGCCTCGAGCGCTGGGCTGTCGACGGACCCCTGCGGCGTTTGGGGGAGTGCCAGTTCGGCGGTTGTGGAAAGCAGCGTAACCGCCAGAGACAGTCTCGACAGCCATCGTGCCTGGTGACGCATTTCGCGGCTCCCGTGATTGGGGATTCCAAGGAAGTCTGTCTGTTCGCAAGCGTGGAGAGAGCCCTATTGTGGTCCACTTGCCGGGCCAAGAGAACCAGACTCGTGCGGGCAAGGCAGGTGAGCTACGCATTTCATGCCCGCATGTTGCACCTACCACACGGCAATGGCCGAAACGGGACTCGAACCCGTACGTCCCTAACGGGACACGGGATTTTAAGTCCCGTGCGTCTGCCAATTCCGCCATTCGGCCTAACACGTCAAACTTACTTGACTTGTGCCAATTCCGCAACGCCCACGCAAGACGCGGAATGGGCCTCCGGTTGGTGCCACCGATGCGTGATGGGGGCAATCCACAGCGAAATGAATCGGCTATAATGCCGAGCCTTGCTGGTGTTTCCATTATTAGGAGGAATGCACGAATGAACCGAGTTGAATGGACAGGGCGAGTAGTGGTAGGGGGATTGGTTCTGCTGGCCATCACATCCGTGATCCAGATGGTTCCGCGAATTGCCTGCGCGGACGAAGCGAGCGAGAAGAAGGGTGCTGCGCTGATGGACAAGTTCGTCGCGGCGACCGGTGGCAAGGCCGCCTACGAGGCCATCAAGAGCCGCATCGTCAAGGCCGAGGCCACGATGCCCGGGGGCGGCATGTCGGGCAAGATGGAAGTGTATGCGGCGTACCCCGACAAGTTCCGGGCAGCGATCGAAATGCCGGGCGGCAAGTTCGAACGTGGCTCGGACGGCACGACCGTGTGGATCAGCCACCCGGCGTTCGGCGCGCAGATCCTGGAAGGGGCCGATCGCGTGTCGGCCATCCGTGAAAGCACACAGGACCGGTTCGGACAGTGGCGGAACGTCTACCAGAAAGCGGACTTTATCGGCGACGAAGATGTCGATGGCGCGAAGTGCGCGAAAGTCGCACTGACGCTCAAGCCGATCGACCCCAAAGTGGAAGAGTCGCCGGTTACCGTGTATGTCGCGCTCGATTCCGGGTTGATCGTGAAATGGACAACCGAGATGCCGACGCCCAATGGCAACATTGAAGTGGCCGTCCAGTTGAGTGACTACAAGAAGGTCGGTGATGTGCTCATCCCCCACCTGATGAAGGCCGCCGCACAGGGAATGGAGCAGAGCGTCAAGATCGAAGAAATGGTCTTTAACAAGGACATTCCGGCCGACAAGTTCGCTCTGCCCGACGCCGTGAAAGAGCAGTTGGAGAACAAGTAGTCGGGCAGCAGCACCCATCGCTGCGGTGCAGACACGCCCAGGCCTTGAACGGACGATGGCGGATCAGCAAGAAGAAACAAGTCCGGCGGTGAACACGAACGTCCACCGCCGGACTTCCGTGGAGGTGGATCGCTTCCGGCGCCGATCCACTCGGAGTCCGACTCACGTCGGTTGCCCTCGCCCCGGCCCTCTCCCGCTCGCGGGAGAGGAGGCCCAGCGAGTCGCTTCGCGACCTGTCGGGAAATTTCAGAACACGTTCTTACTTCGTCTTCTGCAAGACCAGGTATCGAGTGCGGCCTTCCATCTGGACGAGCAACAGCAGCGAATCGGAGTCCTGGGCGGCCTTGGCTGCTTCGTCGAATTCGCGAGCGTTGGTGACTGCCTTCCGGTTGACTTCCTTGATCACCATGCCGGGTTGGATGCCGGCACTGGCGGCCACGGAATTCGGATCGACTTGGGTCACCACGACGCCCTGGGTGGACTCAACACCCAGCTTCTCGGCCAGTTGCGGATCGAGCGACTGGACGGTCAGTCCCCACGACTGAACCGACTGGTTCTCGACGGCCGCCACCGCATCGGTTTCCGGCAGCTTGCCAACCTGGAGCGTGAAGCTCTTGGATTGGCCGTCCCGCAGTACTTCCAGGTTCACGCTGGTCTCCGGCTTGACCATGGCCACACGGTTGCGGAAGCTCGTGGTGTCCTTCACCGCATCGCCGTTGAACTTCACGATCACGTCGCCGCGCTGCAGTCCGATCCGGGCCGCCGGACCGTCACCGCTCACGTCACCCACGAGAACTCCGGTCACATCGCCGAGTCCGAATGACTTGGCCAGCTCCGCGGTCAACGGCTGGATCATGACACCGAGGTAGCCGCGGGTCACGCTGCCGTGCTCCATGAGCTGATCGCAAATCTGCTTGGCCATGTTCATCGGGATGGCGAAGCCGATACCGTTGTATCCGCCGCTGCGGCTGATGATGGCGGTGTTGATGCCGACCGCCTGCCCTTGCAGGTTGACCAGCGGGCCACCCGAGTTGCCCGGGTTGATGGCCGCGTCGGTCTGCAGGAAATTCTCGTAATCGGTGATCCCCATGCCGTCGCGTCCCTTGGCACTGATGATGCCCGACGTGACGGTGCCGGTCAGTCCAAACGGGCTGCCGATTGCCAAAACCCACTCGCCGACCTCGATCGCATCCGAGTCGCCCATCGGCAACACGGGCAGCTCCTGGCCCTCGATCTTGATGAGTGCCACGTCGGTGCGCTCATCCGTACCTACGGCCTTGGCTTCCATTTTCCGCCCATCGTGCAACGTGACCTCCAGCTTGTTGGCGCCGCCCACCACGTGGTTGTTGGTCAGGATGTAGCCGTCCTTGGAAATCAGGAAGCCAGATCCCTCGCCCACCATCGGCTGGGAATGACGAGGCATGGGGGATTGCGGCAAACGATCGCCGAAGAACCGCCGCAGCATCTCGTCGGGAATCTGTCCCTGCAGGCCATTCATGTCCGGCATCATGTTGCCGGTCGTCACGGTCTGCTTGGTGGCCTTGATGAAAACTACCGCCGGTGCAACCGACTTGGTAACGGCCGTGAAGGCCTTGGCGGTCTCGGTGGCGGTGGCGATATGCCGATCCTGAATTTCGGCAGTGGCGTGCCCCTGCAGAAATACTCCGGCCGTAGTGGATACGGCAATCACGAGCAGTGCGACGGCTGCAAACGCACGCCGCGGTGTACGGTCGCTGAACTTTCGAATCGCGTTGGTCATGGTCATTACTCCTTCGACTGTGTGCCTTCTCTGGTCTGAAACTTGGGTCAGTTCGTTCTCGAACCACGTGTTTGTGCCCCAGCGGTGACGCTTGGGGTCAGCGAAGTGCTTATGCAATTGGCGTGCCGAAGCAGGCTGGAGGCTGCAGGCTGGAGGCTGCAGGCTGCAGGCGGCAGGCTGCAGGCGGCAGGCTGGAGCGAGGCTTGAGGAGAATTGCCTCGGCGTGGCGAATTGCCGCGGTTTGACCTGTTCGCAAGGTGGACTTCCGAGTCCGCCCGCAGTCCTGTCGACCGCTCCAACCGTAGGGCGGACTTCCAAGTCCGCCCGCCTCTTTGCGGCGTCCATAACTTGATGGTCGTCAGGATGGGGACGGACTCGGAAGTCCGTACCACGTACCTGCCGCTTGCCTGGACCTTAAGGCGGACTTCCAAGTCCGCTCGTCGCCCGCCCGGTCCATTTCCCAGACGTCCTACAGTCAGGACATCAGCTGTTGGGCGAGCGGCGCGAATTCGGGCAGGGAACGCAGTCGGCCGAAGGCGCGTTTCTCGATTTGACGAACGGTCTCGCGCGAGAGCGACAGAAGTTGCCCGACTTCCATGAGCGAACGGCTGTGTCCGTCATGCAGCCCGTAGCGAAGCTGCACGACCTCGCGCTCGCGATTGCCCAACGCCTGCAGGGCGTCCGCAACCACCTGTTGAATGGCTTGCGCATTCACCTGTTCGATCGGATCGTGCGGCCGCGAGTCGGCCAACATCTCGCCCAGTGATCGGCCTTGGGAATTCTCCGCGGGCTGGTCGAGCGACAATGGCGATTGACTCAGCCGCGCCAGATGCCGCGCCTCGCTGACCGGCAGCCCGCACAACGCGGCCAGCTCCTCAGCGGCCGGTTCGCGACCGTGTTCGATCAGGTACGCGTGGGCCGCCTCCCGCACCTGCTTGAGTGGTGCCTGCAAATGAAAGGGAACCCGGACGATACGTCCTTGGTCTGCCAAGGCGCGGGTAATCGACTGCCGGATCCACCAGACGGCGTAGGTCGAGAACTTGTGGCCCCGGCGGTGTTCGAACTTGTCGATGGCTCGCAGCAGGCCGATGTTGCCCTCCTGAATCAAGTCCTGAAGACTGAGCCCCCAAGGTTGGTAGTGCTTGGCGAGTGACACGACCAGCCGCAAGTTGCCGACGGTGAGCGTCTGTCTGGCCGCCAGGTACTGGCGACGATATTCGAGCGTGCGGCGGAGCCGCCGGGCCAACGCGCGAGGCGTCTCGCGCGTCAGCCACATGAACCGGCGCAGGTCGCGGCGGTGTGTCGCATCGCGCTGCGGATCCATTCCGCCGCGCAACTCCCGCTCGTCCTGCAGCATCAGCATTTCGCGGCAGACCTCGAGGAGCCGCATCAGCAGCGGGTTCAGGCAGGGCAGTCGCACCTCGAGCTGTTCCACCAGGCGAGCGCCTTCCGCGCGGCGCACCGCCAGGTTCTTCCGGGCCAACCGTCGTTGTTCGTGTGGCAACTGCCGGTTCATCGCCCGCCGAAAGTCGCGGCCGTTGCGACCGAGGATCCTCCGCAGCGCGACCAGGTTGGGACGCAACCGTCGCTCCAACTCCTGGCGTTTCGCGTGGTCCACGACCCACAGGTTGAGTGTCCGATCCAGTCGCAAATTGCCGGCAAGGATCTTCTCGAGGATCTCCGTCACGCCTTGCAGCACGAAATCGCAGCTGAGCAGCGAACGTTGATAGTGGAAGCGGGCTTGGGCCAGATTGCGCACGGCGGACAGCTCGTCGGATTCGTTCAACAAAGACGTGCTTCCCACGTCGGTCAAGTAGAGTCGCAGCAAGTCGCCGGGCGCATTCTCGCGGCTTGCCCGGCTCGGCTGCGCAGTGCGACCCGATTTCGCAGTGGGACTCGCTGCGTGGGGCGCTGCCACGCCGTCGGGCGCATGGACACCGGTTTTCGCAACTCGGCGCCGGCGCCGAGCCAGTATCCCGGTCGTCGATTCCTCGCGGCAGGTCGTCAGCGTGGCTGTCGACGAGTGTTCAGCGATCATTCTCATGTCGTTTCCGTGGCGGTTGCGGGAGAGGGCGTTCGGAGTGAGCGTCGTGCTTGCCGACACCGATCGATGTGGAAGTCCGATGCTGGTGGTTCAACAGCACGTGGCGGCGTCGGCGACATTGACCACGACGCTTGTCACGTCGTCTCGAGTGCCGCAAGCTATCGCCGCCCGCACAAGTGCCTCGGCCGCCGCGGACGGCGAGGCGTGCGAATCCAAGACGTTGACGAGGTCCCGGTTTTCCAGGACTTCCGTCACTCCATCCGTAGTCAATACGACACGATCGCCCGGTTGAAGCCGGATCGCCACGACGTCCGGTCCATTCTGCAGGTCGGCCGACCCGAGGTGTTTCCACAGCATGTGCCGCCAGCGGTGAGTCCGTGCCGCCTCGCGCGAGATGGCGCCCATCGTGACCAACGTCTGTGCCATGTTGTGGTCGATCGTGTATTGATGCAGGTCACCGTCGCGCAAGAGATACGCGCGGCTGTCACCTATGCTGGCGATGTACAGCCGGTCGCCCTGCAACATGGTCAGCACCGCCGTCGTTCCCATGCCGTGCAAGTACGGGTCCCGTTCGGCCGCGGAAACGATTTCCAAGTTGACGTCCCGGAACGCTTGAGACAGGAGTTCGCAGATGGTGTCTCGGTCCAGTCCTTCGCAGCTGAACAGAGCCGGATGCATGGACAGCAGGTCGATCGCCATTTGGGCCGCGCGTTCGCCACTCCGCATGCCACCCATGCCGTCGGCCACCAGGAACATTCGTCGCTGGGCGTCCACCAGGTATCGATCCTGGTTGGTGCCGCGACCGGTGCCGGCGGCCGAGTATCCGGCCGAGTTCAGCAGCAATTGTCGGCGAGGTTCGCCCAGTCGTCGGGGTCGGAAAAAGTGGCGGTCGGTCAACATCGTCCAGCTCCTGATTCAGTTCGGTGGCCCGTGTGTGTCGCATACGAGTGACGCGGCCGCGGACCTGACCCTCTTTTAAGGCAAATGTGGTGCCATTGGCGGGAAGCTGGACAAAGTTGGACCTGCCGCCGGCGGCCGGTAGCTCAAGAACAGCCCGATTTTCCCGGCAAGTCAGCCCCGATTTGACTCGGAAGAGCGGCCGTCACGCCGCGGCGAATTTCGGCCAGTGGGGCAGGGTGCCACGGAGTGGGGAAAAATGCCCCAGGAGAATGTCTAATGACGAATGGCGAAGCACGGGGGAATGACGACGCACGAGCAGGTAGGGTGTGTCGAGCTCGCCGGGCACAACGTTGACCAGTCGGTGACGCCGTCGGCGAGCGCTGGCACACCAACATTCGTCATTCGTCATTCGTCATTCGTCATTCGTCATTCGTCATTCGTCATTAGACATTCCCTCCATGGCTTACTTGCCGGCGCCGAACTGCTGCAACTTGCGGTAGAGTGTCTTGCGGTCCAAACCGAGCACTCGGGCGGCGGTGGTCTTGTTGTCGCCGAGTGCTGCCAGGACGTGCAGGATGTAACGCCGCTCGACGTCCTCCAAGGGCATCAGATCGGCCGGGTCATTGCCGGCGATCACCATGCGGGAACTCTGGTAGTCACGGATCTTTTCGGGCAGATCGTCGACGGCCAGGCTTTCGTACCGCGTCAGCGCCACGGCGCGCTCGATGACGTTTCGCAATTCGCGGACGTTGCCGGGCCAGGAGTAGCTCATCAGTTTCTCGGCGACGGCGTCCGAGATCCCGGTGACTTGCTTGCCGGACCGCCCGGCGAACACGTGCACGAAGTGTTGGGCCAGCAGCAGGATGTCTCCGCCGCGGGCGCAGCGGAGGGACTTCGACTTGGATCACGTTGATGCGGAAATAGAGGTCTTCGCGAAAACGTCCTTCTTCGACCGCTGTCTCCAGATCTCGATTGGTCGCACTCAGGATCCGCACGTCGAATGGCAGTTCACGATCGCCGCCGACCGGGCGCAGTTTCTGTTCCTCCAGGGCGCGCAGCAATTTGGCCTGGGTGGACAGGGGGAAATCGCCGATTTCGTCCAGGAACAGCGTCCCGGCTTCGGCCTCGAGAAACAGACCTTTGCGTGCCACGCGCACGTCGGTAAAGGCGCCCTTGGCGTGGCCGAACAACTCGCTCTCGAGGAGCGAGTCGGGGAGTGCCGCGCAATTGACCGCCACATACGGCTTGTTCTGCCGGCGACTCTTGCGGTGGATCGCGCGGGCCACCAGTTCCTTGCCCGTGCCGCTTTCGCCGGTGATCAGCACCGACGCCTCGCTATCGGCGACGCGCGACAACTGGTCGAACAGCTCCTGCATGGGCGGGCTGGTACCCAGCATCTCATCAAATCGCTTGAGGCCCGCGACCTCTTCGCTGAGCACCTTGACTTTCTCCTGCAACTGGTGATGGCGCACGGCACGCTGCAGGGTCAGGGCCAGGATGTCCAGTTCGATCGGCTTCGTGACGAAGTCGTAGGCTCCGGCACGCATGGCGGCCACCGCGGACTCCAGGCTCCCGAAGGCGGTCATCACCACGACCGGCACGTCGGGCCGGTTGGCCACGACGCGCTCGCACAGTTCCGTTCCGCTCATGCCGGGCATCCGCAGGTCGGTCAGTACGACGTGGAACGGATCGGCGCTGAGCGTCTGCAAGGCTGTCTGCGGCGAGGTCGTCCAGACGCACTCGAAGGCGCGCAGCCGGAGATCGGCTTCCAGCATTTCGCACATACCGCGATCGTCGTCGACGATCAGGACTCGTCCTTGCATGCTGCTACCTCAATTGGCAGGTAAACGGAGAAACAACTTCCTTTCCCCAATTCGCTGCGGACATCGATCCAACCACCATGTTCCTGGACGATGCCGTAGGCGATCGACAGGCCCAATCCGGTCCCTTCGCCGACCTGTTTGGTCGTGAAGAACGGTTCGAAGATCTGGTCGATGATTTCCGGTGAAATGCCCTCGCCGTGGTCGGTCACGTCCACGCGGGCGTACCTGCCCACGGCGCAGCCGGTGCCCTGGGGAGGCACGACCGTTTGCTGGGTGATTGCGATCTCGACCGGTCCGCCGTGCGGCATCGCTTCGCCCGCGTTTACGATCAGGTTCATCAGCACCTGCTGCAGTTGGCCGGCATCGACGTCCAGCATCAACGAGGACGGCTGACTGACGATCGCCAGGCTGCAGTGCCGTTTCTCGGCGATCGGCTTGAGCAGTTCCAGCGTCTGGCGCACGGCCTCGTGTAGATCGATCGACTTCCGCTGCGGCGTGTTGCGACGCGCGAAATCGAGCAGTTGGCGAATGATGGCGGTGATCCGGTCCGCCTCGCTCTTGATGGTCACGGCGCTCTTGTGCACCTCTTCCGGCGACAGGCGGCCGGACGCGATCAGCCCAGCTCGGCCGCTGACGACATTCAGCGGCGTCCCCAATTCGTGGGCGATGCCCGCCGCCAGGCGACCGACCGTACGGAGCCGGTCGGCGTGCCGCAGTTGTTCCATGGCGGCGACCCGAGCGCTCGCTTCCTGAGCGATTTTTGCCTGGGCCGTTTGCAGCTGGTCGCACATCGAGTTGATGGCCTTGGCCAGTTCCCCGAACTCGTCGTTACGGTCCATTTGGAGCGGTTCCGCCAGATCTCCGGCACCGATACGGCGTGTCTTTTCGATCAGGCGTTGCAGGGGCCGACCGACCCAGGCGCCGCCGAGTGCGACGGCCATGACCGCCCCCAGCAAAGTCGTCGCGCCCATCAGCACGACAGCGTGCCAAGCAAAGTACCAGGAATTGCGGTCGGTGTGGCGAATCGGCTCCGCCAGTTCGATGGCGGCCGTAGGGGCGGCGGAGAGCGCCAACCGCGAGTAGGTGCAGAGATGTTCTTGGCCCCGTTCGTCGAGATATTCCTCGGAATAGACCGACGTCAGTTCTCTGCCCGACACGGCGGGGCTGAGCGGAGCGTAGGCCTGTGACCTGTCCGCATCCAGGTACACGACACGCACGGTCCAGGAGGAACTCAATCGATTGATGTCCTCGACCGCGATGATCGCCTTGGTTTCGTTGGCCACTTCCCACAACTGGCCCACAATTCTGGAAATCGTTCCGGCTAACTGAGTTGCCTCGGCCCGCATTTCCTGGTTCATTTGTTCGTTTTCGTGCCGCAGCGAGATGAATTCCGCGGTCACAATCAGTGTCAAAACGCCGAGCAGCAGGGCGGTTGTGAGCTTGGCAGCCAGTTTCATGGATCAACTCGTGGCAGTGGTCTGGGAGGCATGTACATAGAGCAAGCGTCCCGCTTGCTCCGGTCCTGGGTCCCCACTGGGTGGGACGAACGCAGCGGCTTTGTGGGCAGCAGTAACCGGTTTGCGTCTCGCCACAAGAGCCGCACGCCTTGAGTGTAACGCCGACCGATGCAATTGTCGTGCCGGGGAAGCGATGGAGCGGCAGGTCCGAACCTGGTGTCCGAGGCGTGGCGGCTGGGGCCATCTGGCCAAACGTGCCCCTCAACCGCAGAATGTCGAGCGAGGAACCGCGGGGGGCCGAAAGCGACGGACATAGAACCGACAGGAGCCAGCCGGTGGGATGGTCTTGGAGCCAAGGATTCCTGGGGACGCGAGGTTCCTTCATGCTCGACCTCGTCGTCGTGGCCATGGCCGTTCTCCTGCCGGCCTTGGCGATCAGCATCGGACTGGTCCGCATCGGCCGCCGGTATGCGGTGCACAAGCGAATCCAGACCGCCTTGGCCAGTCTGCTGGCCGTTACGATCGTGCTCTTCGAGATCGATCTGCGGTTTTTCACCGACTGGAGGGAGCGGGCGGCGCTTTCGCCGTACTATGCACCGGGAACGTGGAACGCCGTGTCGTGGAGCCTGACGATCCACTTGCTGTTTGCCGTGCCCACGGCGTTGCTGTGGGCGGCGGTCGTGATCCAAGCTCTCCGGCGCTTTCCCTCCCCGCCCGCACCCGGAGCGTACAGCTTGGCACACCGTCGTTGGGGTTGGCTCGCCGCCGGCTTCATGGCGATGACGGCCGCCACGGGCTGGGTGTTTTATTGGCTGGCGTTTGTGGCGCAGACCTCGGTCAAATGACGAATGACGAAGCACGAGAGAATGACGAATGACGAATGACGAAGCACGAAAGAATGACGAATGACGAATGACGAAGCACGAAAGAATGACGAATGACGAAGCACGAAAGAATCACGAAGCACAAAGCACGATTGTCGACCAAGACGAGTTGACACCGCCAGGCGGTTGGCACTCATTGCGAAGGGCTGGCCGCCGTGCGTTGCCTCGTCATTCGTCATTCGTCATTCTCTCGTGCTTCGTCATTCGTCATTCTTATCTGAATGATGCTTCATGACGACGATCCGATTGACGGCATTGAGCAGGGCTTTGACGGTGGCTTCCACGGTGTCGGTCGAGACGCCCAGGCCTCGGTACGAGCGACCTTCGTGTTCGATTTCGAGGGAGGCTTCTCCGAGTGCGTCGCGTCCGATGGTGGCACTGCGGACCTGGTAGTCTTTGCAGGCCAGGGCCAGGCCGGTGATCTTTTCCACGGCCCGGAAGGCTGCATCGATCGGTCCGTCGCCCGACGTGACTTCCTCGGTCGCCGGCTGTCCGCCGTTCTGCAGGGTCATCTTCACGTGGGGCACGTCCCCGGCGCGGGAGATGATCTCGAACGAGATCAGTTTCCAGTGTTCGTGGGCGACACCGTGCAGTTGCTGTTCGATCAGGGCGACGATATCGCCGTCGTAGATCTCTTTCTTCTTGTCGGCGAGTTTCTTGAACTCTTCAAAGATCTGCTGCAGTTGCTCGCCGTTGAGCCGGTATCCGAGCATCTTGGCGCGGTCTGACAGTGCGGCGCGGCCGCTGTGCTTGCCCAGGACCAGGTCGGTTTTCGAGAAGCCCACGTCTTCCGGCCGCATGATCTCGTACGTGGTGCGTTCTTTGAGCATGCCGTCCTGATGGATGCCTGCTTCGTGGGCGAACGCATTCCGGCCGACAATGGCCTTGTTCCGCTGGACCTGTAAGCCGGTGATGCCGGAGACGAGTCGGCTGGTGGGGACCAGCCGCCGCGTGTTGACGGATGTCTCGCAGTTATAGGTGTCGTTGCGAGTTCGCATGGCCATGACGATTTCTTCCAGTGAGCAGTTGCCAGCCCGTTCGCCGATGCCGTTGATCGTGCATTCGATCTGTCCGGCACCATGTTCGACGGCCGCCAGGCTATTGGCCACCGCCAAACCCAGGTCGTTGTGGCAGTGCACGCTGATCACGGCCTTGTCGATGTTCGGGACGCGATTGATCAGCATGGCGATGGTGGCGCCCATCTGGGCGGGCGTGGCGTAGCCGACGGTGTCCGGTATGTTCACCGTCCGGGCGCCGGCCTCAATGGCGGCTTCCACCACCTGGCACAGAAAGTCGTGCTCGGTGCGCACGGCGTCTTCGGGCGAGAA
Organism: uncultured Planctomycetaceae bacterium; assembly: GCA_963754725.1. GTDB lineage: Bacteria > Planctomycetota > Planctomycetia > Pirellulales > Pirellulaceae > JAAYDI01. The sequence continues at coordinate 22,240 of CAVWHV010000044.1, forward strand.
CTCCACGTCGTCGCAGTAGGAGGCGGCCAGTTTCACGCCATCGATGGCCCGCTGAATGATCTCTTGGCAGGTCATCTTGAGTTTATGTTCGCGGTGAATCGCGCTCGTCGCCAGGAACACGTGGATCCGCGGGCGCTCGGCGATCTTCAACGCCTCCCAAGCCCGGTTGATGTCCTTGTCGTTGCACCGCGCCAGGCCGCACACGCTCGTGTTGCGAATGGCGGCCGCCACTTCCCGCACCGCCTCGAAATCACCCGGCGAAGCGATTGGGAATCCCGCTTCAATCACGTCCACTCCCAAGTCCTGCAGCGCCTGCGCGATCTCGATCTTCTCGGTCAGGTTCATGCTCGCACCGGGCGATTGTTCTCCGTCGCGCAGCGTGGTGTCAAAGATGGTGATGCGGCGTGCGTCGGTCATGGAAGTGGTCCTGTTCGTGGGCGGGTAGAGGACATCATTCACGAGTTGAAACGAAAAAGAACACCTGACAAAACGAAAAAACCCCGAGGCGATTCAGGCCTCGGGGTTCACGTTATTGAGCTCGGTCAGCGACGAGAAACCTCCCCTAAGGCCTGCACTCGGCAAGCAACAGTTGCAACGCTAGGAGGTTCACGCCGGTCATGGTTCACCTGATCATGGCAGCAGAAACTGTATTCGGTCCGCTCTGGTCAAGAACTCTAGCCCAATCCGGGCCGCAGGTCAAGTCACTCCGGCAGAGCAAGCGTCCCGCGTGCTCGGGAAAGCGTCCCTCACCACCCTCTTTCCGGGCAGCGCCGCACAAGCGAGACGCTTATGCTACGTAGAGCAAGCGTCCCGCTTGCTCAGGAACCATCCCAACGCCCGGTAGAGCAAGCGTCCCTCACCACCCTCTTTCCGGGCAGCGCACCGCACAAGCGAGACGCTTATGCTACGTAGAGCAAGCGTCCCGCTTGCTCAGGAACGATCCCAACGCCCGGTAGAGCAAGCGTCCCTCACCACCCTCGTTCCGGGCAGCGCCCGCACAAGCGAGACGCTTATGCTACGTAGAGCAAGCGTCCCGCTTGCTCAGGAACGATCCCAACGCCCGGTCGAGCAAGCGTCCCTCACCACCCTCGTTCCGGGCAGCGCCCGCACAAGCGAGACGCTTATGCTACGTAGAGCAAGCGTCCCGCTTGCTCAGGAACGATCCCAACGCCCGGTAGAGCAAGCGTCCCCCACCACCCTCTTTCCGGGCAGCGCCCGCACAAGCGAGACGCTTATGCTACGTAGAGCAAGCGTCCCGCTTGCTCAGGAACCATCCCAACGCCCCAACCTCCAGCCCCCACGCCGCTAATCATCCCGTGCAGTGCTTTTCTCCGGCACGAAGAGGCCCTTCACCCCCACTCTCTCCCCGCAGTTGGTGCGCACAGGGATGCATGGGTTCACCACCTCTTCTGCCGGCCTTCAGCCGGCAGCCGGTCAGACCTGGGAAGGTGAAAGGCTGGGTAGGTCTGAGCCGGTTGCAGTTGCGAAATCTGTTCCGTTGATGGGCCAATTCGCATTGACTGCTCATCTCTTTTCTTTACCGCGAAGCGGTTACATCCCGCAGCCCAGGGTAAGCGGCCCAGCCGCGCCACGCTGGGAAATAGACAAAAGTACGAGGCCGTACGCCGAAGGCGTTATACTCCAGAGCCCAGGGTCGACGCGTTTCGCGGCGCACCCTGGGTCACGGACGACAACACGCACGGATACCCCGAAGGGGTTTTACAAGAGGCCGCAATCACAATGACTCCGCCATCCCGCCTTGTGAAACGCCTTCGGCGTATCGGATGGATGGGAACCGGTAACCCAGGGTGCGCCGCGAAGCGCGTCGACCCTGGGCTACGGAATGTAACCGCTTCGCGGTAAAGAGGTGAACCGTCGATGCGAAGAGGCTCACCGATGGAACAGATATCGAAACGATCACCAGGGCCGTTTCTCCCGGCCTTTCACCACCTCTTCTGCCGGCCTTCAGCGAGCTGAGCGCAGCATCGCTACCCCGAAACCCCCAACTGAAGTTGGGGGCAGACAAGGTGCCGGCTGAAGCCGGCAGTCGCGCAGCGTGCCGCTGCTTGTCACGTGCACATGACGTGATTATCCCATTCCTCGTCTCTGGTCTGCGTATCAGAGCCCGGGGAGAGGGGGCAGGAGACTGGCCACGCACGTTTGACAATCCTTAACGGCGTCGCCCCATTCACAACCCACCATCTACTTGGCCGATTCCAGGCAATACAGATTCTCGTACGTACGGGCGAAGATCTGACCCTGCGAGAAGGCCAGCGACGCTCGCATCTGTTCACCCAATTCGTTTTTGGCGAGCACGGTGCATTCAGTATGGTCGGGCTGCAGCACGAACGTGGTGCCCTCCATGTTACTGACGTAGATGCGGCCGTCGGCGTAGCACATCGAACTCCACGACGGTCCGGTACCCAGTCGCTGTCTCCACAGGATCTCGCCGGTGGACAAGTCGATGCACCAGGCAATGCCCGGTTCGTTCAGGATGTAAACATAACCGTCGACGATGATGCCGGAGCCGACTCGTTGCGGAGGCGCTTCATCGTGGACCCACAGGCGGTGGGTTCGAGTGACATCTCCTTGTCCACCTGGCTTGACGGCCAGGGCGGGGCCGTGATAGCCCGACATCGCGACGACCGCGTCCTCGGCCGGCAGCGGACTGGCGTAGGTAAGTTTTCCTAACCCCTCACACGACCAGACGTCACTGCCGGTGAGCGGGTCGAGTGCGCAAAGCCGCAGAGGAAGACTGACCAGGAGCAGGTCCTGGTCGTTTCGCGACATGATGACCGGAGTGCTCCACGATCCCCGAAACTCATCGACCTTCTGCGAGACCATGTCGGGAAACTCGCGCCGCCAGACTTCTGCACCCGTCCGCTTGTCCAGGGCGATTACGAAGGCGCTGAGTCCTGGTCCGGCATTGAGTATGACAAGGTCGCGGTACAGGATCGGGCTGGAGCCGTTCCCCCAAATGTGCTGGAACTTGCCCAAGTCCCGGTTCCACACCGCGGACCCATCGACGCCGTAAGCGTGCAGCCCGGCGGACCCGTGCCAGACGATCACGCGCTCGCCGTCGGTCACGGGCGATGCGGAGCAGAACGGGTTCGTCGGGTGGCTCGACTCCTCGTCCGCAAATTCCACGTCCCGCTGCCACAGCTGGGTTCCCGATTCACGCTGAAAGCACAGCAGGCTGCGCACGCGGCCTTCGCTGCTGGCACAACTCACGAAAACGGACTTGCCGGCGACGACCGGTGTCGAATTGCCCGGGCCGGGAAGTTTGACTTTCCAGCGGACGTTGTTGGTTGCCGACCACTGCAGCGGAAAACCCGTATCTGCACTGTGGCCATTGCCTCGAGGACCTCGCCAGCTCGCCCAATCTTCGGCGTGCAGAACGGGGGTCAGAAGCCCGAATATCATCAATGAGAGAAGCAGGGAGCGATTCATGGTCTTTTTCCGGGGTCAGGCCGAAGAACCAGAACCGGCGCAAACAGGGGAACTCCGCCTCGCTCGCACCCACGTTGCGGGAACGCCAGGAACCCCGCAAAGCCCGCGGGCAGATCCGCCCGGAAACAGTGACGTTCAACCATCCTGCGAGTAGCATTGTACACGGGTCGACCGCGTGCCCCAACGGGGGTGGCTGGGCCGCCGGCACGTCCGTACTTCGAAATTCTGCGGTTCAGGCAAGGCAAGTTCGTCAACGGGGTCCTGGGCCGGCCTGGCATGGCGAGCGGCTGCGGACCCCGTCCCAGCCAGTTCGCCAAATTGGGGGGGGCGACGGTGGAGTGTGAGCATCGCGGGAGCCGATGGACGATTACGGTGGAGTGGTGAACGGCCGGGAGAAACAGCCCTGGTGATCGTTTTGAAATCCGTTCCATCGTTGAGCCTCTTCGCATCGACGGTTACCTTCTTCACCGCGAACCCTGTGCAAGGTTGGCGCCCCTGCACCTCGCGTGTGGTACCAGGGTGGGTATCTTCTGGCCGAAGGCCAGTTCTCACCGTAGCCTGGGGCAACGCCCCAGGAACACCGATCATCGGTTCCGTCTTGGCCGAAGGCCAGTTCTCATCGTAGCCTGGGGCAACGCCCCAGGAACACCGATCATCGGTTCCGTCTTGGCCGAAGGCCAAGCTCATCGTAGCCTGGGGCAACGCCCCAGGAACACCGATCATCGGTTCCGTCTTGGCCGAAGGCCAAGCTCATCGTAGCCTGGGGCAACGCCCCAGGAATGGGAGCACAACGAGATGTTTGGCCGAAGGCCATATTCACACGTGCGAGCCCATGCCACAGGTGAGTTTGGCCTTCAGCCAAACGTGTTTTATGGCTTCGATTTCCTGGGGCGTTGCCCCAGGCTACGGTGAGGTTGGCCTTCGGCCAACATCCACACTTAACGGCGTTGGGAGAGGGGGCAAGAGATTGAGGTTTCATGTATTGTAAATCTTGATATGCGGCACCAGCGGCGAGACAGCTGAGCTGGTCGGATGGCTGCCGGGAGCGGTCATCGGGGGAAATTTTCGGAAGTGAACATGGTCGGCGAACTTTTCGACACGGGTGGCGAACAGCCCACGGCGGGCCGTGGCGGGGCTCCTGGCGGGTCGCGTTTCCTGGGTGTGCATTTCGCGTGTTGTGCTGTTTATGCAAGGATTTACGTCAATCGGCAGGGCACCCGTTACACGGGCCATTGCCCGCGGTGCGGCCGGCCGATCGAGTTCCGCATCGGGCCGGGCGGTACCGACGATCGGTTCTTCACTGTGTCTTGAGTCAACCGAGCGTTTGCGGTACTATCCGCCGCCCCGCAGCGGTAGGTGGACGCAAGCATGCTCGACTTTGAAGTACAACGATTCACCCGGAAGTGCTGTGAAACGGACGTGATCCTGCAACCTGGGGACGTGTTCTATTCCGCTCTGGTTGCGCAAGGCTCGCAGGTCATTCGCAAGGACTACTCGGAGGGGGCCTGGAAAGGTCCGCCGGAGGCAACGCTGGGTTGGTGGAAAGCCCAAGTGCCCGATTTCCACTCGCAAAAAATGCACTGGGCACCCAACGACGTGATTCTGCACTACTTTGAGCAACTGTACGAGGACGACAGTCAGGCGGACATGCGGTATGTGCTGGCGTTGCTGATGATCCGTCGCCGGATCGTGCGGCTGGAGGACACGGACCGTGACGATCAGCAGTGTGAGACATTTGTGCTGTACTGTCCGCGCAACGAACGCGAATACCGCGTGGCCGTCACCTCGCCGACTCCAGAACGAACTGCGGAGATCCAAAACCAATTGGCCGAGTTGTTGTTTGCGGGAAGATCTTAGATCTTAGTTCTTAGATCTTAGATCTTAGATCTTAGATCTTAGATCTTAGATCTTAGATCTTAGTTCTTAGTTCTTAGTTCTTAGATCTTAGATCTTAGATCTTAGATCTTAGATCTTAGATCTTAGATCTTAGTTCTTAGATCTTAGTTCTTAGATCTTAGTTCTTAGTCCTAAGTCCTAAGTCCTAAGTCCTAAGTCCTAAGTCCTAAGCCCTAAGTCCTAAGTCCTAAGCCCTAAGTCCTAAGTCCTAAGAACTAAGAACTAAGTCCTACGTGCAAGGATGCGCTATTGAGTCCGCGTTGGACGATACTGATCGGTCTGCTGCTTCCGCTCCTGGCGGCCGGTTGCCACGTGCGTCCGCTCTGGTTGACGTCGAAGCAGAACGACTTGCCGCCGGCGGCGTTTGCGAACAAGCCGACGTTGGATGACATCGTCTACGTGGTGAACGCCAATACGCAGCGTGTGCAGCGGCTGCAGACGGAGAATGCCACACTGCGTGTGGAGGGTGTTCCGGCCTTGCGAGCGAACCTGGCTTACGAGCAGCCTCGCAATTTCCGGCTATTGGCTCAGCTGTCGCAATTCACCGGTCGCGAACTCGACATGGGGAGCAACGAAGAGCTGTTCTGGTTCTGGATCCGTCGCGATTCGCAGCCCTCGGTGTATTTCGCGCGCCACGCCGCGTTTGCCGACAGTCCGGCCCGGGATCTGATTCCCATCGAGCCCAACCGGTTGATTGACACCTTGGGTCTCGTATATCTCGATCCGGCTGGCCAGCACCGCGGCCCGGTCGAACGGGACACAGGACTGTTGGAGGTCACTTCGCAGCTACCATCTCCGCGGGGCAACCTGACTCGCGTGTTGCTGGTCGACGCGAAGTACGGTTGGCCGGCCCAACAGCACTTGTACGATGTCAGCGGTCAGTTGCTGATGTCGGCCCGGGCGAGTCGGCAGCGGTTCTACCGCGATGAGGCGGTCACGATGCCCCATCGAATCGAGGTGACGCTGATGCCGGGCCAGCCGGCCCAGATCGCTTTCGACGTGGATGTGGCCAGCTATTCCATCAACCGACAAGCGGGGGATTCGGCCGAGCTGTGGGCGATGCCGCGGATCGAAGGATATCCATCGGTGGATATCGCGGACCCTCAATTCCGGTTGCCTGTGGCGGCCATCCCGCCGGGCGCGGCTGGCAGTGCGGGCCCTTACGGCGTCCCTGGGGGATACTCGATGAGTCCTGGCGCGTATGGTCCGCCACGCACCGCGGCGCTGCCGGACTTCCGCGGCTACGAGCGCTCGTTGCGTTAGGGTGGGACGCGATTCACTCGAACGAACGGGCCTGACGCATCTTGGCGCGAGCACGACTGAGTGTCGGCCCGACACTGTTTTCCGGCATCCCGACCAGCGCCGATCTCCCGATACGACTTGCCTTCCAGGTGATAGAGGCGGACGACTTCGGCGACCGGTGCGTCGAGTTCGTCGAGCAGTCGTTGGACTTCCTCGCGGTTGCTGATCCGTTTCTCGACCGGCGCATGCGAGTCGACCGGATCCTCGTGTTGGCTGACGGTTTCCAAGCTGGTGGTCGGTCGCCGTTTGAGCAGTTCCCGCACGACGATACGGCGGGAGACGACGGTCAGGTACGTGGCCAGGCTGCTTTCGCCGCGAAAATGCCGCAACGTGGCGAAGTCGTCCTGAATGATGGTCAGAAACACTTCGCCGGCCAGATCCTCCACGTCGGAAGGGGCCGGCATCACGGACCGAGACTGGGACGTGTGGTGAATCACGTGGACGACGAGTCCCAGGAAGCGATCCACGAAGTCTTCCCAAGTCGCTGGGCTTGCGGTCCAAGCATCGCTGCAGAAGCTTGCGGTCGATATCAGAGAGTCCCACGGGCGATTACCCTTACGGTCAATCAGCTGTGCGGGGTCGGTCCGCGAGCAGGGCCCTGCATGAGCCAACAGGTGATTCCAGAAATCGAGTGCGGACTTCATTTTACGGCCGTTTTCCTGGCGAAGCAAGCTTGATTCAACGGGGGGCCGGCCGCGCATTGGTGACCCGGTTCCAGGCAACCTCTACCACCGGCTGCGGACAACCGGTAGAATCCCGGGCAAGTCGTTCGCTGATCAACACTTGTCCCGTCAACACGACAAGGAGAGTTTCTTCCATGACCCATGTCGTTGCAAAGCCTTGCTTTGCCTGCAAGTACACTGATTGTGTGGTCGTTTGTCCGGTGGAGTGCTTCTATGAAGGCGAGCAAATGCTCTACATCCATCCGGACGAGTGCATTGACTGTGAAGCGTGCGTGCCCGAATGTCCGGTAGACGCGATCTTCCATGAGGACAATGTACCCGAGGAATGGAAGGACTTCACGCAGCTGAATGCGGAGATGGCACCGCAGTGTCCGCAGATTACGGAGAAGAAGGAACCGCTCGCCGGTTAACCTCCCGAATCGTCCAGCGCTGGCTGTTGTTCGTTGCATCCAGTGCTTCTTTTGTGGCCCTGAACTGACGTTGACGCGTCTTCTTGGGCTGTCTATGATCCGCCGCCTTGTTCAGAAGGCCGCGAGTCCGAAAAAGCGGTGAACTTTTCGGATTATATGGATTGAAGCGGATCTTCTGGCCGAAATATCTGGTGACGGCGGCTAACCGGCAACGGGAAGGCCGCGCCGTGAACGAAGTCCCGTCGTATCCAACATCGTCGTATCCACCATCGTCTGGAAACGACCTACGAGTCGGCTTCTCTCCAGGCAATTCTGCCGCGCCGACCAGTGGAGTCCAGGCCACAATGTAAGGTCTCGAAAGCCATGCGAAGATCTATTTGGCATTGCACGCTTATCGTTCTCACGGCGGTGAGTTTGACGAGTATCAGCACCGGTTGTCGAAGTGGCGGGTGGGGCATGCCCAGTCCGAGCTGGGTGAGCTGGGGCAGAAAAAGCCACCGACATCGTCGATCGCGGGCACGCACGAGCCGACGCAACCACCTTCCATCAGTGTGCCGCCGTATCCACCGAGTGACTCGTCGTCTTCGTCGGCCGCCTCCACGGCGATGGCGAGCCAACCCTCGTCGACACGTGGGGTGACACCGAGTGCTTACGGATCGACGGCACCCGCTGCGTATACGCCGGAGTCCGCCGGCGCTACTGCTGGCGGGGCCGACGGGCTATGCCACCGGACCGTACAACACGGCCAGTGGTGATGCCGCCAGCGTGCCGGCACAGCAGGGGTTCTACCGGCCATCGGCGCCGCCGGACGGTGGTCCCGCGGCCTCGACCGCTGACGCCCGCGGGGGCTACACGCCACCCGCGACTTCCCCCTACGGCGCCGAAACGCCCTCGACCGGTGGCTATCCAAGTCCCGCCTCGTACGGCGCGCCGTCCTATGCCGGCAGTGCCGCCCCGACCGGTGGGAATTATGCACCCGTCACGACACGTAACCCCAGCTACTGGCGCCCGGAATTCGGTGCCGCCGATGCGGGATACCCAGCACCCGGGGCCGCGACCGGCGGCTACCCGGCCGCCGCCCCCGCCACCGCCTACCCGTCCACTTCCTCCAGCGGCGGTTTTCCGACGGCTGGATCCGTGCAGGGCTGTCACCGGCGCGGTCGTGGCTCACGGTCCACCCCCGACTAGCCCGTTGCCCTACGGCGCCGCACCGTATCCGGTCGCCCCGTCAAGCTACGGCGACTCAGCACCGGCGTATGGAGCCGCCTCGCCATACGGAGCGTATGGCGCCAGCCAACCGACGGGGCCTGCCTACGGAACCGACAGCACCTACGGGTTGCCCGCTGCCACAAGTGGCACGAGTGGCGGATACCGGCCGGGAAGCACCAGCCGCAATACCAGATTGTGAGCCCCAGCGACTCGACGAGGTCCGCCTCGCCAACCAGCGGCTCGACGTATCCGAGGACCTATAACCGGTAGTATCCGGTGTGAGCGTGATCTCGAGGCGCAACAACCGTCCTGCCCGCAAGCGGGACGGTTGTTGGCGTTCTGCCTGTTCCACAGGGGCTCGGCGGCCGGCAGGGAACGACCAGCCGATCACCATGTTCGATTCAATGGCTTTGCGGGCGTGTTCCAGATCCGACCCGGTTTCATGCATGTACAGCCGGATGGCATGGACCTTGTCTCCAGCGGCTTTGGCAAGGCAATCGCGGGCCACATTGCACGGATCCGTGCTGCTGCTCCCGGTCAGGCCCAGGTGCCTTTGGAAATCACCCAGGTGTCGCGAGGTCGCTTGGTCATACGGATGACTCTGTTGCGCGGGTAGGCCTCGGCCAGCACGCTTCTGGCCGCCGCTTCGTCATATGCCCAAGTGATGATGATATGGGCGTTGGTTTCGACCTCGAACAGCGGCACGTCCGCTACCCCCGTGTTGGGATGGGGTCGGGTCAGGGAACTTGCCGAATCCTCGTCGGACGGTTGCCAATCCTGTCAGGGAAAGGCGGACGGATCGGCCATCCGCCCCACAGCCACTTCGGTCCCCGGACTCCGGCCTGCGCTAAGCATGCCTGACGAGTCTCGAGATTTTCGAGTGTACCGCCGCCAATCTCGGACCTGGTCCCTCTCGGGGGGACACCCGCCGCTGGCTGTGGGCCGGATGGGGACCCGCGGTGGCCGGCGGCCCATATTGGCCGTGCAGTGCGCCAGTTATCCCCACACTTGACCCTCCCGCGTCGTTCGTTATGATGGGTCAGTCCGTGACGGCAGACGCGTGTCTTGAAGGCCGCGAGGGTCGGAGGCGGTCGATCGAGATGGGGAATGTGATGACAAGGCAACCACGTAATGGCAGTCGAAGCGATCGCCGAGGCACCCGCCCTTGAGCGGGTCGGCGTGGTCGAGCTCGCGGCGCGGCGCTGGTCGTGCTGACGACGATTGCGTTAGTGGTCGTGCCTGTCGCGGTCGTGGAATGGCCGCGGGAAGTCGCCCGTTGGCATGTGGCGGCGGCTGACGAGCAGGCGTTAGACGGCGATTATGTGGAAGCCGTGCGCAGCTGGATCGGGCCATCCATTGGAACGACAGCGACCCGCACTTGTACCTGGGGCGTGCCCGCTTCAAGTTGGAGGCAGGGCAGTGGCAGAGTGGGCTGGAGGATTGCGACGGTGCTCGCAGCTTGATGCCGGATGATGCTGGCGTGGGGGAACTCCGGAGCCAGTTCCTCCAACATCTCGGTCGCCATGGCGAGGCGGTGGCCGAGTGGCGGGAGATCATGCAAGGGGGTGGCAGTCCTCTGCCATTCCTGCGCGCTGATCAGCTGAACGGCATGGCGTACGCGATGGCGGTCGGGACGCTGGACCTGAAGAGGGACCGGCGGCCGTCGATGAAGCACTCCGGATGATTGCCGATGTCCCGGCGATTTTCTCTCATCCGGGCGGGCGTGCTCAGCTTCGGTGGTGCGGTGACGTTCAGGGAAAAACTGGGTGACAGTCAGTTGGCACTGTCTCAGGCCAGCGAGCGCGTGGCCATGCCGAAGCTGCGTTGCAGCGGATCGAGCAGAAGCAAGCCCCGCAGGCGGAGAAGAATGAGGCTGGCAAGTCGGTGGCACTGACGAACGAACTGCAGTCGTTGCGAGTGCACCTGGCGGGAATTCTCGACCTGCGAGCCGATTTGTGCGACGAACTCAAGAAGCCAGAGGAAGCCGAATAAGACCGTGGTGAATAAAAGGGAAAACTGGCTTCCGGCGGAAACCTGACGGAGGCCAGGCCGGTATGACCTCTCCACCGCGATCGATCGTGTGAGTAGCTGTGCCAGTTTCCTGGATACCCTCGCGTTCTGCTCTACAAGCTCGGGGCCCTGGACGCGGCGTACGACAATCTGCAGCTGGCTTGGGAAGCCAGCCAGCGTCTGTGCCAGGTCTCGTCCCTGCGCATCGAGTCGATGAAGCACTATGTGTCGGACATTCGCCCGCTGTTGCAGGACCACCGGCAGCACCGCCGAACGCTCGCCGTCGTCACCTACCATCGCATGCTCGTGCTCGAAGCGGCAAGGCAAGCCGCAGGAAGCCGAAGAGGACCGCCAGAGGATTCGAGACCTGGGGTACGAACCGGGCGACCAGTTGTTCTGACCGGGAGATTAACGAGTGCGCAGGCGGGCGAGGTCTCGGGGTGCGCTGGCGAAGCTCGTCGTAAGCCAACGCGATGTCGTGGGACAGCCGCTCGGTCGGCCCGAGTATGGCCTGCAGGTGCACGTGCGGAGCCGAATCGGAGTCCGCCGAGTGGCTCTCGCTCAGCACGCGGATCTGCTCGCGACAACGGTTGACCGTGGAGTGGTGCGTCGCCATGCTCTGCCGCAGTTGGTTCGAGACGTGCGCGATCTTCTCGATCAACGCGTCGGTTTCATCGAGGGTCGGCAGGGTGAGTACCCCCATGGCCTCGCGCCGCCGCTGGCGGCCCACCAGGTAGCCCACCAGCGCCACGATGCCAATGCGACGGGTGCGGTCAGTCCGGTAATCGTCAGGCCCATGATGGATCATTCCGTGAGCAGTTTCAGTGGAGGACGCGGCAGCCCTGGGAGGCGACAATCAGTAATTGGCTCGTGACCCGAATCCGCGCATGCAGAAGTAACCGATCACCAGTGCTCCGACGAACACGCAGATCCACCTGTGTCGACTCAGGGAACAGCAGAAACGGATAACTGGCCCCAAGAAGTGTTCAATCTTGTACCACATGGCGGTGTTCCCCCTGTCTGCCTGGCAGTCGACAATTTCCCCTGTGAAAAGGTAGGTCACTGGTAGGAGGTTTTCGGCGAAAAATGGCCGGATTCGCGGTCCGGTGGGCCCGATCGTAGCGGCTTTGCGGGCCGGTTGATCAGGGCTTGCGACGTGATTCTGCGCGATGTATAATTTCGAGCCTGTCGACCCCTGGGGCCGTAGCTCAATTGGTTAGAGTACCGGACTGTCGATCCAGTGGTTGCGGGTTCGAGTCCCGTCGGCCTCGCTCAAGTGGAATAAGGACTTACGACGATTGGTCGTAGGTCCTTTTCTGTTGGGGGAAGTACGAGTCTGCCTCATTGTCGGTGGATTGTGAGCTTCGGCCTTGCGGAATTTGCCAAAAATGAGGCAGACTCGCTTGTCGCGCAAGAGGGGGACGGAATGTCGGGGGTTACGACGCTTTCAGCAGGAGGGTGTTTTGACCACTTTGCGGTGGTTTCCCGGGCATGCCCTCGGCCGGCGTCCGAGACGATCCGACGCTGCGCGTCGCGCTGGCCGGTGAAAACGACATATATTCCGTCCAAATACACTCGCCGTCGATGTTGTGGCTGAGCTTCCAGCCATACGGTGTGGATGCCAGTGAGTAGGTCACCACGGTACTGCTCCTGAAATCTCGAGGTCCCACCTCCTCCAAGTGTCGAGCGCATCCTGCTGACGAATGATTTCCGTAGTACGAGTAGTCATCGGCGTTCTGCCAACATCGCATTATTTCTTCACCGAGTTGCTACCTGTGACCATCGGTGAAATCTGGAGGCGTGGACCGGTTACGCGGACGTCCTGTCTATGCATCTCTTCTCCACACGTAACCAGTGCTCCGACACCAACTTGGCGAAAGAATCCTGGGCGATGCCCCAGGCTATGGTGTGTATGGCCTTCGGCCAAATTTCGCGACCAGGATGTCGGCCTCCAGCCTCCAGCCTGCCGCCTGCCGCCTGCCGCCTGCCGCCTGCCTGTCCCGCCTAGGTAGCGGCAATTACACTGCAGTGGTTGCTGTTTCTCGGAGGGGCTCATCATGGCTGCACTTACGTCCGCCACAGCGTCTGCGGTTTCGCCGTCCTCCCGGCCAGGGATGGGGACGATTCTCTATCGGGGAGGCGTCGCGTTTCGCGTCTGGGCACCCTTTGCCACGGAAGTGTTCGCGGCGGGGACGTTCAACCAGTGGAGTAGCACGGCCCATCCGTTCGCTCACGAAGGAAATGGATATTGGTCGGTGGACGTGCCGGGAGCGAAGATCGGTGATGAATACAGGTTCGTCATTCGCCACGGTGCGCAACCTTTGATCTGGCGTCAGAATCCTTACGCGAGCGAAGTGATCAACTCATCGCGCAACGCCATCATTCACGATCCCAATTTCGACTGGACGGGCGACCACTTCACGATGCCGCCGTGGAATGAACTGGTGATCTACGAGATGCACGTGGGCACTTTTCACGACGCTCCCCGCCACGGCCACGGCACGTTCGACGAGGTCGTGCTGAAGTTGCCTTACTTGCGTGATCTGGGAATCAATGCCATCGAGATCATGCCGGTCGCAGAATTCCCGATGGATTACTCGTGGGGCTACAATCCGTCGCAGCCCTTCGCGGTGGAATCCGCACTGGGCGGACCATCGGGCCTCTACAAGTTCGTCAAGGCGGCGCATGCGCACGGCATCGCCGTGATTCTGGATGTGGTTTACAACCACTGCGGCCCGGGCGATCTGGACCTTTGGCGATTCGACGGCTGGTGGAGTGCCGATCACGACGGAGGAGTTTACTTCTACGATCGGGACCGCGCCTGCACCCCTTGGGGCGATACTCGTCCCGATTACGGTCGGGGCGAAGTCCGCCAGTTCTTCCGTGACAACGTGCTGTTCTGGCTGAACAAATACCGGCTGGATGGACTGCGCTTCGATTCCGTGGTCAATATCCGCAACCGTAACGGCAACAACAACGATCCGGCGGGCGACCTTCCGGACGGTTGGGGGTTACTGCAATGGATCAACCACGAAATCCGCGTCACGCAACCCTGGAAGATCACGGTGGCTGAGGACCTGCAGAACAACGCCTGGATCACGAAGGACACCGGTGCCGGCGGAGCGGGATTCGGCTCGCAGTGGGACGCGGGCTTTGTGCATCCGATCCGCAGGGCCATCACCTGCGTGAACGACTCGGACCGCGACCTGCTGGCCGTACGCGATGCACTCGATCACCGATACAACGGCGATGCCCTGCAGCGGGTGATCTACACCGAGTCGCACGATGAAGTGGCCAACGGCAAACAGCGCGTGCCGGAGGAGATCTGGCCCGGTCGTGCCGACAGTTGGTTCTCGCGAAAACGTTCCGCACTCGGTGCCGCCCTGGTATTCACCGCGCCCGGCATCCCGATGATCTTCCAGGGGCAGGAGTTTCTCGAAGACGGATACTTCCAAGACACCGTTCCGTTGGACTGGGCGAGGCTCCGGGCCTTCTCCGGCATCCATCTGCTCTACCGCGATCTGATCCGGATGTCGCCGGAATTGGTTCAATCAGACGCGCGGTCTGCGCGGACAGCAACTGAACGTCCATCACGTTAACAACACGGACAAAGTGATCGCCTTCCACCGCTGGCAAGACGGTGGGCCGGGCGACGACGTGGTCGTGGTGGCGAATTTTGCGAACCGCAGCTACGACAGTTATTGCCTCGGTTTTCCACGGGCTGGCCGGTGGCGCGTGCGTTTCAACAGCGACTGGCAGGGATACAGCAAAGACTTCGGTAATCACCTGAGCTGCGACACGGTCACCGAATATGGCTCGCAAGACCAAATGCCGTGTCACGCGAATGTGGGAATCGGTCCCTATTCCGTTTTGATCCTGTCGCAGGACAATTCGCCGTAGCCTGGCGTTGCATTTTTCCTGGATCGAATGACCACGACCAGGCATTGTGCACGTCGCGTTCTCTTCCGATCACCATCCAGCGACTTGACTTTGCCACCGGCGGTCGGTAACGTGACCACGACGCGGCGGTTCTGTGAAGACGACGTGCCGCGTTTCCTCGCAAGCGAGCGAAACCATGAGAGCCATCCTGTTCGAAGCGCCGCGGAAGATCCATTTGCTGGACGATGTCCCGAACCCGAAAATATCCGATGGCGAAGTGCTCGTACGGTGCAGCCACATCGCCCTCTGCGGCACGAACATGGGACCCTACACGGGTGACGGTCTTTGGGCCAATGTCCCGTGGCCGCCTCCGCCGGGCTGGTTGGGACACGAGAATATCGGTGTGATTGTCGAGTCGCGTGTCGACGGTTGGGACCCCGACACGCTGGTGCTCGCCCATCCCAATGACTACAACGGCTTTGCCGAATTCATCGTCTCCAAGGCCTGCGGCCTGGCTCGATTGCCGTCCGATGCGCCGGACGTCGGCGCGCTGGTCGTGGCGCAACCGCTGGCCACCGTGTTGCGGGCGTTGGTGCGGACGGGTCCCGTGATCAATCAGCGTTGTGCCGTCGTCGGCCAGGGCCCCATGGGACTGATCTTCACGCATCTGTTGGGACGCATGGGTGCTCGACAGGTCATCGGAATCGACCGAGTACCCTGGCGGCTCGATTGGTCCAAGCGGTTTGGCGCCACGGACGTCGTGGACAGCTCCCGCGAGAACGTCGTCGAAGCGGTCAGAGAGCTGACCGGCGGCAGCGATGGTTGACTTCTGCGTGGAAGCGGTTGGCAAACCGGACGCTCTGACGACCGCGGCCCGCCTGCCACGGTGCGCAGGGGCGGCTTTATGTGTTCGGCGTGCCGCACCACGAAATGCAGGAGTTCCCGTGGTTTCACACGGTGAAGAACGAGACGGAGATCATCACTTCGATGGGACCCGAGTGCATGGAGTACTTCCAGAACGCGGTGGACATGATCGTCCAGGGCCGCACGGATCTCGTGGCGATGGTGACGCCGCGGATGCCCTGGGAGAAAGCCGCCGAGGCTTTTGAAATGTACGCTGATCCAGCCCGGGCCGAAGGCTCTCTCAAACTGACGCTGGTGCTCTGACTGACATGGTGTCATCCGAAATCGTCGACGGCATTTGCGTTCTTCGGCTCAATGCGCCGCCACTGAACACCATCACGCTCGAGGTGCTGACACAGCTGCGCGAGTCGATTCGGCAGGCCGGCCAAGACGCGGCGGTTCGCGGGGTGGTCATCACCGGCGATTCCGAACACTTCAGCGCTGGCGCCGACGTCCACTTGTTCCAGCAGATCGCGACGGCCGAGGACGCCGTTCGCTTATGCCAGGTCTTTCAGACGGCGTTCCAGGAGATTGAAGACTGCGCCAAGCCGGTGGTCGCTGCGGTCACGGGTCGAGTGATCGGCGGTGCCGTGGAACTGGCCATGGCGTGCCACTATCGAGTCGCCGGCAGCAACAGCCGGTTCACCATGCCCGAGGTCAAGTTGGGCATCAATCCTGGCGCCGGCGGGACACAACGGCTGCCGAGACTCGTCGGGCCGGCGGCGGCTTTGAGAATGCTGTTAACGGCCGAGACGATCGATGCCCAGCGGGCCCTTGCCGGGGGATTGGTGGACGCGGTGTGTCCGACCGAGCAGGTGGTTAGCCGCGCCCGCGACTTGATCCTGGCCAATCCCGGGCCCAGGCAGACCAGTCGGCAGACCGACAAGGTCCAAGACCCGCAGGTCAGACGCGCCGCGTATCACGAGGCCGAGCGACTGCTCTCCGGCGCTCGGACCGAGATCATCGCTCCCTGGAAGATCGTCGAGGCGGTCAAGGCGGGCTTCGAGGAATCGTACGAGGCAGGTTTGTTGAAGGAGCAGCACGTCTTTGATGAGTGCATGCAGTCGCTTCCAACGCAGAACAAGATCTATCTGTTTCTGGCGACCAGCCAGACCAGCAAGATTCCCGAATTGGCGGGTGACAGAGACTGCACCGCTCACCCGAGCCGCCGTGGTCGGCATGGGCTCGATGGGCACGGGCATCGCGCACGCATTGCTCCTGGCCGGCGTGCCCGTGATGGTGCTGGACCAGAATGACGTCGGCCGTGGCCAAGGGAACGCGACAAGATACGCGATGCGATCCAAAAACGTGTGGCCCAGGGCAAGCTTGCGGGGCCGCAGGCCGAACGGATGCTGGGGTTTCTGTCCACGACGACGAGCTGGGAGGATCTTGCTCAGGCGGATCTGGTGATCGAATCGGTGTTCGAGGACATCGAGCGAAGCGGTCGGTCATCCACGAATTGGAGGACGTTTGCCCGGCCAGCACGATCCTCGCATCGAACACGTCGACGATCTCTTGGACGCGTTGGCCGCGGGGATGCGGCATCCGCGAGCGGCTGATCGGCATGCACTTCTTCAATCCGGCCCAGCGCATGCCGCTGGTGGAGGTCATCCGGCGCGCGGCCGACGCCACCGGCGATCCTGGCGACGGCGATCCGGCTGGCCCGAAGCACTGCGCAAGACGCCGGTGCTGGTCGGCAACCGCGAGGGGTTCCTGGTCAATCGGCTGTTCGTCCCGTACCTGCAGGAGGCGTTCTGGCTGTTGGAGGAGGGGGCGACCGCGGCGGCGATCGACGCGGCGGCGGTCGCGTTCGGTTTCCCGATGGGGCCGCTTGCGTTGATCGACATGGCGGGGCTGGATATCCTGGCGCACTGCGCAGCGCGTGTTGCGTCGCGCGCTTCCCCGCCACGGCCCGCTGTCGCCGATCGTCGGCCGCCTGGTCGACCGCGGGCAGCTGGGCCAGAAGACGGGGTCGGGCGTCTACCGGTACGAGCCGGGCAGTCACACGCCGCGGGCCAGCGACGCGACCGCCGAGGTCATCGCCGAGCGTGCAGCGGGAACGCGGCCGCAGCCGCGCCAGCATCGGGCAGGACGAGATCACCGAGCGGCTGGTGCTGCGGATGGTCGCCGAGGCGTTCCGCGTCCTGGAGGAGGGAGTCGCTCGCGAGCCAGTCGGACGTGGACGTGGCCATGGTGCTGGGACGGGCTTTCCCGATTTTCGCGGCGGCGTGCTGAAATACGCGCCGCGATCTCGGACTGCCAGCGGGTCCTCGCCGCGGCTCGAGGAATTGGCAGGACGTGCGGCGAGCGGTTTTCGCCCTGTCGACTCTTGCAGAAAATGGAAGCAGGAGTTTCGTGATGTCGGCTGCTCCGGAACGTAAAGATTTCGCGGCGACCAAGCAGATGAAGAGCCGTGATGGGCAAGTACTTCGCCGATCTGGGCCAGGGGCCCGCCGAGGGCAAGAAGACGGCCTGGTGCACCAGCGTCGGCCCGGCCGAGCTGCTGCGGGCGATGGGCTTCAACGTCTATTTCCCGGAGAACCACGGGGCCATGCTGGGCGCCACGCGGATGGCCACCGACCTGATCCCGCTGGCCAACGCCCACGGCTTCTCGCCCGACATCTGCTCGTATCTGACCAGCGACATCGGCTCGTACCTGAAGGGCGAGACCCCGCTGCAGAAGATGAGCCTGTCCGGGCCGCCCAAGGCCGACGTGCTGGTCTTCAACACGAACCAGTGCCGCGACGTGAAGGACTGGTTCCAGTTCTACGCGCGCGAGTGGAACGTCCCCTGCCTCGGCATCCACACGCCGCGGGCGATCGGCGAGGTGGACGACCCGCTGGTCGACTACGTGGCCAGAGCAGATCGAGGCGCTTGGTCGAGCCGCTGGAGGAAGTCGCCGGCGACGAAGTTCGACATCGACCGGCTGCGCGAGGTGATCAGCATCTCGAAGCAGTGCACGCTGCTGTGGAAAGCGGTGCTGGAGACGGCGACCCACGTGCCCGTCGCCGATCACCTTCTTCGACGGCACGATCCAGATGGGCCCGGCCGTCGTGCTGCGCGGCACGCCAGGAGGCGATCGACTATTACCGACGTGCTGCTGGCCGAATTGAAGCAGCGCGTGGCCGACGGCGTGGCGGCCGTCGAGGGCGAGCGGTTCCGCATCTACTGGGAAGGCATGCCGATCTGGGGCAAGCTGCAGGGACCTGTCGCACGCAGTTCCTGCAGCTGCAGACCTGCGTCGTCGCCTCGACCTACTGCAACAGTTGGATCTTCGAGGCCCTCGACCCGGCCGACCCGTTCCGCGAGCATGGCCCGGGCCTACTCGCAGCATCTTCATCTGCCGCACCGACGACCACAAGGAAGCGTACATCGAGCGGATGGTCGCGAAGTTCCAGGTCGACGGCATCCTCTACCACGACGCCAAGACCTGTCCGAACAACTCGAACAGCCGCTACGAGATGCCGCAGCGCCTGCGGCAGAAGCTGGGCAAGCCGTTCCTGACGATCAACGGCGACCTGAACGATCTGCGGCTGTACTCGGAGGAGCAGACCCGCACGAACATCGAGGCGTTCGTGGAGCAGTTGGCGGAAGTGTAGGGCGTTGAGCCATGCAGTACTTCTGCGGCATCGACATCGGCGCTTCCTCGGCGAAACTGGTGATCATCGACGAGGACCGGCGGACGCGTGGCCCGGGCCGTCGGCCGCTCGGGCGTCGACTACGCCCAGACGCGCGGACCGCTGCCTGGACGAGGCCCTGGCCGCCGCCGGACTGGCCGAGCCGCAGATCCGCGGTCTGCTGTCGACCGGCTACGGCCGCGACAACGTGCCCTGGGCCGGCGGCACGATGACCGAGATCGCCTGCCACGGCAAAGGCGCTTTCTCCCACTTCCGCCGCGCGATGACCGTGATCGACATCGGCGCCCAGGACAGCAAGGTGATCCATCTCGACGGCCAGGGCCGCCGCACTCGAGCTTCAAGATGAACCGCAAGTGCGCGGCCGGCACCGGCGCGTTCCTCGAGGAGATCGCCCACCGGCTGGACCTGCCCTGTCGCCGAACTGAACGGCCTGGCCGAGCGCTCCACCAAGGAAGTCGACGCTGGGCAGCTTCTGCACCGTGTTCGCCGCGACGGAGATCCTCGAGAAGATCCGCGCGGGCGAGCAGGTGGAGGACATCGTCAAGGGCGCGTTCCGCTCGGTCGTGAAGCGGATCGTCGAGATGGACACCGTGCGACGGCACGCTGGTGATGACCGGCGGCGTGGTGGCCCACAATCCTGCGCTCGCGACACTGGCCGAGGAGTCGTTCGGCCGCCCGGTGCTCGTGCCGCCGGACCCGCAGTTCATCGGCGCCTTGGGCGCGGCGCTGTTCGCCCTGGAAAAGCCTGAGATGCCAGGAGCTTAATCATGCTGATCAAGGACCCGCCCGTCGAAGTCGCCGGCGGCCTGTGGATGCTCGGCACGACTGCGTTACCCCCTGTACCTGTTACCAGGGCGAGCAGGAAGGGACGATCTTCGAAGGGCGGTCAGCGCCATGGGGCCGATCCTGTGCCGAGCAGCTGGCCAGGCTCTGGGGATCGCCCGCGACTTCGTCCGCCAGGTCATCGTCACCCACGCCCATCCCGACCACGTCATGGCGATTCCCGTGTTCCGGGAGATGTTTCCCGAAGTATCGGTCATCGCCTCCGCGCCCGCGGCCAAGACGCTGCAGATCGAAAAAGCCGTGTCGTTCTTCTGCAAGATGGACGGATGCCCTGACCGCTTGCGCTGACCGGCTCGGGACTCATGGCCGAGGCCAGTCGCCGGGCACCGCTGGCGGAGAACCAGATCGCGGTGGACCGGACCGTGCGGGAGGGGGACACGATCGCCGTCGGGCAGGGCGTCGCGTTCCGTGTCTGGAAACGCCCGGCCACAGCGATTGCAGCCTCAGCTTCCACGAACCGGCCGAGAACGTCCTGATCATCTCCGATGCCACCGGCTACTACATGCCCGACCAGCGACATCCTGGTGGCCGAACTACTTCACCGGCTACCGCGCCTACCTCGCATTCGATCGAGCGGCTGGCCGAGCCTCGAGGCCGAGGTGCTCTGCCTGAGCCACAACGCCGTGATCCGCGGTGCCGAGGACGTTCGCGGCTTACTTTCGCCGCGCCATCGCGAGCACGCGAGCAGTACCACGAGCGGATCGTGGCCGAGGCGAAGGCGGGCAAGTCGGTCCGGCAGATCGCCGAAGAGCTGGGCGCCGAGATCTATCGACAGAACAGCCGCTATTGCCCTGGATTTCTTCCAGAAGAACTGCGGACTTTGCTGGTCAAGCAGTCGCTGCAGCACGAGGGAATCGGGATCGACTCGTAACCGTCGCTTCCCGTTGAGCCGTGGCTGAAGTTGTGCACCGGTGGAGACTGGAAGAATTCCGTCAGATCAAGAGGAGCGTCATGGCACGCTCCGCATCCTCGGCACCGGGCATTACGTGCCGCCGCGCGTGGTCACGAACTTCGACATCATGAAGATGATGGAGACCACCGACGAGTTCATCGTCGAGCGGACCGGGTGTCCGCCGGCGCCGGCATGCCGAGCCGGACGCGGCGCCTCCGACCTGGCGGCGCTGGCCTGCCGGGCGGCCGTCGCCGACGCCGGACTGACGATGGACCAGATCGACCTGGTGATCATGAACACGATCACGCCCGACCACGCCGACCCCGGGCTGCGCGTTCTTCCTGCAGGCCAAGCTGGGACTGGCCGGCATCCCGGTCCTCGACATCAAGCAGCAGTGCGCCGGGCTGATCTACGGCCTGTCGCTGGCCGACCATTTCGTCCGCGCGGGGACGTACCGCCACGTGCTGGTCGCTTGCGCCGAGGTCCTCTCCAAGCGGATCGACGGCTCGTACGACGGCCGCAACATCGCCATCCTGCTGGGCGACGGCGCGGGGGCCGTGGTCGTCGGGCCCGGCGGCGGACTGACGGTCCGCGGATCCTCTCGACCATCCTCCACGCCGACGGACAGCACGCCAAGGCGCTCTACACGGCCGCCCCCGGCAGCGGCCTGGGCCGCAAGGAGCACATCACGAAGGAGGACATCGACGCCGGCCGCGTCCACTTCCGCATGGACGGCAAGGCCGTCTTCGAGAACGGCGTGGAGAAGATGTCTCGGCGCCGTGTTCGAGTGCCTGGAGGCCAACGGCCTGTCGCTCGACGAGATCGACTGCCTCGTGCCCCATCAGGCGAACCTGCGCATGCTGGAGGCGATCGTCGAGCGAGTCGGCATTCCGCGGTCGAAGGTCTACGTGAACGTGGAGGAGTACGGCAACATCGCCTCGGCCTCGCTGCCGATCGCCTTCCACGAGGCCCGGCAGGCGGGGATGGTCCGCCCGGGCAGCCTGACGCTGCTGGTGGCGTTCGGCTCCGGGTTCGTGTGGGGCTCGGCGCTACTGCGGACGTAGCACGCCGTCCACCGCGGCCCGCTCGCGCAGCTCGAACCGCTTGATCTTGCCCGTGGCGGTCTTGGGCAGGGCCTCGACGAAGACGACCGCGCGCGGATACTTGTGCGGAGCGGCGTTCTGCTTGACGAACTCCTGGAGTTCGCGGGCCAACTCGGGCGAGGGCTCGTGGCCGTCCTTGAGCACGACGTAGGCCACCGGCTTGAGCAACCCTTCGTCGTCCTCGGCGCCGGTGACGCCGCTTTCCAGCACCGCCGGATGCCCCTGCAGGACTCCTTCGACATCGGTCGGCCAGACGGCCTGGCCGCTCACCTTCATCATGTCGTCGGTGCGGCCGGCGTACCAGAAGTAGCCGTCCTGGTCCACCATGAACTTGTCGTGCGTGTTGATCCACTCGCCGCAGAACGTCTGCTTGGTGGCTGCGTGCTTGTTCCAGTAGCCGGCGGCGATGCTCTCGCCCCGGATCAGCAGCGTGCCCACCTGCCCGGCCGGCAGATCGTGGCCGTCGTCGTCCACGATCCGCGCCTCGTAGCCGGGGACGATCTGTCCCGTGCTGCCGGCCTTGGCCTGGCCCGGCCGATTGGAGATGAAGATGTGCAGGATCTCCGTGGAGCCGATGCCGTCGAGGATCTCCACGCCGAAACGCTCGCGCCAGCGGAGGAAGATGTGCCGCGGCAGCGTCTCGCCGGCCGCAATGCACATCCGCACCCGGCCCAGACTGGTCCGGCCGGTCTTCTCCGCGTGGTGCAGCAGCGCCGCGTAGCTGGTCGGAACGCCGTAGAAGACCGTCGGCTGGTAGCGGTCGATGACCTCGAAGACCTTCTCCGGCAGCGGCCGGTCGGGCAGCAGCACGGTGGTCCCGCCGGTCGCCAGCGGGAAGTACAGGCCGTTGCCCAGGCCGTAGGCGAAGAACAGCTTGGCCACCGAGAACGAGACGTCGGATTCCTCCAGACCGATCGTCGCCCGGGCGTACTGGTCGGCCTCGACGATCATGTCGTGGTGCAGGTGAATCGCTCCCTTCGGCGAAGCCGGTGGTGCCGGAACTGTAGAGCCAGAACGCCGCGTCGTCCCGGCTCGTGTCGGCCGGCTCCAGCGAGGACGAAGCTCGCTCCATCAGCTCGTCGAGACTCAGCTGTCGCGGCCCGTTCACGCCGGTCGACGATCAGGTGCTCCAGGTAGCGAAGGTTCTCGCGAATCGGGCGATCTGGCCCACCAGCGAGTCGTGCACGACCAGCACGCGGGCGCGGCTGTCGTTGAGCAGGTACTCGTAGTCCTTGGCAGCCAGCAGCGTGTTCAGCGGCACGGCCACGGCCCCGATCTTCATCGCCCCGAAGAACGCATAGGCCCACTGCGGGCTGTCGGGCAGCAGAAACGCCACCCGCTCTTCGATCCGGACTCCCAACTCCAGCAGCACGTTGCCGAAGCGGTTCACCCCTTCCTGCAATTGGCGATAGGTGACCGCCTCGTCGCCGCAGAGGATCGCCGTTTTGTCCGCCCGCCCTTCACTGGGGTGGACGTCCACGAAGATCGTCGCGGCGTTAAGCCGCTCAGGAAGGTCTGCGGACAACATCGAAGAGAGCTCCTGGCCGTGCGGAATGCCCGGCGGATCCTGCCACTACTCTAATCGTCGGTCGGGGCGTGTCAACCCAGCCGGGAGAGTTGACTTTCGCGACGCTTGTCACCAGAATGTCGACCCGGTGGCGGAACGTGCAAGGCCCAGCAGGAGTCCTTCCATGAGAATCCCACAGCTTTCCCTCACCATCGACAACAAGCCGGGGCAGTTGATCGCCCCGTGCGATCTGCTCGCCAAGGCGGGGATCAACATCGTGACGCTCTCGTTGGCCGATCACGAGAAATTCGGCACCCTGCGACTGATCGTCCGCGAATGGCAGCGCGCCAAGGAAGTGCTCGAGGCGGCCGGGTTGACGGTCACCGTGACCGAGGTGCTGGCGATCGAAGTCCGCGACCAGCCCGGCGGCCTGGTCGAGCTGCTGCGAGTTTTCGATCGGGCGGGAATCAATGTCGAGTACATGTACGCTTTCACGGCCCGTCTGGGCGTCAGCGCGGTGATGGTGTTCTGCTTCAATGACCTCGACGCCGCCATCTTCGCCTTGGCCCGTGCCGAGATCAACCCGGTCAGCCCCGTCAATCTCTACGACCGCCTCAATGAAGGTTGAGCAGCCTAGCGTTTCGGGTACTCGGGCCGGTTGGGAAACGCTGGTGCTGGGTTGTCGCGAATTTGCTGCAGGATCACTTCGATCGCCTTCTCCAGTTGCGGGTCTTTGCCGGCGACGACGGAGGCTGGGTCATTATCGACCAGGATATCGGGCGTCGCGCCTTGATTCTCCACCCACCACGTACCTTCGCGGCCGAAGAAGGCATTGTTCGGTTGTTGAATGGTGCCGTTGTCGATGGTCGGCTGCGGGTTGAGGATGCCGACGAGTCCGCCCCAGGAGGGAACGCCGACGACGGCGCCGAGTTGCCGCGCCTTGAAATGTTCGATGAAGCACTCGCCGTCCGATCCGTTGTACTCATTCGACACGGCGACATAGCGGCGGTTGCCGGCCGCGCCCGGATAACGGAATGGCTCCATACCCCGCAGCACATTGAACGCCACCTGTTGTCGTTCCAGCTTGTCGATCAGGAAGTACTCGGTCCAGCCGCCGGAGTTCCGCCGCACGTCGATGATGATGCCCTCCTTGTAGCGGAAGGCGCACCAGAACTTGTCGAATTCACCAACGCCGGCAGCACCATGGCGTTGATATGCATGTAGCCGACGCGCCCGTCGGTGGCGGCCAGCACCTTGCGGATGTTTTCGGTGAGCCAGTGGAAGTAGCGGAGGTCTCGGTCGGAGCGGAGCAGTTCCACTTCATACGTCCGCGCACTTTCTTCGGCGGCCGTGTCATTCACACAGACCTTGACCTTCTGGCCCGACACGACCTGGAGCAACTTCCAGTAGTCGTCGCCCGCCTTCACCGGGTGGCCGTCGATCGCGATGAGATAGTCGCCCGCCTTGAGACGAATGTCCGGCCGCGTCAAGGGTGCCTTGAGGTCGAGGTTATACTCGGTCGGCCCGTAGATGCGCTCTCGAAGCGGTAGCGTCCCGCGGCCGTGTCGGCGACCAGGTCAGCACCAGCAGGCCGGTGTAGACGGGCGTGCCTGGCGTGGTGGCCGGTCCCATGTCGCCGCCGGTAATGTACGTGTGCCCGACGCAGAGTTCGCCCACCATCTGGGAGATGAGCCAGTTCAGTTCTTCGCGCGAGGAAAGGAACGGGATGGACGCGCGATAGCGATCGCCGATCGCCTTCCAATCATGGCCGTGCATGTCCTGGTCATAGAAGAACTCGTTGTACCAGCGCCACGCGTCCGCGAAGATCTGGTGCCATTCGGCCTGCGTATCGACCTGGTAGAGCATGCGGTCGAGGTTGACCGCATCGCCGATGCGCCGGTTGTCGTACGCGTGCTGGAGGCTCGTCACATGCACGGCGCTTCCCGCGGCACACGAGCTGCTGGCCGCCGACCGAGAGTCCATAGTCGGCAATCCGGTCCTCGACCGTGCGCATCTCCTTGCTGGCCATGTCGAACATATGGAGCGTCCACTTTGTGGCGCCGCGCGGCTTGAAGATTTCCTCGTATTCGTCCTCGGTGAACTTGGGCACGGAGCACCAGGTGACCTTTTTCTTGCCGGCCCGCAGATAGAAGTAGTTCCCCGCAGGCACGGGGGGACGGGAAGATGCGAGTGCCACCATCCTGTTCGATGCGTCCTCGCCGGTCGGCTCGCGGTGCGGCGGGCTTCCGACTTCGGCTCATTGGCCAGAAACGGCGGCTTCCGTCCGGCCTGGAGCTGAACCACCAGCACCTGGTAGGGGTTGGCGAGGACATGATTATCCTCGTAAAAGTCCATCTGCACATCGAAATCCCGGCTCGACAGGAAATATAGGTACTCCCCGTTCGCGTCGAAGCAGGGATGGAGGTTGTCGAAGAAATCGTCCGTCAGACGCCACGCTCTTTTGCTCTGCGACGTTGTAGAGAAACACCTGGCTGTTGCGATTGTAGGCCACGGTCGTGTAGCACACCCAGCGTCCGTCGGCGACCAACCGTAATCGTCGATTTCCAATAGAACTCGTCGTTCTTCAGCTGGTGCGACTCGGCCACCGTCACGATTTCCTTCGACGCCAGGTCGACGACGTAGTAGGCGAAGTCCTTGGTCCCGAACAGGATCTTTTTGCCGTCGGGTGACCAGACGGGTCGGTAGGGCGTGCGGTTGAGCGACGTGGTGAGCGGTGTCCAATCGCCACCCTCGACACTCTGCAGATAGAGCTGGTAGGAGCCGGACCGATCGGAGAAGAAGGCCACTTGCTTGCCGTCGGGCGACAGGCGAGCCAGCCGTTCGCGAGTGCGGGGCATGGGACAGGTTGTGGTCTGCAGGTTCTTGTCGGCCGGTACGGCAAACAGGTCGCCACGGGCCTCGATGATCGTCTGCGCACCGTCGTCCGACGCGTCCGGCCCTGGATGTAGTCGCGCGGATTGATCACGCGGTTCCGCACCTGCCAGCGGTCGGACGGCACGTCGATCGTGATCTTCGCGTCACTGGGTCGGCGCAGTTCAAGACGTGGATGTAGCCGTCCTGCACGTACACGATCGTGCTACCGTCCGTGTCGGGCATCATCACATCCAGCGTGTGATAGCGGGTCACGGCGTGACGGCCTTGGTGGCCAGATCCTGCACGTACAGGTTGGACACGCCGTCCCGATCGGAAACGAAGAACATGCGTTCGCCCACCCACATCGGATACGGCTCTCCGGCGGCCGATGCGGGACATGGAGACGAACGCCCGCGTGGTGAAGTCGTACATCCAGATGTCGCAGTACTGGCCGCCCTTGTAACGTTTCCACTGGTACTCCTCGCGCCCCTTGCGGCAGTAGAGCATGCGATTGCCATCCGGCGAGAAGCTGCAGAGCACGCCGCGGTCGATCGGGCTCGCTCGGCGCCGATCCGTCGCGCGAGACGAAATAGAGGTTGGGATCGCGGTAGATAAACGTCTCCACGACGAGCGGATCACGACACGCGTACCGTCGGGTGTCCAATCGAGCACTTGTGCGCCGCCGGGCGCATAAGTCAGACGTTTCGGCTCACCACCTTCGGCCGGCATCACGTACGCATCGGACGCACCCTCGTAACTGGCGGTGAATGCGAGCCACTTGCCGTCTGGCGAGAATCTCGCCATCGACTCCTTGCCCGGGAACGTCGTGAGCCGTGAGCGGTACCGCCCTGTGCGCGCAACAGGTCCACAGATCGTTCTCGTAGCTGAACACGATGCGATCGCCGTGGATGTCGGGATACTGCATGAAACGTGCCTCGGCGCCGCCTCGCCATGCCCACGTCGAACAACGTGGCAAGTGCCCAAATCAGTGTGTGCGAGGCAGCGACGCCGGTGCGGCAGCAAGTTCGTTCGGGTGCTCACGGATTCCTCCTTTACTCTGATTACGCCCCTCGCGGTTGCGTCGCGCAGGCGCGACTGGTCAGGATTCCAGTATACGATCGGCGTGCGGGCGAAACAACCAAACCAGCCAGCCCCAATGTGTCGCCGGACGGCGAATGGTTACAATCAACGGGACCTGTTCGTACGATCTTCCCCCAACATGAGTTGTGATCCACCATGAAGACGAGTTTCCTTAGCGTCGGGTTCCGGGCGATCTTGGTCAGTCTGGCTTTTCTGCTGTTGCTCAGTAACGCTCGCGCAGAGACGTGCGGCTGCCGAGCGTGTTCGGTGACCACATGGTGCTGCAGCAGCAACGGAAGATTCGCATCTGGGGCTGGGCGGCTGCACGTGAATCGGTTGTCGTGACACTGGGTGAGCATACCGCCAAGGCCACGGCCGATGACGCCGGCCAATGGAAGGTTGAACTACCGCCGATGACCGCCAGCAAGG
>CAVWHV010000045.1:0-104604 GCA_963754725.1 uncultured Planctomycetaceae bacterium
TGGAGTCGTCGCCAAGACATCCCGGCCGATCGCATTGAGCCACAATGCGCCGTGGCCCAACAAGGCCACGTCGAACCCTACGACTCGCAACAGTCATAACACTGACCACGCGTGGACATCTCCTTTGTGCTCTCAGCCAGTAACGACCGCAACCAGTACACAAGAAGCAAAAGAAGTCTCAACACGATAAACGCCAGCGACTCCAATGCCAGAATCCCGCCCGTCAAAAGACGACGCGCGCCAAAGTCCCACTCACCGGTCTCAGGCACAATGCCGTCGCGCCGTTACAGACCTGCTTGGACGT
The DNA here is from genome assembly GCA_963754725.1 of uncultured Planctomycetaceae bacterium. Lineage (GTDB taxonomy): Bacteria > Planctomycetota > Planctomycetia > Pirellulales > Pirellulaceae > JAAYDI01. The sequence continues at coordinate 305 of CAVWHV010000045.1, forward strand.
GGGAAGGTGAAAGGCCAGGACAGAACGCGGTGGTGATGATTTTGGTTTCTGTTCCGTAGCTGAGCCTCTTAATATGCAGAATGTGTCCCGTCCCATTTGAATTCTCGTATTCGTGACACGCGAGTTTTCCTCCTGAGCCGCAACGCCTCCGGGCTTTCGTGCACAACCGCTTCGCAATAGGCGACAGGCCATGCGAAACGGTCCACCCATGGAACAAATATCGCAACCGTGACCAAGGAGGCCTTTCCTGTCCTTTCACCTCCCCTGCTTGGACGGGCGGATCGCTTTTCGTGTGGCCACCATCGTGGCCGGGATGTGCCTCGCCGACGACCGCCGCACCGCCAGTGCTTCGGGGCCTTCGGCGTGAAAGCGACCGTGTGGTAGGCGGTCGACGGAGCTTACGCCGCGCGGCCGTTTCTATTACCGGTGTTGGCGTTGGGGATCGAAGAACATTTTCATGACGGGAAAAAAGTGAGACTTTGCACCGACCACGCAATTGCGAGCCCCCGTTGTCTGCGGACCACGGTGAGTGCTTTGCGGTGTTGTTTGTCAACAAGTGTTCAGCGATCTTGGCCGATGCAGTACAGGTGCATGTCCGTTCGGTAGATCAATTCGTTGCCTGAAATGGCTGGTGACGCCGTGATTCGCTCCCCTAATTCGTTCGTGGCCAACAACTCGGGTGTTGTCCCGGCCCGGACCACAAAGGTGGTCCCGTCGTTGTTGCTCACATAGATGCGTCCGTCACTGGCAATCGGACTCGCATTGCAGTTACCACCCAGGCGTTGCCGGTAATGTTCCTTGCCGGTCTGGCCATCAAGACATGTCAGCACACCGTTGTCCATCAGGGCGTACAGCAACCCACGGTAGTAGAGCAACGACGGCTCCTGTGGCCCTGATTTGTCGCTGATCCAGATCGACTCCGGCGGTTTTCCATCGCCCGCCAATCGAATGGCGTGGATGGGGCTCTGTCGCCACAGTTGCAGGAACACCAAGCCGTCCCCATACACCGGACTGACAATGATCTCGCCGTTGAATGGCCCTTCACCCTCTCCGTATTGCCACAACTCGGCGTGTGTATGAGCGTCGAAGGCGGTGAGGCGATTCTTCCCTGGCACCAGGATGTCGGTCTGTCCGTGGTGCTGAACGAGCAACGGGGTCGCATGAGCAGTGCCGATGGGACGGTGCTTTTGCCAGGCAATCTCGCCGGTTTGCTTGTCCAATCCGATCAGGAAACACGGACCCGTGTGATGGTCCCACGGAAACAGGATGGCATCATCCATGACGACGGGACTCAAGCAGTATCCCCAGGCCATTCTTGGATCGCCGAATATCGACAGGTAGCGGGTGACCCACATCAATTTGCCGTCGTGGGAATAGCGGGCGATGTCGGCATTGCCAAAGGCAACGTAGACTGCATCCTCGCTGACGGCGGGCGTGTTGACGGCCAGGTTAGATTTCTGGTGGGTGGACTGGTTGACACCAAAACCGAAGTCGTGCCGCCAAAGTTCCTGGCCGTCACCTCGGTCGTAACACAGGGTCAGAAGCGACTTCTTGCCGCCTTCTTCCACTTCCGACGTGGCAAACACTCGGTTTCCATACACCACTGGCGAACTGGTTCCCCATCCCGGCAGTTGGACCGACCAGTGAATGTTTTCCTTCTTATCCCAGCGGATGGGAAGATTCCTGCCATCGGCCACGCCGGCAGCATTTGGCCCTCTCCAGCAAGGCCAATCGGCGTTCTGGTCTGGCTGACCTGCCAGAAGACCACTGGCGAAGAAACACACAGAATGGGCGAGTATCGCTGAAATGTAGAAAGTTCCTCGGTGCTTCATCGCAGTTCTCCTCTGACTTCTTGAAGCCATCGTCGAAGCTGAGGGTGACAAGGTGCTTCTTCTTCGGTGGTTGTTCCGCCCCGCAAAGCACTTTGGGAAATGCGGTGCCGGTCACGGCGGCCCCGACAGCGGCCATAAATGTGCGTCGTGTGTGCGGCATAGGTACGGCCCATTAGCGCGGGTGATGCGGTAGAATTGCCTGCATTGTGTCTCCGGGAGTGCTCGGAGGCAACGGGCGCGCGAGAGTTCACCGCCACGTTGCCAAACAATAGAATGAGCAATTGAAGTCGAGGCGGTGTAGCCCCTCATCGCTCTTGCAGAGGGAGTGCGATAACGATGGCTGAACGATTGGGAAAAGACGCCTTCCATAAACCCTATGCCCCGCATCAGCAGCGGTTGAAACGGGAACAGAATAGAGGAACTTGCGGACGTGAGGAGCTACCTGGAGAGACTCATTGAGAGGAAGCTGGAGGAGTTTCCGACCGACCTGCGGCAAATCGTGGGTGCGAGGATTTTCACATCGGGCGACAAAGACCGCATTGAAATCATCTCAGCGAGAATGCCATGAGGGCGGGGCAATCCCCAACGCGTCGGCCAGTTGATTGGCAATCGTCAGGAACAACGCCCGCGGGCCTGGTGCCTTGTCCACGCTCACTTTGCGGGTCGGGAACACGATTTCGTGTGGACAATGATGAACCGCCAAACGAGACGTAACCCGCACTTTTAGCGTGGACGGGGCACTAGATCTCGTCCGTCAAACGTTCTGCGGCGCTCGTCGGCGACGACCATTCGGCCTCGAAAAGCTGACGAATCCGTGTGAGTACTTCCTCCGAATTCTGTCCCTCGCGTTGATATGCCTGAGCGGCGTGCCGCGCCACGTCGGCGAGGAGCAGACCCCATGCTCCCGGGTCCTTCCAACACGTGCGCAAAGTCAGTTGCTGCGGCATGCCAGGCGCTGCCCAAACCCGAAGGATCTCGACAGCCTGTGTGTGCGCCGTGGCCATGGGCGGCGGAACCAGTTCTGCGTTCTGTTGGCCCTGTCCGAACAACGTGCAACCTCCTTTCTCTACCTCGTCCGCTCGGCCACCCCACACCCACCACCGCATGCCTCTGCCGGGTTAGGCCGGGTCTGTTCGTAATTCGGTCCATTGATGGGAGTCCCATCAACAGCGGATGTGCGGCTGGTTTGCACGGGCTCTCTCACAGGACAGTCCTCGCATTTCCGCCGCAAGCTCCAAGGGAATGACGAATGACGGAAGGACGAAGCACGAAGGGAATGACGAATGACCAAGGACGAGTGTGACGCCCGCGTCCGTTATTCTCTCACTCGTTCCCTTTCGCCGGATCCGCTTTCGCATTCGAGGCCGTGTGTATTTTGGTGACGCCGAGCCACGCACTCCCCAAGCGGGCCGCACGAACGCCCCTCGAATGTCACTCATGCAAGGGGATCGCCTTGCAGTTGTCAACCGCCAGGGATTAAAATTCCTATCATTCCCACCCCTCACGCGGAGCGGTCAACATGCCTCTGAGCATCACGTCACAAACCTTGTTCCCGGCTCCTAGCGGCGCGCCGAACACACGCATGACGGTCGGCATCGGTGAACCCATCGCCTTCAGGGCCAGTCAGCTGGCGCACTGGACGCTCGAAGGCGCAATGCCCGCGAGCGCGCGGGGCAGAGAAGTCAATGCGCTGTTCCTGTCGCTTGGAAACAAGACCGTGACCGCGCGCGCCGGCACGGAGCAGGCCTCGGTCCAGTTCAATGTGGTCGGGCCGTCTTTGCGGTTCCGCAAGCTGCGCGAGATCCAGGTCGAGACGCTCTGGCGCGGACAGATCGGCGTCGCGATGGAGCTGGAGATCACGCTGACCCCGCTGGAGGTGTCGTTCGGCGGGATCGAGTTCCGGGAAGTCGGCGGCCCGGCCTCGCACGCGACCGGGTACTTCGTCGGGCGGGCGCCACAGCACAGCCCGACCAATTGGGCCGGCGTGGGGAACAGGAACGTCCTGACGCTGGCCGACACGGCCGGCTGGCACATTGTCCCGGCGCAATTGGCCAGTCCGCTCGGCGCGGGCGACTACCAGTGGCAGATTCCCGGGGAAGCGAAAATCGGGACAACCGTGGTGCGCCTGGCGAACAGCGTCCTTCAGCTGGTCCAGATCGCGCCGACCCATGCGGGCCTGCCTTACCGCGGCAGGGTCACGGTCCACAAAGGCGGCCAGAGCGCGAACCGCATCTACACCTGATCGCCAAGCGGGTCCGGCAGGCGTTTGCGCCGCCGCCGGCAGGGCTGCTGACGTGCACCGGGCCCCCTTCGCGCATCAGTTCAATCGCCTGTGCCTCCAGATCGTCCTGTGGGTCCATCAGGTTGACGCTGCTACCGTTGGCGAAGATAACCCAGGACTTGCCCTCCCCCGGAATGATACGACGCCAGATTTCGACGAGTGGATTTATGAAGTCCTTCGGGCTGGTGTGAATCGGGGCTGAGTGTGCAAGGCAGTGTGAAACCGCAGACTGGGTGTGTCAACGGGCCGCTTACTCAGTCCCCTGGCACATCCACCGCGCGGCCGCCCCGAGCACCCGCCGCCACGTCGGGGTCCGTTTCAGCTCGGCCAGAATAGCCGGGACATGATCAGCGCGCCACCTGTGCAGTTGGGCGCGGAGGGGATGGCAACTCATGAGTGCGCCATTTCAGCACCTTGCGACTGAACAATAGCCTCCGGTTGCTGCCCGTGAAGCCGGAGCCCGACAATGGTCCCGCCGCGACGTCATTCGAGAATCGGTGGATTTTCGGAACGCCAATACGGAATGTTGTTCTTCCGTCCCGAAGGGACAACCCTATCGAAGCCCAGGGCGGAGGCAAGGCGAGCTTGGCGAGACTTGGCGCAGCCCTGGGTCGGGTACGTTGTCCACACGGAGTCCCACCGGGACGGCCCTAATCCCACACGTATTGTTCGTCCAATTCCAGTCCATGACGCCGGCCGAGTTCACGGAACTCTTCTTGATAGGACATTCGTTGATGATGTTGCTGATTCTGGATGTACTTCTTCACGTCTTCCACACCAACTCCCGATGTGTCAGTCCCATTTTGCCATCTCGTAAATCAAAGAAATCGCTGCCTGGGCGGACCGAACAAACACTAAGCAACGGGCCGTCGACTGGCAATTCACCCTCGAGAAAGCCCACAGTAAATTGAAGCGGCTGTACCCGAAAGTTTACATTGGACGAAGCACCAGGAATCAAGGGGGTCACGCCTCCGGCTCGGCATCGATGTCTGCAACTCTTGAGGGCCGTCAAGGCTCCTTCGCATCTTTCACTGGGGCTTCGAGATCCCGGAACACCTCCCGACATCTCGATTTTGCGGCGGCTCCAAGAACGGATCACTACGAAGCTTGTAGCGATTGGCGAAACCCGAGGCCGATGGACTTGCCGAAGGCTTTGCCAGCTCGGTGCGCCGCATCACCTGCATCCGCCCCGCTCGCGATTGCAGCACACTGCAAGGCAGGCCACATGCGTTGGCTATTCCGAGGAACCCTACGGTCCCGGGTCGAAATTGGAGTCACCGCGCCGCCGCGGCGACCATTTCCGCGTACGTCGTCGTGGTCCGCGGCGTGGGCGGACGGGATGGCCAGGACCGCCAGCCGCGAGAGGGCGATGGATGCACGCCAAGACCGGATACGCGGAAGCGTACAAAACGCCACGGAATCTCCTCAGCCGGACCCCGAAAGTCGCCAATTGCCAATTGCAGGACGCCCCACGCGAAAGGATGAGCGATTTCGACCCTCTTGTCCATGCGCAGTGATTCCCACTAGCAAGTTTCTGCGCCGTAACGACAATAAAGGCCAGCGCGAACGGACGACTTCCCCAGGACTTGCCGGGCATGCAGAAGCTGGAATTGCCGGAACGAACGAGCGGGATCCTGCTCCATCCCACCTCTCTGCCCGGCCCCAACGGCATCGGATCCCTGGGACTGGCCAGCTACCGCTTTGTGGACTTTCTGGTCCGTGCGCAGCAGACACTCTGGCAGATTCTGCCGCTGTCGCCCCCCGGCTTCGGTGATTCCCCGTACTCCGCTTACTGTTCGGTGGCCGGCAATCCGCTGCTCGTCAGCCTGAACCAACTGGTCCATGTCGGCGATCTGCTGGCCGACGAGACGACCGGGATGGCGGACGCCGATCCGCGCCAGGTGGACTACGAAACCGTGCGGGACTGGAAGATGCCACGTCTCGAGCAGGCCGCCCGCCGCTTCCTGCACAGCGCATCGGCGGAACGGCGACGTGGATTCGACGAGTTCTGCCAGCGGCACGCCAGCTGGCTCGACGACTACGTGCTGTTCATGGCGATCAAAGAGGAGTTCGATCGACGCCGCGGCCGCCGAACGTTATTGGGGCGCGAGCTGGAACGCCTACTGGGACAAGGACATTGCCCGCCGCGAACCGCCAGCTCTCGAGCGTTGGCGAGTCCATCTGGGAGAGCGTCCGCTGGTGCACCGCGTGTGGCAGTATTACTTCTTTGAACAATGGTCGGCGCTGCGGCAGTACGCCAACCAGCGCGGCGTCCTGCTGGTGGGTGACATGCCAATCTTCGTCGCCCTCGACAGTTCTGATGTGTGGGTCAACCCGCAACTCTTCACGCTCGACGAACGACTCCAGGAACGACTGGTTGCCGGCGTGCCACCGGACTATTTCAGCCCGACGGGCCAGCGGTGGGGCAACCCGCTCTACGACTGGCACGCCATGCAGTCCGATGGGTTTGCCTGGTGGGTACGGCGGTTTGAAGCGCTGCTGGAGTTAGTGGACGTCGTGCGTATTGACCACTTCCGAGGCTTTGCCGCCTGCTGGGCAATCCCGGCCCGTGAGCGAACGGCCGTGCACGGCCAGTGGATCGAGGTTCCCGGCGCCGAACTGTTCGCCACGTTGGCCCGCAAATTCGGACGGCTTCCGTTCCTGGCCGAAGACCTGGGACTGATCACGCCGGATGTCGAACAACTGCGCGACGACCTGGGGTTTCCCGGCATGAAAATTCTGCAGGTAGGCCTCGAAGATCTTCAGCCGGACAACTCCCATTTGCCTGAGAACCACGTGTACAACAGTGTTGTGTACCCGGGCACGCACGACAACAACACGGCCGTCGGTTGGTACTCGGCGTTGAGCGCCAGCAAGCGAGACGCGATTACTCGATACCTCGGCGTCCCCTTACAGGATCCCGCCTGGGATCTCCTGCGACTCTGCCAGGAGTCGTGCGCGCGGGCGGCCGTGGTGCCGATGCAGGACATTCTGCGGCTGGGAAGCGAAGCACGCATGAACACACCCGCCACCACGACTGGCAACTGGCGGTGGCGTCTGCCGTCGAGCCACATTTCCGATCATCTGATCGACGAGTTGGGCGAGCTGACGGCCGCTCACGGCCGCGCCGCGTCGCGCTGAGACGCATCATTGAAGATAGCCGCGCGAAGGCACAAGATCGCCCTGCGCCAGCAGCGCGTAGGCTCGTTCGACAAAGTGCTGCGGCAGCTGGTGGCCACCGCGCACGTACGGCGGTGGCCAGTGCAAGCTCTCCTGCCCGTAGGCCATGATGTGATCGAGGATCTTGTTCGCGTTTGTGAAGGGATTGGCCGCTGGATAGTCACGCACGATGCCGAAACAACCCTCCACGACCTCCTGAATCCGGTCTGAAAGATGGGCAGCGGCCGTGCGGTCGCCAACCTCCAACGCACGGATCATCGCGGCGAGTTCTCGCGCCATACCGTTGGCCGAACTGAGCAGGACTCCGTCATACGGCCCACCACCGGTCTTGAGCCAGCGCAGCATACTGTCCCTCGGCGCCGCGCACCAGGAAGACACCGTGGAGATCCACTTCGGACAGCGCGACACGATCTTCTCCACTCGTGTCTTTGCACAGATAGAAATGCGGATAGCGAGCGGCCAGCCACGCGACACTCTCCGGGCTCACTTCATTCTGAGTGACCTGCGGCAACTGATAGATGGCTGTCGGGTGGCCCAATTCCAGGACGGCGACCAGACCGTCGCAGATCTCCTGCTGCGACAACTCCGCACCGCTCGGCGCACACACGGTGAAGCCAACAACGCCGGATGCCGACATGGCCGCTCGATCCGACGACGCGCCGGTTCGCTCCTGCAACCACTGCAAAGTGCTCTCGACGATCGCCAGCATCTCGGCGACGTCCTTCCGCAGCACGCCGATCAGCACACTCAAATCCAACTCGCCCGCAATATCCAGCACGATCGCCAGCAACTGGCGGACTTCCGCGTCGGTCAAGTCCCAGCCTTCACCGGTCGAACCGGGCACGAGCAGGCCGCGCGCGTAGGGTGAAATCGCGCCCAGGTGCCGACGGATGCGGGCCGCGTCGATTCGCCCGTCGGCCTGGAAGTGCGTGAGCGGGGGACACCACAGCTGCGGTATTCCCCGAGGAAACAACGACCCCATCAGCGTGCGGCGGCGAACGCTTACATCCATCGACGATGGTTCTCCATTCGAGGGTGTCTGCGACAGGCGACAGGCTGCAGGCTGTAGACAACACGGCCAACGAGTTGGCCCTGCCACACTTGGACAGCGGTGGTGCTTGACTTCCTGCCGTCGGACTCAGGCTTCCACGATCACTTCCAGCCCCAAGGCTCGGCCGAATTCGCTTAGAGGTTCCTGGACATCGCCGAACACCGTCACGCGATGCCAACTGAACTGGTTCCAGGAGTCGAACAGTTTTTCAATGTCACCATGCACTTCGCCGATCAATTTGGTGCGGCAGCCTCGTTCGGTGTCCAGGGACCCGAGCGACTTGGCCTGATGAATCACCATCTGCTTGCGCGCGACGTTGGTGCGAAAACTGGTCGTCATGTAGCCCGCGGGGAGCAACGATTCGGCGCACGCACCGCGTGGATCGCGGTTGTGCAGGGTACGAATTCGGTACCCGTTCGCCGAGCCTTCCGCACCAAACACCTTGGTCGTACCGACACAGTGGGCATACACGACCTGGTTCTGCGACGTGTCCAGGGCCGGGTCCGAGACGAATCCCGGACGCCCCGTCAGAATCCGCGCCATCAACATGCTGACGCTGTCGTCCGGCATGGCCTCGCACACACCTTGCCCCCCATCGTCCAGCATCTGCATGAAGCCGAGGCAGGGATAGGAGGGGAGCTTGCCGGCCGCGAAACCACCCAGACAATTCATCGTCACACTGTCGGTGTGATACTTCTTAGCCAACGCCAGCGTCGCCAAGTACACGCCACCCGCATTATGCAGTGCTTGCGGAGTCGGCTGGCTGGGTTCGACATAGGTTCCGGCAGCCAGCGGCGTTGCGTGCTGGCTCCACCGATCCGCCCACTCGGCCGCCGCGTCGGGCGGTACGGCGTCGTACAGCGCCTGCAATTCATCGAAATCCACGTACCGCGCCGTAGCTCCCAAGAAATTCTGCTCCTGGCCGGCGTTGCCCGCTCCGACCACCAGGAAGTTCGCTTGCCGGAACCGCTCCACACACTGACCGATGCCGGTCAGCTGCAGACGATCCTCCTGGCACCGCGGATCCTGCCGGCGCGGAAACGTCGTCCGATAGACCGTTTCGCAACGCTGCGCGAACTTCTCTGGCGTGACGTCGGGACTGCGGAGATCGCCGAACACACGCGCGACCTGAATCACGTCCTCCAGCTTCGTGGTGGACACGGCGGCGGCCGAGACACCTTGCGCCGGCAGACCGCTGCAGGCAATCAGAAAAGCACCGCAACCGCCCAGGAACTCGTCGACCACCAACATCGGCTTCCGCAACTGGCCAATGGCCGCCACGGTCTGAACCTGCGCCCAGTCGAGCGTCATCACGTACACGAGGATGCCCTGCACCTGGTCTTTGAGCGCCGTGACACCCGACAGGTCGGCGGGATTCTCCATCGTCACCGCTTGAAACTCAATGCCCGGACAGCCCTGCCGCAACGCCGTCAGGACCTCCTCCTGCCGGCCCCGCGTGTCGAATCCCGGGTAGGGCCAGATTTCGTTGGTGTTCATGCTCGTCAGGAACACAGCCGCCACGCGCACCGGGCTCGATGCGGACTCTCCGGCGGAACTCGCGGCCCGCGGCCACAGCGTTTCCGCCGCCACGACCGCCGCACCAATACCACACGACTTCAAGAACCACCGACGGTTCAACGAGCCACAACATCCATGACAGGATCGGGGTGAGCAAGCGTGGGACATGGTCAACCTCCTTCGTCGCTGCAACGGGGGAATGTGGGGGGGCAGGCGGACGACCGCCGCGGTCGTAGTCACTCGCGGGAACCGCCATTGTCGGCTATCCCAAGTCGACCGTCAAACACCCCATGGCGGAAGTGCAAGAACTTGGCTTGGGCGGCAACAACGCAGTCGGAAGTGGGCCGGCTGCACCGGCTTAAACAACTGAGACCCTGTCCTCTATAATCACCCCATTCATTGTCGACGATGAGTACGCTACATCCGGAGGTCACCGACCTATGGCGGGACAACAGTTGGACGAGCAGATCGCTCAGCATGCTCAGATTTGCAACCACCTGAAAGAGGAAGTGGGACGCGTGCTGGTGGGACAGGAGCATATGCTGGCGCGATTGCTCATTGGACTCCTGACCGGCGGCCATATCCTGCTGGAGGGGCTTCCCGGCCTGGCCAAGACCCTGACCATTCGCAGTCTGGCCACGGCCATCGACACGGGCTTCTCGCGGATTCAGTTCACACCCGACATGCTCCCCTCGGACGTGATCGGGACGGAGGTCTTCAATCCGCGGGAGTCGACCTACCGGGTCCGCAAAGGCCCGATCTTTTCGAACCTGGTCTTGGCGGACGAAATCAACCGGGCGCCGGCCAAAGTCCAGGCCGCATTGCTGGAAGCCATGCAGGAACGTCAGGGGACCATCGGGCTGGAGACGTTTCGGCTGGAAGAACCGTTTCTGGTGCTGGCCACCCAGAACCCGATCGAGCAGGAAGGAACGTATCCGCTGCCGGAGGCGCAGGTGGACCGGTTCATGTTGAAGGTGATCGTGGGTTATCCCACCCGCGAGGAGGAACGCAAGATCGTCGACCGCATGGCCAGCGGTCAGCCGATCCCGCAGGTTCGCAAGGTGGCCAAGCCCGAGGACATTCTGGCCGCCCGCGCCACCGTGGACAAAATCTGGATGGACGAGAAAGTGCGCGATTATCTGGTGGACGTGGCACGAGCAACGCGCAACCCGGCCGATTTTGGCATCTCCGAACTCGACGGCATGATTGAAGTGGGCGCCAGCCCTCGGGCCTCGATCAGCATGATGAAGGCCTCCAAGGCGCACGCGTTTCTGCAGAGTCGCGGCTACGTTACGCCGCACGATGTGAAAAGCGTGGCCATGGAAGTGTTGCGGCACCGTGTCATCCTGACGTATGAAGCCGAAGCGGAAGGGAAGTCGAACGACGACGTGATCCAGAAGATCCTGGACAATGTCCCAGTACCCTAGTCCCAGTACCCTCATGACGGGTCATCATGCTCGCCAAAGAAGTCATCCAACGCGTCCGCGAAATTCAGGTGCGTACAGGCCGCCAGGTGGCGGATGTGCTCGCCGGTCAATACGTCTCCGTCTTCAAAGGGCGGGGAATTGAATTCGATGAAGTGCGCCCGTATGTGCCCGGTGACGAGATCCGCACGATCGACTGGAAAGTGACCGCTCGGCTTGGCGAGCCCTACGTCAAGCGGTTCGTGGAAGAACGCCAATTGACGCTGATGCTGATGGCCGACATCTCTGCGTCGCAGGATTTCGGATCGTTCACACGGTCCAAGCGGGAAGTGGCGGCCGAACTATGCGCCTTGCTGGCCTTCTCGGCGACGTTCAACGACGACAAGGTGGGACTGACTCTGTTTCACGGCGGCATCGAGCAGTACATTCCGGCACGCAAAGGACAGAAACATGCGCTGCGGGTGGTCCGAGAGGTTCTTACGCACGAGTCGCGATTGCGGGCCAGCGGACTGGCCGCGGCAGCCGCACCTCGTCGACCGCTGCGCTGGCTCCCGTTCGGCCGGCGGCGAGCCTGGTGGCGAACGGGTCGCCAATCGACGGACATCGCCGGCGCCATGGAATTCCTCATGTCGGTGTCCAAACGCAAGGCCGTCTGTTTTGTGGTCAGCGATTTCTTCGACAGCGGTTACTTGCGGGCCATGCAGATGGCCGGCCGCAAGCACGATGTGATCGCCGTGTTGATCACCGATCCCCACGAACTCCAGATCCCGAATGTGGGCCTGGTCAATCTGCTGGACCCGGAAACCGGACAGACCATGCAGTGCGATACCGGTTCGGCCGCGTTCCGCTACTCCTTTGCGGACCATGCGCAACGGCGCGTTACCGACCTGGAATACGCCTTTCGCAGCGCGAAAATCGACTTCATCCACGTCGACTCGTCAGGCTCGGTCGTCGACCCGCTGGCACGGTTCTTTCGGATGCGCGAGAAAAGGCGGCAGCGATGACACTACTTGTCACGTGTGCCTTGCTGGTCCTTGCCGGCGAAGGCGCGACGAAAGTCAATCAGCTGGGACCCGTGACGGTCACCACGACCCTGTCGCCGGCCGAGCCGGCGATTGGGGACGAGATCACGCTGGAGATCCGCGTGGAAGCAGAACCGCAGGTGGAAGTGCTCATGCCGGAATTCGGCGAAGCGCTCAGTCGCTACACGATTCTCAACTTTGTGCCGCGCCAGCGGATTGACGATCAAGGCAAGACGGTTCTGAACCAGGTGTACACGCTGCAGCCGTACCTGTCGGGCCCCCAATCAATTCCGCCCATTCTCGTGGAATTCGTCGACAACCGAGCGGGACAGAAGCCCGCTCCGGACGATCTCGACGCCTACGAGATTCTCACCGATCGGATCGACTTCCAGGTCCAGTCGGTCGTGCCCCAGGACGCGGCGCGGGAGCTCAAACCTCCTTTGGGTGAACTTGCCCTGGTGGTGGACCGTGCCCGTTCAAATCTGTTGTGGGCGATCGGCGGCACGCTGGCCACCCTCGCGGCAGTCGTTGCGACATGGATCTTGCTCCGTAACCGCCGCCGCCGGGCCCGCCGCCGCAATGCCTACGAAGTGGCGCGCACACGACTCGACAAGTTATTGTCGCGTCCGAGGCCCCGGGATCCAGCGGCGATCGAGGCGTTCTTTGTCGCCATTTCGTCGATCGTGCGGCGATACCTGGAGGACCGTTTCGAGCTGCGCACGCCGGAGTTGACGACGGAGGAGTTCCTGGCCGTGGCCGGCTCGGCCAATCATTTGTCGCACGACCATCAGCATCTGCTGCGAGATTTCCTGCGACAGGCCGACCTCGTGAAATTTGCCGGAGTCCACGCCTCGGAGGAGGAGATCCGCCGGTCGAGCGATTTGGCCGCACGGTTCCTGGAAGAGACGCGCAGAACGCGCCCCTGGTCGAAGAACCGGATGCAACGGAAATCCCTGGCCGTGGCGCACCGGACGACACCGGCGCATCGAACACGCGCATCAGCTCCCGTTCCGCGGAGAGGACTCATGTTTGACTGGGAGTTCGGTGATCCCTGGTTTCTGCTGCTGGTCGCGCTCGCGCCGCTGGCATACTGGCTGGCCCGGCGCTCGTCGTCGCTGTTGGACTATTCCTCCTTGACGTTGTTGGCGGACACGCGGCGTTCGTGGCGTCAGCGGCTGTCGCGTGTGCCAGCTATCCTGCTGGCGCTGGCCGTCGTCGCGCTCGTGGCTTCTCTGGCTCGGCCGCGGACACCCCAGGCGCAGACGCACGTCACTCGCGACGGCATCGCCATCATGATGGTCGTCGACCTTTCGTCGTCCATGGACGCTCGCGACATGGTAGAAGAAGATCGCTCCATCAATCGATTGAATGTCGTGCAGGACGTGTTCGTCGAATTCGTGACGGGCACCGATCGCACGGCCGGGCGTGGCCGTCCCGACGACCTGATCGGCATCGTGACATTCGCCCGTTATGCCGACAGCCTCTGTCCCCTGACGTTGGACCACGGCAACGTGGTGAACATGGTCAAGGACCTCAACATCGTCTCGGAGCGGCAGGAGGACGGGACGGCCGTCGGGGATGGTCTGGGCCTGGCTGTGGAGCGGCTCCGCCGCAGCAAGGCCAAATCCCGTATTGCCATCCTGCTGACCGATGGAGTCACCAACGCCGGCGTGATCGATCCCTTGAAGGCGGCCGAGCTGGCCGCTCAATGCGACATCAAGGTGTACTGCATCGGAGCGGGCACACGAGGAGTGGCCCCCACCCCGGGCGTCGATTTCTTCGGACGGGCGACGCTCGTCCCGCGCCCTGTGGAAATCGACGAAACGACCCTCAAGCAGATCGCGGAAAAAACCGGCGGCAAGTACTTCCGGGCCGTGGACAAGGAGGCCCTGGCCGACATTTATCGCGATATCGACGCGTTGGAGCGGACGGAGGTGACGGAGGTCAAGTACCTCCAGTATGCAGAACACTTCCCCTACTTCGTCGGTTCCGGCTTGAGCCTGTTGGCGTGCGCCATGCTCCTCAGCAGTTCCCTGTTTCGGAGACTGCCATGAACGAGTTCCGCTTCGCCGAGCCTGGCTGGATTCACTTGCTGTGGCTGGTCGCAGCAATCGCCGCCGCACTGGTGTTCCTGGAGTTCCGCGGACGCTCGGTCCTGGAACGATTTGTGTCCCGTCGCATGCAGTCGCGGCTGGTCCGGCGTTCCACGTTGGTGCGGCGCATGTCGGCCTTGGGGCTGATCACGTTGGCGATGCTCGCGCTTGTGTTTGCCCTGATGCGACCGCAGTGGGGGATGACTGTCCAGCGTGCCGTGCGCGTCGACTCGCAGATCATGATCTGCTTGGACGTCAGCAAGTCCATGTTGGCCGAAGACGTGGCGCCGAATCGCCTGGAGCGTGCCAAGATCGAACTCGACTCCTTGCTGGGCCTGATGGCAGAAGGGCAGCAAGTCGGCTTGATCGCGTTTGCCGGCAAGGCCGCCGTGCTCTGTCCGATGACCACCGATTTCGGGTTCTTGCGAATGATCCTCAACGAGGCGGAACCACAGAGCGTAGGACTGGGTGGCACGCAGATTGGCGATGCCATTCGCAAGGCCGTGGATGGGTTTCGCGAATCGGGAGACATCCATCGCCTGATCTTGCTGGTCACCGACGGAGAAGACCACGACTCGTTTCCCTTGGAAGCCGCCAAGGCGGCCAAGGAAAAGGGCGTCAAGATCGTGAGTGTCGGTTTCGGTGACGAGGCGGGCAGCAAGATCGAAATCGCCGATCCGCAAACCGGCGGTCGATCGTTCGTCAAGGATCGTGACGGGAAGGATGTCGTCAGCCGATTGGACGGCGAGACGTTGCGCGACATCGCGCTGCAAACCGACGGTGCGTACATTCCGGCCGGGACCGGCGCGCTCGATCTGGAGTCGATTTACCGATCGTACA
Source organism: uncultured Planctomycetaceae bacterium (assembly GCA_963754725.1). Taxonomy (GTDB): domain Bacteria; phylum Planctomycetota; class Planctomycetia; order Pirellulales; family Pirellulaceae; genus JAAYDI01. The sequence goes on from CAVWHV010000045.1 coordinate 15,546, forward strand.
TCGCGTCCATGCTGCGCGGCTCGACGGAGGATCAGCAACACGTCGTGCGAAACGAAGCCTATCAGTGGCTGGTGATCGCCGCCCTCGTGCTGCTGTTCATGGGCTGGATGCTGGCCACTCCGTGGAACCTGCGCACGCGCACGTTGGTCGCGCCGGATTCGACGGCGATTACGACTGCATCACATGCCGCCGCGTGGTGCCTGGCAGTCGGCTTGGCTGCGGCTGCAGGCGATCTGCCCGCGCAGCCGCCGGCCGCAACACCCGCATCGCCCCAGCAGCCAGCGGTCGCTCCCGCCGCGCCAACAGCCAAGGAACCGTTGCCCGCGTCCGAGACGCCCGCCGCGGCCGAGACCGCGGCGGACCGCGAGGATACACCGCTCCCCGAAGAAGAGGGTCTCACCCCGCGGGCCGCCTATAATCGCGGCGTGGCTTGGGTGCAGGCCGATCCCCAGCAAGCCGAGCGATATCTCAACCTGGCCCGCCGCGATGCGGGCAGCGACGGCGAACTGCGTTACCGGTCGCTCTACAATCTCGGCTGGGTCGAAGTCTCCCGCGCGGACACGCAACTCCAAGACGAACCGGCCCAAGCCCTGCAGCACTTGCAGCAGGCGGCCAACCGCTTCCGCGAAGCGGTGCGCGTGCGGCCCGACAGCCCGGAAGCGCGCCACAATCTGGAAATCGTATCGCAACGCATCCTCGAACTGACCGACGCCCTGGCCAAGAAGGATCCACGCGATCTGGCCAGCCGCCTGGAGGAACTGATTGAACAGCTGCGAGGCCATCAGACGGAACTGCAAGTGATCGTGCAGCAAGCGGGCGATGAGGTGGAAAAGACGCTGGCGGATACCTATCGCCAGGAGTTCCGGCGATTGGGCGTCACGCAGCGACAGATTCTGGCGGATTATCAGCACCTGGCCGATGACGCCCGGAAGGAACTCGATGCGATCAACCAGAAGCCGGACGATCAGAAGACACCGGAAGAGCGCATAAAGGCGGGGCAATACACGAACATGCTGCGGTTCCTCGACAGCGGATTGCAGCGGCTGAATCAAAGTCGCAGTGTGACGCGTCGGTTACAGGGAAACCGCGCCTTCCGCCGTTGGTCCGCCGGACTGTCCGACACGAAGCGAGCCCGCGATCAATTGCGAAACCCCGTGGAACTGCTGGGCTATCTCCTGGCGGATGCGGCGGAAATGGCGCAGCTGACCCGCCAACTGGCGTCCAGCAGCGGTTCGTTGTCGCCGCAAGACCAGCCGGATCCCGCACCGACCTGGCTGACGCGAGAATACCTCCAAGACCTCCAGACGTCCACGCTCGATCGCACCACGGAACTGGAACAAGCCCTGTCCAGCGCGACTGCCAAACCGGTACCGTCGCAGAACCAGCCGTCGGCTGCGCCACAACCCACCGCGCCGGACCCGCAGACACAACAACTGCTCGACAACATTCAGCGTGCCATCCCCTCCATTCAACAGGCAGCCGAGTTGTTCGAACAGTCGTCGCAGGAACTGCCCGCCGGCTCCCTCGACGTCGCCCACGACAGGCAGATGGAAGCCATCGTCGAATTGTCCAATGCTTGGGAGTGGTTCCTGGACGTGCGACGGTTGATCGAAGTGATCTATCGCGACGCGAGTTCGTTCGCCAGGCGACCGGCAATTCCCAGGGAGATCCCCAGACGCTCTGCCAGATCGCTGCCGCGATTGCCGAAGCACAAAAAAAGAACGTCGCCCGCGCGCACCGGCTGGATCGAATGCTCGATTTCGAAATGGAGCAGTTGGCACAAGCGTCGCCGCCGTCGACACCAACTCCTCAAACCACCAGTGCGGCACCACCCGCACCCGACGAACAGAAGAAAGCCGAGCGTGAGCGGCTGGAACGCGCCAAGCCGTTGTTGGCGAATGCGTTGTCGAAGCTGGTCCATGCGGGTCAGCTCTTGGACGAGATCGCTACGGAGCCGCCAATGCCCGCTCCGGAACCAGCCGAGTTAGTGCCTGCCGCGCAGCCCGCACCAGATCCGGAATCGCAACCAAAGGCCGTACCGGAATCGGGTTCTGCCGCCAGTGCGGCGGCCGAGAACACAAGCGCACCGGAGCGCCGGCGGCCGCAGCTCCCACACCCACTGCCGAGGCGCCGGCCAGCGATGCCACATCAAACCGGGAGGCTGCTCCGCCCGGCCAGACTTCGCCCCGCGATCCTCGCTGGACCGAAGTGGAAAGCGACATGGATGCGGCCCTGAAGTCCCTGGAGGAATTGCGCCGATCGTTCTTCTCCTTGGTCGAACACCTACGCGATACCGCTCAAAGACAGGCCGATCTGCACGACCAAACGGCGACACAGAGCACTGAGCCGCCCGCCGCGCAAACACCGGAAAGACTCGGTCCGTTAGGCAACCGCCAGACACAGTTGCGGCAGATCGCGGAGCAGATCGCCGCGGCCTTGAAGCAACAGGGCGAACAAGCCGCTACCGCTCCCCCAACCCAGCCAACGGACACGACGCCCCCCAGCGGTGCTGACACGGCCGCGGCAGCCGAGACCGCCCAGACGCTTTCCCAGGCAGCGGAACTCGTGGATGCGGCCCAGACATCCATGAGCGCCGCCGCCCAAAGACTGGCCAGCCAGGCCGAGAAATTCGACGCCGCCAGCAAACCGTTTGACGACATCACGGGGCAACAACGCCAGGCGCTGGAAAAACTCGCCGAGGCGCTCGCCCTGCTTGACAAATCACAGCAGCCACAGAACCAGCAAGGACCCCAGGACCAGAACCAACAGCAAGAGTCTCAGAACCAGGAATCAGAGAACCAAGCTCGCCAGCAGCAGAACCTGAGCGCCAACCAGTTGCTGCAGCTGATTCGCGACCGGGAAGCTCAACGCCGCGACGACAAGAAGCAACCGATGCGGGCGTCCGGAAGTGGCGTGGAAAAGGACTGGTGACGTTATGGCAGATATCCGAATCGCGGTGGCCTTGGCCGTCGTGCTGCTCTCGGCCAGCGATCGCAACGTCGCGGCGCAGGACATTCAGCTGGCCCGCCAGCGAGGACCGTACTACGTCGGCGAACCCGTGGTTGTGCAGATCGTGGCCAGTGGCTTCGAAGCGGGTGAACAGGTTTCCTGCCGGCTGCAGGGGGAACCTCCGCAGGGGATCACGCTGCAGGGTCCTCAAGTCGGCCAATCTTCGCAGAGCTACACACAGATCATCAACGGGCGTATGACCAGCACGGAATCGGTGGACTACCGGTTCAGCTTCGTCGTGATTGCTGACCGGGAAGGGGAGTACAACATCGGTCCATTCGAAATCACCTATGGCCGCGAAGTCAAGACCATTGAAGGCACATCGTTCCAGTTCGGCAAGCTGGCAAATGATCCCGACATGCAAATTGCTTTTTCTCTGCCGCAGAGTTCGGTCTATGTCGGACAGGAGATCCCGCTGACCATTCGTTGGTCTTTTGCCGGGGAATTGGCAATCGTACAGTACGCGTTCGCCAATCTCCAGATCCGCTCACCGTTGTTCGATCAATTCCCTTTTCAAGAGCAGCCACGCAAGACTCGCACCGCCTTGACCATCGCCACGGCCAAGGGCGGGATGGAAGTGGATGCCGAGGTCACGCAGGAAGAACAGAACGGCAGGCGGTTTGTGGTGGTCACGGCCACACTGGTGATGCTTCCGGACACACCGGGTAAGTTTGAATCGGTTCCTATCACCTGCCGTACGAAGAAGGCCACGCAGTGGGGTCGCGATCTGTTTGGAGACGCCGTGGCGCGGGGCAGTACACCGGCAATGGCTGCGGGCACGCCCTTGAGCTTCGAAGTGAAACCGATTCCAACCGCAGGTCGCCCGGCCTCGTACTCCGGCGCGGTCGGGCGATCGTTCTCGATCGACGTATCGGCAAACCGTTCGGTAGTCCGCGTCGGCGATCCCATTTCGCTGACCATTGCCGTACGTGGTGACGGCAACGTGGAGAAGGTTTCGCTTCCCAACCTGGCGGGAAGCGACGCCTTGCCCGAAGAACTGTTCCAGATCCCGTCGGACCAGGCCGCGGGCACGTTCGACGGCAGCATGAAGCAGTTCAAGGTGAACGTGCGGGTCAAGGATCAGCGCGTCACACAGATCCCGCCGATCAGCTTCTCCTGGTTCGATCCAGCCCAGGAGCAATTCCAGATCGCCCAGTCCCGGCCGATCGCCTTGCAGGTGATGGAAGCGCAAGTCGTATCAGCCGCCGATGTCGTGTCAGCGTCGCCCGGCAACAACGCCAATGGGGCAGCCAGTGCTGCGCCGGCCTCCGGGACCGCGGAGCGGGGTGGGGCTTCGGCGCCGGGATCGGCTTTCGTGGGGGCAAACCTGGCCATTGAACGCAATGCGGCCCGACTTCTTGAGAACGCCAATCTGGGCACTTCTCCCAAGACGATCACGGTAATTCTGTATGGATTGGCCACCATGGTTCTCCTGGGCGGCGGAGCCTTGCGTCGCCGCACGCAGATGGACACGGAGAATCTGCGCAAGCGGAAGCAATTAAAGGCCGCGAGAAAGCACCTGGCGTCGGCGGCACAACTGCCGCCGCGCGACGCCGCCGATCGAATCGCTCGATCCATGCGAGAACTTGTGGCACAATACCACCTCTCGCGACGCAGCGAGGCGGAGGCGATCATCGTGCGCTGCGAGCATATCATCTTTTCGACCGGACCGAGCGACACGCAAGATCTGCAGGAACTGGTCCGGCATTCGCTCGCGCTGGTTGATGAAGCGGCAGGGGAGTCATGAAACAGCATGCGTTGCCAGCTCGGCGCGGTATGACCTCCCGATGTCGATCGGCGAAGAACGGTGGCGGCGTGTCCGCCCATCCCGCCGCAGTCTGCCCGGTACTGGTCAGTCTGGCTGCCGGGCTGGTCACGCTCCTGTGCGGAATTGGAGCGGGGGCCGAGTCGACGCAGCTCGAGCGGGCAATCGACGCCTACACGACCGCGTTGGAGACCACCGACCGCAATCTGCGGCTGGAGGAATTCGCGCGCGCCGAGCAGTTATTTCGGCAGGTGATCGACGGGGACGGACAGTGCGCCCCGGTTCGCAACGCCGACCTGTACGTAAACCTGGGGAATGCGGCTCTGCAGGCCGAACGTCTGGGACCGGCCATCGCCGCCTATCGTCGAGCGTTGGCCTTGGAACCACAGAATGCACAGGCTCGCCAGAACCTGGTCTATGCCCGCTCGCTGTTGCCGGATTGGGCCCGCCGGGACGAAACGATTCGTCTCATCGACTCGCTCTTCTTCTGGCGTGCGATGATTTCGCGCGGGGAGACCTTGATGTTGGGAGCCGTCTACTTCCTGTTCGCCGCCGTGTTGTTCGCGGCCGGCTTGGCCCGCCGCCAGAACGTGCTGCGCAACTTGGCGATCTTGCCCCTGCTCGCTTGGCTGCTGGTCAACATGTCGCTGCTGACGAGTCGCGACGAAGACGCCGATCGGAACGTGGTCGTCCTGGCTGAAACGACCGCCTACACGGCGGATTCGGAGAACTCCGCGCCGCGGCTGGCCAAGCCGCTGCCCAGCGGTGCCGAGTTATCGTTGTTGGAGCAGCGCGAACGCTGGTCCGAGATTCGGCTGCCCGACGGGCGGACCGGCTGGGTACTCACATCGACCCTGGACCCGCTCTAGGCCGGAGCACACCCGTAATGCATGCCGTAGGCCGGAACAAGTCTGCGCAGTTCCGGCCTCGCGGCATTGCACCGCCCGAACGCCGATCAACACTCCGCGAAAAGTTCGTTGGAGCTCACCGGGATGATCCACGGATCCTGGTCTGGGATCTCCGTAACGAACCGTATGCATACAGTTGTCCGGGATTCATTTCTTCTTGCCTTCCGTCTTCTTCCGGACCAATTCTCCCCCCAAACACAAGACGGTCACTTGAGCGGATTCCAACCCGGTGTCTACGTAGGTGATCGTCAGGATGGATGAGTCCTTGATGAGCGTCAGGTTGCCTGTGATCTTCTCCAGCGTGACAGACTCTTCTTTCCAGTCCGCGTCTTTGAAATACTTGCGCAAAGACTCGACAGTCGTCTGGCCCTTTCCTGCCGGCAGGTGGAACTCGATCGTGTCGGCCGAAGCCTCGACGTTCTTCGCAAGGGCAGGGAGGGGGAATTCGACCTGGGGCCCCTTCGCTGCTGGCTCTTCCGCTTCCGCCATGGGCTGCGACTTGGCGAGCTGTTCCAGCTCCGCGACTTCCTCAGCCGTCTGGAACTGCAGTTCGCCGCGCGCGATATCGTCCACCGACCGCATCTTGAGCGTGAGCATGTCCTGCTGCGTGTTGCGGAACAGCAACATGCTCTCGAAGTCCGCCACGATGGCCCGCTCGGTGGTGGCTTTCCAGCCGATCGCGGCCAGCGCCTGGCGATAGAAAGCCTCAATATCCGCGAGCGAAGCAGGGGCATCGAACGAGAGTTGCTTGGGGGTCTCGGAATACTGCAGGCGTTTCGCATTGGGCGGAGCCGGCAGATCGGCCGACATCTGCTGCGTGCTGTAGTCGACCACGGTCTTACCACCTTGTGCCGGTGCCGAGGTGACGCGGACGCTCAGCAACACCGCATTCTGTTTGAAATACGCCACATCGCCGGCTTGGCCGTAGGGCTGCCAGTCCTGGGCCATCAGTTTGGCACGGAGGCTCTCCGCGACTTCGGCGACCGGCGTCGCCAGCAGGTACGCCGTGCTAACAGGGGTTCCGTAAAACGGCGCGCTGCCGTCCGGCACTGGCAGTTTGCCCGTATCCACATTGCCGTGGTTGGTGATCGAAACGTTGACCGAATCTGGTTGACCGGCCGGCATGACGCTGACGGAAAGCTTGAACCCGTCTCGCGCAAATGTTCCGCTGGCCGCTTGTTCCGACAGGTAGCCGCCCGGGAGTGCCTTCCAACCCGCTTTCGTGAGCGATTGCTCGTGGAACGCATAGACTTTCTGGACATCGCCCTTGACCGCGTAGAATAGTTGGGCAACGGTCCGCCCGCCCGGGAACGTGGCTCCTTCCATCACGGGACACGTCCGCAGGTCCAGCACTTTGGCGGCTTCCACCACGGTGGCGGGTTGTTTTTCGGCACCGGCGGCCCGTGGCAGCGTCACGGCGTAGCACGAGATCGCCACAGTGAACCAACGGATCATCCGCGCGCGACTTCCCAGGTCGACGAACAAGCGAAACGCATCATAGGTCATGGATCCTGCCCTTGTTCCGGGTGGAAATGAGACGCTCACGCACCGAACCAGTTCGCGCTCGGGACTTCCGGTGAATCGTACGAGACGGTTCCGAGAAGAACAGCCCTATTCTTGCGAGCCGGATGTCGAAGGCAACGCGGTTTCTGCCGGCGTCTGGGACAATTCGGAGAGCATTTCCCGGAGGTCAATCCGCACATACGGACGCTCCGCCGCACAGTGCCGATGGTCGGCGTTGGCCACATACAGGACGCCATCTTCCGGGATGAACAGGACATTGTGGAGGTTCGACTCCATCGCCACCGGACGACTCATGAGCCATTGGCCAAGTTCCACATCGAACTGGCCATATCGAGACTTCACGCGTTCGCGCAACGTCTCCAGCCGCTTGCCGGCCGACAACACGACAGCGTCTTCAATTCCCTCTCCGAGTTGCTCGTGTGTCTGTCCGGGCTGAATGAACTCGACCGATTCCGGTACGGCGGCCACCCCCACGGCTCGGTTGGACTTGCCGTCCGCAAACACAAAATAGTATTCGCAGGTCCGCGGGCTGGTTTTCCATAACTCCATCACTTCATCCAGCGTGTCACATTCCTCCAGCGCTCGGCGCATCAGCGTGGCCATCGGCACACCATCCCACTGACCTTCGCCCTTACCGCCCATTTCCCCCAGCGAAATCGCCTCGGCATTCATCCCGCTGACGCTGCCAATGAAGCCTGCGTATCCGACGTTGGCAAACGGAATCTGTCCGTCCACGTGGATCACAAACGTCGTAGCTGCATCCTGAAGTCCGATGGCGGTCATATAGTCCAGCACGCGCCCGTGGTAGAGCTTGCCGTCGCGCGTCGCCTTGCCAAACAGGGCGAATCCCGAGCAGTGAAACATTTCCGGAAACACGTTGACCGCCTCGATGACCGTCTCATCCATGGCCAGCGATTGGGCCAGAGCCCGCGTCTCGACCAAATGCCGCGCGGGAATATGCGGCTTCAGTCGCGCATATGCGTCCATCAACTCGTGACGAAACCAGCGACCACGTTGGATCGTCTGCACCGTACCGAATGTGTTGAGCACCGAATCGATGCACGCGACCGCTTCCTCGTGCAGCAACTCGCCGTGCGCCCGACCGACCTCGTCCGGAGTGCCCTGCAGCAAAACCACACGCTGGCCATCGATCCACCGCAGTTCACCGTGGGGCACGCGACGATCTTTGGTCACGGGGTTCGTCAGAGCCGGAGAGGGAGCAAGAATTTCCAGAGCGCGCCGCACGCCTCGCGCGAGCTGACGCTCCAACTCCTGCCGCCCCAACTCCTCGACACGCATGTCCGGCCACGCATCCACCGCCGCCGGTGCCGAAACTTCTGTCGTGACCTGCAAACGGATGTTGACGTTGTCCACCTTCAGGGACAGGGCACCCGGTTGCGGAAACGCCATCGTCGCCTTGTCACCGATCTTCCACTGCTGAGACTGCGCATCGTACTGGGCCTGCAGCAGGCTGCGGAGCAATATCGACACCGCTTGCGGATCCGCCTGCAGGATCAATGGCAGATAGGCCGCCACGGTCGTCCGTGGACTGACCAATCGCGCGACCACCCCTTGCGGTGCCAGATGATCCACCGTGTCGACCGCACCACTTCCTTGAAAGACCACGCCGTGCTTGGGCAAGGCCAAGGCCGTCGCGTCACCACGCCGCCTCAGATGAATCGCATAGTCCGGGTGCGTGACCTTCAGGTCAAATGCCACGTCGCTGAACCGCACGAGGTCCAGGTCCACCGTCTGAAGCTGATTACCTGCGGGCGTTTCGATCCGGCCCTCCAGCCGAAACGGCTGACCGCTGGAGACACTTTGCCAGAACGAACCCAGCCCCTCGGCCAGAGGATCCTGAGTGGCCCGCTGAGCCTGCAGAGTGGAAGCAAACAGGGCCAAGCCCACAAAGACGACGCGAGCTGAACACGTCAAAGCTGGACGGCGATGATCAGACATGACGACCTCAGAAAGAAGCAGGATTGGAACTCACATCGGCCCGCTCATCATATACGACGCGTTGGGAATTGCGAAGCGACAACCCGACCGACCGAAGACAGCTGAACATCGAACATCCAACATCGAATGTCCAAGGCGGAATACCGGACGAACAGCGAACATCCGACATCGAACGTCCAAGGTGGAATGACAGACGAACAGCGAACATCCAACATCGAACGTCCAAGGTGGATTACCGGTCGAACAGCGAACGTCGACGAGCCTCCAGCCTGCCGCCCCCAGCCTGCCGCCTCCAGCCTCCAGCCTGCCGCCTGCCAGCCTGCCGCCTCACTCGCGGCGCAGCACGACGGGTCCCAGCAAGCCGGAGGGCAACAACGGATCGGCGGGCTGATAGGGATTCCACGTGGTCCACGCCAGACGTTCGGCTGGTGGCAATGCGGCATCACCGATCAGTCGATTCGGCCAGAGATTTGCCACTTCGATTTCCAACTGATTGTCCCGGTCCTGAACGGCCGTCGTGACATCGACACTCCAGGGCGCGCACCAGACGACACCCATGTCGCGACCGTTGAGTCGGACGCGGGCCATCGAGTGCACCGTGCCGAGATCGACGAGGATGCGTGAACTTTTTTCTCGCGGACCGTCAGGCAGGTCAAACGAGCGCCGATAGGTGGCAATCCCCGAGTAGTTGCGCACGGACGGATCCGAATGCCGACTCCAATCCTCAAGTTTCTCGAACACGAGATGGGCCGGCCCTCCCATTTTGGTGTCAAACGATAGATTCCAAGGACCTTCCAGCGTGGCGATGGCCTGGCTGGCCGGAAAATTCCTGCTGCCGCTCGGCGCGGCCGCAGGTGCGGCGACCGGCTTACGAAAGACCACGAAGTAGCTCTGGAACGGCGCGAACTGCAGGGGGATCCGTGTCCGACCACGGGCCTGTTGATAATCGGGCAGGTGACGGACCGATCCGGTCAGCGGGTCCCACAGTTCCGGCTGTCCCTGAGCAACTCGAAACGAGCACTCGGCCGAGACCTGCTCGTCAACTCGACTGGCCACAAAATAGATCTCCCCATCGGCCAGTCGTCGGTGCGTGTAACGGACGCGACCGTCCGATTCGAAATCCGGTTCCAGACCGGCCGCGGCGAGCAAGCGGGCTGTCGCATCGTATTCGGGATAGAGGTGGGGAACATCGCCGGCCGCCGGGTCCAGCGACCAGGGTGCCATGGCGGCGGGACCAAGCTGCTGGGCGGCTGGCCACGGCGAGCCACTCGGTTCGCTGGCATACCAATCCTGTTCGGGCACGGCGTTGGTGGCCAGCCACGTGTCGTCGGTGCAGAGATCCAGCTGACTGCCGTCCTTGAATCGGACCGTCACGGCGCCGATCAAGCCGGCCGGGTTGTCTCGATCACTGCCGTTCGTCGCGAGCACACAGAGGCTATTGTCTCCGGTGCGCAGATACGACGAGATGTCCGCTCGCGCGACCGCGTGGAAGTTGTCGCCTTGCAGTGCGAGGCGGCCGTTCACCCACAATTGAAACGAATTGTCGGCCGTCATTTCCACCTGGGCGGCCGCCACGGGCCGGGTTCCGTCGAGGGAAAACACCCGTCGAAAATATCGCGGTTGCGGCGGAGCGGACGATGCGGGATGGCCTTCCGGATACCAGATCCAATGCGCGCGAGAGATCGGATACTCGCGCGGGCCGCCACTTGGTCCGCAGCGCAGGTCGCCTCCAGACACGACTTCTCCGGATCCATACTTGCGCACCGTCACAGTGGCCGGGTTACGCTGGGCGCCCCAGATCTTCTGCACGGTGTTCCTGATAGACTCGTCACACTGCGGGTAATCAGTCAAGCTGGGTGAACGCTCGGGTGGCGTTCCCACCACAGTCGCTCCGGCCGCAATCAGTTCCTGAATCTTGCCCAGCAGGGCAGGGGTCATCGTGTCGAAAGCCGGCAGAACCAGCAGACGATAGGACGCGCCACCGGGAAAAACAACGCGGCCTTGATCCACCGTCGCAGAGGCGAGCAGCGTTTCAGGCGGGCAGCCATCGAAGTTGTAGCCGCGTCGATCGCCATATTCGCCGTCGAGCGCCGAAGGCGGCGCGCGAAATACGTGCGGAGCGCCTTCGGGCGCCAGGTAGAGCACATCCGCGACCGGTGCACCGAGACGCAACATGGTCTGACAGCGCGCCAAGTAGTGGTGATAGCCACCCACCATGGGCCACCAGGTCTGCGTGCGCTCCCAGTGCACACCGTACGGTCCCATGGTCATGCCAGGTCGTCGATCGAGCCAGGGCTGGTGTGCATAGCGATGGAACACGAGCCGATTGACGCCGGTGCAGAAGGCCCAATCGCCCTGATTCTTGAGCGTGGCGGGAAAGAACTTCCACGCTTCTGGAGCGGCAGCCGTGAACGCCTCGGCGGCCACGATCGGTCGGCCACTGGTGTGGGCCACCGAAGCCGCTTCGATACAACTGAACAGCGATTGGAAAACAAACTCCTGCGACCAGAACTCACACATCGGCACGTCCGCCACCGCGCCGAGTGTCAGGTCGCCGCTGGGGTTCATGTCATACGGCTCAATCGACAGACCGAAACCGTGGCGCCGGCCCAAATCCCGCAGGTGCATCGCGTGCTGCTGAATCACCAGCTCCTGGGCCGTGCGGCGCACATCCCACAGGAACCGCTCGGACAGCTCGGGGCTCTCCACGATCCGTCCCGTCATCACCGGCAGATATTTCTTCAGCGGGTTGTATCCGCGGCGCCGCTCGAACTCCGCCGCAAACTGACCGCTCCAATTCTGCGCCCCCATTTCCCAACTGTCGATGTGCAACATGGTCCAGCCGGCCGTCCGTTGCGACGGTCGTGGCCCGATCGTCCGCAGCAGCTTGCCGACGAAGGCCTCAAAATGTGCGTCGAGTGCCGCCGAATCGAACTTGTCCGACTCCCACCCGAGACCCGGTCGGGGCGCCGGACGCGTATTGGCGCCGGTGGTCCGCCGGCCGAATCGCAGGATAGTCCAGTTCCCGGGCGGCACGTCCCAGGCCAGGTGCCCGTCACCTTGCAGACGGTCGGTCAGCTCGATGACGTCCTGGGACCGCATGGCGACTTCCGGGGACGCCCCCTCGTTGCGTGTCGGCGGCGCGATGTACGGTTTGACTCCCGGCATGGATGTGTAGGGATGTCGCAGATACAGCGCCTTCTCGTCGAGGTCCTTGATGCGGGCGGCGGCATCCGTCTGGGGCACGGCCAGCACGGCGACGTCGGCATAGAAATCTTCGCGCTCGCGGAGCATCTCGTCGGGCAGACCCTGCGCACCGAAGTACGGATCGCGCGGGGCAGGGCGAGGCAGCACCGCATCAAAATGTGTCGGCCCGGTGACGTTCGTCTCCGACGCCACGAGGTGCTGCATCGATTGCTCCGCCTTGACCCACGGGCCTCCGCTGCCGGTCCAGCCGGGTCCGGCATTGAGCGTGATCTGCAGTCCCAACCGTTCCGCTTCCTCGACCGCGTGGCGGAACAGTCCGCACCAGGCGTCGCTCATGAACGCCACGGGCCCGCGCGGGATGCCGACATCCACCTCCATGATGATCACGCCACCGATTCCGGCGGATTTCATTGCCTCCAGGTCGGCCGTGATCCCCTCGTGACTTAGATTGCCGTCGGAGATCATCCAGTACACCCACGGTCGCGCAGCATCAGGCGGCACGGCGAACGATTGCTCGAGTCCCGACGGCATGGCCTCACCGCCGCCGAGGGCAGCGGCGATCACGACGAACCCCCACAAGACGCTCATGGTTGTCAGCTCCCGATAATGTCTACCACTGCCACCCTGGACGATACGCCACACGAATCAGGGGATCTGCTTCGGGGGCGTTCGTGGCTTTCAGCTGGTCCGGATCCCACTCGAGTTTCTTACCCAATCGATAGGCGACGTTCCCCAAATGGTTGGCTTCCGTCAGCCAACCGGAATACTCGAAATTCGCGCTGGACTGGGTCCCCTGGCGGCACGCATCAAGCCAATCGGCATAGTGGGACGCCACGCGGGGCAGCGTCGGTTCGGGCGGCTGATAGCCGGCGAAGTCGGCTTCGGGAAGCAATTTGTACTGGCCATAGTCGCACAGCAACATGCCTTTGTCGCCGATGAACAGATGCCCGTCGCCCCATTTCGGGATCGCGCCGCTCGTCCAGATCTCCGGTTTGTTCTCGCCCTGGTACCAGGTCATGCGGACCGGCGGCAGGTCTCCGCGCGCCCCGTACTCGTACGTAGCCTGCATGGAGGCGGGGGCGATTTCCGGATGCGGCGGCGGACCACTGGCTTCCACGGTCAAGGGCACCTGCAGTTTCAAGGCCCAGAACGGCAGGTCATTGAAGTGGCTGCCCAGGTCGCTCATCGTGCCGTTGCCAAAATCCCACCAGCGGTACCATTTCGGTCCGGGAAAATACACTTCGTGGAACGGCCGCTCGCGGGCCGGACCCAGCCACAGATCCCAATGCAATCCCTTGGGCACCGGCGTCGATTGTGCGGGCCGATCCTGCACAAACACGATGTCCCCGTTGCGTTTGGCCGCTTCTTCGCTCTGCCAGCCCCAGGCGCGCGAGGTCCACACATGCACTTCGCGAACAGGTCCGATGGCGCCGCTCTGGATGATCTCCACGACACGCCGATAGTTCTCGCCAGCGTGGATCTGGATCCCCATCTGCGTCGTCACGTGGGCGGCGGCCGCTGCCAGACGGACCTGACGTGCTTCCCACACGTCGTGAGTCAGAGGCTTTTCGCAATAGACGTGTTTCTTGTGCTGGAGTGCCAACATGGTCGCCAGAGCATGTGAGTGCTCGCACGTGCTGACGACCACCGCATCGAAGTCTTGCGGTCGATCAAACAGTTTGCGGAAGTCCACTTCTTTGCGCGCCTGAGGAAATCGTTGAGCCGCGTTATCCAGGTTGTTCTCGTTCACGTCGCAGATCGCCACGATGTTTTCGGACGCGACTCCATCGGCATTCGCACCACCGCGGCCGCCGGCAGCAATCACGGCAATGTTCAGCTTGTTGTTGAGATTCATCCCCCGCACGAACCCCGGTGCCGCCAGGACTCCGGCCGTGGCAGCCATCAGCGAACCGGTGAACTGGCGTCGTGTGAGCCGGGACAAAGGAAGTTGAGGAGCAGACCGAGCGGCAGGGTTCATGGCGATGTCTCCAGGAGGGATCTTCTACTCGATGTCGGCAAGCGGACGGGCGGGTGCATCGGTCGCAGTTCATGGGTGGGGCACCACCGGTTTGGCAGGTGGTGGCTCGAGGTCCGAACACGGGCCGCCAACGAACTCGCCGCCGACCATTGTATCCGGTGCACCGGCCCGCAAGGCGCGTGAGGGTCGCATTTTCCCGTGGGCCCGGGTGTACAACAGCCTCGGCCGCTGGATAAGCTAGTAGAAGCCTGTTTTTTCTATTGGCCTTGGCATGGGGTGGTATGACCATGAAAGCGATCCGCGTTGTCGCCCTTCTGTTGGTGTCTGGAATATTGGCCGGCGCGCTGGTTCCGCCTGCCTTCGCTCAACCTCGCGGGCGCGGCCCTCGGCCAAGCGGCGGCGGCGGCGATCGTCCGGCACAGGGTGGCGAAGAGAAGAAGTCGGAGATCAAGCCCTACGACGAAGTGATTACGAAGGAGGCGGTTTCGAAGCCGGGCCTGTTTCTGACCCATCAGGTCGGCGACAAACTGTATTATGAGATCGTGCCTTCCCGCTTCGGCAAGGACATGCTGTGGGTCACGCAGATTGAGCAGACACAAGCGGGCTTCAGTTACGCCGGCATGCCGGTCGGCGATCGCGTGGTGCGGTGGGAACTGCGTGAAGAGCAGGTCTTGCTGCGGGACGTCAAGTACGCGATCCGCGCCGATGTGCAGGATTCGGTCCGGATGGCTGTGGAAGCCACGAGCATCGCGCCGATCATCAGGGCCTTGCCGGTCAAGGCTTGGGGCAAGGACAAATCCGCGGTCATCGAGGTAACAAGTCTGTTCACCAGCGACATGACGGAGTTCAGTCCGCAGCGCGAGTTGAACGCTTCGGGCATCGACAGCGCACGCACGTTCCTGGAAGAAGTCAAAGCTTTTCCGAACAATCTCGAGACCAAGGTCCTGGCCACGTTTCGACTGGGAGGTGGGCCGCCCGGAGAAGTGACACCGCGGAGAGCGCACCGGGGTACGTCGCGATCCCACGCAATCGGCAGTCACGGTGCTGTTGCACCACAGCATGATGATTCTGCCGGAGAACCCCATGACGCCGCGCGTGTACGACGAGCGCGTCGGGTTCTTTACAGTCGGGTTTGAGGACTATGGCGACATCGAGAACCACCAGGTCGAGAATGTGCGGTTCATCAACCGCTGGCGACTGGAGAAACAAGACCCGAATGCGGCCGTTTCAGAGCCGAAACAGCCGATCGTGTTCTACGTCGGCCGCGAAGTACCGGACAAGTGGAAGGAGGCTGTCAAGAAAGGGATCGAAGCGTGGCAACCGGCTTTCGAAAAGGCCGGCTTCAAGAACGCGATCCTCGGCAAAATGGCTCCCGGCGTCCACGAGGATCCCAGCTGGGATGCCGAAGATGCCCGCATTTCGTCCATCCGCTGGTTACCGTCCACCACGGAAAATGCCTTCGGGCCGCACGTGCACGATCCGCGGACCGGCGAGATTCTGGAGGCGGACGTCCGGATCTACCACAACGTCATGAAACTGGCTCGCGACTGGTATTTCGTGCAGGCTTCGCCGAACGATCAGCGCGCTCAGAAACTGCCTCTTCCCGACGAAATCATGGGCGAGCTGTTGACGTACATTGTGGCCCACGAAGTGGGGCACTCGCTCGGCTTCCCCCACAACATGAAGGCGTCCGCCGCGTACACCGTAGAGAACCTCCGCAATCCGGAATTCACCAAGCTGAACGGCATCGAGGCGTCGATCATGGACTACGGGCGGTTCAACTACGTGGCCCAACCGGGCGACGGCGCCGCGTTGATCCCGATCGTGGCACCCTACGACTACTTTGCTGTCGAATGGGGTTACCGGCCGTTTGCGTCCAAAGAAGAGGAAATCAAAGGACTGGCGGAACTGGTGGCCAAGCAGAAGACCGATCCCATCCTGCGCTTCGGCGACGCGGATCCGGGCGAGGATCCGACGCGACAGAGCGAGGACCTGGGGCGCGACTCCATTGAAGCCACACGCCTGGGTATGGCCAACATCGATCGCGTCGCCGAGTACCTCGTCGCCGCTTGCTGCAAACCGAACGAGGACTACAGTCTGCTCGAGAACATGTACACGCAACTCTTGGCCCAGCGGAACCGCGAACTAGCCCACGTGGTCGCCATGGTCGGCGGTTTCGAACAGATCAACCTGTTCTTCGGCGATGCTGACCAGGTGTATCATCCCATCCCGGTCGACCGCCAGCGCGAGGCTGTCGCGTTCTTGCTCCAACAGGCCTTCCAGACTCCCGCCAAGCTCATTGCTCCCCAGATCACGATGCGACTCGAAACCAGCGGCGCCGCCGCCGGATTCTCAGCAACCAAGAGTCGCTCCTGCGGTCACTGATCAACGATGGACGGTTCCGTCGCATGTCCGAACATGCGCAGCGGACCGGCGGCGACCCACAGGCGGTCTACACCGGTGCGCAATTGCTGACCGATCTGACCAACGGAATCTGGGCCGAATTGGATGCCGAGAAACCGCAGATCGACCTGTACCGCCGCAACCTGCAGCGGAAGTACGCCGAACTGCTGGCCTCCCTGGTGAACTCCAACAACACGAGTTCGGAACTGTCCGGCCTGGCACGACTCCAATTGCAGTCGCTGAAAACCAAGATCGAAGTCAAAAACAAGGATACGGATCAATTGACCAAAGCCCATCTTGAACTCGTGGTGGCGATGATCAATGCGGCGTTCGACACGCGCGTCGTGCAGGTCCAATCGGCTCCCGCCGCTCCCATGGTGCCACGTCGCGGTGACGGGAACTGAGCCGCCCGCGGGAATGACGGGCGTATCAATCTAGAGTGGTGAAAGGCCGGGAGAAACGGCCCACGTGACCGTTTTGATATCTGTTCCATCGGTGAACCTCCTCGCATCGACGGTTCACCTCTTTACCGCGAAGCGGTTACATCCCGTAAGGTTGCCGGTTCCCATCCATCCGACGCCGAAGGCGTTTCACAAGGGTGCAGTTTCACAAGGGCTCAGGGCAAACGGATCGTCGTCGTGGTTAACTGTCAAACCCCTGCGGGCAACGCTGTGAAGCATTTCGTGCATTACTTTCTCGCACACAAAAAGCCCCTCACCCTATCCCTCTCCCCGTCAAAGCACGGGGAGAGGGGACAAGAGCTCGAGGAAACGCCGTGGAGAATGCTCCACAGCGTTGCCCTTCGGGGTTCGCCATTGATTCGTCATTCGTCATTCCGTCATTCACCCACGTCCGTCCCTGACCGAGTGCTGTCGTCCTACGGTCTCGCTTCTGGCATGGTGCGCAAGAATGGCGCGGACCGGCGAGCCATCACCGCCGGTGACCTTGAGCGGCAGAGCGATCAGTTCATAGACACCGGGCGGAGGTTCCCGCAGGTCCAGGCCTTCCAGGATGGTAATGCCGTTGTGGGCAAGTGCATGGTGTATGGGTAGCGACTGGCTGTCCAGCACGTCGACCGACGGAACGTCGAGCCCGACCAGGCAAATGCGCTGCCGACGGAGAAAATCCGGTACGTCGCCATCCATGACGGCGATCGAGTCGGGAAAACGGCTTGCATCGTCCCAGCCGCCGCTGCGCAACAACAACCGCGGCGTGGCGGACCAGTCGTAGCGAGCGAGGTCCTGCACGGTTATCGGCGACCGCCCTCGGACATCCAGCACTCGTGCAGGACCCAGATACACATCCAGTGGCACCTTTTCCATCGTGGCCCGTTCGCTGTCGAAGTGGAACGGCGCATCGGTGTGCGTCCCGGTGTGCGAACTCATCGTCAGGCAGCCGAC
This sequence comes from uncultured Planctomycetaceae bacterium, assembly GCA_963754725.1. Lineage (GTDB taxonomy): Bacteria > Planctomycetota > Planctomycetia > Pirellulales > Pirellulaceae > JAAYDI01. The sequence goes on from CAVWHV010000045.1 coordinate 33,699, forward strand.
GTTCACCGAGTCGCCTCGCGACTGCAACATCGTCCAGCGGAGTGAGAATTCCGCGTCACCCGGCCAGCCCGCGACCTGGGTATTCAGCGGCCATGAAATGTCGTAGATCTGCGGCACCGAATCAGCCTCCAAGGGGAGTGAAAATGACGAATGACGAATGACGAATGACGAACGTAATCACGAAATGATGAAGCCGGATCGGTGATCTGGGCTGGTAGCCGGCCATGACGGGTACACGTGCCGAGCCAATTCGACATTCGTCATTCTGACTTCATTCGTCATTCGTCATTCGTCATTCGTCATTCTCTACCCCAATTCTCACTCTCGTCATGCACTGCCACCTCACGGTATCTGATCCCGCACGTTGCGCAGGCGATGATGCAGGTTATGGCGGATGACACGCTCCATCACGAGCACGGCGTGGTAACAATCCTGGAACGAATTGTAGAGCGGAGCCGGAGCCAGGCGGATGATGTTCGGCGGGCGAAAGTCGGAGATCACTCCCAGCTTCCGGAGCATGGCGGAAATGCCCCGCGCTTCGTCGTGCCGGACCGCCACATGGCCACCGCGCCGCACGTCGTCCGTGGGTTCGACGCACGCGACGCCCAGAGCCGACAGGCGGTCATCGATCACCCGGCGCAGAAATGCCGTGAGCTTCAGCGACTTCTCCCGGATGCGCGGCACGCCCGCCTCCTGGATCAGTTGGAGGGCACCTCGCAGCGAAGCCGCGGCCAGGATGGACGGTGTGCCGATCTGCAAACCGCCCGCCTGCGCCGCCTGCTGAAAATCGTTCGACATGGCGAACTGCTGGAGTTTGTCGCTGCCGAACCAGCCAGCCAATCCCGCCGGCCGGCCGAAGTGTCGCTTGTTCAGGTAGATCGCCGCCTGCGATCCCGGACCGCCATTGAGATACTTGTAAGTACAGAAGAACGCGAAATCCACATCGTGCCGCGTAAGTTCGTGCGGCACGACTCCCACGCTGTGCGAACAGTCGAAGCCGATGACGATCGAGCGGTCGTGAGCTGCCCGCGTCAGCCGGGCGATGTCCAGCAACTGACCGCTCGTGTAAATCACCGATGGAAAGATCGCCAGCTGCACGTTCGCATCCATGGCGGCAATGATCGCGTCCTCGTCCAGCGTCCAGCCGTCTTCGCTCGGCACGCACCGCAGCTTCTCGGCCGGATCCCTCCCGACCAGCCGCAAGAAACTCTGCATGGCATACCGATCGCTGGGAAAGCACAGCGAGTCCGTCAGAATCACGTCGGCCTCGACGTGCGGACGGTAGAACGTGGATAAGAGCTGGTGCAGGTTGACGGTGGTCGAATTCGCCAGCACCACTTCGTCCGGATCCGCACCGAGCAGGGGAGCCAACTGGGCACCGACGGATTCCGCCAGTCCGAACCAGGGCTGGTGAGCGTCCAGCCACCCGCCAATCGCCTGAGTCTTCCACTGTTCGATGGTAGCGGCGAGTGTCTCTTCTGCGGGCCGGCACAACAGTCCCAGCGAATTGCCGTCCAGGTAGATGTGTCCCCGCGGCAGATAGAACGCCCGTTGGAACTTCACCAGCGGATCGTCGCGATCCAAATCGCACGCGGAATATGCGTTCGGTTCAAAACGGTCGCTCAATGGCACCAAATCCTATGCCACAAGCGTGTCGCCCGACGCGCGGCAGACCATGGCGGCGCGAGTGGATCGTGAAGGACTGGAAACTGCCGGCCGGGTGTGATCCGAGGGCGCACCCGAGCGCGCGGCAGTGGCCGGCGGGCTGCTCAACTCGACTCACTCGACTCGGTTGGTGGAATCCTCCGAGCTCGTGTCGTGCAAGCCCGACTTGAACTCGGTGATGCTCTGGCCGAGGCTACGCATCACTTTGGGCAACCGATGGCCAAACAGCACAAATGCCACTAACGCGATGACCATCAGTTCCAGATGTCCGATGCCAAACATGTCCGCTTCTCCCAGGATTGAATCTGCACAATCACAGCCTACGACCGGTCCCGGCAGCCGTCAAGGGCGTGAGACGCCGTCGCCGCGGGCCTCGGCACCCTACAAGTCGTGCCTGCTATAGTACTTCTGTCACTCCGGCGGCAGAAATTGAGTGCTCCCGCCGGGACCCGGCATCACGGGCGGATCGCCCGTCCAGGACGCGCTGACCGACTCCGAAGCCATCGAAGCCGTGTTCATCATCCGCCGCCATACGACCGCGCAGTCCACCGGTCGTATCCACTCCCGCCGCGCTCTGCTTGCCGCGCACTAAGCCATCCGCTCTGATACCAAGTGCGTGTCGTTGCGCTGAAAAGTCGTTGCGCAAGAGATCGTACACAGCTCGGTATGTCCTCCGGAGTGGCCCGCCATGTCCAGCCTGTCCCCGTTGTCGCGGTCGCGGTTCGCAGTGACGGCCGCCGCATTGTGCATTCTGACCGTCAGCAGGGCTCTTGGCGGCGACACGCCAACTGCCACCGATGCCGAACAGCAGACGGCTCACGCCTGGGCTGCCGCGCATATCGCCGCCAGCCCGGCCGATGCTACGCTCAGCGCTCCGTTCTCTTTCGCGCTGCACGGCGAAGCCTCCGCCGAGTGGCTCGCACGCGCGAATCACCAGCGCAGTGTGAGCCAACTGGATAATCAGCGCACTCAACACACGCTGACTTGGACGGACCAGGCGACGGGACTCGAGGTGCAGTGCGTCGGGATCGAGTATCACGATTACCCCGTAGTGGAGTGGACGGTGCACTTCCGCAACACAGGAACCGCCGACACCCCGATCCTGGAGAATATTCAAGCGTTAGACGCGACTTGGCAACGAGAGGACGAGGGCGAGTTCCTGCTACATCATGCTCTTGGCTCACCAGCCAACGGATCCGATTACGGACCGCTCGAGACATCACTCGGTCCGACGGCCGTCAAACGGATCAGCGCCGCGGGCGGGCGGCCCACCAACACCGACCTTTCTTATTTCAACCTGCAATGGGGCGCGCACGGAGTCATTCTGGCCGTGGGCTGGCCGGGGCAATGGGCGGCCGAGTTCGCTTGCGACGGCCAGCGTACGGTCCACGTACGCGCGGGACAGGAACTGACCCATTTCAAACTGCTTCCCGGCGAACAAGTTCGCACGCCACTGATGGCGCTGCTGTTCTGGGAAGGTGATTGGATCCGCGCAGAACCTGTGGCGGCGGTGGATGATGGCACACAGCATGCCGCGACCCGGCGGTCACCTGCCGCCCCCACAATTCGTCGCCTCCAGTTCACGTGCCTACGAGGAGATGATCGGCGCGAATGAAGCCAACCAGATCATGCATATCGACCGCTATCTGGAAGAACGATTGAAGCTCGATTACTGGTGGATGGACGCCGGTTGGTACATCCAGAAACAAGGTTGGCCGCAAGTCGGTACCTGGGAAATCGATCCCCAGCGGTTCCCCAGCGGCTTCCGTCCGATCAGTGACCACGCCCACGCGCACGGCGTGAAAACCCTGGTGTGGTTTGAGCCGGAGCGGGTCGCGCCCGGCACATGGCTGTATGAGACTCACCCCGAGTGGTTACTGCGGACGGAACTGAATCACCCTTTGGCCGGCATGCAAGGCTGGTCAGCCAGCGAGTTGGGCGGCGGTGATCCGTGCGTCACGTACAATCCCACCGACCAGGTCCGCGAGATGGCCTCCATCCGTTGGAATCCGCGGCAACTGTCGTTTCACCCCGGTCCGAAGGGTGAGTACTCCGTGGTGCGATGGACCGCCCCGCAAGCCGGCACGGTCAGCGTTCGCGCAGTCTTCTCGGCGATCGACCAGCAGACCACAACCGACGTGCACCTGCTGCACAACGGCACAGCCATGTTCAACGAACTGCTGCGACTCGACGGCCGAGGCCCGCGTGCCGAGTACCAAGGGGAACTCCCAGTCGCGGTCGGCGATCATCTCGACTGCGTCGTGGGCTGGGGGAACGGCAGCCACATCTGCGACTCAACGGGACTCGAGTTTCGCGTGACCGACAGCGCGGGCCAGACCAGCGACGCTGCCGCGGAGTTTCACGCCGTGGCGACCGACACGAGCCCTTGGAGCTACGGTCATCTGCAGCCCGGCACCACGCCCGACGTGGCCACGTTTCGGGCGTTCGACCGCCTGAGCCGCCCCGGCGAAGATGGTCAGCGTCTGCTGAATCTGGGCGATAACGACGCTCGACAATGGCTGACAGACCATGTCGACCGACTGTTGACGGCACAGGGTATCGACCTGTATCGACAGGACTTCAACATCGACCCGCTGCCGTACTGGCGCGCGAATGACGCGCCGGACAGGCAGGGAATCACGGAGAATCACCACGTCACGGGTTACCTGGCCTACTGGGATGAACTCCGCCGCCGGCATCCCAACATGCTGATCGACACGTGTGCCTCGGGCGGCCGTCGCAATGATCTGGAGACCCTGCGCCGCGCCGTGCCGTTGTGGCGAAGCGACTACGCGTTTGAGCCCGTGGGCCATCAATGCATGACGTATGGTATTTCGCTCTGGATACCCTACCACGGCACAGGAACGGTCGCGTGTTCCAAGGCCGGCTACTACGGCGGTGGTCCCACACCCGTGGAACCGTATGCGTTCTGGAGCAACGCCGCACCGAGCCTGGGATCGGGGATCGACATCCGCGTGCGGGAAATCGACTATGATGCGCTCCGGCAATTGGTCGGCCAATGGCGAAACGTCAACCGGTTCTACGCCGGCGATTACTATCCGCTGACCGCCTACAGTCGATCCAACAGCGAGTGGATTGCCTGGCAGTTTCACGATCCCGACACGAACTCGGGGTTGATCCAGGCGTTTCGTCGCGGCGAGTGCGATACCGCGTCGATCCAACTTAAGCTGCACGGCCTCGATCCCGCCGCCAGGTACGAACTCACCGGCCTCGAAACGCCGGGGACGAACGTTGTGAGCGGCGAGGAGTTACTCAACTCAGGGCTGACCGTGTCGCTGTCCGCACGTCCCGCCGCGGCTGTCATCACGTACCGGCAGGTTGTGTCCGGTGTGAGCGAATCACTCCAGACGATCACGGACCAGGAACTCATGGACTACGTGCGGTACCTGGCAGACGACACGCTCGAGGGTCGAGCGACGAATACCCCGGGAGGCACGACAGCTGGCCAATACCTGGCCCAGGCAATGAAGCAACTGGGCATGGCGCCTGGCGGACCGAACGGCGAGTACATCCAGGACTGTGGCGCCGGATGCCGCAATGTGCTGGGGATTCTCCCAGGGAGCGATCCCGCGCTGGCCGCAGAGTCGGTCGTCGTCGGTGCCCACTATGACCATATCGGAGTCCGGCGAAGTCGCGGTGCCGGCGAAAACGCCAGCGTCCCCCGCGTGTGCAACGGCGCCAACGACAATGCGAGCGGAGTGGCAGGCGTGCTGGAAATCGCCGAGGCGATCGACCAGACTGCCTCAACCGCCCCGGCGCAGCATTCTGTTTGCGTTGTGGGATGGCGAGGAGCGCGGATTCGTCGGCTCGCAGTACTTCGTGGCCCATCCCACCGTCGCGCTCGATCGCATCACGTGCGTCCTGGCAATCGACATGATCGGTCGTGTGGCCGACAATCGATTGGTCGTCTGGGGCACGGGCACTGCCATCGGGTTCCGCGAACTGTTCACCGCTCACAACGTGGAACCTCAACTCGACATCGAGTTTCGACCGTTCACCTTGCCGCTGTCGGATCACCAGCCCTTTTTCGTCCGCGGCATTCCGTCGATTCTGCCGTCGTCCGGCTTGTTTCCCGAACTGCACCGTCCCACCGATGATGTGGCGTTAATCAACGCCGACGGCTTGCGGCGAGCAACACAGTTGCTGCAAGGTGTCGTTTACGATCTGGCCAATCGCGACGATCGCCTGGCGTTTGTCGAAGCCGCGCGCACCGACACCGAAAGAAACCCATCTCGCTCGGCAGCGCCGCCGACGCCCCAGCCCGACGACATATCCCATCCCCTGGGCTTCACTTATCAGCGTCACCCGGCGGAGCCATCGGCGTGGATCGTCGTCCAGGTGACCGAGGGGACACCCGCGGCCGAGGCCGGCCTGCTCCCAGCCGACCGGATTCGCGCCCTGGCCGGCGTGCCGATCAGCAGAACGCTCCCGCCAACCCCCACTGCCGGCCAGCAAACCGCAGCCACGGATCTGCAGATCGAACGCAACGGCAGAATGATGTCGATGTCAATCGTGCCCAAATGAGAAGCGGGAGGAGGACGAGAATCGAACGTCGAATGCCGGAGGAACGCCCAACGCCCAACGTCGAACATCCAACATCCAAGGCCAAGTGACGGAAGAACGCCGAGTGAAGCCAAATTTACGATATTCGGTCGGCACTCGATGTTCGATGTTCGATGTTCGGTGTTCGGTCGGGCATTCGATGTTCGGTCGATGTTCGATGTTCGGTCGGCAATCGACGTTCACCGCTCGGGTCTGGCGTGGAAATTGCCGACCGCTTCGCTGGTGCGCAAAGCGCGCTGATAGAGTCGCAGAGACCGCACGGCAGCGGCGATCTTCAGCGTCGCGGCGCCGTTGGGCGTGCGCAAGGTGGGACTGAATCGCCCCCAGCCGAATTGTCGTTCGTCACCTCCATCGCACAGGATGCCATCGACGAGGAAGGTGATGATCTTCGGACCGCCATCGACTGTGATCACGACGTGCCGCAACACGCCGCTCTCGATGACGCCGCTGTCGCTGTTCCAACTGACTTCCTGTCGACCGTCTTGGAGCGTGAGTCGCAGCGGCCCGCTTCGCGCGTGGTAACCACGATTCCCCGACCGGTCGCGTCGCGGCTGTCGAGGATCACGGCGCCGGGTTCGACGCTTCGCATTGCAGCCAGATGTCGAGGCTGAAGCCAGCGCGCAGGTCCTTCGCGCGATGATCCGGTGCGGCCGTGTCGCGACGATGGAACTCGGGCAACCGGGCATGGGCACGTTCGGTCGGCCGCGGACTGGCGGCAGGCACGTACAGCAACAGACCGTCGGCGGCCACGGTTCGCTGGTCAGACTGGTGAAACAGTCCGTCGAGCAGGGCGGGCGGAATCTCGTGCACACGGGCCACGTGCTTCTGCGTTTCCGTGACGAAGAACTTGCCGTCGTCTTCCACCAGGTCCGGATAGCTCATGCGAATGAACGGGTCGTCGTCGTAGAGCACGATCTCGGGCTGGGACCACTCGATGCACCGGCCCTCCGGCGTGTCCACTTCGCGGCCGGCCAGCCAGCCAGGCCGGGTTACGATCGTCGTACGGTCCCCATTCAGGCATGCCCGCCACGGCCGCACCGCCGTGATTGTGGAACCAGTACAGGAACTGGCCGTTCGAGCAGTTCCAGGCGAAGTTCGCCGCCCGCGGGTGCTTGATGCGTCGACCGCCCGGGGACGTAGCTGGCGTAGGCCGGCTCGCTCCAGGTGTGGCCTCCGTCGCGGCTGTAGGCACAGGCCGGCCAGCCAGCCACGGTGCGATAGACACAGTAGAGTGAACCGTCACTCAACGACACGATACTCTGTTCTTCCGCCACGCGGCCGCCGCCCGCCGGAGTCCGCAGGCCGATCTCGCCGTCCGGCAGCGTCTCGAATGTAATGCGTTCCGGATCGCTCTGCTGTCAGAATGTTGCGACTCTGGAAGAACGCGCCTTCCGATTGAGCGAAGAAACCGGGCCCCATCGCGCCGACTTTGTGCAGGACCATGATCGCGTCGTCCGGCCGGACCAGCGGCCGGCCGACATTCCAGAAGAAACGCAGCGTGCCACCGTAGACGTTCTGGCGATCACAGGCGAATTCACGGATCGGCACGTCGTAACGCCGGCTGGACCACGAACGTCCGTGGTCGTCGCTGTACTTGAACACGTAATGACCGAGCGAATCCACTCGCTGGTAGACGCCTTGGTCCTCGCGTTTGACTTCTCGCACGTTGTCGGTGTTGTGGTTGTAGAAGCAATAGATGCGCCCGCCGGGCACTTTCAGCAAGACCGCGTAGCTCGCTTCCGGCCCGTCGACCGGTTCGAGGGCCACGCGTGTCCGACCACGTACTGTCCCTGATCGGTACTGCGCATGCGCGACGACATGCTGACCGGTGGCACCTTCGACGCCCTGGCCGGTCGTCATGACGCACAGCCACGCGCCATCGTCCGTCTTGACGATGTACGGCTGATCGGCATAGCCTTCGCTGGAGATTATCCAGGCCATGGCTGATATGCCGCAGATCAGGTACGGATGAAGTGACAACTTGTTGTCTGCCTGTGCGGACCTGGTGCGCAGCTTGTCCCAGGACCACGGAAAGAAGCAGAGCCAATCCGGCCATGGTGGAACCCCAGATTGACAAACACGAGGAACCGCAGAAGCGACGAATCTTCGGCACTGCGCACTGCGTTTTGTCGTAAAAGCTTATCGTTTCAAACCGTTTCAGCACCGCTTCGTCGCAGGCACCCAACTGGAGCGGGTAGACACCGTACTCGCGTACCAGTTTGACAATGTAATCGTAGGTGGGACCGGCCACGGAGCTGGTGACCGAATGATCGGATTGAAAGATCAACCCGCCGCCTTTCGCCGCGTTGAGTTTGCGGAGGACTTCACGGCGGATGGCATCGCGATCGCCGGTCTCCCAAATGGTCACGTCGCTGTTGCCGCAGAAACCCATTTGATGCCCGTAGCGGCGGCGCAGATCGAGCACATCCATGCCGGCCTTGACCTCCAGCGGATTGTAGGCATCCACGCCGATTTCGATGTAGTCCGGAAAGATGGCGTGGACATTCCCGCAACCGTGGTAGATCACGGGGAGCCCTGCGGCGTGGATCGCCTGCACCATGGCGGCCACCCAGGGCTTGATAGTACTCGCGCCAATACGCCGGCGCCATGAACGTGCTCTTCTTGTAGGCCACGTCGCCCCAAATGACGAAGCCGTCCAACAGTCCGCGGCCCGCCTGCAACTGGGCTCGGGCCATGGCCAGGTAGTAGGCCCCGAGGCGGTTGATCACGGCGCCCATGCGCTCGGGGAACTCCGCCATCCACATCATGCTGTTGACCTGGCCCACCAGCCGTGTCAGGCATTCGCTGACTTCGATGATGCTGCCGTAGACCGGAATGTCGGGCCACAACGACTGCACGGTGTCCAGCCAGGGAGGTGAATTCCGTTGGAACCCGTCTCCCACGCCGGCGATCTGGTTATCACCCGCCGCCAAGAAACGCCGCGGATCGTCCGGGTCATCGAACCGAGCGCGTTCCAGTTTCTCGAACTCATCAATTTCCCAGCCACACGTTTCCGGCATGGGATGGTGGAAGTACTTGTGCATGACCGCGCCGAAGCCGGTCTTCACGACCACTTTCTCGGTCGTCTCGCGTCAGCGTCTCGAAGGGACGAATCCACGGGTCCATGTTGGGGACCGTCACGACCCAGTCGAGATCGTAGTACGAATAGGGTTCCGCATCGGCGGGCAAGTTCAGTTCGCGTCGCCACCGCTCGGTGAAACTGCCCCAAAAAAAGTCGCTGATCGGCACGCGGTCGGGCTCTTCATGGCGAAGTGCCCGATTCATGCGTTCCAGTTTTCGAAAGGTGTTCTCGTGACGGTGCCGCGGGGCCGCGAGCCGATTGGCCGTGTCGAACATACCCATGGCGGAACTCTGTCCTTGCAGATGCGCGTGCTCGAACTGATCCGTTCTACCAGACGGCTGCGGACATGGTAAGTGCGAGGAATCTCTGACAGAGTGACCCGATGATTCTGGAGACAGGTGGCGCAAGATTTTCCGGAGGGCAGCACCGCCGTTGCGCTCACGCCCTCGGGGATCTCCACTTCCAGGCGAAAACAGGCCCGTTGTCGATCCGCCAGCGGCTCAGCAGGGAGCCGGCGGGCGATTTGAACGTGGCTTCGGCAGAGGTCAGCGGGCCGGGCTGAGGCGCGATGATGACGTTCTTCCAACCGATACCGCCTGGGGCCTGGCGGATTCCGGCCACATAGCCGTAGTACCATTCCAGCACGTGGCCGAGCATGCAGTGGTTCAACGACGCGTTGCCGTCCATCGTGGCGTCCCAGGTTTCGGGCAGTGCGGTCAGTCCTTTCTTCAAGATGCCGCCGTAGCTCCCCAACCCGTCGCGCGCATAGACTCGGTGCAACACGTCGGATCTGACCGGCCTCAGCCAGCGCTCGGATCAAGTACACGTGCCCGACATCGCCCGGCGTCTGTTGCCAACCGCGCTGTTGCAGATCCGCCACGATCTCTGCGATCAGCATGGCGCGGTCGGCCGGCGGCACCACCTCGGCGCAGAGGGCCATGGCGTTGGCACACTGCGGGCTGCCGAAGTTCCGGAGCTTGCCGGAGGACGGGTCGCGGAAATGACGCTGGAAATCGGCCGTGATGCGCGTGTGGAGGTCGCGGTACTTCTGGGCTTCGGCCGGGCGGTCCAACACCTCTGCCGCGCGCGAGACGGCCAGCGCACACAGTGCCCAAGTCGCCGTGGCCGAGAGCTGAGGTGGGCGTGAATTGCGACGCCCCCATCGATTGACCGTGCGCCGTAATCGCACCAATCGCCCAGCCCCTCGGGAGCCAGGCCGTCCTGCGCCTCGCTCTGGACATAATCGGTGAAACGACACATCATGTCGAAGTTTTCGCGCAGCGTCTGCGGGTCGCCATACCACTGGTAATGTTGCCAGGGCAGCAAGACGGCGGCGGCACCCCACTCCACCGTAAAATTAAACGCACCCGGGAAGCGACCGGCCGGATAGCTCGGTGCCACCGTCAGCACGCGCCCACTCGGCTCCTGGGCATCGCGAATATCCCCCAAGATCTTGCTGTACCAGTCGCGGCAGTCATAGCGATAGTCGAAGGTCGGTGCCAGGAGATAGGCACACTCCAGCCAACCCAATTTCTCCCGGTGCGGACAATCCGAGAGCACGTGGCTGGTGTTCGACCGGATGGCCCAATCGATCAGCTGATGGGTGCCGGTTGAAGAGCTCGCTCGAAGTCCGGAACGTTCCGACCTCGGGCAGCGCCGTGCGCACGTGGATCAATTTCAGCGATTGGATCACCGGGAGGTTGTCGGGATTGGCATGACCTGCAGGAACGGCACCGGTAACCTCGACGAACTGCATTCCCAAGTAGAAACTCATCCACTGGTGTGCGAGGGGCTGGCCATCGCTCACGACGTTACAGCCGACGATGTAGCCGCCGAACAAGCGGTCGTCCGCGTTCTTGTGCTCTCCGCAGCGGAACGATACGTTGTCACCGGGCTTTCCGCCGCTGAAATTCCGACCCGCAATTGGGCCGAGCAATTCTGTGGGAAACTGTAGAGGAACACACCTGGTGCCGGTTCCTTGATGGACGAGGGCAGGTAGCTTTCCTGGGTCTGGAACGACGGCCAGTCTTGCCGCAGAGGCGCCGACAACGCGGGAACTGCACGTGCGGGCCGCCTGCCACGACGGTGTCGTCGAACCCCGGGCTGTCCCACTGCGGCAAGCACCGCCGCGCGTCGAAGTCCTCGCCGGCATAGACGTGCGAGAACACGATCGGCCCCTCGGTGGTCCGCCAGCTCGCATCGGTGCCGACGCGCGTGACTGTGCCGTCCTGCTGTTCCAGGATCACCTCCGCGCACAGCAACAGCGGTTCGCTCGCCTCGCGCTGCGGCCCATCCTTGTTGTACCGACCCGCCGGCGGATTCGGATTGTGCCAGAAGGCATTGGCCAGCATCACTCCGACACAGTTCACGCCCGGCTGGATCAACGCGGTGATGTCGTAGTCGCGGAAGTAGATCGTCTTTTCGTACTGCGACCACGGCTGGTTGATGCCGGTGTCCGCCAGACGAGTCCCGTTGACGCTGGGATCGTAGTCACCCAGACCGATCGATGCGCAACGTCGCGCGTCGGAGTTGCGTATCGGCGGAGAACTCCTTGCGGAACAGACGGCCATGCGTGCGGCCCATCCCGGCCGACGGCGGGAGCAATCCATTGGGCGACGACAAACGGCGACTCCGCTTGACGCGCGACCGACACGGGGCCGGGATCGGGCTGTGGAGCCGCGACGGCTGTCCCCCAAAAACTGCCAAAGGTTCCCCAACCGACAACAGACGCGACGATCAGCACGCGAGCGAGAGATGTCATGGCAGGTTGGCAGCGCCTCTCCAGAAAACGGGGCAGAAGTACCCTTACGGCCCCACTTCGTGTTCAACTTGTTCACGCGTGAATCGCGTCCAACTTACCGCCATGCTGACCCGGATGCAAGCAAACCGCCCGCATTCTCGCCGCCCGCCGTTTCGATCAGCGCCGCGAGCTGATCTAATCTTCTGCGTGTGCGCACAGGATGCGGTCGGCGCGCCGCTCTGCTCTAATGATGAGAACTCGCGTGCCCCTGATGTTGTGGAGACCGCCATGAACAACCACTGGATCCGTTGCGATGCTTTGGGTATTGAGGAAGGCCATTTACATAGGAGCACTGCCATGCGTCCTCGGATGCTCTTCGTCGCCGTGCTCATGGCGGTTACCGACATCACAGGGGCGGCCGCTGAGCCGATCAACATCGGTGCGCGCCGAGAGCTGTTCGTGGACGACTTCCTGGTGGAGACCATGCGTGGCGATATCCACCTCGAACTTCACCATCCGACGCGTCGGGAGATCGTGTTCAAGACCGACGCGCCGTGGGAAGGTAACGCGGCCGCCTACCAGTCGGTGTTCCAGGACGGGAAGTTGTATCGCATGTACTATCATGGCGGCCACTATCGCAACGGCGGACCGCCGTCGCAGGTGCTCGATGAGCACCCCTGGGTGTTCTGCTACGCCGAGAGCGATGACGGCATCCATTGGCGGCGGCCCGAATTGGGCTTGTTCGAGTTCGGCGGCTCCAGGGCGAACAACATCATCTTGACACCCGATTTCCTCGCCGAGATCGGCGGCGATCCGGCGCACACCGCGGCCTTCCTCGACCCGAATCCCGCCTGTCCTCCCGACGAAAGATACAAGATCGTGGTGGTCGGTTCGAAGCCACATGGCTTGTACGTACTGAAGTGCGGCCGACGGGATCCATTTCAGCTTGATGAGCAAGCAGCCGTTCGTGAGCGAGGGGGCTTTCGATTCGCAGAACCTGGCGTTCTGGGACCCGACACAGGGCCCTATCGCGCCTACTGGCGGATCTTCACGGCCGGAATCACCACGGGCGAACAACTGGAGTCCCAGCGGGTACCGGGCGATTCGCACGGCCACGTCTCCGGACTTCGTGCAGTGGAGCGATCCGGTGGACCTGACCTACGTCGATTCGCCTGACGAACAACTCTACACGAATCAGATCCAGCCCTACTACCGAGCGCCGCACATGCTGATGGGGTTTCCGATGCGGTATACGGAGCGGGACTGGTCGGAGCCGCTACTCGACCTGCCCGGCCCTGGAGGAGCGGCTGACCCGCGCGCAATCGCACCCGCGTTACGGCGCGGCCATTACCGACGGTCTGTTCATGACCAGCCGCGACGGACGCCTGTTCCATCGCTGGTCTGAGGCCTTCCTGCGCCCGGTCCGCGCGAGCGACACAGCTGGGTGTACGGCGACAATTTCATTTTCTGGGGCCTGGTGGAAACGAGTTCCGCACTCGAGGATGCGCCCCGGAAATCTCCTTGTACGCGACGGAGAGCTATTGGGAAGGTCCGTACACGAGCATTCGCCGACTGACCTCTGCGTGCCGACGGGTTCGTGTCTGCGTCGGCTTCCGAGGCAGGCGGCGAGTTGGTCACCAAACCGATCCGCTTTGACGGCGGGAACCTGACGCTGAACTTCGAAACGTCCGGGGCGGGCAGCGTACAGGTGGAAATCCAGGACGCGGACGGCCAACCGATCGACGGCGTACACTGGCCGACTGCCCTCCCATCTTCGGAGATCGGCTGGCGAAAGTCGTACGCTGGAAGCAGCGCGGCGGCGACGTGCGTGCACTGGCCGGCCAGAGTGTCCGCGTGCGATTCGTGTTGAAAGATGCGGATCTGTATAGTTTTCAGTTTGTACCCTATGTGGCGGACCCGCAGAATCCGAGTGTGGCCCAGCCGGCAACCGAGAGCAGGAATTAGCGAGTGAATGGCAGTCCCTGCATTCCGCGCGGCTCGAGTGCCCGTTCTCAATCAGGAGTGTCTCCATGTATCTGCCCAAGGATCCCCTGCGGCGTTTCGTCGACATCTTCGAAGTCTTGAACGCCGAGCGGGGCTGGTTCTCCGATGCTTCGTCGCTCCGCTTCGCCGCGATGGCCGCGATCACGTGCGAGGGAGCGCCTGCCAGCGTGGCGCTGCGCCCTGCGTGCCATCTCGGACGAACTCAAGGAACGATCGGGCTGGTTCGGCGAACTGACCGGTTCCTTGCGTTTCATCGTCGCTGCCATGCTCCTGCAGAACGACGACCGCCCGGCCGACTTCATGGCGGAAGTGGATCGCGTGCGGAACATGTTCCGCGAGGCTGGCGTGCGGCGAGGTGGCAGTTACGAAGTGATGGCGGCCTTGATCCTGCGGGGCCCGCACAAGTCGCCCGTGGTCGAGCAGACCGTGGCGCGATTTCAAGCGATCTACGAGGAAATGAAGACACATCACTGGTGGATTACTGGCGTGGCAGACTTTCCGGCCTGTGCGATCCTGGTCGGGCAGCCAGGAACGCCCGAGTCGCTGGGACAAGAAATTGAGGCCATCTACCAGGAGTTGCACGCCGTGGGGTTTAAGAAAGGCGACCCGCTCCAGACATCGGCCAATCTGTTGTACCTGGCCCACGAAAAACCGTCCGTGGTAGCGGCCCGCTTCCTGGCCCTGGCCGAGACGTTTCGCAGTGCCAGCCAGCGGATCTGGCAGAGTGAGTACGACGAACTGGCAATCCTCTCGCTGCTCAAGCAACCGGCGGTGCATGTTGTGGAGCAAGTCCAGCGAATACAAGAGGCCCTGCGCACCTTGCGGCCGCGCCCCGACCGGTCGTTGGCTTTCAATCTGGCCTCCAGCATCGCCTTCCTGGAATGCGTGCAACCAGCCGAGCAGACAGCTGGCATCACCGATGCCAAAGCCATGCTGGATTTGCAGGCCATCATCAACGCGCAGCAGGCGGCCGTGATGGCCGCCTCGATGGCCGCGATAACCGCCGCATCGGCGGCCACCAACGCTGCGAGTGGTTAGCGCTCGTTCAAGATTATCACTGCCAGTCCGAACGGAATTGCGAATCCCACGCCAGATCACGCAGCGTCGGAGCAGGGCAGTTCTGAGAGCACTTCCAGGGGAATTAAAACCTGCCAACCGGAGGAGACAGGTGTGCCTGGGAGCGCATGGCTCGCTGGGCCGCCGGCCGCGCTGCGCATCGGAATGCGGCTCGTGGGCGCCTCCATCCGCCGCTGGATCTTGCCCCGGAAAAGACGCCAGGCCCATCCCAGAGTACGCCGATAGGTGTGAAACAGGCCGCACATGCCCAGCACTTGTACACCGGCATCCACGAAATGAGCGCGCAGCTTGCGATAGACCCACCGTCGACGTTTCCTCCAGCGGGAATACTGCTGAATTTCGTCCGCCGGCCGCATCTCGGCATCGGCGAAAGGAATCGTCGATTTCGGAGACACCAGTGCCAGCAACAAGCGCAGAGGATTGAAGAAATACGTGTACCCGGCCAGCAAGTTCAGTTGCTTGATCCAGGGACGAGGATGCTGCGATGCCACCACATAGTTGCCGTCCACAATATGGGGTTCAAGTTGTTGACCGTCGACCGAATCGAAGGCGCAGCCCGAGGTGTAGGTGTCCGCAAACCACTTGGAACCAGGCGAAGGAGTCAGCATCAGGACCTGCGTGAAGAGCGCTCCCGCTTTGCGAAGCGTCCTCAGTTGGTTGAGCAGTCCGTAATTGCTCTTCCAGGAAATCAGTGGCTGTGAGTCGTGATGCATCATCATGGGAACGGGCATGATCCCGTTGCTTCGCAGCAAGCGGAACGACTCGAGCGTTTTGTC
This sequence comes from uncultured Planctomycetaceae bacterium, assembly GCA_963754725.1. Classification (GTDB taxonomy): domain Bacteria; phylum Planctomycetota; class Planctomycetia; order Pirellulales; family Pirellulaceae; genus JAAYDI01. The sequence goes on from CAVWHV010000045.1 coordinate 49,627, forward strand.
TTCACTTTGCCCTTTCTTGACCAGGGATGCCGTGAGGTCTTCCACGCCCATCCAGAGCGCTCGCAGTCCCGACTGGCGAATGAGCGGCAAGTGCTCCTGCAACCGGAGGGTATCGTGCACCGTGGCTTCGGTGCCGTAGCGGATCTTGCAGTAGGGCCGTCGCCCCGTGGCGACTTTGCGTGCCAGCGTTTCCGCAATTTCCAGCGTTCGCTCGGTGTTATTGAAGAAGTTGTCGTCGGTTCCGAAGAAGTACGTGATGCCATAGGACGCAGCGATCTCGCGCATCTCCTCGGCGATTCGCTCGCCACTTTTGACACGATACTGCCGTTGGTTGTAGGCGGGAATCGGACAGTAGGAACAACGGAATTTGCAGCCGACCGTGAGCACGATCGACGAAATGCGGCAGTGCGCACGCACGCGGTCCTCGGTCAGAGCGTATTGGCCCAGCGTCGGCTGGCTGCTGGGCGGTTCCAAGAGGCGGTAGCCGAGCGCAGCATGGGGCAGTTCGTCGAGGTTGTTCAGCAAGCGCTGGATGCCCGTGTCGACCAACTCCTCGGGAGCTCCATTGCGTGCAGTGGATCGACTGTAGACCAGGCCAGCAATCTCGTCCAGCGCGCCACAGTCGCGGGCGCGCAAGAAGGTCGATCGCATCGACTCGTGGCTGCCTCGCATCGACAGCAAGACCTCCAACAGACTCAACAAAACGTATTCTTCGCCCGTCACCGCCACGTCGGCACCCCAGGGGCGATCGGGGTCGGCGCTGAAGACCTCCCAAGGGGAATAGATGACTCGAGGCCCCCCCGCAATGATCAACGGGCGGATCGCAGGATCCATGTGACTGACCTCTTGGATCATTTCGTTGCACGGCGTCGAGTGGAGATGCATGCTCGATACCATGAACAGGTCGGGAATGCGCCCGTCGAGACGCATCTGCGCAGGGCGGAAGTTCCGGTTCCACTGCTGCAGGACAATCCGTGTCTTGTCGAACCCACAATCGAGCATCGCCGAGCCTATGGCGCGCACCCCCGCCGGCACCATCCGCGTGTCGGCGTAGATAAACGGAAGGATGCGCGTGCGGTGATCGAACGCACATGCGATGACCGTTGCCAAGTCGTGCTGGGCTGACTTGACACGAAGACGGCGGCGAATGTCCGTCATTTCACCCGGTGCTCAGCAGAATATCTCCGTCGGCGCGGCGTGGGAGCTCCATGGAAATGGCCCCGAATTGTGTTAGAGAAATGGTAGTCGCTCGCGATACCGGTCCATCGCCCGTGGCGGACAACCGGGGCGAGTTCAGCTCCAAAACACAGTTCAAGCCGCAAATTCTTGGCTGACCGCCCTCCCGACCTACGCGCCGACGCGGTAGTTGTCACAGATTATGGGTTTTGAGTCCAGATCGGGATTTTGACAGAAATTCGCGAGTCATTCGGTCAACGTGGGAACGTCGAACGCGTGAAGACCCGGAAAAGAGTGGGGTGGTGGCCAGGACAACGAGCTTTCCTGGCCATCCGGGGGGACGCCGCCGACCCACCACCACTGAAGTTTTGATCAAGTCGCTATGTTGCCACGCGAACCTGGCAATTCGTGTTTACTTGTTTTTCTTTTTTTCTCGTTTCAACTTTCGTTTTTCCATCGGACTGAGCTGGGGCTTCTTGCGATCTTCCCGCTTGCCTTTGTCTTTGCTTCCCTTGTCACCCATGATCTGATTCTCCGCGATTGAGAACGAAAACCCCGTACAGCTCGGTCAGACCGGCTTGACGTTCTCGGCTCGTGGCCCTTTTGGTCCGCGTCCTTCGGTGTACGACACGCGTTGTCCTACGTGGAGATCTTCGTAGCTCACCCCTTCGAGGTTCGATGAGTGGAAAAACATGTCCTTATCGCGTCCCGTGTCGATAAATCCAAAGCCCTTGTCCGTGAGTCGCTTGATCGTGCCTTCTGCCATTCGTCCAATCCCTCAAGAAAATGTCTTGCAGCGTTACCCGACAACACTTTGTTCAGGCGACTCCACTGCAGGCACGGCATTGTATCGGGTAGTACGGCTGCAAAGCAACTGGCAGCAGACGATTGTGGATAACTCCGCGTAGGGGGTGGAGTGGTGAAAGGCCGGGAGAAACAGCCCTGGTGATCGTTTTGAAATCTGTTCCATCGGTGAGCCTCTTCGCATCGACGGTTCACTTCTTCACCGCGAACCCTGTGCGAGGTTGGCGGCCCTGCACCAGCGGTATGGTACCAGGGTCGGTATCGTCTGGCCGAAGGCCAGTTCTCACCGTAGCCTGGGGCAACGCCCCAGGAATGAGAGCACAACGAGATGTTTGGCCGAAGGCCATATTCACACGTGAGAGCCCATGCCACAGGTGAGTTTGGCCTTCAGCCAAACGTGTTTTTTGGCTTCGATTTCCTGGGGCGTTGCCCCAGGCTACGGTGATTATGGCCTTCGGCCAACTGCGGGATGTAACCGCTTCACGGTAAAGAGATGGGCAGTCAATGCGAATTGGCCCATCAATGGCACGGACTCCGCAACGATAACCGGCTCAGACCTGCCCGGCTTTCACCTTCCCCCGTAGGGGGTGCCAAGCTCGCTACACCGATCGTCGCAGTTGCGTCCGAGCGCCGTCACGTTCGTCGGCGATGCAGGTTTCGTGTCGGCGAGCTTGACACCCCCTGCGGGATCGTGCTCGTGCAATTGCATTTCTAGCCCGAAAGCGGACCATCGACAAAAAAAGAGTGTGCCCTGGATCGGGATCACACTCTTCTTGAATCCAGTACACCCCACTGGGTTCGAACCAGTAACCTTCGGTTCCGTAGACCGATGCTCTATCCAATTGAGCTAGGGGTGCAGATTTGACCCCCACCGTGGCCGCGATGCTCTGCGTTGCCGGAACGTCAGCGTTCTGGCAGCGAAATTCGTGCCACACCAGGGGCTCGGACCGCTCTGTATGGTACCACAACCCATTCGGCGGCGGAACCCCGTTGGCGCACGAGATCCTGGTCGCCTCGTCGCCCTCCCGCACACCAGGCGGTTTCCGTCCCGTGTCCCGAGGCTGATCGTCGTCGCCGAGACCGGCCCATCATCCCACCAGTTCGCATCGTCCGGCGATCTTCTCCAGGGAGCCCTCCAAACGCAACAAGCGGCGTTTCATCGGCAGACCCTGCGGAGCGGAAAAACCGCCCAGGTTTCCACCGGCGCCGACCACACGGTGGCATGGAACAATCAAAGGGACGCGGTTCGTGGCCATGACGTTCCCCACGGCGCGGGCAGCTCGGGGATGGCCGGCCCGCGCAGCCAACTGTCCATAGGTCAAAACCTCCCCGCGCGGGATCCGGCGACAATGGTGGATCACGGCGCGCTGGAAGGCCGTCTGGTCGTGCGCGTCAAGTTCCACATCCAGAAAATCGTCTTCCACTGCGTCAGCCACCGACTGCAGTCGATGAATCAGGTCCTGCCACGGCCCATCGAGCGAACCAGAGTCCGTGGCTTGGCCGCCAATGGCTCTCAGCGCTTCGCGCCGAGTCGAGTACCCAAACACGAATCGCTGCAGGCTCCGCGCTTGCCAGCAGGCAGCCATCCAGCCAAGTCGGCTGGGAAAAACTGCGGCGCGACGCGACGACGTCGGAATCCCGTCTCGGTTCTGCGAACGGCTCATCCAATCGTTCCTCCATCCATCACCCGTTCGATCACCAGAACACCAAATCACGTCCTGACGGACCGCCAGGGCAGCCGCCCTGGGGCCGTCCCCCGCGCGGATTTCCCCGCGAGCGAAAACGGCCCTCACCGGCAGCCCGGCCCGCCTCCCGCACTCCCCCCTCGGTCGCCCTCTTTGACAGCCTCAGCAGGGGCACCCTATACTGGTCTTGGCGCAGAGCGAGAGGTTGTGCGGACGCTCCCGGGACGATGACCTTCCGATCGAGAAAAGGAGCCATGCCGATGTGTCATTATGACACGCTGAGCGATGACCACTATATCAACATGAACCTGAACACGGAAATGGACCTCCCGCAAACTCGCGAGAGCGTCCTGCATTTCTTTGAACAGCTTCAGAAGTCGCACCCACGGATGCGGAATTTCTACTCCCGCGAGCGGGGGGAATACGTCCTGGAAGAAGAGAAGGACCGAGGCAGCTATCGATGGGCCACCGTCGAGCTGCGGCGAGTCTGTTCGGGACAGGTTAATCCGACGTCGATCGACGAGGCATTAGAGTTGCATGCCCGCGTGCTGGACATTATCCCCTATGCACTGACGGTTACACCCCTCGATTGTGAGTCGCTCAACGTGATGTTCGGGTTCGACTTCACGTATCGGGGGAACCACAACCAGCTGTTGGCCGATGCCCTGGGAGTGGTGCCGGCCTTTGAACGCCTGGCGGAGATTCCGGGTTCGTCGATCGTCGGCCACGAACCGTCATTGCAGTTGGCCTTGGACGACGAGTGCCGGGTCCAATGTCGCCTCAGTTTCGAGGCCCGCACGAGCGCGTACCATGTGCGGACTGGCGAGTACCCGGAAGAGCAATTGAGCGTATATCTGACCGCACGTCGCTACGGTGGACTCGATCCGGGCGAAACGTACATTGAAGTCATGCATCGACTGTCTGGCGTGTGTCGCCGGATCATCGACGACTGCGTTGCCGAACAGATACTCCGCCCGCTGCAAGAGGCCATTGCGATCAAGTGAGGAATGAGCAGAGCGTTGCGGGGAGACCCGCGACGAGGAGCGACATCCTCAGAAAACGCGGGCTTTCGGGCACATTCTCCTGCTTAGCGGCGATCGTTCGGACCGCGGCCACGACGTCGTGGGCCACGCGGCCGGCTCTTTCCGGTATTGCCGTCGCGACGCCGCGATTCCATGTTGGCCGACACGATGACCGCCATGGCCTCTTCCCAGGTCGGGATTTTCTTGTGCTTGCCGCGTCCCGTTCCTTCGCCACCGCGACGGGCCTCGTCGCCCGACGCTGATCGCGACCCGCCACGCCCGTGGCGAATCGACGACTCGACTTCGTCCTCGTTCTCCTCGTCGTCGTCGTCATCGTCATCGTCATCGTCATCGATGATGACGTCATCCTCTTGGTCATCGTCCTCATCAGACTCGTCGACCGTGTCATCCGCTTCGGTCTCGATTTCCGCGCGAACTTCCTCGCGACGAGCCGGGCGGCGACGACGGCGACGTGGCCGGCGCCCCCGTTCCGAACTGGTCGATTCCTCTCGTTCTTCGCCGGCGTCCTCATCGTCGGCCGACACTGGCGACTCGTCAGATTCGTCCTCGTCATCGACTCGGGCATCGGTCGCGGCAAGTTCATCGGCATCGGCGGTTTCTTCTCGCTCCGGCGCTCCACTGCGTCGGCGGCGTCGACGACGACGGCGGCGCCCCGTGGTCGCATCCCCGCTGGCGATCGTCGCACGGTCGTCCGCTGACTCGCTGTCCACCTCTTCCTCGAATGCGGCGGCGTCGAGCTCGGCCTCCAACACTGGTGGCACATCCAGCTCCGCGTCGACCGTGTCGACTTCGAGCGCGGCATCCGGATCGAAGAACGATAGAGCCGGATCGCGTTCGGCGGATTCATCGCTGATCGGGTCCGGCTCGCGGGGCGGGGACCATTCGATCGGTTTCTGCCACACTTTGGCCGGTGGCTGAGGTGCTTCGGTGGCAGCCGGGACCGGCGAGACTTCAATGCCGAGCTGACCGCACAGCGTATTCCAATCGCTGGGCGCTGCGCTGGTTGAGCGGGCTTCGCTTTGGGACGTTCGGCGGAGGGACTCGCCGGTTTGTCCGCGGCCGGGAACGTCGCCTCGGAACTCGACTGCGTCGCCTCGGCCTCCGGAACATTCGCCTCCGCAGGCTCCTCGGGAACGGCAGCCGCCGAGCAGCGACGCGATCATCTTCCAGCGGTCCCGTTTGTCCGAGGGTTTGTCTTGCTGCGAGTCACTCATGCGATCCACCTGCGTTCTCATGCCGGAGTCAAGCCGCGATCCACACTCTTCGGTGCGCATTATAGTGGCCCGGTCAGCTGCTGTGAAGTCGTTGCATGGCAGCAGGTTATTGCGATGTGGGAGGACTCAGCGGGCGCGAAAGAACGCGGCACCGCTTCGGCACCGCGTTCCTTTCAGGTCTTTTCGTGTGAGGAGCGGCCGTCGTCTAGTTCTGGCTCGGACGAGGAATGAATATTCCATTGTCGGCGACGTCGAACAGCGGCCGGAAGTAGTCGTTTCCGACCGCCTTGCGGCGGCCCGGATACCACACCATGCTGATCGACACGTTCCAGGCTTCATCCGAGACCGCGACGCGATTGTTGCCGTCTTGCGGTATCAAGTAGGTGAAACCCGTCTTCAGGGCCCAGTTCTCTGTCATCGGCAGGTCGAAATCGCCTCCCACCAGGCCTCCGCTGTTGCCGGTGACTCCGGCGAACAACCGCCCGTAGCCGCCCCCGACCGCCTCGAATCGACGGCGGTAGAAGAACGCGATCAAGTCGGTCGCCTCGTATTCCTCAATCAACGTCCGCTGCTGGTTATTGACCCAGATGGTCGACGCGACGGCGTTGGTCTTCGAACTGGCGGTGAAGAATACGCCCAGTTCATGACACTGCGGAAACAGCCAGCTCAGCTCGCCACGCAGCTGCGTCAGGCTCAGGTCGTCGTAATACCACTTGTCGCTGAGGATGTCGACAACCAAGCCGCCTTGCAGACCCCAGTCCACGCGACGGAACAGGCCGGCCGTGATGAACGACTGGTGGCGCGAATCCTCCGAGAAACTGGCACCCGACAGATTGCTGCTCACACCGCGGTAGCCCAGCTGGATGCCCACAGGTTGGTTCATCATGCACGGGATCGGGACACCCCAGTTCGCACCGTAGTGAAAACCGAAACTGCCCGTTGCACCGCGATTCAACGGTCCGGTAAATCCCTGTGTGCCCGCAAACAACTCGATATTGTCGAGAGCGAAAATCGGACATGGGATCAGGCAGCCGTTGCAGTGGCCACACCCGCCGCAGGCCGGTGTCGTGGAACCGCAGCAATCGTCTGCCAGGGGTTCTCCAGGAATCTCCGAGGAGTCGAGAATCATCTCGCCCGAATCGTCTCCCGGAAATGGTTCGACAATTACCCCTTCTACCTCTTCCGTGGCCTGCACCGAGGCCACCTGAGCGTGTCGCGGCACGAAGCCCCGCACTTCGCCACGGGTCGCGCGACTGCCGTACGAAAAGGACGCGGGCTGGTGCACCACCGGTTGCGGCACGAGCGCCGCCGGCTTCGACTCGCGTTCCGCGGTACGGACGGCCGCGCGGACCGGCGCCGTTGCGCTGGCTTGAGCAACTCGCGACGGCGTCTCGAGCGGTTTGGCGTCCGCAGGTCGCAGCGGGTTACTAGGGGTCGTTTGGGCCTGCACGACGTGGGAGCTGGTGAGGATCCAGCAACCCACGCCGAGGCAAACTGCCATCCCACCAATGTGCCGCCGAAGCAAGACGTTCATCAAAGCATCCCTCAAGCGTGGCTCCAAAATGGCAGGCGGACACCGTGTGGCGCCTTCCGTTAGCGACTTTATCGGATCCCCTATATCCGGAACTTTCGTCAAAACCGGATTAACCCATAGCCTGCGCCCAGACTTCCCAGTTTGCGCTGGAGCCAAAATCGATCCCCAATTCGACGCGCTGGGGAGTGGCGTGTTCGGTGACCATCAGACGGCCGGCAGCTCGTGAGCGCGTTCGGCAAATGCTTGTCCCATCAGATGATAGCCGCTACATTGACCGAAGTACCGGAGTGCTTTTTTGGATTTTCTGCAGAACGGACAATGTCCGAGTCGTCCCGCACAGTCCCGAATCCGTGGGTTTCGCGCACCGTCCACGCAACGCTCGTCGTCAGCCTGCTGGTTGTGATCGGGTTTCAAGTCCACCGGTATTTCTATTCAGCCTCCGAGGTCAGGCCCCGGTCCGCGCCAGAGGAGCAGCAGAGCAAGAATGTTCGCGAGTGGTTTACCATCGCGGGCCGGGCCTTCGCCCGCGAGCAATGGGAAGCTGCCGTGGAGGCCTTAGAGAAGGTCGTCGAACAGGACCCCGAGAACCTGCCGGCATGGGTGCGTTTGGCTTACGCGCATCACATGCTGGGGCACTACGATCCGGCACTGGCCGCGTATTTGCGAGTCATCCAGTTTGAAGGCCGGCCGCGGGCCTGGGCACTCTACAACATCGCCGCCGTGTACGCGCTCAAGGACGAGAAACGTATGGCCCTTGACTACCTGCGAGAGGCTGTCGAGGCGGGCTTTCGACAGCGGGATGGAGAACCACCGGTCGCGGAAGACCGAGACTTCAAGTCGTTCGCCGACGACCCGGAATTCCTGAGCTTGGCCGAACTGACCAAACCCGTGTCCAAACGCGATGTCTACCACCAACTCGACCTCATGATCGGTAAGTGGAATCTCACCGGTACGGCCAATAACCGCATCGGCTTTGCGGAATTCACGTCGGCCAGCGGCGGTTGCGCCATCGTCGGGAAATGCGTCGACAACTCGCGGTCCACGAACTCCACGATACTTCTGTACTACGATCCGACCAACCTGAAATGGCGGCTCGTGTGGCTCGACGATCAGGGCAATGTCACCCATCTGGAGGGCGGCACCGGGAAAGGTGAATCCCTCGTACTGGATGGCGAACAGGTTACGGCCGACGGCCGCCGTAGTATGGCCCGGACGATCCTGGAAGAACTCGACAACGGTTCCTTCCACATCGCGCTCATGACGTCGGCCGACGGCGGCGATCGCTGGACCGACGTGCTCAATGCCAGTCTGTTGCCTCAGGAGACGAAGCGCGCTCGCAGTGCTGGGCCCGCGCTGCCGTCCCCCGAATAGTCATCGACGCCTGGCGGACGCCGGCCCCCCGTTCCATCTATAAATGTCATGGCCATTATGTCTGTTGGTGACTCGTTCTTTATCTGCACTTGGTGGCGAAACGATTGCCTGCATGGTATGTTCAACCGCGCGGCTCCAGTTCGTCGGCAGCCGTGGCGTCGTCTTGAGGGCGAGGAGGGGACCGTGACGCGATGGCGCAGCACGGGATCTTTAGCAGTGAGCAGTTAGCTGTCCGTTGCTCTGCCGGAGTGAACGCGGTCCGGCACCAGGTCGCCTGCGGGACGGCCCTCGGGAGTTGGCAGCAGGGTTCCAGGCCCCCCTGACTGCCGGGAGCTGCGGTGGCGGCCCGGAGGCTTTGAGCGATCCTCAACGGAGGGAAATCCAATGCCGGTCGTGCTGATTGTCGATGATTCCGAAGTGGATCGGCGGCTCGTTGGAGGCCTGCTTCCCAAAGACCTCGAATGGCTCATCGAGTTTGCGGACAACGGCGTGGAAGCGCTGGAGAAGATGCGGCTTTCGCTGCCGGACGTCGTGATCACCGATATGCTCATGCCGAAAATGGACGGGATGGAGCTGGTGAGCAACATTCGAGTGGACTACCCGCACATCCCGGTGATTCTCATCACGAGTCACGGGAACGAAACGCTGGCGGTGGAGGCTTTGGAGAAGGGGGCGACCAGTTACGTTCCCAAACAGTTGTTGGCCGCCAAGCTGCAGGAAACCGTGGAACAAGTCCTGGCTATGGCCAAGGCGGACCGCAGTTACTCGCGACTGATCAGCTGCCTGAAGACGACGCAGTACTCTTTTGAGCTCGACAACGATCCGGCTCTGATCCCGCCTCTGGTCGATCTGCTGCAACAGATCCTGGCCGGCATGCGTTGTTGTGATGCGACCGGTCGCATGCATGCGGGGATCGCCTTGGAGGAGGCGCTGCTGAATGCGGTCTTGGCGGGTAATTTGGAAATGGAGCGCGACCAGGTGCTGGAAGCCCGCGCTCAGCTGCGACAAGGATACGTTTCGCAGCTGGTCAAAACGCGACGTGCTCAGGGGCCTTACTCGACACGCGTGACCCACGTGCAGGCCAGCATTTCGCTCGACAAGGCAGTCTTCGTGATTCGCGACGAGGGCCGCGGTTTCGACGTGACGCGCGTCCCCGACCGGCGCGATCCGGAGACGTTGGAGCAACTCGGAGGACGCGGCCTCGTGCTGATGACGAACTTCATGGATGAGGTCCGTTTCAATGCCAGCGGTACGGAAGTCACGATGGTGATGCGCTGCACGGGCGGAAGCTGCACACAACCGGCCCCCTCGAGCCCCACCGCGTTTTGACCGATGATCAGATCCACACGCCGAAAAGACGCTGGAGATGCCGCACGTCCCGCGCACGGGAATCCGCGGTTGTCGTGGAGACAGCTGCTGGCTGGGCTGCTGCTACTGGCCGCCCCAGGGTTCACACCGACGCGCGCTCGAGAATCCGGGTATTCGTTGCCCGTCGTACTCGGCCCGCAGGCTCTGCCGGGGAAACTCCTGACGGGACAGATGACGCGCGAAGAGAACCGGATTGTGCTGCCCAGCGGTTCCTGCCTGCTACTGAGTGAGTACCGCTTCGGCGATTGCGTGCTGGAACTTGATTACCAGGTGCTGGGACCAGAATCAGCGGCGCCGGTGTTCTACGTGCGTGCGCAGGTCCGAAGTGGGTCGGGAAGGGTTGCTGGTCCGTCGCTGCAGATCGGTCCGGCAGGGCCGTTGCGCGGGCGTGGACGGCGTGGCTCAGGCCGGGCCACGTGTGGGGACAGTGCCTGGAAGCACGCCCGGATCATCCTGCAGGGCGACTCGGCCAGCGTCTGGGTGGACGAGCGGCGGATCGGAACCATGGCTTGCTCAGGAGATCGCAACGGCTTGCTGGCGGTCGGGGTCGCGGGGGACGCGGCGGCGGCGATTGCGTTCTCGAACCTGAGGGTCACCGAGACCGGCTTCATGCCGCTGTTTAACGGCACGGACCTCAGCGGCTGGGAGGGCGGAGGGGCCGATGCGGCCTTATGCTGGAAAGTCGATGACGGATTGCTGCAATGTACGGGTGCCGAAGGTCCCTGGTTGCGCAGCCGGAGTGAGTTCGGCGACTTCGAACTGCGATTGGAGTATCGCGTGCGCGAGGGAGGGAACTCAGGCGTCTATGTGCGAGTCCCCGCCGATGGAAATCATCATGGCGCAGGTGCCGGGATCGAGGTCCAAATCCTGGACGACGATTCGCCCAGGTACCGCGATCTCCAACCGTACCAGTTCTCGGCAAGCCTGTATGCCATCGCACCTGCGGCACCCCGGTCCGCACGCCCCGCCGGCGCGTGGAATTCGCTGGACATCCGCTGCCGCGATGATCGCTACACGATTTCGCACAACGGACGGGTTGTTCTGGACGTCTCGTCACGCGATTATCCCGAGCTGGCTCAGCGACTGACCGCAGGATTCCTCGGTCTGCAGAACCACAGCGAAACGGTCGCGTTTCGCCATCTTCGCATCCGCGGCCTGCCGTGATGCCACGACCCCGCGGGACGAACTCGCGTTCCCGGTTGCTGTCCCACCTTTACAACCCGGCGAGCAGGCCGACAATGAGTGGCCGTTGGCTAAATCCTTGAAACTCCGGCGATGCGACCGGAGTAACCATTGCGTACCGAAGATCTTCCTATCTGTTTTTGGGAGAAGACCATGTCCCGCTTCATTCAAACCCGGATCCTGTGGCGACTCCTGGTAGTAGCCGTGGCGTTGGCTGGCCTGTCGTTGGGCACCCCGCAGGCAGGACGCGCCGCCGACCCGCTGAAAGACACCACCTCGCTGCAGTTTGTCCCCGACAACGTAGCGTTCTATGTCGCCGGCATGCGGTTGCGTGAGGTCTACACCAAAGTGGCCTCCAGCAAAGCGATCGCCAAGCTGAAACAAGTCCCGGCGATCCAGTTCGGTTTGGGCATGGCCATGTCGCAGTGGGAGAACCCCCAGAACCCCCAGATTGCTGCACTCAAACAGGCCTTGCAGGACCCGCAGAACCAGCAGCTGGTGGCCATGCTCAAAGACGCAGTATCGCAGGAAGTGTTCATCTACGGCGGCGACACCTTTGGTGATCTGATTACATTGATCAACGAGTTAAATGCGGCATCCAACGCCGCACAGCTGGAGGCGTTGGCCAGTGCCAATCCGCAGAACCTGCAGGCCATTCAAATCCGCAAGATGGTGGAAGCGTTGGATCGGGTGGGGGACAAGCTCAAGTTTCCGACCTTCGTCAAGGGTGCGAAGCTGACCGACACGCAAGTGGCGGTGGCCCAATTGAAACGGCTGGAAAATCTGGCCACGGCGGCATTCGCTCAGCAACCTCAGCTGCAGAAGAACTTCGCGCGCGAGAAGATCGGCAACAGCGAGTTCCTGACATTGCGGCTCGACGGATCGCTCGTGCCCTGGCCCATGATCACGCAAAACGCGCAGGGCATTGATCCCCAGCAGTTGCAGAAGTTGACGCAGAAACTCACGGCACTCAAACTGGTCATCTCGATCGGCGTGCGGGACAACTACCTGATCGTGTCGCTGGGGGATGACAACAAGCACCTGGCCCAACTTGGCCAAGGCGCTGCTGTACGACCGCAGCGAGCTGGCGCCGGTTCGCAAGTCCGCGGACAAGCCGATCACCGAAGTCGTCTATGCCAGTGCCCCGTTCATGCAACAGGTCGGCTCAATTGACGGGTCGATGGATCAAATCAGCGGGATGGTGAAGCAGTTCCTTCCGATGGCCGGCTTGAGCACTGAACTGAGTCAGGAGATGGCGGCCGACGTGGATAAGTTCGCGTCGTACGTCAAGTCCAACGCGCCCAAGCCCGGCGCCATATCGGGTTACAACTTCTTGACACCGGAAGGCTACGAGAGTTACGGGTACCAATGGTCGACGACGACGATGTTGGACCCTTCGAAGAAACTGACCGTTCTCAACCATGTGGGTGGAGATCCGATTGCGTTCTGGGCCGCCCGTGGCAAAGAGAACCCGCAGCAATTCGACAATCTCGCGACGGTTGTCGCCCGGGCCGGCTACTACGCCGAGAAGATCATGCTCGAAAAGGGCGATCCGCAACAGAAGGATGCCTATGCCAAACTCCGCGAGCAACTCCTTCCTCTGGTGACTCAGCTCGGCAACGTGACGCGTGAAAAACTGGTCCCGGCCTTTGCCGACGGTCAGAGTGCGCTCGTATTGGACGCCAAGTCCACCAGCGAATCCTGGCACAACGCCATGCCGCCCGCGGAAGGCGAACTGCCGATGCTGGAATTCGGCATGGTGAATGGAGTCAGTGATGCGGCCCTGGTGAAGGAAGGATTCGCGGCATATTTCGACATTTTCCAGCAGATGCTCGATAAACTGCACGAGCTGTCGACCGGTGACATGAAAGACATATTCCCGCAGGAAATACCCGCCATCCAACTAGCGCAGCCGCAGGCCAAGGAAGTTGGCGACGCCACCGTGTACTACTACGCCCTGCCGGCCGAGAGCGGCCTGGATGCTCAATTGGCGCCCAATGCCGGTCTGTCCAGTAGTGTCATGGTGTCGTCACTGCTCCCGCGTTTCACGGCCCGTTTACTGGCCGACACGCCGTTGCAGGGACAAGGGCCGCTGGCCAACACCGATCGCCCGCTCGCGTCCGCGGGCCAGCTCGACTTCGCACGATTGCTGCAAGCCCTCGAGCCGTGGATCGATTACGGCCTGCAACTGGGCCTGGGAATGGCCGAGGATCAACCTGGAGACGGCCCGCTGGGCGGCATCCCGCAGCAAGTCCATGACGTGCTCGACGTGCTCCAGTGTTTCCGCGGCGTATCGAGTGTGACCTATCTCGAAGGGAACGCGATGGTGACCCACACGCAGTGTCGATTCCAGGACCTGCCGTAGAGCAAGCGTCCCGCTTGCTCAGGCGCCACGCCACGGCCAGCGCCGGGCAAGCCCCGCACACGGCTCCGCCGACCATCCCATCCCGTCGCCGCCGTCGCGGCGACGGGCGATGTTCCTACGGTTGTAACCGGCGGTCCGTGGCTAAGTGCGTTATCGTCGGAGTTAGAAGCGGCCTTCGCACCGCATGACCAGACCGTCGAAGCTCATGCTGCCGCTGAGCCCGCCATAATTGTTGCTTTGCACGGCGTCCAGCCACTCGTCGGTTTTCACGGTGTTGTACCAGGCGCTGATCATGTAGCCACCGGTGACCCGCCACGTGCCACAGCGACTCTGCCAGCCGGCTCCGACTTCCAGGTCAAGCATCGGAACGATCCGACCGGCTTTCCAGCTCGTATCCACGGGCAACGTGGCACTCTGCTGGATGTAGTCCGCGGTGAAATCGCCGGCGACGAAGTTGCCGTAGGTCTTGCCGTAGATCAGCCAGCGACGACTGTTGCTGTAGCGTTCTCCCTCGAGACCTAATCGCAAGCCAGCACCGTAGAAGTCGATCTCCGTCTGCACCGACTCGTTGGCGGCGGCGAAGAAGTCGGCGGAGAACGCCTGCCGGAACTGCCCAGCTCGCATGCCGACCAGGAAAGCCACGTTGTGGTCGTCAGCACAGCTGAGCACACGGCGGTAATCGACGTCGAGGAATTGGAAGTCGATATCGTGACTGGCCTGCGCCGACTGGAAATTCCGACCGTCGGGATAGGACACCAGCGAACGCACAACATCCGGCCCGGCAACGGTGAGTTGATTGGTCGTGTCGGTCTCGAATTGCGTGAACTGCATGGTCACGCTGCTATCGCCGTCCAGCACGTAGCTGAGACCGACGCGGAACCCGGGTCCGTAGTCCTGGTCAACCATACCGATGGGAGCAACTGGAAGCGCATTGTTCGGATTCATCGGGACGCCGAAGGGGACCTCGGCGTTGCGAGCTCGGAGGTAGAGAAATTCGCCGAACACGGCCACGCAGTGATTCCAGCACTCGCACCCGCCACATTGCCCGCATCCCGCCTGCCCGCATCCACTGCATCCCGAACCGGGGAGCCCGGGTCCGTCCAGCGGCTCTTGCTGTAGATCATACGGGGCCGGTGCCGCCGGTGCATAGGCAGCCGGGTAGCCCATGGGCGCGACGGGCTGGTAACCGCCCGGCATCCCATAGGGTGACATCTGCGGCATCCCATAAGGCGACATCTGCTGGGCACTCAGCGGCTGCCCGCCGACCAGCAATACGGCTACGACGGTGACGGTTACCAGGCATTGCAATTTCATTGAGAATATCCCCCCCCATGTATTTTGCCCGATAAATCCAATCGACCGGAAACGGCACTAAATCAAGTTCAACAGGCAAGCGCGCGCAAGGTTTGCGCAGATTGCCAAAGTGAGAATGCCGAGTAGCAAGCGAGCTAACCGTTGACTGACAAACCGTTTCCATGCGACGACCGCGGCCGGACACGGTCGACCCAGGTGCGGTCGGCCAACGGCAGGCTGACGAAAAGGACGTCCGCGTGCGATCAACGGGTGGTCCTGGAATACGAGGGCTCCGACATCGACGCCGAACTGCACCGCATCGAGGCGTCCGGGTGGGACTGCCAGCCGCTGCGATAACTGCCTGACCGCTCCATCACGAGGGCTGATAGAGCAGCGGGAAGAACTGGCCGCCCATCGGCTGTCCGGCGCTGACGGCCGGCACGCCATTCAGCAAAGGCTCGTTCGTGGCCGAAGTGACCCCGTCGCGGAAGACGTTGATCACGGCCGCGCGACGCGGTCGCTCGGTGCGGTTCTCAAACGAACCGTGCACCATCAGCGGATGATGAAACGTGCACTCGCCCTTTCTTCAGTTCGACGGCCACCGGCTGGCGGAACTGTTCCCACTGTTCGTCGGTCAGCACCTTGCGGATCGCGTCCATGTCGCCGGCCAGCCCGGTGATCTGGCAGCAGGTCCCAGCGGTGGCTGCCGGGCACGTAGTGCACGCAGCCGTTTTCGATCGATGCTGTCGTCCAGCCCGATCCAGCAGGTCAGATGGGCCATCGGCTCGTGTCCGCGTCCAGTACGAATAGTCCTGATGCCAGGCCACGACGCCGCCGTGCGCGCCGGCTTGCAGAACAGCTGATCGTGCCAGAAGCGCACCGCGCCGCCCAGCAGCTGGCTGGCCGGCACCGTGAACGCCGGATTCCACAGCAGATCGTGAAAGCCCGGGCCGATTCGCCACGCGCCCAAGGCGTGAAACAGCACCGTGATCGGGATCGGCCGATTCGTTGGTGTGGTACTCGTACCACAGCTCGCTGGCCGGGATGGCCGGGCTGAAAGAACACGTTCAACTCGGCACGCAGCACTTCCACCTGCTCGTCGGTGAGCACGCGCACACCCGGCAGGTAGCCTGTTTCGTGATAGAACGTGATTTGCTCAGGCGATAGCCGCCACGCGTCCTCCGCCCCCGGAGCAGGCTGAGGAAACAGACCGCTCGCCGGACGGTGGACTTTCGATAGATCTTCGACCATGGATACGTGTTCCTGCTGCTGCTATTGGAAAAGGTCAGTAATCCAACCCCACCACTTCGCCGCCGCTGCGCGTGAACAACGCTTTGAGCGTGTTCTGTCAATGGTCGCGGCAATGAACCGCACGGAGCCGTCGCACAGCGCGGCCAGGAACCCGCCGGGCCGCATGCCGACGAGACCCTGCAACGGATTGTCGGCGGGCGGCACGAAATCGTCGGGCTTGGTCCAGATCACAGCCGCCGCATCGTTGGCCTCGACCGACCATGATCGTATTGGACGTGCCGTCCGTGATCTTGGCAAGCGACAGTCCCGCACGGCGGCTGCGGCGGTCGCTGTCGGTCTGCTGGCACGAACACTCCGTCTTTACCGGCGTTACCCAAATAGACCGTCTTCCCCGGCTCCGCGATGCTGTTGGGCGACCGATAGACTTGCCGGCATGCGGGTCGATCAGTGTCTTGTTGTGCTCGCTGTCCCACGGTTCGTCCAGGTGGAACTGCTGGTAGAGCGCTTGCTGCTCGATGAACGGCAGGATGTGCACGCGCCAGCTCAGCAGCGGCTTGCCATCCTTGTCGACGCTGTAGGCGGGCGGAAACCCGCGGAACACGTCGTGGTAGTTGTGCATGGCCAAGCCCGATCTGCTTCAGGTTGTTCGTCGACTGCGAGCGACGTGCGGCTTCGCGGGCCGCCTGCACGGCGGGCAGCAGCAGCGCCACCAGCACCGGTGCGGAAGCGCCCACATTCATGCCGGGCAGCGTGCTGTGCGACACGAATTCGAAGCCATCTGCGGTTTTCTGCGCTGCGCCGATGGTGGGCAGCAAATGCGGAGCGATGGCTGACGTCGACGGCAGCGCAGCCGTATTGACATCAATGCCTTCCTTCTGCGAGTTGCTTGGCCACCATCTGCGCACCGATCTGCAACCACGGATAGAACGTCAGGAACTGACCGCGCGTATCCTGATACGACAGGGCACACGGACCGTCCTGGTCGCCTGAGCAACTCGGCCACAGTCCGGCTGATCGGCCAGCGATTCCTTGGCCGCCGCCTGCGCGAGGTACGACTTGAGTGCCTGCGGAAGCAGCGTGACGACCAGGTGCGAGTCGGTCAGGCACCAGGACGGAGCGACGAAGAACTCGTCGATCCGGCACGTCCAGGGTGTAGGTCGTAAACTCGCCGCATTCGAACATCCGAATGCGCGGCGGCACGCTCCTGTTGGCCTGGGCCAACTGTGCCTGGACGAATCAGCAGCAGCTTCTGATGCGTGGCCGCCAGATCGCGTCTTGTCACGCACGTCCACGGCCACGGTCCAACCCGTCAGCAATCCGCCGCCGCTGGGCGCCGAATGGACCGTCCAGACGTCCCCCAGTGACTGCAGCAGGTCCTTCTGCAACTCGACACCCAGGGCCTGTTCGATCTGAGACAATTGCGCCTCGACCTGATCGGCCGCTGCCGGCTCCATTTCACGCGTGATTTCCAATCCCTGCTGGACGACCTTCGCGAGGTCCAGCCGCAGGGCCAGTGCAAACGAGGCATCGCGAGGGATACCCGCGATGTCCTTCGCCGTGAGCGGCGCTTGCGCGAGGACTTTGAGCAGGCCGCGATCGGGCGCGGTGGTGAACACGCGCGTACGGCTCACGAACCCGGAATCATCCAGCCCGCTCCTACTCACCACGCGCGTGATCGCCGTGAGTCCCAGCGTATCGAGCGTGGCCTGCACCCGCGGTCCCCCCGCACCGCCGGCCAATTTCCAGATCGCTTCCAGATTGGCGTAGGCCAACGTGCTCGGCCGAGGGACCTGCACATCCGTCAGCGCCTGCGAGAGCCAGGCCGGAGGAGCCTGCGTGGCCCGCGCCAGGACCCCCTCGAAACTCTTGTCACCTACGGCCACAATCAGGTACTGTTCGTGAAAGCCGATCGTGATCGCGGGCGCCTTCGGCTCGGGCTGCAGGCGGACGCACGCGTGCCCAGCAATGTCGATTTCCTGTATTGCCTGCGCAGGAATCTGTTGGCGAATTGCCTTGAGAGCCTCTTCCACCTGGGGCCGGTCATCGCCCAGACTCACCACCAAGGCCCCTTGCACGTCGATACCACCCGGCATGGGATTCACACTCTCGACGAAGAGTGCCGCCGCGTGTGTCAGCAGCGTTTTGGCCAGTCCGGGAATCTTCTGCGCCACAAGTTGCTCGCCCGGTCCACCACGCGACCCCAGTTTCTGAGCGGCCCGCTGGGCAATCGCCTGAAGCTCCTCCATGAACAACTTCACTTCCGGCTCGGCCAGCAACTGTTCGGCCTGGTTCGCACTGGCCGCATCAGGCTTCGCCACGCCCACCCAACTCGAGTAATACAGGCACTCGGCGGGCGCGATGTTTGCCAACATTGGATCGGGCGCTTGCGGTGGCACGCCCAGTGGCACGCCCAGACCGCTTCCCATCAGCACAATCAGCAGCAACTCGGAAAGACCGATCATCGGAACCGTTGACATCTGGAATCTCCTTGCTTGGTTCGACCGCTGGCAATACCGACACACTTGACTGGCGGGCTGAACCTCCGGCGACGGCACCCGCACGTGCGCTCGAGCATAGCAGAAGTGCGTCGATCCGTCGAACAAATCCCGCACAGCTTCCCAAGTCCCGTGGTCAGCGACTAAGATGCGCGGACACACCGACTCGGTCCGTTTTTTCGCACGGGAAAGAGAGACGCCCATGAAAATTGCCATCACGGGAGCAACGGGATTTCTGGGTCGCTACCTGGTGCGACAGCTGGCCAGTGAAGGGCACCAGCTGCGGTGCTGGTATCGCCCCTCGAGTGACCGGTCGGGCCTGGAGGATGTGGCGGCGTGCATCGAGTGGACCCCGGGCGCCTTGGACGCCCCCAACAGCTGCATTCCGCTGATCGACGGCTGTGACGCCGTCGTCCATGCGGCCCTGTGGCGGCCCGGCCCGCTGTTTCAGGGCGCGGAAGGCGATATCGTCAAGTTCGCCGACATCAATGTCGTGGGCACACTGCGTCTGATCGACGCGGCCGTAACGCATCGTTTGCAGCGCTTCGTGTTCATTTCCACATGCGCCGTGCACGACAGGATTCTGGACGACCGCCCCTTGGATGAACGACACCCGCTGTGGCCTGCCAGCCACTACGGCGCTCACAAGGCCGCGCTCGAGAAGTTTGTGCACAGCTATGGATTCGGACACGGTTTCCCGATCTGCGCACTGCGTCCGACGGGGATTTACGGCGCGGCCCATCCCGGGGAAGACAGCAAGTGGTATGAACTGATCCGAGACATTGCGCGGTCGGAGCCCGTTCGCTGCCGGCGCGGTGGCAAGGAGGTCCATGCCGCGGACGTCGCGAAAGCCGTGAGCGTTCTGTTGACGAACGACTCCATTGCGGGAGAGGCCTACAATTGCTGCGACCGCTATGTCTCCGAATATGACGTGGCCACCATCGCCAAACGACTTTCAGGCAGTCGCAGTGAAATTGATGGCCACGCCATGGCACCCAAACACCACATCGACACGCACAAGATTCGCGCCTTGGGCATGGAGTTCGGCGGAACGCCGCTTCTCGAAAGAACGGTTGCCGATTTGCTGGCTCATGCCGCGCCGTAGCCATGTGGAAGATTTCCTGGGGCGTTGCCCCAGGCTGCGGTGATGATGGCCTTCGGCCAACTGCGGGATGTAACCGCTTCACGGTGAAGAGCTGGCCAGTCCATGCGAACTGGCCCGTCAAGGGAACAGATTTCGCAACGACAACCGGCTCAGACCTGTCTGGCTTTCACCTTCCCACTTTGTGCGGTCGCAGCCCGTCGATCAGTTCCCGGATGGCCGCGTGGTTCGCCGGAGTCTGACGGATCAGCACCTGGACGCCCAGAGGAAACATCGCCCCCCTGTCTGCTCCATTGCCCCAGGTCTCCGACGCCACGACGCTGCGAATCGCGGTCATCAGCTGTTCCGCGTCGAAGTCGGGTACGGCATAGACCTTGAGGATCATCGCCCCGCCCTCGGAGGGCAGGAAACTCCGCGTTGCCGCGGCAGCGACCGGCCCGGGAACGTCGAGCGGGAGACTCAACGGACTGTCAGGCACGGCCGTTCGGGGCAGCACGGTCGGCGAGGTTGGTGGCACGAGAGGAGCACCCAGCGGAAGCTGGATGGTTGGCGTGAGCGGCTGTGGCACACCGGCAACCGCGGGAGCCGCATGTCGTGCGCGACGAGCCGTCTGCAGCAAGTTGTTCACCCGCTCGTGCACCGCTTCGGTTTGCGAGATCACCAGTAGTCCCCACGGCTCGATCGGTGAAATGCAACCGGCGCCCCCCACGTGATCCCAAGTGTCCGGCATCACCGTGGACTCGATCATATCCGACAAACTGCTCAGAGCCCGACCCGGCATGCGGGAGTCCAGCGGTTCGGAAGTTGGCACAAGGAAATCACCGACCGGGTAGACGAACATCGGCAGCTCCCGCTGCGAGGTCTCCGGTGTGGTGATGATCAGCACCTCATCACGCACCACGTACGTCAGCTCCAGTTCCTTCAACAGGAGATTCAGAGCTGAACGCACGGAGATGCCATGAATGGACGTGGTTACCGGCGTGTCACTACCCATGCCCACGTCGTCGAGTGCACGTTTGTCCAGAATGACCGGAATCTGATGGGTGTCCCGCAAGTAGCTGGCGACCTCACTGAGTGGAGTCTCCAGGAATTCGACGGTCGCCATCGAATTGAGGGCCTGCTCGATCCTGGCGTGCGCACCGAGTTCTGCGTCCGACGCAACGGGAATCGGCTGCCAGTCAGCTTGTGGTTCCTTCGCACCCGCGGTCAATCGTCGAGTCTGGCGGACGGCGGCTCAGCAGGCAGGCCAGTGCCTCGTGATTCTCGCGCGTCTGGGACACCGTCAGGATTCCCCACGGATCAAACGACCAAAACTTGGCCGCTCCCCCCACTTCGTCCCAGGAATTCGGCGCAACGTTGCTGGAAACTACGCGTTGAATCGTCCTGAAATCACTTTCCGGTTCGCCGACCACCAGCGACGGTCGGGGAGCAACCGCCAGATCCGCCACTGGATATACGCGAACCTCCATTTGGTTCTCGGCTTCGTCCGGCGTCGTGATCTTGAGCACTTGATTGCACACGACATAGGTGAGGTCCAGCTCGTGCAACATGTGTTTCAAGACCGACCGCAGTGAGATGCCGCCAATCGACATCGTCACCGGCGTGTCGCTGCCCATGCCGACGGTGTCGAGTGCGCGTCTGTCGATGATGATGGGGATCTGATGCGTCTCCTGCAAGTAACTGGCAACCTCACTCAGCGGCGTCTGGTTGAACTCGACCTCCGCGGTGGCATTCAGAACCTGCGCGATTTTCTCGTGAGCCACCGCATCCTCCCGGCTGTTCACTCGGAGCGACTCCGACGTGGGAGCCTCGGTGGCGGGCACCTGAGAAGCCTCGGCGGCGGGTGACGCGAGCGTTGGCGGAGCCAGCGGCGAAGCTGCCGGGACGCTGGCCGCCGGCGAGACGACCTCCTGCGGCGCCGCCGCGGGAGTGGTTTGCGGGGGTTGGGCCGTCGCACTGCCAACGGCCAGCAGCCCTATTGCTGCACACCAAACGACGATCAGCAAACGCGAGATTCGGGTCATGATACCTTCTCCTGTTCCTCGAGGTGGTATGCCCGTGTTCGGAGAAATCCCTGCAGCGACTGGCTGACACACATTGTATCCGGTGACGCCACAGAAATGCAAAGTCCTGTGCCGAGAACGGACGGTTGATGAGCGAGCAACCGAAGACTGGCCAGCACGCAACCGCAGGTTGCGTGGTGGGCCTTCCCCGGTTCGGTCCTCCCCAATTCGCAAATCGCTGTCAGGAGGGACTGCGGCAGTCAATGCGGGCGAGGCTGGCGCCGACAGGAGGGACAGAGCATGACGTAGTGCGCGATGCCGGAGGACTGACTGAGACGCAACTGCATGACCGTCCCACACCGCGGACAGTACTCCGGATCCGCCTCGTCCGGAACGCGGTCCTGCGTCTGTTGGCAGGAGGCGCACAGTTTCGTGTCCGGGAAGATCTCGAGGCGTTCCGCGGGGATCTTGGCCCGGCACCGTTCACAGCACCGAGACTCTCCCCAATCCTCGCCGTCATCCTCGCCTTGTGGTTTCAGGACCACGGCCGCCGATCCGCAATTCCCGCATGCGTGAGCGGCAGCTCGGGATCGAAATAGCTCGCGCACCAATTCCCAATCGGGCTCTTTGTCACGTTTGAGCATGCCGGCACCCCGCAGTCGCTCGAGCATCTGCAGTGGACCGACGACCTCCCGCTGACCACACGCGGAACAAGTCAACTCAAGATAAGCGTCACCCGGCATGAATTCGGCACTCGTCATCACAGATCCAAATCAGGACTGTCCAGTCGTAACGACTAACATACCGGATCAGGCCGCGTTTACCAATCAGGCAAGGCCTGGGAGAAATGACGAATGACGAATAACGAAGCCCGAAAGGAGGGTATGTCGTGGTACGGTGAGTGCCCGGCCCAGAGGCATCGCCGCCCGCCTGCATCGTCTTTCCCTCGAGCTTCGTCATTCGTCATTCGGATTTTTCCCCGGCTTCCTCGATCACGTGCAGGCGATCGATTTCGGGATGCTCCAGCGTCTGAGTTCCGCCGCCCGGCCAGTGGATGACTACCTTCTCCACCTTCTTGGTGAACCCCAGCCCGAAGGTCACGGACAGTTCGGACTGCGAGAGATAACCGCGGGTGGGCCTCACGTCGCGCGACAGCACGCGGTCCCCGGCGTACACGTCGACACGCACGCGAGGGCACTCCGATTGCACTGCACGCCTCGGAGTTGAAACCGGACCCAGTGGTTCCCCAAATGCTGATCGTTGCGGAGCAGTCGCGGCGCATCGACCGCTGGCGGTGATCAGCACATCCAGATCGCCGTCGCCATCCAGGTCGGCGAAGGCCGATCCACGGCCCACCATCGGCCGGACCAGATCCGGTCCGCACTTGTCGACCGGCACCTCCACGAACTCGCAATCACGTTCAGCGCCGCCGTTCCAGAACAGGTGCGGCGGCTGTTCGTAGGACTGGCTCTCCTGCACCCGGTGGATCTCCTCTTCCAGGTGCCCGTTGGCCGACAGCAGGTCGAGACGACCGTCGAGGTCGTAGTCGAAAAAGAAGACGCCGAACGTCAGTTCCAAGACGCGTGGGTGGTCCCAAGTCCGGTGGCGATCGCCGCGTCGAAGAATTGCAGCGGACTGGTTCATCGAAACATAGAGGGCCGTCATCTCGTTGGCGAAGTTGCCGATCACGATGCCGATCGTCTCATCATTGCGGAAGCGGGCCGCGTCGATGCCCATCGCGCCGCGGGCCTGCCCCATGTTGTCGAAGGCGACTCCCGCCGCGGCGCCGACTTCTTCGAAACGTCGTGCCTTGCTCGTTGTGGAACACAAAGTTCTGCACCGTGTCGTTGGCCACCACGACGTCGATCCAGCCGTCCTCGATCCAGGTCGACGGGGACCACGCCCAGCGACTTGGCCATCGGCACGTCGGTCGCCGGATTCGTCACCTGCACGCCCATCTCCTGCGAGACATCGGTGAAGCGGCCCTCTCCGTCGTTGCGATAGACGTAGGGAAACGCACCTTCGAAGGCCAACGGCGGCCCGTAGGCGCGGTGGGTCCCGTCCAGCGAGAAGTCCTGCGACCATGTCGATCTCGCGCGACCAGCGAATGTAGTTGCAGACGAACAGGTCGAGCCGCCCGTCGTTGTTGTAGTCGAGCCAACGCGCAGCCGCTGCTCCACTGATCGTCGGCTCCGGCCACTCCGGCCTGCTCGGTCACGTCGACGAACCGTGCCTCCGTCGTTGCGAAACAGCCGATTCGGCCCGACCGTCGACACGAACAGGTCCGGATCGTGGTCGTTGTCGTAGTCGCCGACCGCGGCGCCCATGCCGTAGCACGAGACACGCCGAGTCCCGCCTCCTGGGTCACGTCGGTGAACTTCCAGTCGCCGTCGTTGCGGTAGAGCGCCAGCGTGGCGGGCGACGCTCGGCGCAGGGCGCGTGTCCCACGGCCAGCGCGAGGAATTCACCAGCAGCATGTCGACATCGCCATCGTTGTCGTAGTCAAACAGCGCGCAGCCGCCGCCCATCGTTTCGGGCAGCAGTTTGTCGCCGGACGCGCCGTTCTCGTGCACGAACGTGATCCCGGCTGCCTGGGTCACGTCGGTAAACGGGGCCCGCGGCACTTGCTCGCACGGGTGCCGACCGCACGGCGGGCAGCGCCAGTTCCGTCTGTTTGATCTCCGCACGTCCCTTGCGGCAGATTCAGCCGAATCACGGCCGCCACGACGAGCGCCGCCAGCACGCCGATGACGACCAGGGAACTGCGAAAGGCCCGGCGGTCTGCGGCAGTTCCCGGCGGGAGACATAGGGCTGTCTGCGCGGTCCTTGTCATGGCGCACCTCCCGATCGGCGACGGCGTGGCGTGGGTACCTTGCTTGAGCCTTCGGTCCGCGTCCGGTCCTCAGCTGGTGAGCGGATAGATGACGAGTGCTTCGGCCGCGTGATTGGCCGCCGGATAGCGCTGGCGCGCCAACGACGATGGCTCGATCGCGCGCATTGTCGTCGCCTTTGTAGCGCTGGTGCAGCTGGCGATGTTCGGTCGGCCTTGGCCGGCTCCCCAAGCTGCGCGTAGATCAGCGGCCAGATTGTGATGTGCCGTGACATCTTCGGAATCCAACGTCAGCGTCTTTTCGAATTGGGCCGCCGCCTGCTGCAGCAGCGACTCACGTTCGGCCTTCCGCCGTTCTCCCAGCGTCTGCTGGGCCCGCGTGAACAGCGTCAATCCCAGTTCGTTGATCACGACGTAGTCGCGGCTGAAATCGAAGCCACGTTCGGAGGTCATCCGGCGACTTGTCCTCCAGCACGCTGCGCAGGTCCCGCTCGGCTTCGGCCAGGTGTCCCTGCTCGCGATTCACCAGGCCGCTCAGCCAGGCCAGCGTCCAGGGCGGAGCGGCGGGGTCTTGGCAGGCCGCCGCGCGCCGCAAGGCGCCCGACCGCCTCGTCCAACCGTCCCTCGCGGTAGTAGACGCGCGCCAGGTTCAGCGGTCCGTCGAAGCGATTGAGCTTCTCCACGGCGGCGAACGCTTCGGCCGCCTGCCGCAACTCCGCCTTGCCCTTGAGCAGCATGCCGATGCCGTAGTCGTTCCAACGCTGCCAGGGCGGAATGTCGCGCGGCGGCGTTGGTCACGGCCACGTCGACTCCCTCGACCGGAAACACCATCTCGTCCCGCGCAGAACGGTCACCGGCAGTTCGTTGCGTAGGGCTGGCCGGGCTCGGCGTTGCGCAGCGGCCGCAGGTTCTTCTGCTTGTGGATCTTGCCCACGATTTCCATGTACTCCTTGTCGAACTTGCGGTACTTCAGCGCCAGTTCGACCTTGACCGGCGCGGTCACGTCGGTCGGCACTTGCAATCGGTAGTGGACCGTCTGCCCGGACCCGGGTGGAATCTGGTGATCGTACAGCGGCACGAAAATGTCCTGGGCATTGCGGCGGTTAATGCGGTTCCCCTCGCGATCCACCACGAAATTGTTCACGAAATGAGCCCAGCGATCGACTTCCTGCGCTCGGTCCAGAGCGCCGCTGCTGCCCAGCACGCGATCGCCGCTGGTGACTTTCACTTCCAGCCAGACTTCGTTCGAGTCCACGGTCCCCTGCGTGAACAGATGCCCCACCTTGAGCGTGCGGATGACGGTCTCCAGCAAGTAGGTCTGGCCGGGCTGCAGCGCCGGCACGTCCGGACGCAGCGGGGCGTGCAAGCTGCCCTCGATCGTCCCTCCTTCCCGGATGCCGAAGATGTCGACCCGCATGCACTGCTGCAGGAACTCCTGATGGGCTGTGATCGCGTCGTCGAAGCCGTAGAACCACGGCACGCCGGTGTTCGCACCCACAAACAGGTGATTGTGCACGGACGGCTGTTCCGCACCGGCGAACATCTTGGCGCCGAAATCGTCGGACGCCTGCAGCGGCATGTGGCAGCCGTTGCAGTTCGGCTCGGCCTTCTCCGGGATAGTAGAAACTGCGCGCTCCGACGCCCGACACACCGCTCAGCAGGTAGTTGTCGTAGTGGTTCTGGCCGCGCAGGAAGTCCTTGTAGTGCGTGACCTCCTTCGGCAAGTGCACCTTGTGGCAGGCCGAACAGAACTCGGCCGTCTTGTGGAACGGCTTGAGAAAGGTCTGCTTGTGGAACGACGGCTTGGCTTTCACCAGCGTGTTGTTGATGAACTGCAGCACCGGGTTCTCGCTGTAGGCAAACGGATAGTGCAGCGGCTCTTCCATCACGTAGTCCCCGTTGCCGCGCGTGCTGTTGACGTGCGTGATCGCGTGACAGGCCGTGCAGGTGATGCCCGGCCTGACTCGTCGGGTCGTTCACCAGGTCATAGTCCGGATCGTCGAACTGGCCACTCAGGAACGGCACCGGATCGTGGCAACCGGCACACCAGCGCGACGCTTGCACGTGCCCGTCGCGCTTCAGCAGCACGTCGCGCGTCTCCACGATCGTGGCCAGATAGGCCGGGTTGTTGAACGAACTCAGACGATGCTGACTCTGCTGAAATGCCTGGTGCACATCGGCGTGGCATTTCTTGCAGTAGTCATCCATCATCAGCGTGCGGGCGGAGATGAGATTGCCGTTCTGGTCCGCGTCAGCGACGGCTGAAAGTACTTCTCGCCTTCCCTGCGGCGCCTGCGCGTACCAGTCGCGCGGATCCTGGGCCTGCAGGTACACCATCACCAGGACCAGGGCGCCGACCGCCACCGCGTAGCCGATGCCGATCCGCCACTTGATCCGCCGTCCGGCCAGGCGATGCAGCCAGTACAGCCAGATCACGAACAGCGGACAGATCACGTGCAGCCAGTACACGACGGCGCGCGTCGTCGGAGCCTTCAGTTCGAAGAACCCCACGACGCGAACCAGCAGCAAGCCGGTCACGAGAATCACCAAGCGCGACGAAGAACAGGGCGTAACCCAGCCGCACGGCCCGCCGATTGCGACGATGCCGAGCCACCAGCAGGTGCGAAATGCCGAACACGAGGAACGGCAGAATCAGCAGCAACCCCAACAGCGATGTGGAGCAGGAACATGATCAGGTAGAAACCGTTCTGATACGTCAGACCGTCTCCCCACCGGCGACTGACCCACTCCATGCAGGTCACGGCCGCCAGATAGACCGAGTTGGCCCCCAACACGGCGGCAATCGCCAGCACGATATGGAACACGATCTTCAGCCGCGGCCCCAAGACACGACGATGGGCTTTCGGCAGCGTCGTTGCCGTAACTGAGCTATTCTGACGACCCCACATACCTTGGCCTTCTGTGGTGCAATCCTGGCAACGCCCGTGGGCTGCGGCAGGTTGTCGCTGCAGCACGGACCCCTGACATGGAACACTGCCAGGAGGGCGCGGTGAACTCCGACACGGCCTGACGGACTCGCGCCACGCACCGAAATCCTCGTCGCACCCGAGAATTCGGCAGCCCGATCCCCCAAGCTGATCTGCGCCGTCCAGGTTTTCGCTGCAGAAGAGAAGGTCGGCGACGCCCCTGGGCCGGGGACCCAGCCCGCACTCCTTTCCTTTCCGACGACGCCGGGCGACCGATCGGCGCACCGGAGTCCTCGTCCCCCGGACGGGATACGAAGTCTACGCAAGGTGCGCTGGCAGGTTCGGCGGAATCGCGACTTCAGTTCGGTCCAGGCGCGTCTGGCCGTGTCAACTGTCGCCAGAAGGATGCGGGATTCTGCTCCCGCGTCTGGAAGCTGCCGCAGGTACTCCAGATAGCTCGGCCGATGCGGGCACCGCCTCGTCCGGTCCAAACGGGTAGCTCCGCATGCCGCGGAACGGGAAGCGGATCGACCGTCTGGCCGTACATCGTATTCAGATCGGCATCTTTGTCCCACCCGACACTGTGCAGGATGAAGTCCCGCTTCCAGCCGGCGGGAACCGGGTCGGCCGGCACTGGCGAACCGCAGGCGTGATCGCATCGCCGGCCCCCAGGACACCATCATGTCGTCCTCCTCGACCAACAATTCTCGGACACGAGCCGATATCGCGTGAATCGACCACGCATCGGCGGCCACATCGGCGAAGGATCGACGACGGAGGCGTCGTACATCTGCGGCGCGTTCTCGGCGATCGGCAAGCGCCGCGAGAAGCCGCGATAGGCCAAGTCCGCCGGAAACAAGTTCCAGCGGCAATCTGGCGGACTTCGACCGCCGGTTCGTCGACCGTGAAGAACGCTTCGTCCCAGTAGATCTCGGCCGTCGTTTGAATCCGGACGCGATAGTCCTGGTCGAGAAACGCGTGCGACAAGTCGATCGCGATGGTCTTTGTCTTGCCGCCCGGGAAGCCCATGAACGCCACCGTTTCTTTCCATTGCCGCTCTCGTCCGGCACCCACACCGACGGCATCCGGGGTCCGTCCGTCTCGGGATCTTGCAGGAAGGCGATATTCAACGAGGTGTCGGTGGGAAGATCCAGCCGGTCAGAAACAAGTGATCACTTGCGGCTCTCCTGCCCAAATCCCAGGTCCAGCTCGAGGTAGTGCTCGGTGATCAAGCCCTGGCGGATACGTTGTTCAACGCCTTTGACAAATCGACCATCGCAGGACCGCAGCGACTCGCAGCAGGTCGGTGCCCCGCTGGTCGCTCGCGCGTGCAGCGGAAAACGCCGCTCGCGCACCGTGTGGATCTTGAATTCGGCGAGGTCGCGGCGGTCCGACCTTCTCGTTGGTGTAGATCTCCACGTCCGCCGGATGGTCGACCGCGATCAATTGGACCTTATCGAAGTACCCGGCCTCCCAAAGTTCCTCGGTCATCTGAATCCAGTACGATCCTTCGTGGGGTGACAGTCGATCCCCGGGAATACGCAGGTACTCCCAGGCGCGCGTCGGAGCGACACCTCCTTCCGATGTCTGACAGTCCCAGCGGTGCAGCCCACAGGCAGTCGGTGAAGAAGGAGAACTGCCCGTCGGCCAGCGTGTAGATGTAGGGACACGATCCTTTGAGCAACATACGTTCGCAGACCGCCACGTTGCCCCCGAGTTCCACGATGTCCTGAGGGCACGCCGTTGGTCCACACAATGCGGACTTGCTCGGCCACCTTCCGATCGCCCAGGCCGAAGTGGACGGTCGGAGACTCGACCACTTGCGCCTGATACCAGCCGCCGGCCCGCAGCTCGACCAGGCTGCCGATCGCGTCGTGATTGCAGCGTCCCTTGTTGTCCTCCTGACCCATCGGGTACAGCGTCAACCAGTTGTTGGAAGTGCCACCCTGGTTGATCAACAACTCGACCCGTCGGGCGTGGCCACCACCAGATCCTGATCGCCATCGCGGTCCAGGTCCGCGCAGCGTGACTGCGCGAATCGGCGACGCCAGCGGACCCTCGACAATTTCCGCTGCCTGGAACTTGCCTTGCGGACCGCCCCGGAACGTGTTCAGCCCCGTGCTGCCCCAGGCCGCCACGTCGCGGAAACCGTCGTTGTCGAAGTCCCACACCAGCGCACCGGACTGCAGCCTGCTCCCCGACCTGCTCGGTGCGGACGAAGTTCACGATGCCCGAGCGCGGCGTGGCGGTGAACGTCACCTGGACGCCGCGCTCACCGGCCGACACAAGATCCCAGGAGACGTTTCCGTCCGCCTCCACCAAGGGCCAGCGCGAGAGGCTTGCCGAGCGTCTGATAGTCGGCGGCAAACGGAACCCAGCGAAATTCGGCGTGACGCTGGTTCTCCAGTAATCCCACCACTCTTCCCGTGGGTTCGGCCATGACCATGTCGATGTCCACATCGCGATCCCAGTCGACGGCGACCATCGTCGTCACCGCAACGTCTGCCGGAGGCAACACCGAGTGGGAGCTGATGTCGGAGTATTGAAGCTTCGCTCCGGCTTCCCAGATGCTCAGACCCTGCTGCCGCGGAGATCACGAGATCCAGATCGGCGTCGTGATCCACGTCGACGAGCAGGCCGGCGGTGACCCCGGTCAACTGCCGCAGCCCGTCGTTGGGCATCACCACCAACTTGGGCTGCCCCGCTTCCGCTTCCGTGTCATTGCGAATGACCAGCACACCGGATTCGCCATACACGATGATGTCCGGATCGGCATCGTGGCAGGTGGCCGTCTCCGAGAGAACGCGATCGAACTGAGCCTCCGAAGCACCGGCTTCGGCGGACGGCGCCGGGGCCGACGGAGCTTTACGACGATCCCGATCCAGGTCCGCGGCCAAGATCCGCTGCATGCCGGCCGGCACGTCAAGGGCCGCGATTTCCGACCACGGCTCGCCCCGTTTCACCTGGCCAAATATCGTCAACTTACCCGGCTGCAGCACGATCACGTCGGGCAGACCGTTCAAGTCGGCGTCGACGGCCCACAGGTCTTTCACGTCGGCCAAAGGAGGCAAGCCGCCATCGGCAATCGTCATTCGCACCGGAGTCTTGGCCGTCCAGACCGGCACGGGCAGCACGTTTGCGCGCAACTCGGAGCTGAAATCGTACAGCATGAATTCGAGAGGATGAACGTCCACACGGGTCATGTCGCTCTTGGCAATCTCTTCGGGCCTTACCACGTTTTGGACCACGCGCACTTTCTTTTCCACCGTCAACCAGTCGCCGGACCTGGTGGCAGCCGTCGCCTCCGTGAGAAACTTCCCAATGTCCACGCCCGGCCGTTTGATCGCCGCCACGAGCGGTGCCACCACCGTTTGAGCAGCGGTCAGCGTCTGCTCGATGGTCGGGTCCTTCGCTTTGGCCTGCATCAGCAGCCACTCGGTCAGCAAATAGATGTTGCGCGGATTGGCGGCATAGGCCTTGCCGAGGGCGGTCACGGCTAATTCGGAAGGTGCCGCGTCGCCCGGCTTGGTGGCGGCACGCGACAGCGCAAACCAAAACACCGCGTTGTCCGGTTCGAGTTCCGTCGCACGCTGGAGCAGTGCGACCGCTTGCTGACGTGACTCGTCACTTACACCGGCCGGATTCGCCGCGTCGGGGTGCATTTCCATCATGGCCGCGATCCAGTGCGCGGCGCCCGACCGCGGGTCGAAATCGAGTAGCCGTTGAGCGGCGGAACGGGCCTGCTCACGCCGCGCAGCCAGATCGCTCTGCGCATTCTGAAGCAGCAGCAACTGGGTGATGGCCAAGTCCTGCAACGGCAAACGCTCCTGGGGAAGTTTCTGCGCCAGAGTCGCGAACCCATCGACAGCCATGTCCAATCCGGAAACGTTCTGGCCGCTGACCTGGACCTTGGCTGGACCGTTCTCCAAATACCCGATCGAGACGTCCTTCAGCTCGACGAGCTGCCGCACTTCATCGACCGACAACGGGGAGGTTGTGGTCACGGGCGTTCCGGCCCGCCCATCGGTCGCTCCCGGCTGGTCCACGCCTCGGTTCCGGTACGCCACGTACCCCGAAACCGCGCCGACCGCCACCATCAGGACAAACAACCCCACGCGATACTTGTTGGCAGAACTACTGGACGTGACGTCGTTCATAGGACCCAGCCGATTTTTGCTTGACAAGGATTTCCATCGAGAGACACGCCACCGATCGGACCATGGGCGGCAGGCCATCACGTCCCACGGTTCTCATGGTACGCAACGCCACCGCGCATTGTGCGGCGAGCCCCGCCACCACTCTGGGAACCGATTGTTCGCTCTGCCCCTGGAAATGCAACCCCCGGCACCCGTCCCGGCCGACCTGCCAGACGGCCAGATACCTCCGTCGAGGGATCGGCGAGTTGCGAGGGGTGGGTGGAGGCCAGGTTGCATGTCGCTTCTTGGGTAGCCGCTCCGAACAGGCGGCTGTCGGTCGCGCGTCGCTGCGGGGCTCGGGTCTGGCAAACCGTAACGATCAGCGATGATGTTCGGATCAGCGAAGTCCGAGCGGCCGTCGACGGACAATTGTTGAAGGTTCGTAAACCAGGTCGATAGAGACAATGGATTTCCCGGCACATCATGAGGAACTTCGAGGTGGCCGACCGATCGAGGCAAAACGTTCGGCAGACTTCGCGGTGGAGAAAGCCCATGTCACAGCCCATGGAGAAAACCGCCCCCTCTCGGGACACCGACCAGTCGTCGCGGGCCGAAGAGAACGCCATTCGCGCGCGGCTGCTGCAGATGATTGTACAGAACGAAGAAGCCCGAAAGTCCCAATCGCAATGACACCGATCGCGTGTGGATCACGCTGGCAGTGCGCCTCCACCGCACGACGTCGTCCGCAGCGCAATCCGGCCGCATATCCTGCTGCGTCCGCGGGGAACCGCTGCCGACCCTCGCCCGGTAATCGCACCACCGCAATGCCAGGGGTCGGCTCGTGCGCCACCCGGTCGCTGGCGCGGTTTCTCCTGACTGTGATCATCCTGTGTCCCACGGGCACGGCCTGCGGGAAATGGCCGTGGGAGCGACCGGAGGCGCCACCCGAGACACCCCATCCGGCAGTGGTCCGTGTGCTGGCTGAAGAGTCCGACGGGATGGCTCAAGGTTCGGGGACTCTGGTGGATGTGCGCGATCAGTTCGGGCTGGTCGTTACGAACTGGCATGTGGTGCGTGGCGCGTTGGGGACGGTGAATGTGATCTTCCCCGACGGGTTTCGATCGGCCGCCCGGGTCTTGCATGTGGATCGCGACTGGGATCTGGCGGCGCTATTGATCTGGCGGCCGCGCGTGGCGCCGGTCCCCTTGGCTGTCGATGCGCCACGGCCCGGCGATCCCCTGACAATCGCCGGCTACGGCTCCGGCATCTACCGGACCGCCCCCGGAAAATGCACGCAGTATCTGGCGCCCGGCACCGACCGTCCGTTCGAGATGGTCGAGGTCTCCACGTCGGCCCGGCAGGGCGACTCGGGCGGCCCGATTTTCAACATGCGTGGGGAGTTGGCCGGGGTGCTGTTCGGCTCCGATGGTGGCAGCACGTCGGGAAGTTATGCCGGGCGCGTTCGAGAGTTCTTACAGGCCTCCTGGTCATCTCGTGAACCCGCTGAAGCAGCCGGCCCGCGGGTCGCAGCGAACCCCCAGCGTGGCGGCGACCGGCAACTGCAACGACTTCCGGAAGTGGCCACGTCCGACCGACCTGCCGAACCGCAGGCCTTGTCGCCGTTGCCACGCATCGGAGCGGCAGACCGGCTCGATCCAGAACGCACGCTATTTCCGACACGCGCGGATTCGGGCACCGACTTGGCGCCCGTGGCGTCGTCCGCGGTCTCGTGGGAAGACTTTGCGGGCAAGAACACCTATCAACAGATCAAGACGGTGCTGGCCATCATCGGCCTGGCGGCAGTCTTCCTGCAGCTCACGAAGTTCATGCAGCCGAAGTCGTAAGGCGGCCAGCTTCACGACGTGCAAGCGTGGTGGGCCAAGACTCGAAAGTTCGGACAGTCTGACTTGCGCATTGTCCGCCAGAACTGCCGTTCGGTTGACCAACACCGCATTTTCCGCACTCGGCCGCCTGAAGGGGGGGATTTGTCTCCGTGCGGGAGCGGGCCAGCGAGCGGGTCGCAGCCCGTCAACGATCGGGTCCCGATCGAGGGTGGAGGGACGATCGTCGCGGCTTAGCCGGGGGCACCGCCATTTCGCCGGCTGGCCCACGAACTGTCCGACCTGTCGTGTGGTCGTCTTTTCGCGATCTCCCGCCCGGCTCGGCACGTTGGTGCGCGAATCGTGTCGGCCAAATGCTCGACAATCTCGGGCCTGTATATGTATGATGTGAGGGAGAGACGCAGGTGTTCGTGGAAGGAGAGTCTGGCAATGGCAAAAGGGTCCGACACCCAAATCGGGCGCGCGGATAGTGACACAATGTGCCTGGGGGTTTCGCCAGGGCAGCGCGTGCGTATTTCTGCCGGCCTGATGGAAGGCTCAGAGGCAACCGTGATCCAGCCGCGGACGCAGGGCGCGTCCTGGTACGGTTGCAGCATGGGGTGTACGTCGAGATTTATCAGTACTGCCTGGAGAAGATCAAGAGGATCCGTAAGAAGCAATGATCAGAAACAGACAACATGACGTTGTGCCATCCGCGCCCGATCGACGGGGCGAAAAACGCGCTGGCCTGTCCGAGTTCGACGGGCAGAAGATGGCGGTGGTTATGACCCGTGGTACGCGCCGCGTCGTCATGTGCGGGACCGCCGCATTTGTGCGCGACGACACTGTGGGCAACACCCTGAATATTCGTCTGGAGGATTGCGAGCCGGGCCATCCGGTGCTCGTCATCTCGGAGAACGAATGGGACGGTCGGATCGTGCCCGATTTTCACTTCGGGTGCGACTTTTGCCTGATTGTGGGTTGAGCGCCGCGTTCGGAGAGATCCTCACGGATCGGGGTCGCGGAATCCTCAGGCAGTCTCAGTGCGAGGAAGGCGGGTTGCAAGGCGGGCAGCTTACGACGCTTTCAGAAACAGGGCACTGCGCACACCTCGCCGCAGGCTCCCAAACATCCGTCCCGCTCGCGACCGGAACGACACCACGTGCGGTTTGTTGATGGCCGGTGAGAATGACACGTATTCCGACCAGATACACTCGCCGTTGATCTTGTAAATGAGCTTCTTGCCAAACGGTGTCGATGCCAGTGATTTGGTGACCACGGTACCGCTCCTGATTCGTCGCGACTCGACCTCCTCCAATCGATAAGTGCATCCTGCTGACAGTAGATCTCCGTAGTATCACTAATCATCGACGGTCCTCCGTCAGCGGATCAATTTTCCAGCGCGTTGCCGATTGGGACTTCCAGGAAAACCTGGACGCGTGGTCCGGTTGCGCGGATGCGCACCGCGCCCAGCAGGAACGAACGGGCAGGCGGGCGGGCAGGCCGCATCAGGCGCACCGCTTGTTGAGCACCTGGCTGGCCTCGGTCAACTCGGGATCCAGCTTGGCGATGGCCCGGCAGATGAAGGCGAGGTGTCGCTTCTCCGCCTCGCCAAACAGGGTCAGTCTCCGCACGAAATCGGACTCCGTCGCCGCCACAATGCTGCTGAAAACATCGTTGATCTCCGACGACTCGATATCAATGACGAGCCTCAATGCGGGACGCAGCGCGTGGATATCGTCGAGCGATGCTTCGGCGTCTTCCATGTGTTGCTCGAGATTCGGCACGACGTTGCGCCACGGGTCAACCTGCTTTTCGTTCCACCGTTGCTGTGCCGCCGCAGCTCGACACAACTCCAGCAGTTCCGCATGGCACTCTTCCTGGCCGGACAACGTTGCAAAGAACTCATGCTCGGCAGGTGCGGCGGCAAAACGCCGCGCCAGCGCGGCGTAAATGCGGCTCGCTTTCAGTTCGAGTTCGACGCAACGCGCCACAAACTCGACCACATTCTCGGCCGCCGGCTTCAGCACCTCCGCCTCCGCCAGCACCGACAGAAACGTCTTGTCGCGCCCGGCGAAAATCGCGCGCAGAAACACGCGCCAGCCAAAACAGCGAATCGTCACGAAGGGATGAGCCAAGATATCCCGCTTGTCGATCGCGCCCACCATGCCCGTGCTCCTCACACTCATGACACGGCACAGCTCGCGGCAACACGGCCGACGCTCAGGGCGTCACGATCCGTGCCGCCTCCTCACCCCTCTCCATCCCCGTCTTCGTCGCACCCGCTTCTCCCCCACGGCGGTTTAACCTAACGCCCCGGAGGTCGTAAGTCAACTCTGTGACAAAACAACAACTCCCGCGGGTGGGACGTCCACAACTTCCCGTCATCCGATGCCCAACCGCCATAAGAAATGAGACAATAGTGCGGTCGTTGCGGTGGTCGCGCAGCTCTGTGCCAGACACGTGAAACGACTGCGGACAGGTTTCGTCCCGTTCGAAGCATGAGACAACTCAATCCACCACAGGGAGATGACCATGGGTGTCAGCTATCCGTCGCGTCGCACGTTCCTGCAGTCGGCGGCCCTCACCACGGCTGCGTTGGTCGGTTCTGCGGGGCCACAGCCAGTGCGCAGCCAGACTCCTTCCAAGACTTCACGCCCGCTGCGGTTGGGTGCGCCGGTCTTCGACGCTCCGCCGGACCCGGAGCCCTTGGCGCTGGCCCATCGAAAGCTGGGCATGCGGGCCGCCTATTGTCCGGCCGTCGAGCTGGGCGACAAGCAGCGGATCGCCGACATCGCCGCCGCTTTTGCCAAGCACGATGTGGTCATCGCCGAAGTCGGCCGCTGGAAAAACCTGTTGGCAACAGACCCGGCGGAACGCCAGCAGAACTTGCAGTTTGTCAGCGAAGGTTTGGCGCTGGCGGATGAAATCGGGGCCCTGTGTTGCGTGGACATCGCCGGATCGTACTCCCCTGAATCCTGGTTCGGCCCCCATCCGCGAAACTTGTCCCGCGACTTCTTCGACGCCGCCATCGAAAACGCACGCAAGA
Source organism: uncultured Planctomycetaceae bacterium (assembly GCA_963754725.1). Classification (GTDB taxonomy): domain Bacteria; phylum Planctomycetota; class Planctomycetia; order Pirellulales; family Pirellulaceae; genus JAAYDI01. Next base: position 86,275 of record CAVWHV010000045.1, read on the forward strand.
TCATTGATGCGGTGAAACCCCAACGCGCGAAATTCGGATTCGAGATGATGGGTTGGTGCCGTGCCCGACAGCGCTGATAGCTGCCTGCAGATGATCAAGGCGGTCGACCGACCTGCCTTCGCCGTGCATCTGGATCCGTGCAACCTGATCAACAGCCCCGCACGGTACTACAACACGACCGATCTGCTGAACGACTGCTTTGACAAGCTTGGTCCCTGGATCGTCAGTTGCCACGCCAAGGACGTGTCGTGGAGTGTCGAGATGCAGATGCACTTTACGGAAGTGCCGATCGGCGCCGGCACACTCGACTACCGTACGTACCTGAAACGGCTCGCAGCGCTGGACAAGGACGTCCCGCTCATGATCGAACATATGCAGAACGCTGCCGAGTACGACCGCTCGCGCCAGTGCGTTTTCGCGGTTGGCAAGGAACTGGGATTGGCATTCGAGTAGACCCTGTCGAGTAGCCGATTTCCAGGCCGCCGACGGCGTGTGTTCGTGCAAGGATGGGCCCGCTCATTGGATGCCCGGTCAGCGGTGCTGCACGGCCGGCTGGGCAGCTTGATTGCCGACTGTCATCCACGGCATCGCGACCGGTATAATCCGCAGAACTGCCTCGCACTGCCTGCCTGGGCCGCCGGCAACGCTCGGAGAAAGTCCGTGGCAGGGCTGGCACATCGTGCGGCGATTGGGCCCGTGCGTGGTCGCCCGCACTCCCCCCTGTCCGGCGGCCCGGTGAAGAGCGAAATGGATTGACAAATTCCTCCGCTATCGTACTAGTTGGTAACAGGTAGTGCGTTTCCCAGAGTCGACGTTCTGAACCTACCCCCGGACGCCATCCCACCCGACCTGACTTGGGTTTCCGCCAGCCAACGGGCGGTCCCACCACGGAAAGCGAATGCTGTCTCACCGCTGTGAATGATCCCGCGTTTTCGGACCCTGACATGATCCGCAGATCCGTCATGCCACTTCCCGTACCAGCCTGCGCGTTGACCGAAGCGGAACGTCAGCAGGTGCTCGTGGATTGGAACCGGACGGCACGGGATTATCCGCGGGACCAGTGCATTCACCAATTGTTCGAAGAGCAGGTGGAACGCACGCCCGACGCGGTCGCTGTATCTGGCAGGCAAGTGGATCTGACGTTTCGCAAGTTGAACCAGAACGCGAACCGGGTGGCCCATCGTCTGCGACAACTCGGCATTGGCGGAAGGGACTGCCGGTCGCCACCTATTTGGCTCGTTCGCAGCGAATTCGTGGTCGGTCGTGCTGGGGATTCTGAAAGCAGGTGGAGCGTATGTGCCCCTGGATCAAGACTACCCAGTCGATCGCTTGCGGTTCATGCTAAAGGACAGCGGCGCCAAAGTCATACTCTCCGAACATCCACTGCCATCCGGCTTGGAGGAATCTGGCGTCAAAGTTCTCGATTCGCGTCAGGACACCGCTGTCGTCGAGTCCAATACTCGTTGAGAATCCGGGGATTTCGGGCAGTTCGCACAATCTGGCATACATTATGTACACGTCGGGGTCGACTGGGCGTCCCAAGGGGGTCGCCATCCCACATCGGGCGGTCGTACGACTCGTGCGCGGGGGCAACAGTACGCGGAGTTCGACTCTCTTCAACGCTTCCTTGTTGATGGCACCGACATCTTTCGACGCCTCGACGTTTGAACTTTGGGCACCACTGCTGAACGGTGGCAGCTGTGTGGTTTTCCCCCACAAATTGCCAGACTTAGCGATGCTGGAGCAGTTCATCTGCGATCAACAAATCACTTGCCTCTGGTTAACTGCGGGACTATTCAACAAGATTGTGGACGATCGGCCAACCGTTCTGACGTCGGTTCGACACGTTTTGACGGAGGCGACGCGCTGTCGGTCACTCACGTACGGAGGTTCCGGGAGTGGTTTCCTGCGCTGCGCCTCACGAACGGCTACGGCCCCACGGAGGGTACGACATTCACATGCACACACGAGATTAGCAACGAAACGCGATTTCCGTCCGGCTCCGTACCGATTGGCCGCCCCCTTGCGAACACAACTTGTTACGTACTTGACGGACAGGGTAACCCTACACCAGCTGGCGTGTCGGGGGAACTCTATATCGGTGGTGACGGCTTGGCACTGGGCTATTGGAATCGTCCGGAACTCACGGCGGAGAAGTTTGTACCCAATCCGTACAGCGACGAACCCGACTCACGCCTGTACAGGACGGGCGACTTCGCACGCCATTTGGCTGATGGAACGCTCGAATTCCTGGGGCGACAGGACCAGCAGGTCAAGATCCGCGGCTTTCGCATCGAGCTCGGCGAAATCGAATCCGCTTTGGAAACCCACGCCGAGGTGCAGGCCGCCGCAGTCGTAACGCAGTCAGCGGGTGAAGGAGAGAAATGCCTCGTGGCTTTTCTGGTGTTGAGTCCCGGGGCAACCGTGTCCGGACCAACGTTGCGTGCCTGGCTAAGTCAGACGTTGCCCGAGTACATGCTGCCCACACGGTTTGCGGTCCTGGAAGCTCTGCCGCTGACGCCCAACGGCAAAGTGGACCGCCAGACGCTCGAACGCACCGAGGGCCAAGAACTGGCCGTCGGTACGGATTACGTGCCCGCGCGGACTGAATTAGAGTCGCAACTGGCCCATATCTGGCAAGACGTTCTGCGTCGGGAGCGGGTCGGCATTCACGACAATTTCTTTCAGCTTGGCGGACACTCGCTGCAGATCATGTCGGTGATCGCTTGCCTCCGCAGCCAACTCGACCGGGACGTGCCTCTGCGGTGGCTGTTCGAGTATCCGACGGTGGCCGCCTTGGCCTGCCAAATCGAGGCGTCGAACGCCGCACCCTGCGTCGTGGAACCCATACCCGCGCAGATCGGCAACAGCCGCTGCCCATGTCCTTCGGCCAGCAGCGGCTATGGGTTCTGCAACAGACGCTGCCCGAAGCGGCCACCTATAACGTGCCGGCCGTCTATCAACTGCAGGGACCCGTGGATACGGCGCGACTGCAGATTTGTCTGAAGGTGATCCAGCAGCGGCACGAAGTCCTGCGGACCGCGCTGGTGCAGCAAGACGAAGCCCTGGTTCAACAAGTCGTGGCGGCCGAAGGCGTCGCATTGCCTTGGCAACAAGTTGACTGGCAGCAGCTCACTGCTTCAGAGTGGCAGCAGCGTCTGCAGGACGAGGTCCGTCGACCGTTCGATCTGGCCCAGGCGCCGTTGTGGCGGGCCGTGTGGGCCACCCTCGATACCGACGACCACATCCTGGCCGTCACTTTCCATCACAGCGTGGTGGATGAATGGTCGCTGTGCGTGTTCTTCCAGGAACTCGCTCTACTTTACGCTGCCGGTGGGAATGTCGCGACCGCCGGACTGCCGGCACTGTCCCTCCAGTACGCCGACTATGCCGCCTGGCAACGCCAGCAACTGGGCAGCGAACGGCTCGCGCGGCAGGCGCATACTGGACCGAGCAGCTCACGGCCCTGCCGCCCGCCTTGGAACTTCCCACCGATCGACCGCGGCCGGTCCGGCCCAGCGGGCAGGGGGGCGTGCACCGCTTCCAGATCCCCACGGACGTGGTAGCCCGCGTGCGACAACTGGCGCACGAGGAAGGGACCAGCCTGTTCACGTTGATGTTGGCCACGTACCAGGTCTGGCTGCATCGTTACACCGGACAGGACGACCTGATCGTGGGAACTCCGGTCTGCGCACCGGGACCGCACAGAACTGCAATCACTGCTGGGCTTCTTCCTGAACACGCTGCCCATCCGCACGCAGCTGGATGCGGCGCAGAGTTTTCGCGACGTGCTCGCGCGTGTGCGGCAGACGGTGCTGGCAGGTCTGGAACACGGCGACCTGCCGTTTGAACAGATGGTGGAACTGGCCGCGCAGGACCGAGCGGCCGGCCAGACGCCGTTGTATCAGGTGATGTTCGTGTTGCTGGAAGAAGGCGTTGCACCCTGGCGGCTGGGATCAGCCGCAGCGCAGACACTCGACGTCCACACAGGCACCTGCAAAAACGACCTGATCCTGAGTGTCACGGCCGAAGGGGATGCGTGGACGTGTGAACTCGAGTACGCCAGCGACTTGTTCAGCGAAGCGACGGCCCGACGGATGGCCACGCACTGGGAAGAACTCCTGCGCTGGCTCGTGGCCGATCCCGATCAGGCGATCGGACGTGCAAACATGCTGCCGGCCGCCGAGCGTCAGCAGCTGCTCGTGGATTGGAACCGGACGGCACGGGATTATCCGCAGGACCAGTGCATTCACCAATTATTCGAAGAGCAGGTGGAACGCACACCCGACGCGGTCGCCATCGAGTTTGAGGGGCAGTCGCTCACGTATCGGGAATTGAATCGGCGAGCGAATCTGCTGGCAAATCATCTCCGACGATTGGGAGTCGGACCGGACATCGCCGTCGGGCTGTGCCTGGAAAGATCGCTTGAACTAGTGATCGGAATTCTCGGCATTCTCAAGTCGGGCGGAGCGTATGTGCCATTGGATCCGTCGCATCCCCAGGAACGCATCGCGCACATCCTCGAAGACAGCCAGGCGCGCGTGGTCGTCACGCAAGCCAGCGTGACGACCGCTTTGCCCCAGGGAACACTACCACATGTCTTTGTGGAGCAGATCTCCCCCAGCAATGCGACCGAAAACCTTCGCTTATTCGCATCGGCGAAGCAACTGGCGTACATCATGTTCACGTCAGGCTCGACGGGGCGGCCCAAGGGTGTGTGCATCGAGCATCGATCGGTCGTCAACTTCATCTATGCGATGATGGCCAGCCCGGAGATTACTTCCTCGGACTGTATCTTGGCTTTAACGACCGTGAGCTTTGACATCTCGGTGTTGGAATTGTTGTTGCCTCTTACGGTGGGCGCACACATAGTCGTGGCCTCGGCCGCCGAACGCGTCGATGTGCCTGCATTAGCCGCAACCATTGAGGATCGCCAAATAAGTGTCCTGCAGGCCACGCCTGCGTTCTGGCACATGCTTTTGGCCAGCGGCTGGAAGGGTAACAAACGGCTTAAGCGCTCTGTGGCGGTGAAGCCATGCCAGCCGAACTGTGCGCAGAACTCAGCACACAGTTTGGTGACGTGTGGAACATGTACGGTCCCACCGAGACGACGGTTTGGTCCACCATGGCGAGAATTGAGCCAGGCGGTGACGTCACGATCGGTACTCCGATTGCCAACACACAAATCTATGTTTTGGACGCGTCGGGGCAACCAGTCCCCGTCGGGTTACCTGGCGAATTGCTCATCGGTGGTGATGGTTTAGCGCGAGGATACTGCGGACTGCCCGAACTGACGGCGGAGAAGTTTATCCCTAATCCGTTTAACGCGGACCCGGAATCCCGCTTGTACCGTACCGGCGATCTTGCTCGCTGGAAGGCCGACGGCACCCTCGAATGTCTGGGGCGACGAGACCAGCAGGTCAAGATCCGCGGCTTTCGCATCGAGCTCGGCGAAATCGAAGCCGCCCTGGAAACCCACGCCGATGTGAAGGCCGCCGCAGTTGTGGCTCAGTCTGCCGGTGCAGGAGAGAAACGCCTCGTAGCTTTTCTGGTGTTGAGTCCTGGGGCAACCGTGTCCGGACCAACGGTCGTGCGCCTGGCTAAGTCAGACGTTGCCCGAGTACATGCTGCCCACACGGTTTGCGGTCCTGGAGGCTCTGCCGCTGACGCCCAACGGCAAAGTGGACCGCCAGACGCTCGAACGCACCGAGGGCCCAGAACTGGCTGTCGGTACGGATTACGTGCACCCGCAGACCGAACTGGAGTCGCAACTGGCCCACATCTGGCAAGAGCTACTACGTTTGGAACGAGTTGGCATACACGATAATTTCTTCCAGCTTGGCGGGCACTCGCTGCTCGCCCTGTCAGTGATCTCTCGCATCCGAAACCAACTTGACCGGGACGTGCCTCTGCGGTGGCTGTTCGAGCATCCGACGGTGGCCGGCTTGGCCTGCCAGATCGAGGCGTCGAACGCCGCACCTTGCGTCGTGGAACCCATACCGGCGCGGATCGGCAGCAGCCGCTACCTATGTCCTTCGGCCAGCAGCGGCTGTGGGTTCTGCAGCAGACGCTGCCCGAAGCGGCCACCTATAACGTGCCGGCGGTCTATCGACTGCAGGGACCCGTGGATACGGCGCGACTGCAGGTTTGCCTGCAGGTGATCCAGCAGCGGCACGAAGTCCTGCGGACTGCGCTGGTGCAGCAAGACGAGACGCTGCTGCAAGAGGTCCTCCCCAGTGAGAACGTCACGCTGCCTTGGCAACAAGTTGACTGGCAGCAGCTCACTTCTTCGGAGTGGCAACAGCGTCTGCAGGAAGAGGTCCGCCGACCGTTCGATCTGGCCCAGGCACCGTTGTGGCGGGCCGTGTGGGCCACCCTCGATACCGACGACCACATCCTGGTTGTCACTTTCCATCACAGCGTGGTGGATGAATGGTCGCTGGCGGCGTGTTCTTCCAGGAACTCGCTCTACTTTACGCTGCCGGTGGGAATGTCGCGACCGCCGGATTGCCGGCACTGTCCCTCCAGTACGCCGACTATGCCGCCTGGCAGCGCCAGCGACTGGGCGGCGAACGGCTCGCGCGGCACGCGCGCGTACTGGACCGAGCAACTCACGGCCCTGCCGCCCGCCTTGGAACTTCCCACCGATCGGCCGCGGCCGGCCCGGCCCAGCGGGCAGGGAGGCGCGCACCGCTTCCAGATCCCCACGGACGTGGTGGCCCGCGTGCGACAACTGGCGCACGAGGAAGGGACCAGCCTGTTCACGTTGATGTTGGCCACGTACCAGGTCTGGCTGCATCGTTACACCGGACAGGACGACCTGATCGTGGGAACTCCGGTCGCGCACCGGGACCGCACAGAACTGCAATCACTGCTGGGCTTCTTCCTGAACACGCTGCCCATCCGCACGCAGCTGGATGCGACGCAGAGTTTTCGCGACGTGCTCCGCGTGTGCGGCAGACGGTGCTGGCAGGTCTGGAACACGGCGACCTGCCGTTTGAACAGATGGTGGAACTGGCCGCGCAGGACCGAGCGGCCGGCCAGTCGCCGCTCTACCAGGTCATGTTCGTGTTGCTGGAAGAAGGCGTTGCACCCTGGCGGCTGAGGATCAGCCGCAGCGCAGACACTCGACGTCCACACAGGCACCTGCAAAAACGACCTGATCCTGAGCGTCACGGCCGAAGGGGATGCGTGGACGTGTGAACTCGAGTACGCCAGCGACTTGTTCAGCGAAGCGACGGCCCGACGGATGGCCACGCACTGGCAAGAACTCCTGCGCTGGCTCGTGGCCGATCCCGCTCAGGCGATCGGACGAGCGAATCATGCTGCCGGCCGCCGAGCGTCAACAGCTGCTCGTGGACTGGAACAACACGGCCGCCGACTATCCGCGGGACAAGTGCATTCACCAATTATTCGAAGAGCAGGTGGAACGCACACCCGACGCGGTCGCTGTCGAGTTTGAGGGGCAGTCGCTCACGTATCGGGAATTGAATCGGCGAGCGAACCTGCTGGCAAATCATCTCCGACGATTGGGAGTCGGACCGGACATCGCCGTCGGGCTGTGCCTGGAACGATCGCTTGAACTAGTGATCGGAATTCTCGGCATTCTCAAGTCGGGCGGAGCGTATGTGCCACTGGATCCGTCGCATCCCCAGGAACGCATTGCGCACATCCTGCGAAGACAGCCAGGCGCGCGTGGTCGTCACGCAAGCCAGCGTGACGACCGCTTTGCCCCAGGGAACACTACCACGTGTCTTGTGTGGAGCAGATCTCCCCGAGCGATGGCGACCGAGAACCTCTCGCTTATTCGCATCGGCGAAGCAGACTGGCGTACATCATGTTCACGCTCAGGATCGACGGGGCGGCCCAAGGGTGTGTGCATCGAGCATCGATCGGTCGTCAACTTCATCTATGCGATGATGGCCAGCCCGGAGATTACTTCCTCGGACTGTATCTTGGCTTTAACGACCGTGGGCTTTGACATCTCGGTGTTGGAATTGTTGTTGCCTACTTACGGTGGGGCGACACGTAGTCATGGCCTCGGCCGCCGAACGCGTCGATGTGCCTGCATTAGCCGCAACCATTGAGGATCGCCAAATAAGTGTCCTGCAGGCCACGCCTGCGTTCTGGCACATGCTTTTGGCCAGCGGCTGGAAGGGTAACAAACGGCTTAAGCGCTCTGTGGCGGTGAAGCCATGCCAGCCGAACTGGTGCGAGAACTCAGCACACAGTTTGGTGACGTGTGGAACATGTATGGTCCCACCGAGACGACGGTTTGGTCCACCATGGCGAGAATTGAGCCAGGCGGTGACGTCACGATCGGTACTCCGATTGCCAACACACAAATCTATGTTTTGGACGCGTCGGGGCAACCGGTCCCCGTCGGGTTACCTGGCGAATTGCTCATCGGTGGTGATGGTTTAGCGCGAGGATACTGCGGACTGCCCGAACTGACGGCGGAGACGTTCATCCCTAATCCGTTTAACGCGGACCCGGAATCCCGCTTGTACCGCACCGGCGATCTTGCTCGCTGGAAGGCCGACGGCACCCTCGAATGCCTGGGGCGACGAGACCAGCAGGTCAAGATCCGCGGCTTTCGCATCGAGCTCGGCGAAATCGAAGCCGCCCTGGAAACCCACGCCGATGTGCAGGCCGCCGCAGTTGTGGCTCAGTCTGCGGGTGAAGGAGAGAAACGCCTGGTAGCTTTTCTGGTGTTGAGTCCTGGGGCAACCGTGTCCGGACCAGACGTTGCGCCTGGCTAAGTCAGACGTTGCCCGAGTACATGCTGCCCACACGGTTTGCGGTCCTGGAGGCTCTGCCGCTGACGCCCAACGGCAAAGTGGACCGCCAGGCGCTCGAACGCACCGAGGGCCAAGAACTGGCCGTCGGCACGGATTACGTGCCCCGCGGACCGAATTGGAGTCGCAACTGGCCCACATCTGGCAAGAGTCTACTACGTCTGGAACGAGTCGGCATACACGACAATTTCTTCCAGCTTGGCGGGCACTCGCTGCTCGCTCCTGTCAGTGATCTCTCGCATCCGCAGCCAACTCGACCGAGAAGTGCCTCTGCGGTGGCTGTTCGAGTATCCGACGGTGGCCGGCCTGGCCTGCCAGCTCGAGGCGTCGAACGCACGCGCCCTCGCGTCGTGGAACCCATCCCACGCGCGGATCGACAGCATCCGCTACCTATGTCCTTCGGCCAGCAGCGGCTGTGGGTTCTGCGCAACAGACGCTGCCCGAAGCGGCCACCTATAACGTGCCGGCTGCCTTTCGGCTGCAGGGACCCGTGGACCCTGCCCCGCTGCAGGCTTGCCTGCAGGTGATCCAGCAGCGGCACGAGATCCTGCGGACCGCGCTGGTGCAACAAGACGAATTGTTGCTGCAAAAAGTCCTCCCCAGTGAGAACGTTACGCTGCCTTGGCAACAAGTTGACTGGCAGCAGCTCACTTCGTCGGATTGGCAGCAGCGTCTGCAGGATGAGGTCCGTCGACCGTTCGATCTGGCCCAGGCACCGTTGTGGCGGGCTGTGTGGGCCACCCTCGATACCGACGACCATATCCTGGCCGTCACATTCCATCACAGTGTGGTGGATGAATGGTCGCTGCGCGCGTTCTTCCAGGAACTCGCTCTACTTTACGCTGCCGGTGGGAATGTCGCGACTGCCGGATTGCCGGCACTGTCCCTCCAGTACGCCGACTATGCCGCCTGGCAGCGCCAGCAACTGGGCAGCGAACGGCTCGCGCGGTACTGCGCGTACTGGACCGAGCAACTCACGGCCCTGCCGCCCGCCTTGGAACTTCCCACCGATCGGCCGCGGCCGGCCCGGCCCAGCGGGCAGGGAGGCGGCGCACCGCTTCCAGATCCCCGCGGACGTGGTGGCCCGCGTGCGGCAACTGGCGCGAGGAAGGGACCAGCCTGTTTACGTTGATGCTGGCCACGTACCAGGTCTGGCTGCATCGTTACACCGGACAGGACGACCTGATCGTGGGAACTCCGGTCTGCGCACTGGGACCGCACAGAACTGCAATCGCTGCTGGGCTTCTTCCTGAACACGCTGCCCATCCGCACGCAGGTGGATGCGACGCAGAGTTTTCGCGACGTGCTCGCGCGTGTGCGGCAGACGGTGCTGGCAGGTCTGGAACACGGCGACCTGCCGTTTGAACAGATGGTGGAACTGGCCGCGCAGGACCGAGCGGCCGGCCAGTCGCCGTTCTACCAGGTCATGTTCGTGTTGCTGGAAGAAGGCGTTGCACCCTGGCGGCTAGGATCAGCCGCAGGCAGACACTCGACGTCCACACAGGCACCTGCAAAAACGACCTGATCCTGAGTGTCACGGCCGAAGGGGATGCGTGGACGTGTGAACTCGAGTACGCCAGCGACTTGTTCAGCGAAGCGACGGCCCGACGGATGGCCACGCACTGGCAAGAACTCCTGCGCCGGCTCGTGGCCGATCCCGCTCAGGCGATCGGACGAGTGAATCTGCTGCCGGCCGCCGAGCGTCAGCAGCTGCTCGTGGATTGGAACCGGACGGCACGGGATTATCCACGGGACCAGTGCATACACCAATTGTTCGAAGAGCAGGTGGAACGCACACCCGACGCGGTCGCTGTCATTGCGAACGACGTGCATCTGACGTACCGGGAGCTGAACCATCGCGCCAACCAGGTAGCTCGCCGCCTGCGGCAGCTTGGAGCGGTGGAAGGGAAACCGGTCGCGGTCTACTTGGATCGCTCCCTCGAATTCGTTGTCGGCGTGTTGGCGATTCTCAAAGCCGGCGGCGTCTATGTACCTTTGGCCCGCGACGACCCAGTCGACCGTTTGCGGTTCATGCTGGAGGACAGCAATGCCAGCATCGTGGTCACCGAGACTTCGCTGCCGGTCGGCTTGGCCAGAGCTGGCCTCCAGACGCTCGATCTTCATCAAAACTCGGCGGTTCGGGACGTGAGTCCTGCCGGTAATCCAGATCCGGCATGCCGGGCACAAGACCCAGCCTACATCATGTACACGTCCGGCTCGACGGGCCAACCCAAGGGTGTCACGATTCCGCACCGCGGTGTCGTGCGACTGGTACGTGGCCAAACGTATGCAGAGTTTGCCGTGCGACAACGCTTCCTGCTCCTGGCATCGACGTCATTCGACGCCTCCACGTTCGAATTGTGGGGTCCACTCCTCAACGGGGGCACGTGCGTGATCTTCCCGCACGAACTGCCCGACTTTGCCGCCCTGGAGAGATTCGTCCGCGAACAGCAGGTGACCTGTCTGTGGCTGACTGCCGGACTGTTCAATCAGATTGTGGACGAGCGACCGTCTGTGCTCGAGACGGTTCGACACGTTTTGACCGGCGGCGACGCGCTGTCGGTCACTCATGTGCGGCGATTCCGGGTTGTTCCCGTCGTTGCGTCTGACGAACGGTTACGGCCCCACAGAGACAACCACCTTCGCGTGTACACATGCGATCCTCAGCGACACTCAGTTCTCCACCGGCTCGGTCCCCATTGGCCGACCCCTGGCGAATACGTCGTGCCGCATCCTCGATCACGTCGGCCAACCCACACCGGTGGGCGTGCCGGGCGAGCTGCATATCGGTGGGGACGGACTGGCGATCGGCTATTGGAACCAGCCGGATCTCACGGCGGAGAGATTTGTGCTCGATCCGTTCAGCGAGGAGCCAGGAGCAAGACTGTACAAGACGGGCGACTTTGCGCGGTATCTGCCCGACGGATCAATCGAGTTTTTGGGACGCCGAGACCAGCAGGTCAAGATCCGCGGCTTTCGCATCGAACTCGGCGAAATCGAAGCGGCCTTGGCGACCCACGCCGACGTGCAGGCGTGTGCCGTGGTGGCCCTGCATGACGGCAACGGCGAAAGGAGTATGTCAGCTTTCGTGGTGCCGAGCGAAAGGGCCAATTTCTCTGCCCACGCGACGCGGTCCTGGCTGAGCGGGATACTCCCTGACTACATGCTTCCATCGCGGTTTGTCGTTCTGAATGAGTTGCCGCTGACTCCCAACGGCAAAGTGGATCGCCGGGCGTTGGAGTGTATCCAAGGCGAAGAGCTGGCCGTCGACACCCAGTACGTGCCTCCGCGAACCGAACTGGAGCGCAGCTGGCCCGCATCTGGCGGTTGTTATTGCATCGAGAACGAGTCGGCATTCACGACAACTTCTTCCAACTGGGCGGGCATTCTTTGCTACTCGTCAGCGTGCTGAGCCGGATCCATCGGGAAACGGGTGTGATGCCTCCATTGGTATCGTTCTCGGAAGATCCAACGATCGAGCATCTGCGCGCGCGCCGTGGAAGAGCAACGAAGGATTCAAGCGATTCACACGGAGCAGGCGACTCCGCAGACACACAGCAACCCGCCGGTTTTTCTGCTGAGCTGGTACCTGGATTTCGACGCCTGTGGACTGACGACCAACCGTCTTACGTGCTTTCGTTTCCGGAGTACGACGGGACTCGCGAGCGATGCAGTATCGAGTATCATCGCCACGGAATGCCTGAAGACGCTGCGTGCCATCCGGCCAGTGGGCCCGTACGTATTGGCGGGTTACTCGCTCGGCGGACTCGTCGCGTTCGAGATGGCTCATCGACTGACAGCGGCAGGTGATGATGTCCGACTTGTCGCCATCGTGGACACGTTTCCGGCATCCTGCCTCGCCGCGCCGTACCCGCTGTGATTGGCTACCTGGGGGACCTGTTTCACAGCTCATTCCGTTCCCTGCTGGTATGGCACGAGGATGTTTCTACGCTCTCGAATTGGCGGAGTATTTTTGGGAGCTGAACCCGCGTCGAGCATTTCGCACGGTCAAGTCACATCTTCGCCGAGCTGTCAGTCGTTGGCGGTACAAGCGTTCTCACGAAGCACCGCTTCACAGCAATTGGATTGTTGCCACAGAGAGCTGCGAACCCGATTCGATTCCCCAAGAGCTTTCGTTTGGCAACTTACGTCGGACCGTTGTGGGCCCATGGCGCATATCGCCCGCAACCGTACGATGGATTCGTAGCTCTCTTCGTTTCGGATGATCTGGCATCGCATCGACGACGTGGTCGGCCGCGGCTGGGGACGTTGGGCAAGCAACCTGCGCGAGTATTCCGTTCCGGGCGACCACGTGACTTGCGTGACGCAATATAAGGCGGAACTGGCAAAGAAGCTCCATGAATGCCTGGCAGAAGCCAACGGCCTGGCTCATCGCGACTGACCTGGACTTGCCATTGACAGTCACTCTGGTCCGAAGCGCCACCAGCACTCACAGCATGCGGATCGGCGTGTACGTGGCATTCCTTTCCCACGGAAGTTGTTCAGGCTGCTGTGGCTCTCAGCGGAACCCTATTCGAAGAGCATGAATTCCCAGAGGGTCGGCCCGTCGGTGGCTTCCGTGATATTCAGTCGCACGCGCTGTGCGGTGACGGTCGAAGCGTACCGGAACATGTCGCGGCGAGATTCTGCACCGAGGTAGCAGGCTTTCCATTGCTCGTCCTGCCAGTACTCGATCGCGAACTTGCGGACGCGCTTGCAGTTCGGGGTAGGCCTGCTAGATGCGGAAACGGCTGAAGGTCACCGGTTTGCCGAGATCCAGTTCCAGCCAGGCGGACGTGACTCCGCCGTCGGTCGCCCAGCGCGTGTCGCTCCGGCCGTCGACGGCCTTGTCGGGACCGAATTCCGCCTGGTTCTGATAGACGTTCGACGCGGTGGCCTTCGCGTTGGTCGCCAACGACACCGGACCGGCGACGTCCACCGCCGGGAGATCGCAGCGCCGCACCGTCGAGTTCGAGCGCCACGATGGTGTCGATCGGCTGGCGATCGCTTTCCGGGCACGGAGACTTGCGAGACCGGCGGCCGTCTGGCGCACTTCCGCCTGTCCGCCGCCGAGCACGCGGCTGCGCAGCACCTTGGCCGGGATGGCCGGCAGCGTCAGAACATCGTCGGTCCATTCGCCAATGTGGAGGTAGATCGTGTTTCCCTTGCGCGTCGAGACTCCGTAGTCGCCCGGCTTGAACGGCCCGCCGCGCGTGCCGTAGATGCTCTCGCCGTATTTCGCCAGCCAGGCACCCATCTCTTTCAACAGGTTCGCCTGCTCCGGCGCGATTTCCCCGGTCGGCATCGGCCCGACGTTCAGCAGCATGTTGCCGTCACCGCCGGCACAGCGGATCAGCATGCCCAGGCAGGCCTCGAGCGACTTCACGCCGTCTTCGTCGCCGCCCCAGGCCCATTGGCCCTTCCGCGAAGTCGTCATGCACGACTCCCACGGTCGTTGGTCGTCGTACGCGCCGACATGCTGTTCGGGCGTGTAGTAGTCCGCGTTGCGGTGACAGGATCTGGCGATCGTTGTTGCCCAGGCCCAGGTCGAGCCGGTTGTTGATGACGATCTCCGGCTGCAGCGTTTTCACGATGTCGTAGGTTGTCGCCTGGTCGTACAGCGGTTCGCGCCCGTCCCAGTCGAACCACAGCAGGTCGATGGGACCGTAGTTGCCCAGCAGTTCGCGCACTTCCGCCTGCATCCGGCCCAGGAACGCCGCGTTGCGTGTCCGTGCGGAAATCCGGATCGCGCCAGTCCATCGGCGAGAAGTACCAGCCGATCCGGATGCCCTCCGCCCGCGCCGCCTGAGCCAGTTCCGCGCAGACGTCCCGCCCGAAGGGCGTCCGAGAGATGTTGTAGTCGCTGGCCTGGGAGTGCCAGAGCAGGAAGCCGTCGCAGTGCTTGGCGGTGAGCACGATGTACTTGGCGCCGGCCGCTTTGGCGAGCTGCACCCACGCGGCCGCGTCAAAGTGCGTCGGGTTGAAGTCTTTGTAGAGGTTGTCGTACACGTCGGCGGGAATCACACCGCTGTTCGGGCACTTGGGATTGGTGTTGGCGCGCGACCAACTGATCTCCGTGCCCTTGAGACTGACCGGCCCCCAGTGTATGAACATGCCGAACCGCCCATCCGCCCACCATTGCAGCCGCTCGGGATACGGCCGCGGGGTAGTCGCTTCCGGTGTGGTTGGAGTTTCGGCGGCCTGGAGCGTCAGGGCGAGGAGAAACAGGCTGGCCAGGATGCAGATGCTGGATCTCATGCTATCGCCTTTGCAGTAGAGGCTGGTTGGTTCTGAACAGCGCCTCGCCTAGGGTACGGCTCCCTGCCGAGCGACAGCCACTGAGGTACTCGGGGCGTCCGCATCGATCACACTCGCCATTTGCGGAAGACGCACCAGGGATTGCAGGTCGCGGCGCGGATTGGCCCAGGCTTTGGCCAATGCGTGGTCGACCAGCGTTCGCACGGCCTGGTAGTCAGGATCCTCGGTGTTGGCATAGACCGCCACACCGCATTTCTGCGTTCCGCCTGCCGGTTTGGCCAGCGGTGCGCGGAGGAACAGACTGTGTTCGGCCTGGTGGATGTCGATCCAGTCGAGTCGCGAGACGAGCTCGGGGGCGTGGCAGCTGGCACATCGCTTCTGGTGCAGACCCTTGATGTTCTCCAGCAGCTCATGATCCTGCGCCAGGTCATACGCTGGCCGGTCCGGACGTTTGTTCACGAATGTATCGTGATACGGTGCGTTGGCGTCCATCCACATCGTGAGACGCAGCCGTTCTTCCGGGCTCAACGCGACGCGTTCCGTGTGCGGAGCTTGCGAGAGTGTCACGAACAGTTTGCTCTTGTGAGCCCCATAGGCCAGTACGGGCGTGATGCTGGCGTCCTGCAGGTTGGGCTCTGCGATGGCCACAAGTTGAGCACGGTTGATCGTTTCGAATGCGCGATTGAAACCGTACCCCGGCACCTCGCCCCACATCTTCTCGTATTGGCTGGACCATTCGGTAAGCCCACCAAAGTAATCGAGATCGCCCGCCGGTTTCAGTCCGCTGTGGCACACCACGCAATGGCGATCGAGGATCGGTTGGATGTCTCGCAGAAAACTGACCGGTCGATCACCCCACGGTGGCAGCAGAGGAGTCGGGGGTGGCAGCGCGGCAGCCAACGGGTCGGCACAGGGACGTGGCGCCACGCCGCGCGATTCGTGGCAACCGGCGCAGGCACGCTGTTCGCCGGGCTGAAAACTGATGAAACTTCGCATACGCCGCAGTTCCATGCGGTTCTCATCCAACAGCTGAAAGTACACGGCCCTGTCCGGCGGGACTCGGAAGTGTGCGCTGCCGTCCGCTTCCACGGGGACATCGCCAAGTATGCGGATCGGCGTCCAGTTGATCAGCGTGGGCCCCTTCTCTCCGTAGCGTTGTCCGCCCAGTTGATTGTCGTACGGCCAGCCGATCGGTTCGGCGATGCGCACGTAACGAATGCGTTCCGGCACCAGATCTTCACACCCGAAACTCACGTCACTCACCACGCAGGTCGCGTAATCGCGTCGCCAGATGGACCGCGTCGGGCAGGATGGGTGGAGTCTTGCGAGTACGGAGTGGAATGGGCGTGAAACAGGAGATGGTCGGATCGCGATAGACGAGTTCCTTGGTTCCGAACACGTCGACGACGTAGAGACCGTAGCCGATCGGGTCGGTGGTTTTGTCGCCGTGCGTGTAGGAGACCAGGAAGAACTTGTCGGACAGTGGCCAGGGCGTGGAGTAGAAACCGCCCGTTGTCCAACACGCCTCCTTCGGGCACGGGCACGCCGTCCATGCCGCCCTCGGGCGGCGTTACGCCCTGCGTGACGATGCCGATACCCTGCGGTGTGTTGATTCCCGAGGCGGTGTCCACGATCACGAGCGGCCCGACCGCGAGCGTGTGATGACCGGTGGCAATGGCCACGAGTTTTGCGCTGCGGGGATCGAACGTGTGTCTTCCAGCGCCCACGGATTGACAAAGTGCTGCTTGAAGATGGCATCGGCGCCGGTGCCGTCCGGCCGCACGGTCCAGATCGACTGAATGTAGGCCCAGCTGCGCTCGTGGTACTCCCAGCGTGTGTAAGCGATGAGACCGTTGTCCAGCGTGTGGGGCAGGTAATCGCCGTCTTTGTTCACACTGAGCCGGCGGATCCCGCTGCCGTCAGGATGCATCACGTACAAGTTGCAGCTCGTTTCGTCTTTGTCGTATTCATTGCATTGCAGCGACGTGCCGCAGCGCTCGGACACAAACACGATGTCGCCGTTGGGAGCATACGTGGGGTCGAGGTCGCTCCACTCGCCCGAGGTCAGCTGACGCAGCCCTCGGCCATCGACACCGATCTCGAAGATGTGCGTGGGCTCCTCCGTGCGCCGCAGCCGATAACTCTGCGAGCGATCGAGCCAGCCTTCGGGCGGCTGATCGCTGCGCGCCATGGCATAGCCGAACACGATGCGCGTCCCGTCCCAAAACAAGTCCATGCCGTGCACATGACCGGGCCCCAACGCACGATTCAGCATGGACGTCAGGCCGAGCGATGACGCGGTGCCGTCGTTTTCGGGCGGGTTCGCGACCTCACGGAACAGACTGCCGGCGGACGTCGTGGGACGCAGAACACAGAGGTCACCGCCCGGCTTCGAGACCCACGGCATGTGGTTCAGGCAAACGTCCGGATACGATTCCTGTGTGAATCGTTTGACGAAGAGCAGCTGATCGAAAGTTCAGCAGCGGATTGGCGAACACCAACTGACGCACGATCCACCGAGTGTCGAGGTAGACGCGGCGCCGGTCGGCTTCGGACGCGTCACTGCTCAGAGCGCGCAGCCGTTCTTCCGCTTGATCCAGCGCGACCAGGTGCGGCGACACTTCGACGCCCTGCTGCTGCAAGTGCACGGCCAGCTTCCGGCCACGCTCGATACAGGCGGCCGTCGGGAAATCGAGCTGGCGGCGGATCTTGGCCGTCGACCATGGGCTGAGGCTCGATTGATTGGCCGGTTGATGCAAGGCCAGGTTCTGCAACGCATCGCCTGACCCGTAGATTTCCACTTCATCAAGGTGGAAAAAAATCGGCTGCCCGCTCGGAATCTGCAGCCGCACAAACCGCGCCTGCACGTCGCCCGGCGGAAAGTTGACTTCAAGCGGCGGGGCACCCGACACACCGCCAAAATGACGGCCTTGGTTGTCGTGACGCAGCGTCCATTGCTGGCCGTCGTCCGAGGTCCGGATGACGAGCGTGTCCGCATTGTGCAGGCCCGGTGCGTAGTCGAGGCGATTGTAGACGACGATGCGGATAATGGACTGCACGCTGCCGAGATCCACCTGCCACCACGGATTCGGATCTCCACCGGTATGGAACGCGTACTTGCCATTCTTGATACCGTCGACCGCCCCCGCCGCGTCACTCTGTGTCGTCAGCGGTTCGATGAGCGACTTCAGCCAATCTTCCTCAATCAATTGCCGCAGTTCGCTGCCGGATACCGCTTCCTCGCGTGGTTGCGAGGTGTTGACCGTAAGTTCCA
>CAVWHV010000046.1:0-35574 GCA_963754725.1 uncultured Planctomycetaceae bacterium
CCTTGTCGTGATGGGCCGCTGTGACACAGCATGTCGACCACACCGGGCATGGTCGCCTCCACAGCTTCGGCGGCCGGTTCCAAACCGAGTTCGCGGAGCGTGGCCGAGGTGACCGGACTGATGCTGACAAGCCGCGTCTGCCGCAGGTCGTTGCCGAATAGGGTCCACAGCGAGCGGGCGATCGCGGAACTCGTGACGGTCGTCCAGTCGATCCGCCCCTCGCGCAGTTCTGCGCCACGTCCGGATCGGGCGTCTCGACATCCACGCTCTCGTACACCACCACCTGCTCGACGATGCCGCCCGCGGCCTGAAGATCGTCCGCCAGCACCTCGCGACCGCGGCTGGCGCGGGCCAACAGGAACCGCTGGCCGGCGGCTTGCCGTGCCAAGTCCGCCGCCAGATCCTCCGCCTGATACCGGTGCGGCTGAAGATCGGTCCGCAGATGGTATTCCGCCAATGTGTGGGCTGTCGCCGGCCCGATGGCCGCCAGACGCAGGCCGCCGAGTGCGGCGGAGGTCGCGTCCGGTCGAGGCCAGTCGATCCAACAGCCCGCGAACGCCGTTGGCACTCGAAAAAACCAGCCAGTCGTAACTCGACAGACGCTCCAGCGCCGCGTCCACCGGCCCCCAGTTGCGCGGTTCGCGGACCACGATCGCCGGCTGGCACAACACGTGGCGCCCTGCTCCTCCAACGGCACCACCAAGTCGCCGGCCTGATCAGCGGGGCGCGTGACCAGGACCGTTTGCCCAAACAGAGAACGCTGCTCGAACCACGCCCGAGCCAGCGGCAAGGCCGCGACGCGACCGAGAATGACAATCACCGGAGGCCGCAGATGCGTCGCGGGAACCAGGTGGTCGGTGAGTTCACTCAACGTGCAGCGGACCGTCTGCTGATCGGGAAAGCTGCATCGTCGAACAATGGCCGCCGGCGTGTCCGGCGACATCCCGGCCTCCAGCAGAGCCGCCGTCCAGCGGGGTGCGGTCGTGACTCCCATGTACACCACCAGCGTGCCCGGAAACTGCGCCAGACGCCGATAGTCGAGCGGAGGACCCTCCTTGTCGTCCCCCTCCTGACCGGCGATGAAAGCCACCGCCGAAGCCAGGTCGCGGTGCGTGATCGGAATGCCCGCGTAACTGCCGGCCGCCAGGGCGGCCGTGATCCCGGGTACCATTTCGAACTCGATGCCGTGGCGGATCAGCACTTCCACCTCGTCCGCCGCATGGGCAAACACGGACGGGTCACCGCCCTTGAGCCGCACGACGGTCTTGCAAGCCTGCGCCAATTCCACGAGCTTCGCGTCAATCTCCGCCTGCGACCAGATGCGCGACCGACCGTGACGCCCCAAACAGATCCGCTCGGCCGATGGCGGGGCATGCTGCAAGATGCGCGGATTCACCAGGTAGTCGTACAGCACGACATCCGCCCTCGCGAGACACTGCACGCCACGCAGCGTGATCAGTCCGGCGTGCCGGGACCAGCCCCGACCAGATAGACTTTGCCCGTCGCTCGCGGTGTTCGCTTCGTCATCTCGCCCGTCGCTCATTCACACCTACGAAACCCACCCCTCGTCACCTGCTGTCGCTGCGCACGACGCTACAATTGGAGTTGTTCGCGCTGAATTAAGCAAGACGCGGCCAGCGTGGCCGCATTCCCCGCGCCCCGAGACCTGTGTGCCGCGGCCGGAGCGAGCCGTTGAGGCGAGCCACATTGCGCACCGCACGAGCGAGACAGGTTCCTCGCGGGAGCTGATGATCCGTGACTCCAGAACAACCAGCGGCAGGACGACCCGGAACCACGCCCGGCGAGTTGATGCGCCTGTTTCAGCAGGCCTGCGGTCTGATCGCACAGCGCAATCCGGATTACGCGACGGCCTTTCCGCTCCTGACCACGTGCGTGGCGGGCGATCCGGGCAACCTGATTTTCGTCGAAACGATGTTGCGAGTCCGCCCACACTTCACGCCCCGGGGGCATCGACTCCAGGGACTCTTCCGGCGGTTCACGTTTCAGACAGCCGTGGACCGTGGCAACTGGACCCAGGTCGCGGCTCTCGGTCCGCGATTGCTGGTTCTGCGGCCGCACGACCCACGACTGCTGGGCGACATGGCCCGCGGCTGTGAAGCACTGGAGTACGACGACGTGGCCGTGCGGTATCTGGAGGCGGCCGTCGCGGCAGACCCGCTGGACGCGGATCTGCAGCGACTGGGCGGCGAGCTCTTCGCTGCGCCACGGTTACTTCGAACAGGCCGCCGATTGCTGGCAGCAGGTCCTCTCCCAAGATCCGCGAGATGCCCGGGCCCGCGAGATGCTCGCCTGCCTCGCACCTGTGCACGCCGAGCCGGCGGCCGACCTCCCCTCCCCTGCCCCTCCTCCGTCCGCCGCGGGTTCGGTCGACAGCGTCGCTGCGTTGTGCGCGAGGTGCCAGGCACTCGCGCAAGCGGGCGATGTGCGAACCGCCGCATCGCTGCTGACGCAGGCGCTGCAGGCCCATCCGGGTGAACTTCGCCTGCGCGAGCAATGGGAGGAGCTCCATCTCACCCAGGTTCGTCAACGACTTCGGTTCGCCCGCCGCCAGGCCCGGCACACCGCCCATCCACAGGCCCACCGCCTCGTCAGCCAACTCGAAGACGACGTGCTCCGCCACGAGATCGAGTTCTTCTCGATTCGGGCGCGCCGCTATCCCCGCGAAACCCAGTGGTCGCTGGAACTCGCCATCCGATTGAAACGGTCCGGCAACTACGCCGAAGCCGTACGCCTGCTCCGCGAGGTTCCCGCCGACAACCCACGGTCTGCGAGGGTCGCCTTCGAGATCGGTGAGTGTCTGCAATTTCAACGACGATTCCGCGAGGCGCTCGAAAGCTATACGGAGGCGGTCCGCCAGATTGCCCTCCTTGCGCCCGTCCCGACGGAGGACTGGGCACGGACCGCCCTCTACCGAGCCGGAACGCTGGCTCATGATCTGGGCTTGCTGGAACAGGCCGCCGACTGCTTGAGGCAACTTGTCAAACTGGCTCCCGACCACGAAGATGTGCAACAGCGTCTGGACAAACTCGCCGATATTCGCCATAAAGATTGATTCCCAATTTTCACCCCACACCAGAGGTAAACGGTCAACATGCCCAATACGAAGAGTGCGAAGAAGAGGCTGAAGCAGAGCGAGGAGCGTCGGGGTCGGAATCGTTCTGCCAGGACGGTCCTGCGGTCCCAATTGCGGAAAGTCCGGGAATCGGCGACAACCGGCTCGGTGGAGAAGGCTCAGGAAGAATTCCGCGCGGCCGCACGAGGGCTGGACAAGGCAGGTGCGGACCGCCTGATCCATCCGAACAAGGCCGCTCGCATCAAGTCACGCTTGTCGAAGATGATCAAGAAGGCGAAGGGCCTGTAGTTCGCCGTGCCGACGTTCGGGCTGCCGTGCCGGCCGGCTGTGGGCTGCGGCACGGCCCGCCTGGCTTGTGAGGGCGGCCCACAGCAGCGGAGTCACCAGCAAACCGATTCGGCATCGAAGACCGGCCCTTCGACACACGTCCGCTGGTAATCCCACGCTTCCCCCTGGGGTTGGCGGATTTTGGCCACGCACGAGAAACAGATCCCAATCCCACATGCCATCGGGGTTTCCAGGGAAACGAGGCAAGGGACTTCGTGCCTCCGGGCGACTTCCGCCGCGGCCCGCATCATCGGCTCGGGCCCGCAACAAACCATGCGGAGCGCCTCGGGCGATGGCCGCGATTTCGCTTCCGCCGCCAGGATTTCGTCCAACATCTCGGTGACCAAGCCGTGGTGACCCAGGGAACCGTCATCGGTCGCCAAACGCACGTCGACTCCTTGCGATTCGAAGTCGTGCACGCCTGCCAGCAGATCGCGAGACTGGGCTCCGAAACAAAGCGTTACTTTCGGCACGTGGGGTGCCAGACGCCGGGGCTGCCCGTACTTTCGATGTCCCAAGTGCTCTTTGGCCAGTGTCAGAAACGGAGTTTGGCCGACCCCCCCCGCAACCATCACCAGATGCAGACAGGGCAGCACCGGGAAACCGTTCCCAAGCGGCCCCCACACATCCAGCGACTGTCCTGGCTGGCAGCGGGCCAGCCGCGAGGTGAACTTCCCTTTGACATGGTAGATCAAGTCGATTCCATCCCACGTCCCGCCACTGGCCGGCAGCAGATCATAGATGGCCAGCGGGCGGCCGATGAGTGGATCGTCCATGCCGGCCAACCGCAACATGACAAACTGCCCCGGGACTGAGCGTTCCGCGATTTCCCGACAGCGAATGCGCACGCGAAAGGTATCGCGGGCCAATCGCTGATTGTCCTCGATCACCACCTGTCGTCGGACGGCGTTGTCGGCGTAGTGCACGGCATGCAGAGGACTGGACATCAGTGTCGTTTGCCCTTGGCGGAAGATTTCTTCGGAGGGTGCTTGCGGGCAGGTCGTTTCGCGGCAGTCGCCGGCGGGCGATCGTAATCGAGCACGGCACCGGTACGGGGACGGCGCGTGGTCGCGGTGGTGGTCTGTTCCCGACCTGCCGCGGCTTTCTGCGGTCGGCGACTCTTCGTGCCGCTGCCCGGGCGGGCTGCGGGGGGTGCCGTCGCCACGCGCCGCCGCTGGCCCGTTTCCGCACCACGTCCGCCACCGGCCGACCGCCGCCCGACGGCCGGGGATGCCGCAGTTCCCGCGCTCGCACCCGTTCGCTTCGAGGCACTTCGCACACAGTCGCGCAGTTGCTGCACTTCGGCACCGGTCAGGCGGCGAGCCTCCCCGGCGGCCAGGTTGCCCAGTCGCAGGGGACCCAAAGCGATCCTGCGCAGGCGGAGGACTTTGTGCCCCACGCGAGCCAACACGCGGCGAATCTCCCGGTTACGTCCTTCGGTCAGCACGATCTCCAGTTCCGCACCGCGGGCATGGCGACCCCGCGCACGCAGTTCGGCCACGCGTGCGACGCCCTCGGCCAGGTACACCCCTTTCCGCAGTTTCTGCAACGCTTCCGGCGTGGGAAACCCCAGCACCAGCGCGGTACGTCTTGGGAATGCCGTACCGCGGGTGCGTCAACAAGTTGGCCAGCTCACCATCGTTCGTCACCAGAATCAAACCTTCACTCGACCGGTCCAGGCGGCCGACGGTGAACAACCGAGCTTCCCCGGGCACCAGGTCAATGACGCGCAGCGCCGATCAGGATCGCGATTGGTGGACAACACACCCGTCGGCTTGTGAACCAGGTAGTAGACGTGATGAGGTCGGGCAAGCGGAACGCCGTCGACCCGGATTTCCTGCGTCAGGGGATCGACCCGTGTCCCCAATTCGGTCACGGTCACGCGGTCCACTTCCACCCGCCCCTCGCGAATCCGTTCCTCGCATTCACGACGGCTGGCAATCCCGGCCGCAGCCAAGACCTTTTGCAGGCGTTGGCCACTTTCGACGGAGCCCGAGACCGGGGACGATTTCGACGCGGGGGCACCGGGTCGGCGGGATTGGGGGGACATTGGCTGGGCCCATCACAAAGATTTTGGGGATGACCGGGCGACCATGTCGCCAAGCGGCGTGCCGTCGCGTGCGTGCTGCGGGCAGAAACGCGCCATCACGATGAGATCCATGATAGCCGCTGGCGACGACTTGGCCCAGGCGACACGCTGATCTAGAGAGGCGACCAGATCTTCTGGAACATGCGGCTGCGGTCCGTTTCCGACAAGGGCTTCTGGTAGTCCCTGGGACGACCACCCACCACTTCCGGCGCAATATCATTGTCCGTGTACGGGTCAAACACGGTCGCATTGGACCGTTGCTTCTGGACCGTACCGGGCGGTGCGAACAGCCGTCCATCGGAACGACAGCCGAACAAACCTGCGGCCACGAGCGCGATTGTCGTCAGTCTGCAGCACCTTCGCATGTCTGTCGTCCTTGGCTTCGGTGGCCCGCTCGGCGCGTTGTTTCGTCCTGGGCCCACCTCCCGCCCCCATCGCTCTTCGCAGTCCGCAGACCTCTGCGACCGACCCGGGGTCCAACGGGCGGGGGATTATACGGTGGGTCGGTGGGTGGCAAAAGGCGAATCGCCCACAATTCCTCCGGCATGCTATCATCGACAGCATCGACGGATGGGACGGGGAACTTGAGCAAGCTGGGACCGGTTGGCGGCAAGCTGTTCGCTTTGGCCAAGTTCGGGAGTCACACGTCGATGGGGGAGCGGACAGGGCAAGATGCAACGCCGCCCAGGCGAAGAATCCAATGGCCCGCTTTCGGGCTGGAAATGCATTTGCACGAGCCTCGATCCCGTAGGGGGTGTCAAGCTCGCCCACACGAAGCTTGCATCGCCCACGAACGTGCCGGCGATCGCCGGCACACCAGACCTCGATCCCGTAGACCCATGGTGTGCCGGCGCTTGCTTGCAGGGCGCACCTAGCTGCGACGATCGGTGTAGCGAGCTGGGCGCCCCGTACCGGGAGGATCACATCACGCGGGAAGGTAGATGTCCAGCAGGGTGGCGGAATCCTCCGGCTGCAGTTCGACGCGGCCGGCCGCGGCTGGAATCAGCACGGTTTCCCCCACGGCCAGGGCCGTCGGCACGGCGTCCCCCGCCACACGAACACGGCCGGAGAGCGGTGCCACGATGTGGCACCGACGATCCCCACCGATGCGGCGTGGCGTCGACAGACACCAGCGGTCCACGACGAACTTGTCGCAGGCCACCAGGCGTTCGACCTGCGGCGAGGGGGTGGGCGCCGCCACAACCGGACGGATCGGCCCGGTGCGGAAGTCGATCACCTCCAGGGCCGACGCGACGTGGAGCGGCCGTGGCTGACCCGAGGGGCCGACACGGTTCCAGTCGTAGAGTCGAAACGTGGTATCGCTCGACTGCTGGATCTCGGCCACGACCAGACCTGCGCCCAGCGCATGGACGGTTCCGGCGGGGAGGAACACGCAATCGCCCGGTGCCGGCTCGAAGAAGTGCAGGCAGCTTTCGGCGTCTCCCTGCTCGACGGCGGTTTTGCAGCGTTGCGCGGTCCACGCCGGCCCGCAGTCCGGCGTAGATGCGGCTGGCCGGTTCCGCATGCAGAACCACCCACGCTTCCGTCTTGCCGCGGTCGGGCGGGTCGAGGCCGGCGGCCTGGTCGTCATGGGGATGGACTTGAACCGACAGGTTCTGTTGCGCATCGAGGAACTTGAACAGGAGCGGGAACTGGGGCTGCGGATCGTGGCGTCCCAGCAGGTCGGCGCCGAGCTGCCGCACGAGCGTATGGAGCGTCAGGCCGCGCAAGGGACCGGCCGCCACGCCACTCTGGTCGTCACCGTGATCGACGATTTCCCAGCTTTCGGCGAAATGCTCGCCGGCGGGCAGCGGCTTACCCAGGACGTCCGCCAGACGACGCCCGCCCCACAGGTAATGGCGATATAGGGGTTCAAAGCGTAGGGGGTAATCCGCATTCATCATGACCTGTCCAAAACGTGCCACATCCCACCAGCGAGCCCGTGATTATAGGCGGCCGTGCGTCACGGCGGGTAGCACTGGGCGATCGACGCGGACCGGTCGCTTGCCGCGTTTTCGACCGGCTGTTATCATAGGTCGGTGGCCCGGCCCTCGGGGCTGCAGCCAACTCACCTGGTACGGCAGCTTCACTCCGTACGATTCTCGCGGCTCTGCCTTGGAGCGCAGAGCATCATGGTCGGCAACGGTCGTCGTCCCGGCGCGTGCCGCCAGGCGGCACGGCACGTTGTCTCGGGCTGGTTCGCTTCCGAATCTCAAGAGAGTGCAATTCCATGTCGAGAACCCACGAAGAAGACTTGTTCGAAGGGACGACGATGACCTTCGGCGAGCATCTCGATGAGTTGCGTGTGGCCCTGTTCCGCTCGCTGTTGGGCCTCGTCATCGGTTTTCTGCTGGGCCTGCTCATTGCCAACAAGGTCGTGCACTGGATCACGGTTCCGTTGAAAGCGGCCTTGAACGAACATTACGAGACCGTCGCGGAAGAACGACTCACCGAACGCTACGGCGATCAGCTGTCGGATGACCTGCGGGAGTTCATGAAGCAAGAGCGACTGGTGTTCGACGACGTGTTCATCGAGCAATCGGAGTTGCAGCGTTTGTCGGCGGACGCGCCTGCCGGGTTTGCAGGGGTCGCCGTCAATGAGGACCTCACGAAGAACTCCTTGCCGCCTCCCGACACGAAGATGGTCAAGACGCGGATCTGGCGGAAATCCGCCACGGAAGTGCAGGCCCTGAGCACGCAGGAACCGTTCATGATCTGGCTGAAGGCCGCGTTCTTCTCCGGCCTGCTGATTGCCAGCCCCTACATCTTCTGGCAGCTGTGGGCCTTCGTGGCGGCTGGACTCTACTCGCACGAGAAGCGTTACGTCCACATGTTCCTGCCGATCAGCCTGGTGCTCTTCTGGTCCGGAGCGCTGATGGCGTTCTTCTTTGCCTTCAAGTACGTACTGGCGTTTCTGTTTGGATTCAACCGGGCCCTGGACATTCAGGCCGAGCCTCGGATCAGCGAGTGGATCGGTTTCGTGTTGTTCCTGCCGCTCGGCTTCGGCATCGCGTTTCAATTGCCGCTGGTGATGTTCTTCCTGAATCGGATCGGCCTGGTTTCGGTCAAGACCTACCTCGAGAAATGGCGGGTGGCCATTCTGATCATCTTCGTGGTGTCGATGGTGCTGACGCCCGCGGATCCGATCAGCATGCTGCTGATGGCGATTCCGCTTTGCGGCCTGTACTTCCTGGGCATCGGCATGGCCGTCTGGATGCCCAAACAGCGCAGCCCATTCGGCGACACGTATGAGCCGTAGCGCGACTGAATCAGATGGCTTCCGACCCGCGTTCGCCCGTGCGGATCCGGAGGCAATCTTCCAGCGGCAGGACGAAGATCTTGCCGTCACCGATCTCGCCCTTGTCACCCGTGCGGGCACCCTTGAGAATGGCCTGTATGGTCGGTTCGACGAATTCCTCGTTGACGGCGATCTGCAACTGTACCTTCCGCAGCAGATTGATCGTGAACTCGTGGCCGCGATAGACTTCGGTCTGGCCCTTCTGACGACCGAATCCCTGGCAGTCCATCACCGTCAACCGAAACACTTCGACCTCGGTGAGCGCCGCTTTGACGTCCTCCAGGCGGCTGGGCTGAATGATGGCGATGATGAGCTTCATGGTCGGCCAGACTTCCGCAGGCTTCCGGCGTAATGGGCAGAGCGACAAACTGACTAAGAATCTAGCCGCATCCCCGGAGAGCCGCAAGACACCGCACAGGGACGACACCCCTGGCCTGGGTAGGCGAGGCGTTCACCTACCACAGGCCCACGGGGCATCCTTCTGGCCTGACGAATTACCATCGCACCGGCGGGCCGTGATGGTCGCAGCCCAAACCGACCTGCGGGACACGCGCACGATCGTGCCGACCCCGGTAAGGAATCCATGTGTCAAACAGGGGGAAGCAATCGTTATGCCAAGCGGCTGACAGGAACCCCTGGCCGAGCGGTGCCGACCGCAGAAACCCGCTCGCCACCAACGGGTTAGGTGGATAAATTCGACCACCGTTCGGACGGGATGTCCCCGTCCGAGCCTGAATCTTGCGCGATATTCGAGCACGTGAGGACGCGCCGTTAGGCAGTTCGATCAACGCAAGAAACGCCCAACGCCGCGCCGGAATGTCTCCGGTGCGGCGTCGGCGAGGAATGCTGCCCTATTTAGTACGTGATGACCGTATCGATCCCGAACAGGAACGTGTCCCTCAGCGGGTTCGTTTCGTGGAAATCCAGCCAACGCAATTCCGGTCGCAGCACGACATTGGATGCGGGCCGATAATTCAGACCAACGGTCAGATTGACGACTTCATTCTCGGCACCGCGGACATTCACGCTGTTGATGCGCGGGTCGCGGAACCACTCCAATCGAGCACCGGCTTTCCAGCAATCGTTGATCGTGTAGAACAGGTAGTTGCCGAATCCGACCACGTCTTCGGAGGAGCCCACCAACAGGTCGTTGTCGCCGTAGTTGAGCTCGGCCACGTACTGCCAGTTCTCCCGAAAATCCCAGGTGACGATGGCGTTGTGATACATACCGTTCTTGTCGCTTCCGGGCACGCCCTGGTTATCGAAGCCGGCATCACCCAGCGAGCACATGTAGGAAAAAGCAGCTTTCTCGGTCAACTTCAGGCGGAAGCCGCCCAGGAAGTTGCTGCCACCATTGCGGTCGAAACCGGTGTCCCAACCCGCGGTCCAGCCGCCCAGCACCGACAGGTTGTCCGAGAGTTTCTGGTCCAACAAGATGCCGGTGTGCGTAAACGGCTGAGACAGATAAAACTCGAAGGCATGCGAGTAAAAGAAATTGCCGGTGGCCGGAATGACTTCGTATCCAATGATCGTGTAGAAGTGGCCGATTTTCGCCGTCAGATTGTTGAAGCCGAGTTCCGCGTAAAGCTGCGGAATCGCATGGCCGTACGCACCGCCGTTGTTCCAGCCGAAGTCCCAGGTATTCGGACGATTGCCGTACGCCTGTGTGTCAGGACCGTCCGTGCCGTAGACGTAGTCGCCGCGGAACCCCCAGTCAAAGCCGCAGCCGCCCGTATCCACCTTCTTTTCCACGAAGATCCACTGCTGGTGCAACTGGACTCGGTTGGGATAGTCGTTCATCAAGCCGTCGCCGATGCCATTCGTGCCCTCGGTGTGGTAACCGATCTGGCTCCAGAGGCCGACATTGATTCCCAGGCAATTGTCGCCCTTAAAGAGCTTGAATGGCTCGTCAGGACCGAATAGGAAGCAGGAATCGCAGTCGCAGCTGGAGTCCGAAACCACGCACGAGTCACAACGATTGGACACCTCCGCGACCGGATCTTGCGATACGGGCTCGTCGGCCGCGGGAGCGGCTGCCGCATCGCTGGGAGACGCTTCTTCCTGGCTATCGTAATACCGATAGCCGTAGTCCGCGGTGTCGTTCGACAGCGACGCGGGACGCGTGGAGGCGGGATGCCTCAACGTTTGAGCCCACGACGGGCTGGCGAGCAGTGCACAGCCGCACAGGGCGGCCAACGCGCAGCGAGTGATTCTCATGGTTCGATTCTCCGCAAGGGGATCCAAGTGTGGGGCATGGGGGGAACGCACGTACGAGACGCGGCTCACCATTGGTTGAGCGATGGTCAGTTGGTGTGAGTTCGCACGGGATCCGGCACGCGCAGGACGATCACGCCGCGCGTGGGTCCGTGACAATTCGAAGGCCACTGCTGATATTCGACGTCCGCCGGGCGCCGAATTCAGTGCAAACACGGCCTGTGACACAAACGTCGCCAGAATTGGCGGCGGGATGTGAGAGACCTTGCCGGCTGCGCAAAAGAATCAGCGGCTCTCGGACTCCGGGTCCGTGAACAGAGCTCGCACGAAGCGCTCGACGTCAAACAAGGCCAGATCCTCCGGCTTTTCTCCCAGCCCGATGTACTTCACCGGCAATGGGAACTGCTGACGGATCGGGATCACGACACCCCCTTTGGCTGTGCCGTCGAGCTTGGCCAGCACGATGCCCGTGCAGCCGGCGGCTTCCGAAAATCCCTTGGCCTGGCTGATGCCGTTCTGGCCCGCCGTGGCATCCAGGACCAGCAGCACTTCGTGTGGCGCGTCGGCGATCAGCTTGCTCACGACGCGTCGGATTTTCTCCAGTTGCTGCATCAGATTGACCTGCGTCTGCAGGCGTCCGGCCGTGTCGATGATGCAGATCTCGGCCTGGGTCTCCACCGCCTGGGCCACGGCTCGGTGTGCCACGCTCGCCGGATCACCACCCGCCTTGCCGGTGACAATTTCGGCCCCGATGCGCTCGGCCCAAATCGTCAGCTGCTCCACGGCCGCGGCGCGAAACGTGTCCCCCGCTCCCAACACCACGCGTTTCCCCTCGGCGATGAACATGGCGGCCAGCTTGGCAATGGAGGTCGTCTTGCCCGATCCGTTGACCCCCACGACCATGATCACGGTCGGTCCCTCGGCGGCAAAAGCGATCGGAGCCGCATCCTGGGCCATCAGCTGGCGAAGCGAGTCCTGGACGGTGGCCAGCACTTCGTCCATGTGCACGACGCGACCGCGAAAATCGAACTGCACTCGGTCGCGGATTTCGTTCGCCGGCCCCGTCCCCATGTCCGTCTTGACCAGGATGGCATACAGCTCGTTCAGGAACTCCTCGTCGACCAGCCGTCCTTCGCGTTTGAACAGGTCCCGGATGTCGGTCCGCAACAGGTCGGAGGTTTTCTTGAGGCCCTGTCGAAAGCGAGCCAACAGCCCACCATTCTCGGACTGGTCGGCCGACGGCGGCTCGACATTCCCGGTCTCGGCAGCCCGGTCGCGGGGCGGCGTCTTCTTGAAGCGATCGAATAGCGCCATAGCAACGCACCCTCCAGGAGCCCGCGGGACTCAGGGAGTCTCGGAATCGGCCGCCGGCTGTTGTTCGGCTTCCTTCAGGAAGCGATCCAGGATGCCATTCACGAAGTGCCCGGACTGCCGGGTGCCAAAGCGCCGTGCCAGATCGACGGCTTCGTTGATCGCCACCCGGGCGGGAACGTCGGTAAACAGGATTTCGTAGGCCCCCAACCGCAGCACGTTACGGTCGGTGACCGCCATCCGCCGCAAGCTCCAGTTCTGCGCACGGTCGGCCAGCAGCTGATCGAGTTCCGGGCGATGGCGGCGGACACCGGCCAGCAGCGCGGTGGCGAATTCCACCAGCACCGGATCCTGATTCAACCGCTGCTCGAGGAACCGGTCCGAGGCGGTCACGCTGTGACTGGGATTCAGATCATCTTCGAAGAGGACTTGCAGAACGACCTCTCGAGCTCGACTGCGTCGCGACATGGTGGCTGGTGGGGGAAAAAGAGAAAAATGGGAGAAATCGCGACACCCCCGCGGGGGTCGGCGCGAGATCAGGGTAACTTGGCCAGCAGGCTGACCATCTCCAGGGCGGCGGCCGCACATTCGCTGCCCTTGTTGCCGACGTTGCCGCCCGCGCGATGTATCGCCTGCTCCAGCGTGTTGCAGGTCAGGATACCGAACAGCACGGGGATGTTGAACTCCAGCGCGATCCGGCCCAGCGAGTCGCTGACCTGACGATTGATGTACTGATCGTGCGTCGTTTCGCCCCGGATGACGGCTCCCAGGCAGATCACCGCTCGATACGCGCCGGTCCGCGCGACCCGCTGCGCGATCAAGGGGATCTCCCAGGCCCCGGGGACGCGCACCACGTCGATGGCCGCGTCCGGCACGCCCCGCGAGGCGAGCGTATTCAAGGCGCCGGCCAGCAGTTTCTCGGTGATCACCGCGTTGTAACGCGACACGACGATCGCGAAACGGCCGTCACTCGGTTCGCCGCCGGTTCCTTCAAAGATCGTGGGCATCAGGCGAGTCCTGCCAGGAAGTCGTATGTCAAGGTGCGGTGCCACGAAGCACCACGGATCGAAAACACGACGGATCAAGAAGTGCACGGATCGGAAAAAACCCAGCTCGGAAAGACCCAGCTCGGAAAACCCAGCTCGGAAAGACCCCGCTCAGCTGTTCATGTTCATGCTCATCAGGAACTCGGCGTTGGTCTTGCGTCTTCTGCAGGCGGGTGACGAGCAGTTCCATGGCGTCGGGCGCGTTCATGTCGCTCAACACGCGTCGCAGCACGCAGACGCGGCGATACTCTTCCGGATCCATCAGCATCTCTTCGCGGCGCGTGCCGCTGCGGTTGATGTCGATGGCCGGCCAGACCCGCCGATCGACCAGTTTCCGATCGAGCACGATTTCCAGGTTGCCCGTCCCTTTGAACTCCTCGAAGATCACTTCGTCCATCTTGCTGCCGGTGTCGATCAGCGCGGTGGCCAGAATCGTCAGCGACCCGCCCTCTTCCACCTTGCGGGCCGAGCCGAAGAAGCGCTTGGGATTCTGCAGGGCATTGGCATCCAGACCGCCGGAGAGGATCTTGCCGGACTGCGGGCACTCGGCGTTCCAGGCCCGTGCCAGCCGCGTGATCGAGTCGAGAAAGATCACCACGTCCGTGCCGTACTCGACCATCCGCTTGGCCTTCTCGATCACCATCTCGGAGACCTGGACGTGCCGCGACGAGGGTTCGTCGAACGTCGAACTGATCACTTCGCAGTTGTGCCCCTTGACCTCCCGTTCCATGTCGGTCACTTCTTCCGGTCGCTCGTCGATCAGCAGCATGATGACGTACGATTCGGGGTAGTTCTTCAGCACGGCGCGGGCCATCTTCTGCAGCAGGATCGTCTTGCCGGCTCGCGGCGGACTGACAATCAGGCCGCGCTGGCCGAACCCGATCGGGCGTCGATCATGTCGACCACCCGCGTGGCGATCTCGCGGGCGTCCGTCTCCATCACGATCCGCGAGTCCGGGATGCAGAGGCGTCAGGTCGTCGAAGGAGACCTTGTCCGCCATCAGGTTGGGATCCTGGTAGTTGATGGCCTCCACGCGCAACAGCGCGAAATACCGTTCGTTTTCCTTGGGCGGACGAATCTGGCCGGAGACCGTGCAGCCGGTCTGCAGGCCGAACCGGCGAATCTGGCTGGGGGAAACGTAAATGTCGTCGGGACAGGACAGGTAGTGATAGTCCGGGCTGCGGAGGAATCCGAACCCGTCCGGCAGGATTTCCAGCGTTCCTTCGCCGTACATCAACCCGTTCATCTTCACCCGCTCTTTCAGGATGCGAAAGATCAGGTCCTGCTTCTTCATCCCCGCGACGTCGGTCACGTTGTCCTTGCGCGCTTCCTCGATCAGCTCGCCCATGCTCAGCTTCTGCAGCTCGGCGATGTGGATCTCGCCCTGCTTGATCTTCTCGTAGCGGTCGTTCGTTTCGTCGCGCGGGCCGCGGTCGGCCTCTTCGGCCAATTCCTCGGCCAGCGACAAGGGACCGTCCAGTTCGTCGTCGTAAGAGAACGTGTCGGCCTCGCTGTTGGCCGGTCGCTCCTCGTCGGAAGAAGCGGCCTTCGGTTCCGCCGGCCGGCGGGAATAGCTCTTGCGGCGTTCACCACGCGAGTCGGGAGACTGGGAGTTTGAATTCGTCATGCCACGGAAGCTCCTGATGAGCAAATGGGCGGAGCACACGGAAGGTGCCCCGCGGTGGGTAACCGGTTCGTGATGGCAGATTCAACTGCGGGAGACGGGAGTATGTTCGAAACGCGGGCATCAAGGAGAGAATCGGCCGAAAGTGCCTGCCTCCATATTATGGATTTTCTGGGGAGTTGGTGAAGGGCGGTTCCGGGAAAAACGTGGGAGGTCGGTCCGTGGGTAACGATTGCCAGAATTTCTCCACTTGCGCCACGAGCTGACCGCGCGAGCCGGAATTGTCCAGCACGACGTCCGCTCGAGCACGCTGCGCGTCCAACGCCGGTTGAGCCGCTTCGCGCGCGCCGCCACTGCGATTCGCTCCACCCCCGCTGCCGGGCCCGGGCCGCCCGCACGGCGGCGGCCGCCTCGACAAATACGATCACGTCACACCACGCGTCCCAACCGGCCTTGTACAGGACCGGGGCGTCCAGCACGACCGCGCGTAGATCGCCCCGTTGACGCAACTCCTGCAGCTGTTTCCCGATGCGCGCGGCGATCCGAGGATGAGTCCACCGCTCGAGAAACGCGAGTTCACGCGGTCCGTCCGGTGGCGGAGCAAATACCTTCTCCGCCACGACGCGGCGGCAAATTTCGCCGTCCCCGTCCAGGATTCCGGGGCCCCACCGCGCACACAGGGCCGCCCGGACCGCCGGCTCCCGCAGCACCGCGTGCCCCACTCGATCCGCGTCCAACACCACCGCACCGAGTTCTGCCAGCTGCTCGGCCACCAGTGACTTGCCACTGGCAATTCCACCCGTAATGCCGATGACCACCATGTTACACGAGCGGCTCGCACTCCGCCCAATTGGCCCCGACCTTCACGTCGACTTTGAGCGGCACGCTCAGACCGCCCACACCCGCCATCTCCTCCACCACCAGCCTCGACAGGCCGTCCAGCTCACCCGGCGCAACTTCGAACACCAGCTCGTCGTGGATCTGCAGCAACATGCGCGAGTGCAGCTGCTCCCGCTGTATGCGCCGATGGACTTGAATCATCGCCTGCTTGATCAAATCCGCCGCCGATCCTTGAATGACCGTGTTGATGGCGATGCGTTCAGGCATGTTCCGTTGACGTGTTCCGGCGCGATCCGACGAACTCGCGGACACCCTGGATCGCCCGACGACGCCCCAGGGTGGTTGTAACATACCCCTTCTCGCGACACTCCGCCAGTATTCGATCCATGAAGGCGTCGACGCCCGGATACTGTCGCAAAGTAGGCTTCGATGAACTTCGCCGCCTCCGACTTCTCGATCGACAACGCCTTGGCCAGCCCAAACGGACTCTGGCCGTAGATGATCCCGAAGTTGATGGCCTTGGCCGCCCGCCGCATCGTCGGCGTCACTTCCTCCAACGGCACCGAGTAGACTTCACTGGCCACCTGTGCGTGAATGTCGTGATCCGCCGCAAACGCCCGCCCCAACGCCGCGTCCTGGGAGAAATGTGCTGAGCACTCGCAGTTCGATCTGCGAGTAGTCCGCGCAGAGCAACTGCCAGGCGGGGTCGCCGGGCACGAACGCGGCGCGAATCTCGCGACCGTCGCGGGTGCGGACCGGGATGTTCTGCAGATTCGGATCGGTGGAACTCAACCGGCCCGTCGCCGCCACATCCTGCTTGAAGGACGTGTGCACGCGTCCGGTCTGGGGATGAACCAGCTCGGGCAACGCATCCACATAGGTGCTCTTGAGCTTTGCCTGCTGCCGGTACTCGATGATCTTGGCTGGCAGCGTGTGGACCGCCGCCAACTCGTTCAGCACCTCCACATCGGTGCTGGGCCCGGTCTTGGTGCGGCGGAACTGCGGTAATCCGAGGTCGTCAAACAGGACTTTGGCCAGCTGCTTGGGCGAGTCGATGTTGAACGGGCGACCCGCCGCGGCATAAATCTCCGCCTCCAATTCGGCCATGCGCTCGCCATACTGCTTGCTCAACTGCCGGAGCCGCGGGACGTCCACCTTGATGCCGTGGAATTCCATCTCCGCCAGCACCTCCACCAATGGCATTTCCAGTTGGTGGAACAACGTGTCCAACCCGTCCTGCTCAAGTCGCTGCGACAGGATCTCCGACAACCGCAGCGGAATGTCGGCATCCTCGGCCGCGTAGCGGGTCACCTCCGCCACCGGGACCTCGTCCATCCGCCGTTGTGTTTTTCCCGAGCCGATCAAGTCGCGGATCTTGATCGTGTCGTGGTTCAAGTAGCGTTTGGCCAGATCGTCCACGCCGTGGCTGCGTTCGCCGGGGGCCAGCAGATAATCGGCCACCATGGTGTCGAAGGCGGTACCCGCCAGCTGAATTCCGGCGTTGCGAAACACGATCATGTCGTACTTGAGATTCTGCCCGACCTTCTGGATGTGCGGATTCTCCAGGATCGGTCGCAGCGCCGCCAGCGTCTGGGCCGGGTCCAGTTGCGGGTCCCCCGCGGGAGCTCGGACCGGTACATAGACGGCGTGCCCCGGCTGCCAGGCGAACGAGCAGCCGACAAGCTCGGCCCAGCGGGCGTGCGTCGAGGTCGTCTCGGTGTCCACCGCGATCCGCTGCTGGCTGCCGAGCGTGGATACCAGGCTGGCCAAAGCCGACTCCGTCGCCACCAGCTCGTAGGCCGCATCCCACGTGCCTGGCGCCGAGCGGACCATCAAACCGGTCAGACGCTTGGGCAGCGTGTGAAAACCGAACTCGGCACACAATTCCAAGACCGCCTCGACGTCCATGCCACCCACGTGCGCAGCCGGCCAGTCGATGTCCAGCGGCACATTGTCGACCAGACGCACCAGGCGCCGACTGATCAGAGCCATCTCCCTGCCCTGGGTGATGCTCTCACGGCGTTTCTGGCTCGGAATCTCCTCGACGTGGGCGAAAATTTCCTCCAGCGTGCCGTACTGCGCCAGCAGTTGGGCCGCCGTCTTCTGGCCAATCCCGGCAATCCCCGGCACATTGTCCGTCGAATCGCCCCACAACGCCTGAAAATCCACGACCTGGTCGGGACGAATCCCCCATTGCGTCTCCACCGCCTCCGCATCCACGACCTCGTTCTTGCGGATGTTGTACAACTTGACCTGCTCGTTGATCAGTTGCCGGCAGTCCTTGTCGTTCGTGACCAGGTAGCATTCGCCGCCCAGCCGCCGCGCTTCCGCACCGACCGTCGCCAGCACATCGTCCGCTTCATACCCGGCCACGGACAACACGGGAATGGCCAGCGCGTGAAGAAATCGCTGGATGTTGGGAATCTGCAGCTGCAGATCCAGCGGCATGGTCGGCCGGTCTGCTTTGTATTGGTCGTAAACGTCGTGCCGAAACGTCTTGCCCGGCGGATCAAAGGCACACAGCAGGTAGTCGGGCTTGCGGCGCTCCAGGATGTCCACGATGTCGCGCAAGAAACCAAGCACCGCCCCCACCGGTTGACCCGAGGGTCCACTCATCTCGGGCAAGGCATGAAAGACCTGGTAGATCAGCGAGTGGGCATCCAGCACGTACACACTCTGGCCCTGCAGTGCGGCGATCGCCGACGGTGACCGCACAGGGGAACTGGGCACCCCAGGTGCGCCACCGGAAACCGGGGCGGTGGAATCCTCGTCAAAACCGGCCAGTCGCTGCTGGCGCGCTCTCTTGTCCATCGGTTTTTCCGGCTCCCCTCGTTGCCAAGGCATCCTGCCCACCCACTCCTGTGGCCTGTGCCAGCCCCCGTGCCGGGCGATCATGCGCCAGGAATCAGAGACCGCAGACTACGATCCGGCGGGTCGCTTGCCAAGCATCGCACGTGCATTCCGACAGTTTCCACGGCCGCCCTGCCCACACGGCACCGCCGGCCGCCACCGACACGACCGCACCAGACGGCCGCATTTCCCACCTTTTCTAGTTCCTGTGAATTGTGGAATTTATTGACAGTCCTCCGGGCCGTGTTTACACTCGACCTAGGTTCTTGCCCCACAGTAGTTTAGCGGATATTCTGCGCATTCAGGAGTCATGCTAATGGCGTCGCGAGAGAACCAGGGCCTTCACATCGCTCTCATCCTGCTCATCATGCTCACCGTGGGGTTGTGCGTGATTTCGTACGTCTTCTACAGCAAGGCGGAAAGGCGGCGAGTCGAGGCCGAAGACGCGGCCAACCGCGCATCGCAGGCCAAGAAGGACCTCGACAATGCCAACTTCAAGGTGCAGTCGCTGACCTACATGATCAACGGCGGCAGCAAGACGTGGACCCAGATGAAGGAGGATCTCGCGAACATCCCGGGCGGCGATGCCAATGACGCGACGATGGCTCAGATCCGCAAGAACTTCGAAGACAGCATGCTGCTCTATGGCGCGCCAGACCAGGAAAGCGAGTCGGCACGGAACTACCAGTCGCTGCCCACGTATCTCATGTCGCGCGTCCGGGACCTGAACCAACAGCTGACCGATCTGCGGCGCAGCGAGAACGACTTGACCACCCAGAAGGCGCAGCTCGAGCAAGCGTCGGCCGCACGCTGCAAGGAGTACGAAGACAAGGCGAATAAGGCCCACAAGGACCTGGAAGACGAACGCGGCAAGTTCGTGGCGGACCTGGCGGACGTTCGGAAGCAGATGGAGGCCATTGCCGCCCAAACGGCCGAAAAGGACGCCAACATCGCCGAACTCACCACGCAACTGGATGAACAGCAAAAGACGCTGAACAAGCGGATCGAGGACCTCGGGAAAGTCGTTCTCGATCAGAAGGCCGAGTTGAAGAATACGCGCATCACGTCCTTTGAAGCCCCCGATGCGATCGTGACCACGGTCAATCAGAAAGATCGCGTCCTCTACATCAATGTCGGCTCCGCGGACTACCTCCGTCCGCAGCAGACGTTCAGCGTCTACGACAAAGGCACCACGGCTGTCATGGACGCCAAACCGAAGGGGCGCGTGGAGGTCACGCAAGTACTCGGCGAGCACGTTGCGCTGTGTCGAATCCTGCAAGACACCGTGTCGAACATCATCGTCCCCGGAGATCTGCTGGTCACGCCGGCCTGGGATCCCGGGCGCCGCATTCACTTCGCGATCGCCGGGTTCATCGACATGACCGACGACAACAAGGATGATGTGGAGTTGCTGAAGAGCCTGATCAGTCTCAATGGTGGGGCGATCGACGACGAGGTCACGGTGCAGACCCGGTACCTGATTCAGGGCGAGAACCGCGGCACGGGCGACCAGGGCGCGGCCACGGACGCCGAGAATGCCGACTTCAACGCCAAGATCACGGCCGCCACCGAAATCGGTGTGGATCGCTTGAGCGTCGACAAGTTGCTGAGCCTGATGGGCTGGCGCGCCGACGTCAAGACCGTCACGCTGGGCAGCGGCGATTCGGAGCCGATCACCGGTCAACCGAAACAGCCGGCCGCGGCCGCCGCGGCAGGTGCCGCCGGCGACGCGGTGCCCGAGTTCCGCAAGCGCACACCGCCGGCGCGGGGCAGCGACGGAGCTTTCTAGAACAGCCGCGACTTGAGCTGCCGGAATTGCGGACGAAACGGCGCCAGGCTCTCGGGAATCTGAGCCGTCTCGAACCACTGCGGTTCCACGAACACGCGGGCCGGGTGTTCCAGGCGGTGCGCACGTGCCAGCTGGTGAAGCAGCTTCCGACTGGGCCAATCCAGTTCGTGCAGCGCGCACAACTCGTCGAACAGTCGTCGGGAACTGAAGTGGCTGCGGCCCTCGCGTTGCGCGCTGATGCGCGCGACTTTCCACAGGGCGGCGGCGATCAATAGCAGCAGGACGACCAGCGCCGCGACCTGGCCGATCGGAAACTCGGAGCCGCCGGCCTGGAAGCGCTTGGAGAGATCGCTGAAGGGGTTCGCCTGGGCCAGCAGCCACGGGGCCAGCACCGGCAGCGACACGACGTGGAGCATGGTTTACGGTCCTTTCAGGGACGGAAATCCGCCGGCGGTTGTTCCATGAGTGGGCTGCATTCCACCTGGTCCAACGCGGACAGGAAGGAGCCTGCGGTGGTCATTCGCCCATCCGCCGACAGCTTCTCCAGCGACTGCTCGGCGGCCTCCCGGACCGCCACGCTGCGGTCGCTCAACGCGTTGTGCAGGGACTGCCGCGATAGCGGCGAATTGCAGTAGGCCAGCGTCCGGGCCGCTTCCGCCCGCACGTAATGGTCGGGATCGTTCAACAGCCCGATGATCAGCGGCTCGACCAGATACACCGCATCCATGGCCACGGCCGCTTCCAGCCCCCGCAGGCGGCGCGAGCGGGTGCGTGATTTGAGTTCCGTGGCCAATTCGGCGGTCGCCTCAGGATCGATGCGCATGACCAGCATCCCCGTGCTGCTGCGGACCCTGTCCTCCATCAAGTCGAACACGGTAATGTAGCGACGGAAATTGAACTCCGTCAGGCAACTCTGGGCCGCTCGGCGCACGATGTCGTGGCGGCTGTCGAGCAATTGGATCAACTGCGTGATGGCCCCCGGAATGCCTCGCTCGCGCAACTGCACCGCGACGTTGGCCTGAACCTGGGGATCCGGGTCCCGCAGTCCATCGAGGACAAGTTGATTCGCTTCGACACCACCAAACTCGCTCAAAGCAGCCGAGGCGGCGCGGTGCGCCGCGGTCCGACCGCTGGCCATGACGCGCTTCAACACCGCGAACACGCTGAGCCGGTTCATGTTCGAGGCCACGGCCAGCAGCACGGCCGAGGCCTGCTCCTTCTCGGACAGCGTGTCGAGCAGGTCGAGGGAATTCGTCAGGCAGGCCACCGATTCCACCCGTCGCAAGCTCGCCCGCAAGAGCGCCGACGGTTCGGGACCGATGCGTTTCAGCAGCTGACGCATGAACGTCACGTCGGAGCGATGGGCCACCACCTGGATCACCGCCGAGGGCGCGAACCGACATTCCAGCTGATTGAGCACCAGACGGACGAGGGCCGGCCGCGAGCTGTGGCAGAGGATGTCCATCATGACCATGTACGCCGGATGCCGCGGCTCCGCCAGTACGCGGTGGAGCACGGGATTCTCCCGGTTGGCCAGGATCAGAAACGCCTCGATCATTTCCCGACAGCGGTGCAGTTCAAATCGCTCCACCGCCTTCTCGAGGCTGGGCAGCACCAGATTGCAGATCCGGACCGGGTCCTGCAACCTGGGTTTGTCGCGCGGTCCGGAGATTTCCTCCTGCAGCAGTTC
Organism: uncultured Planctomycetaceae bacterium; assembly: GCA_963754725.1. Taxonomy (GTDB): domain Bacteria; phylum Planctomycetota; class Planctomycetia; order Pirellulales; family Pirellulaceae; genus JAAYDI01. The sequence goes on from CAVWHV010000046.1 coordinate 22,173, forward strand.
GCACAGGCTCAGGAGTGTCTGAGCTACCATCGGCGCGTGGGGGTTGTTCGGTTCTTCCAGCCCGGTCACCAGGGCCGGTATCAGTTCGAACTCGCGGATGTACAGCAACGCGCTGCAGCCGTTGGCGCACAACTCCGCGTCCGTGCTCAAAACGGCGTGCCGCACGGACGGCGAGATCTGTCGCGGCTGGCGGGCGATCTGCAGCTTCCACCGTTCACTCAAGCGATGCCAGCGCCTCCACCAGCACGCGCTGGCCGGCCCCGCGACGCCGACCGAGTACGGCCTGCATCGCCAACTCCTGGATCGCACTGTCCGGCGAATCGAGCGCAGCCAGCAGCACCGGGACGGCCGCTTCATTGGCCGTCTCCGTCAACAGGCTAAACGTTCGCTCCAAACCGGTAGTCACAAGTGGCCCGCCTCCTTCGCCGTAAGTCTAGATTGCACCAGACTCCGCATCGTCCGGCCGACCACAGAAAACTCACCCCAATCCGCATTCCCTGGCGGGATTCCCGGGACTCCCCCCGTACATTCCTCCCGATGAACACAACCGGACGGCCCGCGGCGGCCCCACGGCCGCATCCCCGCAAGTCCGCTATGCGAGTCCGAACTGGCCCAACACGATGCGAGCCACGTCGACGTCCCGCACCCCTTCGGCCGGCACCATTCCGGCCGCCGAACTGAGCAGCACGCCACGCCGGGCACTGTCCGTGACCGGTGCGCCGTGCGAACCGCGGACCAAGGTGGCATCCAGGGGAATGCTCCGCGTTCGCGGATCGAAATGCAGCTCCACCGGGTCGTAACCCGGTTTGCGGTGAATGTCGACGGTCCGCGCGAACTCCGGCGCCCGGGCATCGTCCCACCACCAGTAATATGCTTGCCAACTCGTCGACTCGGACACCAGCACGATGTCGCCCGAACGCGGATGATCCAGCCCGTACTTGCCCAACTGTGCGCCGACCAGCACTTCCGCAATACCCGGTTCGGCTGCCAACCGCTGCGCGATGTCCACCACTTGCGACGGTTCGGCTGCCTGCACAAACACGTGGGAGAACTGATGATCGACCATAGCCCAGGCCTGACTTCGCTCGAGGTCGAGCATGTCGCGGCCGTTCTCGGTTCGCACCTGCAGCAGGCCGGCCTGCCGCAACACGCGGTTCGGGTAGCTGACGTGCTGCACTTCCGACATCGTGTACTCGCTGGCTGCCAGCCAGACCAGTTCCTTTCCCGCGTAGGCAGCCGACAGCCCGTCGACGAGCCGCCCGATCACGGCGTCCAGCTCTCCCAACGCCGCGCCCGCCGCGGCGCTGTCGGGACCGTCCTTCTGAGCCGCATAGTCCAGGTGCGGCAAGTAGATGTAAAACAAGTCCGGACGGAATTGACGCGCCGTGACGATTGCGGAATCCGCGATCCACGACGTCGACCGGATGTTGGCCAGCGGACCCCAGAAGTGCTGCAGGGGAAAATCCCCCAACGCCTCACGCAACGGACCGTAGTAGTCCGCCGGCTTGGTGTAACACCACAGCGACTCCGAACCGTCCGGATGGTGGACCGGCGCAGGCATGCACACGTAGTCCGCCCCGCAGCCCTTGCTGAGCATCGGAAACCAGACGGCCGACACGAAATCCGGATGACGGGTGCGCAGGCGGTCCCAGATCTGCGGCGCTTCGATCCGCTGGTTCCACGCCGTCCACATCTCGACCTGCCGCGATTCGCGCCAATAAAACCCGTTGGCCACCACACCATGTTCGCACGGCAGCCGACCGGTGAGCATGTTCGTCTGCACGGGCCAGGTGACACAGGGGAAACTCGGCGTCAGCGGCCCGCTGTGCCCCAGGGTCCCGGTCAGATTCGGCATGGCGGGCAGGTCCTGGCGACGCAGACCGGGAATCGAGAGCACGATCACACAACGATCCATGACCTTCCACCTCGCAATATTCGGAGCATTCGTGCGACGCGCCGCGGCACGTCACGTCACGTCGATTCGATCCACAGCCCCAGCACGATCGTGGGCACGAGATAGGCGAGGATCACCAGCGACCAGACCGGCTGGCTCACCAAGAGCGCTACGGCCGCGTCCAGAAAAATCAGCGACCGGAGGCAGTTCCGGACCGCCAGCTGCACGCGCCGCGGGGACGGCTCGGCGACCGCCACCACACATCGTCGAACGATCACAAACGCCATTAATCCCAGCAACAGGAACCAGGTGCTGTCGCGGCCGAGCGTCCGTGGGAATCCCGGCGGCAATTCCGCGTGAAGCAGACCGAGCAAACCGATCCCCGCCAGCATCACCACCGTGGCGGCGGCCAGCGACCCGCGCCGACTGACCGTCGCTTCCGTCCGCGCAAACCAGGTGACCCCCACGATATAGAGCCCGATGCCGCCGGCCGCCAGCAGGTGATGCGTGCCGAACCCCAGCACGGACGGCGCGACGGTCCAGGGTGCCGCCACGCTCATACCCAGCAGCACATTCAGCATGCGGCAGGCGCCCATCCCCAACGGCCCGACGGGCGTCCGTTTGAGTCCGCCGTCGTACAGGAGCACACAACCGGCGAGCAACGTTGCCACCAACCCGCTCCGCCAGATCGGCGCGGGATCGACCAGCCCCCACACGCCGGCCAGCCCACCGCAGAGCACGCCACTCAGGAGCAACGCCCAACCCAGCCGCCGCGCGGCAGCGACGGCAATGCGTCCCGCGGGCAGCGGTCGATGCGGACGTTCTTGCCGATCCTGCTCGACATCCCCCACATCGTTCAAGACCATGCCGGACGTGTACAGCAGAGCACTGGCCGCCGCCAGCAACAGAAACACCGGCCACGGCTGCAACGTCCGGTGGACAAACAGAAACCCCATCGTCACGTCCGCGATCGCCGTGAAGACGTTCGACAGTCGGAACAACCGCAGGTAGTCGAGAAGCCGGCTGGAGTTGGTGTTCACGGGTGTTCAGTGTGCCGTCGGAGCGGTCGCTCGTCAACTGCTGGCGCTGCGGTAGCTCAGCAACGCGCGCTGGAACACCCAGCGCGAACCGAGCAAGCTGACCGCGGTCGCCAAGAGCGTGAAACACGCCAGCGGCCAACTGAGGCTGCTGTCCGGATACAACGGCTGCGCCAGGATCCGCGCGGGCACGTTCACCACCACCAGCACCGGCACCACAAACGTGAAGAAACCCCACAGCGGTACCCCCCAACCCCGGTTGTAGATCTCCATCGGATACCGCGCAAAGTTCGTGATGTAAAACCAGAAGTCGTACAACGTCTGGTTCCGCCCCAGCCAGATGCTCGTCGACGCCAGCGTGATCATCAGGCTGTACATGATCGCGACACCACACCCCAGGTAGAGCACGTACAGCAACAACATCCAGGGGGTGATCGTCAGCGGATGGTCGGGACGCGTGGTCAGATGCGAGAGGGCGATCACCAACAGCACGATCCCCGCCGCGAAATTGGACAGCGCGGACCAGTCCATTTTCTGAAACGACACGAGAAACTGCGTGTCAATCGGCTTGAGCAGCGCGAAATCCAGATTGCCCGTTCGGATCAGCTCGCTGTACTCATCGGCATTCGACATGAAGAAAGCCTGCACCAGGCTGTTCACCAGCCAGGTGGTGGCCAGGAAGACGAAGAACTCGTACTGGCCCCATCCGCTGTTCGGACCGATCAACGGTGTGTGATGAAAAACGATCAGATAGAAGCCGACGTTCATCAACGTCCAGGACACGGACGAGATGCACTGCAGCACGAAGTTCGTCCGGAACATCGTGTCGCGCACCAGGCTGTTGCGCGCGAACGTCAGCAAGACACTCAGGTACGAAGGGCGCAGGCCAGGCATGGATCACCCTCCATACCCGCTGTAGCGGCGCACACCCCGACGGAATGCCAGGCGGGCCGTGCCGAAGAAGAACAACACCCAAGCCGCCTCGATCCCCAATCCAACCAGCAGTTCGTCGCGGGGGACTTTCCCCAGGAACACGGCGGCGGGGTAGTACGCCAGGTACTTGAACGGCAGCATGTCGACGATCCCTCGCCAGGGCTGCGGCAGCATGTCCAGCGGGAACATGTGCCCCGACAGGAAGAAGCTGAACAGCATGTATATGAAGAGCAACGAACTCACTTCCAGGAACCAGAAGCCAATCAGTCCCAGGGTGGACTCCAGAAAAAAGCCCAAGGGAAAACTCAGCAGCAGCACTACGATACAACACACCAGCCGATCCCACTCGGGCCAGCCGTCCTCGAAGTAGCCGCGGCAGAGGAAGAAGATGAACGCAAACGGCAACAGGGCGACCGAGTAGTAGGCCATCTTGTGCGCCACCCGGTTGAGCAGCAGAAATCCCAACATGTCGATCGGCTGCACCAGGTACTTCTTGATCTCGCCGTTGCGGATCTGCAGGGCTATCCCGGACGCCAGGCCCGGCATGCTGGAAAACGCGCGGCTCACCAGCGACAACAGGTAGTACGCCACCATGTTGGAGAACGAAAAGCCCACGATGGTCGCGCTGTCCCGCGTCCCGATCGTGTCGAAGATCGCCCACCAGAGAAAAATCTGGGTCACGATCGGCAGGAACCGCATCAGCGTGCCGAGCGCGAAGTCGCCGCGGTAAACCAACCGCTCTTCCAGCGCAATGCGCAGGATCGTCCACCAACAGGCCGCTCGCGCGTACACGGAAGTCACCTCAATTGGGAAAACACTTCGGCAATCACATCCTCCAGCGGTGGATCTTCCACCGCCACGTCCTCCACCGCGTACGCGCTGAGGATCGCGGCCATCACCGCGGGTACCTGCCGCCGTTCGACGCGGAGCCTGGCCTTGGGAGGCTCGATCTCCAGCACCGATCCGAACCGCCCCAGATCGCCGAACTCCTGGCCCTCCGCCAGCTGCAGAGTCACGATCTTGTGTCCGCTGAACCAATCCACGATGCCGCTCAACGACCCGTCGTACCGGATGCGCCCGTCGGCGATGATCACGACGCGTCGGCAGAGTGCCGTGACGTCTTTCATGTAATGGCTGGTGAGCAGGATCGTGATCTGCCGCTTCTGCTGGTAGAACTTCAGGAACTGCTGAATGTTGTGCTGGGCCACCACGTCGAGCCCGATCGTCGGTTCGTCCAGAAACAGCACCTCCGGTGAGTGCAGCAGGGCGGCGATCAGTTCCATTTTCATGCGCTCGCCCAACGACAGTTCGCGCACCGGCTGATTCAGCAGCTTCTGGACGGCCAACAGCGACGTCAGCTCGTCCAGCGTGCTCTGAAAGATCTCCCGGTCGATCCGATAGATCTGCTGATGCAGGCGAAACGACTCCTGCGCGGGCAGATCCCACCACAACTGGTTCTTCTGACCCATCACCAGCGCGAAGCGGCGTCGATAGGCGTTTTCGCGACGCCACGGCACGTGTCCCATCACGCGGGCCTGACCGGACGTGGGGGAGATGACACCCGACAGGAGCTTGAGCGTCGTGGTCTTGCCGGCCCCATTGGGCCCCAGAAAGGCCACGAATTCCCCCTGTTCCACCGTCAGATCGATCGCCTGCACGGCCGGCACGTGGCGGTATTCCCGGCGAAACAGGCCGCGGACGGAGGCCCACAGTCCCTCGCGCTTCTGGTAGACCGTATACGATTTCGACAGCTGCTCGATTTCAATCGTCGCCATGATGGCAGGATTATAGAGGGACGCCGCGCAAGCGGACAGGCACGCACGCGCGTGCCACGGGCTCCGCTCCTGCACGAACTTTACCGTGAAGCGGTTACATCCCGCAGTGGGCCGAAGGCCATCATCACCGTAGCCTGGGGCAACACCCTCGTTGTAATACACAAGTCGGCCTGCCTATCGGGTCCTTTGGCGTCCCATCGACGTGACGAGTAACTGTCGCGTAGCGACATCTCGCCGGTAGCCGTAGGATTTATCCCACGGTCTGGCGCGGCGGGAGCGACAGCGTCGCGTAGCGACGCCCGATCAAGTGGGCGTTGGCCAACCGCGCGAATCAAGGTGTTATTTGTCTGGAGGTCCGATGGGGCCTGGAGAATCGACCTTCCTGCCGTCGGCGATTGTCCTTCGTGCCGCACGGTTCTTCCTCGATAACAGCGGGAGATGGGGCATGTCCCAACGTCAACCGAGGCCGGCGCGAGGGACTCGGCCGGCCGGTGAGAACGGCACGCGTCGCTACGCGACGCCGTCGCCCCGATCGCTCGACAACCGTGGGCTGAGAGCCCACGGCTACCAGCGAGATGTCGCTACGCGACAAGCATTCCTCCGCCACGTTGGTGTCGGAGCACTGGTTACGTGTGGAGAAGTGCGTTGTCGCTGAGCAGGCATTTCGCTATAATCGCCCCGCGCCGCCGGGGCGTTGTCGCGGGCCCGGAAGAGCGACTCGCGGACCAGTTCGGGGTCGATGGTGGCAGGAGGCGGAACTCTCGCACTTGGAGGAAAGCGACGACGATGACCGACCGGATTGGCATTGGCCACGACACCCATCGACTGGTTCCTGGCGGACCGCTGCGTCTGGGTGGCATTGATGTCCCACACTCCGCCCACCTGCAGGGTCACAGTGACGCCGACGTCCTGTTGCACGCCGTCACGGATGCACTGCTGGGAGCGATTGCGGAACGCGACATCGGCGACCTGTTTCCCGACACGGCGGCCGAAAACCGCGGCCGGGACTCGGCCGACATGCTGCGATTGGCCTGGGAACGCGTGCAGCAGGCCGGTTATCATCTTCAGAACCTGGACTGCATCGTATTCGCCCAGCGCCCGAAACTCGGCATGTACAAACAGCAGATCCGCCAGCGCCTGGCGGACATTCTGGGAGTCGCGTTGCAACAGGTCGGACTCCAGGCGAAAACGGGAGAAGAGGTCGGACCGATCGGCCGGGAGGAGGCCGTGGCCGCCCAATGCGTCGTGCTGCTGAGCCGCCACGGCGCGACCTGAACGCAGGCGCACGCTCCGCGGTGCTCCTGGCGCACGGATTTGTTTCGAATGCTGGCACAACCTAACCACACATAGTGATGAAGCCATGACTCTTCGTGTCTACAACACGCTGTCGCGCACGAAAGAACCATTTCAGACGGTCCAGCCGGGCAAGGTCGGAATCTACTTGTGCGGCCCGACCGTCTACGACCGGGCTCATATCGGACACATGGTGGGTCCGGTGATCTTTGACACCATCAAGCGGTTCCTCGTCCACTGCGGGTACCAGGTCACGTGGGTGGTCAACATCACCGACGTGGACGACAAGCTGATCGAGAAAGCCCGCGAACGCGGCATTTCGATGTCCGACGTGGCTCGCGAGAACACGGCCGACTATCTGAAGAACCTGGCCGGGTTGGGCGTGGACCAGATTGACCGGATGCCCAAAGCCACGGAATCGATGCCGGAGATCATCCAGTTCACCGAGGCGCTGATCGAGCGCGGTTATGCTTACGAGGTGGACGGCGACGTGTTCTTTGACGTGGCCAAGGATCGCGAGTACGGCAAGTTGACCAACCGCACGGTCGATGCGCTGCAGGGCGAGGGTGGCGAGGCAGCCGCCAAGAAACACTTCGGCCGCGGACTTTGCCCTGTGGAAACGCGCCAAGCCGGGTGAGCCCTCGTGGGACAGCCCCTGGGGCGCCGGCCGACCCGGCTGGCACATCGAGTGCTCCGCCATGAGTCGCGGAATTCTCGGCATCACCTTCGACATGCACGGGGGCGGCCTGGACCTGATCTTCCCGCATCACGAGAACGAGATCGCGCAGAGCGAATGCTGCCACGGCCAGCCGATGGCCCGCTACTGGCTCCACAACGGCCTGCTCAAGCGAGCCGCCGCCGGCAAGGTGGGCGGCCGCGCCGAACGGGAACAGTCGGCGTCCGCCAGCACACTGACGCTCGAGGACATTCAACAGGCCACGGCCGAAAAAGAAAGCCGCTCCGCGGGAGCCGGCGGCCTGGCGGCGATGATCGAACACTTCGGCGGCGAGCAGATCCGGTTCTTCTTGCTCCGCACGCACTACCGCAGCACCGTGGTCTTCAGCGATGAAGCGCTGGCCGAATCGAGTACCGCCCTGGAAACGTTCTATCGGTTCTTCGAGCGATTCGAGCGGGTCGCCGGCCAGTCGTTCTACGACCTGCCCGTGGCCCGGACACGGGAGGCGGGCACTCTGCAGCCGCAGGGCAATGCCCTGCTGTTGGATGTCCAACGCTGCCGCGACGGATTCTTGGAGAAAATGGACGACGATTTCAACAGCGGCGCCGCGATCAGTGACCTGTTCGAACTGGTGCGTCTGCTCAACAGGTTTGTCGATCAGAACCAGTTGGAAGATGCCTCCCGGCCCGATCCCACCCTCGTGGCCACCCTGGTGACCGGGACCCACGCCTTGCGGGAACTCTCCGCCCTGCTGGGAATCTTCCGCCAGCCGCGCGCGACGAAGTCCGCAGCCGATGAGAACGCCCTGGTCGGGTCCCTGATGGAATTGCTGATCGAACTGCGGGCCGCCGCCCGCCAACACAAGGATTTCGCGACCGCGGACCGCATTCGGGACGCTCTGAGCGCTCTGGGAATCGTGCTGGAAGACCGCAAAGGAGGCACCCTCTGGCGCACCGAGCGGTGAGCGGCATGCCGAAAACTGACAACAACGTGTCACTTCCAAACCCCGCGACGCGGGTGCTGGGCATCGACCCAGGTCTCAACACGACCGGCTACGGCGTGTTGGAACTCCGCGCCGGCGGACCGGTGATCTGCGAAGCCGGCGTCGTGCGGAGCCGGGCCAGCGGTTCGCTGGAATCGCGGCTGGCCGAGATCTACCACGGTGTCCGCGACGTGATCGCGACGCTCGCGCCGCAGGTGATGGCTGTGGAAGAACTGTACAGCCACTACGAACGACCCCGGACCGCGATCCTCATGGGACACGGCGGGGAGTCATTTGCCTGGCGGCCGCGGATGCGGCCATTCCGGTGATGCACTATGCCGCAACCCAGGTCAAACGCTTGCTGACCGGCAGCGGACGGGCCACGAAAGAACAGATCCAGCAGGCGATCCAGCGGGAGTTCTCGCTGGCGGCCGCACCGGACCCTCCCGACGTGGCCGATGCGCTGGCGATCGCCTTGTGCCACTTCTATCTCGACAAACAAAAGGCGTTTTACTCTTGATTACACGCATCAAAGGACAGCTGGCCCAGGTGGATGACGACGCGGCGACCGTGGTGGCCGGAGCGTTCGATTACGAAGTACTGATCCCCGACTTCGTGCGCCGGCAGTTGCAGCATCGCCTGGGATCCGACGTCAACCTGCACACGGTCCACTACCTGGAAGGGACCATGGGGCACGGCCGTATCACGCCGCGCCTGGTGGGGTTCCTGTCGGAAGTGGAGCGGGAGTTCTTTGAGATGTTCTGTTCCGTCGACGGCGTCGGGGTCCGCAAGGCCCTGCGGGCCATGGTGCGGCCGGTGCGCGAGTGGCCGCCCTGATCGCCGACCAGGATGCGAAGGGCCTGGCCGCCTTGCCCGGCATCGGCCCCGCCACGGCGGAACGAGTCATCGCCAAACTGCGCCGCAAGATGTGCAAGTTCGCCCTGATCGCGGCCCGCGACGAAGTCAGCTCGGACCTCGTCGAACACGACGTCGTGCAGGATACGTTTCTGCTGCTCACACAGTTGGGCCACGGGGACGCCGAGGCGCACCGTATGCTCGATGAAACCCTGGCCACCAAGCAGCGGTTCAAAGATGTCGACGCCCTGCTGCACGCCGTGTACGAACACAGCAACCGGTCGACCGCCGGCAAGTAGGAGCCGCGAGCACGCGGGAGCCTGAACCGCAAACCAGAGACGCGAGAGGGGACAATCATATCATGTGCACATGACAAGCAGCGGCACACTGCCCGACTGCCGGCTTCAGCCGGCATCTTGTCTGCCCCCAACTTCAGTGGGGGGTTTCGGGATAGCGATGCTGCGCTCAGCTCGCTTCAGCGAGGCTTCTCGAAACGCCTGCAGGCAGTCGAGTCCAGCGCGCGATGCCTGAAGGCGGCATGCACAGTCAGCCCGCTAAAGCGGGCTTGCGTTTCGCGCTGCCTCGCCCACCCCCAGCTGAAGCTGGGGGCAGACAAGATGCCGGCCCAAGGCCGGCAGAAGAGGTGGTGAACTTAGACTTCCCTGTCCGCACGAACGCAACCGCAGAATTTCGAAGGACGGAAAATATTTGGAAGCAACACGCCGGACTTGGGAGTTCTGCGGTTCCTTGTTCGTCAATCTGCGGTTCGATTCTCCCTTCTGCGGTTCCTTGTTCGTCAATCTGCGGTTCGATTCTCCCTTCTGCAGTTCCTTGTTCGTCAATCTGCGGTTCTCCGGTACAGGGCCCCGGGTGGTGAACCTATCGCAGCGCCAAGTGATTTGTTACACTCACGGTTCCCGGATAGTTAACATACGTTCACTGACAGGCCCCGGTTATGGTGCGTGAAAAAATCGTAGCCGCCTCCTCGCCGGACGACGAGTTCCAGCAGAACCTGCGCCCCCAGCGCATGCAGGACATGATTGGCCAGCGCGACGTGTGTGAACGCCTGCGCATTGCGATTGACGCCACGCGCAAGCGGGGCGAGGCGTTGGGGCACGTGCTGTTTGACGGGCCGCCCGGGCTCGGTAAGACCACCTTTGCCACGTGCATTCCCAGCGAGTTGGGAGTCGCCGTGCAACTGGCCAGTGGCGCGGTTCTCAAAGCGCCCAAGGACCTGATCCCGTACCTGACCAACGCCGAAGAACGTTCGGTGCTCTTTATTGACGAAATTCATCGTCTGCCGGCGGCCGTGGAGGAATACCTGTACACGGCCATGGAGGACTTTCGGATCGATATTGTGTTGGGGGAGGGCGTGAACCGGCTGCGCACGCATAACCTGTGGCTCAAACCGTTCACGCTTATCGGCGCCACCACGCGGGCGGGCATGTTGTCCGGACCGCTCCGGGATCGCTTTCAACTCCGCGAACATCTGGGGTTCTATTCGGTCGAAGAATTGACCACCCTGGTGTTGCGGAACGCCCGGAAACTGTCGGTCGGCGTCGACGGGGATGCGGCCGAAGAGATCGCTCGCCGCAGCCGTTCGACTCCGCGTGTGGCGAACAATCGCCTGCGGTGGGTCCGGGACTATGCCACCAGTCGCTCGGACGGGCATGTCTCCCTGTCGGTAGCTCGGGCGGCGGCTGGAAATGGCGGGGATCGATGGTGCCGGACTCGATACGCAAGACCGCCGCTACCTGGACACGTTGATTCGCGTGTTCGAAGGCGGGCCGGCCGGCGTGGAAGCCATCGCCCACACCATGAATACGGCCGGCGACACGCTGGAGGACGAGGTCGAACCGTTTCTGTTGCGAGTTTGTCGTGCGGACCCCGCGGGCGGCATGGCCACGTCGAAGGCCTATGAGCACCTGCAATTCGCCGGCCGTGAGAAACCACTCTTCTGACCGCTTGCAAGTGGTCGTCCGCCGAACGGCCGGCCCGGGGATTGGCCACCGGAGGACTAGAATTCGCCGTTTTGCCGGGCGATCCGCGTCTCGCTCCGCTTGACAGGCGGGCGGATGACTTCTACGATTAGCCGCTTGTCGCTGATACGAAACAAGTTGTCGCAAAACAGGTTGTGGCCGGACGCCGAGTCCTGAGCCAGGTAGTGAGATGGCTGTCCCGAGTGGGCTTAGCATTCCAATTCACGCACGGGCACGCGTCGCTCGCACGACGCCAAGACGCCCCGCCAGTTGACGTTTTGTCCCAAGTGCAGCACGGGTGTGCCGACACACGTGGTGCTTGCCCCACTTGCGGACACTATATGGGCCGCCAGGTCGTCGAGATCAAGGAGTCCTGAACGACCGCCGGCCGTTGTCCCGGCTCGCTTCCCCCGCTGTGCACGGGCCGCGGGCGATGCGCTGGCCACGGTCAGCGGTCGCCTCGCGAGGACTTCCCCGCGGCGGTGACCTGATCGCCGCGAGTGCGCTGCGAACCGAGGATCCTTCAAGCCCCATTCCCCGAATCTGGAAGGTCAATACGCGTGAAGACGATTGCGTTTTTGTTTCCGGGTCAGGGTGCCCAGTCGGTGGGCATGGGACGTCAGCTCTACTGAAACACTCCCCACTGCCAAACGCCTGTACGAACGGGCCAACGGGCTGCTCGGATATGATCTGGCTGAGCTCTGCTTTGAGGATCCGGACCAGGACCTGGATTCCACCGTAGCCAGCCAACCGGCGCGGTTCGTCACGAGCTTGGCCGCGTTGGAGTCGCTCAAGCTCGAATCACCGGGCATCGTCGCGTCCTGCACGGCCGCAGCCGGGTTCTAGTCCTGGGATACACCGCCCTGGTGTTCGCGGGCGTGTTGGATTTTGAAGCGGCTCTGGCGGTGGTGCAACAGCGGGGCGAAGCGATGCAGGCGGCTTCGGATGCCACGCCCAGCGGCATGGTGAGCATCCTGGGGCTGGAACTGGCCCGGGTGGAAGAGTTGTGCGACCCAGCCCGAGGCCCAGGCGAGACGCTGCAGGTCGCCAATCGGCTGTGCCCAGGCAATATCGTCATCTCGGGCGATGCGGCGGCCTGCGAGCGGGCGGCCGAGCTGGCCGAACCCCTGGGTGCAATGAAAGCCGTCCCCCTCGCGGTGGCCGTGCGTTCCATACCCGCCTGATGGGTTCCGCCGTGGACAAACTGGCCACAGCCCTGCAAAACGTGCCCATGCGCCCCCCGCCATCCCGTGGTCTAGGTGGACGCCCAGGTTCACAGCGATCCGGAAGAGATCCGCCAACTGCTGATCCGCCAGGTGGTTTCGCAGGTCCTCTGGAAGACTCCATTCGCTACTTGCTCGACCAGAAGAAAGTCGACCATTTTTACGAGATCGGTCCGGACGCGTGCTCCGCGGCCTGCTGAAATGGATCGACCGCAGCGGCCTCGCTGACAGCGTCACGGCCTGAATCCGCGTCGGGCATTGTGTGCGGGAAACGTTCCGATGGGATTCCTGATTACCTCCTGACAAGTGACGGACGAGATGAGCGAATCGACAACGAGCGGCCTGAAGGTGGATCTGTCCGGGCAAGTGGCACTGGTCACTGGCGCCTCGCAGGGCCTGGGGCAAGCCATGGCGATCGAACTGGCCGCGAACGGAGCCACCGTGATTTGCGTGGCCCGCAATGCGGGCTGGCCCAGACCGCAGCCACCATCACTGCGGCCGGCGGATCGGCGGAGGCCCTCAGTTGCGACGTGAAGGACGGAGCCAAGGTCGATCAACTGGTCGATGCGGTCGTTGAGAAATGGAAGCGGCTCGACATCCTGGTCAACAACGCCGGCATCACCCTGTATGTTCGCTGCCCCGGATGAGCGACGCCTGAATGGGACGACGTGATCGAGACCAACCTCCGTGGCACGTTCCGTCTGCCTGCGCGGCGTTGCGTGTTATGATGCGGGCCCGCTACGGACGGATTATCA
>CAVWHV010000047.1:0-275873 GCA_963754725.1 uncultured Planctomycetaceae bacterium
GGATCGTGAAGTTGTAATCTTGCTCGGCGTCATTCAGGCTGCGCAGGCGACGCGCGCGTAGCGCGATTTGTCGAGTTTCAGGGCCTGCTGGTATTCGGCGGCAGCTGCTCCAGGCTGGGCAAGCGAGGCTCGTCGGAGTCGATGATCTCGAAGGCTCGGCCGGCGTACTTTTGTGCCAGCTGATGCAGGTATCCAAGGTCAGGGTCCAACCGGAAGACGTATCGTTCGGATTTCGGCTCGGCGACAGTAAGTTCTTTGCGAGCCTCAAGGTATTCGGGAGGTTTCCGGACCGTGACGTCCACACGCGTGTCGGGGACGCGAGTCAACGAGACATAGCCCTCGGCGTCGGCTGTGACCGGCTGGCCGTCCACGGTGACTTCCGCATCGGCGGGCACCACCTGAAAACTGAGGGACGCGTTTGAGATGGCGTCGCCACGCCATCGAGCGGCGGCTGGTCGTGGTTACTCAAGGGTACGAACTTGAGGATTCCCCAGCCGATCGCGACCAAAATGACGAGGCTTACCGCGGCTTTGGCCAGCGTGTGCAAGACCTTGACCGACGGTCCTGCGTCGTCGGCCGACCCGACCGCGTGCCGCAAGGCCCACACAAACGCGACGGACGATGGGTAACGGTCTTCGGGATTGACCGAGGTTGCCTTACGGATGACGGCCTGTTCATGCCGCCAGCAGCGACAGATCGAGGCTCCCGCTACGATGGGCGTCGAGGACGTCAATCAGCGTCTGGCTTCGAAATGGTAGCCGGCCTGTGCGGAGTTCAAAATAGGTGATCGCCAGCGAATACTGAGTCCGATGTCGCACTTGGCTTGCACCGGGTGCACTCTGGCGACATGAAGGCAGGCGATCCCGCCATGCTGGTCGCGGTGGACGCGATGCGCGAATTACCCAGAAAAGCCGCTACACCGAAGTCACAGATCATGACCGAGCCGCCGGTCAGCATAATATTGGCGGGCTTGATGTCGCAGTGTTGAATGGCCACAGGCCCGTCACCCAGATCGTGCCGCAGGGCGTTCAGAAAGTCGATTGCCTTTGCCGCCTCTTCCATGTAACGGAGCAATTCGTAGACCGGGATGCCCGCGGAGCCCTGCAACTGGCATTCGGCCAGCCGGTCCGCTAGATTCTTATCGCACAGCAGTGTGGCCACGATCAGCCGATGCGGCACATAGTAGGATTTCCACGAGGGGGTCAGGCCGCAGCGTGCTCTTCCCGGTCGTGGGTGGCGAAATAGTCGGCGCCGTCGCCGATGTCATCCAGCACTTTTCCTGTTTCATCGAGCAACCAGAGGGCGGTGACGGAAGCCAAGTGGGGATAGCGAATCGTCTTGAACCGTTGAATTGCCCGGAATTCCTTCAACCCCTGGCGTTCGTCCAGGTTCAGAAACTTCAGGGCCACCTCGAGCACGCCGGGCGAAATCGCTCGCCAGACCTCCCGAACTGACCGCGACCCAGAAAAGCCTCCAGACGATAGCCTGGAACCGGTTCGTCGCCTTTTCGAGCATCTGTAAGGTGCACTCCGTAATCGCGGAATTCTACCGCCGGGCCAAATCAACCTCGATCGGTGCCCGCAGCACTCAGCTGTCCAGTACAGCTATCTAGCAAATCGGCGCCAACCAGCCGTTGCGGTTCTCCCGAATCCCAAAGAAAGCCACGAGCGTTGGAGCTACCGACGCTGCCACACGAATTATCCGCTGCCGCGCTCGGCTGTAGTCATGCGGAGGACGGCCCGGACCGAGTCCCGAAGCCCATGCCCGTCCCCGACAGACCGGCCATTATGCACATGGTCGGCGAAGCACAGGCACCCCAGCCTCTGGCTGAGGCACCCGAAGCAACGCCAGCCGAGGCAGTCGGAGACACGACGTCGCTGTGGAAAGAGGTGCGAATTGTCCATCACGAAAACAGCGGGAAAGCACTGTATCTTCCGAGAAACCGCCGGATGGGGTGTCCCGCTGCCGCATCTCCTTGGGGAAGTCGTCCGTTCGCGCGGGCCTTTATCGTCGTAACGGCGCAGAAACTTGCTAGTGGGAATCAACTGCACATGGACAAGAGAGTCGAAATCGCTATCCTTTCGCGTGGTGCGTTGGGCGGTTTTCGGAGTCCGGCTGAGGAGAATTTGTGATGTTTCGTGTGCTTTCGCGTATCTGGTCTTGGCGTCAGTCCATCGCCCTCTCGCTGCTGGCGGTTCTGGCCATCCCGCCCGCCCACGCCGCGGCCCACGATGACGTGCCCGCCGAAATGGTCGCGGCGGCGACGCGGTTCCTGCAGTCCTTGGACCCGTCCCAGCGGGAGCAGGTCTCCATTGCCTTCGATCACGAACGGCGCACTGCGTGGCACTACATTCCCAGTTCCATGATGGCCACTCACGGCGGGAGGCAGGATTGCCCATCAAGGAGATGTCCCCCAACAACGCGTGCTGGCCCACGGACTGCTGAACACCGCGTTGAGTCACTCGGGATACCTCCAGGCCATGACGATCATGGCCCTGGAGTCCGTCCTCCGCGATCTCGAGGGGGGGAATCCGGCCGCACGATCCGGAAATGCTACCACGTCGCCATCCACGGCACGCCCTCGACGACCAGCACGTGGGGCTGGAGTTTCAAGGCCACCACCTGTCCGTGAACCTGACGCTGGTGGACGGTCAGCGTTTTGCGGTGACGCCGTCGTTCTTCGGCAGCAATCCCGCCATCGTTCCGTCGGGCCCCCAGCAAGGCCTGGAAGTGCTGGCCGCCGAACAGCAGTTCGCGCACGAGCTGATGCGATCGCTGTCGCCGCCCCAACAGAAACTGGCTGTCATTGCGACGGAAGCGCCCGCGGAGATTGTCACCGGCGCGGAACGCAAGATCGACCGAGATCGCTTCGAGCCCCCGCAAGGCATTCCGTTTGAACAGCTCACCGCCGACCAGCAGGCTCTGCTCTTGAAACTCGTGTCGGAATTCGCCACGAAGTACCGCGAGCCGATTATTGGTCAGATCGAGCAACGCACGCCGGTGACCAGTGGACAGGGCATGTTCTTCGCGTGGGCCGGCGGATGGGAACCGGGACAGGGTCACTACTATCGGATTCAAACGCCACAATTTCTGTTTGAGTACGACAATACCCAGAACAACGTCAATCATGTGCATGCCGTCTGGCGTCAGTTCGATGGGGACTTCGGTGAAGACCTGCTGCGAAAGCACTACGAGACGTCGCCCCATCACCAGCATTGAATCAGCGACCGGCGGCCACGCGAGCCAGCACGGCTGTCACGTTGTCCGGGGCGCGCGACAAGGCCAGCTCGATCAGTTCATTGCAGGTCACTTGCGGGTCGGGCCGATCGAACACCAGGCGGGCGATCTCCTGATCGGTCACAATGTTGCTGAGTCCATCGCTGCATAGCAAGATGCCGTCGCCATCGTGGAGCTGCAGTTGGTGGACGTCAGGCACGACTTCCGCCGAGTCACCACCGAAGGCCTTCGTCAACACACTGCGAAACTTCGTGAGATGGTCCGGATTGGCTCCGGATCGGCGCAGTTCCTCAGCCAACGTGTGATCGATGGTCACCTGCAGCGCCTGACCGCCGTGACAATGATACGCCGCCGAGTCGCCGACATGCGCAATGAACGCACGCCAGCCGGTGACGTAGGCACAGGTCCAGGTCGTGGCCATCCCCGCGAACTCGGGATTCTCGCGGAAATACTTCAGAAACGCCTGCTGAATGGCCTGAGCAACCACGGCGACCTGCTGGCGAATCTCCTCCGCCGTGCTACTGTCGAGTTTCATCAGCCAACTGGCGGCATGGCTTGCTGACTCCCACCCGGCACGCACCGCCAATTCACTCGCCAGATCGCCAAATCCGCCCCCCCCTACTCCGTCCGCCACGATCAGCGAATACGCCTCGTCGTCTGGCAGATCCGTGGGGAGCGAGACGTTGGACGCCAGCACCTCGCGAGATCGCTTTCGACGCACCACGGCATAATGGTCCTCATTGCGCGCTCGGACCTTGCCGACGTGCGTGGCGGCGCCAAATGTGATCAGCACGGGCTCCGCCGGCGGAATCAGGTCCCGCGGCGAACCGGAACCGGCCGGACGCGGAGCCGTATCGGGTAGGTGATCGCTCATGTCGCTCATCGCTCAGCCTCGTGGTGACAGCATTTTACCGGCCCACGCGCTTCAAGGGGTATCGGTCCCCCCTGATTTCCAAGGGAGATGCCTGCATCGGGGATCCGCACAGCCGTGCCGCGCGGCGTTCGCCGGACTTGAAATGCCGCGCCGGACGTCTCGGCGTCTGTGTAGACCGGATAGTGAACGGATGTTAGGTTGTAGGCACTACCCATCTGTGAGCTTCGCCATTCGCCATGCACGAGGTCCCCGGAAAAATGTTTGACCGCGAAACCGTGTCGTCAGGCCATTTGTTTCGGGGCCGTACGGCCAGGCAGTTCTTCTTTCTCGGCACGTTGCTCGTACTGGGGGCTGCGGATCGCAGTGCCGTGTGGGGGGCGAGTGCAGAGTCGCTGGCAGTGGATCGGGACGTGGCGGTAGCGGTCGAAGCGGACTGGGCGGCTCAAGAAAAACGTGCCGGCCGGGAGCCTCGGGAGCAGGGAGTCTCTGGACTCCGCGCTGCAGCGCGGCGAGCAGTTGTTGGCGAGCCTTGTGCCGCTCGCCGGCGCAGCGGCGCTGGAGTCCCACGCGCAATCGCTCCACGCCCTGGCGGCGGCCGCCGAGCACGGCGCGACGCTGACCGACGAGCAACGATTGGCGCTCTACCATCGGCTGCGCTGGACGAATCGGCAACTCGCGCTGAGCAACCCATTATGGGCTGGGAAGCCGCTCGTGTTTGTCCAGCGCAAGCGGTTCATCTGCCAGATGCTCCACGAGTACATTGGGTACTACTACAACTATGCGAATCTGGCCGGTGGAGGCGTATTCGTTCTGGAACGGCCGGGCTACTCGTTTGCGACGCGAGACCTGGTCGAAGGTCGGCTGCCGCACGGCGCGTATGCCACGCCGGCCTTGTCGTACGACGGAGCGACGGTGTATTTCGCCTTTGCAGAAGTGCGGGATGTGGAACGCCAGCATCGACTGGGAATTGACTGGACGATCCTTCCTGCCGCCGACAAAGTACCAACGGAACTGAACTACTTCTCGCCGAATCGCGTGGCATTCCATCTGTTTGCCGTGGATGCCGACGGGCGTGAACTGCGACAACTGACCTCGGGTACAGAGGACGATTTCGACCCCTGCCCGTTGCCGGACGGCCGGCTGATGTTTATGTCCTCGCGCCGAGGAGGCTTTTGCCGCTGTGACAACCCCTTTGAACCGATTCCAACCCATACGCTCCACAGCCTGGATCCGGCCAGCGGAGAGGTGAAAACGCTCTCGTGGCACGAAACGAACGAGTGGCATCCGTCGGTGCTCAATGATGGTCGGGTGGTCTACTGTCGCTGGGACTATGTTGACCGTTCCGCCGCTCATTTCCACGGTCTGTGGGTCAGCAACCCGGACGGTTCCAATCCGGCGATCATGTTTGGCAATTACACGCAGAACATCAGCACCTGTTTCCAGCCGCGCGAGGTCCCGAACTCCAACAAGATCGTCTTCGTCGCAGGCACGCACCACGCCAATGTCGGCGGTTCGCTCGTGTTGTTCGATCCGACGCGCACACGGCTGGACGCGGAGACCGGGGAGGACCGATTCGAATCGCTCGAGCGGCTGACACCCGACGTCTGTTTTCCCGAGACATCGGAAGGCTGGCCGGCGAGTTTCTATGACAGTCCCTGGCCCTTGTCGGAGGATCACTATCTGGTGGCTTTCAGTTTTGATCCACTGCCCGGCATGGGATCGGATGAGCGCCGCGACTGCGAGACGGGCGTGTATTACTGCGATCGCTTTGGCAACCTCGAACTGCTGTTCCGCCAGTCGGGCATTTGCAGCTCGGGGCCGATCCTGCTGACTGCCCGCTGGCAGCCGCCTGTGATTCCGGCTGCGGCGCCGCCGGCGAGTGAGCCGGAGGGCGAGTTGATCCTGGCGGATGTCCGCTGGAGTCACTTGCCGCTGCCGGCCGATCGGCCGGCCACCGAGCTGCGCATCTACCAGGTGCTGCCCAAGGAAACGACGCACATGGCGAATCGACCTCGCATCGGGATGGCGAATGCCGAGTCGGCGCGGATGCTGTTGGGATCGGTTCCGGTGGAAGCCGACGGCTCGGCGTATTTTCGCGTGCCGGCTGGCAAGCCGATCTACTTCCAATCCGTGGACGCACAGGGCGAGCCATCCAGAGCATGCGCAGCGTGACGTACTTGCAGCCCGGAGAACGACGCGGTTGCGTGGGTTGTCACGAGACACCCGGTTCCGTGCCGCCGAATCATGCGCTCCAGGCACTTCGACGCCCGGCTTCGCGCATCGAACCGGGTCCGGATGGCACGCAGCCGATGAGTTTTCCGCGGCTGGTCCAAGGGGTCCTCGATCGCCACTGCGTCCGCTGCCACGACGGGAGTGGATCCGGCGAGACCTTCGCGCCCGACTTGACCGGCGCGGCGGACGGTGAATTCACCAGGTCTTACACGAGCCTGCGCCCGTTCGTGCGGTGGTACGAGTGGGGCGGAGAGAGTATCGCGCAGATCGTCACGCGTCCCGGCCAGGGGGGCGCGGACGAGAGCCCGCTGCTGGGCATTCTCCAGGATGACCATCACCGCCCCGAGTTCGACCTGCCGGACAGCGACTTGCGACGACTCTACATCTGGCTGGACGCCAACGCGCCGTTCTACGGAACGTATCGCGACGACACACGCTCCCGGCAATTGGCCGGTGAGTCGGTCGATCCTCCAGGGCTCCAGTAAGTCTCTGCAAGAGAATGACGTGCCGAATTGGCTGTGTAGGACGGATTGCCAATCCGTCCCACGGCGAATCCGGGCTTAACCGTACCAAGTGTCCAGCCAGGCCGAAACAAGCCGCGCTCCCCGGAGTTTAGCACTTGGTGCGGTTGTGCACGGTCCGGGGCTGCGGGCACCCGGGGATTCTGAGGCGTTCGGTGGATGTGGCGGTTGCCGCCGCCGATAAGTTCCGAAGTGGGCGAGACGCAGAGACTTCCCACCGGGGGCGACCGAAGTGGGGGCCCCGGGATACCATGAGCGCAGTGTCCCCGCGCATGGGGAGGAATCTGGATAGGAGTCGACGATGGTGCGATGTGTTCGCTCGCGTGGAAAATCCCTGGACTCGAGTGGCGTCGGACGACGGTTACGCTTCCTGGTGCTCAGTGCCCTCGTCGCCATCGCGTTCGGGAGTTGGACGATTCCGCGTTCCGTTCTGGCTCAGGAGGCCACGCTGGTTCAGGAGACCGCGGCCCCGGCCGGGCCGGCGGCGGAGGCGGATATCGACCTCAAGGCTATCGAACGCCGGGCTCAGGAGAGCGCACAAACGCGTGATGCCGGCGGTTGTGTCGGTGGCCGGAGGCAGCGGTGTGGTCGTCAGTCCCGATGGGTACGTCCTGACCGTCGCCCATGTCGGCATGAAGGCGGGACGACGCGTGACGGTCACGTTTCCGGACGGGCACGCTGTGCGGGGCAAGACGCTGGGAAATGACGAAGGGGTGGACGCTGGATTGATTAAGATTGACGGCGAGGGGCCCTTTCCGTTTGTACCGATGGGGAAGTCGGCGGATGTCCAAGACGGGACGTGGTGTCTGGCGTTAGGGTACCCCGTTTCGTTCGACCGGGGTAAGCCGCCGCGCGCTGCGGATCGGGCGCGTGCAGAGAAACCGCAAGACCGCCATCATTACCGATTGCACGATCATGGGCGGCGATTCGGGCGGGCCGCTCTTCGATCTGGACAGCAATTTGATCGGCATCGGCAGCCGCTGCGACGATGAACTCAACATCAACATTCACGTGCCGGTCGATTGTTATCAAAACGATTGGGACCGGTTGACCAAGGGTGAGGACTTCAACAGTCTGCGTCCCGTGCGGCGTCCCGTGATCGCGTATCTGGGAGTGGGTCGCACGGGTGAATCCGACGATCCGCGCATCGGGCGGGTGTTTCCGGACAGTGGCAGGAGCGAGCAGGGATCGCCGTGGGAGACGTGCTGATCAAGTTCGACGGTACCGACATCTCACGCTACAGCCAGCTCCCTCCGCTGATCGAGCAGCACAAGCCAGGCGACGAAGTGGAGATCGAAGTCCGCCGCGGCGAGAGCCTATTGAACCTGAAAGCCAAACTGGGACAGATCGAGAAGTAGGAAGATCGAGAATCACGCGTTGTCGGGGAGTTTCTGCACATGCATCGACGGATTCTGTTCATAACGACACTGGTCGGGTTCGCGTGGATCACGGCGACGACGGTCTGGTGTGAGCGACTCGTGGCCCAGGAGCTTCACCGAGCACCGCAGAGCGGCCGTACTTGACCCAACGTTCCGAGGGGGAAGGGTCCACGTGGGATCGTGGCTTCCGCCGTTGGTGGGATCGGCGGACCAGTGATTACCTGAAGACTCACGCCAGCGTCAAGGCCGCCTATCGGGGCGCCACCGGTCCGATGGCCAAGGCCACGGCCGAAGTGCTGGGGGATGGCAAGGTGGTCGCGCTTGGCACGGTGGTGGATGCCACCGGCTACATTGTCACCAAAGCCAGTTTGCTCCAAGGCAAGATCTCCTGTCGTTTGCACGACGATGGAAAAGAGATGGAAGCGACGTTGAAAGGCGTCAGCGACGACTACGATCTGGCCTTGCTGAAGGTGGAGGCGACGGATCTGACGGTTGCCGCGTGGCGCACGGAACCGGTCACGCCAGGAACTTTAGTGGCGGCCGTGGCACCCGACGGGGACGCGATTGGCATCGGTGTGATCGGCGCGGAACCACGTGCCGTGCGGGGGTCGCGACGATCGACCGTGCCCCGTGGCTGGCTGGGGATCAGTCTCGGCGACGGTGATGCCGGGGTCGGGGTGGCCGACGTCACAGAGGGCAGTGCGGCAGCCAAGGCGGGTCTCCAGCCGGGAGATCAAGTTCAGAGTATTGACGGACAGCCCATGCGATCGATGGAGCAAGTCGTGGACATCGTGGGCGGCCACTCGCCCGGCGACACGCTGTCGATCCAGGTGCTCCGCGGCGGTCAGCAGGTCACGCTGTCGGCCAAGCTTCAAAAACCTCCCCGCACGGCGGCTCCGGAAGATCAGTGGGGGGGCGGGCCGTTCAGCGACCGTCCCCGGTTTTCCGCCGGTGCTGCCGCACGACACGGTGGTTCTTCCCAGCCAATGCGGCGGTCCGCTGGTCGACACGGACGGCAAAGTGGTGGGAGTCAACATCGCGCGGGCCCTCCGCGTGACGACCTATGCGATTCCGGCCGACAAGGTGCAGCAGCTGGTGGCTCAGCTGAAATAATCGAGGCTGGGCGGTTCCCCCCTGCCTCCTCTCGGCCCCGCACCCCGCGCACCCGGCGTTGGTCGATGGTATAACGGAAGGGAACGGTTCGCCGCGAGTTCGTCACACCCGGCCTTTGTCGTTGAAAGAGGGAGATACATCATGAGCAAGAAAGTCACACGCCGCGAAGCGGTGTGGGGAATCGCCGGAGGAGTTGCCGCCATGTCTGTCGTGTCGGGGACGTCTGGCTTGCGAGCCGAGGAATCCCAAGCGGCGCATCAAGGGAAACATTCACCACTCGGTCTCCCGCTGGTGTTACGGCAAGATCTCGCTGGACGATCTCTGCCTGGCCTGTCAACGCATCGGGATCCAGTCGGTGGAACTGGTGGGGCCCGACACCTGGCCCACGCTGAAGAAATATGGGCTCACCTGCGCAATGAACAGCGCCGGATTGGGAATCGACAAAGGCTTCAATCGAACGGAATACCACGATGAGCTGGTGTCCGGACTGGAACGCCTGGTGCCGATGGCCGCCGAGGCGGGCATGCCCAACATCATCTGCATGTCAGGAAATCGTCAAGGCATGGATGACGACGAAGGAATGAAGAATTGCGAGATCGGACTGAAACGGATCGTCGGGCTGTTCGAGAAACACAAGGTGAACCTGGTGATGGAGCTGCTCAACAGCAAGGTCGATCATGCCGACTACATGTGCGATCACACGAACTGGGGTGTCGCCCTGTGCAAGCAAGGTCGGCTCCGAGCGGTTCAAGCTGCTGTACGACATCTATCACATGCAGATCATGGAAGGGGACCTGATTCGCACGATTCGTGACCACGCCGAGTGCATTGGGCACTACCACACGGGCGGAAATCCCGGACGCAACGAAATCGACGAGACACAGGAGATCAACTATCCGGCCGTGATGCAGGCGATCGTCAAGACCGGTTATCAGGGGTTTGTCGGCCAGGAGTTCGTACCCGCGGGACCGGACCCGCTGGCATCGCTCGAGCGTTGCGTGCGGATCTGCGACGTGTAGGTCGGTGCAAATGACGAATGACGAATGACGGCGGTTGGGATTTGGAGAGGACAGCGGATGAAGATTGCGGTGGCCTCCAATGACGGTGTCTCGGTCTCGCTGCATTTCGGGCACACGAACCGGTTCTCCATTTATGAAGTGGAGAATGACAGGATCTTGGCCGAAGAACTGCGCTGCGACATCAGGACCGTGTGTGCCGACGGCGACTGCGAGGCACACCACGCGTATCACAATCATGTCCATGACTATGGCCACATGATCGCCGCGTTGGAAGATTGCCGCGTGATTGTGTGCCGTGGGATGGGCTCGCGCACGGCCGCCGCACTGGTCCGCCACGGCATCAATCCGCTCGTAATTTCGGGCGACATCTCACCGCGGGAAGCTGCCGAACAGTACCTGGCCGGGACCCTCAAACCGGCCGGTGGCTTCTGCCGTTCCTCGTAGAGCAAGCGTCCCGCTTGCTCATCCACACCGCCGCGACGGGTCCTGCAAACGTCTCGCTGGCGGCTATGTGTTCTACTTGGCGAGGACCCGCTGAGTCGACACTTCAACAGGTCCTGCTGACGCGAGGGATGTTCATGGCGACATCGAGACGCGCCGCTTACAGTCTTCTGACCACCGAACTGGTCGCCTTGCTAGCCGGCGAGCGCAGACCTGATCGCCAACGCCGCCAATACCTCGGCCTTGCTGTACCAACACCTGGAGGATGTGGACTGGGTCGGTTTCTATTTCCGGCGGGGCGGCGAATTGGTCGTGGGACCTTTTCAAGGTCGGCCCGCGTGCGTGCGCATTCCGCTCGGCAAGGGAGTCTGCGGCACAGCGGCGTCCCGTCGCGCGACGATCGTCGTGGCGGACGTGCACGAATTTCCCGGACACATTGCGTGCGATGCGGCTTCCCGAGCTGAGATTGTGGTGCCGCTGGTCGTCGGTGGCTCCGTGGTCGGTGTGCTGGACATCGACAGTCCGTCGCGCGGACGCTTTGACGATGTGGACCGAGAGGGATTGGAACGCGTCGTTGACATCTTCCTGAGATCGACCGATGCGACGTTGGTGGACGCGGTCCCGCCGACCCCTGCCGCGCCGTGAGACAGGGAGTTGACCGGCCACTAAAATACCTTGGAACGAAAAAGACATCCGTCGGGTGCGATTTCCCCCTGTCCGGTGCTGTGGCCGTGCCGGACAGGTACAATCGGAACAAAGCGATAGGGTCAGCGCTGCGGCAGGTGGCCCCATGACGGGCCAAACTGACAGTTGTACCGAATATGAAACGAAAATACGCAAACTGGCGTGAGATGGCGAGTTAGACGATAAATTGGTGTTAGGTAGTTTCGTGAGACTGCGATAAGAAAAGGCTCCCATGGGACCGCAATCGTTAGACGACAAGGTGGACGCTCTGCAGCAGCTCAATGCCACTCCGGACGCGCACGCCATTGACGCGGCGGAGACGCGCGACTGGCTCGAGTCGCTCGAGGATCTCTTGCACAGCCGGGGTCATCAACGGGTCCGCGAGATTTTGAGTGAACTGCAGATTCACGCCCAGAAACGGGGTGTGGCGCTGCCGATGACCAGCCAAACCCCGTACGTCAACACCATTCTGGCGGACCGCCAGCCTCCGTATCCCGGCAACCGCGAATTGGAGCGGCGGATCAAGAGCATCATTCGCTGGAATGCCATGGCGATGGTGGTGAAGGCCAACCGGGAAAGCGAGGGCCTGGGCGGCCACATCTCTTCGTACGCGTCGTGTGCGACGTTGTACGAGGTCGGCTTCAACCACTTCTTTCGCGGGCCGGATCATCCGTGTGGTGGCGACCTGGTCTTCTTTCAGGGACATGCCTCGCCAGGCATTTATTCGCGGGCCTATGTGGAGGGCCGTCTGAGCGGCCCGCAGCTGCACAATTTCCGCCGGGACCTGGCCGAGGGCGGAGGCGTGACCTCGTATCCGCACCCTGGCTGATGCCCAGCTTCTGGCAATTTCCCACCGTGTCGATGGGTTTGGGCCCGATCATGGCGATCTACCAGGCGCGGTTCACTCGCTACCTGGACGATCGTGGGTTGCGACCCTACCACGGTCAGAAGGTGTGGGCCTACTTGGGGGATGGCGAAACCGACGAACCCGAGTCGCTGGGAGCGATCACGCTGGCCAGTCGCGAACGTTTGGACAACCTGGTTTTCGTCATCAACTGCAACCTGCAGCGGCTCGACGGGCCGGTGCGCGGCAACGGCAGCATCGTGCAGGAACTCGAGGCGGTGTTTCGGGGTGCGGGTTGGAATGTGATCAAGGTGCTGTGGGGGAGCGACTGGGACGAACTGTTGGCGCAGGGACGACGACGGGCGGCTGGCGCGGCGGATGGGGGAAATCGTTGACGGCGAGTATCAGAAGTACGCCGTGGAAGGTGGAGCCTATATCCGCCGTCACTTCTGGGAAGTCGATCCGAAACTGGCCAACATGGTGCGGCACATGTCGGACGATCAGTTGTGGCGGATGAACTTGGGCGGCCATGACCCGGCGAAAGTCTACGCCGCCTACAAGGCGGCCGTCGAATGCACGGGCCGACCGACCGTGATCCTGGCTCGCACGATCAAGGGGTACGGACTGGGCGAAGCGGGTGAAGGCAAGAACATCACGCACCAGCAGAAGAAGCTCAACGAAGACGAGATGCTCCACTTTCGCGATCGGTTCCGCATCCCGCTGAGTGATGAGGAAGTGCGACAGGCTCCGTTCTATCGACCCTCGGCGGACAGTCCGGAGATCGCCTACATTCACGACCGGCGGAGGCTGCTCGGCGGCTATCTCCCGCAGCGGCGGAACGTGGCTCCGGATGTGCCGATGCCGGAGCCGAATCTGTGGGACGAGTTCCGGACCGGCAGTGGCGAGCGGGCGGTGTCCACGACGATGGCGTTCGTCCGCATTCTCACCAAGCTGTTGAAGGACAAGCAGATTGGCCGACACATCGTGCCGATTGTTCCGGACGAAGCCCGCACGTTTGGCATGGAAGCCCTGTTCCGTCAGTGTGGAATCTACTCGCATGTCGGGCAGTTGTACGAACCGGTGGATGCCGATCAGTTGATGTATTACAAGGAGGCTCGGGACGGCCAGATTCTGGAAGAGGGCATCAACGAAGCGGGGTCGATGAGTTCGTTTATCGCCGCGGGCACGGCTTACGCCAACCAGGGCGTATTCACGATCCCGTTCTACATCTACTACTCGATGTTCGGTTTCCAGCGCATCGGTGACTTGATCTGGGCCGCGGCTGATTTGCGGACCCGCGGTTTCCTGGTCGGCGGTACGGCCGGTCGCACGACGCTCAATGGAGAGGGGCTCCAGCATCAAGACGGGCACTCACACCTGCTGGCCATGTCGGTGCCGAACCTGCAAGCCTATGATCCGGCATTTGCCTACGAGATTGCGGCGATCGTTCGCGAAGGGCTGCGGCGGATGTTTGTCCACAAGGAAGACATCTTCTACTACCTGACCGTCTGCAACGAGAACTACGTGCAGGCGGCCATGCCGGAGGGCGTGGAAGAGGGCATCCTGAAAGGCATGTACCTGCTCCGCCCCGGGGATCCCAGCGGCTCGCGGCTGGCGGCCGATTCGCCGCCTCGCCTGTTGGGCAGCGGTTCGATCCTGAACCAGGTGCTCGAGGCGCAACAGATCCTGGGCCAACGCTATGGCATTCCGTCCGACGTGTACTCGGTCACCAGTTACAAGCAGCTGCATCGCGATGCCATCGATACCGAGCGGCACAATATGTTGCATCCGACCGAGCCACCGCGCGTGGCTTACGTCAACGAGTGCCTGCCGCGCGACGGACGAGTGGTCGTGGCCACCTCGGACTACATGAAAGCCTTGCCGGCCGTGCTGGGCCGGTGGCTCGGCGAGGAACTGGTGGCCCTGGGCACAGATGGGCTGGGACGCAGCGACACGCGGCCGGCCCTGCGGGATTTCTTCGAAGTGGACGCCAAACACATCGTGCTGGCCACGCTGTATGCCATGGCCCGCCGCAACCAGGTGCCGGAGGACCTGCCGAGCCAGGCGATTCAGGACCTGAACATTCACTCGGATAAAAGCAACCCTTGGTACGTTTGATCCAGCAAGGAACCTGACCGATGGCGGTAGTCTTTAAGCTGCCTGATCTGGGCGAAAACATTGAATCGGCACAAGTGGTCTCGATTGCCGTCGCCGTGGGCGATTTTGTCCAGGCGGACCAGACGCTGATCGAAGTGGAAACCGATAAGGCGGTGACCGACGTTCCGGCTCCGATCGCCGGTAAGCTGATCGAAATGGCCGTCTCGGTGGGTGACAAATTGTCGGTCGGCGACGTGATCGCCACGATCGAAGCAGCCGCCTCCGAAAGCCCTGCGCCCGTTGTCACGGCAGCTGCCGCGGCAGCCTGCCGGCCGCCGCCGCGCCGCCGACAGCACCGCCCGTCGCCACCCCGCCGCCCGCGTCCGAACCGCAGTCGCCGCCCCAGGTCGTGACGTCGACCTCGCCGGAACAGATCGAAGTCCCGGTGGCGGAAAACGATCGGCCGGTGCCGGCCTCCCCTTCGGTGCGCAAGTTCGCGCGCGAGATCGGCGTCGACATCAGTCAGGTGTCCGGATCGGGTCCCGCCGGCCGGATCTCGATCGAGGACATCAAGGCGTTCAATCGTCGCACGCCGACCGGCGGCCCGCGTGGCGTGGCGCGCAAGGCGTTGCCGGACTTCCGCAAGTGGGGTGAAATCGATCGCCAGCCGATGTCGAATGTCCGCAAGAAGACCGCCTTGCAGATGGAAAGCGGCTGGCAGGCGCCCCACGTGACGTTGCACGACAAGGCCGATGTCACGGCGTTGGAGCAATTCCGTCAGCAGTATAAATCGCACGTCGAACAGGCGGGGGGCAAGCTGACCATCACGGCCATGCTGCTGCGGATTGCCTCGGCGGCGCTGCGGAAGTTCCCGGCGCTCAATTGCAGCATCGACATGTCGCAGCAGGAAATCGTCTATAAGAAGTATGTCAATGTGGGGGTCGCGGCCGACACGCCCCGCGGGCTGGTCGTCCCGGTGATTCTCAACGCCGATCAGAAAACGGTGACTCAGCTGTCGGTGGAACTGACGGAGATGGCGGCTCGGCGCGGGCCGGCAAGTTGTCCCTGGAGGAAATGACGGGTGGCACGTTCACCATCACGAATCTGGGAGGTATCGGCATCGGCCACTTCACCCCCATCATCAACGATCCCGAAGTTGCTATACTGGGAATCGGCCGCAGCAATTACGAACCGGTCCATCTCGAAGGGCAGTTCCAGCCGCGCCTGATGATGCCCTTGAGCCTGTCGTTCGATCACCGGATTGTGGACGGCGCCGACGGTGCGCGGTTCCTCCGCTGGATCGTGGAAGCAATTCAACAGCCCTTGTTGCTGGCCATGGAGGGTTAACTTGTATGGCTGACAAACACAGCAAAACCCAGCTTCTGGTGCTCGGAGGCGGTCCGGGCGGATACCCCGCCGCGTTTCTGGCGGCCGATTTAGGCCTGGAAGTGACCTTGGTGGACGCCAAACCGAATCCCGGTGGCATCTGCTTGTTCGAAGGGTGTATCCCCTCCAAGACGCTGCTGCATGCGGCCAAGCTGATCAACGAATTGGCGGATGCGCAAAAGATGGGGTTGACGTTTCAACCTCCCCAGCTGGATCTCGATCAGCTGCGGCGTTTCAAGAACGGGATCGTCGGCAAGCTGACCGGTGGGCTGGGCGCGCTCAAGACCCGACGCAAAGTGAATTTCGTGCGCGGGCACGGTGTCATCGCGTCGCCCCATTCGCTGGTCGTCGATCTACAAGAGGGCGGACGGGAGACGATCGAGTTCGAAAACCTGATTATCGCGACCGGTTCCGCGCCGACGCGGCTGCCGTTCGTGGATTACAACTCGCCGCACGTGTGGGATTCGACCGCTGCCCTGGAACTGCGTGAAATCCCCCCCCGGCTGCTCGTCATCGGGGGCGGCTATATCGGCATGGAAATGGGTACCGTGTACGCAGCGCTCGGCTCGCAAGTGACCGTCGTCGAGTCACTCGGCTCGATCATCGCCGCCGCGGACCCGGATCTCGTGGCGCCGGTCTTCAATTCCGCCAAGAAGCGGTTCCACGACGTGTTGATCAACACGAAGGTCACCGAGGTTGTCCAGCAGTCGGACGGTATGCATGTGAAGTTGTTGGGTGTGGACCTGCCACAACCTTCACGCGTTTTCGACAAGATCCTGGTATCCGTCGGCCGACGGCCGAACTCCCAAGGCATTGGACTCGAGCACACGGCCATCGAAGTGGACGACAAAGGATTTATCGTCACCGACCATCAGCGGCGGACCGCGGAGTCGCACATCTTCGCCATTGGCGATGTGGCGGGTGAACCGATGCTTGCCCACAAGGCCAGCTACGAAGGGCGCGTGGCCGCGGAAGTGCTGGCTGGCAAAGCTTCGGCGTACGATCCGAAATGTATCCCGGCCGTCGTGTTCACCGATCCGGAACTGGCCTGGGTGGGGATCACCGAGACCGAAGCGCTGAATCGCAACGTGTCCTTCCGGGTGGCTTCCTTCCCTTGGTCGGCTGCCGGTCGTGCCACGTCGTTGGATCGCAACGACGGCTTGACCAAGATGATTGTCGATCCGAACAACGAGATGATTCTCGGTGTCGGGATCGTGGGGGTCGGGGCCGGAGAACTCATCGCGGAAGGTGCGCTGGCCATCGAAATGGGCTGCACGATCACCGACCTGAAGATGACCGTGCACGCGCATCCCACGCTGTCCGAGACGGTCATGGAATCGGCCGAGGTCTACCACGGTCACAGCTCGCACTACATGCCGCGCCAGTGAGTCCCAAGTTCCGGGCACGACGTAGGGTGGTTCATTCGCCCCGTTCCTGTCCAGCGGCTGAGTTGTGAAAATGCGGGGCGGGCGGACTTGGAAGTCCGCCCTACGGTCATAGCGATCGACAGCAACCGCGCGACACGCTACTCCGTTCTTTCGCATTGGATGGTCGCCAGGTCCAATCCGAACCCGTCGACTGGTCGTTCTTGCGGACCAGTTTGAACATCAGCGTGGCCGGTCCCTCGTCGGCATCGATGGTTCCCATCGCAACAGGTCCACTCGCGCTTCGCTGCTCCGCGTACAGATCGACCGGCTCGCCGGCGGGCATCTCATTGCGATACAGCTGGACCACCGCCTGTGCGGGACCCTGCACCGCTTCGATGGTCACGCGATACTTGCCGGCTGCCGGCAACGCACACGTCAGCGCAATGAAGGGCGCTCCAAACCAGTCCTTGGCCCCCGACTGCATGCGCAGGAAGGAGATCTTCTGTCCCGCGACGTCCTCGTCCATTTTCGTAAGCGTGGCGTCGCGGAACGTGAAAGCCTGGATCGGCACGGCCCACGCCGGTTTGAAGATGATACGGGTCGGATCGACGACTCGGCGGTCAGCCACCGGCGGCAACGCACCGGCCACCGCGGAGAGTGTGTCGAGATAGAGAAACGTCATGCCCACGTAATCCGCGTCCAGGTCGTTGCCGGTCGGCGCATGCTCGATGGTCTGGCGAAGGCTCTTGCGAAACGCATACGCGTCGCCGAGCATCAGGCGATAGCCGCCACTTCGTCCCAGCGGCTTCTGATAGGCCAGGCAGCCGCTGAGCGGAAACGACAAGTTCTTCTCCCAGCGATCAGGGACGTCGTACCAGCCACCGTTGAAGAAATCTTCGGAACCCGTTCCGCGGATCGTCGTCTGGCCGTCGATGGTCGTCTCGTCATCACCCTCGAAGAACGGCGTCTCGCCCGACACCATCCCCTGGGCCTGCAGGAAACAGCCCACCACGTGCCCGCGTCCCTCACAATCCACGAACGTGAAGGGGCGGCCCTTGGTGGTCGGATTCTCGCGCCGCCACACCGCACAGAATCGGCCTTCGTCTTTCTGCCTAGGGACAGGTGCGGTGATCACTTCCGCGCGGAGTTCCACGGAGTCTGCCTCCGCCCGCTCGGACAGCAGTTCAATCTTCGCCGACTTGTCGAATGGCATGGGGAAATAGCAGTAGCTGCTGCTTCCCGCCGTGCCCACGAACAACGAGCGAGTGGCCGGTTGCCCCCAGGCGTAGCCGAAGAAGTCGCCGGCCGGACACAACACCGCCGCGTGCGGCTGGCCGTCCCAGGTGATCCGCAGGACCAGATCGCGTCCCTTCCCGGCCAGGGCTGTCGCCGGCGTGATACGCATTCCGACGATGCGACCGCCAGTCTGCGATTCGAACAGCGTCGCCGTGGATCCGGGCGCAAGCGACACCTGCTGCACATGCGTTGCGCAGATCGCGCCGGCCGGTGCGACACTCTGGCTGAGATCCGCGCCGGCCGACCCGAACAACGCCTGCGCGCGCCTGCTGCAGCGCGATTTGTTCCGCGTCGGCGTCAGCGGTCCACGTGGCGATCGGCACGTCGTCCGGATACGTCGCGTAATTGATCTGATAGAACTGAACTCGCTCC
This sequence comes from uncultured Planctomycetaceae bacterium, assembly GCA_963754725.1. GTDB lineage: Bacteria > Planctomycetota > Planctomycetia > Pirellulales > Pirellulaceae > JAAYDI01. Next base: position 18,863 of record CAVWHV010000047.1, read on the forward strand.
GCCCGCGCCACGATCTTGCACGACTTCTGGTACGGCAACGGAACATAGCAGTAAAACCCTCCCGCGCCGAATCCGACGAGCGGCGCAACGAACGGCGCTTGGACGCCTGTGAAGATGTCGCCGAACTTCACGCGAATCCGCGGCGTTGTTTCTCCATCAAAGTAGAACTCAAACCAGTCGTCCGAAGGCGTCGGAGTCCAGATGCGATAGATCACTCCGGGACCCTGCAGATCGGCTATCACCAATCCACCGTCCACTTTGGCGACGTACGAATACTGACCCGAAAACCCGTCGTCGTTGCCGCCCGTGCGGTCGTAGCTGGACACCGACCCCACGAAGACCGACGGCTTGAACCGAGGGAGCAAGTCCAGACGACAGAGTTCGGTCAGCCCCGGCACCACTGGATCTGCGGCATCGGCTGGGACCAGGGATACGTTGGCAGCGAGAAGTCCCACGAATATGGCAAGTTGGCGGACCATGCGATTGTCTCCCTGAGGTCGTTGTCGTCATTCGTCATTCGTCATTCGTGATTCTCATTCCCGCACTGCGCAGCCGCAGCGCCAACACCGGCCGACCGACTGGGCCGAAGTCACCGCGGATCTTGATCCACTCGCTGCCGGAGTCCTGGGGAATCCGCACCTGAGCGGGCAGCAACCGGCGTTCTTGCGGTTCCAGGTCGACGTCCCAATGGTCGGGCGAAAAGCGAGTGCCCGCGGGTAGTTGCTCCAAAGTCACTGTGCCGTGCGCCACCTGGTCGGAGAAATTGTAGATGTACAGCGGCACTTCCACGTCCTTCTCGCTCGGCAGGGTGTGCTCGATTTCCCACGCCCAGGCCTGGCGTTCGACACGCTCGGACGTGCCCCGAGGGAGCAGACACTGGAGCACGACCGGACAGGGGGATCCCGTGCGCAGTTCCGACCGGGATGGCAGCCGCAATGGCAGACGGTCGCACGTTCCCAGGGGCACTACGAGACAGATGGGTGCCGACGTCAAGGCAGTGACGGTCTCGACGGCGACCGGTCGTCCCAGATAGTCAAAACACTTCTCGATGTGCCACTCGGCAGGCGGGGACCAGGGCATCGTACAGACGCCTCGTTCCGGCCAGTCCGCGGTGGTTTCAGCCCAGCCCACGACGACGTCCCGGGCGTCCCCGTCGGGTTGGCCACGAAAGGCGTAGAGGTGCATGTTCGGTTGTTCGTCGGTGGCATATCGGCCCAGGCACCTTGCGCCGGCCAGCAGTCGCCCCAGCGCTGCCAGCGCCACGTAACCGGGGCGGGGAGTCAAGTCGTCGCGCAACAGCCCGAACTGTGTCTTTCCTTCGCTGTATTCACCGAGAATGAAATGGAAATGGCGGTGGGCACCGGCAAACAGGCTGGTCACGTACGACTGCGTCACGTACTGAGCCTTCTTGCGATCGTTGTCCGATGACAAGTCTCGTCGGGTGGAGGACGGATCGAACTCCATCCCTCGATCGCTTTCGGTAATCCAGAGCGGCTTTCCGCACGCGGCACGGCGGACCGGTTCCCACAGCGCCGCGTAGCCGTGCGACCAGTCGTAGGTGTGGATGTTGTAGGTGTCGAAGTACGGCCACGTCTCGTTTTCCAGCACGGCGGTGGTCTGATCGTCGGTGGGAACTCCGGTGGTCGCGTTCCAGCAGACAGTGACTTGCGGATCTCCGGCCTTGAACCCCAAGCAGGCGGCCTTCTGGTAGGAGCAGATTTCGTCCATGGTGTGACCGCCGAACGTGGCCACGTTCGCCTCATTCCACGGCTCCCACGCCTGCACATGTCCCTGGAATCGGCGGCTGAGTGCCTGCCCCAGTTGGTATGCCGCGCGCAGGTCGCCGGGGAACCGACCGGTTTCGCCACGCGCGGCGGTCGCCCAGGGCGGTGTGTCGTGGAACACCTGCAGCACTTTGAGACCGAAACGATGCTGCAGCTCGGCGGATGTGTCGTAGGTGGTCGCGTCCGCAAACCGCTCGCGGTCCGGTTGAAGTTCACGCCAGCGCATTCGATCGCGCACCCAGTTCACGCCACTCAGCGCGGCCAGTCGGCTCAACTGCTCTTGTTTGTGGGGATCGTTCTTGGCAAACCAGGCCGTGGCGCTGTCGACACAGATCGGGGAATCCTGCGGCGTGGCCACCCGCAAAGGCGCGAGGACCGCCGCAGTTGTCCAATCGATTTCCTGCGAGGTCTCGTCGCGGAAGCTGATCCGATACCAGCCGATTTCCAGCGGGCCGAGTTCCACCGTGGTCGTCGGTGGTTCGCCGAGCGGACCCTGTCCCACGTCGCGCCCTTGCTCGTCCGTCGCTCGCCAGGTGGCCGCAGGTCGTGTGAGGTGCGGCGTTGGGATCGTAACCGGTTGACCGAGCAAGAACACGTTGCCGGGATGGCTGCCCGCTTCGGGGATTCCGCGCGGCACGCGCTGGAGTGCGCGCCACGGATCGGCTGTCGATTCCGCCTGACCCGGACAACAGGTGGCCGCGGCCAGGACCGGTATCCAAGTCATTCTGAGGGCAATGCACAGCGACTGCATGGCGGGCAACCTTCGGTGGAATGAGAGTGTCGGAACGGGAGTGATTGTCCACCATTTCCCCCGTGAAAGCTACCTCCGTACGCGGCCTGGATCTGGCCTCGTGGCGACAGTATGGTGGGACTGTGCGATGGTGGAAGTGCGAGTGCCCCGCACGCCGTGTCGTCGCCCGGACTCTCGAAATTCTCGCCCCGGGGCGGTGCGGCGTTGGCCTCAACCGGGATCCGGCATGTTAGACTGTTGGTTCCCGATTCATGGCCGGCAGGTCACACAGTGAGGAGATCAGGCAATGCGGAACGCGGCGCGAAACTCAGCGACGATCTCGAGATGCTCGGTGGCGCTTCTCTTGGGTGTGGTGTGGTTGCCCACTCTGTTGGCGGCTGAGCCGACAGGTGCAGGCAAATTGCGCATCATCTGTTTCGGCGCACATCCGGACGATGCGGAATTCAAAGCGGGAGGAACGGCGGCCAAATGGGCTCGGGCGGGGCACCAGGTGCAGCTCGTCTCCGTCACGAACGGCGACATCGGTCATTGGCAGATGGCGGGAGGCGAGTTGGCTCAGCGGCGAACCGCGGAAGTCATGGAAGCCGCCCGAATCCTCGGCACGACCGCTCAAGTGCTCGACATCCATGACGGTGAACTGCTCCCGACTCTTGAACATCGCAAGACCATCGTGCGTCTTATTCGCGACTGGAACGCGGACATCGTGATATCGCACCGCCCCTGGGATTATCATCCGGACCACCGGTACGTGGGCGTGCTGGTCCAGGATGCCGCGTACATGGTGACGGTTCCGTTCTTCTGCCCCGACACGCCACCCCTGACGAAGAACCCGGTGTTTCTCTACTCGAGCGACCGCTTTCAGAAGCCGTACCCGTTTGAAGCAGATATCGCCGTCTCCGTCGACGATGTCATCGAACAGAAAATTCTTGCCGTCAGCAAACTGGAATCGCAGGTGTTCGAAGGGGGTGCCAATGGGAATCAAGAACTCGTCGACGGCATCCCCCCTGCCGCGGATGCCGCAGGACGCCTGGAGTGGATTCGCCAGCGATGGGGCCAACGACAAGCCACTGAAGCCGACACTTTCCGGAAGGCGCTGGTACGCTGGTACGGCGAACAGGCTGGTCAGGCCGTCAAGCATGCGGAGGTGTTCGAGATCTGCGAGTACGGGCGCCGTCCCACGCCCGACGAAATCAAACAACTGTTCCCCTTCTAATCCTGGATAGAGGCCAACGAGTGTAATGGACGGACCAGCGAATCCTGCCGAACTTCAGTCGGCCCTCGGTCTGCCACCGGCTGCCAGCTGGTGCTGCTCGAACCATGTGCAACGCGCCAGGCGTGCTTCGGCCGGCTTGCGCGGGGGTGTGCTGACTGCCGACGGGTTTGGAAGGATTCGATGCCGATGCCGTAGCCGACTGCCCCGCGCACCGCGGGCAACACATTGGCTGGTAAGCGCCCTGGGGGCGTGCCTGATCATGTGCGGCCTCTGCGGACCACCGACTGCCCAGGCCGGGTGCGCCCAGAAAAAGGGCGGCACGACGGACCGGGTGACGGAGGAGCGTGATGCGGCCGAGCGGTCGATTGAACAGCTGATCGCCCAGCTCGATGACGAAGATTTCGCCGTTCGCAATGAGGCGACTCGGCAGTTGGCGACCAAAGGACCGCCAGCGATTCCATTGCTTGTCGCGGCCCTGGGTGATGAGTCGCGTGAAGTGCGATTCCGCGTTCAGGGACTCCTGACGCAGCAATTCGCGTTTGATGACCTGGTGCCGCCGCTGATCCAGGCGGTCAGCCAGCCCTACGGCGTGGCCGCTCGCCTGATCCTGCGGGATCGAGCACTGATGCAGATCGAAGACGCGGGCGAGATGCAATTTGCCAAGAAGTTGTTCGACTTCTGGGGTACAGACATCGAGGAGTTCCGGCGGCGCGTGACGTTCAATCTGGTCGATGCTCCCGGTCAGAAGGAGATTGCCGCGGTGGTCGATCCCCTGGTGGGGCTGCGCACCAAGGCGATCCAGTTCCAGGACCTGCTGGCTCGCCTGCAGCTGCTGTCCCTGCCCTATGACCACAAACACAGCGCCGGTTACGTCGTGGCTGAGACACTCGCGGCGGGACTACGTACGAACGATCGCGCGAAGATCCGATTCGCCGAGCGGTATGCGTTGGCGTTCGAGTCGTTGAGTCGCGACCTGCAGGAGCAGGGCCTGTCGCGGTCGGCCATTCGGAAGGAAGTTGCCGACCGAGCGAACATGAGTGATGGAGCCACCGTGTACGTCGTTCAATTCGTCGGACAGGCCGTTCCGGCGCGCAGCGGTGCGGCGCAGCGAATCAACCTTGCGCCGGAGATGCTGGTGGATGAGCTGTTCCGCGGTTTATCGGCGGCTGATGCCAAGGAGTGTTACCGCTGTGTGGGTAAGGTTCACATTGTCGACATGCTAGACGAAGTCCTGACCAGTTGGCCCGCCGCGCCGCGGGAAGGAGCGGTGCAGAATCTGATCGAGAGTGTCCAGGCTGTGGTGGCCACGGGAGACAAGCCCAAGGCACTCGTCCTGCTGGATGCCCTGGAGGCGTGCCGCGATCTCTCGAAGCAACAGCTGGATTGTCGTGATGGCCTGGGAGAACAGCTGGCCCATCGCCTGTACCTGGCCGCGTTGGTCTCTCCCAACACGCGCGAATACCACCCCACGCGCTCGGTGCACGACCGGATCTTGCAGTTGCTCGCGCTCGGGGTGACTCCGGATCAGGCGGCGTTTCCCCAGACGCTGCTGGATCGTTACCTGCAGGGTGACGCCGAACCGACGACCGAAGAGCAACGTGGGGCGCTGAACCAATATGTCAGCACGATCGAACAATTGAATCAGGCCGGCATTCGGCTGGATCAGCCCGGCACCGCTCGGTTTCTGACTCTGATGAAGGATAGTCTGATGGCGAACCGAGAACTTGTTTCCGAGGGCGCGCGGGAGGCGAGCCGGCTGGTTCGGCCCGCTGCCGATGCCCCGGCAATCAGCGACCGACTTTCCGCCCTGGATCAGGAGCTGGGAGCCTGGGCGGACCAGCGCGTGGCAGCCCGCTAGAAAGGTCCAGGCATGACACCGGAACAATTCCGCCAACACGGTTACCAGGTCGTTGACTGGATCGCTCAGTATATGCAGGAGGTCGAACACTACCCGGTCATGTCGCGGGTGGCGCCGGGGGAGATTCGCGACAAGTTGCCCTCCGCGCCCCCCGAGCACGGCGAACCGTTCGACGCTCTCTTGCGCGACGTGAACGACATCATCTTGCCCGGCATTACGCACTGGCAGTCGCCGAATTTCTTCGCGTTCTTTCCGGCGAACCATTCGGGACCCTCGATTCTGGGCGACCTGTTGTCGTCGGGCTTAGGAGTCCAGGGGATGCTGTGGGCCACGAGCCCGGCCTGCACGGAGTTGGAGACCCACGTGCTCGACTGGCTGGTTGGCATGCTCGGACTGCCTGCTCAATTTCATTCGTCCGCGGCCGGTGGCGGAGTGATTCAGGATGCTGCGTCAAGCGCGTCGCTGTGCGCCGTGTTGGCGGCGCGTGAACGGCGCAGCCAGTTCGCCACGAATGCCCGTGGAGTCTCCCAACGCATGACCGCCTACACGTCATCGCAAGCTCATTCGTCGATCGAGAAGGCCATGATGGTCGCCGGGTTGGGGCGCGAGAACCTGCGGACGATCGACGTCGATGGGTCGTACGCCATGCTTCCTGACCGGTTGGAGGCGGCGATCGTGCAGGACGAACGCGCGGGAGCTCAACCATGCTGCGTGGTGGCCTCGGTCGGAACCACGTCGTCCGGCGGCGTGGATCCGCTGCCGGCCATTGGCGAGATCTGTCGTCGGCATGGATTGTGGATGCATGTGGATGCCGCCATGTACGGCACCGCCGGCTTGTGTCCGGAATACCGCGGCATGTTTCAAGGTCTCGAACTGGCCGACAGCTACTGCTTCAATCCGCACAAGTGGATGTTTGTCAACTTCGACTGTGATTGTTTTTATGTGGCGGACCGAGCGGCTTTGATTCGGACGTTGAGCGTGCTGCCCGAGTACTTGAAAAACAAAGCCACCGCTTCCGGCGCCGTGATTGACTATCGGGACTGGCACGTGCCTCTGGGTCGGCGGTTTCGGTCGCTCAAGTTGTGGTTCGTCATTCGTCACTACGGCGTGGAAGGCCTGCGCCGAAGGTGCGCGAACATGTCGCGATGGCCCAGCAGTTTGCCCGCTGGGTGGACGAACATCGGTCGTTCGAACGTGTGGCGCCCACACCCTTGAATCTGGTGGCGTTTCGACACGTGTCGGGCGATGCCGCCAACCAGCAGATTTTGGATCGCATCAATCAATCGGGTCGCGTTTTTTTGACTCACACGAAACTCGACAACCGGCTGGTCATCCGGATGTCGATCGGGCAGACGAACACGCGACTGGAACACGTGCAGCGCGCGTGGGCCTTGATCTGTGAGGCGGCGGAGGAATGCGAGCCGATCACTCGATCTTGAGCGGCTGGACGTGCCAGATCTCGTCGCAGTACTGCCGGATGGTGCGGTCGGAGCTGAAGAACCCGGACCGAGCGGCGTTGAGGATCGACATCCTGGTCCAGCGGTCGCGGTCCTGGAAGGCGCAGGCGGCCTTCTCCGACGCGTCGATATAGGAGCGGAAGTCCGCCAGCAGCAGGTACTCGTCCTGCCTGAGGAGGGACTCGACGATCGGCCGGAAGACTTCCTTGTCGCCGTCGGAGAATTGTCCAGCGCCATGGCATCGATGGCCGCTTTCAATTCCCCGTCGTGCTCGTAGAAGCTCATCGGATGGTACCCCTCGTGCTTCAGCCGACACACCTCATCGGTGTTCAGGCCAAACAAGAAGAAGTTCTCTGCACCCACCCGCTCGCGAATCTCCACATTCGCGCCGTCCATTGTGCCGACCGTGACGGCCCCGTTAAGAGCGAACTTCATGTTCCCGGTACCGGAGGCTTCTTTTCCCGCCAGGGAGATCTGTTCGGACAGATCGGCAGCGGGGTAGATTCGCTCGGCCAGCGAGACATTGAAGTTGGCGGGGAACACGATCTTCAAGCGACCTTGCACATCCGGATCGGTGTTGATCACGCGCGCCAGGTTGTGGATCAACTTGATGATCCGCTTGGCCATGGCATAACCGGGGGCTGCCTTGGCGCCGAACACAAAGGTGCGCGGCGTCACGGGCAACTGGGGATTGGCCTTGACGCGGTGGTAGAGCCAGATCACGTGCAGGGCCTTGAGCAGCTGCCGCTTGTATTCGTGCAGGCGTTTGACCATGACGTCAAACAGGGAGTCGACGTTGACGACCTCGCCGCCGGTCGCCTGCAGAATCTCGGCCAGTCGCTGCTTGTTCTGCCGCTTCACGTCCCGCCAGGCGGCCTGAAAGTCCGGATCGTCGGCAGACGATTCCAGTTCCCGGAGTTGTTCCAGATCGGTCAACCAGCCGTAGCCGATCTTGGAGGTGATCAGGTGGGACAAGGCCGGGTTGGCCAGCCGCAGAAACCGTCGGGGCGTTACGCCATTCGTCTTGTTCTGGAACCGCTCCGGCCAGAGCTCGGCGAAATCCTTCAAGGTGACTTCCCGCAGCAGTCGCGAATGCAGTTCCGCCACGCCGTTGACCGCCGAGCTGCCGATCGTCGCCAGGTGGGCCATGCGAATCTGGCGCACCGGCGTTTCTTCGATGATCGACATCCGCGCGACGCGCGCTTCGTCGCCGGGAAAGCAGGCCCGGACATCCTCCAGGAATCGTCGATTGATCTCGTAAATGATCTCCAGGTGGCGCGGCAGCAGGCTGCCAAACAGATCGATCGGCCATTTCTCCAGGGCTTCCGGCAGCAACGTGTGGCAGGTATAGGCGATCGTCTTGCGCGTGATGTCCCAGGCGTGATCCCAGTCGAGCTGATAGACATCCACGAGCAGACGCATCAACTCGGGGATGGCCACGACCGGGTGTGTGTCATTGAGCTGGATGGCGACCTTGTCCGACAAGCGGCTCAGGTCGTCATTCTTGAGTTGGAAGCGACGGAGAATATCGTGGAGCGAACAGGCCACGAAGAAGTACTGCTGCTTCAACCGAAGTTGTCGGCCGTTGGGATTCGCATCGTTCGGATACAGCACTTTGCTGATCGTCTCCGACTGCATTTTCTCTTCGACGGCACGCGTGTAATCCCCCACATCGAACAACTGAAAATCGAACTCTTCGGTGGCTCGCGCGCGCCACAGTCGCAGGATGTTGACGGTCGGAGTGTCATATCCGGGCACGAGCGTGGTGCACGGTTCGCCCAGCACTTCGCGGCTGGGTACCCACCGCGTCCGAGTGCTTCCGTTGTCCGCGACGTACGTCTCGGTGTGCCCCCAGAAGCCGATCCGCACCCTGTCATCCGACTGGGGGAATTCCCAGGGGTTGCCCAACGTCAGCCACCCGTCGGGTCGTTCGACCTGCCAGCCGTCTTCGAATGTCTGGCGAAAAATGCCGAACTCGTAGCGGATTCCGTAGCCGACGGCCGGGATGTCGAGAGTCGCCAGGGAATCGATGAAGCACGCCGCCAACCGCCCCAGACCGCCGTTGCCCAGTCCCGGTTCGATGTCCAGGTCGATGTAGTCTTCCAGCCGCAGGTTGTGCTTGGCCAGCGATTCGCGCGCCAGCGCCAAGGTGTCGGTGTACAGCATGTTCTGTTCGAGCTGCTTGCCGGGGAGGAACTCCGCTGACAAGTAGTACACGAACTTCGGATTGGCGGCAAAGTGTGCCTCAGTGGTCTGCCGCCGGCGTTCGATCAGATAATCGCGCACCGTGTACGACAGCGCCATGTAGACGTCGTGGTGACTGGCAGACTGCACCGCCTGACCGTGCCGGTGATACAGGTTCTCGATCGCCAGTTGCTCAAAGGCTTCCACCGTGTGCGGAAAACGCGGCGTAGGCGTCGTCGAATTCATCTTCTTTTTTCGATTCATCAGGTCCAAGTCTCCCGCCTGTGAGTGCTGCGGTCTGGAGACCGCACAGGCCGCTGGTCGGCTACCGCAAGTTTACGTCGCAATTGGCGCGGAAATCGCCAGGGAAGTCAAGAACACCCTCTCGGGGACTGGCTGTTTCAGGGCGTCATTCATGGTAAACTGACGCCACACGCCGCCAGACTACCGGGCGGCCGATGTGCTGCCTACCCGCAATCCAGGGCGTCCGCCCCTGGTCGACTATCCCCCTTTGCGACAGGAGATCCACGATGAGCCATGCCCTCCACCAGCCAACCACGCGCCGCGACTTTCTCAAACACACCGGGACGATCGCCTGCGCCTCGGCGCTGGCCGCGACGTTTGTTCCCCACGTGCACGCGGCGGAGGACAGCACGATCCAAGTGGCATTGATCGGCTGCGGCGGTCGGGGCACGGGTGCGGCGGCCAATGCGTTGGCGGTCCAGAGAGGGCCCATCAAGCTGGTCGCCATGGCGGACGTCTTTGCAGACAAATTGAACGGCAGCTACAACGCCTTGAAGCAACAGTTCGCGGACCGCGCGGACGTCGCCGAAGACCGTCGATTTCTCGGTTTCGATGGTTATCGGAAAGCGATGGACTGCCTCAAGCCGGGTGACGTGGCGATCCTTGCCACACCGCCCGCGTTTCGCTGGGTGCATTTCACGTATGCGATCGAGAAAGGGCTCCACGTCTTCATGGAAAAGCCCGTGACGGTCGACGGCCCCACGACCAAGAAGATGTTCCAATTGGCGGAGGAAGCAGACAAGAAGAACCTGAAAGTCGGTGTGGGACTGATGGTCCGCCACTGCCGTGGTCGTCGCGAACTGTTCGATCGCATTCGAGCGGGTGAAATCGGCGACGTGATTGCCCTGGCGCTTATCGCATGGCAGGACGTTCCGCCGCGGCCGGACCGAACAAGTCCGACATGAGCGACGTGCTCTACCAGATCCGCAATTTCCACAGTTTCCTGTGGGCCAGCGGTGGTGTGTTCAGCGACTACTACATCCATCAAATCGACGAATGCTCGTGGATGAAGGACGCTTGGCCCGTGGATGCCCGAGCCTGTGGAGGACGCCACTACCGCGAGGACGCCGTGGATCAGAACCTGGACAACTACAGCGTCGAATACACCTATCCTGACGGCGCCAAGCTGTTCTATTACGGCCGGAACATGACCGGCTGCCATGATGAATTTGCGAGCTTCGCCCACGGCAGCAAAGGTGGCGCCATCATCTCGACCGCTTCCCATGCGCCGGGCCGTGTCCGGACGTTCCGTGGCCAGAACTTCCAGGATCAAATCTGGGCTTTTCCGCAGCCGGAACCGAATCCCTACCAGATGGAATGGGAAGACCTCGTCGATGCGATTCGCGACGACACGGCCTACAACGAAGTCAAGCGAGGCGCGACGGCCAGCCTGGTGACGTCGATGGGACGCATGGCTGCACACACCGGCCAGATCATCACGTTCGATCAGATGCTCAACTGTGAGCACGAATTCGCCCCGGAAGTCGCTCAAATGAGCATGGGTGGCCCCGCCCCGATCAAGGCGAACAGCCAGGGCGAGTATCCCGTGCCGATGCCGGGCATCCTCACCGATCGGGAATACGAGTACCAGGTCTGACCCCGGCCAGCGGTGGTCTTGTCGGTAGCTGGCCAGACATCATCGGACTTGAGATCGACGCGACATCGGAACGCGTCGTGCGGGTCAGAACCAGACCATCTGCAACGCCGCTGCGGCCGTCAGCAGCAGGACGAGCCTGTCGAACGCCTTCTGCGGGATGCGTTTGTGGACCCGTACGCCCAATAGTACTCCGACAATCAACGCCGGTACCACACAAACGTCCAGTCGCAAGGTTTTCGCCGTGATGACTCCCATCATCCACTGCGGCGGTATCTTGCTGGAGTTCACCAGGAAGAACAGCCAGGCCGATGTACCGATGAACTCGTGCTTATCCAGTTTCTTGCTCAGCAGGTAGATGCTCATGGCAGGTCCGGCCGCGTTGCCTACGACCGTCCCGAATCCGGCCAACAATCCCATCAGTCCGGTGAACCACGGGCGGTTGAGCACGGCCTCCCAGCCGAGCCGGTGGCACGCCACGTGAACACTCAGCAACACGAGGATCAGGATGCCAATGACGCCCGCAGCGGTTCGCTGCGCATGGACTGCAATACGAAATAGCCGGGGACCATCCCCAGCACGATGTACGGCAGTACCTCCCGCAGTCGCTTCCAGTTGGCGTGCCGTCGGTAGAACAGCACGCCAAACAAGTCGCCCAGGATCAGCAACGGCACCATCGCCCCGACCGACAGCTTTGTCTCGTCCCGAAATGCGTCGGCCATGAGCGTAATCGCCGGCATGCCCGCCCCAGGAATGCCGGTCTTGGAGAACCCGATCAGAAAAGCGGATCCCGCGCCGAGCAGAATTGCGCCGACGGTCAGCCCCGAGCACAGCCAGAGCACCAGGCCGACATCAGGATGCCGCAGGCGGGACAGCAGAAAGGAAAATGGCGGCATGGATCGCTCTGGTCAGTGGTCGGATGTCGGTCGCAGGGGCGGTCCAGATCGACGGCAGTGCCATGCCGCCTTACACACGGGACAGCCGGTGCCAGTCACCGTCGGACGCTGCGCCTTGTATCTTCTCAGCGCGGTACGCCGCGGGAACGGCACGCCCCATTCTGGCTTCTCGAAGTGTGAGCTGTCCACCGCCCCCGATCACCAACCGCGGCGGACGACCTGGCCGAGGGTCCTCCACTCCCTTTCGTCGCGCAGGACTCGCACGCCACCGGACTCCCGACCCGGCACAACCGGCGAAACGCCGCCGAACACGCCCGCCTCAGGAAACGGCCGGGGCGGGCTGTGCGATGCCGGGAACTGCACTAGAATACCAACGACTGACCGATAAACCGTTCCATGTATAAGGAATCTGCGAATGGACAAGAAAATCGAGAAGGCCTTCAACTCGCATTTGAACGCTGAATTTTACTCGTCGTACCTGTATCTCTCCATGGCGAACTGCTTCGCAGCCCAGAACCTGGAAGGAATGACCGCCTGGATGCGCATTCAGGTGGATGAGGAGCGTTTGCACGCGATGAAGTTCGTGGACTTCATCAACGACCGGGGAGGTCGAGTGATTCTGGAGCAGATCGACAAGCCGAAGTCCGAGTGGGCCAGTCCGCGGGAAGCGTTTGAAGAAGCCCTGGACCACGAACGATTGATCAGCAAGAAGATCAATGAACTGCTCGACCTGTCCATCAAGGAAAACGACCATGCCGCAGCGGCGTTCCTGCAGTGGTTCGTGAATGAGCAGGTCGAGGAAGAGGCGGCCGCACAAGCGATCGTGGGCAAGCTGAAACTGATCAAGGACAATTCCATGGGCCTGCTGATGATCGATCAGCAGCTCGGGCAGCGCACGCCAAGTACGACCGCCGCTGGCCCGGCGGAATAACCTTTCGACATGGGATTCGTGAACCGACGTTTCGCCCGGATCAAAGGCCAGGAAACATGAACTCCGGACTCGTTCCGAATCCGCGATTCTGTTGAACCGGGAGTGCTCTGAGAGCAGCTGTTCGCTTGCTCAGAGCGCGACCTGGGCTTGAATGATCAACTCGCCCGCGCTGCCGTCGTGGACCCGTTCGACGGTGTTCCCGGCCGGGCGGGCGAAGAACTGGGGTCGGATGGAGTACTGCATCGTGATCTTGGCTCGATGTCCGTCGATCAGGTAGTTGCAGCCCATGTCCCAATCGAACGCCGGGTCGTCGAGCCAAGCCAGGTTCTTGTGGGTGAACGCGGCGAACGGCTGCAACCGTCCGTGTTTGTCGCCCAGGATCCACTTGGGAAGCACATATCCGCCTTCCAGGTAGAAGATCTCGCCGGTGCCCATGAAGGGCTGCGCATTGCCCGCCCCGCTGATGGTCGGCTCGATGCCGTTGGCAATCAGAAACGGCGGCTCACCGAGGCGGCCCGTGTTCATGATGCCGATGTTCCGAAAGTAGTTGTCGCCATAATCAAAGATGTAGTAGACACCGTAGAGCGTGACCGCCGCACCGCCGTCGCCCACGGGCCGGTCGTAGTAGGCGTCGACGCCCACCGCAAGCTGTCCCTGCTGTTCCAGTTGATCCTGGTCGTTCAAGATGCCGCTGGCCGCAGGATGGTAGTAGAACCCGGCACCGACGTTGAAGACCTTTTTCTCGCCCAGCCACGAACTGGTCTTGTAAGGCAACAGGTTGCTTTCCTGATCCCAGAATTCCCAGTCGAAGTACCCGGCGTAGGCCCACGTGTTGGCGGGGACGTTGACCGCTCGTTCACGATTCACGTTCGCCCCGCACGTCGGTATTGAAAGGCTGGTTCATCGCCACGCGGTAGTCGAGCTTGTGCAGCTTGCCCTTGGTATACCAGCCGAGCTGCCGGGCGAACTCGTCCGAAAACTCGATGTTCGGCCAGCAGAAGATGGGGGAATCGACCGTCATGTAGGCCATCGTGCTGGAACTGGACTTACGCGAAATGCCGTTCCAGTAGTGCAGGCCGGCCCCGACGTACATGCTGAAGTCCCGCTCCTTGGATTGGGGGACGATCGCGTACTCGTTGTAGATGTCGTGGAAGAAGATCTGAGGCTTCTTGCCCACGCCGTTGGGGCCAAATCCGTTCGTGCCGGCCGCTCCTCCGTTGGTGAACGTCTGGTTGTTGATGCCAACGTGCATCAGGATCAGGTATCGCTCCGTCAGTTGCGAGTAGGTGAGGAATCGCGCCCGCCGGATGCCGATATCGGTGGAATCGTCCTGCAGCTCACCGTAGTCGTTCACGGTGCCCGGGTTGTTCTCCGTAAACTTCGTCCACACCTGCGACCACGTCAGGAACCGGATGTACTTCTTGCCGTCGTCATCCAGCACAATGGTCATCCCTTTCCCGTACGCGCCGCTGTCGTCCACGCCCGCATCCAGCCGTTTCAGTTGTTCCCGTAAGGTGGACACCGACAGGGGGTCCGCCGCCGGTGCGGCCAGGTCGTTGGCGTCCGCCACGCTACCTGTGAAGCCGGCCGTTTGGGCCGCAAATGGCGGGGCCTCCGACGCGAACCGGAAAACGGGCTCGTTGTTGGCGACCGGAAGCACGGCACCCGGTACGAGGGCCCCGTCGGTGACGTCGGGATTCCCCGCAAAGTCGCTCGCTGGCACCCACGCGAAGGCGTCGGGCGGAACGGCCAGGGCCGCGGAACGGACAAACAGCAGCAGGCACATCGACAACATCCACCGTCCGCTTCCCTCCATCGTCGGATCGCCCATCTGTGTCTCCCGTGGTAAGTGCCTTTCCTCGCGCGTACGCGCTCCGGACGGACGTATCGGTCATTGCAATCGGGAGACTTTGACTTTTCCGCAAAATCGACAGACTTTGCCTATCTTATCGCGGTCGGTCGATCGGAAGCCGAAACAGTTCGGCGGTGTCGTCCGAGGAACTGGAACGCACCCGGCAGCCGCTCAGTAGTTGAGCTGGAACTGGAACCGCAGGACCTCCCCGTCGAACTGCTCGTAGGATTGGCCGGTGGTTTCCGGACGGAGGTTCGTCCGGTCGCAGATGAGGTACTCGCAGACGAGTTCGATTTCCTTCCGAATCTGCCATTCCAAGCCGATGTTCCACTCGTCGATACGGCTGGCCGGCGCGTTTTGAGCGTTTCTTGTAGCCGCCCCGATAGTACTGTCGCCGAGCGAACGGCCAGATCTCGCCGTGATTGGGGGTTTGATATCGGTAGAACAGCATGGCATACCCGCCGTCCAGCGAACCCCGTTCGACATCGGTCTGCGCCGCGTTTAGTTCCGGGCCGCGGCCGGTCGTGTATTCGGCCTGGAAACCCAACGGTTGCGGATAGTAGATGAAGCTGGCACCCAGCCGTTGATCGAGCAGTCCGTTTTCCCCGCCCGGCCGGTTGCGGGTGCCGTCCGGAATGGCTGCCGGACCCACACCCAGCGGCGCGATGGGCGCTCCCAGCACCACGTAACGGCCGGTGTAGCCCTGAATGCCGAACTCGACGATCTGGCAGTTGGGCAAGGTCAGCGGCAGCGTCAGGCGGGAGATCAGGTGCAGCTCATCGTTGAATTCCCGCAGCGACCCGCCTTGCCCGTTGTAGGTTCCGAATCCAAAGACGCCGTAGTTGCCGGAACCCTTGAGGTTCTCATCGGAGATAAGCTTGAACGTCTCCTGGGCCCACTCGGGAGTCCAATAGTAGAAGATACCCAGATCGCGCTCGTTCTTCGCCGCGCTGTTGAACGCGTCGTCACGATCCAGGGGCAGCCGGTTCTGGCTGGACTGCAGGTTCTCCCACCCGTAAGGGATCTTGGATTGCCCGACTCGGAAACGGTGAACCTTCTCCTTGTCCAGATACACGTCGCCATACCAGTCCCGAATCTGCGCGAAGTAGATGCTGTCCACGGATCCGTTGGGAGTGCTGGCGAAGTCCGGCTGGAAGTACACATACAGGTGTTCGCTGACATCGCCAAACAGAATCAAACGGGCTCGACGAATGGAGAACTCCTGGTCGCGCTCGATCGACGAGTCGCCGGCGTGTTGGGGCGGCGCCGAGTCCTCCGCCAGATGCGTCAGGTAGTTGTAGCGGAACTGGGCGTAGCCCCGCACGCTCAGCTTGTCGTACCACTTTTTCTCCTTCTTCTCCTCGCTCTTCTTTTCCTCTCCCTTTTTCTCCTCGGCTGCCGCTTTGGGAGCCTGCTGCGCGGAGACCGGCAGCTCGGGACCGGAAGCCGAGATCTGTTCCAGAGTTTGGTACAGCTGGCGATTTTGCTGCTGCAACTCGGCCAACGCCGACTCCGTTTGCTCGAGGCGACGCATCAGCGCCTCCATCCGTGCTGCCGACTCCCACTCTTGGGCCGTGACGGAAGACGTCCAATACGTCCCGCCAAACCAAATGAACATCACCACCCAACTCGCTGCAGCCGTGGCTTTCGCAGCAACAAGACATCGTCTGTGAACATCGGTCAGTTCCTCATGGAGGCCCTGGGGGAGATCGCCTGAAAGAGACGTGTCACTGCCACAGACTGAGCCGGTTGTAGTGTCTGTGCCGGTGGCGCCGACTTCTCCGAATGTTCCATCGACGTCAATGAGTGTCCACTTTATTAGGATTCGCTCGTGTCTCTGGCCAAAATGCCGGCGTAATGACGCCGGACGTCCATACCGGCGGCTGAAACAGTATTCTGCGAAGAATAGGTATTTCCCGCATCTTTCTTCTTGACATCGGCCGGCGGCGCATTGATAACGTCATGGGCGTGACGTGCTGGGGCTGGACGAAAGTGCCCGTACTGGCCGAAGGGGGCGACATCGGTCACTGGCGGTGGGTGCTGCCACTGGGGAGGTGGGTTTCATGGCGATCATCACGATCAGTCGCGGCTCGTTTGCGGGGGGCAGTGCGGTAGCCCGCGAGTTATCACAGCGGCTGGGCTATCCCTGCCTGGGCCGTGAGGAAGCGTTGAGTCTGGCGGCCCGCGACTACGGCATCGTGGAAGCAGAGCTGCACAAATCGCTGGATGGATCGCCCCGGTTCTGGGAGGAAGTGCCGGGAAAGCGACTCGCCTACGTCAAGTGTCTCACCGCCGTGCTGCTGGACCAGGTCCGCGATGGAAACCTGATCTACCACGGGAACGTGGGTCACCTGCTGATGTCTGGGCTGGATCACGTGCTGCGCGTGCGGGTGACGGGCGATCTGGAGTATCGATTGCAGGCTGCGACGAAGCAGGCGGGCATGTCCCGGGACCAGGCGATGTCGTACATTCAGCGCGTGGACGATGCGCGGGGCCGTTGGGCCAAGCTGCTCTACGGCGTCGACTGCACCGATGCGACGCAGTACGACGTGACCTTGAATCTTGGCCAGCTCAGCGTGGCCAACGCGGTGGCCGTCATCGCCCAGATGGCGGAGATGGACGCGTTTCGGGCCACCGATGCGAGCCACCAGCAGTTCCAGGACCTGCACCTGGGATCGCGAATCTGGGCGGCCCTGGCCAAGAACCCGCACACGCGCAGCGCGGGAATTCAGATTGCCGCGCGCGGCGGAGACGTCACGATCACGGGGAACGTCAACTCGCCCCGCGCGCTGGAGCTGATCCCCACCATCGCCCGCGAAGTGCCCGGTGTGCGCAGCATCTCCTGCCAGGCGGGTATGGGCACCGACTGGTACTGGTGACGCGAACCCCGGCGGATCCGTAGAATTGCCATCCCATGTTCCGTCAGAGGAGACTGTTGAATGTTGCGGGCTTTTCGCTTGGTGCTGTTGACGGTTGGGTTAGGAATGGCCAACTTGATGGCCGCCGCCGATCCACCCACGCTGGATTCTCACCTTGAGCCCTTGCGGCCGCTGCTGGACAAGACTTGGAAAGGCTCGTTCCTCGGCAGCAAACCGGACGCCCCGGTCGTCGACGTGATGCGCTGGGAGCGAGTACTCAACGGCAAAGCGGTCCGCATCCTGCACTCGATCAATGATGGAGCCTACGGCGGCGAGACGATCGTCCGCTGGGATGAAACGCAACAGACGGTAACCTACCACTATTTCACCACAGCGGGCTTCATGACCGTCGGTGCGATGACCCTGGAGGGCAGCCGGATCGAGACTCGCGAGGTCGTCAAGGACAATCCGGGCGGTGTGGCTGAAGTGCGTGGCACCAGTGAACTCCTGCCGGATGGCCAGTTCCGCGTGAAGTCGGAATACCTGAAGGACGGCCAATGGACGCCGGGACGCGACGTCACGTACAAGGAAGCTGCCGACGCCAAGGTCATTTTCAAATAGCAACAGGCGTCGTGCCTGGCATGCTCGGTCTCAGTGCTTGGGCAACACATCCCGGATGCCCTCATCCAGCGGAGGCGTATCCGGCACGGCGTTGATACAATGGCGCGGCCTGCGAGCGAGAGTACGGCAGTGCTTCAGTCACGACCCGGCTGCGGATTTCGCGATTTCACCTGCGGGATGAGCGCGGGAGGGCATGGCAGGGGGACATCGCCAAGTCAGAATCAAGCTATGGGAGTGACCATGCGCGAAGAGCAGTGGGACCTACTGAAAGCGCTGTGCGGCCGGCGAGGTATTCGAATCGCCCCCCGTGGCGCTGATCATCGACAGCCCCTGGCTGCCCGGCTACCTCGGCATCTCGACCCTGGACTATCTGACCGTGCCGGAAGTGTGGCTGGCAGCCAACCTGACAGCCGCGCGAATTCCCCGACGTGATTTTCGTGCCGGGGTTCTGGGTCGAGATGGGCATGGGGGCTGAGCCAAGCGCCTTCGGCTGCAAGGTGACATTCCATCACGATAGGACTCCGAACGTCCACATCCTGACCTCGGATATCCAGGATCTGAGCCGGTTAATGCCGCCTGACCCGCGTGGCGACGGTTTGCTGCCGATCATTCTGAATTACTACCGACGCCTCCAGCCGCGCATCAAGGATGCGGGGCACGTGCTCAAGATCATCGCCGCCCGCGGGCCGTTGGTCTTGGCCACGCATTTGCTGGGCGTCTCCGAATTCCTGCTGGCGATGAAGACCAGCCCCGACGCCACGCATCAGTTGCTGCGGACCACGACGGCGCTGGTGCGGCACGTGGCTCGAGGCGCAAGCGGAAACGCTCGGCGACGTGGAGGGGATCCTCTTGCTGGACGACATCGTGGGCT
Organism: uncultured Planctomycetaceae bacterium; assembly: GCA_963754725.1. GTDB lineage: Bacteria > Planctomycetota > Planctomycetia > Pirellulales > Pirellulaceae > JAAYDI01. The sequence continues at coordinate 38,036 of CAVWHV010000047.1, forward strand.
TCATGTCACTGCCGGACTACCGCGAATTTGCCCATCCATACCTGAAGGAGATCTTCGAGTCGTTCCCGGAGGCCCTGAAGTTTTTCCACAACGACACCAACAACCCGGTATCGTTCGGCTGCTACGCGGAATTGGGCGTCCGCGTACTCAATTTCACCCATCTGCAGTCGCTGGGCAAGGTACGGGAACTGGTGGGACCGGAGATGTGCTTGATGGGCAACGTCCCGCCGCTGGACGTGCTGGTCCGGGGCACGCCCGAGGTGGTCCGGCAGAGCGTCGCGGAATGCCGTCGGGTGCATCCGTCCGCCCAAGGCTGGCTGCTGTCGGCTGGCGGCGGCACCTCACCGGGCACACCGGGTGAGAACATTCACGCGTTGGTGGCGGCGGCGCGGACGGCGTCGTCGCCGTGACGACATAGCCAAGGACGTCGACCATGTTGAACATCGCCATTCTGGGTACCGGAGCGATCGCGGACAGCCACATCCGGTCGTATCTCAAGTTTCCGCACCGGTGCCGAGTGGTGGCGCTGGTCGACCTGTTTCCGGACAAGGCTCGGGAAAAGGCTGCCCGGCACGGGCTCGAGGCGGCCGTGTTCCAGGACCGCGCGCAGTTGTTGGTGGAGGCGGATTTCGACGCCGTCTCGATCTGTCTGCCGCCTTTCGAGCATGCGCCCGCCAGCGTCGAATTGCTGGGAGCCGGTAAGCATGTGCTGGTCGAAAAGCCGATGGCCACCTGCTTGCAGGAATGCGACCAGATGCTGGCCGCTGCGCAGGCGAGCGGCTGCCTGCTGTCGGTCGTGGCTCAGAACCGCTTCCAGACGCCCGTGATGAAGCTCAAGCAGGTCCTCGACGCCGGTCTGCTGGGCCGCGTGCTCCACGCTCAGGTGGACTCGTTCTGGTGGCGCGGCAGCAACTACTACGATCTCTGGTGGCGCGGGACTTGGGACAAGGAGGGCGGTGGCTGCACCATGAATCACGCCGTGCACCACATCGACCTGTTCCAGTGGATGATGGGCCTGCCGACCGAGCTGCTCGCCGTCACGGCGAACCTGAATCACGACAACTCGGAGGTCGAGGATTTTGCGGTTGCCGTGCTGACCTACCCGGACGGCTGCATTGGGCAGATCACTTCCTCGCTGGTCCATCATGGCGAGGATCAGCAGCTGGTGTTCCAGGGTGAGCGCGCGCGAGTCAGCCTGCCGTGGCAGGTCCGCGCCATGAAGCAGCGGGAAAACGGATTCCCCGAGGACGACGTCGCCACGCAGGAGCGGATTCAAGCCTGCTACGATCAGCTGCCCGCCGTCGAGCACGAAGGGCACGACGGCCAGATTGCCAACTTCCTGGGCGCGATCGAGCGCCGCGAGCCGCTCCTGATCGACGGAGCGCAGGGACGACGCACGCTGGAACTGGTCAGTGCCATCTATCAGTCCGGGCAGCTGGGAGGCCAGGTCGTCTTGCCGTTGACGCCCGAAGATCCGTTTTACTCGCGGGAGGGCCTTCTCCGCACGGCGCGGCGTTTTCACGAGAAAACCCGCAGCGTCACGAACTTCGCCGACAACGCCATCACTTTCGGGCGGGACTATGGTAAGTGAGCAGAAGTCATGACGCAGAAATCCGACGGGATGAAGTATGCTCCGCGAGGTGAAGTCCAGCCGGTCTGCGGCCCGGGCGAGTTTCGCTTCGCGGCCGTGGGCTTGGACCACGGACACATCTATGGAATGTGTAACGGCCTCATCGAGGCGGGTGGCGAACTGGCTTGGGTCTACGATCCGGATCCGAGCAAGGTGGAGGCGTTTTGCCGGACCTATCCGGGCGTGGCACAGGCACGCGGGGAAGCCGAGCTGCTCGAAGATCCGTCGCTGGCTCTGATTGCCAGCGCGCCGGTGCCTTGCCAACGCGGTCCGCTGGGGTTGCGGGCGCTGGAGTGCGGCAAAGATTACTTCACCGACAAGCCGCCGTTTACGACGCTCGAGCAGCTCGACGCGGCGCGCGAGAAGGTCGCGGAAACAGGCCGAAAATTCGCCGTCTACTACTCAGAGCGACTGCATGTCGAAGCCGCCGTCCATGCCGGGCAGCTCATTCGGGACGGCGCCATCGGCCGCGTGCTGCACGTGATCGGCCTCGGCCCGCACCGGTTGAGTCCCGCTCACCGCCCCGACTGGTTCTGGGACCCGCAGCAGTACGGTGGCATTCTCGTGGACATCGGCAGCCATCAGATTGAGCAGTGCCTGTACTATGCCGCCGCACAGGACGCCCGCGTGCTGCACAGCAAGGTGGCCAACTATCACAACCCGGACCACCCTGCATTCGAGGATTTCGGCGACGCCAGTTTCCTGGCGGACAACGGTGCCAACTTCTACTTCCGTGTGGACTGGTTCACGCCCGACGGCTTGGGTGCCTGGGGCGATGGACGCACGATCGTGGTCGGTACCGACGGCTACCTGGAACTCCGCAAGTACCTGGATGTCGCGCGCGATAGCGAGGGAGATCACGTGTACTTGGTCGATCGTGCGGGCGAGCGGCACATGCCCGTGCACGGCAAGGTGGGTTTTCCGTTTTTCGGGCAGCTCATCCTGGATTGCCTCCACCGCACCGAAGAGGCCATGTCACAGCGGCACACCTTCCTGGCCATCGAGCTGGCACTCCAGGCCCAAGCTCAGGCGCTGCGGATCGACTGCTGACGACGGCGCAGCACCTGCCGGCCGTCAGCCGGCATCCCGTCTGCCACCGGCTGTGAGCCGGTGGATCGCGAGTCCTCCACTGCTGGCCAGCCGGCTTCAGCCGGACTTGCTCTCAGGCCTTCAGGAGTGGGGCACATACCACGGGCGCGGATGCCTGAAGGCTGCTCGAGAAGCCTCGCTGAAGCGAGCTGAGGTGAGTGTTTGGAGTGCCTTACACCACCACGTGAACGTGGTGGCAAACAAGGCTGCCGGCTGAAAGCCGGCGCGGAAGTGAAGACAAGCGCCCAGGGCGATGGCTGTTGCTGTGGCATTATGGCCAGACCGACCCTTTGCGAAAGGAAACCACGCAGTCCGGCATGACCTTCTCTCCAACAACGTCGCGTTGGAATCTGGCACCCTCACGTCGATTCGTGCGTATCTCCACGGCACAGTCGTCTCTTCGCTGGCCCGGTGATCCCTGGGCTACGGCAAGTTGTGAACGAGCTGACGCCACTGGGTCAACGAGCGAGCGAGGTGCTCTTTGCTGTCTCCGACAATGCCATAGCACATCAACCCGATCGGGCCCTGGTAGCCAATTGCGGCGAGTTCCTTGAGCAGCGTCCTGATGTCGAAGGATCCGCGGTCCAAGGGTTGGATCAAGCGCTGCCAGTCCGAATCAGTCTTGCCCGCCAGATCGGCGCCGTTGATCGTGACGGCCATCAGATGCGGCCGAGCAGCGTGCAGGACCGTGCTCATCGTGGTCGGATCCTCATTGCGCAGGAAATGGCACAGGTTGAAGATCACGCCGCAATTCGGCCGGTCGACTGTTTTCACCACTTCGACCGCATGATCCACGCGCGACACCCAATCACTGGTGTGCGGGTAGAGACCAATTCGCACATGGGACTGCGCCGCCAGATCAGCGATCTCGCGCAAGATCTTGACGCCAGGCTCTTCGCCGCGCGGGTCTCGGGACGGGTAGCCGGTCAAGACGACGTACAGCAATGCGTCGCGGTCCTTCAGGAGCGGCAAAGCGGTTTTCAATTGGTTGAGCGGTTCATCCGGAGCCTTGGTGATGTCGACCGCGATCCCGGCCAGGAACAGGCGCAGGCCGGCGCCGTCGAGCGTCTCGAGTCGCTGACCCAGGTTGTCTAACCCCACGTGCCCGGCACCGTCGAATCCCAGTCGTTTGAGCATGGCGGCCTGTTGCGCCAGATCGCGCTTCTGAGTGTCATGCGTGTCGAAACAGAAGGCAAAAAACGCGTGCGATGGTGGCACGACCGTCTTCGCCTCCTGGGCCGTCAACGGCCCTGCGAAAAAGCCGCTCGAGGCACAGATCCCGCACAGCGTCAGGACCGAGAGAACCTGCCAGATTTGTCGTCGAACGTGCATGTGTGGCCTCCACCAGGGTGAATGGAATCAAGAGGATCAAGGGTTTAGGGAAGTGACGGTCGCGGTGTCTCCGCGGGGGATGCACCGAGCGTTCGCAGCCGTCTTCGCCCGCCGGCACCACATAGGCTGCGACATGCGGGTGATGGCGGCAGTAGTCCTGGATGGCCGCGTCGGCCATCACGAAGAACGCTGTGGACAGCGCGTCCGCTTCGGCTCCTGTCGCTGTCTGAGCGAAGACCTGCCGGTGGTGCTGGGCCAGCAGCCCCGTCGCCGGATCGATGATATGTTGTCCCTGGACGTCGGTCCCCGATCCGCTGAAGGCGGACTGCGCCAAGAGGATCTTTCGCGAATCGGTGGAAGTCCCGAACTGGATGGCCCAGCCGCGGCTTCCCGGCGGCGCCTCGCCGGCCAGCAGCGTGCTCTTGCTGGCCCTGAGCAGCACGCAATGCAGGTCCCAGTCCGCCAGGAGAGCGGCCATGCGGTCGAGGGCAAATCCTTTGCCGACCCCGCCCAGGTCAAGTGTCACGGACGCGGCCCGTGCTTCCACCGCCGACGTCTGCGAGTTGAGCCGGATCAGCTCCGACGTCCGACGATGCGGTCGTGTGCGGTAGGCAATATCGAAGGCGCCGCCCGTCTCACGCTCGACGGCCAACGCGATTTCCAGGCAGGCGAATGTGTCGGGATCGATGGGGCAGGTCTGGCCGAGTGGCAGCCGTGCGATGCGGGCCACGTCGCTATGGTCGAGGAAGGCGCTCAGCCGACTTTCGAGCCGATCGAGTTCCTGAAATGCTTCGGCGATGGCCTGCCGCGCATACCGCTCGTCACCGTGCGCGATCGTGATCGAGAAGTTGGTCGCCATGCCTTGATGACAGAGCGTTGTCTGGCCTGGCGGGTCGGCGTGCATCGTCCGAGGCCCTCGGGAATCCGATCGGGTCACATTACAGCAAAAAATCGCTGGCCGCGAACGCGAGTGTCGAACCAGCCTGGATGGACTCCACGGCCTTGAACGCGGCTACTTGACTGGGAAAGGCCGCATCGGCCGGGCATCGTAACGGTTCCTCACCGCGTACCGCAGCGACGAAGTTCTCGAGATGGGCCTGGCAGTTGGATGTGGTCATCGCCAGGGGTAGTTGATACTTCTCGACGTCCCCGCTCACGTGGACATCCGTGTCCTCTTCGGGTGCCGCGTGCACCGACACGACATTTTCCTTGAGCAGGTAATTCTGGGCGACCCAACTGTCCCAATCCGGTCCGCTGGGTTCGCGATTGACGCTCGTCCAGCGTGGGTTCTCCGATATCTGGATCGAACCCTGGCTACCGAGGATTCGCTCGTAGTGGCGCATGCCATCTCCGCTGGTCGACGTCAGCATGGTGCACGACACGCGGACCGGTCCGAGTTCGTGCGGGTACTCGTACACCGACATAACGGTATCCAGGCTGGGACGGTCGGGGAAGAAGTCCTTGCCGCCGCTGGCCATCACGGTTCGCGGCGACGAGTTGAGGAACCACTGGCAGATGTCAAGTTGCTGGGACACGAACGCACAATACGGTCCGCCGCCGTATTGGGGATACCAGATCCAGTTGCGGAATTGGCTCATGTCGTCGTAGCCGTAACGGGTCAGCAAGTCGTCGGGCATGGTGAAGCGTTTGGGCCAGCCGCGCAGGTCCGCTGCCTCCTGGGCCCATTGTGTCTGTACGGCGGTGATCCGCCCGGTCAGCCGAGCCTCGGCGAGCAGTTTCTCGAGGACGTGCCGATAGCGGGGATTGCTCCGCCGCTGGTATCCTACCTGCAGCAGCTTGCCGGTGCGCCGCATGGTTTCAATCATGGAACGGGCCGCCGGCAGATCGTGGGCCAGCATCGGTTCGCAGTAGACGTGCAAACCGGCTTCGAGGCAGGCGTTCGTCTGAGCGGCATGGGCGAAGTCGGGGGTCGCAATCAGGACGGCAGTCAGGTCCTTTTCCTTGTCCAGCATTTCCCGGTAGTCTTCATACACCTGGACTTCCTGTGCATGGCGAGCCAGGAACTTCTGGCCGTAGTTCTGCGAGTATTTCCAGATATCGCACAACGCGCGCACGCGGACCCCGCCGATATTGACGAGGGCATTCATCAGAATCCGTCCCTGATAACCAACTCCGATCAGTGCGACCTGCAGTTCGGGCGGGGCCGGATCGGGCGTGGAGGCAGCGTGCACGTGGGGAACCAGCAGGCTGGACGCGGCCAGCGCGCTGGTTTGCAGGAACTCGCGGCGTTGCATCTCCGAGTCTCACTGTGGTCAAGAGGGTGATTCGTACGGCGGTGTGAGCCAACGTGCCTCCGTCGCCGTTCCCGGGCGTCGCGGCCGGTTCACGCTTGCAGCGGACGTTGTCGCTGCACGGCGGGAAACACTTCGCGGAGGATTCGGGCATCTTCGGCGATTTCAAAGTCGAACATGCCGGACAGCACGAAGTCCGCGCCGCCCGCAAAGGCATACTCGAACGCGTCTTTCGGAGGAATCGCGCCGGCCGCCATGACCTTGAAGGCGATCCAGGGCTTCTTCACGTTCTGCATGAAGCGGATGACCTCTTCGGGATCCGGGCAGAAGCTCGAATCGTAGTGGATCTCGGCCGTCGGATAGTTGTGATGGTGGAGCGTCTTCAGGTAGAAATCGATATCGAGTCCGGCCTTTTCGCAGTCCTGGATGGCGCCCGAATCGGTGCGCGCCCAATCCGGTGGGCAGGCCGTGTGCTTTGGCCATGTCGAGTGCCTGGGCGAGCAATTCGAGTTTCGGTTCTTCCGTGCGTTCGGCGGAATTGGTGGCCGAGATGTCATTCTTGAACCCGCACAACACGTCGGCTTCCACACCGGAGATATAGAGCGCATCGGTGCCGGCATCGACGAGCTCCTCGATTTCGCGATTGAAGCGAGCCAGGTCTCCTCCGGCCAGCGCGTGGAACGTGCAGGTGATCCACTGCATCTTGCCGCCACGCTGGCGGTGTTTCTGGAGCAGCGCGATCGTGGAACGCACGTTGTGCACGACCACGGTGTTGATCCCGTTCTCTTCGGCGACGGCCAGTGTCTCCAGGATCTTTTCGTCGGTGTTGTACTTTTTGGCCAGCGAATAGACGTATTTCAAATCGCGGCTGTGGGTGTAGTGCGTCAGCAGGTTGCCACCCAGCAGCATGCGGCTGATTTCCAGGTCGGCGATCTTGCCGCGCGGCATGGCGGCGGTCGCCGTCGGCTGGGCCGGCGCGTCCTCCGCCCGGGCCGTGGCGGGCTGCAGGGCCGTACGCACGGCCAAGGCCGCGCCGGCCGAGGCCAGTACCGACTGCTGAACGAACGTGCGTCGATTGATTTCGTGAGTCATTGCCTGTCTCCTGGTCGGGTTAAGCCAATTGGCCGATGTCGCGCAGCACGCCCCGCAAGTAATCCACGCTGGCCTTCATGTTCTCGTCCGAGCCGTGGCACTCGATCGAAACCACGCCGTCCCACTGGGTCTCGGCCAAATACTGCAGCACCTTGCGGATATTCTCTGCATTCACACCACCGCCGATCGGCACCTGCGAGCTGCCGATGCCTGTCTCTTCGCCGCGCACGGCGGCGGCCAGTGACGCACTCACATCTTTGATATGTGCGTGAATCAGGTACTTCCGAAACCGCTGGACATACTGCAGCGGGTCGTGACCGGCGATGAAGTGGTTGCCCGTATCCATGTTGAAACGCAAGTATTCGGAGTCGAAGTGGTCGAACAGGCGCTGCATGAAGTCGCCGTCGTTGGTGTAGGGACCGTGCGGTTCGACGGCGATCATGACGCCGTAGTCTTCGGCCCAGGACAGGCATTGACGGTAGTTGTCGCACGTGATCCGAAACACTTCCTCGCGCGAGAGCCCTTCGATCTCGAACGCCCCGTCCGTCGTGTCCACACTCGGGCACTCCAGCTCGGCCGCAAAGCGAATCGCCTGCTGCACGTACTGGACACCGAACGAGGATCCCAGCGGCCCCATCAGCGGATACGCCCCATCGATCTGGGACACCGAGACACCCTTCCCCTGCAGATAGCGTTTGATCGCCCGCGCGTTGGACTGCAGCGAAATGCCCGGGTCGTAGCCCATGGCCTGAATGAAGTTTTGTCCGTGGATCACGGCAAACTCGACGTGCCGCAACCCGAGGGCCAGACCTTTTTCCACCGAGGCTTCGAATCCCATGCTCAACGGCCGCCAGTTGTCCGTGTGGAACCCCAACTCGATCATGATCGCTCACCTTTCCTGAGGGAAGTCACGGAGTGGAACATTCGCCGCTCGCGCAGCGCGCCTGCCACAGGGGCGAGTATACCGCCGCGCACGACGTGGTGTAAACCCTGTCATTCAAGTGGGTTGCGAATGTTGGCCCCCGGTCTACTTTCGATCGGGTGGGCAGGTGAGGTATCTTGAGGGTCCGACGCGGCGCGTGCGGGTTCCCCCGGTGGCTCGCACGGTGCGGCGCTTCGACCCCGCTCAGCGGCCAACTAACTTCTCAGGAGCTTGTAGTATGAGTGCAATGCGATTCACACGTCGTCAGGTTCTGCAGATCGGCGGCGCTTCGTTGCTGGCCTCCGCCGTCACCCGCGCGCTCCCGGCGCAAACCACCAAACCAAAACAGGTTCTCTACTTCACGAAATCGGCCGGTTTTGAACACAGTGTCGTCCAACGGAAGGAGGGTCAACTGAGCCATTCGGAGAAGATCCTGGTCGACATCGGCCAACGCCATGGTTTTGAAGTGACGCCCAGCAAGGATGGGCGGATCTTTGATGGTGAGCATCTGAAGTACGATGCCTACGTGTTTTACACTTCCGGAGATCTGACGACGGTGGGACAGGACCAGGCGCCCGCCATGAGTGCCGCGGGCAAACAAGCGTTGCTCGACGCGGTGCAGCAGGGCAAAGGGTTCTTGGGCATCCATGCGGCCACGGACTCTTTCCGGGAGTCGAGTGGACCTGGCAAGATCGATCCGTACATCGCCATGGTGGGCGGCGAGTTCGTCACGCACGGGGAACAGCAGAAAGCGCGCATGACGGTCGTCAATTCCGCCTTCCCCGGCCTGAAGGAATTCGGAGACGGTTTCGAATTGCTCGACGAGTGGTATGCGCTGAAGAATTTCGCGCCCGATCTGCACGTGTTGCTGATCAACGAGACGCAGGGGATGAAGGGTGGCATGTACGACCGGCCGCCGTTCCCCGGGACATGGGCCCGCCAGCACGGCAAGGGGCCCGTCTTCTACACCTCGTTGGGACACCGTGAGGACGTGTGGACCAATCCGTGGTTTGAGCAAATCGTGGTCGGCGCGCTGCAGTGGACCACCGGCCTGACCCAGATCGAGACGCCGGCCAACATCGACAAGATCACGCCCGGCGCCGGTACGCTGGGCAAATGATCCTCTGATTGACGACCTGCCATATCACCGCTAGGTTAAATTGCTTTGAGACCGAGATTGTGGTACTCGTACGCCGCGCCGGAGGCCACTCACGACCGGTTGCTGGCGAGATCGCTTTTCGTAACGGGCCTCGCTCGGACCCTGACCCAAGGAGAAACAGATGTCCCTACGACCTCTCAACGTGGCACTGATCGGTGGCGGCGGCGGCGCGTTCATCGTCCAGCCGCATCAGCGCGCGATATTCTTCGACGGCACGCGTCGCGTGACGACCGCCGCGCTGCATCCCAACCCGGAAGTCGCCATGCAGGAAGCGGCCGCGTGGCCGTACCCGATCCAGGGATATCGCAGCTACGACGAGTTGATCGCCACCGAAGCGAAGAAGCCGCTGGGTGAGCGCGCGGACTATGCCCTGATCGTCACGCCCAACCATGTGCATTTCGATCCGGCCATGAAGTGTATCAAGGCGGGGATCCCCGTGTTCTGCGAGAAACCGCTGACGGTCACCCTGGAAGAAGCGGACCAGCTGGTAGCGGCGGTCAAGGCCGCCCAGGTTCCGTTTGGCGTCGCACACACGTACCTGGGCCATTGGACCACACGGTTTGCCCGCTTCATCGTCACCAGCGGCCTGATCGGCAAAGTGCGCTGGGCCGATGCCTACTACATCCAAGGCTGGCTGGCGGGGCGAACCGAAGACCAAGGAGTGATGCAGGCCGAATGGCGCGTCGATCCCAAGAAGGCCGGCGCCAGTTGCTGCGGTGGAGACATCGGGACACACGCCTTGATGCACCTGCGGTACATCACCGGACTCAACGTGACCAAACTCCAGGCACACCTCGAAACGTTCGTCGAACGCCGTCAGTTGGACGATCATTTCACGACCTATTGCCAGCTGGACAACGGCGCTCGAGCCCTGGTCCGCGCTTCGCAGATCGCGATCGGCCATAAGAACGATCTCGGCATCGAAGTCAACGGCAGCAAAGGCAGTCTCTTGTGGCGGCAGGAGTACCCCGAGGAAGTGCGGATCCTGCTGCCCAACCAACCGGAACGCGTGTACTATCGCGGTGCCGTGTCCGCGAACGATGGGTTCCTCGGCGAATTACCGGCCGACCTGATGGCGGAGCCGACGATTCCGCCCGGTCATCCGGAAGCGTTCCACGACGCCTTTGCGCGGCTGCATCGTTGCTTTGAACAGGACGTGCGGGCCTACGAGGATGGTAAACCGTTCCACTGCGACGGGTCGAAATACGCCAACGTGCAGGACGGGCGCTACGGGATCGCATTCATCGTGGCGGCCGTCAACAGCTCGCAGGCCGGTGGCACCTGGGTCGACATGCTGTAGGTTCCTCCGTCGGCCACCGATCGAGATCGAGAAACCGGGCGATCTTCAAGGGTCGCCTGGTTTCTTTGGCGGCGGCAACGGCGACGGCAACGGACCGGTCTGGCGATGTCCGTTGGGAAACGGTTCGAGGTGGACCAGCACGTCGCGAAGGCTGGGAAACGCCGCGACGAGTCGATCTTTGACTTCGTGCCCGATGCGGTGTCCTTCGGCTACCGTCAGCCGCGCGTCGACCTCGACGTGCATGTCGGCCAGGTATTCCAGGCCGGTCTTGCGCACCCAGAGCTTTTCCACGGCCTGGACCCCTTCCACCTGTTCGGCCGTGCCGCGAATGGCATCCACCAACTCGTCGTCGGCCTGCAAATCCATCAGCGCGCTGGCGCTGCGACGGTAGATCGCGATGCTGGCCACCAGGATCACGCTGACGACGACCAGCGCGGCTGCTTCGTCGGCCCAGATGTAACGCGAACCGCTTCCGCGAACGACGGCCAAGCCAACCAGAACCGCCAGGGAACAGAAGGCGTCGGAGCGGTGATCCCAGGCATTGGCGATGATCGCCATCGAGCCGGTGCTGCGGCCCACCTGCACCTTGTATCGATACAGAGCTTCCTTGATCAGCACGTTGGCGCCGGCGATCCAGAGCGTCCAGGAAGGTGGCATCACGTGTTGCTGGTGAATCCGCTTCAAGGCTTCCCAGCCGACGTAGAGGGCCGACACCATCACCAACATGGCGACGCTGAGGGCGGCCACCGATTCGGCTCGCGAGTGCCCGTACGGATGCTCGGCATCACCGGGCTTCTGGGAAAACCACAGGGCACATACCACGACAATGGATGTCAGCGAGTCACCCAGCGAATTGACGGCGTCGGAAAGCAGGGCGAAGGAGTTCCCCACCACACCGCCAATCAACTTCACCATACCCAGCGCAAAGTTCACGGCGAGTCCCAACAGCGCAGCACGGATCGCCTGCCGATAGAGGGGTCGAGATGAAGCGTTCTTCAGATACAACCTGCGGACTCCTTGCCTCGGCCGATGCCGAGCCGTCAACCCGAAAGGCCCCGCCGTACACGCGGCGTCCGGCACAGGACTCCAGACATGCACCTCCCCGGTTCCGCGAACTGTAGCTCGATCGGCCGGTCCTGAGAAGACGACCGGGCGCGAGTATAGAGGATTTGGAGAATTTTTTCGATCTTGCTCGAAATCGGACCAGTTCGTAGAGTTCCGTCCGTTCGATAGGGTGCCGTTCTGGAGACAGGTCGATGCGCAAATTTCTGGGCACACTCGTCATGATGGCGATTGCCATCGCCGTCGTCGGAGGGATGCGAAGCTGGTTCACGGTGCAGAGCAATGATCGTGGCGACAGCACGGAGGTGTATCTGGTGATCAACCGTGAAAAGATCCGTGCGGACACCGCTAACGCCCGGGACATCGCCCGCGAACTGGGCGAGAACCTGGGGAAGAAGTTCGAGCGGAAATCGGATCCCAAACCGGTCGCCAGCGTCCGGTGAAGTCGTGGGGCGCTCAATCGTGCGCCAACGCTCGGCCGCGTACCAGCGCGCCGCCGGACACGACGTGCACTTTGGCGAACCCCGCTTGCCGCAGCAGGCACGACGCGACATGAGCCCGCAGACTGGTTTGACACGTGACCGCCGTTTCGGCCGCAGCGTCCAATTCATCCAGGCGGTTGCGCAGGTCGTCGAGCGGGATGTTCACCACGCGAACCGCGCCGGGAAAGGGCAGCCGTTGCACCTCGGCTGCTGTCCGCACGTCGACGACCTGCATCCCGCTGAGATCCGCATCCGCATCCAGGAAGTCGGTGATTCCGTCCAGCTGATTGCAGGCCGCGAAGGCTGCCATGTGGACGGGGTCCTTGGCCGACCCGAAGGGAGGCGCGTAGGTCAGGTCCAAGCCGGCCAGATCCCAGACGGTCGCACCCAAACACATGGCGGTGGCAATCACGTCGATCCGCTTGTCGACACCGTCCTGTCCCACGGCCTGAGCCCCCAGGACGCGGCCATACTTTGGATCGAAAACCAGCTTGAGCGTGATGGGCGTGGCGCCGGGATAGTAGCCGGCGTGATTGTTGGCCACCACGGTCACGCTGTGCGCGGAAATACCCAACTGCCTGGCTCGCGCCGCGGACAGGCCGGTCTGGGCGGCCGACATTTCGAACACCCGGACGATCGACGTCCCGAAGACGTCGGACATCGGATGGGCCGCATCGGTCGCCGCGTGCTCGCCCGCCAGGCGTCCCGCCCGATTCGCCGGACCCGCCAGTGCCATGCGCATGAGGCTTTCGGTGGGGCCGAACGCATACTGGACCACGTCCCCCACGGCATACACGTCCGGATCGGCCGTCTGCATGTAGCGGTTGGTGGTGACCCCGCCGTCCGGCCCGATCTCCAGTCCCGCCTCCTTGGCCAGTTGGTGGTTCGGGCGGACTCCAATTCCCAGGATCACGAGCGACGTGTCCACCCGCTGCCCGGTGCCCAGCTCCACGGCGGTGGCCAATCCGTCCTCGTCGGTGATCACGCGCTGGAGGCCTGTCCCGAGATGCAATTGCACGTGGTTTCGCTGCAGCTCCTCCTTGAGCGGATAAGCCATCTCCCGATCTAACAACGGCAATACCTGCGGCTGCAATTCGACCAGCGACACCTCCAAACCTCGTCGCGCCAACTGCTCCACCATCTCCAGCCCGATGAATCCGGCTCCAATGACGACCGCCTTGGTTGTCCGAGCGGCCTTGACCGCGGCATCAATCCGATCGGTGTCGTGCAGATTGCGGAGCGTCAAGACGTTGGCCGCGTCGATACCCGGGATGGGCGGGACAATCGGCTGCGCCCGGCGCCAGAATCAGCTTGCTGTACGACTGCTCGTAGGTCGTCCCGTCCGCGCGATTCTGCACCGTGACCGACTTGCCGGCTCGATCAATCCGGATGACCTCCTGACGCGTCCGCACATCCAGGCGAAACCGGCGCCGGAGAAAATCCGCGGTCGCCACCAACAACTTGTTGCGGTCCGTAATTTCCCCACCCAGGTAGTACGGCAGGCCGCAGTTGGCAAAGGAAACGTATTCGTCCTTTTCGAACAGGATGATCTCCGCCTCTTCGTTCAGGCGCCGAGCCCGCGTCGCCGCGGAAGCACCCCCCGCCACGCCACCCACAATCACGATCGTCAAAGGTGAGTCCGACATCCGAGGTCCTTCTTACTGAAGTCGTGAATCCCTGCTAATTGCCCCCGCCTGGCAGCGAGGGTCCTTCCGCCACGCCGGGCTCCAAATCGGGTGAAGCGACCGAACTCGGTTCGCAACTCACCGGCCCTCACGTGGACAGTCCCAGTCCAGGCAGCACGAATGCCTGCAACACGAACGCCGTCAACAACAGACCAACGACGACCAGCGTATCGACGTTGGTACGGCTGAAAATCCAACCGATCCATACTCGCATTACGATGATTCCTTTGCTGATTGCTCGCGATGGCGAGACTCGATACAGGCCATGATTCCCGCCAGATGCGGCTGAGCGATCTCGTAGAAAGTACAACGACCGTCGCGCGCTGCGCAACAGTCCACACCGTTGCATCAGCCTCAAGTGCTCCGATGCCATGTGACTCGGGATGTGGCAGGCGTCCGCCAACTCGCCGACGTTGAACCGCCCCTGCAACAACAGCTGCACCATCCGCAATCGATGCGGGTGCGCCAGCGTCCGCAGGCATTCGGCCGCATCGTTCAAATACTCCAAATCCAACAGCGGGTGGACGACCGGTGCGGTCTTCTGTGCCATATCGCCGTGCTCCTTGGATAATTAAAAATATCGGAATATCGCGATATGTCAATTAGTTCGGGGTGGTTTTTTTCGGCGATCGTCGGAGCGACCGGCACCACGTGTCTGACAGCAGCTGCGGATCGGTAACAGAAGAACGCCAAAACCCGGTGGATTGACCAGCAGCAAGCGGCCGCCGACCGCCGTGATTTGGCGCTTCTTCTGAGGCCGAACCTTAGTTGCGGTGGGGGTTTGCCTTGGATGCCACGGCCGCCGGGAGGTAATAGACCGAGGGATCGTCAATCACCCACGGGGTCGACCAGGTGCGTCCGTCGTCCAAGTTACAGACGTTGAAGAAGAACGTCTTGAATCCGTGGCAGCGGTTGCCGTACGGTTGTTCGGAGGCGAGATAGTCGTTTTCCGTCAGGTCCTCGATGCCCGGCTTGGCGTAGTAGTGGAGTCGGCCGTCGGGAGTCACGGATAAGCCGAGGGTCCACCATCCGGTTTGAGTGATCGGCAGGCTCTTATAGTCCTTGCCCTGGCGGTTGGCTCGGATGCGGATGTACGCAAAATTCTGCTCGCCGTTCTGTCGTCCGTCGCGGTTTTCAAACACCAGAAACATGCCTGGCCAGTACGTCTCGGGCTCCCCACTCTTGTTGGTATCCAAGGCGCAACGGAAGGCGAAATGCGGGCCGCTGCGGTTTTCCCACTGATCGACCAGGGGCAGAAACACGCGAACCACCACACTGGGGCACTGGGAGACCGGAATAACTCCACCCAGGCGGTAGTTGACGTCGGCCACGAAATCATCTTGCTGCATGCGATTGGTGACCCGCCCCGGAATGCCGGTCCGCATCGACTGCAGCAGCAACGCCCCCTGACTACCCGCGAGTCCTCCGGGTGGCGTCGGTACGCGCCGAACAACGTCCGGGTGACCGCGCTTAATGCCTTCATACCATCGCTGGTTTTTGGCTTCGCCCGTGGGCAAACGAGGTTCCTCGTCCATCTCCTGGCTGCTCTTGAGTCCTCGGGCATAGTACTCCCAGTCGGGATCCTCGAAGTCGTCGCCGACCTTGGAGATCTTCACACCGGTCCCCGGGACGATCGGATCGGAACCGAACGTGGGAGGGACAACCAGAATAACGGCCAGTGCGAGGGCTGGGAGGATGATGACGCGGAAACGTGCGATATGCATGGGTGTGCCTGGCGAACGACCGTAACAAGAACGCATCGGGCGTGACGGATAGGATCCCGACCACGCCGTGGGTGACCAGCGCGGGCGGCAAGGTTAGCCCTCACGGCATACTTGATGAATATCGGACCGAAGAGTCGCTACAATCCATCAAACCCGAACCAGTTGATGGTTGCTCGCCAGGTGACCAGGCATTCGGGCTGCCGTGCTTCGCGAACTTCCCCACGGCGGATCACGCCCAGGAGAGTTCTTCCGACAGCCGGTTGAGATTCTCGCAGCCGTCTTGGGTGGCGATCACAAGATCCTCAAGCCGCACGCCGCCGACCGCCTTGCAGTAGAGTCCCGGCTCGACGGTCACGCGCATCGCCGACGACCAGGACAGGTCCGCCCATATCGAGCAGCGGGGGTTCGTGGACTTCCAGGCCCACACCGTGACCCGTGCCGTGTACCATCGCACAGTACGTGTTCGGGCGCACCGTCGGCGGGCAGTCCGACGGAATATCCATGCTGCCGGATGACAGCGATCGTGGCTTCGTGGACGCTCTGGCCGGTCACTCCCGCACGCACGGCCGCGATCCCGGCCGCCTTGGCGGCGGCCACGGCGACGCGCATGTTGCGCAGCGCGTCACTTACCTCGCCGTGTACGACGGTGCGCGTGCAGTCGCCGTAGTACAACGTTTGCCGATTCTGTGGAAAGACGTCCACGATGACCGGTTGACCGGTGTACAGGACTCCCGAGCCCAGGTTATGGCAGTCCGCCCCAGCGGGTCCGCCGGCCACGATGGAGGCCGGGTTCATGTACCCGCGTTCCAGCAGAAACACGTCGATGGCCGCCCGCACGCGTTCCGACGTCAAGGGAGCACTGTCATGCTGGAGCGATCCGTCGCGGGCGGTCTTGGCTCGGGCGACCAGCCCACACGCCATTTCGATCGCCTGTTCTGTGACATGCTGAGCCTCGCGGAGGTGGTCAACCTCTTCCGCATCCTTGGCCCGCCGCACGGTGACACCGAGGTCGAGATCACACTGCACGTCAATGCCGGCCTCGCGCAGGGCATGGGTGTAGATCAATGGCAGCGATCGATCGGCGATGACCTGCGTCACATCCTCGCGCCGCAGGAATTCGGCGGCTGCCTGTGCGGTCGCGGTCTCGCGGTCCCCGGAAAGGCCGCCGGCGGGTGCGAAGTGGGCGGGGCAGGCGACGCGGTCCACGCGGGCGTGGGCCTTGGCCCGCTCCATTTCGATATCGCGCAAAATCAGGACGGAAGTCGACTTCCCCCGCTCCGGCAACTCGATCAATACCGCCGGATCCCCCACCAAGAAACGGATCCGATGGTAGATCGCCATGTTGTGGGCCGGTATTCCGGCCATGATCGTGGCCTGTCGCCTGGACATCGTCGGGGTCCCTTACTTGGCTCGAATGGTCCGCGGCAGCTCCCTGATCTGATTATGTTCATCCACCAGCACCACGCGCGGAGCGTGTTTCCGGACTTCGGCTTCGTCGTACCGTGCATAGCTGGCGATAATGACCAGGTCGCCCTTTTCGATCAAATGGGCCGCGGCCCCGTTGATGCAGATCGTGCCCGACCCACGGGGTCCGGCGATGGCATACGTGGTCAAGCGGGATCCGTTGGTCACGTCGTAGACATCCACCTGCTCGTGCACGACGATGTCGGCGGCGTCCAGCAAATCCTCGTCGATCGTGATGCTCCCCTCGTAATGCAGATCGGCATCAACAACCGTGGCGCGGTGGATCTTGGATTTCAGGAGCGTTCGCTGCATGGCCCTGATTCTCTCGCGGAGGAAACACGGAAATTATACACGCACCGGCCGTGGGTGCCACCCGCTGCGAACATCGCCAGCCCGTCCCGGCAAGGCCCCTGACCCACCGATGCTCGCCGCGAGTCTGCCAGGTCATCGTCCGGCCCGGCAACGTCGTATTTCGGCGGGCACCCCTCCGTAGCAACCACGCCTGACCTGCAATTCTCAGGCCGCAAGGACCACCCAATTGACGTAGCTCGGCCCACGTTTCATATTCTGCAACATACACTATCTTTGTAGAACGAACGCCAGCGGCAGCCAGCTCGAACAGGCATGGAAGCGGCCCATGGCGTGGCGTTTTTCAAGGAGCGACCATGAGTCAGTCCGGCGAGCCATTTGATCCTTACTATCAATGGCTCGGAATCCCGCCCGAGGAACAGCCTCCGAACCACTATCGGCTCCTGGGGATCCGGTTATTGGAGGAAAACACCGAGGTCATCCAGAACGCATCGGATCGCCAGATGGTGCACCTGCGGACCTTTCAAAATGGGCCGCGGGCCGCGCAGTCGCAGAAGCTGCTGAACGAGGTTGCGGCTGCCAAACTCTGCCTGCTTTCGCCCGACAAGAAGGCGACCTACGACGCCCGCCTGTGCGTGCCGCATTCGGAGCCGGCCGGTCCGCCACCCCCGTTTACAGGTGAGCCGCCTGCAGAATCGCCCGACACCATCACCTGGGGAACGACTTCGCGAACTCTGCCGGTCGGTGCTTCCCGCCGGAAATCCTCAGCGGGGCGAACGCGGCGTCGTTCCTGGCTGGTTCCGCTGCTCTTGTCGATGGCGGCCGTGGCAGCGGTGGTTGTCGCCTGGCCGTTGTTTGACCGCCGCTCGGCGAGCGACGGATTCCTCCTGCTGACGTGGCCTGCCGCCGAACGGGTTGCCGCCACGCTTCAGATTGATGGACAACCTGTCGATGTCGAACGTGAAGCGGTCCAAACCAGCGCGGCGTCGTTGGCGATTGCGTTGAGTCCCGGGCGCATCGCGTGCAGATTCGGCGTCCCGGATTCCAGGCGATCGACCAGCACATCGAAGTGTCCTCGGGCGCGTTGGCGCAAGTGACGGTGACGTTTGTTGCGGAACGGCCGACGGCCAACCTGACCTTACGGTGGCCGGCATCCGACCGCGAAGATGCGGTCCTCCAAATCAATGGTCAACCGTTTGACTGGCGGTCCGCTGCGCTCGACAGCGATGCCGAGGAAGTCCGCCTGGCGGTCGATCCGGGCGATTACACATTACAGATCGTGCGGCGACGGTGCGACCGTGTTCGAGCGCGCTTTCTCCATCAAGGCGGGCAAACGCGTCTCGTTGCAGACCGTGCCCGCCACCGGACGACTCATCTTGCGGTGGCCGGCCGCCGCTCGTGCGGGAGCCACCCTGGACATCGATGGTGCTTCCATCGATCTGACCGAAGGGGCTGCCGCCGCCAATCCGGACACGTACGAGATAAATTTGCGGAAGGGACCGCATACGCTGCGGATCGTGCTGGCCAGTGGCGAGACCGTCGAGCGCACGGTGGAACTGGTCCCGGGGCAACGCGGGGAGCTGGATGTCGCAGACGCGACGAAACCTGAGCCTGCGCGCATTGTCCTGCAGTGGTTGGCCTCCGAACGAGAGGGGGCGCTACTCGAGGTGGACGGACAACCGCGCGACCTCACCGCTGGTTCGGTGCGCAGCGACGAACAGCAAGTGGTGATCGAGGTGACGCCTGGTGAACATGCCGTGCGTATCGTTCGCCCCGGTCATGGCGAATTCCAGGCGCGTGCGTCAGGAGGTTCGAAGGAAAGTCCGATCGCCGTCACCTGGGACCGTCCGGCCACCGACCGGCCCTCGGCGGCTGAATTGGAGAAGCTCCGCGAGAGTTTTCGCGATTCCTGCAAACAGCTGGATGAGTACCGGAAGTGGGACGTAGAAAAGGACGAGGAGAAGAAAGGGGAGCTGCTGAAATACTTGCTGGTAAAAATGGAATCGGAAGCCGCCAAGCTGTCCGACCAACCGGCAGCACAGCTGGCGGCCTGCGATGAATCCATTCGCCTGGCATTGTCCGGCAGTGACTTCGTACAAGCTCGTAAAATGCTGACAGGCGCCGTTGGTGCGGCCCTCTTCTCGGAAGCCGAACGACAGGAGCGTGACGATCTGATCTGGAATGCAGCTCTGAAATCAACGCGAGCGGAACCTCTGATTGACTTGCTGAAACTCTGCAGTTTGTCCGGACGATTGCCGACGGCGCAAGAGGAGTCGATCGTGGTCGATCGACTGTCGAACGCCCCGGAGATCGCCGACGATGTGGCTGGCCTGGTCGGTCGCGTCACGGAACTGCAGGATCTCAAGGTGCTCACGCGAGAAGCCGCCACCAAAGCGCAGGTCGCGATCTATGTGACGGCTGCGCAAGGCGAACTGGGAACGTTTGCGAGGGCCTTGATTCTGAGCGAGAAGATGCTGGATGCTATCCCCGCCGTCTATGAATCCGGCCTGAATGATGCGCCGCAACAAATCAAGGCGTTGGTGGATGCCGTGAACCTCGTACGCCGCAAAGCGTTCAGGGAAGCCGGTGCCGACGACGCGGCGCGTGTGCGCGTGGCACGAATTTCGGAGAGGATCAAGCAGGTTCGCGATTGGGAGTCCCAATTTGGCCACGTCCGCGACTCGCGGCGGGCGATTGCCGATGGTCAGGCCTCTCCGGCGGACCGCAAGCTGATCGGTTTCTGGCTGCTGCAGTTGGGACGCTGTGCGGATGCGTTGCCTTACTTGCGCGAATCGGGTGAGGAAGCCTTAGTGCAAATTGCCGGTCCGCTTCCCGAGTCCGCCAAGGACCTGGCGACGCTGGCCGACGTCGTGGAGCAAGAGGCCAAGAAGAGCAAGTATTCGCGTTTTCAGGAAGAGGCGCTCCGCAGTTACGTGCGCTTCCTGCGTGAGAGCGCGCTGAAGAAGACGGACACCAGCCTGCCACCCGCCGAACGCGATGCTCTGCAGAAAAAACTGAGTGCCGCACAGCCGATGCCGCGTGGCAACGAGGCTCCCGTCGACCGCACGAAAATTGACCTCGCCAGTCGGCTTTGGCGTCCCAATTGAAGTCACGAGTCGCTGTCGCGTAGCGACAAGCGTTCTTTCGCCACGTTGGTGTCGGAGCGCTGGTTACGTGTGGGAAAAGATGTGTAGTACAACGAGGGCAACGCCCCAGGAATCCGGAGCACAACAAGACCCTTGGCCGAAGGCCATAGTCAACACGTTTCCGTTCGAACATGGCACAACTCAAAGGACTCCTTGTGGCCAATCTCGCCAGGGGTCTCGTGGTTTCCCCACCGGCCTGTCGACCGTGGCCACGTGATCCACCCTGCGTTTCCCAGCCAACAAACGCGTCGCAGCGTTGCCTGTCCCGGCTCACGGTTCGAGTCGATACGCGAATACGCCCGGTGCGCAGTGCAGGCGGACGGTGTCGCCGTCGCACTCCGCTCCCGACTGTGATAACACCGTTCCGTCGAGGTTCAGCGCCGTGAGCTTCTTGGGCTGTGGCAACGTCCAGGGCAGCTTGTTCCACGCGATCGCCGCGTCGAACTCCACGCGCGTGTCTGGCAGCGGCGTCACCACCAGCGACTGGCCCTCGTGCACCAGGCGGCAGGCGCCACCGGTCGCCACGGTGGTGAAGTCGACAACCCGCCGGTCGGGATTGTGACGCCGGACGTACGGGTCTGTCTGCGGGTCGAGCGGCTGCCGATTCGTTTCCAGCTGGCTCCGCGCATTGACGTAGAGTTGGCGGGGCGAGGAACACGACTCGACGATCAGTCCCTCACGCCGCTCGATCGAGGCGACAAGGTGCCCGCCGGTGACAGGCACGCGAACCAGGAAGCCGTATTGCGGCAGCGTGAAGTTTTCCACTTGCCAATCATCGACGCCGCGGTTGACCCACACGTGTGCCCCGCCCGACCATTCGATGTGCTGGCGATGCAAGTCGCCCGACTCAAAGTCCACGGACTCAATGGTTCGCAGGGCGAGTGGCGCATGATGTCCTGCGTCAGCCAGTACTTGCGGACGACCTGCCGGCCAAAGGCCGTGGGGACCATGGCGGGATGCCCCGTCAGAATCTCGGTGGAGATGTAATCGTCGCTGAAGATGCCGTGCAAGCGCTTGTCCAGGCCGGCCGTGTATCTCGACTCATAGCCCGCGCCGTGCAAGATGAACCGGTCGTGGTGGGCCGCGTCGTACCACGGAATTCGTTCGCTGTCCGCGCACTTCCAATCCCAGACCGTCCAACTGTCCCCACCCGGAACGGGTTGTCCGACGCGGAGATGATTCGTCTGGGCGCCGTCGAGCCAGCCGATCAGCTGATCGTGCCCGCTCTCCGAGATCTGAGGCGCCTGGTCCCCGAGATGCTCACGAATCCATGCGAACAATTCGCCCCAGGTCTTGCGCGAATAGACGGCGCTGAAGTACTCTCCCTCCGCCGTCCAGTAATCGTAGGGTCGCACGCTGGACCACACGTCGATGAAGTACGCAGACGGATGCAGGCCAGCACGGATCAGCCGCAGATTGCTCTGCAGGATCGATTCCGCACAATCGCTGCGATAACGATAACTTTGAGCGCCGCGCCCCTCGTTCAGCCAGGCACGCACCGGCGCCCCATCGGATCCGAACGCGATCGTCTTCTGGTACGAAAACCCTTCAGCATCCGGATAGTAGTCAATGTAGTTGTCGTGTAACGCGGCCAGCACACCCGCTTCGCGACAGGTCTGGAGCAAGTCGCGCAGCTCCCCTGCGGTCCCGAACTGGGGATTGGGCGGGTAGATTTCCGGGAGTCGGTAGTCGTATCCCCACCGCTGCCAGTTGTGCCAGACGACCATGGCGTCGGTCAGTCCGTAGCGGAACGACTTCTTGAGCGACTCGGCGCTGGCCGCATATTTGCCTCCCCACAAATCAAACACAAACCGACCGGCCGCCTGCTCGACGCCCCCGGCGGCCTGGAGCCCGTTGACCTGCCGCCACTGCTGGACCCCCTTCCACACGTTGTGCGCAGGGATCAGTGTCCGAGTCTGATCGTCGGAAGCGTGCAGCGACGCGTGCTTGCGCGCCGGTTGGACGTCCAGTTGCATCGGTGGCGTATCGACTGCTTCGACCAGCGAGAATGCGTCATCAAAATCATAACCTACGAAAGACGTCGACAGCCGATGGCCGTCACAGCTCAGTCGGAACCCTTGCGGTTGGCGCAGCACGTTGCCGGTCCCCGCATACACCTGAGCCAGATTGCGGCTCCAGGGACCCCACGCGGCCTCTTCCAGGTGCACGTGCACCCACGGGCGCGGCGGGGCGCCTTGGCAATCGCCAGACGCGCCCGCAGTACGTGATCCTCGATGGCCAAGGAACCGATCAATTCGAACGTGCCCTCGACACCCTCGAACGTGTGACGCAATCGCAAACCGCTGCCGGTCGGTTCCGGCTCCACGCGCACCAACCGCCACACGGAATCGGGTTGATCCAGGCGAGTTCCCAATACGGTCACTTCCAGGCCACGCACGTAGAGTTGTTGCCGACCATCGTCGATGCCAATGACGGAGTCCAGTAACCCGCGACGGCCTGGCCAGACGCGGATGGCAAACGCGTCCCCGCCACAGCGAGTTTCCCCCAACAACTGTGAACCGCGTTCATCGGTCGGCGGAAACGGATCCGGGGGTTGGGGTGTGCCAACAACCACTGTCGGCTCGGCCCAGAAGCTGCGATCCCAACCTGTGTTGTTCTTGGGGCCGGGGTGCGATTCCAACTGCAATCGCACCTGCTGGCCGGCAAAAGCCGAGAGGTCGACCGATGCCTCTTGCCAGGTCTTGGCATCCGTGTGCCGCTCGAAGACCACGTCGCCCCAGGGCGTGTCGGCCGCGTCCCACGGTGCCACACGCACGCGAAATGTTACTCCGTCACTCTCACCGCCCGGGTTCATGGCATTGGCAAACAGCAGGCGAATGGGCTTCTCGTTGGGCAGCGCCAAGGGGTACTCCAGAGCCAGCGTTCCCACGCGACCCTCCCACCAAGGCGGATGCAGGATCAGGACCGAGCGGGCACTGTTGTCGAGCGTCTCCTGGCCGAGCGCCACGTCTGCACGACTCCGCGTCTCGCTGCCAATCGTGCCGGCAGGCATCCACAGCGGTTGCTCGCCGAACACCTGAACCAGCATTCTGCGGACTGGCAACTGCCACAACGACAGCGTGCCCGGGTTGGCCACCGGCAGCGGCTTCCACGGCACCGCAGCGATGGACCGCGGTGGATCCGCGAAGGTCGTCGCCATGATCAGGATGGGATGAGCACGTTGGAGCACTCCATCGCTGGCGAACTCCACGAAGGCGTGCACGGGATAGTGCGCGCTGAAGCTTCGCTCGGCGATGTGGATCTGAAACGTTTGACGCACCGTGCCATGCGCGGCGACTTCCACCCGCACGGGCTCCGTGGGTTGCACTGTCCACTGGTCGATCAAACCGATCCGCAGGATGGCGGAAACGGCCTGGTCCGCCTCGCTCGCGATCACGACGGCGATTGGTACCGGCTGCTCGCGTGCTGTAATTTCGGACGGACCCTCGATCGAGACCGTCAGTGGTCCAACCTTGTCGACAGGTGGATTGTAGCCCCAGGCAGGACCACAAACGGCCGTGATCGAAGCCACTGCCGCCAGCGGCAGGGCCAGCATCAGGTGGCTTGGTCTCATCGTGTGCCTCCGCGCAGCGGTTGTCAGTCGGCGAGAATCTTCGAAATGAACGTCACGGCGTCGCCGACGGTCTTGACCGCCAGGGCGGATTGCTCGTCCATGTCGATGTCGAATTCTTCCTCGTACGCCGCCACCAACTCTACGCTCTCCATCGAGCTGGCACCAAGATCCTCGACGAAACGCGACTCGTTGGTCACACGCGACAAATCCACTTTCAGCGTCTCGGCTGTCACCTTTTTCACACGCTCAACGATGTCCGACATGTAATGACTCCCTGCGAAAGGATCCCGCGCACAGACAACCTGACATACTACTCAAGATTGTGCCACGCGCTGTTTGAACTGCTCCACGCGCTTGCCGAGCTGCTCGATCTCGGACCGCATCTGGAGGACGAACTTGTTCGTGTCGTAGTCGCCCCGCACGGCATGAAAATCTCCGTCGAGCGCTTCGGGAGGTCCATCGGTTCCGAATCCGATGGCGCTGTGTCGGTCGAACTCCTTGACAGCGTCGGCCAGTACGGCTTCCAGGAATTCCTTGCGGTTGGCGAGCAACGTATCGGCGACGTCCAGTATTTCCTTACTGCCGGCCGTGTCCAATTGGACATCGGTCAGCTGCTGATACGCCCATTTGACCCACACCCATTCGTCCTCCGCATAGCTCGCCTGGATCTGATCGAGCTGTGCGTTGATCGCATCCAGATCGGCGGAACCGTTTTCGACGGCCGCGACAAGCGTTTCCAATCGCGCAGCGGGCATCAGTTGCCCCCCCAGGTCGATCCACTGCGGGCTGAACACCGCGTCCGGCGCGGAACCGAGGGCGGCCCGCCACGAGCCTTGTCCCGCGGGCCAGGCCTGTTCGAGTCTCGCGATGATCTTCTCGGTCAGGTACATCAAGGCCCCGCGGCGGTAGAACTTCAGTCCCGTCCGCAGGAAGACTCGTTTGACCTCGGCACCGCCGATGGCCACGGCGCCCACACTGCGGTCGGTCTTCTGCTGGAAATCATGGAGGATCTCCATGCCGCGGAGCATACGCCCCACGGTGTACGGGCTGAACACGTCGAACGACAGACGATCCCGTTTCACAGGTCCCTGGCGGCGGTCGCGCGTCGGCCACTTGGCGCCGTCGCGCACGGTTCCGACCGTCGTCAGGTTGAAGCCGGGGATCAGCGAGCAGCGACCGTCCGGCAAGGCTTCGATGTGGCTGAAGGGGAAGTCGGCGGTGTCGAAGGCGCGCGTGTGTTTTCCCAACACGACGCAGAACGGTCCGACGCGACACGGCCACATCATGTAGGAGAACGAACCGGTTTTCGAGCCGCGTTCCACCCGCCCTTCGTGGACGGGCCCTAACTTGTACATGTGATTCGACTGGTTGGTGCCACTGCCGGCGTTGTAGAAACTGAACAACCCGGCGATCAAAAGGGAACCCTTGTGGTGAGTGACCGTGTAGGGTCCGGCAAACACGCTGCAGGCCTCTCCGTGAAATGCCTCGGAGTTGGCGAAGAGCAGGCTGCCTTCGGCCGAGAACTGACGACCCACCTGCGTCCCCTGTCCGACGTAACTCTTGGACAGCATGGCCCCGCCCGTCACGCGGGCGCCCTCGGCGATAATGAAGCTGTCCGCCTGCACGCCGGGGCCGACCAGGGTTGGAGCTTGGGGACAACTGAGTATCGAGCCGTTGACCAGCGACGTGGCTCCGTTGACGGTCGCGGCCGGCCCCACGTGCACATCGATCATTTCGGTCACCGAACGGATCGCGGCCCCGACACCGATCCGTCCTCGACCAGTGTGTGCGCGCTGCGCGGCGTTTTCGGCAATCGCGCGTAGCCGAGCGATGAAACGCGGTCGATAGCGGTGCAGGCAGAGTAGATGGGCGAATTGGGAGGAAAGTTCGTCGAACAGAATGACTTCGCGACCGCCCCCTTCGTTCAGCACTTCGATTTCCACGCCGTTGCCAAACTTGGCGTCGGGGCGGGCCTCCAGCAATCCCACATTTTCGATCGCAGCGCCGTCGCCAATTTCGTAGTTGCCGACGTGCACGCCGACGTTGACGATTCGCACGTGGTCGCCCACCACACAGTCGATGAGGCAGGCGTGGTGGATCACGGCCGGCTTCGCCGGTGACGTCTGCGTGACACCGGTCAACGATCCGATCAGGACTTGTCCGCCAAAATGCGTGTAGAGGATCCGCGCAGGATCGAACGGGTCTCGCACCTGCACGCGCGACCAGTCATTTCCCTCGGCCGTGCAGCCGTGCCGTTCCAACGATTCGATGTCACTGGCGCTGAGTGCCCGATAGCTGTGTGGTTCCGCCACGAGTGGATCCTTGTTCGACGATGTCATACGTGTCTGCCGCAATGACTCCCTCTTCGTCCGTGGGAACGACCAGCAGTCGCACGCGGCTATGCGGCGGGCTGATGGTCGCCTCGCCCCCCACGGCGCATCGATTCTTCTCGGCGTCCAGCACGATCCCGAGCGGTTCCAGGTCGCTGCAGATCCTGGCGCGGACATCCACGGCTCGTTCGCCAATGCCGCCCGTGAAGCTGATGGCATCCACGCGGCCCAGCACGGCCAGGTAGGCCCCCATGTACTTGCGCACGCGGTAGCAGAAGATGTCGATGGCCAGTTGTGCCTGCTCGTGGCCTGCCTCCGCTGCTTGGGTGAGCGTTCGCATGTCGTTCGAAAGGCCCGACACGCCCAACAGCCCGCTCTCCTTGTTGCACAATTTGTTGAGAGATGCCAGGTCGTATCCCTTGTCGGCCAAGTAGAACAGAATCGCCGGATCGATATCTCCGCTCCGCGTGCCCATGACCAGTCCTTCCAGTGGGGTCAAGCCCATGGAAGTGTCGGTCGACTTGCCGTGCCGCACCGCCGTGATCGAGCACCCGTTGCCCAAGTGGACCGTGATGCAATTGGTGGTGTTGGGAGACTGGCCCAGGATCTTTGCGGTTCGGGCGGCAACGTACCGGTGGGAAGAACCGTGAAACCCGTAGCGGCGCACACCATACTTTTCGTACACCGTGTAGGGCAGTGCATACAGATATGCCACGCGGGGAATCGAGGCGTGAAAGGCGGTGTCGAAACAAGCCACGTGCGGGATGTCGGGCAGCGCATGCATGGCCGCGCGGATCCCCGTCAGGTTAGCGGGATTGTGCAAGGGAGCCAGGTCGGCGAACCGTTCGATGGACCGCAGCACGGTATCGTCGATCAGCACCGACCCGGAAAACTCCTCGCCGCCATGGACGACGCGATGTCCGACGGCGGAGATTTCGTGAGTGTCGTCCAGCGCATGGTCTGCGCTCCCCATCAAGCTGTGCAGGATCAGTCGCATGCCCTCTTCGTGATCGGGAATGGACTGCTGCAGGCGATGCTCGCGCGCCCCCGACTCGAATCGGACCGACGACCCCACTTCCCCGATTCGTTCGGCCTGGCCTTTGGCCAGTACATCGCGATCGGGCATGCCGTACAGCTGGTACTTGATGGACGAGCTGCCGCAGTTGACGACGAGTATCTTCATGCTTCGGGACTTTTTTTCTCTGGCTCTCACACCATCGCCAGCACGACGGCCGTGGTGGCCACGATATCGTTGGCGCTGGCTCCGCGCGACAGGTCGCTGATCGGCTGTGCGAATCCTTGCAGGAACGGTCCAATCGCTCGCGCTCCGGCCATGTACTGAGCGAGCTTGTAGGCCACGTTGCCCGTATTCAGGTCGGGGAACACCAGCACGTTCGCCTGACCGGCCACCGAACTGGCGGACTTCACTTTCTTGGCGGCCACCTCCGGAACGATGGCCGTGTCCAACTGGAATTCGCCGTCCAATAAGGCCGCCGGATTTCGCTGCCGGGCCAGCGCCAGAGCCTCTGTCACCTTGTCGATCATCGCGTGCGCTGCACTGCCGTGCGTGGAGAACGACAGCAGGGCGACCCGCGGTGTTTCGGTCAGCAGCTTCGTGGCGCTGGCATGTGAGGCCAACGCGATGTCGGCCAGTTGAGCCGCGGTAGGTGCTACGGTCACCGCGCAATCCGAGAAAATGAACGGTCGGTGTTTCTGCCCGCGGAATTCCGGCAGGACCATCAGGAAGAAGCTGGAAACGGTCTCAATGCCCGCGCAGGCCAATCGTCAGCGCGCCGGCCTGGATCACGGAGGCCGTGGCATGTGCGACTCCGGCCACCATGGTGTCCGCCTCCCCCACCGCCACCATCAGGCCGCCGTAGAAGAGCGGTTTCTCGACCATCCGCCGCGCGATGCCGTCCTTTACGTCCCGCCGCGCCACGTACGCCGCGACGTACTCCTCGAACTTGTCGGACTGCTGTGGATCCACCTGGCGGATGTCGTCACAAACCACGCCGGCCTGGCCGGCCGACTGCTCCAGCTCGGCCGGGCTGCCCAGCAGGATCGGTTCGGCAATCGACTCGTCCTTCAACCGCCGGGCCGCCGTGACGACTCGTGGATCCGCGCCTTCCGGAAGCACGACGGTGCGCCGCTGCTGTTTCGCCGCGTGAAAAAACCTGTCGAGAATGTCCGTCATTCCAGTCGTTCCCGTCAGAAATACCGCGGTGCGCCGGGCCGGTGCTCCTCGATCCAGTCATAGTACTCACGCATTTTCAACTCGCCCGCCGCGGCGTTGTCGAGAAAGACCTTGGCGTGCGGGTGCATCTGCAGGGCGCTGGCCGTGACCATACCCGTCACCGGACCTTCGATCGCCGCCGCGACGGCCCACGCTTTGTTCTTCCCGTTGGCGCACAACAGCAACTGCCGTGCCTCGAGAATCGTGCCAACACCCATCGTGATCGCGTAGATCGGCACGTCCGACGACTTGTCAAAGAACCGGGCGTTGTCGTCAATCGTCTGTTTGGCGAGCGTCTTGAGTCGCGTCCGCGACGTCAACGAACTGCCCGGCTCGTTGAACGCCACGTGACCGTCGGAGCCAATCCCCAGGATCTGCAGATCGATGCCGCCACACTCCTCGATCCGCTTCTCGTACCAGGCGCAAAACGCCGGGTAATTGCTGGTGTTGCCGGACGGGATGTAGATGTTCTGCTTCGGAACGTTGACGTGCTTGAAGAAATTCTCGTGCATGAAGTAGTGGTAGCTCTGCGAATGGCTGGGTGCAGACCCACGTACTCGTCGAGATTGAACGTCGTGACTTGCGAGAAGTCGAGTCCCTCGTTTTGGTACATGCGGACCAGTTCCTGATACAGCCCCAACGGAGTGGAACCGGTGGCCATGCCGAGGACCGCATTGGGCTTCGTATTGAGCAACCGAGCGACTTCCTGGGCGGCCGCACGGCTCATTTCTTCGTACGTTTCCTTGATGACGACTTCCATCGAGATTTACCTCCCTCGATCGCAGAACTTCCCTTCGTGCGTCAACGGCACACTGCCGCTCACATCGCTGCCAGTTTCGTCCGCTTCCCGCAGCCCGCCCGTCGACCCTGCCGGGCGAGCGGAGGTGCGAAAGGCGGGGAAGTCCAGGGCCGCGGCACTGGTGTGCCATCGCCCGCTTCGTCGGCGTCGACAAGCCGGCTGGACAAAACCGGACTCCCTCCAGGCGTGACCATGACAAAACTCTCACACCGGGCACGGCCCGCGACACAACCTCCCAACCGATCCCGAACGCTCAGGGGCCAGACGGTGCGAAACGAAGGAGGGAAACGGCAAGTGAACCCGATTAGACCGTCGACTTGCCAACCTGACAAGCAGGCCAAGTGGCCGTCAATCCTGGTCGAGACCTCGCGACTCGCAGCCGCGGCGGTCTGCTTCTCGCCGGTCTGGCCACACAAGAGCCAGCTCGCGGGTGGCAGCGAGATTCAGCAAAATGGGTCAAGTTTTCCGATCGCTGAGACTCTGACGATGAGCAGGGAAGATCTGGTCCCCGACAGAGTTGCCGTTCGATGATCTAACCTGGGTGCCTGTTCGCGGGCATGGTTCGATGTTGGCGGAGCTTGCCAGTCGACTTTCCAGGCTGGGCAAACCGGAATCGATGGGCATTGCACCGGGGTTGGGTGCGGCCGGCTGTTGTTACCTCCTCTGGGGATCGCGCGCGGCCAACGCGATCCACGAGGTCACAAGATCACACCCCGACGGGAGGGATCATAATGCGACGAACGCGTATCGCCCTGGTGGTTACCGTACTTCTACTGGCAACAACGTCAGTTGCACGAGCGCAGCACAGTATCGGACGGATGAATGCCGAATGCGGGTGCGGCGCGTGCTCGCAATGCGGTGCCGCCGAGGCTTGCTGCCCCCCCCTGCTGACGAGTATCACGCAGGGAGTGCACCACGTATTGAGTTCCGTGTTCTGCTGCCCAGGACTGGATGCACGCCATGACATCTACCGGGCGGCATTGCACCGCAACGACTTCGGCAAGTGCGGTTTCCCGTTGCTGCCGATCTACTCCTGCCGCAAGTGCGGTTGTGGCCCCGTCGCGACCGGCTGTCAGCATTGCGGACAGGGGGGATACGCCCAAGGCGAAGAGGTCATCGACATGCCGCAGGTTCCCGCGGGTGTGCCCATGGAACCGACGCCGGCCGCGGAGCCTGCGCCCGCCGTTGCACCCGACATGCCGCCGCTGCCCGACCAGATGGTACCCACCAAAGAAGCTCGCGGGCGCCAACCGGTCAAGGGGCGGGCCGCGGGACGCACCCAGACCCCGACGAAATCCACGAAGCAAGCGCGCAGCAAAGCCGATCGCGACCGCGTAGCGGACAATGGGGCCGACGATGAAGCGCCCCGACCTGTCCATCCGACCATGACCAAACAGGCTGTGAAACCGACGAGTTCGATTCAACGCACCGCGTTGTTCCAGCTCTTCCAGTCCAACGAACCCGCGAATCCCCTGCGAAAATAGCCCGCCAGAAACACCGACCACACCCTCAGGAATCGGCGACCGGGGCCCCCTTGGCCACGGTCGCCGATCAGTTTCTTGTTCTTGGCGGGCGCGTTGCTCCCTGCTGCTTGGTCGTCGATCATGCCGGAGACGCGTCGAAAGCCCGATTCAAATCTTCGCGCAGGTCGTCGAAATCCTCCAACCCCACCGACAGGCGGATCAGTCCGTCCGTGATGCCATGTCGCTGGCGATCGGCCAGATCGTAACTGGCATGCGACATCGAGGCCGGTTGCTCGATCAGCGATTCCACGGCGCCCAGGCTCACGGCCAGCTGAAACAACTTGGTGGATTCCACGACCCGCTTGGCCCGGGCGAAGTCTCCGCGCAACTCGCAAGCTCAGCATACCGCCGAAGGCACCCTCCATCTGTTGGCGGGCGAGTGCGTGTCCTGGATGGTCCGGCAGACCGGGGTACAGGACGCGGACGATCCGCGGATCATGCGCCAGCCACTGGGCGAGTTGCAGAGCCGTGGCACTCTGCGCGCGGCACGCGCAGGTCGAGCGTCTTCAATCCGCGACTCAGCAGGAACGACTCGAAAGGTCCGAGCACGGCTCCGGTCGCGTTCTGAATGAAGTACAGTTGCTTTGCCCAGTTCCGGATCGCGAACCACGAGGGCCCCGCCCAGCAAATCGCTGTGGCCGCCCAGGTACTTGGTGGCCGAGTGCATCACGATATCGGCACCTAGCTCCAGGGGGCGCGTCAGCGCGGGGCTGGCGAACGTGTTGTCGACTCCCAGCAACGCGCCGTGCCGGTGCGCCAGCTCGGCGCAGGCGGCGATGTCGGTGATGGTCATGCGCGGGTTGCCCGGGCGTCTCGATCCAGATCAGCTTCGTCTGGGGCGTGATGTGGGCGGCAAACGCCGCGGCGTCCGTGCTGTCGGCCAGCGAGACGCGCAGTCCGGCCCGGTTGACGATCTTGTGGAACAACCGATAGGTGCCGCCGTAGATGTCCGCGCCGGCCAGAATGTGATCGCCCGCCTGCAGCAGCATGGTCACGCAGTGGGTGGCCGCCATGCCCGACGAGAACGCCAGGGCGCGGCAGCCCGACTCGAGCGACGCCAGTGTCGCTTCGAGATGCTGGCCGCGTGGGGTTGCCGCTCCGCGAGTAGTCGAACTCGCCCCACTCCCCCGCTCCGGGCTGCACGAACGTCGATGCGACGTGGATCGGCGGCACGACGGCGCCCGTTTGCGGGTCGCACTCATTGCCCACGTGAATGGCTCGGGTGCGGAACTTCATGGTGGATCCTCAGCGGTCCAATGCCTGGCGCAGGTCAGCGATCAAATCTTCGGTGTTTTCGATGCCGCAGGACAGGCGGATCATGTTGTCGGAAATGCCAAACCGCGACGGTCCTGCGGGGAGACCTCGTGGTAGCTCATGACCAGCGGCTGTTCGATCAGCGATTCGACGCCGCCCAGGCTCGGCCCGATCCGCGGCAGTTTGACCGCATCGACGATATCCGCCGTTTGACGCCAATCGGCGTCCTTGACGAGGAACGTGATCAAGCCGCCGATAGCCGCGCATGGTACGTCGAGCCACTTCGTAATACGGATGGGAGGGCAGGCCCGGGTAATACACGCGTTCGATACGCGGATGAGCGGCCAGGAACTCGGCGACCGCCTGCCCGTTCTGGTTGTGGCGCAGCATGCGGAGTTCGAACGTCTTGAGTCCGCGCTGCAGGAGATAGAAGTTGTGCGGCGAGTTGATGGCCCCCATGATGCCGCGCAGCTTGCGGACCGGGTCCATGGCTTCCTTGCGGCCGACGATCACGCCGGCCAGCAGGTCGTTGTGTCCCGCCAGGTACTTGGTGGCCGAGTGCAGCACGTAGTCGACACCGTGCCGGATCGGCTGCACGTTGTACGGGGTGGCCAGCGTCGCGTCGATCAGCGTTTCGACGCCATGCCGCGTGCCAATGGCCGCAAAGCGGTCCAGGTCGACGACGCTCAAGTGCGGATTGGTCGGCGATTCGCTGATCAGCAGTCGCGTGCGCTGGTTGATGGCGGCTTCCATCGCCTCGTAGTCGCAGGCCTTGACCTGGTGGCGTCACGACGCCGAACCGCGACATGTGCTTGACGCAGAACTCGCGACTGCGATGGTAACACTCGTCGAAGAAGATCACTTCGTCGCCGGCGTTGAGCTTGGCCATCAGCAGACCGACGATGGCCGACATGCCGGTCGCGAACAGCACGGCGTCTTCGCCCCCGTCGAGCGCGGCGAGCTTGCGCTCGACCACTCGTTCGCCCGGGTTGCCGTAGCGGCCGTATTCTTCGCGAGGCAGATCCTGCTCGATGTAGTCGATCACCGCCTGCGTATCGCTAAACGTGTACGTGGCCGCACACACGATCGGGTCGGTGATGGAATTGGCCAGCTTCTGGCGCTGTTCGCCGGCGTGCACGGCCAGCGTCGACGGGCCGCAGTTGCTCGGGAGATGGGTTTCGTGATCTCGTTTCGGGGCGGTTGGCGAGGGTGCCATGTTGCGAAGGTACTCCAGTAAACGGTGGTCCGCCATCGCCGCTCGGGCGACACATCGCGCGATGCTGTCGGCGAGCGGCGACGCTCTTTGTGATCGCTGCGGATCGTCCCTTTCGCGGGAGAACCACAGCAATGGTCAGTTCGAGACCTGAACCGCCAGCCGCAGAAACGCGAAGCATCGTCCCCAACGTCAAACTGGGAAGGCTGCCTTCACGTTGATTCGAGATCGCCCACGCGCGGTAAGGACAAAGATGTTCATGGTGGCGCGATGGCTCTTTAGCAGGTCAGGCTGCAAGCGGCCGCAAATCCCGAGATAACTCGTACGGAGCGAAGGAGCGGTGTCCAATCTGCCCGAAGGCTCGCAGGAACCGACACGCACGGCGGACCGAACTCCGCTTCGCCTACTCCAACGCGGACATTCTAGTCGGCGAACCGCCACCGGGCAACTGGCAGCCGAGGGCCGGTGCGGCTTGCCTAACCGGTTATTCCGGTTGCTTTGGACCGAATCGGTCCTGCCGTCGACATGGAAACCGGTCCGTTTCCTGGACGCTCCGCGACCC
Organism: uncultured Planctomycetaceae bacterium; assembly: GCA_963754725.1. GTDB lineage: Bacteria > Planctomycetota > Planctomycetia > Pirellulales > Pirellulaceae > JAAYDI01. The sequence goes on from CAVWHV010000047.1 coordinate 72,172, forward strand.
GATCGCCTAGAATACAGCAGGATCTGGTGGAGACCTGTTAAGAGAGGGCGGCATGGGTCAGAGATGGGTACTGCTCGTCTTGGTGTCGGGAGTGGCGATTGCCCCTTGGCCGGCGGGAATCCGTGCGGCAACAGACTCGGGCGGGCGGTGGCTTGGTGCCTGCGACGAGCCCGGACGAATTGGTGCGGCAGCTGGGCGATCCGCGGTTCTCCGTGCGTAAACATGCCACCGACGAGCTGGTGCAATGGGGGGTGGCGGCCGTTCCGGCGTTGGAAGAAGGTGTCCAGTCCACCGATCGCGAAGTCAGTTTTCGCTGCCGCCATGCGCTGGATCTGGTGCGCGAGTTCGACTTTCAGCGGCGACTGCGGGCGTTTGCCGCGGGCCAGGATGCGCAGGAAAGTTACGAGCTCCCCGGGTGGGCACTGTTTCGCAAACAGGTGGGCGATGGCCTGGAAGCGCGCCGTCTGTTCGTCGAAATGCAGCAGGCCGAACCCCGGCTGTTGCAGGCCGTGGACCGAGCGCCCGAGCGAGTCGTCGAGGCGCTGGTCGACCGTGTGGAAGAGATCCAGCAGACGGCTCGCAGCGGACAGAAACCTGAATCTGCATCGCTCGGCACGATCGCCACCTTTCTCTTTATCTCCAACCAGGATCGCGGTGAGACCGCTGGGCTGACCGTGCAGAACCTGTCGGCGTTCTATCGACAGGAAGGGTTCGCGGCGGCCATACAGTCCGGTTCGCAGCGGGACGTCTTGCGAAAGATGCTCGCCACGTGGATCGAAAATGCCCGTAGTTGGGACGGGTTCCACGCCATGTTGCTGGCCATGCAATACGATATTCCGGAGGGACTTGCTCCCGCCCGACGCCTGCTGGAAAACGACGGAGGGGATCCGAATCAGTCGGTCTATCGAGGGTTCGCTCTGCAGACGTTTGCCCGATTCGGCGACGAGTCGCACATTCCGATCGTGGAGCCGTTCCTCGAAGATGCCTCGTCGTATGGTGGCACACTGGCGGTCTCGGGTAAGGCCAAGTATCAGACGCAGGTCCGCGACATTGCCCTGGCGACGCTCGTCCACCTGGCCAAACAAGACCCCAAGAAGTTTGGCTTCAACCGCTTGAAAACGACCTCAACCCAGGTCTTCAACACCAGCTCCGTGTCCTTTGAGGACGACGCCAAACGGTCGGAGGCCATCAGTAAGTGGCACGCGTTTCGCGCGGAGCACCGGTAGTCCGTGTCGCGACGCCGGCCGAGATCCTGCCCTCCCGCATGCCGACCCACCCACCCGTTCACAGGCATTTGGACGGGGCTGGAGACATCTCATGATAGAAGAAAAAAACGGATCGCAACCGCGTGACGCGTCCGGCCTGGCGAGCGGATCGCCACCGGCGAAGCAGTGCGCACAGCCCGCCATCTCCATGGCGCGGGGGATTCGCCTCCTGGCCCAAGTCGTCTGGATCTTGTTCGTGCTTGGCTGCCTCTTCGGCATTGTCCTGGTGCGGGTCCAAGCTGGCGCCAACGACTATGCCACCGCCAATGCGCTGACTGTCGTCCTGGGCTTTCTCGCCGTGATGGCCCTGTTGGGCCGGTGGCTGCTGCGAGGCGATCTGCATTGGACGGCACGCTGGCTGCCGCTCGTCGCCCTCGCTGCAGCTGTTGCGGCGTCCGCGCTGTTGCTGCGTGTCGACCGGGTTTCTGGCCGGCTTGTACCCAGGCTGGCGTTGCGCTGGTCGTTCAAACCTGACCAGCTGCTGAAGACTCCCGAGATCACGGTGGGCGAGAACCCGGTTGACGTCGCCACCACAACGCCGAGTGATTTCCCCCAGTTCCTCGGTCCTCAACGCAACCTGACCGTGACCGGGATCGAACTGGATCGCGATTGGGCGGCTCATCCACCGCGCTTGTTGTGGCGCCAGCCGATCGGGGCCGGTTGGTCCGGGTTCAGCGTCGTGAACGGATTCGCGATGACGCTCGAACAGCGCGGCGACCAGGAACTGGTCACATGCTACGAAGTGGTCACGGGCAGACCACGTTGGGTTCACGGCGTTACCGCACGCCACGAGACGATCACAGGAGGAGTCGGTCCGCGCAGCACGCCGACCATCGACGAAGGGTGGGTGTACGCACTGGGGGCCACGGGCGTGTTGCGGTGCCTGGACGGGCGGTCCGGTGCCTTGATGTGGCAAGACGATATTCTGCAGCGTTACGGTGTCACTCCCGAGCAGGATCTCCAGGCGGTCGGCTGGGGACGCTCCGCCTCGCCGCTGGTCGTCGAGGACCTGCTGATTGTGCCGTTCGGCGGCCCCGCCCATGGAACCTGCGCGTCGCTGGCCGCTTACGACAAGAAAACCGGCGAGCTACGATGGAAGGGAGGCGAATGGCAGGTCAGCTATGCTTCGCCGACGCTCATCAATCTGTGCGGTAGGCCGCAGGTCGTCATTGTCAACGAAAAGGCCGTGAGTGGCCACCAGCTGGAAGATGGCTCGGTACTGTGGTCCTTTGCCTGGCCGGGAGGCAGCACGTCCAACGCGACCGCGTCGCAGGCGGTGCCCGTCTCTGAGAATCGCCTGCTGTTGTCCAAGGATTATGGTACCGGTTCCGCCTTGATTGAGTTGACCGCTGTGCCGGATGATGGCTGGCTGACAAGCCCGGTCTGGGAGAACTCGGGCGCCTTGAAGACGAAGTTCACCAACGTCGCAGTCAAGGACGGATTCGCGTATGGTCTGTCGGACGGAATTCTGGAGTGCATCGCGATCGAGACCGGGGACCGTCGGTGGAAGGATCGCCGTCGGGGCAATTTTGGACATGGCCAGATCCTGTTGGTTGGCGACGTGCTGCTGGTACAGGCCGAGTCGGGAGAGGTGGTGATGCTGGAGGCCAATTCGGACAAACTGGTGGAGTTGGGCCGATTCCCGGCGCTGTCCGATCAGACCTGGAACAACTTGTGTTTGTACGGGCCGTATTTGTTGGTTCGCAATGCGGTGGAGGCCGCGTGCTACGAACTGCCGCTCAAGAGTTGACTCGCGTTGAACACGTGCGCTTTGCGGCCGCCTGGGCGGGAGAGAATTCATGTCGACATCACCTCGTGCGGATGACTTCGCGCGACTGGACGGAAAAACGGCCGTGGTGACCGGCGCGTCGAGCGGCATCGGACGAGCGATCGCCCGGCACCTGGCGGCAGCCGGCGCCGACCTGGTCGTGCACGCTCGAGCCAGTCGCGCGGAACTGGAAAATGTGGCCGCCGAGATTCAGGCCCTCGGTCGGCGCGCCCACGTCGTGCTGGGCGACCTGGCACCAGATGTCACGCAGACCGACCTGGTGGAACAGGCCTGGCGTTGGGGGACAGACATCCAGATCTGGGTCAACAATGCAGGTGGCGATGTGTTGACGGGGTCCGCGACCGACTGGTCCTTCGAGCAGAAGCTGGACTATTTGTGGAGCGTCGATGTGCGCGCCACCATCCGACTGTCTCGGCTGGTGGGGCAGCGAATGCGGGAGCGAGCGAGTGATGGCGTCGATCGGTGCATCCTCCTGATGGGTTGGGATCAGGCACAAGTGGGTATGGCGGGAGACAGTGGGGAGATGTTCGCAGCGATCAAGGGCGCGGTCATGGCGTTCAGCAAGAGTCTGGCCCGTTCGTTGGCGCCGCACGTGCGCGTCAACTGCCTGGCTCCCGGCTGGATCCGCACCTCGTGGGGTCAGGTCGCGCCGGACTACTGGCAAGACCGTGCGCGTGCGGAGTCGTTATTGCACCGCTGGGGCACTCCCGACGATGTGGCCCGCGTGGCTCGCTTCCTGGCCTCACCTGCCAGCGATTTCGTTACCGGCCAGGTGATTCCGATCAACGGAGGTTTTCGTGGTCCTGCCGGTGATTGAACTGCAGCACGACGGTGTGCCATGAATGCGACAGCGGAACAGATTCACTGCGTGACTGGACGCCTGGCGGAACACGCCCTGCGGCAGGTGCTGGACCAGCTGAGTGCGCAGGTGGGTTGTCGCTTTTCGCTGGAGGTACTGCCGATATCGGTCGCGGCGTTGATGTCCCCGCAGTGGATTGAGCGGCACATCCACGTTCCCGCCACCACGACACGCGTACTGGTTCCCGGGTATTGCGGCGGCGACTTGAACGGACTGTCCCGAGCGCTGGGTGTGCCTGTCGAGCGCGGTCCGCGCGACCTGCGTCAGTTGCCTGAGTACTTCGGAAAAGGCCACGATCTGACGGCCGAATTGAACGCCTATTCCGTCCAGATCATTGCGGAAATCAACCACGCTCCGCAATTGGAGCTTTCCTCCATCCTCGAACAGGCGCACCAACTGGCCGCGGACGGGGCGGACATGATCGATGTGGGATGCGAACCGGGCGAGCCGTGGCCGGGTGTCGCCGACTGCGTCCAGGCTCTGCGCGACGCGGGTCATCGCGTATCGATCGACAGCTTTCATCCGACCGAAGTCGCGCAAGCGGTCCAAGCCGGCGCCGAACTCGTGCTGTCGGTCAATGGCACCAATCGCAGCGCCGCGGCTGACTGGGGCTGCGAAGTGGTGGCCATCCCCGATAGCCTCCAAGTGATGGACAGCCTTGACGAGACGATCGACTTTCTGGCGAAGAGGAGCGTGCCGTTTCGGATCGATCCGATTCTCGAGCCCATTGGACTGGGATTTGCCGGCAGCTTGTGGCGGTACTTGGACGTGCGCCGGCGCTATCCCGAGGCGGCCATGATGATGGGGATTGGCAATCTGACCGAGATGACCGATGTCGACTCGGCCGCCATCAATGTCCTGTTGCTCGGTTTCTGCCAGGAGATGGGCATTCGCAGCGTGCTGACCACTCAAGTCGTCAATTGGGCCAGGAACAGCGTGCGGGAATGTGATCTTGCCCGACGACTGGTGCACTATGCGGTCCGACATCGCGTACCGCCCAAGCACGTGATGACCGATCTCGTAATTCTCCGCGACAAGAAGCTGCGGCCGTTTGGCCGCGAACAGCTGGATGAGTTGGCCAGCCGCATCAAGGACCACAACGTCCGGATCTTCGCCGAAGACGGCCGTGTGCACGCCTTGCGGTCCGGCCAGCGGTGGTCGGACGCGGATCCGTTCGCGCTGTTTGATCGGCTGCTGGCCGAGTCACCGGACCACCTGGATCCGTCCCACGCCTTCTACCTGGGCTACGAAATGTGCAAGGCCGTGACGGCACTCACGCTGAGCAAAGAGTATCGTCAGGACGAAGCGTTGGACTGGGGCTATCTGACAATCCCCGAGGAATCGCATCGGCTGGAGCGGCGGACGCCATGAACGATCCCTCCGGCTGCCGCCGTTCGTTGTTTCAGCCGCTCGCGCACGAATTGGTGCCCGTCCCGGAACCGACGGACGTGTTTCGCCAGCTGGAGCGGCTGCCGCACTGCATTTATCTGGACAGTGCCCTGCGCGATCCGCAATTGGGACGCTATTCGTTCGTAGCGGCGGATCCGTACGCGTATTGGGAGGCAGGGGCGAACGGTCCGGACGCGCTGGCGAACCTGGAACGGCGCGTCGGCCGACCAACATCCCAGACGCTGGCGGGACTGCCCCCGTTTCAGGGCGGTGCGGCAGGGCTGTTTGCCTACGACTTGAACCGAGGCCTGGAATGCGTTCCCCTGCCCCGCGTTGATGAGTTCCAGCTGCCGGCGCTGGCCATCGGGTTGTACGACGTCGTCATCGCCTTCGATCACGCATTGCACCGAGCCTGGATCGTGTCGCAGGGACGGCCGGAGGAAGACGAACCGCAGCGGTTGCAGCGAGCCACCGCCCGTCTGGCGCACTTTCACGAACTCTTGTCCGGCCGCGGAGATGCCGCCGCGCGGCCGGTTTCCCGCGTCAGGCCATTGCGGTCCGCACAACTGACTCCCCAGTATCCGTCGGCGGTCGATCCGGAGCTGACGAGCAACCTATCGCCGGACGCGTATCATGACATGATCGAGCGGGCCATCGAGTACATTCGTGCCGGGGACGTGTTTCAGGTGAATCTGGCCCAGCGCCTGCTGTACCCGGCACGGCACGAGTCCCGAGAGCTCTACCTGCGCTTGCGCAAGCGCAATCCCGCGACCTTTGCCGGCTATTTCGATCTGGGAGACTTCCAGATCGTGAGCGCCTCGCCCGAGCGGTTCGTGTCGGTGCGCCACGGCCAGGTGGAAACGCGGCCGATCAAAGGTACGCGGCAACGCTGCTGGAACCCCGAAGCCGATCTCTTTGCGGCGGGCGATTTACGCGAGAACGAGAAGGACCGAGCCGAAAACGTGATGATTGTGGACCTGTTGCGCAACGACCTGTCCCGCGTCTGCCAGCCCGACAGCGTCCGCGTGACCGACTTGTGCCGACTGGAAGTCTACCAGTACGTGCAGCACCTCGTGTCGGTGGTGATCGGAGAACTGGCCCCGGGCCGCGGACCCTTGGACCTGGTCCGGGCAGCTTTTCCCGGTGGCTCGGTGACCGGCGCGCCGAAGGTGCGCGCGATGGAGATCATCCAGGAACTTGAGCCGAACGCTCGTGGCGCTTACTGTGGATCGCTGGGGTATCTCGGTTTCGACGGTACGATGGACCTCAGCATTCTGATTCGGACCATCACGGCCGGACGCGGCTGGTGGCAGATGCCGGTCGGCGGCGGCATCGTGGCGCAGTCGATTCCGGACCGCGAGTACGAGGAGACGTGGCACAAAGCCGTCGGCATGCTCCGCTCACTGCACGCATAGCGGCCAACGTATGATCCTGCTCATCGATAACTTCGACAGTTTCGCGCACAATCTGGCGAGATACTTCGTGCGGCTGGGTGAGTCGGTGCACGTGGTGCGCAATGACCAGGCGACCGTCGAACAGATTCGCCGCTGGCAGCCGCGCGCGATTGTCCTCTCGCCAGGGCCATGTACTCCGAACGAAGCGGGCTGCTCGCTGGACGTGGTGCGCGCATGCCGGAATGAATTCCCCATCCTGGGTGTGTGCCTGGGACACCAGACGATCGTCGCCGCTTTGGGCGGAACCATCGTCCGCTCACCCTGTCCGATGCACGGCCGGACCAGTGACATCATGCACGATGGGTCGGCGGTATTTCGAGGAATACCCAGCCCTTTCACCGCGTGTCGGTATCATTCGCTGATCGCCGAAATCGCTTCGTTGCCCGCCGAGCTGACCGTCTGTGCGACGACGCCGGACGGACTGATCATGGCCGTGTGCCACGTTGAGCGACCGATCGTGGGACTGCAATTTCACCCCGAGTCGATCCTGACGCAGCACGGATATCAGATGTTGGCCAATTTTCTGCAACTGGCCCGTATTCCGTTGCCTGACCCGTTGCCCAGCATCGACGATGAACTTTGTATCGAGATCCGCCCTATGCCGACGCTGCCTCAGTCCCCAGTGACGTTTTGACGAGCGGCGCAGTATTGTGAATTGCTGGCGGACTGTCGCCTCCTGGCGTGCGGATTCGTTTTGACCGGTTGCGAGGGTGCTTTGGGTGATACTGGAAGGTGTGGTCACGACACTCGACGAAGATGGTGCGGTGCACGTCGCTCCGATGGGACCGGAAGTTGCAGACGGTTTTGAACGCGTGGTGCTGCGGCCGTTTCAAACTTCCCGGACTTTTGCCAATCTCAAGCGGACGGGCCAAGGCGTACTCCACGTCACGGACGATGTGGAACTGATCGCGCGGGCCGCCATCGGGCAAGTGGTGGAGATTCCGCCGCATCGGCCGGCACCCATGATTCAGGGTGCCATTCTGGTGGAGGCTTGCCGTTGGTACGCGTTCCAGGCGGACTCGATCGACGATCGAGCGGCGCGCGCCGTGATCCCCTGTCGCGTGGTCGCGGCGGGTAGGTTACGCGACTTCTTCGGGTTCAATCGCGCCAAGCACGCGGTCGTCGAGGCCGCGGTCCTGGCCACGCGTCTGTCGTTGTTGCGCGCGCGAGTTCGTCGACGCCGAGATGCAGCGTCTGGCGCCGCTCGTCGCCAAGACCGGCGGTCCGGCGGAGCAGCGGGCTTTCGCCCTGCTGAGCCAATTCATTCGGGCGTCCACCCCGCCCGCTGCGAAATAGACAGCCGTGCGTCGGCATAGCGCTCGGTGTGCCCCCCGCGCCGCGTGGAATCAGGCACGGTCATATAGAGTTGCGGCGGGCGATCCGATAGCATTGGAACCGTGGTGTCGACGCGGCGAATTACCCCGAGAAGATGAGACCGTGGACAATTGCCTTACCGTACATGTCCGTGCGCCTTCGCGGCTCCATTGCGGGCTGTTTTCGTTCGGGAATCAGGGCCGACAGTTTGGTGGCGTGGGCGTGATGATTTCGCGCCGAGTCTGCACTTGACGCTTAGCCGTTCTGACCGGTACGTGGCCGTCGGCACTTTGGCGGAAGAGATTTCCGCGTGCGTTCGCCGCTGTTGCGCCACGTGGCGCCTCAGGGCGGCACCCCCCTGCCGCATCGAACTTCAGTCCGTTCCCCAACGTCATGTCGGGCTGGGAAGTGGCACGCAACTGGCCTGTTCGGTGGCGACCGGCCTGGCCGCCTGGCTGGGTCGTCCGACGCCGTCGCCAGTCGACCTGGCCCGGTTGACCGGACGAGGCCAGCGATCCGCCGTCGGCACGTACGGGTTCGCCTTGGGAGGGATGATCGTGGAGGCCGGGCGCGTTCCGGAGGAACCTCTGTCGCCGCTGGAATGCCGCGTGGAAATCCCGGCGGCGTGGCGGTTTGTGCTGGTCGAATCGCCGGAGCGCCGGGGTCTTTCGGGGTTGGACGAGCAGCAGGCTTTTGCCGACCTTCCACCCGTCAGCGCGGCCGTGCGTGACCAGCTGATCGCCGAAGTGCGACAGAACATGCTGCCGGCGATCTCTTCCCAAGACTGTGCCGCATTTGGAGAGAGTCTCTTTCGATACGGACGACTTGCCGGCATGTGCTTCGCGCCGGTTCAGGGTGGACCGTACAACGGCCCGCAGATCGAGCAGTTGGTACACGACATTCGCCAGTCAGGAGTCGCCGGAGTCGGTCAGAGCTCGTGGGGATCGACGGTGTTCTGCGTCGTGAAAGACCAGGACGCCGCCGAGCGACTCGCCTGCGATTTGCCCCGCCGGTGCTCCGTTGCACCTCTCGCGATCCAGATCACACCAGCGGATAATCATGGCGCGGTGGTGACGTGCGAGGCCGATGCAATGGGCGTCGAGAGCCATCCGCGCGGCGACGGACCCACGAATTTCTAATGAAAGCGCATCACATCTAACGGGAGGCGAAATCCGCACATGCCGGAACTAGGAGTGAACATCGACCATGTGGCCACAGTCCGGGAAGCCCGCAAGACGTTCGAACCGGACCCCGTGTGGGCGGCGGTGGCCGCCGAGCTGGGCGGGGCTGACGGGATCACGATCCATTTGCGGGAAGATCGTCGACACATCCAGGACCGGGACCTGCGGTTGCTGCGCGAGACGGTGACGGTCAAGCTGAATCTGGAATTGGCGGCCGACGCGGATGTCGTCGCGATCGCGTGCGAGGTGCGCCCGGCCAGGCGACGCTGGTTCCGGAGCGTCGCGAGGAGGTGACGACCGAAGGTGGGCTGGACGTCGTGACGCACCGACGCGTCGTGGCCGACGCCGTGCGGCGCCTGCACGATGCGGGGATCGTCGTGAGCCTGTTCCTGGATCCGGACGAACGGCAGATCGCCACGGCCGCAGAACTGGGGGTCGAGGCCGTGGAATTGCATACCGGCCAGTACGCACTCGCGCGAGGTTCGCAAGTGGCCGAGGAACTGAGCAAGCTGGCCATCGCCGGGCGGCAGATTTGTCAAGCCGGAATGGCCCTGCACGCCGGACACGGTTTGAATTACCACAATGTGCGAGCCGGTGGCGGCGCTGGCCCGCATGCACGAACTGAATATCGGCCACAGCATCATCGCGCGGGCGCTGATGATCGGCATGCAGAATGCCGTGCGCGAAATGAAGGAGCTGTTGATCCGGCCGGCGAGCAGGCGGCCCGCTGAACGCACTCCACTCAGGTGCGGTTCCAGCGGATCCTCGGTTCACTGCCTGTGATCCGGTACCCTTTGCGGTACCAGCACTCGGTACGTATGATAGGGCGCGATCGAGCGACCGGCACTCGGCGACCTTGAGTGGTACGAAGCTGCGATGTTGGGGCGGTGCCGGATACCCGTGGTTTTTTTTGTGTGTGTGAGGGAGAGTCGACGACGATGACGCGCAAGGGATCAGCATTCGCCGGCGTTTCGGTCGCTCTGGTCACGCCGTTTCGGGACGGCGAACTGGACGTCGACACGCTGCGTGCCCAGGTGGAATTCCAGATCGCAGGCCGGGACCACCTGTCTGTGCCCGGTGGGCACGACGGGTGAATCGCCGACGCTCTCGCACGATGAACACGAACGCGTGATTTCGGAAGTCGTGCAGGCGGCGGCCGGCCGGATCAAGGTCATGGCGGGAACCGGATCGAACAGCACGCGGGAGGCGCTGCGTCTGACGCGTTGGGCGGCCAAGGCCGGTGCGGACGCGGCCTTGATGGTGGCCCCCTACTACAACAAGCCGACTCAGGAAGGATTCTACCAGCACTTTCGCGCGGTGGCCGAGGAAGTCGGACTCCCGATCTGCCTCTACAATATCCCCGGACGCACCGGAAAGAACGTCGAGCCGGAGACCATCGCGCGGCTCGCCGAGTTGGACAACATCACGATGGTCAAGGAAGCGACCGGCTCGCTCGATCAGGCCTCGCAGGTGCTGGCCATCACCAATCTGACGGTGTTGAGTGGTGACGACAGCCTGACGCTGCCGTTGTTGTCGGTCGGAGCGGAGGGAGTCATTTCGGTGGTCGGCAACATCGTGCCGGGCAAGATGATTCAGCTTGGTTACGGCCTATCGCGGCGGCAGACGTGGAAGCGGCGAACAGGCGCATCTGCGGCTGTTTCCCTTGTGCCGCGACATGTTGGGACTGGCCACGAATCCGATTCCCGATCAAGGCTGCCATGAAGTTGCTGGGACGCGACACGGGCGAGCTGCGGTTGCCGATGACGCCGCTCGATGCGGCCGGCGAAGCGTCGCTCCGCAAGACGCTCGAGCGATTCGGCTGTTGTGATCACGATTCCGACGAGGCATCGCGATGCGTCGGGGACGACATGATGCGCGTGTTGGTGCTCTGCGAGTATCCTTCGCTCAACGGCGGCGAGCACTCGTTGCTGGAAGTCGGCCCGGTGTCTGGATCGCGCAACGCGTCGAGTGTGATTTTCGCCGCACCCCCGACCGGCCCGCTGGCGGACGGTGCTGCAACGCGCGGGGCGGACACGCATCGCGTGGTGTGCACGAACGCCAAGGCCACGGCTGCCGCCATCGCGGGAACTGCGCGAGCAGTCTGGCCGAGCTGATTCGGCGGTCCGACCCGATGTGGTGCATGCCAACAGCGTGTCCATGTCACGCCTGGCCGGGCCGGTCGTGCAGGACCTGCAACGTGCCCAGCCTGGGACATCTGCGCGACATCGTCAAGTCGAGTGCGGCGTCGATGCCCGATCTCGCTGCCATCGCCGCCTGCTGGCCGTGTCTGCGGCGACGCGCGACTGGTATCAGCGCATGGGTCTGGCCGGTGCGGATATCCGCGTCGAGTACAACGGGGTCGACTTGGTTCGATTCCATCCGCGGTCACCCAGCGGTTATCTGCATGCCGAACTGGGAATCGACCGCAGAATGCGACTGGTCGGCACGATCGGTCAGATCGGACTGCGCAAAGGGACGGACGTCTTCCTGGCGGCGATGAACCGTGTTGCCGAGCGATGGCCGGATGTGCACTTTCTGATCGGTGGGCCAACGCTACTCGCAGAAGGAGGAAGCCGCGGGCATTCGAAGCAACGGGTGCGGCAGGATCGGCCGCGGTGCGCTACGCGGACGCGTGCATTGGCTCGGCGTGCGGGCCGATATCGACCGTTTGCTCAGTGAGTTGACGCGTCTATGTGCATGCGGCGCGGCAGGAACCGCTGGGCCGCGTCCTGCTCGAGTCGGCGGCCAGCCGGCCTGCCGATCGTGGCGACCGACGTGGGTGGCACGCGCGAGATCTTTTGCGCGCGGCCGCCGAGTGCCCTGCTGGTGCCGGTCGATGCGGTCGAGTCATTGGCGGAATCGGTCCGTGCGGCTGCTGGACAGTCGCCGCGCCTGCAACGGGACCTTGGTCAGGCCGCCCGCCGACGGGCCGAGACGGCGTTCGATGTCCATCAGGCCGCCCGCCGACTGGCTAGCCACTATTTCGAGGTCGCCGGCCCCGAAGCCAGGCGCCGCTCGGAATCGTGACCTACGATTGTCTGTCGCCGGAGGCACGGGCGGCCGCAGGCTGCTCGACACCCGGCACAGAACCGCGGATTCGTCGGCAGCTGCCGGCCGTTGCCTTCGGCATTTCCGGCACGATGCGGATTTCTCGACCGGCGTCCGATGTACACGATTGCCTGAGCTAGATTTGCAGTAGTGGTGTCGCAACCAGACCGAGTGACCCATCGATTCTGCCAGGTTGGGATGTCGGACCATGAAATGCGCCGAACTCGCCGAACGCATCGAGAAACTCCAGCCAGACGCGGACACTCGCGACGTCGCTCGCCTGTGCCTGCTGCTGAGCAATGGAACCAGCCCGGTCGATAACCTGTCGGACGACTCGAAGCTGACACGGGCCTGGAAGGAAATGGGACTGCGACTCCAGGCGGCGACGGATCAGCATGCGGCCATGACGGATGAACTCGAACGGCTGGCGAAGTCCGACCCGAAGAAGTTCACGCCCGATCAGATCTGGATTCTGATCCGCGCCATCAAAGTCCAGAGCCAGATCCTGCAGCTGTACATCGGCGACGTCGGCGTCGACGTGTGAGCGGAATCGACTAGGACACCGTGTTCAGACGGCCGCGCCGACCGGGCAGGAAGAACTTGCGGACATAGGCTGGGCGCGCGGCAAAGTTCAAGTGAATGCGACTGCCGACGATCTGGTAGTCGCCCACCAAGTCATGACTGTGCTCGGCCTCCGACACCAGTCCGCTCAGGCAGCCGTCCGGATGAATGATCCACTTGGAGCTGAGATAACCGCGGACCGACTTCGTTGGCCGCGAACAACCAGGAGCCGCGTGCCAAGGTCACTTCGACCGGTCGATCAGGTCCGGGCGCCGGATTGCGACGTGCCAGGGCCGGCAGCAGGCCGACCATCGGCCAATGGCGTCCGCACGGCATGACCATCTCCCGGCACAAGTAGGCCAGCCCGGCACTCTCCGCATAGACGCGACCGCCCGATACGACGTGATTCCAGAGCGATTCCTTCATGCAGAAGTTGGCTGCCAGTTCGTTGACGTAGTCTTCCGGTTGCCCGCAGCCGAAATAGACGACGTCCGTGTTGTCCGGCAGTCGCTCGCTGCGAAGCGGCGAAAACACGCTGACGTTGGCTCCCTGCGATTCGAGCACATCGAGCGTGTCTGGAAAGTAGCAGCTGAAGGCTTCGTCGTACGCCACGGCGATGTTCAGCGGATGCGTGAAGGCTGGCAAACGAAACAGATCGTCTCCAACCAGGGCAAACGTGGAACGGCGGGCGATCTGCAGCAACCGTTCGAGCCGCAGGCCGGCCAGCAATTCGTCACCCAGCGCCTGGCAGAGTTCCGCCGTGGGATTGCTGCGTCGGGGGCAGATTGGTCACCAGCGACCGCAGGTGTTCGATGCGTCCCAGCCAGCCGAGCACGGGCACACCGTAGAGCGCTTCCATGACCGTCTGCAGTCGACACAGCCCGTCGATGTCACGCACGTTGTCCAACAGAATTCCCGCCGATACCGGCCGGCAATTCTGGCGGGCAGGCACGGATCCAGATTCGCCGCATTCACCACCACCAACTTCGGCAGATCGAGCCACGTCACAGAGCGTGTTCAGGCTGCCGCCCGACGTGCACGTGACCCGCCGGGTCGTCGTACTGGCCTTCCACCAGTCCGATGTCGGCAAATCGCGTGGCATTGTAGAAGAGCTGGGCACAGACCTCCGGCTGCATCAGCCAGCTATCCAGGTGCCGCCGACCCTCGCCAGTGATCGGCACCGAAGCGTCTCGCGACTCGAAATCGCGACTGCGAAGAAAACGCTTGAACGTGTAAGCCCGATCGTTCCAGCGTGCTAATGAGCGCCCAGAGCATCACCTGCAGGTCAGCGTCCGGTTGCACGGTTCCCACGGCGATTCGAGGCAGGTGATTCATGCCCAGTGGGCCCGTTGGTGCGATGGGGCGGTGAAATCGACAGTGGGATACCGCCCCGACACCGTTCATTTTGTTAAGTGTGACGAATCGGGACATCAAACAACCAGTGCATTCTTAGGGAGGGCCATATTGAGAGTCAATAGGCCCGAAAATTGATTGCTGAGGCGGGCCGGGGAAATGGGGCCCGGCACGTGCGATGACCTCCGCGCCTCAGGCCCGTCGCGACGGATCAGGACCGACTGAGAAGGTTGCCTGGACGGTGCGGGAAGACGCCGAAAAGAGCGGCGACAAGCAGCAAACGCTTTGCTGGCGCGTACGTCTTTTCGGCGATCGCGACCATGGCTGGACGATACCGGCCACCACGTGTGGCATGCGGTTCGGGGAGGTGTCAGCGGTCGATTGCCGAGTGCTGGACTCTTGGGCGACATCGGAAGAAGTGTCGGCCCAAAGAGTGTCAGCAGCGCCGCCGAGATCAAGGCTACGTTGACAGATTTTGTGCGGGCTGCTAGGTTGCTCGTTTCATGCAATTGTTCTGCTGCGCTGCTCGTTTGTTTCGACTGCAGGTCGTTGGCGGCGAGCGGCCAAACCATTGTCAGCCTGTCGAGAAGCGGGAACTCACGATCCACTGCGGAGAGGCATCCCTTTTCTCCATCGGCTGAAGCCGATGTGGGTCACGCGAATGGCTGAGATCTACTCTGACGGTTCCTTCGACAACAATCGGCCAACAATCGAACTCGATCTGGATACGAGTCAGAAGCTGGAGCTTTGCGAGCGCCGAATCGGGTACGTATTCCGCGACAAACAACTGCTGCACGCGGCCCTCACGCACGCCTCCGGCGCAGACCATCGTCTCGCCTCCAATGAACGCCTGGAGTTCCTGGGCGACGCGATCCTGGGGGCGGTGGTTTGCGAACTGCTCTATCACCAGTATCCCGAGTATCTCGAAGGTGATCTGACCAAGATCAAATCGGTTGTCGTCAGCCGGCAATCGTGTGCCAAGATCAGTGAGGCGCTCGGACTGCACGAATGCTTGTTCGTGGGCAAGGGCATGGCGGCCAATCGTGAGGTTCCGCCTTCGTTGTTGGCCGACGTCTTTGAATCGCTCCTGGCCGCGCTCTACTTGGATGGTGGCGTCGCAGAGGCGCGACAGTTCATCGAATTGCACGTGGCTCCGGAAATCGAATTGGCAGCGACGGGCGAAGCGGGGGGGAACTACAAGTCCCTTCTACAACAGTTCGCGCAGCGTGAGTTCGGCAACACGCCGGTGTACCAGTTGCTGGACGAGAAGGGACCGGACCACGCCAAGTGCTTCAAGATCAGCGCCATGGTGGGGGGGCAGCGATATCAGGCGGCGTGGGGACGCAACAAGAAGGAAGCGGAACAGCGTGCGGCCTGCAATGCTTTGTTCGAACTTCGCAGTGAACCGGCGCCATTTCCGAGTGACTGACGGTACCCCGATCGAAAAGGCTTCCAGCCGATGCGCTGCGTGGCGTTGATCTCCGGTGGCCTCGACAGTCAGCTCGCTGCGCGCGTGATGCAGCAGCAGGACGTCGAAGTGGAAGCGCTGCACTTCACGACCGTGTTTGCGCCAGCGCAGAATGCTGCGGCAGAAGTCGCCGAACGTATCGACTTGCGCCTGACTGTGTGTGCGCTGCAGGAAGACTACCTGGAGGTCGTGCGCAATCCGCGATTCGGCTACGGGCGAGCGGCCAATCCGTGCCTTGATTGCCGCATCTTCATGTTTCGCCGCGCGCTGGAATTCATGCGGGAAGTCGGTGCGGAGTTTGTCGTGACCGGGGAGGTGGCGGGACAGCACTCGACGAGCCAGCGGCGTCGCGACTTGGACGCGATCGCTCATCACAGCGGACTGCGAGATCGCCTGCTGCGCCCCCTGTCGGCCAAGGTCCTGGCCGCGACGCTCCCCGAACGCGAAGGCTGGGTGGATCGCGCGCGACTGTACGGGTTCTTCGGGCGGGGGCGGCGCGGCCTCATGCAGCTCGCTCGAGAATTGCAAATCGACGCGATTCCCACCCCGTCAACGGGCTGTGCGTTAAGCGAGTTGCCGTACGCGCGAAAGGTCTTCGACTTGCTCCGCCACTCGCCCCACAGTGGTGTGTGGGGATTTGAACTGCTCAAACATGGACGGCATTTCCGGTTCGATGACCACTGCAAAGTGGTGGTCGGGCGCAATGAATCCGAGAATCGACAACTTGCGGATCTGTACGAAGGGCGTGGCACCGAGTCGGCGGCCCTGTTGGCGCCCGACGGTTTCGTCGGTCCTGTCGCGTTGGCAGTGGGCTCACTCAGCGAGGAATCACTGCGGTTTGCCAGCGGACTCGTGTGGCGATTCTCCAAGCAGGCCATCGATCCCCACGGTCGCGTGCGAGTGCTGATCGCCAGCACGACCCGATACCTGGCACCCGGCCCCTACCCCGCCGCCGACTCCGCCCCAAACCTGGCGGCCCCGTAGCGTGCCGTAGCGTGAACGCAGACACTCTGCTTTCGACAGGGTGAAACACAGGGCGTGAACATAGACACTCTGGTTTCGACGGGCCAGCGAGGCCGTGTGGCGTGGCATGGACGGGTACGGACGAGGCTGGTCACGATGGATCAGCAGGCCCGAAGCGCGAACGCGGGTGGTTGAGTGCGTCGAAGTACCTCGATGACGAGGCCGAAGTGATGACTCGGCGCGCGGGCTGAGCGCCTCGGTGTCAAAGAGGTGCTTGCCACATCCGTGCGGATGCCACCTGTTCGTTACGTGAAGGCGCTGCGACAGGCGGAGACTCCCTTCAGATGCTTCAGCTCCATCCGCGCAGCGACCAATGCCTTTTTGCGCTTTGTGCTGAGCACCAGTGGCTGACCCGGCAGGCGTTTCGCCCGCCACACAGCGAAACGACGTTCGAGCCGGGATAAAGACAATGGCACATCTGATCGATTGGGCTTGCGCATGGGTTGTTCTCCGGTTGAAGAGGGACATCCATCACGCTACCAAACCGCCGCCTGGCAGTCGGGCACGCTTGCCGAAAAGACACACTTCCACGGACCTCGTCTCCTGCACTCGCCCATCCTTTCCTACGGGAAACAACACGATCACGGGTCTCCGTTGGGCCTGATGCGACGCCACGGCCGTGGCGCTCAAGACCCACGCCCAAAGGTTACCTTAGCCGATGCAGCGGCGTCGGCCGTGAAGGGGGGACTCGTGGGCGAGCACGACATCGTGGTCATCCGGGCGTGGGGGAGGCTCGGGCCAACGGTGTCGGCCAGGCACTCGTTCACCCCGCCGCTGATCCGGCCGACTCGGCCGTGCTCAGTCTGGTGGATAACTGACAGGAGCAGTTCTCTGTAGGCCGAAACCGCTGAGAAAACGAGAAAAGGGGAGCTGAGAATACAATCTCAGCTCCCCTATTCTCTACTCAGAATGCGTTACTTCGCGGGAGGTGTGCCTTCCTCATTTGCCACGACTGCATCGATCTGGATCAGAGCATCGCCAGGCAGAGCCGACACGCCAACCACTCTCCGCGCAGGAACACCGCGGGGGAAGAACTTCGTGTACACCTCGTCGACGGCAGCCAGATCGGCGATATTCTTGACCGCGATATTGACCTTGACCACATCGGCCAGAGAGTGGTCGATGCTCTCGACGATTGCCTTGATATTCTCCAAGCACTCCGCAGCCTGCTCGGCCACACTACCTGCCGTACCCAGCTGAGCGGAAATGTGATTGTAATGCGAGTAGGCAACAGTCTGTGTAGAGAGAGCGCTCTTCGGCGCCTTATCGGTATTGTTCGGTTCCTTGACGAGCTTAACCGTGTCGCCGATAGGCTGCGGCGGTGTACCGTCTCCATGCGACAGAACTGCTTCGACCTGCACCGAAGCATCCATCGGCAGGCCTGCAACCACAACCGTTGTCAGCGCAGGCACATAGCTTGAGAAGCGCACTTTATACGCCTCTTTTGCGGCTTCGATGTCTGAGAGACTCTTGCCGAAGATAGTGATTCTCACAACATCGTCGAACACATGGTCGATACTATCAAGGATTGCCTTGATGTTGTCAAAGCACTGTGCAGCCTGCTCTTTGGCGCCACCTGCTACAATCTTGCCAGACTTCGGATCGATAGGCAGCTGAGCGGTGAAGTTGTTGTAGTGAGAGAACGCCACGGTCTGCGTAGAGAGAGCATGCTTCGGTGCATAATCCGTGTTTCTCGCAACCTTGACGAGTCCGCAACGGACGTCGGCCGGCTGCCATGCGTTCGGAATTGTACCTTCGCCGTTTGACACAAGTGCTTCGACTTGCACCAAAGCACCCATCGGCAAATCGGCAACTGCATACGTCGTACGTACAGGAACATAGAGATTCAGCCAGAATGTTGCGAAGACCTCGTCTACCGCGTCAAGGTCAGCGATGTTCTTAAGCATGACAGTGATTCTCACAGCATCGTCCATAGAATGGTTGATGCTGTCCAGAACTGCCTTGATATTGTTGAAGCACTGTTCTGCCTGCTCTTTTACACCACCAGCTACGATCTTGCCGGTCTTGGGATCGATCGGCAGCTGAGCGGAGAGGTTATTGTAATGAGAGAAAGCTACAGTCTGTGAACATGGACCTACACCTGTTGGAGCACTTTTCGTATCCCTTGCTTGTACAGCGTTATATCCACTCACTTGTACCTCCTAATGTTCTGTTTAAGCATCTAGTTGAAGTAACTTAGAAAGATACCTCTACTCAATTATGAACCTAAACCCGTATAACACCTCTTTCGCCCGACTGTCGCGGTCCAGTGAGCAGGACAGCCGGGAACTGCGCGACGGCCCGCGCAAGAAAGGCTCGAGTGTGCGAGTGATGTACGGAACGGCGTCCATAACCGCACATTCTTGCTGTCAGAGGGCAAGATTGCAAGGTGGTGGACGCACCCGGACTCGAACCAGAGGCCCTTCCCTGTCAGGACGGCGGGGGATGCCCGGCGTGATCTCGTGTGAACATATGTGAACATAGACACTCTGGTTTCGACGGGCCAGCGAGGCCGTGTGGTGTGGCACGGACGGGTACAGATGTGGCTGGTCACGATGGATCAGCAGGCCCAAAGCGCGAACGCGGGTGGTTGAGTGCGTCGAAGTACCTCGATGACGAGGCCGAAGTGATGACTCGGCGCACGGGCTGAGCGCCTCGGTGTCAAAGAGGTGCTTGCCACATCAGTGCGGATGCCACCTGTTCGCTACGTGAAGGCGCTGCGACAGGCGGAGACTCCCTTCAGATGCTTCAGCTCCATCCGCGCAGCGACTGCGACCAGCGAGTCGGCACGGCCGACCGCATGCCCGAACGCAGATTCGTACTCCTCCACGCTCTCGAGCCACGCGTCCTGCTGGACGTCCAGGTGATCCAGCACGGCGGCCAGGTCCTGCGGAATCGTGGTGCGCTGGCCGCTCCGCAGCTGCTCGGCGGTCCACTTCAGCAGCTTGACGTAGGCCTCCAGCGACACAGGCAGGATACCCATGTCCGAGGCGCCGGCCCGTACGCGAAGAGAGGGCCAGGGCCTCGTCCATCTTGCGTTCCGGCGGCAGCGTGAGCTCGCCCAACCAGCCATCGGGCCGGTCCGCCGCGTTCTTGCGCATCCCCTGCGCTTGCAGACGCTGAAACACGGAGCTGTAACGGGAAGTTTCGGGGTTGTCCACTTCCCCCGCCCGGAATGGGTTCAGGTCCACGTAGATCCCACACAGCAAAATGGCGCTCGCGTCGGTGCATTCGCGACAGCGGAAACGACTCTCCCAAAAACGCCCCTTGCAATCGTCTTCGGCGTTGGCCCGGCGGGCGATATTCTCGCAGAGGACGCCCATGAACCACGAGACATTACTCAACCGCCGCCGCAGTTTGTCAATCTTCTTCTTGTCCTTAGCCAGCTGTTCCACGCGGTGGGGATCTGGCTGCGGCAGGTCGTCCGACAGACATTTGGCCAGCTTCGTAATGGTCAGCCAGCGGCGGGCTACTTCGTGAGCCGACCAGCGGCGGGCCACTCGCGGCAGTGTGCCGCAGCACATTGTGCAGGTGGCTGCTTAGTTCGGCACGGAACTCGATCTCGATCGCGAAGAGACCTGCGAGCTGTTCCTCTCGGCGGACGATCCAGTCGCGGCGATGGGAATAGTCTTTGCGGGTGCGCGAATCCCGGCCACACAGAAAAGCGCGACGGACACAGCGTGTCCAGCAATGGAAGACGGCTTGGCGTTCACCACCCAGCAATTTACGGCGTGCATAGGCAACCATGAGAGCAATCCTTTCCCATCGCGGCCGCACGCGGTCCCTCGCATTCGCATGCGCTGACCGACGCAGCCGAGGAATGATTGCCCGCCTCCGCGTCGCTTTCGGACAACCGAATCTTACTCACTGGCGACCGAGAAACCAAGGGTTGCAGCTGTCGAGGCGTATATCCGGGCTCTCCAATCGCCGATCTCGCCCCGGTGGGAGGGAACGACAGCCTCCGAATGCCGGAATTCAGAGTGCCGGAATTCAGAGTGTCTGGGTTTGTGCTCTGGGTTTGTGCACTCCAATCGCCGATCTCGCCCCGGTGGGAGGGAACGACAGCCTCCGAATGCCGGAATTCAGAGTGCCGGAATTCAGAGTGTCTGGGTTTGTGCAGCCTCGGAATGCCGGAATTCAGAGTGTCTGGGTTTGCGTTGCCGACTCTACGATCCCTGCGGCGGCACAAACGTCGGATCGGCCGGCTGGTCTGATTGCAGCGGAGCCGCGTCGCCCATTTCCTGCTGCCATCGGAGTACCTCCTGCCACAGGCGATCGATGCGAGCGGATTGCGCGGTCCGCTGGAGAGATCGTGCATTTCGTACGGATCGTTATGGAGATCGAACAGTTGCCGTTTGTTGATCTTGGGGTAGACGATCAGCTTCCACCGCTCGTCGCGCACGGCTCGTTGGACGTCGCGATAGGCCAGAAACAACGTGTCTCGTATGTGCGTCGTCAGGCCCGTGATCACCGGCACCAGGCTCTTCCCGTCGACGACCGTTGGCACGTCGGTACCGACGAGTTCGCAGACTGTCGGAAAAATGTCCAGCAAGTAGACCAAGGCATCTGAACGACCGGTAGGGATCCCAGGCCCGCAGAACAGAAGCGGCACTTTCATGCCGTCCTCGTACAGGTTCTGCTTGCCCATCAGGCCGTGCGAGCCGATCGCCAGGCCGTTGTCGGACGAGAAGATGATGACGGTATTCTCGAAGTGCCCAAGGTCCCGCAAGGTCTGCAACAACCGACCGATGTGGCCGTCAATACTGGTGATGCACGCATAATAGTCATGCAGATGCTGGCGGATCGCGTCCGGCGTCCGCGGCCACTTTTCGAGTTGCTCGTCGCGAACCGTCATTTCTCCGTTGTCGAACGGATGCACCGGCAGGAAGTTCGCCGGCAGTGGGATCCTGGCACGATCGTACTGCTCGCAGATAGTGCGGAGCGGCGACGCGCGGATCGTGCGGGCCCTCGAAGGCCAGATACATGCAGAACGGCTTGTCCGCTGCTCGCGATTTCAGAAAAGCGATCGCGTCGTCGACGCACTGCTGGCCATGTTCGCCGGACGTGCGGGCCTGATCGTCCTCCAGGTACTTGCTATGGTCGAATCGCTGGTGGATCTCCCGCGCCGTGTTGCCCAGCTTTCCTTCGTGCCAGGTCTCGTATCCCGCCTGCTTCATCGAATCGGGGAGATTCGGCTGATCGGCCGAGGCGAACGGGCTGTCCTTCCCAGCGAAAGTAGTAGCGACCGCTCAACAGCATGTTCCGACTCGGCAGACAGACGGCCGGTGAGTTGCTGCCGAGACAGTACGCATTGTTGAAGACGAATCCGCTGCGCGCGAGCCGATCCAGATTGGGCGTCTTGATGACCGGGTTCCCGAGCGCGGCGATCGTATCGGCCCGTTGGTCATCGGTCAGAAGAATCAGCACATTGGGTCGTCGGGCCGGTTCCGAGGCCTCGAGTGCCAGGTGGCGACACGCACAACAGACAACCATGACTATCCCGAGGCGTCCGCCCATGGTTTTGTTCTCTGAAGGTTCTTGTTACTTGGATCCGCGAATCACGACATCACTGCGCCGGCTTTCCGGTGTGACGGACAGGTTGACCAGTTCGCCGTCGCGGTATTCTCCTTCCACGACCGTACGATACGGCGCATGCAACTTGAAGTGCACATCCCAATCCGCCGGCCACGCCGGGAGCAAGAAGATCTTCTCTGCCATCGGTCTGCATCAGCATGGCTTGCACGGTTTTCAGCAGGATGCCACCATGGTCCTGATCCGGCACCCAATCGTAATTCGGTCCCCAGAAGGCCGGGAAGCGCGACCGCTCATCGTGGCTGTGGGCCCGGCCGACAACGTGTCCACGGGCTTCCTCGGCCAGTCCCAGGTAGGCCATGAACACGTCGTCCTGTCGCCACCCCATATTGCCGCGATCGGTTCGCTTGTCGAGTGCCACGCGTCCCAGCGCAACATTGTCCTTTTCGAACGCCACGAGGCGAAAAGGAAAGACGGCGTACAGTTCCGGGTTCTCGATGTTGCTCTTGGCATCGAAACTCTCGGCCGGCGCCAGGGCCAGCTGGCCATCGATCTCGCGCGTGGGCAGCACCGGCAACTTGGCGTGCAGCAGCCGTCCAAAACGCGCGATCGCTTTCTGGCGTCATATTCCGCGGGAAGTTCCAGCAACCGCTGCGAAACGGCATGCAAACCGGCCAGTTCGGGCATCGGATTGGTGCACTCCCACCAGGTTTCCAATGCCTGCGCGGGGTGCATCACGAGCTTCCCGTCCGCATCGGTCGAATAGTGCTGGTCAAAGAACGTGAGGATCTGATGAGCCGTCGGCAGCAGATGTTTCTTCAGGAACTCGCTCGTCCTGCGTGTGGTCGTAGTAGTCCATCATCATCCACACCAGTTCGAGACCCGACACCCACTCCCATTTGTGCCAACCGCTCTCCTGCAGTTTGTCCTCCCGCTGCTCGAAGGGTGTCCAGCCGTACGTTTCGGTGAACACGTCTCCCCAGAAGTAAATGCACTCGGGGATGTAGGCACCGTCATGGCCCAGATAGAGTTGCGTGCGGTACTTCTGCAGTGGCATGAGCTGATCGGCGTACATGTGGAACAACGGCCGCATCATCTCGAAGTCGCCGCTGGCGCACATGCTGATGTAAGGCAGTCGCGTGTTCTGCCACCAATAGCCGGGTCCCCAGCGACGATAATCCGCATCCCCCGGACGTCCCGGATAGGGAACCGTGAACAGCGAACCGTTGAACTTGATCGGATAGGTCCCGCGTCCCGCACAGGCGTTGATGAACCGCTGCAGTGCGTACATCTGGCTGACGACAAAAGCGTCGTTCGACCCAGTGCCTGTTTTATGGGCCACGAGCTTTCCCTGGACGTAGAGTTCCATCCGATCGGTGTTCCGGTCGACCACGGCCGCCACATGCGACCACTGGCCGGGCGGCAGTGCATCCGGCACGCGGAGTTCGTGCATCCCGACAATCAGTCGCAGACTGTTGCCCGGATAGGAATCGAGCAGCAAACCGTCGCCCTGTCCGGGCGTCACCTTGTCGACGATGCGTCCTCCGCCGCCCGGCAATTGCTCCGGTTTCACCCAAGCTTCGATGGTGATTCCGCGGGGAAACTCGCGAGCCGCAGATCAGTCAGGTCGTGCCGATCGGAAAATTCGCCGCTGACCAACGCCTGGAGATCACCGTCGAGCGGCTGTTGAGGCGGGACCGCGGCCAGCCCCGCGACTTCGGGCGCGACCACGCTCGGTCCAGGATGCTGACTCGGCCGATTTCACCCTGCAGGCGATTGTGACCCGCCTGGTCCGCGCCAATCCGCACCGCATGCTGGTTGGCGGGAATCGCCGATTCCGCCCGTCCGCGTGTCGTCGGCCCGAATCTCAATCCAGCTGCGGTTCCAGAAACGGCGCCACCACTGCCTGTGCGCGTCATCTCGTTGTGTGACGGGCTCCTCGGCGATGTCCGACACCAGCTGCGTCATCGCCGCGATCCATTCGGCAGGTGTCGCCGGATGTTTGGTGAGCACGAAGATGTCGAAGCGATGGGCATTGGATTCCGGTCGCTGCAGCGTCGTCTTGTCCGACGGACACGCATCGTCGGCGGTGATGACCGCTCCAAACGTGCGGTGCAGCAGCGGATCGGGTCGCTCGAACCCCGTGACGCCTTGAATCTGCGCCGTGAGCGACGGCCCGACGGATTTCGCATTGTGGTGATACCAGCCGACGCCGCGGTCCCACGTGTCGAGAACCGTGTCCGGTTCGACGATCGGCGGCAGCGTCTGATCGGTGCGAGGACAGTTCAGCAGCACATCGCTGGTTTCCAGTTCCGTCAACGGCGTGGGGGTCGTTCGCCACAGCTCGATCCGCGCCGGCGCGGCCACCGGCTGCGGACTTTCGACCGTGACATGGATCACCGGGTGATTCGCATCGACCCACAGCCGGACAACTGTCGCTTGACCAGCGTCTCCCCACACGGCCTCCAGAGTCGCGTCGCGGAGCCGCAACGTCTGGCGAAACTTCGCCGCGGTCGACGGCGATGGGTCGAGCGAGATCCGCACACGTCCCACCTTCAGCAGTCGTCCGTTGTCGTCCCAGGCGTCGGTCGTCGCAATGTAGAACACCAGATCGCCACTTGGTTCGACCCAGGCATTCAATGCGATCGCGCCGTTGCCGAGCGGCATCGAGCCGTTCGGCATCCGCGCTCGGCGAATCCCACACGACGTTGTACTGGTCCACCAGCTCCCACGCCTCGGCTGCAAGCGACCGCACTGCGTGGCCGACAAGCACGCACGACAGGAAGCTCACCGCCACGCATCCGAATCGACGACTGTATCGCATGGTCACTCTCCCGCGATCCAAGTGAAACCCAAGCGCAAACACGGACGAAGTCTGGCACTCACTATGCATTACGCCGCCGCCTGATCCAAGACCCCACAGATGGCGATCCGGCCTCAGTCGCTGATCCGGCGAGACAGAAACTGGTGTTCGGTATTGAACAGGCGGAAGAAGCTCAGCAAGCACCACGCCCACGGTGCAGAGTGCGGTGGCGGAGGCAATCAGGAACATGATGACGATCTGGTATTTCACGGCCTCGATGGGCGACGTGCCCGACAAGAGTTGGCCGGTCATCATGCCGGGCAGGCTGACAATCCCGACCACCATCATCGTGTTGATGATGGGAATCATGCCCGTGCGCACGGCCTGCTGGACCGGCATCCGAACCGCTTCCCAGCGGCGTGGCGCCCAGGGCCAGCGCCATCTCGACCCGCTCGCGGTGTGCGACCAACGACTCGGTGAAGCTGTTGAGCCCGATCGATGTGCCGTTGAGCGAATTGCCCAGGATCATGCCCATCAACGGAATCGTGTATTGCGGCTGATACCAGGTGTCGGTGTTCCGGATGACGACAAACAGCGCGTAGGCGGTGACCAGCCAGGACGAGGCCCACACCGACACGATCGTGTTGAACCAGATGCCCGGAAAACGGCGTTGGTTGCGCTGTCCGGCCGTAATGCCGGCGATGAGCGTCATCAGCGACAGCAAGCCCACGACGATATACCAGCGGTCGATCTGGAATACCCACTCGAGGACCAGGCCGATCAGCACGAGTTGAGATACGGTGCGCACGCTGGCCCAGACCAACGTACGTTCCATGCCCAGCCGCAAGACCATCGAAATAGCGCCGTTGACCAGGATCAACAGTGCCGCCAGCCCAACCTGCATGTAGGTCAACTCGATGTACGACATGTCATGAGGCTCCGCTGACGATCCGGCCCGCGTCCATGGTGATCACTCGGTCTGCCATACGCGCTGCCTGTTCCTGGTTGTGACTCACCCACACCACCGTCCGTTGCTGCTCGTCCTCGCGACACCACTGCATCGCGCACTGCTCGACAGCCTGGGTAGCGGCCTGGTCGAGAGCCGCGGTCGGCTCATCGAGGAGCAGCACATCCGGTTCGAGTTGCATGGCGCGCAGCAGGGCGGTGATCTGTGCCTCGCCGCCCGACAAGTCGCGACTGGCCTTCTGCAGAAATTCGGGCGGGCGTCCCAGCGACTGCAGCCAGCCCACCACGCGCTGTTCGTCGAACCGGCGTCCTTTGTGAATCGCGAACGAGAATGGGTACTTCAAGTTGTCGGCGACGGTGCCTTCCACAAGCGAGGGACGCTGGTGCAGGTACACCACGTGGCTCCGAAACAGCGGCACCAGGTGCCGGGAAATGGTCGCTCCTTTCCACCGCAGAGTCCCTTCCTCCAGCGGGTCGAGGAAAGCCAGGCAGCGCAGCAGGAGCGTCTTGCCGCTTCCCGAGGGACCCACGATGACGAGTCGCTCGCCGGCGCGGATCTCGAGCGACACGTTGCGCAGCAGCCAAGTGTCGGTGGCCGCCGCGAAACGACCGAGGTCGCGTGCTGCGAGAATGGGATGCACATCGTCCATACGACTCACGCGGGTGCGTGTCGGAAACAGATCGGTCACCGTGCACGAGCTGCGGGCCGACTCGGGAATTGCCCCGTAAATCGACAAACAGGAAACAGTGGAAAGATGTTATACTCTAAGGCATGTCGCCGTTCTCGAAAATGCCTCGTGCCGCGAAAGGCCCTCCCGCCATGATTCACCCGATGTTCATCCTGAGCGCCGTGGCCGCCTGGGGTTTGGCCGAGCAATCCGACGGTGCCGCCGATCGACCATTTTACCTGCCCGAGAACGCTCACTACACGATCGTGGACTCGGCTCTGGATTCGCTCCGCTTCACGCTCACTAAGACTTTGCGCGAGAATGCCCAAGGGCACCTGGAAAGCGTTTCCAGTTTCGTTAATCCCGAGGGCCAGGCGATGGCCTGGCACGACTTCGGCAATCTGGAGGGACCCGGCTGGGCGGCGAACGCTGTGGGAGGAGCCTATGAGATCTTCCTGTTCGGAAAGCTCTTGGACAAACGGGACTGGCAGCAGCAAGCCCTGAAAGTGCTGGACCATGTGCTCGAGGATGGATTCATCGATCCGAAATCGGGATTCATTCGACCCTATCGGCTGACCACATCGGGTGAGTTTTGTCTGAACTACACGCACAACTCGGACTGGTTCTGTCCCGGGTTCGATGGCGAAGGTGGGCTATCAGCTACTGTTGTTCTCCGACTTGCTGCCGGACGACGCGAGGTGCGCCACAATGCGAGATGCGGCGCTCCGCTGCGCTCAATGGATCGACACCCACGTTGCGTCCGTCCCGAACGGCTGGTATCCCCGCCGAACGACGCCGGCAGGTGAAGTGTATCGGCGGTCACCCACGGGAGGAGATGACCCGTTCTGGCAGAGTTCGGCCGACAGCCTGTTCATCCTGCAGCTCCAAGCGGCGCTGACCGCGCGCGGCCTGGCGGATTACCGCTCCACGCTACGCGAGAAAACCGACGTGTTCGTCCAGGCAGGCGGGATCTTCGGGAGTATTAATCACGACACGTACGATCCGCGCGAAAACGTGGCGTACAGCGTCGCTTTCCGCGTGCTGCTGCCGGTCTCCGAACTGCTGAAAGATGACACCATTCGGAAATTCGCCTACGAAACGTGTCTTGCGGGCCTCGAGCCGTTCAAGATGTGCGAGGACCGCCACGGCGTGGCGACGACGGGACTTCTGTACATGGAACAGAGCTGGGACACGGCATACCTGTGGGAAAATGCCGAAGCTGCACTGGCCTATTTCGAAGCGGCAGCCGACGCGCGTCAACGCGAGCCTGCCAACAGCCGCCGCTGGGAACTCGCCGGCTTGACCATCTTGCGAGCGGCCGCCAAGCACCATTATGGTCCGCACGGATTCCTTACCGAGGGTGTCGACTGGAACGATCACGTCGGACAACAGCACCACATTCAGCAGGCGAAGTACGGAGCGATCCAGTACACGGAGCCGTTTCTCAACAACCAGCACGTGACGGAACCGACGTGGTTCTATTTGAAGCAGCTGGCCTCCGTCTCAACCCTCGATGGCAAGACCGTGTGGCGGGATCTGGAAGGCAACTTGTTGTGGACAGCCAGCGGCACGACGGCAAAGTAGCGATCTCCGCCGCCAGGGTCGTATGTGGCTGGCGGACAACCCTGCGAAACGTGACCTGACCGCGGTTGGCGGAATCACTTGCCACCGAAATACAACCGCACATCCGGATGCATGGTGTAGAGCCGAAATCGCGTGCCGTCGTGCACCACGATGCCGCTGCTCTTGTCACCGGCCAGCAGCGGATTCCGGGGGTACTTCCGCCAGTGAATTAGATCGGTGGACACGGCCACGTTCGTGCACCAATCCTTCCACGGTTGGCGTGCCGTGGCGTGATAGAACGCATAGTAACGCCCCTGGTACTTGATGACCTGGTCCAGGGCCACAGCCTCTTGATCGTAACGGTCGGGACCGGGCCGGATCACCGGTTCGTTCTGCACATTCGTCCACACTTTCCGATCGGTGGAGGTGGCCAACCACACGCCGGCATCGGCGCGCTCGTAGAACAGGTACCAGGTTCCGTTCTCGACCCACACCGTCGGAGTGCCGTAGGGTCCGGGCGAGATCGGATGGCCGTCCTGTTGCCGGATGTCCAGCGGGCCCTGGTCGTGCCAGGTGCAGCGGTCGGTGGACGTAAGTTGATGGGCGATGTCGTCGCGACCTTCGGCAAACATCGTGTAGACCCCATCCACTTTGACGACACACATGTCTTCCACCCAGTTCTCGGCGAAGACCGGGTTCGCAGCACTGCGCGTCCAATGGATGCCGTCGCGCGACGTGGCCAGCCCGAGGAACTTCGTGTCCGCACTCGCACCTCGGTAGCCGGTGTACCACAAGTAGTACGTATCCGCTTCCCGTACGATGTACCCTCGTTCGCGAATCGAATTATCCCACGTGTCGGTTCCCGTTCCGGCAAACACGGGATTACCCTCGTACGGCGTGAACTCGACCAGTTCTCGGGGAAACTCGTCCGCGTTGCCGTGGGGATGTCACGTTCCTGGCCAACGACCTGCGTTCCCGAGCCAGCTCAGAAGCGCCAGGGCGCTCACGCACTGGACTGCCTGGCAGCGTGTCACGAGGTTCATACGGCCTTCCTTTCTCGCTCAGACACCACGGAATTCTACGCTGTGTGCGGGGATTCTGGAAATGGAGGACAACTCGCCCTGCTCTTGGTACGATGGGATGTGGCGGCAATCGTTGGTCGTATGGCGACCGCGGGTCTGGCCATTTCCTGGCCGAAAGTCCAAGGATAATGTTGTGATTGATGCGAACCAGACGGCGAAGCGGATCATCGCCAATGTCGAAAAAGTGATCGTCGGAAAACGTCAACAGCTGGTCCTGGCGCTGGTGGCCTGGTTCTCCGAAGGGCACATTCTGCTGGAAGATGTGCCGGGCGTGGCCAAGACCATGCTGGCCCGAGCGCTGGCTCGCAGTGTCGGTTGTTCGTTCAAACGCATCCAGTGCACTCCCGATCTGTTGCCCACCGACATCACCGGGGCGTCGATCTTCAATCAGAAGAACGGCCGAGTTCGAATTCCGACCAGGTCCGGTGTTTGCGCAGCTGCTGTTGGCGGACGAAATCAACCGCACGACGCCGCGCACGCAGGCGGCACTGCTGGAGGCCATGGCCGAGGGGCGCGTGACGGTCGACGGCGTGACGCACACCTTGGCTCCACCGTTCCTGGTGATTGCCACGCAGAACCCCATCGATCACGAAGGCACCTTTTCGCTGCCGGAAGCCCAGCTGGACCGCTTCCTCATGCGTTTCAGTCTCGGCTATCCTTCCATGGACGAGGAACTGCAGATGCTCGAGATGCTGCAGCACAAGCATCCGCTGGAGGACCTGGAGGTGGTCGTGTCGGCCGAGGAACTGGTGGCCTGCCAGAAGGCGGTGCGCGAGATTCGCGTCGACGACAAGGTCCGGCAGTACCTGATGCAGATCGTCCACGACACGCGCGAGCACGAGGACTTGAGTCTGGGTGGCAGTCCGCGTGCCAGCATCGCGTTGTTTCGCACCAGCCAGGCCTTGGCCGCCTTGCGTGGCCGGAAGTTCGTGCTGCCGGACGATGTCAAGCGTGTGGCGGGTCCCGTGCTGACCCACCGCGTGATCTTGAAGCCGGAAAGTCGCCTGCGGAAGCTGACAGCGGAGCACGTGATTGAGGAAGTCGTCGCCGAGATCGCTGTTCCCACGATGTCCTGAGTAGGGGCACGATGATGCGGCCGTGTTGAAGTAACATTGAGCGTGTACCAAGGCCCGTCACTATGCGTTGGGTCACCACCGCCATCCTGATTCTGCTGCTCGCGCTCGTCTTGCGGCTGGAGCTGCTGGCCTACGCCATGTACGTGTTTCTGGCCGTCTTGCTGGTCAGTCGTCTGCTGTCGCAAACCTGGGCCAACAGTGTGACGGCCGAGCGCGAGTGCAATCGACTGACGGCGGAAGTCGGGGACACGGTGGCCGTCGTCGTCACGCTGCAGAATACGGGTCGCATCCCCATCGCCTGGCTGCTGGCCGAAGACCTCTTGCCGCGCCGCGCACTGATGTTCCGGCCGCCGGATCTGCAATTGCATGGCCGCCGGCTCCAGCTGCAGATGATCAGGGCCCACGGGCGAGTGAGTCTCCGCTACCAGTTGACGTGCAACCGCCGCGGCTACTATCAGCTCGGTCCGCTCGTGGCAGAAACCGGCGACCTGTTCGGGCTGCATCGGCGGTTTCGCGTCGTCACCGAACCGCACTTCCTGCTGGTCTACCCGCCCGTGATTCCCTTGGATGGATTCGATATCGCCTCCCGACGGCCGATCGGCGAAGTCCGGATGTCGTACCGCTTGTACGAAGACCCCACGCGGATCGCCGGCGTGCGGGCCTACCAGGCGGGCGATCCGCTCAACCGCGTTCACTGGCACGCCACGGCCCGCACGGGAGTGCTGCACAGCAAGATCTACGAACCGTCGACGATCGCCGGGGCCACCGTGTTGCTGGAGTTCCACCGGGCCAGCCACGCCGAGCGGAACGAACCGTTTCGCAGCGAGTTGGCCGTGGTGGCCGCCGCTTCGATCGCCAACGCGGTCTACGAGATGGGGCAGCAGATCGGCCTGGTCACCAATGGCCGCGACGCGGCGGACCGGATTCGCGTGGAGGGGTGGGATTTCGATCCGCAGACGCGCGGGCAAGCCCGCCAGGCCGCCAGTATGCTGGAGCAGAGCGACCGCCTCCAGCCGCTCATGGTGCCCACCCGCCGCGGTGTGGAACAGCTGCGCCGGATCCTGGAGACCCTCGCGCGTGTAGAATTGACCGACGGCCTGCGGCTGTCGCGAACTGATCGGCGAAGTGGAAGGGCACATGCCGCGCGATGCCACGGTGATTGTGATCCTGCCGGAGGTGACGACCGAAACCATCGTGACGCTCGAAGATCTGAAACGCCGCGGGTTCGCCGTGACGGCGATCCTGAACATGCACGACGAAGACGAGTTTGCCTCAGCCGCCGGACCGCTGTCCGGCTTGGGGATCGATGTCCATCACCTGAAAGACGACTCCAGCATCTCCCGCATCTGCCAGCGGTTTGTGTTGCGATAGCGAGATGCTTCGAAGATGGCCCGACGCCTGCGACAGACACTGATGGACTACATGGTCATCGGCATCAGCCCGGCGCTGATCATGGGCATGGTCGGGAGTCTGCTGTTCTTCCTGCTGACCGTTTTCTATCACGGTCAGTACGAAGCGCGGCTGCATTTCATCTTCGCCATGTTTACATGGCCATCGTTCTTGATCGCGCGCATCTCCATGGAAGAAGGCATTGAGTACGCATCGATGTTCGGGATTGCGCTGGCCATCGTGACCGCCATGGCCCTGGCTCGCTTCGTGCAGATCCAAGGGGCACTCGCCGCTTATGGCACGTTGATCAACTGGGGATTGATCGCGATTGTCTGGTGGAGCGCTCACAAGTTGACCTGGGACTGCACGTTCATCGACGACGCGCAGGACGCGTCGGGCGAAGGACTGTTGCAGGGCATGGGCTTGGATTCGGACACGGTCGAGCGGCAGGTCAGCGATCGTACAGTCTGGCGGCGCCACGTCCACCGGCGCGTCCACCGCAGCGACCCGCGCGGCCGCTCCGGACCGCGGCAAGGACTGGTACCAGCGGATGGTCCAGCGACGGCGACGCCCGCATACGCCGGGTGTTTGGGTCATGTACTATGCCCTGGCCGCACTGCCGCTGTTCGCGATCGGCCAACTGCATGATACCCGCTGCCGACACGGCCAGTCGGCTGCATGCGTTTCGACTGATCTGCGTGTACGTCGCCTGCGCCCTGGGCCTGTTGCTCACCACGAGCTTCCTCGGCCTGCGCCGCTATCTGCGGCAGCGAAATCTGGCAGATGCCCGCCGACATGGCCGGCATGTGGTTGGGCCTCGGCTGCGTGATGATCTTCGCCGTTGCTGCTCGTGTGCGCCTTGCTCCCGCGCCCTGGTGCGTCGTTAAGCATTTCGCAACTCCCTTTTGGAATCGGGTCACGCAGCGACCTGCGCACCAATCGCCATGCCCTGGGCAACGATGGGCCGGAACGACCCGCAGAGGCTGCTCGCACGAGCCCCAACGCGCAGCAGAAACCTGCAGCCTCGGTGCCTCAATCAGGTCAGAAACTAGGCGAATCCCCTGGTGGAACTGCGGGTAAACCGAGCGTGTCACCGCCGACCGATCCATCGCCTTCAGCAGGCGACACGAAGCCCCAGCCATCGTCGTCAGCGGGTGACGCGAAGCCCGGTTCATCCACTTCAGGCGGTGACGCAAAGTCCGAACCATCGCAACGCACGAGCGATGTGGCTTCCCAGCAACGAGCCCCCTCGCGTGAAGGCAAATCGGCGCCCCAGCCGGCCCAGGGCCAGCCAGGCGCCTCCGGGACAAAGGACAACCAACCCGCTTCGGATTCGTCGCCCATCAACGATCGACGCGGTCCAGACGCCAAACCTTCGCAAGAGGGAAAGCCACGTAGCGAAGGGCAATCGAACGGTCCAGGCCAAAAGAAAGCGCAACAGCCGCCAGAACAGCCGGGCAAACAGGACTCGGCTGACCGTGGCGATCCGACGCGAAACGGCAAGCCACCCGACGCGAAACCAGACCCGAAACAAGCGCATCGGAACCTCGCCAAGAGCAGCCGGCTGAACAGCCCAATGCGTCGCCGCAGCCGTCCAAATCGTCGCGTCCCTTTTCGTCCTGGAGTCCCGCGCGTGCTGGAAACGGTGGCCGGTGGCCTTGGCAATTTGCTGAAACTGATGTTCTTCGCGGCCTTGGTCTGCGTGGCTGCTTTCTTTGCGTGGAAGTACCGAGGCACGATCGGTGAGGCGCTCGCGCAGCTGTGGCGGGACATCCAGCAGTTGCTGGCCAGCCTTTGGGGTGGTCGCCGCCAGGCGGCAGCCGGCGACGAAGCGCGAACGTCTTCACAGCTCTCCGGTCCTCCGTTGCCGTCATTTGCCAGTTACACCGATCCGTTCCTGAGCGGCGCCGCCGAACGATTGACGACTGAGCAGTTGATTCGGTACAGCTTCGAGGCCCTGGAAGCGTGGGGGCGGGAACAGGGTGTCCCGCGCGACGAAGACCAGACGCCGCTCGAGTTTGCCCAGCGCATCGCCGGCCGTTACGACGATGTCGGTGCTGAGACTCAAATGCTCGCTGAGCTCTACTGTCGCATCGCCTACGGACACGAACGCATCGTGCCCCAGCGTCGCGACCATCTCCGCCGTCTCTGGCAGCAACTCCGAGCCGCGTCGGCGGCAAGCCAGCGTTCGACACACATGGGATCCTGATCGGCCGGAAATCGGGACCGGGACCATCGTAATCGGCACAGGATCCTAGCCGGTATATTGCAGGATTGGGCCAGCTGGCAGTCGGCTGACTTGTCAAACTATGGTCACCAGAACCCGCCGGGACCCAGGCGCCGCAACCCGCTGCTCGCTGCTCGAACCCAGACACTCTGAATTCCGGGGCTCGAACCCAGAAATCGAACCCAGACACTCTGAATTCCGGCATTCCGGGGCTGTCGTTTTCCCATACGCCAGCGACACCGGCGACGGGGCGAGGACCATGCTACACACCCACGACAGCCAGCAGCCCTTGGTTTCTCGGTAACGCAAACTCAGACACTCTGAATTCCGGCATTCCGAGGCTGCCGTTCCACCGCACCGGGGCAAGACCGGCGATTGGAGAGCCCCGAAATACGCTTCGACAGCTGAGCAACCCTTGGTTTCTCGGTCGCCAGTGAGTAAGATTCGGTTGTCCGAAAGCGACGCGGAGGCGGGCAATCATTCCTCGGCTGTGTCGGTCAGCGCATGCGAATGCGAGGGACCGCGTGTGGCCGTGGTAGGGAAGGATTGCTCTCATGGTTGCCTACGCACGCCGGAAATTGCTGGGTGGTGAACGCCAAGCCGTCTTCCATTGCTGGACACGCTGTGTCCGTCGCGCCTTTCTGTGTGGCCGGGATTCGCGCACCCGCAAAGACTATTCCCATCGCCGCGACTGGATCGTCCGCCGAGAAGAACAGCTCGCAGGTCTGTTCGCGATCGACATCGAGTTCCGTGCCGAACTAAGCAGCCACCTGCACAATGTGCTGCGCACACTGCCGCGGGTGGCCCGCCGCTGGTCGGCTCACGAAGTAGCCCGCCGCTGGCTGACCATTACGAAGCTGGCCAAGTGTCTGTCGGACGACCTGCCGCAACCAGATCCCCAGCGTGTGGAACAGCTAGCTAAAGACAAGAAGAAGATTGACAAACTGCGGCGGCGGTTGAGTAGTGTCTCGTGGTTCATGGGCATCCTCTGCGAGAATATCGCCCGCCGGGCCAACGCCGAAGACGATTGCAAGGGGCGTTTTTGGGAGAGTCGTTTCCGCTGTCGCGAATGCACCGACGCGAGCGCCATTTTGCTGTGTGGGATCTACGTGGACCTGAACCCATACCGGGCAGGCGAAGCGGAGAGTCCTGAGACGGCGCGCTACACGTCGATCTTTCAGCGCCTGCAGGCGGAGGGGATGCGCAAGAACGCGGCGGATCGGCCCGATGCCTGGCTGGGCGAGCTCACGCTGCCGCCGGAACGCAAGATGGACGAGGCCCTGGCCCTCTCTTCGCGTACGGGCCGGCGCGCCTCGGACATGGGTATCCTGCCGGTGTCGCTGGAGGCCTACGTCAAGCTACTGAAGTGGACCGCCGAGCAGCTGCGGAGCGGCCAGCGCACCACGATTCCGCAGGACCTGGCCGCCGTGCTGGATCGCCTGGACGTCCAGCAGGACGCGTGGCTCGAGAGCGTGGAGGCGTACGAATCTGCGTTCGGGCATGCGGTCGGCCATGCCGACTCGCTGGTCGCGGTCGCTGCGCGGATGGAGCTGAAGCATCTGAAAGGAGTCTCCGCCTGTCGCAGCGCCTTCACGTAGCGAACAGGTGGCATCCGCACTGATGTGGCAAGCACTTCTTTGACACCGAGGCGCTCAGCCCGCGCGCCGAGTCATCACTTCGGCCTCGTCATCGAGGCACTTCGACGCACACAACCACCCGCGTTCGCGCCTTGGGCCTGCTGATCCATCGTGACCAGCCTCGACCGTACCCGTCCGTGCCACACTACATGGCTTCGCTGGCCCGTCGAAACCAGAGTGTCTGCCTTCACCGATGGCTACGCACAGCCGAAACCAGAGTGTCTACATTCGTCTGAGCCTGCGCAGTGACGGCATGGCCGCAACACCATGCCATAACGCCATTCAGAACGTGCCGGATCTGCGCAGACTTATTCCGGCCTTCATTTGTGCCGGTCTCTGCTGCTGCACTGGTCTAGGGCGTGGGCACACCCCAAAGCCAACGGCCGGAATCGGCGGGGCCAATCTCCAAAATCAGCGTGCCGCTTTCAATGTGCGACGCGACGTCGTGTCCGCGACTGCCCGGTGTCCCCCCTTCGGCCACGATTTTCAAGTTCGCGGGCAGTTCGGCCAGGGGGATGCGAATCGTACCCTGGCCGTGCACGACGGCCTGGAATACCGCGCCACCGGGAATTTGTCGACTCGGCGAGACTGGTCCCCACGCAAGGACTCCCACAGGATGCTCCGCGAACACGAACGTGCGTCCGTCGAGTGTGATCTGGTTGCAGTCCACACCCGCAAACCCGCTCAGATCACCCGTCGCATTCAAGCGAAATGCCACCACCTGTCGACCGCTGTACGTGACTTCATGGCCATTGACTTTCAGCGCCTGCAGACGCAACGCGTCGTCGGGCAATGGACGACGCGCCAGGTACTCGCGGTCTTCCTCCTCTTTCCGCGCGAATCCTCCCGGCCAGCCTTCCTTCACGTCGCGAAAGTGCCGCGCGATCGTGACGGTTCCGTTGGGAAAACGACAGGCCAGGTAATCCGAAGTGCGCGACACATACTCCGTGTTGTCGTTCGTCCCTTCGTATCGACCGGTTGGCGGATAGGCGCCCAGCGACAGCAGAACGTCGAACCAGTTGCGGGTTTCGTAGCCGAGACTTCCCGATTGATCGTCTCGGGGTCGGTAACCGAGGAAGGTTGCCGTGCCGTTACCGGGATACGTACGACAAGTGCCCACGACGTGTTGCTGCTCGGTGGCGACCGTTGCCGTCTCGGGACGCGGCATCACGGGGTAGATCCGGTCCACGAGGAAGTCGGTGAGTATCGTCTGTGGCGCCACACCGCCAAGTGCCCCGTGAAACGTGACGATTCGGCCGGGCGCCAGGAGTCCTTCGTCACGGTGCGGCGTGTAGTCGACGCCGAACAACGACGTCCAGGCTTCGCGCGCGTCGCGGCCGTCAAATTGGAGTACGGGTGGCGGTCCAGACCACACGACGCGTCCCCCCTGCTCCACCAACTGCCGCATCAGCTGCAAGAGTTCGGTCGTGGGAAACGGTTCGAACAGGGCCACCAGCGTGGTGAACCGACGGCCCGCCAGAGAGATCGCGCCGTCGCGGACGGTGCCTCGTTCCAACAACTTCGCGCGCGTGATGTAGTTCGCGTATCCGTACTGAGTCGTCCAACTGCCGAAGCGTTCGTCCACGGCCACAAGGTCCAGTGGATACAACATCAAGACATCCACGTCGCGGTGCTGCGCATCCTGGACCGCCGTCCAATAGGGATGTCCGGCAGCACCGTAGGCGCTAACCAGACTCGCCCGGCGCAGGTGAATATCGCCGGGCATCCCCCAGTGAGCCGCATAAGAAAGGGGTACTTCATTCAAGATCCCGGTCGAGCAGGCCAATGCCAGCGCATAGTAGTCGCGGTCCAGCCAACCTCCTTCGGCGTGATCATTGCCGTTGCCGGTGAGGAAGTCGCCCCACTTAAAATAATCATGGCAGGCCGCGGCCGCCTGATGAACCGTACACGACCAGACGAAGTTCGACGTGTATTCGTACTGATACTGGGGGAGTGATTCTTGCCCGGTATTCCAGTAGTCGATCGTCGGGCTCTCGGCCCACGTGGCGTGCACCCGCGCTTCAAGTTTCTTCCCCATGCGTTGCTCGGCATGTTGTTTGCCTGCCACAAACAGATCCACGACGCCGTCCTGCAGCAGGTGGTAGTACCGCGCTCGCAGCAATGCAGTCTGGCGGATCGCTTCGGGTGATGCCCCCAGCACATGCATCACTCCCTGTTTGGCCGACAGGTCATCGGCGAAGTCTTCCTGGCCGCGCGCGAAGTAGATCAGATACTTGGCGAAATCCAAGTACTCTTCACCGTAACGGTCGGCGAACGCGCGGGCCAACCCGTCGCTGACGTACCGCACAGCGAACTCACCGTCGTCGTGATGCCGGAAGTAATTCCAGTCCTGTTGAATGTGCATTTCATCCGAGTACAGCGCGTTGAGCCGCACGCCGGCATCCGCGTAGTGGTCGACGAGTTTCTGCAGGTAAGGGAGCGCGCGAGGACTGAAGTAGTCCATTTCCGGCGTGCGATACATTTGGACGACCAACACGCGGTTCAGCGGACCGAGGTCCGGTCGTCCGGTGCCGTGAACTTCAATCCGCTGCGCGATACCGGTGGCACTTCCTTCCCAGACTTCCACCCGCGCGGTATCGCTGATGTCGACAATCGATTGCGGCGCGACAACTCGATAGGGAGTGCGATGGACGACCTGCTCCTGGAAAGCGAAGACGCGCACGCCCGCGTCCTGAATGTCAATAGGCCCCTTATTGTTGGTCCATCGTGTCTGCCGCCACAGTTGCACGCTGAACGCACCTGACTTCGGATCGCGGAGGCCCTTGCGATAGTGCATCCAACGGCCAGATTCACCGGTGGTCTTCTCGTAGGCCGGGCCGATTTCCAAAGGACTGAGCAGAGACAGTTCCAGCCCCAGGCCGAACTGCTCGGCGAATTGTGAGATCTTCGCAATCAGCGCCACGTATTCGGGCATGTCCGGTGTCAAGCGTCGCGGCTCGTCCTGGCCGGGGCGGTACTGTCCAAAGAAGTGATCGAACGCGATAATCAGCGTCCGATGGCCGGCCCGCTGCGCGCGCTGGCAGATGTCGCGCAGACTCTCGTTGCGAGGAGTAAACGACGTGGCAAGGTTCACCTTGGCGTCCGGGTCGGCTGCGATCGTCTCCAGTTCCTGATCACTGACCAGGATGATGTCGCTCTTGCCCAGGAATCCCCAGGGACCTGGGAACGCCACCAGTTCGCCCTGAATGACTTGCTCGGCCAGTTGCGCTTCCTCTCCTCCCTGCGCGGCGAGCGTGGTCGGAACGATCCCCCTGCCCGCGGACGCGACAACCAGGAGCGAGGCAGCGAACAGGCGAACGATGCGATGAGTCATGAAGCGTCCTTCGCGCGAGCATGGCAACACATGGCTTGTCGAGTCAAAAACGAAAGAAGGCGAGATGTACGTGATGCACATGAGCTTTGACTGCCCAAGTGCATCCCGTCCATCCCGTCTCGGCAGAGTGCCTTGCCCAAAGGTGAATCGGGCCTAACTGAGCTTGGGCAGTTCGTAACCTTTGCGGCGCGGACGCGAGAGCATGGCGTTCGCCTCGTCGCAGTTCGTGAACCGTTCTGCAACCGGATCCCATTTGAGCACTTTGCCGACCTGATTGACGTCCCGCACAATGTTGACCAGGTAGCAGAGTGACGAAGATCGCTGGCCGATTTCGATGTCCGCGTTGCATCGCGAACGGCTCTTGATGCACTCGATCCAGTTCTCGATGTGATACGCCGTTTCCGGACGCTTGTTGGTGCCCGGGTTATCAGACGAGCGGACAATGTCTTTCGGATTGCTGGCCAACTTGTCGCGATTGATCTCGATTTTTCCCTTCTCGCAGACAAAAATTGCGCCCAGACCGGGCCCGCGATCGCCGTCCATGTCCAGACGCAGTACCGTGCCGCTGGCGAACTTCATGCTGACTTTGGCCCGGGGTCCGGTCAACTTGGCCATGCCGTGATAGTCGGTTCCCGTATCCACGTCCCCCGTGTCGCCGATCACCACGCCGCCGACCGTTGAGCGGGCGGCGAATTTGCCGGTTTCACGCTCCGCCACAGGTTCTTCCAGCACGACTTCGAGCGGGCCCGTGTCGTCGGTGCCCAAGGCGCGGTTGATCTGGTCGTAGGAATGCGTGCCCCACCCGGTGACACCGAAGCAGAGCCCGCCACCGTCATAGTCCCACCACTCGGCCCAACCGAATTGCAGCCGGCTGTCGTGCGGTCGCAACTCGGCCTGGTTGGTCCACAAGTCCCACCACGGAGCGACCGGTTCCTTGATACTGGCCGTCGACGTCTCGGTCCAGCGACGCGGCCCCACAAAGTCCGGTGCAATGACCGTCTTGACCTTGCCGAGAGCGCCGTTCTTGACCAGATCGCTGGCCCAATTGTTCATCGGCATCGAACGCTGCTGGGTTCCGACTTGCGTGACGGTGTTGAACTTGCGAGCGGCGTTGACCATTTCGCGCCTTCCGCGATCGTCAGGCACATCGGCTTCTCGATATAGGTGTCCACACCCATCTGCATGGCCTGGATGGCGATCCATGCGCGGGCGTGCGTGGTCGTTTCGACCATCACCGCATCCAGGCGTTCCTTCTCGATCATGGTGCGGAAATCGTCGTACACGCCCCAGGGCTTGCCCCCCGACAGTTCCTTGACGTAGTCCTCGGCCCGCTTCACCACGCAGTCGCAAGCGGAGACCACTTCGAATCCTTTCACGTCGGCGCCTTCCCTGATCAATCGCGATCGGCCCCCGCAACCAATCACGCCCACCCGCACCGTTTCGCTCGCCGGAGCCTTGCCATCCCGCCCCAGGGCACGAGCAGAGACAATCGCAGGAAACGCCACCGCGGCGGTGCCGACCTTCAGAACCTCACGTCGTGTGTATTTGCGATGAGTCACAATCTTGCTCCTTACGAGAATTCGGTGTGTCAGATGATGTCGCACGGGAGGGACCAGTGATCGTACGCACGCGCACGACAACGGGTGCTTCTGCCACCAGGCGGGACGCCCCCCATTATCACCACCGGCCACCTGTCAACGCAAGCAGATTTGGACGAGAAACTGCCCGGGCGTATCCCCGCTAACCAACGTGCGGATATTGACCGTAGTGGCGAAGCGCGTCGAGCATGGCGCGAAAGTTCTGCGGTTTGACCCCTTTGTGAATCGTGTTGCTCGACGAGAGGATGAACCCGCCGCCGGGAGCGCCCGCGCCAATACACTGTCGCACTTCTTCTTGCACATCCTGAGGCGTGCCGTCGCAGAGTGCTCCCGTGCAGTCGATATTGCCTTTCAGGCAGATCTGTCGGCCGTATTTCGCTTTCATGCCGGCCATTGTGTAGCCGCCGCAGGGGTCGATCGGGTCCAGGCAATCGATGCCGCATGCGACCCAGAAGTCACTGACCGCGTCAATGTTGCCGTCGCAGTGCTTGATGCACAGGTAGCCTAACGCCTTGTAGCCTTGAATCGCCTGCCGGAACATGGGAGCGATGCGCTCAAAGTAGGACTGGGGACTGATCAGCATCCCCGTTGCATTGGCGATGTCGTCGGTCGTGGCCACGATCTCCAGTCCGTAGCGTTTCCGAGCCACTTCCGCCACCGCCAGGTTGTACAGCACGGCTCGCTCCAGCAGTTCCGCATACGCCTGCGGCTCGAGCAACAGAGTCATCAGCGAATCTTCGTAGCCCAACAGGTCGCGCATGTCCGAGAAACCGTCGCGCAGATTCAGCACAATGGCCTTGCGGTCGCCAAAACGCTCCAAAGCGCGGTCGACGGCGGAAAACCGATCGGGCCCCTGCGGATCGGGGAACGAGTACTCGCGATGACGCGTGATATCCGGTATGGGGCTTTCCAAGACCGCTGGCAGCACGTCGCCCGTCAGCTGCCGCTTCATCCCCCATTCGTCGACAAATGTCGTGTCGTCGAGAAACCGTTTGCCGTAGGTGGGACGCAGGTTGATGCCGTCGAGATCGAGACGATCGACGATATCGATGATGTCGCCGCTGTCGACCAGCGCTTGCCCGACCGTGGCATCGATGAACCACTCGAAGATCGGCACGGTGTCGGGAACCTCGCGCCGCAGGGCGCACAGGATACGCTCTCGTCCATTCATGTGGCGAATTCCTTGAACAAGCGGTGGCTCACCGGGGCGGTGGCCGGATAGAGTTCACGGTAGGTGGCGAACCACCGCGCGTACTGCTTGGCCAGTTGCGGATCCGGTT
Source organism: uncultured Planctomycetaceae bacterium (assembly GCA_963754725.1). GTDB lineage: Bacteria > Planctomycetota > Planctomycetia > Pirellulales > Pirellulaceae > JAAYDI01. The sequence continues at coordinate 114,031 of CAVWHV010000047.1, forward strand.
CGTACGTTCGGCCAGGTCGATACACCCGTTCCCAGGCGTCTTCCTCGTTCTTGTAGAGGCCCACGCCGATACCGGCCAGCACAGCGGCACCCAAGGGAGTCGCTTCGTCCACGTTGGGAATCTCGATCGGACGCCCGATGACGTCGGCTTTGTTCTGCATCCAGAATGCGTTACGCGTCGCGCCTCCCACGGCAATGACTCGTTGCAGCTCGCTGCCCAGCGCGTCCTCCATGGCCAGCACCATGTCGCGAAACTGGTAGTCCACTCCTTCGATGATCGCTCGCAGCATCTGGCCGCGCGTGGCACGCGGCGTGAGTCCGGCAAACACACCGAGACTCTGACCGTCCACGATCGGGCACGCTGCGCCCGACATGTGCGGCAGGAACATGATTCCGCCAGCACCGGTAAGGCGGCGGCGGCTTCCGGCATCAGTGTATCCCAGGATATTCCCTCGGCGGCCACGTGATCCTCGTGTCCCAGCAGTTGCCGACGATACCATTCCACCATTTCCCCGGCCACCGCGCCACCCCAGATGGCGTGCAGCCCGCGCACGACGTGTGCCTGGACCGTCATCCCCGCGCGGCGGAGTTCGTCCTTGAGCACCGGCGTCGACGTGGGAGTGATGACCGTTTCCCACGTGCCCGTGACATCCAGTGCCACACCAGCGCGAAACGCACCGACCGGAATGACCCCACACAGATGATCGTGACCACCCAGGACGACGGGCGTGCCAACCGGTAACCCGGTGGCTTGTGACGCCGCCGCATGGATGTCGCCAATCCGCGTGCCGCTCGGCAACGCTTCGCACAGGATCTCGCGGCGGATCCCCGAAAGGGCCAGCAATTCGTCGGACCACTGCAACGTGCGCTGATCGAAGAGCAGCGTACACGACGCCATGCTGTAATCGGTTACGTGCCGACCGCACAGCATGAAATTCAGGAAGTCTTCGATGAGCAGCCATTTGTGCGTGCGTCGATAGATTTCCGGCTCGTGTTCGGCCATCCAGCGGATCCGCAGAGCCGAGTTAATCGGCCAAACTGGGTTGCCGCCAATCGCGAATTGCCGCTCCGCACCGATATTATCAAGCCACCATTGCAGTTGCGGAACCGTCCGAGAATCGTGCCAGCTGATGAGCGGATAGAGCCAGTTCCCTTGTTCGTCCACGGGCAGGCCATCCATGCCCATGCCGGTGACGGCCACCGAGCAGATCCGCGCGGAGCCGGGCAGGCCGGCGATCGCCTCGCGGATGGCTTCGGCCGTGCCGCCCCAGATCTGCTGAGGCTGCCACACGGTCCAGTCGGGATGTTCTGGGTTCGGATGAAACCGTTCGGTCGGCCGGCTGCCACCGGACACTCTGTTTCCATCGAGATCGTACACCACGGCTTTCAGACTCGTGGATCCGAGATCGATTCCCATCAGGCAGTCCATCGTGTCACTCTTCCTCAGACCTGCTGAGGCCCTGGTTGGTGCTACCGCATCCAAAGTCCGCCACTGACATTGACCGTCGCGCCGGTCATGTAGCTGGCCCGCGGCGAGGCCAGAAACGCGATCACATCGGCGACTTCCTGAGGGTCCGCGATCCGCTGCAGCGGAATGCGGCTGATGTACCGGGCTTCGTTGGCGCAGCGTGTCCTCGGTCATGTCGGTCACCATCATGCCCGGTGCCACGGCATTCACGGCAATGCCCTGCGCTGCCACTTCGCGTGCCAGCGAGAGGGTCAACGAGACGATTCCTCCCTTGCTCGCGTCGTACGGCGCGTGACCCGTTGTGGAACCCAGAAAAGCCGCCGTTGAGGACACGTTCACAATCCGACCGGGCCGTTTTGCCGCCAACAGACGGCGAATCATTTCGCGGCACGTGAGAAACGCACCGGTCAGATTCACGTCCAGCGTGTGCGACCACATGGCGAGCGTCATGTCTTTCACCTGGCACGTGGGACAAACCGCGGCATTGTTGATCAACACGTCAACCGTTCCGAAATGACGCTCCGCTTCATCGAACATGCGGGCCACATCCGCTTCGCAAGACACGTCACCGCCGACCGGAACCGCTGCTCCGACCGCGTCGCGTGCAATCGCAGTGACGACCGCCGCGGCCTGGTCGGCTTGATCGCGGAAGTTCACCGCGACTCGAGCGCCTTCGGCGGCGAGACGCGCAGACAGCGCACCCAGTCCCCGCGATCCACCCGTCACGATCGCCACCTTGCCATGCAAATCCAGATCCATGGGTATGAAGTCCTCCCGTGTGCGGATTCTAGCGTCAGTGCGTCCCTTGTCGCAACGAGGCGCGGACCGACGTCAAACACCTCGGCTACTTGGAAACGACGGGGTTGTGGGCTATATTCGCCGCTGACGCTGTGGGAATCTCGCCGGATGTGAGGCTATGGACCTGGAGTTACGAAACAAAGTCGCGTTGGTGACCGGCGGATCGCGGGGACTGGGCCGCGCCGTCTGTGTGGGCCTGGCTGCGGAAGGCGCCCGCGTCATGGTCAACTACCGGCGGGACGAACAGCTCGCCCGGAAACTGGCGGACGAACTGCGCACGCACTCCGGTGTGGATGCGGCGGTGGTGGCGGGAGACGTGGCCTCTAGTGCCGACGTCGTGCGCATGTTCGACGACTGCGAATCGGAACTCGGGCCGGTCGACATCTTGATCAACAATGCCGGCGTGTGGCCGACCGCGTTTGTGAAGGATTTGACGGAAGAGGCCTGGGACCGCACGCTGGCCGTCAACCTCAAAGGCGCCTTCCTGACTTGTCGTGAAGCGGTCCGCCGCTGGCTCTGCGAACAGCGGGGCGGGCGCATTGTGAATGTGAGCTCGCCGGCTGCATTTATCGGGTCGACGACCGGACACGCGGACTATGCGGCTTCCAAGGCCGGATTGGTCAACTTCACCGTGTCCCTGGCTCGCGAGGTCGCCGCGCACGGGATTTACGTCAACGCCGTCGCGCCCGGGATGATGTACACCGACATGGCCCAGGAGGCACTCCAGGCCAACGAAGCACAGTATCTGCAGCGGATTCCGTTGCGCCGCATCGGCGATCCCGCAGAAATTGCTCAGATGATCGTGTTCCTCGCCTCGAGCCGTGCCAGCTACACGACCGGCGCCACCGTCGATGTATCGGGCGGCATGCTGATGCGGTAGCTCTCAGATTTTAGAACAGGGAAATTACTGGTGCTCACCACGCTGAAAGAAATTCTTGGACACGCGCGTGCCCATCGCTATGCGGTGCCCGCATTTGATTGTGTGGAAGACGTCATGGTGCGGGCGATTCTGGAGACCGCAGAAGAACTGCAGGCGCCCGTGATTCTGATGGGACTGCCGCCCGACCTGAAGGGCAACGGGATGCTGTATGTCTCCGGATTGGTGCGAGCCGTGGCCGAACACCACTCGATTCCGGTGGCCCTGCACCTGGATCATGCGACCGAATTGACGCTGGTGCAGGCCGCTATTGACCACGGATTTACCTCCGTGATGGTGGACGGTTCCAGCCTTCCTTTTGCCGAAAACGTGGCATTCACGCGGCGAGCGGCCGATATGGCTCATGCGCACGGAATCAGCGTGGAAGGGGAGTTGGGCCACGTCGGTGGCATGGACCTGGAAGCCACGGCCTGCGGCGAATCGGTGCTGACCGAGTCGGATGAGGTGGCGCGGTTCGTCGAGGAAACGACGGTGGATGCGCTGGCCGTGTCGATCGGGACCTCGCACGGTGTGTATCGATCGTTGCCGAACCTGGCGATCGATCGGCTCCAGCTGCTCAATGAAGCCAGTTCCGTGCCGCTGGTGCTGCACGGCGGGTCGGGCACGCCGACCGACCAGATCCAGGCGGCGGTGCGGCATGGTATCTGCAAGCTGAACATCTACGCCGACTGTCGCATTGCGATGGGGCGGGGACTGCAGGCTGCTGCTCGGACGATGCCGCGCGAGGACCCGTTGCCTCAAGAGCTGTTTGGTGGCATCAAGCAGGAGATCTCCCGCGTCGTCTCGGAGAAAATCCAGTTGCTGTCAGCCCAGGGTCGGTCCTGGTCGCGGAAAGGCGTGGCATGAAGCTGTTAGCGATCAGCGATACGTACATTCCGCTCGAGACCATGCGTCAGGGTCTGACGATCTTGGCGGACTATGGTGTGACTGTCGATGTTCGCCGCTGGGAGCACAGCTCGTTGGTCGAGCTTCAGCAGGCCAATCTGGCGATTGAACAGGGTGGTCCGGAGGCGGTGGAGCTGCCGGCCAGTCTGCTGACGGACCTCGAGGATGTCGAGATGTTGGTCGTGCAGTTCGCGCCGGTCAGCCGTCAGCTGCTCGATGCGGCTCCCGGACTCAAGATCATCGGCGTTTTACGCGGGGGGACCGAAAATGTGGACATCGCCACGGCCACGGCACGAGGCATCAGCGTTCTGAACACGCCCGGGCGCAATGCGCGGGCAGTGGCGGAATGCACGCTGGGCTTGATGCTGGCCGAAGTACGCAACATCGCCCGCTCCCACGCCGGACTGCGCAGCGGGCGGTGGGAACGTGAGTTTCCCAACAGCCAGGCGATTCCGGAACTGTGCGGGAAGACCGTGGGGCTGGTCGGATACGGTGCGGTGGCCCAGCTCGTGGCCCACTATCTGGAGGCTTTCGGCAGCCGGATCCTGGCCTACGACCCGTTCTTTCAGGGCGATTCCGCACCGGCACAGCTCGTTCCGCTCGACGACTTGCTGCGGCATTCCGACATTGTGTCGCTGCACGCCCGCCTGACGGCGGACAACCATCATTTGATCGGTGCGGACGAGCTGGCCATCATGAAACGTTCCGCGATTCTGGTCAACACGGCGCGGAGCGGCCTCGTGGACGAAGTAGCGCTGGTCCGTGCCTTGCGGGAACGGACGATCTGCGGCGCGGCGCTGGATGTGTTTGACACCGAGCCGCTGGAGGCCGATGATCCGCTGTTGCAGCTCGACAACGTGACGGTGACGCCGCATCTGGCGGGCAGCACAATCGACACGTTTCGTAACAGCCCGGCTCTAATGGCCCGGCACCTGATCCGCTTGCTGACAACTGAAGAACGTCTGCCGATTGTCAACGGAGTGAATCCGGCCCGACGACCCGTCAAAGGTTAACACACCCCCGAGGATGAGGAGAACGCCATGAAGAAGGTTCTGATCGCACCCAGCAAGTACATTCAAGGTCGCGGCGTGCTGAGTGAATTGGGCACGTATTTGAAGCTGCTGGGGAAGAAACCGCTCGTGCTGTGGGACCCGGTGGTCCGAGGCCTGGTGGGCGCAACGATCGAGCAGAGTTTGCAGCAGGCCGGGCTCGAGATGGTGGCTGTGGATTTTGCGGGCGAGGCCACAGCGGCCGAGCGCGAGCGCGTCGGGAAGATCGCTCGGGAGGCGCACGCCGATATGGCGGTGGGAGTTGGCGGCGGAAAAGTCCTGGATGTGGCCAAGGCCGTCTCGGTCGACAACCACATCGGCATGGTCACTTGTCCCACGATCGCGTCCAACGATTCGCCGACCAGCGCCGCTTCGGTGTGGTACGACGACAACCACAACTTTGTGGGTTTCGATTGCTGGCCGTTCAATCCGGATATTGTGCTGGTCGACACGCAGGTGGTTGCCAACGGTCCGGTGCGGGCCTTTGTGGCGGGGATGGGTGACGCGCTGTCGACGTGGGTCGAGGCGGAGGCGGCTTTCAAGTCGCGGGCTCACAACATTGCGGGCGGGTGTCCCACCATGGCCGCCATGATGCTGGCGCGGCTCTGCTTTGAGACGCTGCTTGAACATGGACTGGATGCCAAGCGAGACGTAGAACTCCACGTCGTCACTCCGGCTGTGGAGAAAGTCGTGGAAGCCAATGTGCTGCTCTCCGGGCTGGGTTTTGAGAGCGGCGGACTGGCGACGGCCCACATGATCGGCAACTTGCTGTCGAACGTGCCCGAGTGCCAGCAGCGCGGACTGATGCACGGTGAAAAGGTCGCGTTTGGCATCGTCACGCAGCTGTGTCTGGATGATGAGATCGACGCCGACGAGAAAGCCGCGATTGTCGATTTCGAGATCGAGATCGGACTGCCAGTGACGTTTGCCGAGCTGAACCTCACCGGGGTCACCCGGGATCGGTTGCAGGTGATTGGCGAGGCGTGCGCCGGTCCCGGCTCGCTGTGCCACAACCACCCGTTTGAAATCTCCGTGGCTGGCATTGTGGACGCCATGATCGCCGCCGATGCGCTCGGACGACATCGACGGGACCTTTTTGCCAACGAGTAGGCTGGGCTGACCTGGTGCAGACCGGCCGGAATTGAGTTCTTCGTACATTCCCTTCTACCTTGAGGTGGCGACGATGTTGACATGCTGCAAAGTTCTGAGAACGCACGTAATCTGTCTGCTGGCCCTGGCGTGTCTGGTGACTGTACACGACAACTCGCGAGCCCAGGATCCGGGCAAGGCCAAGCTGTTCTTGCGGTTGTCCGAGAAGTACAACACTCCGGACGGCATGGCCCTTTTGCCGAATGGTGACATTATCTTGTCAGTGCCGAACTTCAACGACGTGACCCCTGGCGCGTGCCTGCTGCGGATCTCCCCCACCAACGAAGTGTCCGAGTTCTTGAGACTGCCGAGCCATCCGGTGACGGGTAAGCCGGTTGGACCGCTGGGTGTGTGCGTCGCGCCATCGGGAGACCTGTTTCTGGCCGACTACCAGAGTACGGGTGATCGGCAGTCCCGGGTGCTGAGAATCGTCATGAAAGATGGCAAGCCGGTCGATCTCGTGCCCGTGGTGACGGGCTTTCACGTGTCCAACGCCGTCATCTGTCGCGACGGTTACTTGTACGTCAGCGAGACGCAGATTGACACCAAGAGCCAGCCAGCCACCAGTGGCGTGATGCGATTCAAGCTGGAGGAACTGACGGGTGAGCCGGTCGTGAAACTGGCCGACGACGAGACCAAGGACCCGCACTTCCTGGGTCTGATCGAAGTGCATGATGCCGAGCTGCCGCTGGGCGCCGACGGATTGTGCTTCGACAAGCAGGGTAATCTGTACATCGGCAATTTTGCGGACGGGACGGTGCACCAGTTCAAGTTTAATAGTGCCGGCAAAGTCACTTCGAATAAGGTGTTTGCCCGCGCCGATTTCATGAAGAGCGCCGATGGCCTGATGTTCGATCCGAAAACCGACGTCATTTACGTGGCCGATTCGCGCACGAACTCCGTGCAGATGGTGTTGCCAGACGGCACCGTCCAGACGCTGGCCAGCAACGGTGACACGGACGGACTGGACGGCGGCATGGATCAGCCGTGCGAGACATTGCTGCGCGGCCGCGAGTTGATCGTCAGCAACATGGACTGGCCGGTCCCGGGAACGATCAACAAGCAGTACAACCTGCCCTGCACGCTGTCCGTCATCCCGCTGAAGTGAGTGGTAGGCCGGCTACCCGGCTCGCGTTCATTCCAACGTGGGAAATGCGACGCCGCCCTGCAATTGCGTCTGGCCTTCGTCCTTCTCGTACACGCCGTAAAACATGGAAGTGCAGTCGAGCCACAGCGTGAGGCGGTGCAGGTCCTCGGCCGGCAATCGCACGTCGTAGTGACCCTGCTGGAGCAGCTGATAGAGTCGCGATGCCAACGCTCCAAAATGGCCAGGCGTTGTGCGGTAGGGGTCCTGGTAGTCGTAGAACCCGAACTGAGGTACCAGACTGTTGTACGACGCGTACCAGTTATGTGCGATCGGCTCTCGGGCGAGATTCGGCGCCTTGTCGGGTTGATCGGCATGGCACTTGACGCAGTGTCGGTCCAGCACCGGCTGCACCAGACGCGGGTAACTGAACGGCTGCGAGCCGTCGACGTCGGGAGTCAAGGTCGACGGTTCGCGGCGCAAGGCAAGCGGGATCGCCTGATCGGGCACTGACACGCGATGACGCGGCGTGTGACATCCGGCGCAGACCAGATGCTCACCCTCCCGCACGTGCGTGGCCGAACGCATCGACTGCACGGCCATCCCGTCCTCGTTCAGAATCTGGAAGAAGAGCTCCTTGTTGGCGGGCACGCGGAAGTATGCGCTGCCGTCCTCTTCCACCGGGACGGTTCCCAGCACGTGCCGCACCGGGACAACGCTGTCGCCGGCCGTCACCACGCGCATCCCCGTTTCATGCGGCGGCGCTCCGGACGGCACGCTCATCGGAAACACCTGCAGGACGCGCAGAGCGGAGATCCGCATGGCGTCCGGCCACGGTTTGAGACTGTCATAAACGTTGATTACGGCTACCGTTCCCACGGGGTCATCGGCACTGGCCGTCTGATCGGCACGCGTCGTCGGATTCGTACCGGTGCCACGCCTGGCGAGTTCGGGCGCGACGGGTGGGAGCGGCCGCGGGCGCAGCGGCAAGGGGCTCAAGCAGCTAATGTCCGGGTCGCGATAAATCAACTCGCGATTGCCGAAGGAATCGACCAGGTAAATGCCGTAATTGCCGCGCAAGAACGGCCCTCCCTGCTGCCCTGCGCCAGGTTGCATGCCCGCGTCATAGACGCACAGGAAGAAATCTTCGCTCAACGGCCACGGCGTGCCGTACACCTGACCTCCTCCCTGCGTCTCCGGAAAACCAACTTCGGGAGTGATTCGCCGCACGGGCCCCATGCCGTCATCATCGACGACGTGCGGATCGACGATCACCAGCGATCCATAGGCCTGGCCGTGGTGGGGTGCCGCCGTGGCGACCAGGCGATGCGAGCCGGGAACGGACCGGCAGTCAACTTCCATGTCGGGCCGTGCCGAGCGAACTGAGAAATTGCCGTGGACGCGCGCGGATCGCGACCGTCGAGCGTGGTGACCCACGGCATATGAGCGGTACAACCGTGGCGGTCGATGTAATCCCAGCGCGTCCAGAGCAGCAGGCCCTCGTTCGTGACGCTGGGATGCCATTCATTGGTCTCGTGAAAACTCAGGCAAGTGATGTCGCCGCCGTCGGCCGTCATGTCGAACAGCGTGTAATTCGGGCACACGCGGCCGCACCGCAGATAACCACCACGCCGCTCGCTGATGAAGGCGATCCGACCGTTGGGCAGCCAGCACGGATCAAAGTCGTTCCAGGTGCCGTCGGTCAGTTGTCGCAGATCGGAGCCATCGACATTGACGCTGAAGATGTGGTAGCAGCGTCCTTCCTCCCAATGGCCCTGGCTCGGGTCCACGTGGTGTCGATGGCGCATGTCGCCGGTGTTTTCGACGTACGCGAAGAGGATCCGCTGACCATCGTAGGAGAGGTCCGGAGACAGGAACGTGCCCCCCTGCCCTTCGGTACCCTGTCGATTGCCCAGACCATCAAATGCCATGGTCACCGGCCCGGGCGGACCGCCGCGCAACGGCTGGCCGGCCAGTCGGGAGGGAGTGGCCACCACGGCATGTTCCAGCACGTCGCGCACCTGCGGATCGGGTCCGAAAGCGTTGGACAGGACGTACAGCCCACCGCCCGGCGTCGCCGCCATGCCGTAGTACTGGTCGCACATGTGGTCGTACAGAGCGCGATGCCTCTTGATCAATACGATGTCGCGGAAGTCGAGCAGTGGATTGGAGAAGGCGATCAACCGACGTAGCCGGCAGGCATCGTCAAACAACTGGTGCCGTGCCTCGCGGTCCGCCGGATCGACGTTCTGGTTGGTGTGCTGCAGTCGAGCGAGTTCCTCGGCCAGCGACTGCAGCGGTTGAAGAGGAAGCAGCTTGCGCAAATGTTCGAGCAGGGCCGCTGTGCGACGCAAGACGATATCGGCGGGGTCACGATCCTCGTCCAGGATCAGCGCCTCCCGCCGAAACGTGGTGGGCCCCACTTGCTGAAAGTGAGCCCGATTTCGCAGGTTGTTCTCAAGTTCCGCGAATTGCGTGTTCCATTCCGCGGGGGATTGGGCTGCGGCCAGCGGGAGTCCGGCCGCCACGGCCGCGAGGAACACGACGCCGATCGATCGGTAACAGGAGAGCCGTGCTGGGGGCGAGCACTTCATTCGCCGGACTCCTCTCAGGTGTGTGTAGCGGACGTTGGGAGATTGCGTTGTCCGCGCGGAGTGTCGCCCATCATTGTACTTCCAAGCCCTCGGACGCACCAAGGGCACTGTCGGACGCCCGGGAGGCGCGGAGGCGCGGCGACTTGCCCGGCAAAATCTACTGGATTCAAACGCGACGAGACCTTACGATAGAGGCCACCCGGAGCGATTTGCCCGCCCTGCTCCGGCCAAGCAGGAAGCTTTCAGGACAGCCCGCCTACGATGTCCAAGGAGATTGCCTTGAGATTCCCATTCTTCACTGCGTGCCTGGTTAGCGTCTGGTTGTTCGCAGCCTTGCCACCTGTCGGGCGGACTCGTGCCCAGGAGGCCGCTCCGCCGCCGGCCGATGTGGAATCGGCGATGCGACAGCAACTCGACGCGCCCCTGCTGTTCGTCAAGCGGCATTCGTACACGGGAATCCACATTTACGACACGTTCTACAAGTGGCCGCCGGGTGGCGGAGGCATCTACGTGATCGAGAACCCGGCGGCGCCCCGCGACAACTGGCGCATCCGGCCCGTCATCGATCCGACGACCCCGGAGACGCTGGGCGAAGGTGTCTATACGCACCCGGAGTTGTCGTGGGACGCGAAGCGACTGCTGTTCTGTTTCAAGGGCGAACCGGAGGGAAGCACCAGCATCTTCGAAATTGGAGTGGACGGAACTGGTTTGCGGCGTGTGACCGACCCCACGCCGACGTGTAAGGACTACAGGGGAAGTTTGCAGGGACAGCACGACGTCGCCCCCGCCTACCTGCCGGATGGACGCATTGTGTTCCTGTCGACGCGGGCGAGCGGTCTGGTGCCCTGTTTCAACACCGGCGTGGCCATCCTGCATGTGATGAACGCCGATGGCACCGATATCCATCCGATATCTGTCAATAACGTCAATGAATTCGACCCCTGCCCCTTGCCCGACGGTCGGATTCTGTTTGGACGCTGGGAATACGTCGACAAGAACGCGCTCACCATTCAATCACTGTGGACGGTGAATCCGGATGGAACCCAGGAAACCGCTCTGTATGCCAACAATATGGTGTTCCCCGAGGCCATTCTCGACGCGCGCCCGGTGCCCAATTCACCTTGGATCATGGGCACATTTGCCAAACACAATTCCACGCCCCGCGGATCGATTGCCATGGTGGACCCGCGCCGAGGCAAGAACAGTATCGAAGCGATCGTTAACCTGGAACACCCCGATCAACCGACGACCGACACCGGTGATTCGTGCGAGCCTTGGCCGATCTCGGAAGACCTGGTGCTGCTGAGCGGCCGTCCCGCGGGCAGCAAGTTCAATGTGCTCGAGATGATGGACCGTGCCGGACATCGAATCTTGCTGCATTCCGATCCGACCATCTGCCTGCACTCCCCGATGTTGGTCAAACCGCGACCGTGCCCCGCGGTCATCGTCGATTCGACCGATCGCTCTCAACGCACGGGACGCTTCTTCTTGCAGGATATCTATGAAGGATTGCCGAGCATCAAGCGGGGCACCGTCAAGTGGTTGCGCGTGCTCGAAGAAACTTCGCGTACGAGTGCTCGTCCCGACGGCGCGAACCCCTTCAACCAGACATTTCTCGTCAGCAGCGCGCTGGCCTTCAGCGTCAAGAATTACCTGGGAATCGTGCCGGTCGAAGCCGACGGTTCGGCATACTTCGAAGTGCCGGCCGGCCGTGCCGTCTATTTCCAGGCCCTCGACAAGGACGGGCCCTCGTACACAGCATGCGCAGTTTCGTGCAGGCCGCACCGGGCACCACCCGATCGTGCATCGGCTGCCACGAGCATAAGCAAACCGCGGCTCGCAGCGTGACCGACATATCGGCAGTCTTGCGACGTGCCGCCCAGTCCATTGCAGCCGGAATCGTGGGGCAGCGGATACTTGGATTACGCCACGATGGTCCAACCCGTTTTGAACCGCTATTGCGTGCGGTGCCATGGTGGAAAGGAAGGGATTAGCAACGGTGTGGACTTGTCGGGCGGTTGGACCGAACATTTCAACATCAGCTATGAAACGTTGACCAACCGCTGCGAAACTCAGCTGACTGCCTACTGGATCGCGGGCATCGACTGCATGAACGGGACGGCTCTGTGGTCGGCCCAGATATTTGCACCGCGTTCGCACGGATCGGGCGCCGCACCGCTGGCCAAATTGTTGCTGAGCGGTCACGAAGGACGAATTTGCGATATGACGCGCCCGGAGCGAGACCTGCTGATGGCCTGGATGGATTCGAATGGCGTCTACTACGGCACCTGGAACCGCACCGCCAGCGGCTGCGCGATTCCCAACTGGCCTGCCCTGCGGCAGTCGTTGACCGAAGAGATGCGCGGCGCGGGGTGTCTGGAGTGCCACGGCCAGGATGGCAAGCTGGTCTATTTTGAGAACGACTGGGTGAACCTCGAACAACCCCAGTACAGTCGCATCTTGCGTGCCCCGCTGGCCAAACGGGGACCCGGGTGCGGGTTGGAGTGGTGTCGGCAGCGGAAAGTCACTCCCGATCGGCAGCGGATCCATCTGTTGTGGAACGGCTACGCGCACGCCGTCCAACCGCCCGACGCGTTTGCCCGCCATGAACTCGTCCTCCCCGACCGCGCGGGAGATCCCGTCGTGAGCTTCGCCTCGGCGGAAGATCCGCACTACCAGGCGATGCTGCGACTCATCCGCGAAGCACGGGAAACCGCGTTGGCGGTGGCGCGCGTGGATATGCCCGGCGCGGAGATCCTGGCGGGCGACTGCCGCCTGTTTTGCAGTCCGGGGGTCCCGGACGGTGGGCTGGCCCTCCGCGCGGAAGTCAATGACGCGGGAGCCGTGCAGCTGACCTGGCCGCAGTCGGCCACGACGATCGGCCTGCAATTCGAATTGCATCGCTCCACCGAGGCCGGCTTCGTACCCGACACGTCGACCTTGTTGGCAACGACGCCGCTCCCCCGGTACACGGATTGGCAGTCACCACCCGGCGCCCAGCACTATGCGGTCATCTTGGTGTCGAAGGAGGAACGTGGCCAGCCCAGTTACACTGACATTGACGTACCCGTGTCGGTGCCTCCCGCGGCGCCGGGAGACCTACGAGTCGCTCCGGCGTCGGGGGTCGTTCATCTGGACTGGTGTGCGCCTCCGGGGTCATTGGCCGGCTATCACGTGTATCGCCGCAAGCCGGGTAGTGACGCCGTGGAGCAGCTGACGCGGGAACCGATCCGTCGCAGTGAATACTGCGATCTGCAGGTGGAGCCCGATCAGAAATACGGCTATGTGGTGCGAGCCGTCAACCGGCGGATGGAGTTGGGGCCGCCGTCCAGCGAAGTGGAAGCGAGCGCCCATTTCGTCCTGCCGCCCGTGTTGACTGCGGCGTTCCAGGAACCGCTGCGCGCCGAACTGCTCGACGGCGGTGCGCTGGCCGGCGCCGTTCAGGGTGGGGCCGTGATGACGCAGAACACATTGGATCTGCAGCAAGGCGGTTATGTGACGATTCCGCACCATCCGAGTTGCGAGCTTGTGCAGCCGTTGACGGTCGAGTGCCGGGTGTGGTTCACCGAGCCGGGATCGATGCCGGTCGTGGTGAGCTGCGGCGCCTGGAATCAGGCCGGCTGGTTCATCCAGCGACTCGGCGGAGTGTGGCGATGGCATGTGGGAGGCGTCGATTGCGACGGCGGCCATCCGGCAGTGGGACGCTGGATCCACCTGGCAGGAGTTTTTGATGGACGCCAGACTCGGCTGTATCAGGACGGCACCCTGGTGGCGCAGCGCGCGGGTCCGTTCCAGCTCACGGTCTGGCCGGGCGAGCTGCTCATAGGGCAATACAGCGGAGGTCCCGCGCCCGCCTACCAGGTAACCGGTCGCATCAAGGATGTCCGGATCTTCCATCGGCCACTCGGCGAAGGGGAAATTGCGGAGTCTGCCGCGGCGGGGCAGTTGTCCGGCGCCGCAAATCCGCATCCCGAGATCGCGACCAAGTGACACACACCGTTCTCGGTGACACACGCCGTTCTCGAGCGACTCAGGCTTTGAGTCCTTTCAAATTGGGTTCGAGGCGGTCGGTCGACTTGATCAGTTCCTGCCAGGTGACTTCGCCATGTCGATATCCGGCCATGCGCGCCATCACCGCCGTCAGGTTGGAGCGTACGGATTGCGGGACGGTCTCGTTGCCGTACTGCCCGCTCGTGATGGCCTGATGGAATTCCTCGATGTTGGTCACAGCTCCCGTCGTATACATCTGACCGGTGCTGCCCCCCTCATACGGTTTCTGCCCCTTGATCCAGACATTGCCAAAGTAGTCGGTGTCAATGACCCCGTCGGCGCCGAACACGCGGCAGCGAATCTCGTCTTGCACTCCCGGGATCGTCTGGATCGCGGTGAACGACAACGCAAAGCCATCCGGGTACTCGAAATTCACCGCGAAATGGTCCCAGATACTTCCTTCCGCCCGCAGCGCCCGTCCGCCGGTCCCCATCGCTCGCACGGGGTTGGCATTGGCAATCCAGGACGCCACATCCAGCGAGTGAATTGCCTGTTCGACGACGAAGTCGCCCGACAGCGCCAACACGTAATACCAGCTGCGCAGCTGTTCCTCGGGGTTCGTGGGCGCAGACCCGCGACCACCGCTCGACCAGGGATAATGAGCTTCCCCCATGACTAGTTTGCCGATGTCGCCGGCCCGCACGCGGCGGAGTGCCTCGCGATAGAGTTCGTTCGCGCGCGTCTGAAAATCTACCAGGAACACGAGCTTCTTGGCCGTGGCCCGCTGGCCCGAGTCCTCAATCGACAGACACCCGGGAACGTCCACGGCGATCGGCTTGGCCAGGAACACGTGCTTGCCGGCCGTCACCGCGGCAGCCGCCTGCTCGGGATGGAAATAGGGTGGCGTCTCGATCACCACCGCGTCGAGTTTGCTGTCGAGTAGTTTCTTATAGCCCGACAAGCCACTGTAACGTCGGCCCGGCTCGATGCCGAGCTGCGTCCCGGTCGTGTCCACTCGGTCCTGATAGTAATCTGCACAGGCAACAAACTGGTACTTGCCCGTGTCGTGGAACAACTTGGCAAGCCAGTTCCCGCGTCCGCCGCAGCCGATCAAGCCGATTTCGAGTTTGGTGTTCGCTTGGAAGGACCTTGCTAGCGAGGGAGCCGCGATCACCAGGCCCGCTGCACCAACACCCGCCAGAAACGACCGGCGATCCACGCCTGCGAACCGCTCTTGATTACCGCTCGCCATCATCCAGTCTCCAGATCAAAAATAAGGAACAAAGACCACAGTCCAAGTTAGCCGCTGGCCACCGCCCTCGCAATCATGGCCACTCTCGCCAGGCCCCCGCGTCGGCGACTTCCGACCAGTGTCTTCGTGCCGTTGGCTATTTCGCCCCGTTCGGCTAACGTGTCAGGTGCCCGGCCGAGCGGGCGAACCGCGATCGCTGCGGCAGCCTGCCGACACAGGCAGGCCGAGGCAGCGTCCATGTCCCCAAGGAGGCCCGGCGCCGATGACGTTCACGTGGAAATACCCGGTGTACTTGATCCCGCTTGACGGCGGATACGTGTCGGTCGTCCAACCGCAAGCGACCGAGCCGCGGCCGCACCACCTGGCCGTGTTCACCAGCGAGGAGGCCGCCGCCGCTTTCATGCACCACTGCCAGATCCTGGGCAGCCCGCGACCGCTCAATAACGCTCGCGAATTCGGCTGGCTGCTGCAGAGCTTGCAGCAACCCGTGACTCGAGTGGCGTTCGATCCGCAACCCGATTCGCCGACCGTCGAGTGCCGTTGGGATGTCGCCGTCCAGGAGTTGCTCAAACGCCACCTGGTGGCGGATTACTCCCCCTGGAATTATCCGGTGTTTGTCATCGGGCAGGAACACGGCTATGCGTCAATCGAAGGCCGGACCAGCCAAGGATCACACTGGACAGCCATCGCGTTCTTCACCAGCCGCGAAAAGTCCGACGCGTATGTGCAGGCGTCCGGCACCCCCGGCACACTGCGGGAACTCTCCGACGCGAGTGAGGCACGCACATTTCTCCAGGAGATGGCAGGAGTCGCTGACGCCGTGGCACTCGATCCCAAGGTGGCCGGCGAAACGCATGCTGCCAAACATTGCTTCTCCATTCCCACCATACTGCAAAAGTACCTCGTCGAGCCAGGCAGCACGGACCGCCCAGCGGAGACAGACCGACGATGACAATCGAACTTTCAAGGCTGAATACCGGAAGAACATCGAACATTGAACATCGGACTTTCAAGACTGAATACCGGACGAACATGGAACATTGAACATCGGACTTTCAAGGCTGAATACCGGACGAACATGGAACATTGAACATCGGACTTTCAAGACTGAATACCGGACGAACATGGAACATTGAACATCGGACTTTCAAGGCTGAATACCGGACGAACATGGAACATTGAACATCGGACTTTCAAGGCTGAATACCGGACGAACATGGAACATTGAACATCGGACTTTCAAGGCTGAATACCGGAGAAACATTGAGTGATCAAGTGGTTCTGGTACTCGACGATAGACGTTCGTCCGGCACTCGAAATCGGAAGTTGAATGTTCAATGTTGAATGTTCGTCCGCCACTCGAAGTTGGGCGTTGACTGTTCGATGTTGGATGTTCGTCCGGCACTCGAAGTCGGACGTTGAATGTTCAATGTTGAATGTTCGTCCGCCACTCGAAGTTGGGCGTTGGACTGTTCGATGTTCGACGTTCGTCCGGCACTCGAAATTGGGCGTTGGATGTTCGATGTTCATTATTCGTTCGGCACTCCGGGGCTGGGGCATTGGCGGCAGCCACGACGCACGGCCGGCTTGCGTGGCGTGTATGAGCGAAGCGAGCGCCGTTCCACGGCCAGTCGCACGAACAATGGCATTTTATGTTGATCTGGGTTACATTGGGTTCGTTGGGAGAAGCGGCTTCGGACGGTCGGTGGCGGGCGTGTGCGGTGGATGAGCGGGCGGGAAGTTTGTCGACGGTGCGCCACGGCCGGCGTGCGTCGCATGGTCTTGCATCAGGAAGCGGACGGAATGAACCTGTTCCGATCGTGGATTCTCCGCTGGTTCGTGCCGGACGAACTGCAGGCGGACGCAAACTCGCAGCGGCAAGCGGTCCGCGCGATACTGTTCGCGTTCGCCATGTTGGTGTGGTGGCCGGTATTCACGCCGCTGTATGTCTTGCTCGGTTCACCCCGGGCGGGTCTGATGATCACGGCTGCAGCTGCGGCCGCGCTGCTGATCATGTTCTCGATGCGATGGACGAAGTCGGTGATTTTCACTGGCAACGCGATTGCGTCCGTGATCTACGCGGTGCTGGTGGGGCTGACGTGTGTTGCCGGGGGGGTCCAGGCGGCGGCCTTGTGGTGGCTCTGCTCCGTGCCGATCATTGGCCTCGTGCTGGGCGGAATTCGCTCTGGAATCGTGTGGGCTGCCATCAGCACCATCACGACGTTCGCCTTCTATGCGCTGCACATCGTGCACGTGGCGATTCCCAACGACATTCCTGTCGAGCACGTCTGGTTGCTGGATTCCCTGTCCATCGTCGGGATCATCTTGTGTGCCTTTCTTCTGACCCTCACGTTCAAGCTGAGCGAGGACGCGGCGCGGCGGGAACTGGAGACTGCCCGCGACGCCAGCGAGCAAGCCAATCGCGCGAAGAGCATGCTGCTGAGCCAACATGAGCCATGAGATCCGCACGCCCATGAATGCGGTGATCGGCATGACCGATCTCGTGTTGGCAACCGACTTGAATCGAGACCAACGCGAGTACCTGAACATCGTACAACAATCGGGCGAATCCTTGTTGGTCCTGATTGACGACATCCTGGATTTCTCCGTCATGGAGGCACGTCGCCTGGAGCTCAACCGGCGCGTCTTCGATCTGAACGAGGCGCTTCGCCACCTGCTGAAGGCGCAGGGTGTGCGGGCCCAGAGGCAAGGCTTGGAACTGATCTACCGATGCGATGTGCACCTGCCTCGAGTGCTGGTCGGTGACCAGGATCGCTTGCGGCAAGTCATTGCCAACTTGATCGGCAACTCCATCAAGTTCACGCCGCAGGGGGAAATCGTGCTCGAGGTTCGCACCCAATCGCGAACTGCCGATAAGGTAAAGGTGCAGTTTGTGGTGAGTGATACGGGAATTGGTATCCCGCACGACAGGCAGCGCGCCATCTTTCACGCATTCGAGCAGGTGGAGATGTCCAGCACGCGGCGGTTTGGCGGCGCCGGTTTGGGCTTGGCCATTTCCCAGTATCTGGTCCGGCTGATGAATGGCGAAATCCACGTGGAAAGCGAGATCGGCAAGGGGAGCCAGTTCTTCTTCACGGCCGAGTTCGGCCTGACGAACGACGACCCACAGGCGTCGTTGCTCGAGCGGGCCGCGCCACTGCGGGGAAAACGCGTGCTCGTCGTCGATGACAATGTGACCAGCCGCGATGTCTTGGCAGACACGCTGGAGAGCTGGGCGATGACGGTAGCGACAGCCACGCACGGTCGTATGGGCTTGGATCTGCTCCGCGAAGCGCAGACGCACGGCCAGCCCTTTGAGGCTGTGGTGACCGATGCGCACATGCCGGCGGTCGACGGTTTTCAGCTGGCGCGGCAGGTGCGTGATGATCCGACGCTCGATTGCAGCGTGATCATGATGCGCGCCGCCGGCGATCTGCCGCGGGATGAGGCGAGCTGGGAAGAGACCGGTGTCGGCGCCGACTTGCTCAAGCCGCCGACCCCACCTGAATTGCTTGAGGCATTGCTGACACTGCTCAAGAACGCGGCCGTCGTCGCCGCCGCGGCCGAGGCTGCCGTAGCCGACTCGGAAACGCCGCACGCACTGCGCATCCTCCTGGTCGAAGATAGCCTGGTGAATCAGAAATTGGCCGCGACCATCCTGCAAAATGCGGGCCACCAGGTGGTTCTGGCTGCCAACGGGCGGGCGGGCGTCGAGGCGTGGGAGACGCAGTCCTTCGATGTGGTCCTGATGGATGTTCAGATGCCCGAGATGGATGGCATCGAAGCCACGCATGTGATCCGCCGTCAGGAGCGCGAGTCGGGACAGCATGTTCCCATCATTGCCCTCACCGCCCATGCTCTGAAAGGGGATCGGGAACGCTGTCTGCAGGCCGGCATGGACGCCTACATCGCCAAACCGCTCCGTGCACGATCCCTCCTGGAGATCATCGAGACCACGCTCGCCACGGAGCGATGAAAGCGGCACCGTCGCGCCACACGACGAGTCCGATCAGGGCTCCGTCGGTCCGCGCCACAGCACAGGCGCCGTGCCAATCGGCGGTCAACGGCAGGGAAGTGTCGACCGCCCACACTTCGCCATCTTGGAGACGGGCAGCCGAGATCGTCAGGCTGTCGGTTCCCGCCACCAGAACACAATCCTCCGGCCGACTCGGCACTCGCAACTCGCTGTCTTCCCAGGCGGGAATGCTCTTCGGCAGATCCACCGCCCGGATCAACGCCAGCGATCCGTGCAACTGGAAGTTGTCGGCCGTCATCGGAATCGTCTGGCCTTCGATCTCGAATTTCAAATCCGACGGCAACGTATCCTGCTCGCCCGCCTCCAGCGCGCACAGAAGGCGTTGGTCGGACAAGACATGCACCCAGGTACACTGTTGCCGGGAACGCGTGACCCCCCAGCGACGGCGCGGCCACGTGAAGGTCCCACGCAGGCCGACCGCGAGCGGTTCTCGATCGGGCAGCACGCGAGCTCCGACCGGCAGATGCGGGCGCCATGCGAGCCAATCGTCGTCTGCTTGAGCTTCCAGGCGAAAGCGGTGCCCTGACGCGACCGGTCTGCCCGCCTCGTTGGGAGTGGCCATGGCCACCCCGCCGGCCGTGATCGTCGCCAGCGAGTCGGTATCGAGTGTCACACCGGTGAACCCCAGCCGGACATCTACACCGCTGATCGGCCAGAATTTCGAAGTATCGCGCACGACCTCGCGATATTCCGGCTCGATATACAACCTCGTCTCGACGCTGGCCGCGTCGCTCGCCAGTCCCACATGCATCACTTGGCCAATCGTGACGCCGCGATAGGTTACTGGGGATCCCATCTGCAGCCCCTGTCGAGCGTTGCTTTCCAAGGTGATCTCGATGCCGCCCACCGCATCGGACTCAGCCGGCGGTGATTCGAGGCCCGACATCTGGTCGACGGGCGAGCCATCGGCCGGACCTGGACTGACGGCCAGATACGGTCCCGTGACCATCGTGTCCAGGCCACGGACGGCAGCCACGCCCACCTGGGGTCGTTCGATCCAGAACTGACTCCCTGTGCGCGCCAAACCGGCGGCTCCCCGCGCAACTCCACTCGCACAAGCACTTCCGATCCACTGGCCGACAGACCCACGTCCACGACTTCGCCAACCTGCACGCCACGAAATCGAACCGGCGAACCGGCTCGAATCCCATGTCCTTGACGGAACTGCAACGTCAGCGTGTGTTTGTCGTTGCCGACCACCTGTCGCGGCGACTCCACTCCGACAAACCGATCCTGGGCAGGACCGTCGCTGGGTCCTGGCTGGACCCCGACATATTTCGGACCCACCACCGTGTCCAAACCCCGCACAGCGTCCAAGCCCACTTGCGGCCGTTCGATCCAGAATAACGTTCCTTCGCGGGCCAGTTGGCGGGCTTCACGCATCAGCCGAGCGGTCACCCGTACGCGCTCCAGAGCCGCATCCAAGACCACATGTTCGACCACACCCACATCGATGCCCCGCAAACGAACCGGATCACCGGGTTGAATTCCATGCCCCTCGGCAAACTCGATCGTCACGATCGGCCCTGGCGATCGCCAGGCGGTGGCCACCAGAGACAAGGCCAACACCGCACACGCCGCCGTAATCCACCACATCCGGGTCGCACGCAATCCCAGCCGTTCGCCCCACACCGTCCACCATCCGCGCGGAGTCGCCTGGATGCGCGCCGCGGGAAACGTGTCGGCAGCCACGCTGGCCGGATCGGCGCAAGTCGATTCGCGATCGAGCTCGGTCATACCTCTTCCCAAATCGAATGTGGATCAAAACTCATCGACGCCACCATGCTCATGGCGACGCACAGTCCAAACGCCCAGATGGCCGGCCCGACCTGAAATTGAATCAGATTTCCAAGCTTGATAAGCATCACCAGCAAGGCGACCAAGAGTACGTCCATCATACTCCACTTGCCCAACTGCTCCATCCATCGATACGTCGCCGCTCGATGGCGGCGCTGCGACACCTCCAGCAGACTGAGCTCCAACAGCAGTGCGATCTTGACCAGCGGCAGGACAACCGAGAACAAGAACACCACAGCTCCGACGAACCACTCCCCGTGGCTCATCAGCTCCCATGTGCCCGATAGCAGACTGGAAGAATGCTGATAGCCCAGCTGGCGGATCTTCAACATCGGCAGGGAAATCGCGGGGAAATACAGGATCAGCGCCGCAACCGCGGCGGCCAGTGTCCGCTGGCGACCGCGACGTCCGCTGGCCATGCGGTCCAAGGGGAGATGGCAACGATGGCAGACGGCACGTTGGTCAGCAGTCAGGGAGGGCAATTGCTGGATCAACCCACAATGGCGACAGGCCTTTAGCGGATCCGCTGGCGACGCGAGGACCGAGCGCGCGACTTTGGTCGAAGAAGCCGGGCCGAGCGGTTCCGGCCACGGAGCGGGATCAGCGGGCGAGTGCGACATCGTTTGAGTCCTTCAGCCGGTCTTTGCCAGCGATGGAAAGCGATGGCAGCCGGGCTGCAGTCATTGCCGAGAGTAACGCAGATGATCCCGCATTGCCTGGATGACCGCTACCCCCTCGCCGCTCATTCGGCGCCGATACTCCGGACGTTATGTCAAAAGACCGTGAACTGGTACCTTTTTCTTCCGATGGTGTAAGATTCACGGGCTGGCGTTGTGTTACTACTGGGCACTCGGTCGGCCGGCGGACCGGAGACTGACTGGACAGGCAACGGTTGGGCGTGAGACTCACCATGGAAGACGTACCGAAGACTCGCCACAGTCTATTGTTACGTATTCGTGACGGGCAGGACGCTCGGGCCTGGTCCGAGTTCGTCGCGATCTACGAGCCGCTCGTTTACCGCCTGGCCCGCAAGAAAGGGTTCCAACACGCCGACGCTTTGGAGCTGACCCAGGAAGTCCTGCTGGCCGTGTCGAAGTCGATCAGTCGATGGGATGCCGATCCGGCCCGGGGTTCGTTCCGCGGATGGCTGTTGCGAGTTACACGCAACTTGATGGTCAACCTGTTGGTGAACGAACGCCGGCACCCGCGGGGAGTGGGGAGTACCGACTTTCAGAAACTCCTGGCGGAGCAGGTGAATCCGGCCGGTGAAGAGTCGGCGGAGTTCGACTTGGAGTATCGGCGCCGTTTGTTTCGTTGGGCCTCGGAACGTGTGCGCGGTGAGTTTCGCCCAGCCACCTGGCAGGCGTTCTGGCGGACGAGCGTCGAGGGGCAGGCCGTGAAGCTCGTGCGCGCGAACTGGAGTTGTCGGTCGGAGCGGTGTACGTCGCACGCAGTCGTGTGATGGCCCGGCTGCGCGAGTGCGTGGAAGAGATGCGCGCGACTTGAGTAGCTCGGGGTCCCTTGCCGAGGGAGAATGACGATGATTGCACCCCAGTGTTCGCGAGATCGGGAGCAGCTGTGTGGACTGCTGTCCGGACGGTTGACGGAGACCGTGGCTGCGGACATGACCCAGCACCTGGAGCAGTGCGAGGACTGTCGCCGCCGACTGGAGCTGCTGGCCGCAGGTGCCGACTGGTGGCGCGATGCGGAGCAGTACCTATCGGACGACGAGCTGGACTTGCACGAGTCGGCGCCGGACCGCCCATTCGATGCGACCTCCGAAGTTGCGGTGTCGGTCGAGGATCTGCTGGCTGGGTTCCTGGACCCCTCGGACGACCAAACGCTGCTCGGGCGGCTCGATAGCTATGACATTCAGAGTGTTATCGGCTGTGGCGGCATGGGCATTGTGCTCAAAGGGTACGACCGCGAACTGAATCGGTATGTTGCGATCAAAGTGCTGGCGCCGCACTACGCCACCCACGGAGCGGCCCGGAAGCGATTTGCGCGAAGCCCAGGCGGCGGCAGCGGTCGTGCACCCGCACGTGTTGGCGATCCACAGTGTGAACGCCAACGCCCGCCTGCCTTACCTGGTGATGCCACTCGTGACCGGCCAATCGCTGCAGCAACGCATCGACGAGCAGGGACCGCTGGAGATCAGGGACATCCTGCGGATCGGGCTGCAGGCGGCGCAGGGGTTGCAGGCGGCCCACACGCAGGGTCTGGTGCACCGCGATGTGAAGCCGGCCAACATCCTGCTGGAAAATGGCGTGCAGCGCGTGATGCTGACCGACTTCGGCCTGGCCCGAGCCATCGATGACGTGTCGCTGACGCGCAGCGGCACGATCGCCGGGACGCCCGAGTACATGTCGCCCGAACAAGCTGGCGGCGAAGCTGTTGACCATCGCACCGATCTGTTCAGCCTCGGAAGCGCACTCTATGCCACGTGTGCCGGTCGACCGCCGTTTCGAGCGGAAACGACGATGGGAATCCTGCGGCGGATCTGTGACGATACGCCGCGCGACCTGTTGGAAATTAATGCCGATGTGCCGGCCTGGCTGGCAGCCATCATCGACAGACTGTTGGCGAAATCGCGCGAAGACCGATTTCAAACGGCCGACGAAGTAGCTCGGCTGTTCGAACAATGTTTGGCGCACCTGCAGCATCCAGCCTCAATTGCCCTGCCCACTGCCGTCACGCAGCTGGCGGCTCGCCGTCGCCCCGACAAATCCACCAGCAGGCGTGCGGTGTGGCCGTTCCTGGTCGTCGCGGTGTTGCTCGGCTTGTTCAGCTGGTCGGCGTGGAAGCGTCCGCCGGGTCTTGAGAAAGGGTCGAGCGGCGGCCGTACCGTGGCGCCCGGCGGGGCGGAAACGTCGAACAGTCGACCTGCGTCTCGAACATCCTCGGAGGACCTGACGCGGTGGAACGACGGAATCGAACGAACTTGCTCGGAGATCGAGGCCGAGCTTCGCATGCTTGAGCAAGACGTGCACCCGTCTTGGTGAGTGGGACCTGCCTCTCGTTGTTGTTCTTTGCCAAGGAGATGAATATGAGACGAACCATCATTCCGTTGCTGTTGCTCGGGATTTTCGCGATCGGCGGCAGCCAGTTGCCAAGTGTGACGGCCCAGATTGGCACGCCTGCCAGCTCACCGCTTCCCGTGCCCCCACTCCCGAATCTGAATTCCGAGGGTCCTGCGACGACGCTGCGGCCGAATGGCCTGGCGCCGGTCCCGGTACAGCCGTACCCGGTACAGCCGTACGGCCCAATGGCTCCTGCAGTGGCGGCACAGTCGCCCCAGTTTTTCCAGGGAATGGCGGACATTCGACCACGCGATCCACGCATCGCCGAACTGACCGAACGCTATAACCAGCTCGAGCAGCAGGTGCTGCAAATGGCGCGCGAGTTCCGGCAGATGCGCCCGGAAGGTCAGGAACGAGAACCTCTGCGACAGAAGATTGCGGAAGTAACGCAAGAGCAGTTTCAAATCCGCCATCAGGTTCGCCAGCTGGAAGTCGAGCGTCTGCAGAATCAGCTCAAGGAGCTGCAGGAGAAGCTGCAGCGCCGCGAGGAAATGAAAGACGACATCATCAACCGGCGCGTGGCACAATTGACCGATCAAGACGACGAACTCCGCTGGGATCCCATGGCCCCGTCGGGTGCCGGAATGGCCATGTCCCTGGCAGTTCCCCAGCCTCCCATGGTGCGTGCGCCGGGCTTGCCCGGTTCGTACTATCCTCCAACGGTGATTGCACCGCGGACTGCCGACCCGCTCGGACAGATGCCCGGTGGGCCCGCAAGCAATCCGGCTGAGGATTTGATCCTCCCGGCGGCCCCGGGCAGTCCGCCGCCGGCCATGGGACCGACATCGGTACGGGAAGCCGAAGCACGTCTGGAAATCGCGCGGCGCGAGCTAGAGCAAATCAAGGCTCAATTCGACGCGGGAATGATCCATATCAGCGAATTCAGTCGAGCGGAAGGCGCGCTACGGCTGGCGCAGATTGCCGCGGAAACCGCCCGCCAGGACCAACAGGCGCGCATCAAGATGCTGGAATTGGATCTCCGGAAAACAGAAGCCGAGTGTGCTGCGGCTGGGGCTGAACTCGATGCGCTGCGTCAAGCACACGAGCAAGACCGAAGCGCGGGCACGGAAGCGGCCATCCGGAAGGCCAAGGCGGTGCTCGCTGAAAAACAAGTGGAGCTGGAGCGGGCGCAGACCATGCTGGAATTTCAGCTGCAGCGCGCAAAAAGCCTGAGTAGTTGTAGTTGTAGGCCGGAACAAGCTTGCGCAGTTCCGGCACGGGGTCATCCACCTATCCACCTATGGGCATTCCGGCGTGGTGTTTCGGTTATGCCGGAACAGCGCAAGCTTGTTCCGGCCTACCGACTTGTTCCGGCCTACCGGCTCGAACTGAGTTGCAGGTTGTCCACGTAGAACTCCGTTTTGGCGTTGGCATTGCTGATGAATCCGACCCAGGTCAGTCGCTGCCAATCCGGACTGCCCACGGCCAGGTTCTCGAACCGCTGAGGAGGCTGGTCGGGCAGTGTCACCGTCAGGTTCCAGGTACCAGCTTGCTGGATTCCCAGTCCTGCCGTGATCTCGACGCGGATCCACTGTCCGGCCGGAATTTGCATCAGTGTCTGACCGTTCACCTGGAGTACCCCTTGTTGCACCCACAGGCTGGGGCCGACCAGGTACGGCGTGACGGACCAGTCGCGCCATTCGTGAAACACGACGGCTCCGTCTTCGGCTCGCAAGTCAAACGCACAGCGCGCCATGCCCTCTTCGTAATTCGGTGTGTAGGTGAAGTGCGGATTGAACGCATATTGCAGGTCGGGGGCGTCGACCACGCGCAGGCTCCGGCGTCCAGTGGCGGCCACCGCGTCTGTGACGGCAATGGAATCGCCCTTGTTCTCAACCTGCAGTTGTGCCTTGGCCGGCGCGGCGCCCACGGGCGTGAGTTCAAATCCATCATCGATGGACAACGGCGGCGGTGGGGGTGGCTTCGGAGCGAACTCGACGTCTGGAAACTGGAACGATTCAGCCAGCTGGACCCACGCCGATTCCCCTTGCACGCCGGCCTGGGAGTAATCGAACGGCCGGAAGCCAAGCTGGAGTGCCGGCGAATCGGGCCGCAGGTGGAAGTCCATTCGCGCGGCATCCACAAACTTCGGATCGGCCACGATCGAACCTGTGTCGAGCCCGCGCTGCTGTCTTTGTGCCAGCGACTGGCCCTGGAAATCCACCGGCTGGCCAGCCGCGTTCCAATACACGTTGTTACGCATCGTGACGCGTTCATCATTGAGCGTACCGGCTGCCACCAGCGGACCATCCTTCCAGATCACGATGTTGTTCTCGAAGATGAACGAGACGTGGTCTTCGACACGCGACCGCTGGATTTGACCATCCATGCTGAAGGCCAGAATATTGTTCCGGACGACGTTCTCGCGACCGTAATGCTGATGATAGGTGCCGGTCTTGACGTTGTAGACGAGGTTGTTTTCCAGAACGATCTGGGAGCTGCCTTCGTCGTTGTACAGACCCCAACCGCCGCGTCCGTAATGGTCGTACGAGTAGACGTCGTGCACCACGTTGTGGCTGACCGTCGTACCCGGCGAAGGACCGAGCGTGTACACGGACCCCAGATCGCTCAATACGCCTCCGCCGAGGTGATGAAGGTGATTGAAATCGATGGTATTGTGATGGGCCAGGCTTTCTCCGTAGCCCCACGTCCAGCCGACGGAAATGCCCGTGTAAAAGCTGTCGGAAATGTCGTTGTGGGTGACTCGGTTGTATCCGCTCTGGCCAATCCACACGCCGATCGCGCCGGGAAACAGGCGGCCCACCGAGTGAATGATGTTGTTGTCGACCGAAATGTGGTGCGTGCGGTCGTTCTCTGCGGGCTGACTGGACACTTCGCCGATCCGCACGCCGCCGGCTCCCAGATCGTGCAGATAGGTTTGGACGACGCGGCAGTCGTGGCAGCCGCGTCGGAACCAGATGCCGTAAATGCCGACGTGCCCGACTTCGCAACGTTCGATCGCCACGTGCCGAGCGCCATCCGCCATGATTACGGCGGGGATACTGGACGCCGCTTGACCGTCGCCATGTCCGGCCGCAGGCAACAGGTATTGCGAATGCTGAAATGAAAGCCCCTGCAAAGACACATGCTCGATCCAGCGGTCGTTCTGCGGCTCACCCGCGAAGGCGACAAACTGATCCAGCATCGGCGCGACCACGGTCGCCTCGCTCATCTGTTCGCCGGGCAGCGGCCGGTACAGCAACGTCCCGTCCCGGTCCAAAAACCATTCGCCCGGCGCATCGAGCGCCCGCGAAGGTTCTCGAGATGGTAGCGCTGACTCGGTCCCCATTGATTGAAGCCCCAGGGGGTCGAGCCCGTGAAATAGATCACATTGGTGGCGGGATCGATGCTGGCCACCCGCAAGCGAGTCGCTTCCCACGATTGATAGGCCACCACGTTGACGTCGCGCAACAGAGCGCTCGGCAGGTCCTTCAGCGCGTCCAGATCGCCGGGCCGAGCGAAAAATGCGCGGTTGCTGAGTTGTGCGGGTTGGCCGGTGGCCGGATCGATGCCCTGTTCCAGGGCGTTGGCCACATAGTAGTAGAACTTGTTGGGCGAGCGGGCACGCGTCGCTCGGCGGCCATTGACCCACAACTGCTCGAAGTACCACTCCCCCGCGCTGGCTGCGGGAACGCGAGCTGCCCAGTTGCCGTCTGGTGCCGGTTGGAATCCCGTAATCAGGCGACCGCCTGAGAACACGGGATGTGCGCCGGGGGCGGCTTGATACACGATCGGACTCTGCTCGGTACCGCTGTCTTCCGGCGTGAACACCAGGGACTGCGTGAGCGCATACTGGCCATCGGCAATCAGTACCTGCACCGGTTCGGCCAGGGGGGCTGCCGCCTTCTGGCGGCGGATCGCGTCGCGGGCACCCTGCAACGACGCCAGCGGCCCGTCGGAGCGACCGGCATGGGGACGCGGCAGTCGACCACTCCACGCATCGTTGCCGTCCGGTGCCACGTACAGCGTCTCGGCTTGCGCGGCGACACACCAAATCAGCAGCGAAATCACTGCTCCACTCGCCAGAGACTTCCGCATGTCAACTTCCCCTCATCTGTGTATGCCATTCGTCATCATGCGTCGACTCACTTCCCGTCATCTGTACCATGTTGAACGTCGACGTGAAACACATGGACCAGATTTTTCTCGCCGTCGGCACGCCGCTCCATGATGTACAGCAAGCCGCGCGCCCGATCGAATGCCACGTCTCCGACCAGGTACCGCTTCTGTCGTTCATGTTCGAAACCTGGGTCAAAGAGAAACGGGTCGAGCGTCAGCTTGGCGTACGGCTGTGGCTCCCACGGCTTGAGTTTACCGTGGACAACGGCGGCCAGGTCTGCTGGATCGTAGAAGATAATCTGTGCTTCAATCTGTTTGGACCACCAGCCGCGCTGATCGTTGGGAAAAGGAGGAACTTCGGGCACTTGCTGACCCTCCTCGCCACCGGTCGGATACACGACACCGTTGGCGAACCCGTACCAGGAATCTCCGACGGCCTTGGTACCGATCAGGATCACGGCCGCGCTGTCAGCTGCGGTGAGCCAGGCTCCGCCCGACCACTCGTCACCCTCGCTGAACCACTTCATCTTATGCCCTGCCGACACATCCAGTTCGGCCGCGTCGTCGACCTGCTCACCGTACATGAGCAGTGGGATCACGTTCTGGAGCGTGGCGCGACTCGGCGGCGGATTTCCCTCGGTCCATGGCCCGTAGGCCAGGATAGCGGGACCGAGTCCGCCCCACGTGCCGTCGCGAAAGCGGCCGGTCGCCAGACGCAGGCCGGGCGTGTGAGCGGTCGCCCAGGCTTCGGGGATCTCAAACAGGTAGTCGTTGGTGACGTAACTGGTGAAGTGAACCAGTTGCCACGGGCCGGCCGGTTGCGGCGCGGACAGATTCAGTTCGCACCAGCCGTGTGTCGGTTGACGTTCGAACTCGAAATGTTGTCCCCAGGCGAAATGCAGCTTACCGGTGCGCTGTGCCCCTTGCGGCGGCAGATACTCCAGTGCGGCGCGCGGAATCTCCAACTCGCCATAAAAACCGCCGCGGATGTCGCGAAACGGTTGTAGCGTGTAGGCGGTGTTCAGATCCGTCCAGATTCTTGCCGCTCGAGATGACCGGTCGCGGAATCGCGATCTCGGACACGTGCTGCTGGTGATCGTGTCCCACGGCGAACAGCGAACCAGGGTAACCGTCGTCCGGTCCATCCGGATCGCCGGCGGGGTAGTACGTCATCGCATAGCCGCTGTACTCCCAGTTCGACTCGTTCGATCCGTCAGGCAGGCGAAAGGCACCTCGATACACGAGCTGGCCCGGTTCGATCCGCGACGTCCCACGCGGCGCCACGTTCTCCCGGTTTGCCGTGCTCTGTGCCCCTGACGCACCAATGGGCTGAACCACCAGCGAGGCGACCCGAGCGTCGTCATCGGTCACTTGCGACGCGGCCCGCTCCGCCGAGCATCCCAGGGGCCACAGGAGCAGACATACTGTGACAGTTGGGGCTGTTCGCATGGCGAGAGTCGTTGGCATGATCCTCTTCCCCCCTTGAGCCATCACGAATCGTTATCCCACATCAACCGACCGAAGTAAACCTGCGAAGGCTCGTTACTCGGAATCGGCAAAGTGAACTCGATTTGCTGTGAGCGATTACCGTAGAATAGGCGGTCAAGTGTCCGGGCAGCGTTTTTGCGGCAGACCCACCTTGGGCGGCGAGAGGCCGTCGGGAATCGGCGAGGTCAGGTCACGAGTTGACGCTGGAGATACCAGGTGACTGCCCCGAATGTGGGTGTGGTGTCGGTGCCGGGTGCGGATCACCGCCCAGAAGATTCAGCAAACGGTGTACAAGGGTAAGGACATGGGTGAAGAAGACAAGAAGCCAACTCGCAGTCAAGAAAGCTCTGAACTCGAGCGAGAAATCCTATTGGACCGCAAGTTCACGCTGGCTGAGGCCATTGGCCGCCTCGGTGGCGGCGATCTGATGAAGGGCGAGTCGCCGGTACCCAGAAAACGGCAGGCCGAGTTTGAAGTCGAGCGATATCTGGAATTGAATCTGATCGATTCCGAAGGTGCACTCGAGGCCGTCCTGCTGCGGCACGTCAAGAACAGCGAAATGCTTCTCAAGATGGGGTATGAACAGCCTCTCACCACCTTGGCTTTGCTGACCGAACAGATACTGAGCTCCGAACAGTTGTTGCGGGACTTCGTCAACGAAGTCGATCGTGAGTGGGGGCGGATGTTTCGCGAACGACCCCATTTGCAGCAAGCGGATTCTCCAGCCGACCCGGATGACCCGTACACCTTTTCGTCGGTACGCACGACCCTGGCGGGACTGGTCGCCAAGCTGCGCGGCGAATAAGGCGGAAACCAAGCCCCGATGATTCGGCGCGCCGCCGCAGGCAGCTGGAAAATATGATAATTTGGTTAGGCAACTAGCGTTGTTCTGATCGGTGGTGACTTTCATGAAAGGACGAAGCATGGACAAGCCAACCATCCGCACGTGTTCGGTTGTCATCAACAAGAATGGAAAAAAGAAGAACTTCTTCGCGTTGAACGGCAGCGACTTCGTACACGATCTATGCACGCTGGAAGTGAAGCGTGTGGGTACGAGGAAGCCCTGGCCATGTGGCATCGGGAAAGGGTCTTCGTCGGAGCAGCTCATCTGTTGGCTTCGGTATGAACCTCGGGAGGGGGAAAACGACCGCGGCACCGATGATCTCGAAATCACTGTGACTAATCCAGGTGGCCCGTCCGGCACAATTGTCGTGCCAGGTATCCCTGTCGTCGACGAGGACCCTTGATTCCAGCGGAGAAGCCCATACGCAGGGTATCGGCATCCCGTCGCGGCGAGGAGTTTCTTGATCCGAACCGTTCAATCTCCGGTGGGAGGCGAGCGGGCGAGCGGGGCCCGTGAGTTCCCCGCGATGGCGGACCGCCGAGGCATCGAGCGGCGGCCAGCAGTGCCAGACCCTGGAATCATTTGGGTGGGGGAGTCGGTGCGTCCGCGCTGAGTAGCCGCAATACCTCTTGGATCTGTTGGGTCTTACGTTGGGCCAATATGTGGCCGGGTGCGCGAGGTGAGGCGGTTCAGGACCTCGACCGCTTCCGGAACTTGCGCGAGCCACGTCGAGCTGTTGTTGAGCACGAGCGGCCTCTCCGAGATGGGCAAGGCTCGTCGGCGAAAACATCGAGGTCGGCGATCTCCGCATCCGGTTTCGCGGCCGCGGCCGCCAGAGATCTGCGCCGCGCGTTCGAAGTCGGCCGACCGCTGCCGCGTCCTGACTGCGGAGCAACATCTCTCCGTGAGTGTTCCAGGCGGTCGCGAGGTACCGCGGGTAGTGCGCAGTGTTCGGAAAATCCTCCACGAGCGTCTTCAGCACATTGAGAGCCTCATCGAGCAGGGCGCTGCAGGGCGGTGTGAGCTCTCCAGACCGCGATTCGCCTTGGCGAGTCCCATCAGCGCGCGAGCCAGAAGGAGCTGGGTGCTCCGGTCGGTGCGCCGCCTCCAATCGTTGGCGGGCTCGGTTGATCGCGTCGCCGAACACGGTCTTCGCTTCGGAGTGTCGCTCGAGTTCCAGGAGAGAATCACCTTCGCGGCAGGAGGCGAGCAGCCACAGGATTGGATCGGCGGGTACGTGCTGCCACCGACCGTGAACTCACGAAACACCGTCACAGCGGCACGAGCACCCTGCAACGCTTCCTCGGCTTGTCCCAGCTGGAGACTGCAAATCGGCCAAATCGAGATCGAGCGTGGCCACGGTCCGCCGGTAGTTCGGCTCCGTCGGGTCGGCTTTGACGAGCGAGGAAGCCAATTCCCGGGCCCGCGCAAAGGCTCGTGCGGTCGCCTCCAGCTGACCCTGGCGTTTGAGCACATTGGCCTGGTCGCGGAACGTTTCAGCCAATCGGTCGGAGACGAGTCGGTCGACGGGCTTCTGCACCAGCAGTTGCTTCGAGGAGGCGAATCGACTCCGCGAATCCTTCGTTGGCGGCCGCTGGTTCTCCCATGAGCCGCGCGATACTGGCTTCCATCCGAATGACCTGGGCCAGTTCGAGTTTGAGTTGCGGATCATCGGGACTCTGGTTGTAGAACTCCCGAAACAAGGTAGTCGAACGCTGCGTCATCTGGCGTCGTAACTCTTCCTTGCCTTTGAGCTTCGAGAGTTCGTTTTCCGCCAGGTCCAACAGGTCGAGTGCCAATTTGCGTGATGTCACCAGGTTGCCTTCGGCCCGCACCTGCTGTTGCACGGCCAGTTGCCGGTTTTCATCGGCTCGATCCCGCTCAATTCGCAACTCGGCGTTCTTTCGAGAAGTGACTCCACTGACGATTGCCAACCCGATCAGGGCTGACGGAAGAAAACGGCCGCACCGACCACAGCGGTGCGGTGCCGACGCATCGCGCGGAAGGCACGGTCGATCCAAGACTCGCGATAGACACTGACCGGTTCGTCGGCCAAATAGCGTTCGACATCTTCGGCCAGGTTATGAGGTGTTTGGTAACGGTCTGCCTGATCGCGGGCCATCGCCTTCAGGCAGATGGCCTCCAACGCGGGAGGGACCTGGGATTGATGGCACGGGGTAGTGGGAACTCACCACGCCGAATCTGCGAAAAGAGCTTTTCTCGATCGACGTTCGAGGAAGGGAGCTGATTGGTGAACAGGCAATAGAGGGTTGCTCCCAAGCTGTAAACGTCGGTGGGCGGACCGAGTAGATCCAAACGTCCTTCCGCTTGTTCAGGACTCATGTAGGCCGGCGTCCCCACCACCGACCCTGCCATTGTGGCCGAGGAACTGTCGCCCGAAGGGGCTTGAGCCGTTCTTCGGACGCCTGGGACGGCGGCGTGGCCGGTTCCGCAACTCTGGCCAGTCCCCAGTCGACCACGAGCGTTTCGCCGTACTTGCCGAGCATGATATTGCCCGGCTTCAGATCTCGGTGCAGGATGCCGCGGCTGTGGGCGTACTCGACCGCGTTGCAGACATCGAGAAAACGCTCCGAGCAGCTTACGCAGTTCCAGCAGCCAGGCGTGCGGAGTGCGACTCGACCTGGCCGGGTTGTGCAATCGACGATGGCCTCCTGCAAGACTGTCGCCGCGAATGAACCGCATCACGTAGAACGGCCGGCCATCGTCGAAACTGTCCCAGGCTGTAGACGGGTACGATCGACGGATGCTCCAGACGCCCCGTGATTTCTGCTTCCACGAGAAATCGGTGCCGACTGGTCCGCTTCCTCGGCGAACTTCGGCTGGATCTCTTTCATCGCAACTTCCCGGTTCAGTTCCGCGTCCAACGCGACCGACACCTGTCCCAGTCCGCCGCGGGCATGGGGTCTCAGCACGCGGAAAGCGTCCGCCCGGTCGTGGGCCAACTGCGGACGGCTGGCGGTGGGTGTGCCCGGAGTCGACATGCGCGATCGATGCACGATTCAGCGTGGCATCGACATCGTCGTCCTGGAGGGATGCAAATCGTGCTGCAGCGGAAGTCAGCGAACTGAGGGCGGCCAGGCTCTTCTCCGGCGTCGCCACCGTGCACTTCCAGATGTTTCGCCACCATGGCCACGAGAAACTCGTAGGTGTCTTGACGCAGCGATCGCTTCGCCAGCAGGATGTCTTCGAGTCTGGCCTGCTTGTTGAGCAGCCACTCCTGCATCGCCGCGATCAACTGGTCACGGTTGATGAAGTCCATCTGCAGCGCCAGAATGCCGACCAGCAGGTTGCGATCGTGTTGTGGATCTGTCATGATGGGTTGGGACCCTCTTTCCGCGGTGCTCCGGTAATTTGAACTCGATCCGCGGTGAGCCTTTGCAGCGGGGTGAGTTCCTCAAGCGGTTGGCCGCAGCTGACAGGCATTTTCATCCCTCGCCGACCGCGATGCAATCGTCCGAACGCCCATCCTGCCACACTCCGTCAATTCGTGCAGGAACGCTGGCCGGCCGCAGCGCTTCTTTTTCACCCGGTTCGACCGGTGGACGAAGTGGCCTGCCTCATGATCTACTGGAAGCGGCCGCAAGGAGGACGCGTTCTCCGCATGGGATCCCTGGGAGCCGGATGGTGACAAGTGCCTGTGCTTGAGTTGCTGGGTACGCCAAGTGCAGGAAGAACGGTAAAGACGCATCGCCGCTGCGCAGTAGACACTTCAGCTTTCCACAGGAGGGCATCCAGATGTACGTCGTCACAAGCAACGCGTGCTCGCATGTGCGAGAAGCAAGCGAGCGACACAGTGTCGTGCTCGCGGTTGCCCTGCTGGGTGCGCTGCTGTGCAGTAGTCCGGCGCCGGCCGCCGATAATCGGCCCGCGGGTCCCAGCCTGTACGTGCCGTCGACCGGTTCCAGGCCGGTGATTGACGGACAGCTGGATGAACCGGGCTGGAAGGACGCGGCGCGGACCGGTCCGCTCAAGGTCACGGCGAGTCAACCGGGAACGTCAACCACGGAAGCGTTCATCCTGCATGATGCCGGCCAGTTGTATGTCGCTCTGCGGTGTAACGGGCAGCTGGCGGAGTCAGGGGATGGAACGGCCAGCGTGCCGCCCAACTGCGCAGGAATTCGCCGACTTGCTCATCAACTCGAATGCCGATCGGAACTCCTGCTACCTGATTCGGATTACGCCGGAAGGCGGTGGCAAGATCGCCTGCTCCTACAATGAACACACGCCTCCCTGGCGTGACCGGACGTGGCAGCCGCAGTTCGAGTTCGCCGTGGCACAGGATGCCACTGGGTGGACGGCTGAGTTCGCGCTGCCGTTCGATATCTTCTGTAAAAACACGACGCTCGCGTCCGAGATCGGGTTCAACGTGCGACGGTTTCGGATCCCGGGACAGGAAACCCATTGCTGGCACGGCACGTTCGACGATCCCGGCGCTTGGGGAGTTCTAACGGGTATCCCAGCCCGCGACAGACTCCCGGCGCCGGACTACGTAGTCCCGAAACCCGCGCCATTTTCCTCAGCCGAGCAATGGAACGTGACCACGTACCGCCCTCCGCCACTCACCCGGCGAACGTTTCTGGCCGAACAGCAAGGACAGACGATTTCGCTGGGACCTGGTTCCGCGCATCCCGGGGCGACAGGTGCGGTGCGGTTGGAACTGGAAGAGTTTCTGCTCGCGGGCGATCCGCACGCCGCCGGGATTATCTGGGATCTCGCCGTGGATGAGCGGAAGGGGGAATTGTACGTGCTCTCGGATCCGCGGCGGGTGCGCGAGGCGCCGGACCTGCGGGTCTTCGACCGGCAGGGCCAGTACCTGCGGACCATCATGCCGTTTAATCCCACGCTGCCGCGCGCAAACGTGCAGGACCTCTGCGCAGGAACAGCGCGGGAAGGGGATACCGAATTGGTACGTCCCAAGTTATTCGAGACCCTGTGCGGTTCGCTTTCCCTGTACGGCGCCTACTGGCATCTTCCGCAAAAAGTGGTGCTCGCGTCCGACGGTGATCTCATCTTGTCGAACATCTACCGAGGGACGGTCTGGCGAATGAGGTCAGATGGAAGTTTGCCCCTCGAGGGATGGACCTCGGTGTATCATCGCGGGCGCAATGAACCGTTCGAGAGCCACGACTGGACTCAGGACTGTTTGAACGTCCAGGATCTAAAGAACTACCTGTCCTTTGACTCGCTCCACTACCCTTACTTCTGCTTGGATCCGGCTGGTTCCCTGTACGTCTCGGCCGGTCAGAGTTCGCGACCGACACGGCAGTACGGCTACCACTGGGAGGTGAGCCAGCAAGAAGTAACCTACCAACGGGAATTGAGTGGAGCCGAGGGACGAGGAGCTTACGTGTGGAAGTATCGCATGCACCCGGGCGTCAAACTGGAAGAACAGGACGCGCGCGGTGGTTTCGCCAGTCCGAGCGGACTCGTGCACGACGGCAGTCATCTGATTGTGGCGGATTCCGGGAACAATCGGTTGCAGGTGCTCGGACCCGACGGTCAGGTGGTCGCCACGATTACGCATTACCAACACGAGGGCCAGGCAGTTCCCCTCGACGGTCCCACCGCGTTGGCGATCGATCGCGAACAACACCTTTACGTGCTCGTCGCCTCCAGACCCAGGTCAGCGAACCAGGAAATCGTCGAACGTACATTGGCGTCGATACAGCAGGATTACCTCGCGGCGGCGCAGTCAAGTTCCAACGATTTCGCGCGCCTGATCAAACTCAAGAGTTGGCAGGAGCCGCAGTTCCTGGCTGGCTCGGCGCCGCTGCATCAAGATGTGTTGCAGATCGCGGTGGACGCGGGAGTCGCGCCGCCTTGGGTGTGGGTTGCCAATGGTTCCGGTCCGGGAAGTTTGATGCAACTCTCCGGCAATGATCTGGCGACCAGGGCGCATTTGGGGACAGCGGCGATACGCTGTCGTGTCCTCGGCAGAGCGGCAATCAGCCGATCCTCAATATTGACCCGCAAACCGGCGACCTCTACGTTGAGGACGACTCCAACTACCGCCTCAAGCAGTACGGGACCGTTTACCGGATCGACCAGGAAGGAAACATGCTTCGCAAGTGGCCGCCTGTCTTCTTTAACGACTTGGGGCTGCCGGCCACGTCACCCTGGTGGCTGCCGGATCACGGACGTCATTTCCGCTACCCGGACGAACCGCTGTTTGTGGACTCCATCTTCGGGAAGGACGGCCGCGTATACCGCTGGAAGTTCGGAAAAGAAGGCGTGGAAATCCTGCGATTCGACCGCGCCGGAACGCCGATTCCGTTCGCGGCGACCGGCACGCATGCCTTGTTCGTCGATTACGCCATGCAGGTCAACTTCTGGCACGATGTCTATCACGGCGTGGAGGTGGACCGGCACGGCAATATCTACTATGTCGCCAAGGCGGATGTCGACGCGCAGGCGCGTCCGGTGAGCGCCTACGACTCCGTGCGCAACCAGGTGAACGTGTACGATGCCAGGGGCGAGTTGAAAACGAGAGGCCTGCTCCGGTTGGATGCCGTGCGCGGTATCCAGGTCGATGATGCGGGGAACTTGTACGTCCTTCATCGGCCAGCCGAGCGGCCGTGGGACTTCTATCTGGCACTGTCCAAGTTCCCGCCGCAGGGAGGCGAACCGCTCTGGTCCCGGCGGTGGGACGGCTACATCGGGCAGGCCCAAGTGATCTTCGCACCGTGCCATTGCATTACCTCGAGGCAACACCAGACTCTGGATGGAAAGGGGTTTCTCTATGCGGCCGGCCGTCACAGCGTGCAGGTGATCGACTGTGCGACGGGCAAGCTGGTGGGAGAGTTTGGGAGCTACGGCAACCAGGATTGCCAGGGCCGGGGAAGCCAGTTTCCGCACCCCGAGTTGCCCGTGGGAATCATCTCCGCGCTTTCCGTTTGGCAGGACCGGTTGTTCTTCGTGGACGTCCTGAATCGCCGCATCGCCAAGTGCCGCATTATCTACGAAGAAGCCGAGAAGCACTGACAATCGGGGCCTCCCTACACGTGCAATACCATGACCATGCTCGGCGACCCGCCGTCTGCGAGCCCGCTGGCGGGCCGACGACCGATTGCCTGGCAGAATCCGTGCCAGACATCTTGCCGGACCTCGCCACCGCCGATGGTCGACAAATCCGGGGTTGCCAGCTTGTCCATGCGCATCGGATGCCCAGTCCGCAACACTCCGGCACGCGTCAGCGGTTGACGGCCACCGCCCAGAGGTGCCGTTGGGAAGTGACAAAGACTCTGCCGTTGGCGGCGATCGGCGTGCTGAAGGCGGGCTGACCAAGCTGGATTTTGCTGAGCAATTCCGGCACGTTGCCGGCCGTGAATATATAGAACGACCGCTGATTTCCCAGATAGAGTTTTCCATCGGCCACGAACGCACCGCCCCAAGTCTCCGCGTTCGTATCGTAGAGCCAGCGGCGCTGGCCGGTCTCGGCATCCACGCCGTGAATTTTTCCGGTCAAGTCCGGAACGTACACGACGCCGTCGGCCACCGCCGCCGTGGCGATGGTTCTCTGGATATCGCGGTAGGCCCAGATGCAC
The DNA here is from genome assembly GCA_963754725.1 of uncultured Planctomycetaceae bacterium. GTDB lineage: Bacteria > Planctomycetota > Planctomycetia > Pirellulales > Pirellulaceae > JAAYDI01. The sequence continues at coordinate 152,105 of CAVWHV010000047.1, forward strand.
CCGGTCTTCGTGATATCACCTTCCTGCGTGGCATCGATGCAGTGCAGCATGCCCACACCATTGCCGTGCGCCGGATCCTGGCCGATGGCGACATAGATCCGTCCCTCGTGAAACACGGGCGTGGCAATCACCTCGCTGGGACCAACATACGATTCGTCGTTCTCGTTAAGGCCATTTGTCTTGCGTCGATCACCGTCGTAATAGTCAATCAGCTGGCCGTCGCGATAGCGGTACTCCGGCGGATTGCAGTCATAAGACCAGACCAACTTAAGATCCACCGGCTCACGGCCAGCGGCGGTGAGCGCCTCAAAGGCATAGCAGAATCCGTCTCCGCCCCCAAAAAAGACCAGCGTTCTGCCGCGGACCGTGCCGCACGAGGGGGAAGACCACTGTGCATGAAAGAGACGAGCGCTGATCCCCGCCCGCTCCCGGGCGACCAATCGTCCGGTGTGCTTGTCAAGCACAATGATGGCGGGCGCCTCGGGACGCACGACGTACGCATGTTTCGAGAAGAAGGTTTCCCCCTGCATGCCACCCACGCCGTTGGACGTGCTGGTGTAGAGGAAGTCGCCTTGGATCAATACCGAGCAACTGGCCGCGTCGTGCGGCATAATTCCCACGTCGTCAATTAGATCGACGCGCCAGATGATGTCCGCATCGCGAGGGGTGACCTCCGCGGGCGGGTTGCCGTGACCGGCCATGTACGCTCCTTCCTCCATGAATGGCCCGTCGTTGCCATCCTCCATGCCTTTGACGTCCAGGCAGACGATTTCTGCGGCCGTGGTTAGCAGGTAAACCCGATTGCCATCCACGGTCGGGGACGAACATATGCCAACTTCTTGTTGAACAAAATGCGAGTCGATCGGTAGCCCGTGCTTTCGCTCCGGCACCACCAACTGCCAGAGGAGTTCGCCCGCGGCCTCACTCAAGCACTTGACCACGCCGGGATGCTCCTTGCCAAACCGTGCATCGTCCTTGGCTCCGTCCGCGTCGGTGCCTACGAAAACCCGCCCCCCTGCCACCGTGGGATTGCCGTAGGTGCGTGCTCCGAGCTGTGCGGTCCACACCACGTTCTCGCCGTCGCGCGAGAATGTGGCTGGCAAATGGCGCTCGTCGGAGATCATGTTCCGATTCTCCGTACCGCCCCATTGAGGCCAGTCGGCCGCGCGCACGCTGGCTGAGCCAGACATGAGCAACGCGACCAAGAAGAAACGAGCGGTCGAGTTAACCTTGTTCATCATCGCTCCTCTGCAACGCACGTCGCAATGGAATAGCCGCCCGCGCGACTCAATCGGGTTCCGAGGCCACCGGGCCGAGTGGCGGTTTCCGTTTCGCATCGACTCGTGTTGATGACGATTGTACCAATCCCGAACGGCCGGCAACGCCCGCCGTCAGCACGTTTTTTTCGACGCGAGTGCTGCGTGTACCGCTCGACCAAGCGATCGTTCCAGTGCCGCATTCGACAAAATCCTTCTCAATACTCGCGGCGAGTCTATAATTTGCGGCAACCGGCCTGCCAGCTGAAATGGGATCGGCTGGGCCCTGATCATCGTCGTCCGAGCGGGCCGAATGACAGTGTCGCGATCCCGGCGCAACGCCGCCGTTCAACACGGGAACAGAAGGGGGAGAAGCCAAGAGTGCTGACGGAGGACGCACCAGTCGAGGTCGTCCGACAGCTGAGTCAGGCGGGACTGAATCACCGCCCGGTGCTGCTGTCGACGAGTACAGATGTCGCGTTGGACGGGTCGCCTGAGCAGAACTGGCTCGTGGTGTCGGACGAGCGCGTGTCACTCGTCCGCAATGGCCGCCGGAACGATGTGGTGCTGTCGCTGCAGGAAGTGGACAAGTTCCGTGCTTGCGCCGGCGTTGGTCGACCACGTCTTGCAGGAACCATTGACCGGCGCGCCGCTGGCCGGTTTTCTGCAGGCACTGCTCCTGGTGGTGCTGGATTTGGCCGTGTCCCGCGTCGTGTTGGCGCTGGTCGGTGCCTGGAAAGGTCGGCTGGCGACGTGGATCGAGGCCGCTCTGACCGCCGAACTCCGCGGCCGGCTGGTGGAGCGACTGCAGCAGTTGGCGGTCTCGCACTACGACCGACACCAGGTTGGCTCGTTGATGAGTCGAGTGGCCGGTACGTGGGACGGACTTCCCAGTCCGTCCCTGCCCCGTCGAGCGACCTGGGTTGTTCTGGGGCGATTACTTCGAGTGCAACAACCGGGCATCGGCCCAGTCGGCATGGTCGCCCATGATGTTGTCGCCGGCATCATCGACCGTCAGCCGCAGCTCCTGGCCGCCGGTGACGTCGACATCGACCCGCTGCGGTGCGTCGCCGCGCGACATCTTGCCCGATTTCCACCGTTCTTGGCCGTCGACGACCACGGCAAAACACATCGTCCCCAACGTGGCCATATCGGGTCCCGCCCAGGCCTGGAAACGGCCGAACTTGCCTTCGAGGCGATACACGATCTCGCTGTTCGCGTGCGTGCCGATTCCGCGGCGGAACCTCTGACCACCGATCGTGAGCGGCTTGTCCCACACGCTGCGATTCTTTTGCAGAGTGCCCCAGCCCTGAACAACGCTCAGCGGCTGCAACGCATCGAGGAACACGCCGTCAATTTTCTCCACGTTTGCTGGCCGGCGCTGCTCGTCCTGGACATTTGCCAGGGGTGTGAGCGGCAACACGCAAGCGCTGGCGAGAGAGACCGTTTCAGGTGCCGGCAACGGACTGGCCGACTCCGACCTCACGAAGCCAGGCCGGTCTTCCCAGACCCAGATCGAAATGGCGGCTGCCGGGTCTTCCGTCACCACGTGCAGCGCGACGCGCTTCGCGGCCAGCGGGATGGTGCCCTGCAGGAAGTGCCAGGATTCAGGCACCGCGGCGACGGTGGCAAAGAAACCGGCATCCGAGCGCGCGGACTGCAAGGCGATTTCCTGCCCGTCCGCCGTCATGACGCCGACCGCCTCCGGCACCGTCTTGCCTTCCAGCAGAGCCAGGATCCGCAGGCGCGTATCGGTGTGCGTCCGCTGGAGCTGAAACTCGGTATCGATTTCGAGTGTCCGGCCCGAATCGGGAGCGAGTGACGTGAAGTCGTCCCCCAACAATTGATCCGGTGCGTCATAGTTAACGCGTCGCACATGCGCTGGGGAAATCGTCAGCGAGCGAGCCAGCGAATTCTCCCCTGCCCTCCGCGCATCGGTCAATCCGGGCGGGACGTCGTCAGACGTCACCGACAAGACAACCGTCTCGTAAGGGGCCAAGGCGATCTCCAGCGTCTGGCCAGCCACGAGTGATGTGCCGTAGACACGTGGCTCGGGATACACGCTGATGGCGTTTACAGGGACCTTCGCGGGCAAGTCGATCGTCAGCGTATACGACTGTTCCTGGACCCAGGGATTACGCAGCAGCACGAGGCCCCGATCGGTTCCCCAGTGCGCGTAACCGTAAGGTTCCCGGGGCATGGGTGCGTCATGCGACAGCCACGGCGTACCATCACGCAGCCACGTGGCCGGGCGCAGCGGCTGCGTGTTAGGGGCGGTCAGCAGATCCTCGTTCTGTCGCGACCAGTTGATCAAGCCGGCCAGCATCGACCACCGCCGATCGTTCATGAACTTGGGATTCACGTAGAGCGAGATGAACGCATGTCCGCGGAGCACGGTGGTGACTGCGTCGTTCATGAACGCATCGTCGCTCTGGTGAATAATGCCAAGGATCTCCTGGGCCGGGATAGGAGACGGCAGGCGATCGGCGCCCTGCAGGTTATAGTAGTCGCGCGCAGTGGTGTAGCTCTCGCGGTACGCGGGACAGGGGACGCGGCCGTGGGGCGAGTCGTCGCCGAAACAGCCGATCACGGAATTGACAGCGAATAGCCACCAGGGACTGGCATAGGCGCTGTAGGTGGCCTCGAGCCACGCATCCGAGCTGGCCGCCCGCATGCGCAGGAACGCGTCGAGAGCGCCTTGGGCAACGGCCTCCGACGGCCATGTCCCTGCCAGGAAGTCGGCGCCACCCAGCGATAGACCGTCCAGCTTGATCTGCGCGAGCCGAAACCGCTGCGCATAGTCCGCGATCGACGAGCCGTATTTGTCGCGGTACTTCTCGCCCGCGAGACTCAGCATCATGGCGCCGCCGCTTTCATAGCCGTGATCGAGTGCCCATTGCGGGTCCACGGCCGGCGGATAACAGGATGAAGGCGAGGTCCACAGCCCAAGACGCGAGCCCATCGCTTCGGCGCCGGCCTGGATCCGGGAGAATTCCTCCGGAAATAGCTGGCGGTCGATGTCCCACACACCGTGCGGGTCCGACCAGCCCAGATCGATCGTGAACGAATCCAGGGCCACGCCGTGCTTCTGGTACAAGTTTTCTTCGAACTGTTTCATCAGTCCGAGAATGTCCTGTTCACGGAACGGCACCGGTGACGTCCACCAGGAGTTGTAGTTGAAATGCATGCCTTTGGGCGGTGGCCGATGACCTTCGATGTAGCGATGGAACGTCAGCGATTCACCGCCCAAGGGAGCGGGACCAAAGACGGCCCGGCGACTTTCATACCATTGGTTCGGCTCGAGTTTGCACCGCGGCCGATGGCCCAGATAGGCCTTGTCGTTTTCGACGCGGGTCGACGCGACGGGAAATTCGATTCCCGCAAAGTACCCCTCCAGAAACAACGGGTAGCTCTGGGGCGGTCCGGGCCGGAAATCGCCACACAACCGCTCTGCGGCGAGTGCCTCCAGCGTTATCTCCTCGACGGTCACCGACGTGTCCCCGGCCGACAACCGCAAACGCAACCACTTGCGCAGCACTCCTTCCTGCGGATACCACTGCAGAGAGAGCTCACGTTGCAGCGTAGCGCCCTGGGCGAGCTGGACGGGACTGTAAGTGCAGTCCCACCCGTCGGCGTCCTCGCCGCGCCGCGCAATCCGGGTGGGCAAATCCCCGCCAAACGTCCCGGCCTCTTGGTTGAGCCGCACGTCGGGGCACCGCAGCGACACGTCCAGCCGACGGTCACCCGACGGCAGCACAAGCACACCAGCCGCAGGTTGCAGCACCGGCGCCGCGGCCGGACCACTCTCGTCCGCAGCCAGGCAGATCACGAACAGCGACAACATCAGATTCATGGACAAGGCCTCCTATCAAGTTCCGAGTATCTTACCACGGCGCCAGTGCTGTGAGGATCGGCTCCGGCCCACACCGACCCCATCTTGTCGCTGCTGTGTCCAGCGACGTACATTCGAGGCTGGTGGCGTGGGCGAGGCCGGCGAACGACTGGACCAGCACGGAGAATGATGTGAACGTCGACCAAATCCTGCACGCGCTGAACGACGGCCAGGTGTCTTACCTGTTGATTGGCGGCATGAACTTCCTGCTCCGCCACAAGCCCGTGCTCACCTTCGATGTCGATATCTGGATCGAGGACAGTGAGCCGAATCGGAAACGCTGCGAACGGGTCTTGGCCCAACTGGACGCCGAATGGGGGCGGTCGGATCAGGACTGGCGGCCCGTGTCACACCGTGCGCCAGGCTGGCTCGAAGAGCAGTCGGTTTTTTGTCTGACAAGTCCTTTCGGAGCCATCGATATCTTTCGTCGCGTGTGCGGCCTGAACGATTGGAGTATGTCGCGGGCGGCCGCCAGGCACGAACGCACTGCCAGCGGTGTAGACTACACTGGTTTGTCGGACGAAGATATGTTGAAGTGTCAGTATGCACTGGATAGGACTCTGCGAAAACAAGATCGCATCGAGACATTGGAGACGGCGATTCGCGAGGCGACCAAGAATGACTGAACCGGAGCTCAAGGCGGACGAAGAGCGTCGCCGTGAACGTAACTGGGATTCTGCCGAGCGGTGGCGCGTCTTGCAGGAGACGCTGAGCTGGGCCGAGGCTCAAGCAACAGTTCGACGCAATACGAAACAATCGCAGCTGGCGAAGCAAAAAGAAAAGCTGGCCCGGATGTCTACTGACTGAGTTCTTGCCCTGGGAGCATTCGCATGACGACGTCTGCCTGGAATCGCCGGTCGTTCCTCGGCACCGCTTGTGCCGCAGTGATCGGCAGTGTGCGTGTGGCGCGCCAACCGCTGACGGGCGACGAGTCGCCACCTGTGACGAACCCGCGCGCAACGGATGGCGACGACGTGCACGAACCCGAGTGGAACGAACGCCTGACGATTTCCGTGGGCCCGGACAAAGCCGATCTGATCGGACGCGACGACAAGGTGATCCAGGCGGCTGTCGACTACGTCGCTCGACTCGGCGGCGGCACGGTGCAATTGCTCCCCGGTACCTTCACTCTGCGCAATGCGATCTTCTTGCCTTCCCGCCTGCGCTTGCGCGGCAGTGGCTCGGATACGGTCATCACGAAGAGCGCTTCGGAGACAGTCTCGCTGGACGACGATTCCGACTGGTATGACCAGGAAATCACGTTGCCGACTGGCTGCGGTTTTCGCGTGGGAGATGGCGTGGTCCTGCGGGCCACGAATCCGCACAACGGCGGACCAACCGTGATCAAACGCACGCTCGTCGCACGGTCCGGAAACCGGTTCAAACTGAACGACGGCCTGCGCGAAAATCTGTGGATGTCGGGCAAGCCCACGTGCGAGTCGCTGTTTCCGTTATTGACCAGCGAGCATACGGCGGATGTGTTGATTGAAGACCTGACACTGGACGGCAACCGCGAACAGAACGCCAATCTGGACGGCAATTATGCCGGCTGCATCTTTCTGCAGGACTGTAATCGCTACACGATGCGGCGCGTGGAAGCGCGAAACTACAACGGGGACGGAATCAGCTTCCAGATCTGCCACGACGTGGTGGTCGAAGATATGTTACAGCCACGACCACAGCGGACTGGGCCTCCATCCCGGGTCCGGGTCGCAACGACCGCGCATGGTCGGCAATCGCCTGGAACGCAACGAAATCGGCTTGTTCTGGTGCTGGGGCGTAAAGTACGGTCTGGCCGAACGGAACCGGATCGACGCCAACCGCAGTTGCGGCATTTCCTTCGGTCACAACGACACCGACAACGTAACGCGCGATAACGAGATCACCAACAGCGGCAAGGTTGGCGTCCTGTTTCGGGATGAGGGAGGCGGCAAAGACTTCTGGGCCAACCGGAACGTCCTGGAGCGGAATCGCATCGTCAACAGCGGCGAGCAGGACGGCATCGCGATTGATATTCAAGGGCAGACGAAAGATCTGAAGATTGTCCGCAACGAATTACGCGATACCCGTGAGCCAGCCCAACGCGTCGGCATCCGTATCGCTCCCGGGGCGGAGCGGATCGAAGTGTCCGACAACCAGATCGAAGGGTTTTCGCAAGCCTTGCGCGACGAACGACCACGACAGTCTGGGTGATCTGCCCGCCGGACGAAGTCACTCCCCACCAGCACCTGCCCGCTCCTGCTTCATACAAGGAACTGAACCATGCGCTCCCCTTCGCGGCGTCTGATCGGATTTGTCATGTTCGCCTCCTTCGTGACCGCGACGTCGCGCGGCTACGGAGAGTCGCCCGGTCGGTGGAATGTCGTGGAGCTGGGAGCCGTTCCCAATCAGGACGCGGATAGCACGGCCGTCTTTCAGCAGGCACTCGACGCCGCCGGCCAGGCCGGCGGCGGCATCGTCGATGTGCCGGCGGGGCGGTTTCGAATCAATGGCACGCTCACGATTCCCTCCGGCGTCACGTTGCAGGGCACGTATCGCGTGCCACCTACCGCGGACCGCCGCACGCTGGAGAAGCCCGACGGCACCGTGCTCCTGGCATTTGCCGGACGCGGCAGCGAAGCAGGGCCCGCCTTCATTCGCTTGACCGGCAGGAACTCGGCCATGGCCGGGTTGGTGATCGCCTATCCCGAATGGAAGGCAACCGATGTCCCGCCCGTCCCCTACCCGCCCTGTGTGGCTTCCGAGGACAGCGAGAACGTGGGCATCCTGGATTGTTGTCTGCTCAATCCCTACGAAGGCATCAAGTTGGTTCGAGCGCATCGACACTTGGTGCGCAATGTTACCGGCTACCCGAGCAAACGGGGGATCTTCGTCGACGAGTGCTACGACATCGGCCACATCGAGAACATTCATTTCTGGCCCTTTGGCGTGGCCTACAACCCCGAGGATCCGTACTGCAAGTGGGTGAACACGGAAGGCGTCGCGTTCGAGCTGGCCCGAACCGACTGGCACTATGTGTCCAACACGTTCTGCTTCGGGTATGGCGTGGGGTACAAATTCTCCGACTCGAAGGCCGGGCGCGACCAACGGTAACTTCCTGGGACTGGGTGCCGACTCGTGCGCCGACGCGCTGTCCTGGTCGAACAGGCCCAGCCACCAGGACTGCTGATCACCAACGGCGAGTTCGTCGGCCGCTGGAGCAGCACCGATTCGGTGTGCATCGAAATCGGCACACAGGTGGAGGGAAAAGTGAGCCTGACGAACTGTTCCTTCTGGGGCCCGATCGACCGCTGCATCTGGATGCGCAGTCCGTTCGGGCAGTTGGCAGCGAACACCTGCCACTTCGTTCATTGGGACAATCACGCGACCGGCGCACCGGCCATCCAACTGGACGCGGGCAAGACGCGTCGTACAGGGCTGCACGTTCGGATTGGAAGGCACTCATGTGCTGGCGGGGCCGGCAGTCCGATCGGCCATCCTGCTGGGCAACCAGGCCGAGTCGGGATTCCGAGTCGACAATCAGGCCGGCACGCGCACCCAAGCAGTGGCCAACGAGGAAGATCCAATTGAAAAGTCTCCGGAAGCTCGTTCTCACTACCGAGTCGACGTCGGCTCGATGGGGGACGGCCGGTACGTGCGGGAATTCAATGGCCGAGAAGGAAGGCCGTTCGAAGGCGTACGGAAGACCTCGCGGTGGTCGTCGGCGAGTTCGCAATTGTGCCTGCCGGTCGTCCCGGGGAAGCCCTATCACATCACGATCGAGTTGCTGGTGCCCCCGCAGGCCGTATCGCCCGACGCGGGGCTGTATCTGGGCGACCAACGGATCGCTACGTTCGATCACGAGACGTCCAAGCTCACCGGAGAATTACCCCCCTGCGACACCGATCAACGGATCCTGGAACTGCGCTGCCGCGGCTGGATACCCAAAGCGCTGATGCCCGCGTCGAACGATGATCGCACGCTGGGCGTCACCGTGTTTGCCCTCACGTTGTGCGCCGCCGATGCCGACGAACGGGTCTTCGACGCCAACCTCGGTGACTGGATCAACACCGTGCCGCTGCCCGACGCGGGAGCGAAGCAGTGACGAACCTGCCAACGCCGAGTGCGGGAGCGAACATCGAACATTGAACATCGAACATCCGACGTTGAGTGCGGGAGTGAACATCGAACATTGAACATCGAACGTCCGACGTTGAGTGCCGGAGTGAACATCGAACATTCAACGCCGAATGAAAGGAGCAAACATCGTACAGTGCACTGCCGGCAATCTTAACGGTCGGCCAACCTCTGAAGGACCAGCCAACATCACAGAGCACGAGTTCATCGCCTCGCACCCCTCCAGCCTCCAGCCTCCAGCCTGCCGCCTATTCCGCCGCAAACCGATAGCTGCAGTGCTCGCGATACGTCTTGTCGGGGGGAAGAATGATGGATGGAAAGGCGGCCTGATGCACGGAGTCGGGAAGGTATCCGGTTTCAAGGCACACGCCGGCGTGTTGTTGGTAGATGGCTCCTTGTTTTCCGTGCAGTGTGCCGTCGAGGTAATTGCCCGTGTAAAGGACAAGGGCCGGCGACGATGTGACGACGTCCATGCGGCGGCCGGAATCAGGATCGGTGAGTGTCGCGACGGCGTCACTGCCGGCAGTGCGCAGGTAACTGTGGTCATAGCCGCCAACCGCTTGAATCCGCGCGCCAATCGGCGTGGTCTGGCGAAAATCCAGCGGCGTGCCCTCGACCGAAGCGATTTCGCCGGTGGGAATCAGGGCCTCGTTCATGGGCGTATAGCGATCAGCGGCCAGTCGCAGGTGGTGGCGGAGAACAGTGCCCGACGCGCTGCCGGCGAGATTGAAATAACTGTGATGCGTTAGATTGACAGGTGTCGCGCGATCGGTGATGGCGGTGTAGTCGATGCGCAGTTCGTGCGCAGCGGTCAGCGTGAAGACAACGGACACGTCGAGGTTACCGGGGTAGCCTTGATCGCCGTCCGGGCTTCGATGGCGAAATCGCACGGCGGGTGCGTCCCGATCCGGCCGTGGCTCGGCTTGCCACACCACGTGGCTCAGTCCGCGAGATCCACCGTGGAGATGGTGTTGCCCCGCATTACGCGTCAAGTGGTGAATGTGGCCGCCGAGCGTGAATTCGGCATTCGTGGTGCGGAACGCCACACGACCGACCGTACACCCGAAGTACGGACTCTCGGTTTCATATTGTCGAAGGTGGTCGAACCCGAGTACCACGTCCGCCAAGCGGCCTCGCCGATCAGCCACCCATAGTTCTGTCACGGTCGCGCCGAACGTGATGATGCGTGCCGTCATTCCGCCGCCATTGCGCAGCGTATATCGTTCGACCTGGACGCCGTCCTCCGTCGTTCCAAACCGATCACGTTCGACACTGGCGTGATTCATGGCTGGCTACCTTGATTCAGGTTTTGCCGCTCCGACGCGACTGTCATTGCTGAGCAGCGAGTTGTCTTGCCTTCTGGAGCACGCTCTCCAACGACACGGGCACGCCACCCTGTCGCTTGCTTTCGTCGGCAGCTTCCATGAAGGCGTAAATCTCCAGAGTCTGTTCGGCGGTCACCGGTGGTTGGCGGGTTCGAAAGAACTTGACGATCTCCACCAGCAGGTGTTCGTAGCCCGCGAATTCACCGGAGGGTGCAATTCCCTGTTCACCGAACACCGTGGCACCAAAGCCCACGCGGCCCTGCAGGATGCCGCGGTAGGTGCCCAGCCGGCCGTCTTCCCACACGCCGGCGGCGAGATCGGCTGTCGGGGTCTTGGCACGGCTGACCGTCTTGCAGCCAGGTCCCATGATCGTGAATAGCAGTTCGCTGCCGTGGATGCCGTAGTAAAACAGATCGGGATGGCTGGGTTCCAAGGGAGCGTTGGAGCTGTAGGCGTCGCACCCCAGCACTTTGCCAACTCGCGGGTCGCTGCGCATACCGGCGATGCCAGGGCTGAAACGGAGCGACGAGCTGGAGAAGCACGGTGTGCCCGTCGTGCGAGCTAGATCGAAGATCCGGACGACATCGACCAGCGAAGCGGCCACCGGCTTGTCGATGAATACCGGCTTCCGCGCCGCGAACACCGGCTGGACCTGGGCCAGATGTGGTCGTCCATCGATGCTCAATAACAACACTGCGTCGACTTTGGCCACCAGTTCATCTACCGAGTCAACGATCTCGACTCCCATGTCACGCATCGCCTGCGTGTTCTCCTGAATCTTGTCGGCACTGAAGGGAATGTCGGCGCTGAAGGCCGGGACGGCCACCACCACCTTCATGTCCGGGATCGGCGTTGGTGCCTGCGGGTTGGTAATGATCTGGGTCCAGGGCACGGCGTGTGCATCCAGGCCGATGATCCCCACGCGGATCGGTGCGTCCGGTCCCTCGTCAGCAACTGCCGAAAGCGTCTGGAACAGGATCCCCGCCAGCACGAACCATCGAAGATTGAAAGATGCAGACATGGTGACATTCCTCAGGAGTTTTGGACGAAGTCCAGGCAAGTTACCAGGGAGGCAGACACAGGGTGCCGCCCTCGAGATGGATGACGCTGCCGTTGATAAACCCGGCTTCATCCGTCAGCAGGAACGCGACGGCGTGAGCCACATCGATTGGCTGCCCCATTCGCTGCACGGGGATCTTCTTGGCGACCTGCGCATAGAGTTCCTCACGCGGCGTGTCCCAGCCGGCACACGAAGCGGCCAGCATGGGCGTGTCGATCGTGCCCGGACTGACCGCGACAAATCGCACGCCGTGGGGACTGTGATCGGTAGTCAGGCTGCGCATCAAGGCCACCACGGCGGCCTTCGAGGCACAGTAGACGCCGTGCGCCGGAAAGCCGATGTCGGCAGCCACGGAGGTCGTGAAGCAGATTACGCCCCGCCCCTGACGTTCCATGACGGGAATGGCGTGCTTCGCGACCAGTACCGGTCCCAACAGGTTCACGTTGATCAGAGCATGAAAATCATCGAGCGTGATCTCGGTGATCCTCTGGTTTCGCAGGACGCCCGCATTCGCATGGACACAGTCCAGGCGACCGAACTGCGCGACGGCCAGATCGACGGCGGACTTCACGTCAGCCTCCTGGCTCGTGTCACCGTAGTGGAACAGGCAGGTGAGTCCTTCGTCACGGAGCCGCTTGGCAAGCGCTGTTCCAGCCTCTTGCTGGATCGACATCGTGATCACCTTGGCACCGTGTCTGGCGAACAGTTCCGTGCAGGCTTCTCCGATGCCTGACGTGCCGCCCGTGATAAGAATGACTTTGTCTTTGAGATGCATGAACTGTCTCCTGTTCGTCAGTGACTCGATCGCTCGGTGGAATCATCGATCCGAGGTGTAAACTCAGCCCTGGTATCCCGAACGTTGCCGTCGTGACCGACCTGCCTGGCGGAACTCGACAGCCCGATCGATTAAGCGACGGATGTCGTATTGCGGCTGGTAGCCAAGCACGTAGCGTGCCTTGGTGGTGTCGATGCAGAAGTCTTGTCCGACAGGGTCCACCAGGTCGACTACGTCGATTCCCAGCTGTTGAGCCGCATAGCCGGCGGCATCCACGTAGTCGAACGGGTCGGTCATGGCGATCATGAACGTGTGGCCCTCGATTCCCTCTCGTTCCAAGGCCAGCAAGAACGACTGAATACAGTCCTCGACGGCCACGATGTGCCGTCGCTTTGGGCGGCCGTCGGGATGTCGCAGGGCGACGGCCGCGTCTCGGCCACCGGAGTATGCCGCGCGCTGCGGGTCGTTCATCAACTCTTTCCAGACCGGAATGCCAAAGCACTCGCCGGCCACCGTCAGGTGGTTAAGGATGTCGTCCTCGGCGTGGATCCACGAGATCCGCAGGCAGACGGTCGGCACGCCGGCCTGCACGAAGTACTGCTGGAACATGGCCTCTTCCAGCACCTTCGAGAGCGGATAGTAACCCGGGTAGGCGGCCAGCGGCATGTCTTCGCGAATCGGGACCGGCTGAGGATGGAAGTAGATCCCGTTCACGGCATCACCGCTGGCCAGAATCACGCGCTTCGGCGCCTTGCTGCGCATGGCCGCATCCAGCAGATTGAACGTGCCCTGAATGCTGACCTTGATCAGTGCCTCGCGATCTTCCTTGCAGGTTGCCAGATGAATGACCGCATCGCTGTGGGCGACCAGTTCCTCGATCAGACCGGCATCGGCCACGTCCCCCCGCACTTCTTCGACGCCGGGAACGCCGACGCCGTATCGATGGCAAAGCGCACGGACCTGGTACCCGGCTTGCACCAAGGCCTCGCACAAGGGGGCTCCCAACTTCCCGCTGGCCCCGGTCACAAACACTCGTCGGATCGAACTGGACATGGTGGTTACCTCCGAGGTCAGTGAATGACGAATGACGAATGACGAAGCTCGAGTCATTCTCCCGTCGCTCCTGCCTTCGTCATTCGACCTTCGACATTCATTCGTGCTTCGTCATTCGTCATTCGTCATTCGTCATTTACCGGGACGCCGCCTCGGCGTCTCTGGGGTATTCCATGAATTCCACGACGGCGCCGTCCGGCGTCTCGTAGAAGCCGACCACGGCGATACCCGCGTCGAAGGGCTCCAGCAGCACCTTCAGACCTTGGGCCGCCTCGCGGATATTGTCGACGCGATAGGCCACGTGCGGCAGATGGCGCACGGGCCCAGTCACCGGCGTGTCTGGCTCGAACCGCAGCCACTCGATGTGGAAGGGATTCTCGCGGAAATCGGTGACCCAGACCTTCGTGGCCGCCACGTAGATTTCGTTGTCGTGTTTCTCGGTGGTGATGATTCCGATGTGATCGAATTGCATGGTGAGAGATCCTTCGGTCAGAAGTGGACGATTCTGTCCTGTCTCGGCCGATTCGACGGCAGCAGCCAGCAGCGCCACGGCGTCTCGCGACTCTTGGGGCGTGATCCGTTCGGGCGGACGCCCGGCGGCGACGCAGTCGGCGAAGTACCGCAGCTCCGCCTGCAAGATACCGAACCGCTGGCCAAACACATTGGGCCAATACAGGGTATCGGGCCGGCGATTGCCCGCTCCATCGTGGATTTCCAGTCCCGCTTCGCCGCAATTGATGTAGATGGCACCTTGCGTGCCAATCACTTCCATCCGCGCGTCGATCTGGTACGGCGAACTCTCCGGCAAGTGCCAGATCGATTCGATGACCGCGATCGCTCCGTTGTCGAGGCGAGCCATGGCCCAGCCTCCGTCGGGGTACTTGTTTGTGACCCGGATGGATTTCCTGGGCGTAAATGCTCACCGGTCGAGCCTGGCTGAACCACAGCATCAGGTCGCCGTCGTGAATGCCGTCGCCCATCAGGGCCGAGATGCTGTCGAGCACCAGGCGGCCGATCTTGACCGACAGGTTGCGACGGGCATGCATCGACACGATCTGTCCGATCTGCCCCTCGTCGATCGCCTGCTTGGCCAACGCCACTCGCGGGTCGAACCGGCAGATGTGTCCGACCATGAAGTACCCGGCGGCGTCGCCAGCCGCGGCGAGGATCTGATCGCAGTCGGCGGCGGTCGGCGCCATCGGTTTTTCCAGGAACACGTGCTTGCCGCTGCGCAACGCATCGATGGCGATGTCGCGGTGGTCGTGGATGTGCGTCGTGATCCCCACTACATCGATTTCCGGGTCGGCCAGCAATTGGCGATAGTCGGTGTATCGGCGGGCGACGTGGAATCGGTCGGCCACTTCGGCCAGTCGTTGCGGACGGCGCGTGCACAGGGCGGCCAGTTCGATGCCGGGCATCGTGGCTAAGGCTTCGGCATGCACCTCGCCAAACCAGCCCAGGCCAATCAGGCCCCAACGGATCTGCTGTGGTCATGTGCGGCTCCTTTCACCAGCGAAGATCTGCTTCATCTTGATGGCCGTGTCGCGGGCCAGCTCGAGATCGGGGAGGACCATGTTGGGGAGGCGGCAGAACGGCAGCATTTCGGCGGTGATGGGACCGCGATAGTTGATCTTCTGGAGTGCCGCCTTGACGGCCCCAAAATCGACATCGCCCTGCGTCAGGTCGTCGCCGAATCCATGCAGCACGCCGCCACAGTCCTCCCGCGAAAAATTCTTGACGTGGACCGCCGCGATGCGGGGGCCGAGAATCTCGATCCAGTGTTGTGGATAGCCGGTAATGACGACGTTGCCCACATCGAAATAGCAGCCGATCTGCGGACTGGAAAACTGGTCGATGAACGTCCGGAACTCGATCGGACCGAGCAGGAACCGGTTCCAGACGTTTTCCAGGGCCATCGTCACATCGTGGTCGGTGGCGAAGGGCAGCAGCTCCCGCAGCGAGGCGGTCGCAAGATCCCAGACTTGCTGGTAGGGCGTGACAGGAATCGATGGATCCCAGGGGACGTCGACCGCTCCGGGAATGACCAGGATCGTACGGATCCCCAGCCAGTTCGCCACCTCGATATATCGGCGTGTGAATTCCATCGCCGCTTTGCGCTGGACGGGATCGGCGGACGACAACGGACAACCCCAGTAATTTCCGCTGACCAGCGTGGTCAGCGCGATGCCGAGTTGCTGGGCATCGTCGCGAATCCGCTGGCAGTCGGCCCGCGTCGTGCTGGCGGTCAGCACGCCGGCGCCGAACGCCAGTTCCAGCCCGTCGAAACCGCAGGCTTTCGCGTGCTCGAGGGCCTGCCGGATCGGCGTCTGACCCTCGAAGCCGCCGATGGTCCAGTAGGTGATTTGCAGGAGGTTGTGCATGTTCTGGCTCTCCATGAAGCGGCTCCGTCGTGCAGGAAGTGCGGGGGACGCCACCGCGGACCCCTCGAATATATCAGCGGCGGCCGCGGCAATACATCCGGCCTGGCTTGCCAGGCTGCCAGCAGGCCAGCGGCGGGGCTTGCCGATTGACACGCACGCGGGACCCGACGGACAATGACGGCACCAGATTTCGCAAGCAGGAGGTTACGTTCATGACGGTCAAAGTTGGCATCATCGGCATGGGGTTTATGGGGCGTATGCACTTGTCGGCGTATCGGAAACTGCCGGACGCCGAGGTGATTGCGTTTGCGGACGTCGACCAGGACCGGCGCGAAGGTCGAGGCACGGGGGCCGGCAATCTCGGGGATACCGAGTTCGCGTCGGATGTCAAGTCGTTCCGGCGGATCTACGATTGCGGGTTCGAACTGCTGGCGGATCCGGAGATCGACCTGGTCGACATCTGCGTGCCGACCTGCGATCACAAGAATCTGTTCGTGGCCGCGGTCAAGGCGAAGAAGAACGTGCTGTCGGAGAAACCGATGGCGGTCAAACCAGCCCATATCCGGGCCATTGTCGCGGCCGGCAAAGAGGCGAAAGGCGCTGTGATGATCGCACACTGCATCCGCTTCTGGCCGGCCTACGTCCTGCTGAAGGACTACGTCCAGACCCGGCGGCTCGGCAAGTGCAAGAGTCTCATTCTGCGCCGGCAAGGGAGCCGAGGTCTGTGGAGCCCCTGGTATCTTCAGGCGGCGATATCGGGCGGCGCCATCTTCGACCTTCACGTGCACGACACCGATTACGTCAACTTCCTGTTTGGAAAACCGAAAGCGGTCAGCTCGGTCGGGTCGGTGGGCGGTACAACGGACCGCGGGGTCGACCACGTCGTGACAAACTATTACTATCCGAAGAGCAAGGTCGAGGCCGTGACGGCGATCGGCGCATGGCATCAGCACAAGACGTGGCCCTTCTACATGGGCTACACCGCCGTTTTTGAACGAGGCACGCTGGACTTCGACATCCAGCGTCCTCAGCCGGTCATGCTGTACACCGATGACTCGGCCGAAGAAATCCAGGTTGGCACGACCGACGGCTGGTTCGAAGAGATCAAGTACATGGTCGAGTGCGTGGTCCATCGGAAGAAACCTGCTCTGAACACCATCGCGTCATCCGAGGTTACGATGCAAATCGTGCAGCGCGGAGGAGCGGTCGGTCAGGAGCGGAAAGATCGAGAAAGTGAAGTGAGTGGTCACGGAATTGGAGAGAGAGCACGTGCAGCAGCCATCGTCCGGCACCGCGAGTCCGCGACTTCGCGACTACCTCGTGACGCCGGTGTTTCTGCTGTGCATGTTGACGATCCTGCTGGTGTTTCACGTCCTGCAGGTGCTGACGCGCCTGTTTAGTGTGCGACTGCAGGAGCACATGTACGATTACCTGTGCTTGTTCCTGCTGTTGAATCTGCGGCTCGTGGCCCGTGCACGGTTCGATGTGCAGGTGCCGGACGAACTCCCAACCCATGCGCCACTCCTCTTCGTAGCCAACCACCAGAGCATGTACGACATTCCGCTCGAAGGCTGGCATCTGCGCGCCTATCGCCCGCGATTCGTGGCCAAACGCGAATTGAGCCGAGGAGTTCCCAGCATCTCGCTTGCCCTGCGCACCCTAGGCCATGTTCTGATCGACCGCGACGACCCTCGGCAGTCGATTACCGCCATCAAGAACTTCGCCCGCGCACTGCCGGCGTCCGGCCGCTCCGCCGCGATCTACCCGGAGGGCACTCGGTCGCGAGACGGGATCATGGCGCCGTTCAAAGGCGCCGGCATCCTGGCAGTGCTCAAGGAGTTGCCGGATGCCACCGTGGTCCCGATCGTGGTCGATGGCACGTGGCAGATTGAGCGGTATCGTATGCTCCCGGTCCCCGTGGGCATCCGGCTCACGCTGCATGTTCTGCCCGCCCTGGATGCAAAGCAAGTCGGCCGGCGAGAAGTCACGGAGCACGTCGACGGAATCATACGCAGAGAACTCGATCGGATTCGCGCGGCGGCCGACTGAATGCCGCCGTGGTACGATGACCTTGAGTGCGTAGAACGGTCCGAACCACTCGTCGTTCGACGCCCGTTAACCAAGATCCTCACGCGGTGAAGAATAGGTAAGGTACCCGCACCGGATCCGACTTTTCCTCCGAAGTGTGTTGAGTGACTCAGCACTGTCACAGAGTTTGTCTGTGCGATCGCGACGCCGTGGACACCACTCTAGCCTGTTCAATCTGCCGAGGAAAATATACGGCTCCCTGTTTCGCTGCGGAGGTGGTCGCATGTGAGACCGACGCGGGCGACAGCCCCCCGACGAAGTCGCTTCGGGACATGCCATGTGATCGATTAGGTAGCTCTGTAGCGGGGTCGGAAGCTGTGTCAATAACTTCGGCTCCCAACGAGTAGATGGCACTTTGATTGATGAGATGGCAAAATGGGACTTACCCATTGGGAGTGGGGCTCGAATGCCAATGCCGGGGTGACTGAAGTGTTCATGGAACCCAAAGCGAGACACACTCACAGGCTCAAGGATGATCGCGGATTGTCTGCCGCCGCAGGCGTCCGCGAACCCCGGCGGCTTAGCCTGGAAGTTAGGTAGGGGCGAGGAGACGCATGGACGACGCTAAGCAGTTCCGGGTCATACTTGCAGTCTGCGGTGGCAAGCCCGGCAAGCCGAGCCGCAAGCTGCTCGCCTTCCTGCGAGAGAAGGGGCTGTCCAGCGAGGCCGTCAAGTTCGTCTCGGGGTACAACCTCACGAAGGCTGCCGGGGTCAGCGGCATCCACTTCTGTAGTGAGGCCGAGGTGCTGGAGACGAACGCCGACGACTTCCTGCCCATCGCCCTGCGGGACGGGCTCCTGGTGGTCGGGTCGTGCCCAAACGGCGACCCAGGGGCGGTGGACGTGCGGGATCGGCTCGGGGTGGCCGGGTACGTCGGACACGAGACGATGTGGCAGGCGGCCAGCGTGCATGAGGTGTTCGCGGTTGTCGCGCCAGGATTAGGGGCGCTGGCGGCTGGGCTCCTTGACACGGTGCCGGGCGCGGTACCGCTGGACTACTGCGAGGCGGTTGATCGCGGCCGCCAGATCGCCTGACGACAGCGAATGCCGCTTCGCCTAAGGGACCGTTTGATGCGCCGCGCACCCCTGCCTGTGCGGAGGCCTCCGGTGGTCGATGTAGAGCGGCTGCATCGGATCGGATAGAACTGCGGCGTTGGCCCTGACCGACAATGGAAGGACGTTTCACCACCCGTGAAATCGCTGGCGAGTCATGTCGAAATTGAACTACGACGATTCAGCCGTCGAGAAGCGTTGGTGTGAGGAGCAGCGAGCCGTCGTAAGGAATGTACGACACTGGCGGCAACTCGTCGGAGTAGTTGTGATTGAGGACGGTTGCCGTTTTACCACCGTATTCCGAATTGACCTGCCAACCCGGTCGGGGCATATTGAGGGCGATGGATGATGCTGGGGGCGGGAGTGGCCAAGCCCGGCGGTCCGGAGCCCGGCAACAAACGAACGATAGTTGGGAAGGCGTGGGATCAATATGCGGCCTTACGCGCAGGCGTTTGTCTTGACTCCGGTTGCATGGCAACAATGAGTAAGGGACGTGCGGGACGTCGCACATTTCCTCCTTAGCGGGCTGCTTGGGTACTTCGCCAGATCGCTCGCCTAATCTGGCAGCGACCTGTCCAAATTGACGCCCTGGCGTGGACGAGTACCGGTGCCGGGGCGTGCATCAAGTCCCCAAAGGCAACCTGCGTACGCGATGGCGCCCCTCCTCCACCACCACAATAGCACCCGTTTCCAACGCCGCGCCAGCGTGTCGAAGAACCGTGGCCAGCCGATCGATCACATGGTCCGTTCGCGTGTTGTGCAAACGAAACAGAACGACGCTGACGATCTGACCGACGCAGTGCGCCAGGATCTCGCCGAAGTCGAGATCAAACGTGAGCACGACGCGTTGTTCAGTGTGAGCCTTCTGAAAGATCTCGCCGTTGGGAAGTCGCTGGAGGCCTTCCTCGCGAAGATGCACGACGTCGTGGCCAGCTTCACGAAGCCAGTCGACGACTCGCATGGAAACCCCCATGTCCGCCAGAAATCGCATACCTCACCGTCCTCAAGCAGTCTGCACCTGTTCCTGTGCCAACCAAGCTGCGTATGCGAGGGCTTGCATGATGTCTGCCCGCTCCAGGTCGGGGTACTCACGCAGTACTTCGTCCCAATCAGCGCCGTGAGCGACTTGGCCCACAATCACCGAGACAGGGATACGCATGCCACGGATCGTGGCTCGACCACCCAGGATTTGTGCGTCGAACGTGATTCGGTCAAACATGTGTGACTCGCGCCTCCAGAAGGACACCACCTCATTCCGACAACCCGAGACCCCCTCAATCGTGGCGCTGCGAAAGCCATTATACCGCAAATGCGGTGGCCGTAGCTGCGCTGGTGTCACCGACGCGAACGCCTCGACGCCTGGGTCTGCCCCCTACCCCGACAACGACCAGGACAAACCGACACCTCAGCGACCTGATGATGACACGGCAGGGGTAGATGATACAATGGGCCAACGCAGGCAGCCGTCTGACCGACGGGCAGCGTTTTCTCCGAGAGGTTGGCTGTCCAAATGAACGACGAGGCAGGGCCAAATCGAGAGCGGGGCGATCGTTCAGCGTCGGTCGGTCGACCAGTGGCAGGGACCGATGCCGCGCCGTCACGCCTCGGCTTGTCGAAACTTGGTGATTTTGAGATCCTGCGCGAAATTGGCCGCGGTGGCACGTCGATTGTCTACGAGGCACGGCAGATTTCCCTCCGCCGCAAAGTGGCCCTCAAGCGGCTACCGTCGGCCGCCGTGTTCGACGAGCGATGGCGGGCTCGATTCCACAACGAGGTTCGTACGGCTGCGCAACTCAAACACCCGAACATCGTGGCCTTCTTTGAAACCGGCCACGACGAGAATTCGTACTTCTATGCGATGCAGCTGATCGACGGGGTCAGCCTAGCCGAAGTCATCCAGTGCTTTCGTCAGTACCGCGAAAGTGTGGAGTGTGCTGCGAGCGAGACAATTATGCGGTCTGAAGTTTCGACGTCAACATCCGATTGAGCCATGGATCGTGGACTTTGCGTGCCCGCATCAGATGTTGGTTGTCGAGGTTGATGGTGGCTATCACGACAACGTCGTGGAGAACGATTTGAAACGGCAAAGGCATCTGGAATCCATGGGCTGGAAGGTCATTCGTTCTAGTGACAAGGATGTGGAAGCGGATGCCGAAGCGGTCGCACGTGCCATCGCGCGGGAACTGAATCTGGAGTACGAGTTCAGGCCGCGCCAAGCAACGGGAGCAGGCATGAGGCGCATCAACACGAAACCGAAGAGGTGAATGCCCCACAACGACTTCACCCTCCCTTCGGGAGGGTCGGAAACGAGCCTTGGCGAGTTTCCGGGGAGGGTTTTCGGAGTGGAGCGCCGAGCGCGCCGCCATCACCCCTCCCCGAAGGCTCGTGCCTCGCCTTCGACCCTCCCGCCTGGGAGGGTAAAGTCTGTAGCACGCACGCCTGATGGAGGAGACGGAGTCGTTCAATCAATCAATCAATCAATCAATCAACCGACCAGTTGTTGAATCACGTCGTGCGCGTTGATAGACACAGGCATTAGCCGAGCTTCATTGATGCGATTATGGACGATGCAACCTGACGACGTTTGGAAGACTGTATGCGGGAAAGGTGTGGCCTACGTCGATGAAGGTGACGGGAAGTACAGGGGTTACATTCCCCCAGCATACCGCTGGCTTCAAACTCGATTCGCACGTCGGATTCCAGACTACGGCGGTCATCTGCTCTGGTGGGGGTATTGCCGAACACCCGACCTGCGTCGTCACCGCCACAATTTGCGGAATGGCACGTGGGTGCGACTGGAGCTTGAGATGCCTGAAACCGCGCTTCTGCGGTTTCCGTGTTGGGCATGGCATCAGGTGTTTTGCCAGGATTACTTGGCACTGACGAGAGTGGATTATGAGGAGTGGACGGAGGCAGTGCGTCGTGCAGTTCCAGATGAGGACATGTGGCCACCACCGCAACCCTGGCAGTCCGAGATGGAGGCGAGTTGGGAAAGGCTCTTCGCGCCGGGACTACCCAGCCTTTCCTGGAACCCAGACTTCGGGTGGTCCCGAACGGTATGCATTGAGGCGGTCTTTGAACCGCTTCGATACTCTGACGTTCAGGCAGCCACCTCTTTCACCGGATCGTTTGTGCTGGAGTGCAAATAACCACCGAATAATGACGCGCACACGTGAGCTTGTACGAATGGCCAAGAGACGGACCTGGACATGAGAATTTCTTCGAGAACGCCGGAGGGTCAACCAGTTCGCTGTCCTGTCTGCAACGCGGACGTGCGTGTTGAAACTTCGCCGTTGTACGGGGATGCAACCTGTCCTGTCTGTGGCAGTCTTCTGATGTTGGGAGAGTCCAGGTCTCTCTGGCCGTTCTTCCGGCGACCACGCCTCCGGCAACGACGAGCAACTGCCCGTCAATCGAATGGTCGCTGGCAGCCGGGGGGGATGAGAATTCGTCCACTGGCGGTCCTGATCATCGGACCCATCGGCACAGGGATCGCAGGAGCAATTCCGTTTATTTGTTTTGGTGGTGGTCTGACACAGACTCTTGTTGCTGCGTTGTTGGGTATGGCTATTACACTTCCCCTGTTTGCCGGTGTGGCTTGGGCTGTGTCCCCGAAGCACTGCGCTCGCGACATCGATCGGGTGTTTAGGAGAAACCGTCGCCTTGGCCGGGTGCTAGGCGGCACTGGTCTCATCGCGATTCTTTACATCGTTGGGTATAGACTTTTTGATCTCCACGAACGGCTCGCCCCCTTTGGTAGTTGGCTCCTGTTCGCTGCATTTCTCGCCGTGATATTGGCTGCTGGTAGTGCGATAGTCATTGAAGAACGGCTGAAACGATTGCGTGACCTTGTACAGTAAGGGACCGTTTTATGCTTACCGAAGGCATCTTCTTCGACCACAGGGCACATGCATAGGATGGTGCATATGCAGCGAACTCGCCAATTCGTGTTCGTGGTCGCGCTCTTGGCACTGAGTTGGTTGGGCATGATGGCGGTGCATGAACTGGGGCATGTGATTGGCGCAGTCATTACCGGAGGATCGGTGCAGCGGTGCGTTCTTCATCCGTTGACGATCTCCAGAACGGATGTCTTGCCCAATCCGCACCCGGTGACCGTCGTCTGGATGGGACCCATCGTCGGTTGTGTCCTCCCGCTGGCGACGCTGGCCGTTGTGCCGCCGCGTTTGGCTGCCATGCGACTGGTCATCCAGTTCTTCGTCGGGTTTTGTCTCATCGCCAACGGCGCGTACCTCGCGGCAGGCTGGATTGATCGTGTGGGCGATTGTGGCGAGATGCTCCGACACGGCGTACCAGTCTGGTGGCTCTTGGCATTTGGAGGTGTTACCATTCCCGGTGGGTTGTATCTGTGGCACCGACTTGGATCGCTGCGACATTTCGTGGATACGCCGTCGTTGGTGACACGGCGAATGACATATGGCGCCGCCGCAATGCTGGCGGTCATAATAGCGTTCGAGTTCGCATTGTCGCCACGTTGAGAATCCGCTGGGGGCTGGGTCGCCACACCGAGAACTCAGAGCGGACAACGTACGCAACCCAGGGCTGCGCTAGGCGCGCAGAGCTCGCCTTGCCTGTGCCCTGGGCTTTGATAGAGTTGTCCCTTCGGGACGCCAGAGCATTGCTCGGCTTTGCTGTTCCGACAACCGACCGATTTCCGAATGGATCGGCCAAGCCAGTCGGAGCATATTGAGGGCGATGGATAGTGCTCGCACGATGGCGGCCGCTGTTCCGCGACTGGCTCGTAGCCTGACCACGCTGGGTAAAACGCTGTTGCAGTCCGGGGATGCAAGGAATGAAGCCACGTGAGCGAGCCGTGCCGATGATCGATAAGGCTCAGGCGGGAGGGCGCTACTCATGACACGTGCCATTCACCACGGCAGCACTGCTTGCCAGCAAGCCGTGGCACACGGAGCCAAGGAAGGCATCACCTGGGAATGGAGCTCCCCCATTGTCTTCACGACGCGTCGGCGTCGCCGCCCAATCCCGCGTCGGAGAACGACGCGGGATCGTCGATGGGCTCCAGGTGCGTGTCCACGATCGCTTCAGGCAGAGTGTTGCGAATATCCGTCTCGATGCGTTCCAGGACTTCGTGGCCGCGTTGCACCGTCCAATCGCCCGGCACCAACACGTGCACGGCCACGAACCGCCGGGAAGCCGCCTGCCGCGTGCGCAGGGCGTGGAACTCGATGCCTTCCCGCCGATAATTGACGAAGACCCCTTCGATCGCCTGCAGTTCCTGGGCCGGCAATGCCGTATCCATCAGTCCGAACACCGACCGCTGAATGAGACCGTAACCGGTCCACAGGATATTGGCAGCCACAGCGATCGCCACCAGCGGATCCAAACGCTGCCAGCCCGTGACCACCACCAGGCCGACCCCCAGAATCACGCCGGCCGAGGTCCACACATCGGTCATCAGGTGCTGAGCATCGGCCTCGAGCGTGATCGAGTTATGCTGTTTGCCGACCGCGAGCAGCACGCGCGCCACTCCGAGGTTGATCAGCGATGCGACCGCACACACCGCCAGGCCGATACCGGTCTGTTCCAGTTCTTGGGGATGCATCAGGCGTGAGATCGCCGCCGCGGCGATACTGATGGCGGCCATGAGGATCAATGCACCCTCGGCGCCGCTGGAAAAGTATTCCGCCTTGTGGTGGCCGTACAGATGCTCTTCATCCGCTGGCCTGGCGGCGATTGTGAGCATGACAAACGCAATGATCGCGCCGACCAGATTGACCAGCGATTCCGCGGCATCCGACAACAGGCCCACCGAACCAGTGATCCAGAAGGCCATACCCTTGAGCAGAATCGTGGCGATGGCGGCCGCGATCGACAGCCACGCATAACTCGCGAGCGACGCGCGGCCGCGGCCCATGCCGCTCCCAGGTTGGTTTGTCGTACTCTTCGTCAAGCTGCGGCCCCTAATGCATGCCCGACTGTCCCGAAAAGTTCTTCGCCAGTTCTCCTACCACCTGCTTGGCGTCACCGAAGAGCATAAACGTATGGTCGGCAAAATACAGCGCGTTTTCGATGCCGGCGAAACCCGGATTCATGGAACGCTTGATGCAGAAACACGTGCGCGCCTTGTCGGCGTCGATAATCGGCATGCCGTAGATCGGGCTGCTCTGGTCCGTGCGGGCCGCCGGATTCACGACATCGTTGGCGCCAATCACGAGCACCACATCGGCTTGAGGCAGGTCGTGGTTGATGTCGTCCATTTCGACGAGGTGTTCGTAAGGGATCTCGGCCTCGGCCAGCAACACATTCATGTGTCCGGGCATGCGGCCCGCCACCGGATGAATGGCGAAACGTACGTCGATGCCGCGTTTGATCAGCTGATCGTACAGCTCGCGCACACGATGCTGCGCCTGGGCCACGGCCATGCCGTAACCAGGGACGATCACGACCAGGTTGGCCTGTTCCATGATCTGTGCCGCGCCCTCGGGCGTCTCGCTCTTGGCCGTTTTCTGCTCGGCTCCGGCTGCGGCTTGCTGCACCTGCCCGAACGCTCCGAACAGCACGTTCATAAACGAGCGATTCATTGCTTTGCACATGATGATCGACAGGATCAGGCCCGACGAACCATCCAACGCTCCAGCCGTCACCAGCAGCTTGTTGTCCAGGACAAATCCCATGGCCACCGCTGACAAACCGGCATACGCATTGAGGATGGAAATCACGGTCGGCATGTCTGCCCCACCGATCGGCATCACCAACATCCAACCGAAGTTGAGCGCCAACAGCACGATCAGGACGAAGGCGACCGGCGACCAACCGCCGCTGGGTGCCAGAACCAGGATCACACCCAACAGCAAGGCCAACCCAATGGCCGAGAAGTTCACGATGTTCTGACCCTTGTACAGCCACGGTCGCTGCGGAATCCACTTGAGTTCCTGCAACTTCCCGGCCGCAATCAAGCTGCCGGTAAAGGTCAGGAAACCCAGAATGATCTCCGCCACGATCGCCGTCATGAAGAACGTCGTGAGCTTCGTTGTGTCGGCAGAGTACCAATAGAAATACTCCGCGGTGCCCACCAGGCCGGCCGCCAGGCCGCCGAAGGCATGCGACAGCGCGGTTCGCTGCGGGACGGCGGTGAGCGGTACTCTCGACAACCAGACACCCAGGACGACGGCCGGGATGATCGGCAGAATGATCCACAGATGATGGGTGATGCCGGGTCCGGCCCAGGTCGCCAGGACCGCCAGTGCCATCCCTGCCACGCCGGAAAAAATGCCGCGCCGAGCCGTCTTCGGATCACTCATCCAATGCAGCGACAGAATGAACAGCGCGGTCGCCACCAGGTAAACCAACTGAATGAGAATGTTCATGACTTGCCTCCCTCACGCGTCTTGAACATCTTGAGCATCCGGTCGGTGATCAAGAAGCCGCTGATAATGTTGGTCATGGCGGCAAACAAGGCGATGGCGCCCAGCACCCGAATGCCGGTCGGATAATGCTCGCCACCGGTCACGATGATCGCACCCACCACGGAAATCGCGGAAATCGCATTGGTCAACGACATCAGCGGCGTGTGCAGCAGGCGCGAGACGCGGCGGATCACACCAATCCCGATGAACGTGGCCAGCATGAAGACGAACGTCATGGCCATGTAGTCGGTGGTGGAGTGGGCGCCGGCGTGTCCGGCTGCCGGACTCGGTGCGCCCGGTGGGTTCCCCAAGGCTCCTTCATCCGGCGCGACGCGGGCCAGTGGTGAAGCGGGTTCGGCGGGTGGTGTTTGCAGAGCGGGTGCGGGAGCCGGGTTGCTCTCCGCGGGGTCGCCCTGCGCGGCAGCCGGCGCGGCCAACACGGCCCACAGCAGCAGCCATTGACAGGTGGTGATCGACGGCATCATCGGGATCCCGCCTCCTTTCCCTTTCTGGTCTTTCGTGCGTTATTCCGTCCATCATCCGGCCCACGGCCGGCGCGGTGTTTCTGTTGGTTCGCTTACGCGCCCCCGAGCGCGGCTCGAGTCGCTTCGTGCAGTACCTCACCCTGGTGCGTAACGACCGCTCCTTTGAGAATGTCGTCATGCAAGTCCAGGTTGAAGGTCTTCTCTTTGTCTTTCCAGAAGGCCAGGACGAACGTGGCGAGATTGCGGGAGTACAGCGTACTGGCGTCACGCGGCATCTCGGACGGCAGATTCAGCGGGCCCGCGATCTTGACTCCGTTCTCGACCACCGTCTGACCGGGCTTGGTCAATTCGCAGTTGCCGCCCGCCTCGGCCGCCAGGTCGACGATCACGGAGCCGGGGCGCATGGCGCGGACCATGTCGGCCGTAATCAGCCGCGGGGCCTTCACGCCCCCGATCAGCGCCGTGGTAATCACGACGTCGTTGGCGACACATTGCTGCGCGATGAGTTCCGCCTGCTTGCGATAGAATTCGGCCGACAATTCCTTCGCATAGCCCGTTCCCGTCTGGGCGTCTTCCACCGAGTCGACCCCGACGAATTTGCCCCCCACACTCTGAATCTGGTCCGCGACGACGCGCCGCGTGTCGGTGGCGGTGACCGTCGCTCCCAGACGCTTGGCCGTGGCGATCGCCTGCAAGCCGGCCACGCCGGCACCGATCACAAACACTTTGGCGGCAAAGATCGTCCCGGCCGCGGTCATGAACATCGGAAAATACTTGGCCAACTCGTTCGCCGCAATCAGCACCGCTTTGTAACCTGCGATGTTCGACATGGCCGACAAAGTGTCCATCGACTGGGCCCGCGTGATCCGCGGGATGCAGTCGGTGGAAAACGCCGTGATTTTCCGATCGGCCAAAGCTCGGACCGTGTCCAGATGTTTCACCGGCAGCAGAGTGCCCAGCAACAGGGCACCCTCGCGGCACCGGCCCACTTCGGCTGGCGTCGGCGCTTGGACCGTCAGGACCAGATCGGCGCTGCCTACGAGTGCCGTGACATCGTTTTCGATCGTCGCACCCACCGCGCGATATGCTTCATCGGGCAGAAAGGCCGACTCGCCCGCCCCCGACTCCACGGCGACCTGAATTCCCTTGTCGATCAGCTTCTTGCACGACTCCGGCACCAGCGCCACGCGCCGTTCGCCTTGGCGAGTCTCTTTGGGTACTGCGATCTTCATCGAGCTTTCTCTCCCTCGCCGCCCCTTTGCCCACGCGACAGGTTGTCCGGGCTCGGGCCGTACGAAACGTGAAGCCTGGATTCTAGGAAAATCTGTTTGTCGAGGGAATGTGGGGGACGGCCCAGACGGACGGCAAAAAATTCCGGCCGTCCGAGGGGCTGTCGAACGGAGACCCAAGCCAAAGGGGCCGTCAGCGGAATCTCTGCCTTGGGCCGCGACAGCGCTGAACCGGTGGTCACGGCCTGTAGCTCAGCATGACCGCCTGGCTCGTGCGAAAACGCAACGGAAAAGTGCGCCCATCCCCCAGACGTGTGCCGGACCGCTCATCCACAACGTCCCGCACCGGTTCCGCAAATTCCAGCACGATGTCGATGTCCTTGTCCGTCAAGCCAGTGGCCCAGTTGCCGCCGGCCGGATCGCCACCCGTGGCCTCCTTTTGCACGACGAACAACAGCCTTCGATCCCCCTGTTGCCAATAGGTCACCTCGCAGTTGCCAGGTCGGACGCCGTCCGACGTGACGGTCACGCGGGGCGCGACGCAGGCCAAAACGTGCTCCAGAAAGACAGCCCGCTGCCAGTCGGTAGCCGTGTTTTCCTCCCGGTACTGCAGGTATCGCTGCGGCGAGAGATTGAGGTAGACGGCCGTGCCACGCCCCACTTTTCGGACCGTTCGCGTGGGAAGCTGCCTTTCCGCGACGGCGAACCCCTGCTCCAGCGGGCAGTCGAGCGTGGCGAACAACGCGCGCCAGTCGCGCGGCGCGTAGCCGGCGTCCTGATCCGTCTCCACCCACAACTTGCCCGAGAAGAAGTCCTGCCGACCCTCATGGCCCGTGTGTGGTACACCGAACAGATCATCCAAAGCGCCCGCGGTCCGCCCCTTGCCATGCTGGTCGAACAGGCCGCAGGCGAAATCTGCGATCACCGTGCCGCCGCGTCGGCAGAATTCCGCAATGCGTTGCGCCTCGATGTCCGACAGGGCATAACACGCCGGCAGAATCAGCACGCGATAGGGCTCCGGAACTCCCCCCGTCACCACCTGATCGTAAGACACGAAGCTGTACTGCAGGCCGGCGTCGGTCAGCAGGTCCTCCCACGCCTTCCGGACGAGGTGCGAAGTGCCCAGGCGGTGGTCGCTGCCGTCGCGGTTCACCCAGGTCTTGCCGTGCGGTTCCACGTCCAGGCACCAGGAGACCTGGATGGACGGATGAGAATAGTAAATCGCCACACCGTCGTGGACCCACGTCGCCCCGACCATTTTGGGTCCCTGCACGGCGCCGAGTTCCCGGAGGGTGTCACGGTATGCATCCAGCCACGGGCGCGGCCGGTTCCCATCGAACCAGCCCTCGACCCAGCCGATCATGCCCCGGTTGCCGTGGGCGAAAAAGTACCAGCTCTGCCATTGATCATTGGCCGTGCCCAGTTCGTCTTTGTGAAAATGCGTGGTGACTTGCGGCAACGCGTTGTGGGGATTGAACGAGCGGATGATGGCCTGCGAAGAACCGAGGTTGTAGGCTTCGATGAACTGGATCTTCTTCATCAGCTTGGCGTAGTCGTAGCCGCCCCACATGTTCGGCGCCTGGCCACCGACGAACCCGCACGGCACCGCGGGGTCGACTCGATTCGCGCTGCGTGACCAGCGCCCGAGGAAATTTGCCCAGACCGAGTCCTGGTAGGTGATCCGATCCAGCAGCGGGGAGAAGTCGAGTTCTCGAAGTGGCCGCCCGAACTGCGGCAGCAGGAAGTCGGGTGTCACGTATTGCGACGGCGGAGCCTGACCGCCGTAGTAACGACTCAGCCACTGCGCGTAGGCTTCGTCGTCGTCATTGAGTCGCCAGGCGATGGGAACGACAAACACGCCGGACGAAATTTCATCATCCAGCGCATAGGCGACGCGCATCGGGCTGTGCTTGAGCTGTCCGACGTTGCGAGCCACAAGTCCCTCGAGGCGTGTGAGTAGCGTATCGTCAATGGGCTGCGGACCGTCAGGCCCGCAACGAATCGCGCGGATCGCGCTGGTACTGGGAAAAATTCTGCCGCTTGTTGCCGCCGTGCAGATAGAGAGATCCCTTGCCGGCCGTGTGGTCGTTATAGAATCGCAGCTGCCACTTCTCCAGCCACTCCAGTGGCCCGTCACCGTGATCGGTGAATCCGCCGTTGACGCCGTAGTCCCGGCAGAACTGCCCACCCGCGTCCTGCGTGCCGATCGTCCACTCGTACCGCCACGGCATGTAGAGCCACGTGTTCCAGTTGCCAATCATCACTTGCGGATCCTGGGCCACCGACTGGAACTCGGGTGCCGTTCGAACGAACTCCAGATACGCGTCCGCAGCCGACAATCGCGTGTGGAATGCCGCCAGTTGGGAAAGAGAACCGATGCCGACCAACAGGAATGCCGGGATACGAGTCATTTCGCACATGGGAAGTCGTTTTCGAGCCATCCGCTCGCCAAAAGCGTTGAACCGCAGGTGATCCAACGGGGACCCAAGAACTTGACGGGAGGCGCCGCAGTCTAGACATTGTAAGTTACCCTTGCACGATTGCGATGCCCTCATGCTGTTCCCACCGAGACCACTGCCGACCGAGACGATCCAGAGCCTGGTGCCGCCCTTGCCAGGTTTTCCGTTCTTTGCCCATGCGGACCACTTCTCGTTCCAACCGGGCGTGTCGGCCTACTCGGCCGTGAATGCCTGGTGGCTGGCCGATGCGAGCTTCCTGGTCTACGGCACGGCGGATTTCATTGAGGAGGCGATGGCCAGGTCGCCTCTCCCTTCGCAGGGGTTCGCACTGGAGTGGCTGGGGACGCGCGCCGAGAATCGCGGGATGATCCTGCGGCACGATACCGCGCTGGTCGTCGTCTTTCGGGGCACTCGCGTCCAGTCGCGTTCGCTGTTCGACCTGGCCGAAGTCGTGCTGATCGACGAGGACGACTTACGAACGGACAGCCAGTTTCTGCCGGCCGTGTGTCGCGCAGGCGGGCTGGTGCACAGCGGATTCCTGGCCGCCTATGCCACCTTGAGCGACCGGTTGGACGAAGTGATCCAACGCCGCCGACCGGACCAGACGCTCTGGCTGACCGGCCACAGCCTGGGTGGCGCCTTGGCGACGCTGGCGTCCGCGCACGTCGGTCCGTCCAACGTGCAAGGCCTCTACACCTACGGTGCACCGCGCGTGGGGGATGCGGCGTTTGTCAGCGTCCTGCCGCGGCAATCGCACTATCGGTTTGTGCACCGCGAGGACTGGGTGCCGCTGATTCCACCGGAGATGCTGGGTTACCTGCACGGCGGCACGCTGCATGGCGTCCAGGGCAGCGGCCCACGCCGATTCTGGGATGATGTGGCCACCGGCGCCGAACGTTTGGCGACGGTCGTGCAGTCCATGACCGATCGCCTCCGTTTCAACATGTCCGACCTGCCCTTCAAGATCGCCGGGTTGGCCGATCATGCGGTGATCTACTATGCCACACTGCTGTGGAACTCCCTGCGGGACAACGACTTCACGTAGAGCGAGCGTCCCGCTTGCTGAGGCACAGCCGCAACGGTCAGGTTGCCCGTCTATCGGGCAAACTCTTCCACCACTTCCGCCGCGATGGCGGCCCATTCCCACAGTCGCTGCGGTTGGCGTCGGACGGTCGAGATGTCCTTCATGATCAGTTCCACGTGGCAATCGCGAGCACGATCCAGGAACGCGACCAGATCGTGCCGCGCGCGGTCAGGTCGCCACTCGTCCTCCGCGAAGATGGCGGGCGTCGGCTTGCGACTCAGGACGTAATCCGTACCGACTCGGTCCACAACTCGCTCCGTCCTGCACCACGGGCTCACAGAGATCTTGCGCAAGTTGGGAATCTGTCGCAGGATATCGATCTTCTGATCGAGCGGTTCGCAGCAGCCGTAGTAGGTCAGGCCCCACCGGGCGAGCCACCGCAAATCGTGCTTCAGAGCGAATTCCCAGTGCATTTGCGGCGAGACCTCGGAGAAGATCTGGGCATTGGAGCAGCCCCACATGTTGTGAGGCCGCACGTTCGACGGGTCATAGGGTTCGCTGGGCAGCTGTGACGTGTAGCCATAGCCGCCGGAACCAATCCGCGTGTTGTTGCAGTCCAACGACAAAGCGTTCAGGGCCTCGAATTGATCGAGCTCCACCATCCATGCGTCCACCATCCGCTCGACCGCCGCATGGACCAGTTCCGGCCGTTCGACAAAGTCCAGCATGGCTTCCTGAATGCCCCACCAGCGAATCAGATAGTCCCACGGCGTGAACCAGATGTGGGTCTGGCCCACTTTCCGGATCGGCAGGATTCCGTCATAAACCCGGCACATCGCTTCGTAGCGGAAATTCGTGGCGACCTCGTTGTGCGTCACGACCGGCATCTGGATCTTCGCCAGGTCTTCGGCATCACGGATCTGGATCTTGAAGTGCCGCGAGACAATGTCGCTGGCGGCATCGGTCCGCACGACGTCGACATCCTCGATGATGCCGAAGTCCGTGCTGTGCACCGCCAGCGGACACGGCAGGTAATCGCCGACGATCATGTCGCCCGGCAGATGGCGCCACTGGTAGAGTGTGCGCCGCAGATCCTGCTCCTGATCCCGCGCCCACGGATGTTCGGTGACTAACGT
This sequence comes from uncultured Planctomycetaceae bacterium, assembly GCA_963754725.1. Lineage (GTDB taxonomy): Bacteria > Planctomycetota > Planctomycetia > Pirellulales > Pirellulaceae > JAAYDI01. Next base: position 184,821 of record CAVWHV010000047.1, read on the forward strand.
CAGCTCTCCGTTGACATCCATTTCATGCCAGGGAATTTCGTTGATCCAGACCATCGGCCGCACGGACTGCAGGTCGTTGAGGCGCTGCCAGAGCTGAGCTCGCTCACGATGGATCGGCGAGGCCGCGATCTCGGCCAGCTCGGCCGCCAGTCGGCGCAGCACCTGCGTGTCCTGGGACGTCAGCCGGATCGCTTCGGCGATCGGCGGTGTTTCGTAATGGCTCGGGTCGTGAAGCATGGCTTGCCGCCTAGATGTTCAAGGGATACTCGCCGAACTGGGCAATCGTGTCAAACATGGCCAGTACATTTTCCACCGGCGTTTCCTCCAGGACGTAGTCGTGGCTCGCACCGCCCACGTAACCGCCTCCGGGCGCCATGATGGCCAGCACCTCGCGCGTCTTTCGGCGAACGAGGTCCGGCGTGCCCTCGATCAGCACGTGGTGCGAGTCGATGGCTCCGTTAAACAGGATCGCCCGGCCGTACTTCGCCTTCAGCTGGGCGAGATCCATGCCCTGGCAGCAAGGTTGAATCGCGTGCAAGCCGTCGAGTCCGGCCGCAATCATGGCGGGCATGAGCGGCTCGAACCCGCCGCAACAGTGCAGTTGCACCGGCAGCCGGTAGGCGTGTCCAAGATCAATCAGTCGCTGGACGTGTGGCAGCAGGAATCGATCGAACTGTGCGGGACTTACCAAGGGTCCCGTCTGGCTGCCGAAGTCGTTGCCGATGAAGAAAATGTCGATGGCGTCAGCGGCTGCATCAAAGATGCGCTGGCTCACCGCCACGTAATAGTCCACCAGGTGCTGCAGCAAGACATCGACAGCCTCGGGCTCGTCGTGCATGCGAAAGTACAGGTTCTCCATGCCGAACAGATCGATGGCGTCGTGCCAGAATGGAGACCAGTCGCCGCCCAGGATCGCATACTGCCGCTGCCAGGCGAGAGCCTCCTCGCGAATCCGCGATACGTCCATCCACTGCGGATCTGGCCAGGGGTACTCGTGCAGCTCACGGATCGACGCATCGGCCAGCGGATGACTGGTGGGCTGACCGTATCCGACGCCCTGTCGTTCGATGCCAAAGATCGTGCGCGAAACCGCTCCGGTCGACAGAGGAAACTCGGGCCCCGCATAACGAGCCGAAACGCGGCGAAAATCATCACCGAAGCGGATGCGAAGCGATTCGTCGTCGGCACACTGCAGCACTTGCCTGGCTTTCTCCATGAACTCGGGTGACAACCCACCCCAGCGAGGCACCCGGTCAGGCTCCTCCAACGCAAAGGCCGTCAGCACGCGTTCGCGGGAGTTCATGGCATGGTCTCAGCCGATTTCCAACCACACGGGTCGTTCGCGCCCGTCAACAGGTCCGCTCGGGAATTGTACAGGCATATCCTACCGCTCCCCGTCGACGATTGCCAATCAGGCATTCGGCCGCTTGCTCTTTTTTGCACACGAAGATCGGCTATGATAGGGTCGCTCCGCGCCAGTCGGCGGAGAGTGGAGTCGTCAGTGTTCACCGTGAATCGAGATGGGAGATTGTCATGAAAACCGTGTTGAAAAATGCGTGGCTGTGCGGCGCTTTGGCTGTGGGATTTGGCCTGCTCGTGATTTCCGCGACAGCCGAAGACAAACCCGCTGCAGCGACGAAGGTCTACGAGTTACGCGTCTACACGACGAACCCGGGGAAGTTGGATGCGTTGCACACGCGATTCCGCGACCACACGTGCAAACTGTTTCAGAAACACGGCATTGAGTTAGTGGGATTCTGGACCCCGACCGAGGGCGAGCAAGCGAAGGACACGCTCGTTTACATCGTCGCTTTCCCGAGCGCGGATGCCCAGAAGCAAGCCTGGAAGGCGTTCGGCGACGACCCCGAGTGGAAGAAGGCCAAGGCCAATTCGGAGAAAGACGGCGTGCTGGTCAAGGCCGTGACGAGCCAGAACCTGACCGCGACCGACTATTCGCCCGCCAAGTGAGAACCTCATGAAATTCGCACGCGTTTTCGCCGTGATTCCTGTTCTGACGCTGTCCGCCATGGTTGCCGCATTGCCTGGGGACGAGTCGGGGGATCCGGCCAAGTCGCCGGAAGGCCCATTCGGATACACGCTGGTGCGAACGGCGGACAGTGAATTGGCTCCCTTGGACTTCTTCTTCCTGAATGAAGACTGCGCCGTGTGCCATGAGCGTCAGTTGCAGGAAGTCCGGGGGTCGATGCATTCGGCCGCCCACACGGACCCGCTGTACCGCAGCCTGGCTGAAATGGCCCGGCAGGAGGTCGGCGAGAAGTACTACACGTTTTGTTCCGGCTGCCACTCGTCGGCCGGTGTTGTGGCGGGTGTGATTCCGTCTCAAGCGGACGACGAGCTGCCGAAGGAAGCCAAGGCCGGCGTCACGTGCGACACCTGTCACCAGATTTCTCTGCTGACACATGCCGACTCGGCCTGGGGTGAACCAGGAAACGCCTCGTTCGTTCTGCAGCCTGGGCGAGTCAAGTACGGGCATTCGGGAATCGTGGCGGAGAACCGCTCGCACACTGGAGAGAAACGCGAGTTCTTCTCCCAGAGTGAGTTCTGCGCCAGTTGTCACACGGTGATTCATCCGGTGAGCGGTCTGCGTGTCGAACACACGTATGGCGAATGGAAATCCAGTATCTACGCCGAAAAGGGAATTCAATGCCAGGACTGCCACATGCGCAGCGTGGAGGACGCGGTGACCGTCGCCCGCACGTTGAAACCAATGGTCGTGAAGGGTCCGTCCGCCAACGAGGGGGCCCTGCGGGAGATCTATTTTCACTATTTTGTCGGTGGAAATGCCAACGCGGACACGCTGGCCAACGGTCCGGAGCACGCCGCGATGGCCGAGGCTCGGCTGAAGAGCGCAGCACGAATCAAATTGGGCGTTCCGCGGCAGGTTGTCGCAGGCAAACCGCTCACGGTGGATGTGCTGGTCCACAACGAGGCAGCCGGCCACAACCTCCCGTCGGGCGTGACCGAACTGCGCGAGATGTGGGTCGAGTTGCGAATCCTCGATGCGGCTGGCAAAGTCCTGTTCCAGCACGGTGGTGTCGATGAACAGGGCGAAATCGCGGCGGATGCCATCCGGTTTGGGGCCGTGGCCGGTGACCGCCTCGGGAAACCAACGTTCAAGTTGTGGCAAATGGAGCGGTTCCTCCAGCAGCGTACGATTCCCGCCAAAGGCCACACGCAAGACAAGGTGACGGCGCAGCTCAGCTCGGTGCCTCACGGGGATTTGCACGTGGAGGCGAAGTTGTTCTACCGATCGGCCTCGCCGCACGCTGTACAGGCCATCATGGGCGACAAGGCATTTGAGCCAAAGATCGTGGAAATGTGCCGCGCCGAGGCGATCGTGCCCGGGCCTTAAGTTGAACACGAACCTCGTGCGATAGTGCTGAAAGGATCTGTCATGTCAAACTGCCGACACCCCCGCCTGGTCCTCGTCGTCAGCGCGTTCTGCGTGGCGATGCTGCTGAGCGCCGCGGATTCGCCAGTGGTGAGCGCCGAGAGACAATTTCGGGCCGGCGCGGCGGAGGTCAACGTTTCCCCGGAGAATTTTCCGGTGATCATCAGTGGCGGGTTCCTGCAAGGGCGGGGAGATCAGCTCACAGACCCATTGTTTGCCCGCGCCTTGGTCCTGGACGACGGTGCCACGCGGTTGGCGATCGTCATGGTCGACACGCTGATGATGCCGCGGGAGTTGGTCGACGATGCCAAGAAATCCATTGAACAGCGGACCGGCATTCCGTCCGACCGTATCATGGTGGCCGCGACACACACCCACACGGCGCCGTCCGTGATGGTGCGCTGGGGACCGGAGTCGACCGCGGCTATGCCGATCGGCTCCCGAGCTGGATCGTTGAAAGTGTGGTGGGCGCAGTCCAGAACGTCGTGCCCGCTCGAATCGGTTGGACCGTGGCCGTCGACAGCCAGCACACGAATTGCCGGCGGTGGATCTACCGTCCGGACCGCATCGCGACCGATCCGTTTGGCGATCGTTCGATCCGTGCGATGATGCATCCCGGCTACCAGAACCCCGATTTCATGGGACCCGCTGGACCGGAGGACCCCGGATTGTCCGTGCTCGCCGTCCAATCGCGCGATGGGCGCCCCTGGCCATCCTGGCCAATTACTCCATGCACTATTTTGGCGCAGCGCCGGTTTCGGCAGACTACTTTGGTCGTTTCTGCCTGCGTATGAAACAACTGATGGGCAAAGACGGGACGGATCTGCCGTGTGTGGCCATGATGTCGCAGGGAACGGCCGGCGATCTGCACTGGATGGACTACAGCCAGCCAGCCGCGAACATCACGCTTGAAACTTACAGCAACGAAGTGGCCGAAGTGGCCTTCCGCGCCTATCAACAGATTGAGTATCGCGATTGGGTACCGCTGGCGATGGCCGAGCAGAAGCTGACGCTCGGTCGCCGTGTGCCCGACGAGAAGCGACTCGCCTGGCGCAGCAAGTCGTCGCCGAAATGCAGGGACGCACGTTGGCCGAGAACCAACGCGAGGTGTATGCGCTCGAGCAAATCTATCTTCACAACGAGCCGCAGCGAGAACTCGTGCTGCAAGCGGTGCGTGTCGGAGATCTGGGTATCACGGCAATGCCTGCCGAAGTCTTTGGCATTACAGGCCTGAAGATCAAGGCGCACAGCCCGCTGCAGCCGACCTTCAACATGGAATTGGCCAACGGAGCCGATGGCTACATCCCGCCGCCGGAGCAACACAAACTCGGCGGGTACACGACCTGGCCGGCTCGCACGGCAGGTTTGGAAGTGGAGGCGGAGCCAAAGATCGTCGAAACGGTCCTGCAACTTCTGGAACAGGTTGCCGGTCAGACGCGCCGCGCGCCCAGGAAGCGGGCGGCGCGTACGCTCAGGCGGTCCTCGACTCGAAGCCCGCGGCGTATTGGCGACTACACGACCTGGCCGGGCCACAAGCGGCCGATGTGTCGGGCGGTAACCGAACGGCTGCCTATCAGGATGTTGTCGCATACTACCTGGAGGGACCGACGGGAAGCGGGTTCTGCGATGCGGGCCAGACCAGTCGAGCCGCTCACTTCGTCGGTGGACGACTGCTGGCCGACGTGCCGACGATGGGCTCGGACTACACCTGGGAGGCGTGGGTCTGGAACGGCCTGCCCTGCGACGCTCGGCCGACGACGGGGATCCTGTTCACACGCGGGGCTGACGAAATGCCGGGCGATCGGTTGGCGATCGGCGGCACAGGTCGATCCAAGGGGAGATTGGACTTCACCAGCGGAGACGCTTCGAACCACCTCGCGGGGACGAGCGAGCTGGCGCCGAAGACGTGGTACCACGTGGCGGTAGTGCGCGAGGGCGCTCAGGTCCGCGTCTATCTCAATGGAAACCCTCAAGCGGAAATCGCCGGGGAAATAGCGCCGAATACTGAACTCGGTTTGAGCCAGTTTGTGGTCGCGGGCGGGGGCGACGGCAGTTCGAATTTCGAAGGAAAGGTGGCCGAGATCGCCGTGTACAATCGCGCTTTACCAGGCGACGAGATTGCACGGCACTTCACCGCCGCGGGTACAAAGAACTAAAAATCTGGTGCGCTGTCCCAGTCACAGGAGATATGCCTTGACTTGCCTGCCTCGCATTCCGTATCGATGTGGCGTTCTGCTGCTGCCGCTGGCCTTGGTCGCCTCCTGGGCGCCGGGCGGCGAGCCACCCACACCGCCGAAACGCAGCGAGGTCGCAGCCGTCCTGGCTGCGGTGCGCAGCGATCAGGCGTCGGACATCGCATCTCGTCCGGTGACGATCCTGCTGTTGGCCGACACCAAGGACCATGGACCGGGTGAACACGACTATCCGCGCTGGCAAACTCGCTGGGCCCTGTTGCTGGGTGGCGCTGCGGCGTCGACGGAGAAGGCCGCCAACCTCGAGGGCGCGGACCGCGTAGATTCGGCGCTGGCCGCCGGCGCGGAGCATGTGCGCGTCGCGACGGCGCGCGAGTGGCCCACTGCGGACCAGTGGAAGAACGCCGATCTGGTCGTGGCTTTCTGTTACATGGCGTGGAACGAACAACGGATGGCCGAGGTGCGCAAGTTCCTGGAAGGTGGTGGCGGGTTGGTGCTGATCCATTCCGCCACGTGGACGCGGCCGGAGCCAACGCGTGAGATTGCGGACTTAACGGGTGTCGGCGGATTCGTAAAGTATCGTCATGGGCCGATCACGCTTACGATCAGCCAAACCGATCATCCGATCTGTCGCGGACTGCCGCCGACCATCCAGCTGGAGGACGAGAGCTACTGGCCGCCCACGCCGCCGCCAGACGCCGCGCGCGTGCAGGTCCTGGCCGTGAGTGACGAGGCGTCGCCGGACGCTCCGAACACTCAGTCCGCGCAGCCCATGTTCTGGACCTGCGAACTCGGTAAGGGACGCGTCTATGGATGCGTGCTGGGCCACAACAACTGGACGTTCGATCACCCTTATTTCCGGCTGGTTCTCCTGCGGGGAATGGCGTGGGCGGCGCACGAAGACCCGCGGCGATTCGATCCCTTGGTCTTGCGGTCGGCGTCGGTCCGTGAGGAATGATCCGGGAGTCTTCCATTCGATTCGACGCGACTCTGCTCAGCGTGTGGCGGGCCGTGCGCCGGGTGCGGCGAATTTCTGCGCGGCGTCGTCCAGCACGAGGACCCAGTCGAGCATTTCGCCGCGGGCGGGCGGCACGAACTCCCGCTCCCCCTGATTCGCGAACGTGCCGATCGCCGTGGCCCCGCCGTCACGCGGATTGAACCACCAGGCGTTAACCTGGGCGCCTCGAATCGCATCCATTCGCACCCGGAATGCGCGGCCCACCGGTGCGTACACCATGGCATAAGCGCCGTCGGCATCGCGCGTCGCTACCAACTGATATCGGCCGGCGCCGGGCACCGACGTGGCCACACGATCGGTGACGATCACGGAAGGATCGGGAATGCGCGATAAATACGGTCGCGATTCCATCAGCCAGCGGCCGTACTGCATCTGGGCGGCACCCGGTTGCTCGATGGCATCGAACCACGGCATTAGCGGATTGTTGATCGGGTCTCTGTCGGGCGACCACATCTGCCACACCGAGTGATGTCCATAGGTGTGACCGCAGGCGCCCACGAACAGATCCCAGTACAACGGACGCCGCACGTCCGCCGCGATCGAGTGCCCGAATTCCGCAGCGTTGAACGACACCGGATGATCTTCGTAGATCGGTTCACCATCCAGCACCGGCTTGACGGGGGTCCGGTCATAATCGACGCGCGTCTGATCATAGCGCTTGGTGAACTCGGCGACATGACCGTTCTGGCGCATGTTGAAGTCGAGCCACGGTGCGTCGTGAAAATACTGGGCAGAACCGCTGCCTCCAGTCGGGTGAAAGGTGTGCAGGTGCACGCCTCCGTCCCCTTTGTGCAGGCCGAGCGCCATCCGGCGAATGATCTCGCGGTGCGTGTCGTTCTCGACGGGCCGGTCGCCGCCGAGGATCCAGACCAATTGCGCGTCCCGGTACCGTGCGCCCAGCCAGTGACCGTAGGCCTCGGCGTTTTCCGGCGTGAAGATCTCCGGGCCCGCGCCCCATTTCTTGTTCCACTTGTCGCCCCAGGTCGGCAGAAAGCCGACCACGATGCCCAGCGCATTCGCTTTCGCGACAATGTAGTCGACATGGTCCCAGTAGTCGTTCTGGGGACCTTCTTGAACGTTGGGTCGCGTGGGATCGTCGTCGATCAGCGGCGTGTGGCCGTACGGGTTGGGAGCATGCAGACCGTCCAGTTCGGCCAATGCCACGGCTTGCACCACCGTGAAACCCAATCGGGCGCGGTTTTCGAGATAACGATCCGCCTCCTCGCGGTTCAACCGATGAAACAGCTCCCAGGCCGTGTCGCCCAGCCAGAAGAAAGGTGCTCCGTTCTGGTCGACGAGAAACCGGCGGTTGTCGCTGATCTTCACATCGGGTGCCGCGGCCCGCAGAAGTGCAGGCGCCATCGTTACTACAATCAGCAACAAACCGATGATACGCGGGTTGCTGGGAATTCGGCCTGAGTTGGCGGAGATGCGCATGTTGTGGATCCCTGTTCGTTTGTTCTTCAATGGCAACGCGGCAGCGGACGGGGCACGGCTTCCGTACGTTCTTCCACGACAGCCTCATCGATCGCCGTGTCGGCAGCTGTCGAGTCCAGTTTGTGCTCCTGGATCAAGTGCTCGTACATCAACTCCTGGCCCGCCGCCGTCACCGAGAAAGCCTGTCCGCATGCTTTACAGAGTCTGACTTTCATGGACCTTCCTCATTGACCGGTGAGTGCTGTTGTGTGCTGCGGCGCTTGCAAGCGGCGTCCGGTGTCTTAAAGCGAGACCGACTTCTCTTTGGGCGAACACAGCGGCTCGGATTGGCTCTTGCGTCATTCAGCGAGAGTCACGAGGCAAACTAGCCGCAGGCAACTCGCTTGTCAAGACTTCGGATCCTCCGAGTTGCGTTCGGTGTGGTTCCCAGTTCAACGCTCGTCGAAATCAGCGACACAGTTAACACAGGTGAGCGGCTTTCAGCCAGCACTTGTGGGTCCTGTGCGCGCCACGCCCAAGCGGAGCGCCGCGGTGTCGATGCCGAGTGCGTACGAGCTGCCAGCCGGCGTGTGAGGCGCGCGTCCCGTTGGGCAAGACCGTTTAACCGCCACGCCAACGGCGTGCGCGCTCCATCGAGCGGTTCGCAGCCAGCTGCGTCCTGCCGGTGCGCAGCCCGTTGGGCTTGCGGTTAAACATGCCAACGGCGTGCGCGCTCCATCGAGCGGTTCGCAGCCAGCTGCGTCCTGCCGGCGCGCAGCCTGTTGGGCAAGACCGTTTAACCGCCACGCCAACGGCGTGCGCGCTCCATCGAGCGGTTCGCAGCCAGCTGCGTCCTGCCGGCGCGCAGCCCGTTGGGCTTGCGGTTAAACATGCCAACGGCGTGCGCGCTCCATCGAGCGGTTCGCAGCCAGCTGCGTCCTGCCGGCTGCAGCCTGTTGGGCAAGACCGTTTAACCGCGACGCCAACGGCGTGTGCGCTCCATCGAGCGGTTCGCAGCCAGCTGCGTCCTGGCGGCGCGCAGCCCGTTGGGCAAAACCGTTTAACCGCCACGCCAACGGCGTGCGCGCTCCATCCGTCAGCCCGTTGGGCGCGCGTTGAACCGCTACGCCAACGGCGTGCGCGCCACGCTGAAACGTTGCTCAGCAATGTCGATGCCGAGTGCGTACGAACTGCGAGCCGGCGTGTGAGGTGCGCGGCCCGTTGGGCCTGCGGTTAAACGTTTCCGTCATCGTTGTGCGTGCAGTGACTGAAAGAAACGAAGTCGTCTGCGTTTGTTGTGTGACACACAGTAGTCACTTATGTGCTGCGGCCGGAGCGATCGCCTTTGAGCCGTAAGGTGCGCATTCTCCTCTTTTTGCGAAGAAAAATGTACCACTTTTTATTCGCTACTCGCGCAGGATTTGCTGGAGCCAATCGTCCGTAAGTTCCGCAAAGCACTGCTTGCGGGCGTGCGCACGTGTGATCACGCGAGGAGAGTCGCCAGTGTCCTGAGTGAAACACTCACTCGAGATCACGTCGCGTCCGACAAGCAGTTCCTGTGCAGGCGGCACGACGCAGGGCACGTGCGGCACGTGAATGACTTTGGGGAGAAGCGACGCGCGCTGATGCGAATGGAAGACACTCGAGAGTGGCGGCACCGTTACGGCAGACACGTTTCCCTCACTCGCACTGGCCGAAGCAATGATCGAGCCGGCGCTGCCCGCCTGGTAGCTGATCTCCAGGCCGTTGATCACGATGTTGGCGTTCGTGCCTCCCAAATCGACCAGTGTCAGCGTCAGTTGTCCGTCCAGAACGTCGACCAGATACGCGTTGATTGCGTACTGGCCCGCCGCCGTGCTCACGGTGTTGACCTGAATGCCTTCCAGGAAGACGGCCATCTGATCGTGCAGTCCTCCCGCGTCACCCATGGAGAGAACCACTTCATACCGTCGACTCGGCAGGTCCACCAGGAATGTGCCTTGGGGTGCGTAGTGGAAGTCCCGCAGCAGGTCGCCGCCATTCACACGGTCATAGCTCGTCATCGTGCCGTCTTGCCAGCCATACGCGACCGACTCAGCGTACACGTCCGTTTCCACCACTCGTTTGTAGCCGGAAGCCACAGGCGACGTTGCTTTGCCAAAGTCCAGCCGCAGCGACGTTTCGACCGTGAAACTGCTCGCGTACTGATCGCCCGGCACTTCGCCGCCGGTGCCATTGCCATTCTGGTCCAGCAAGTTGCCCGCCAGATCCATGATCGCCGGGCCAACGAGCAGCTGATACTGCCCCGCCTCACTGAGCAGTGCAAAAGCTACTTCGTAGGTGACGTCGGTGAGCTTCGTGACGGTCAGCGGCCCAACGGGTCCTGTAGGACCCACCAGGCTCACATCGTCCGCCCCCAGGCTGTCGATGTCGATCGGTTCGTTAAACGTCAGCGTGATACGATCGGTTCCACCAAAGACCGTGGCGGCCGGAGACACCTGGACCACCCGCGGGCCCAGTCGGTCTGGTCCGGCCACGATGACTTCCAGGGCGTTGATCACGACATTGGCGTTACTCCCTCCCTGGTCGAGCAGTTTCAACGTCAGCTGTCCGTCGTTGACATCCACGGCGTAAGTTTTGATCGCGTATTGTCCGGCAACCGTCGTCACACTATCGACCTGAGCGCCTTCCAGGAAGATGCCCATCTGGTCGTGCAGTGCTCCGGCGTCGCCCATCGAGAGCACCACTTCATAGCGACCGTTGGGCAAGTCCACCAGGAATGTGCCTTGGGGCGCGTAGTGGAAATCTCGCAGCAGGTCGCCGCCGGTCGCGCGGTCGTAGCTCTTCATCGTGTTGTCCTGCCAACCAAAGCCTACGGTCGGGGCGTAGACGTCGGTTTCCACGAGTCGCCGATATCCCGCGGCGACTGGTGTGGTCGATTTGCCAAAGTCCAGCCGCAACGAAGCTTCCAAGGTGAAGCTGGACGCAAATTGATCGGCCGGCAATTGGCCCCCTGTGCCGTCTCCATCCTGGTCCAGGAGATTTCCAGCCAGGTCCGTAATCTCCGGACCGACCCGCAGCTGATATTGACCCGCGTCACGGCGTGGTGCGAAACCGACTTCGTACGTCACGTCACTGAGTCGCGTGACGGCCAGCGGAGCGACGGTACCCGTCGGGCCGACCAGGCTCACATCGTTCGCATCGAAGCTATTGACATCGATCGGTTCGCTGAATCGCAAAGTGACTCGGTCGACCGAAGCCACGACCAGATTGGTCGGAAGCACGCCGACTACTTTTGGTCCCAGTCGATCCGGGCCGGCCACGACCACCTCCAGCGCATTGATGACGAAGTTGGCGTTCGTGCCTCCCAGGTCGACGATCTTCAGCGTCAGCTGTCCGTCGTTCACCGCGATCGGGTAGGTCTTCGTCACGTACTGGCCGGCAGCCGTGGTCACCGTGTCGACCTGCGTACCTTCCAGAAAGACAGCCATCTGGTCGTGCAATCCGCCGGCATCCCCCATCGAGAGGACGACTTCATAGCGCCGATTCGGCAGATTGACGAGGAATGTCCCCTGGGGTGCGAAGTGGAAGTCCCGCAACAAATCGCCGCCGCTCGCGCGGTCGTAGCTCTTGATCGTGTTCTCCTGCCAGCCGTAACCGACCGACTCGGCATACACGTTGGTTTCCAGCAGTTGCCTGTAGCCAGCAGCCACCGGCGAAGTTGACTTGCCGAAATCCAGTCGCAACGACGTTTCCACGGTGAAGCTGCCGACGAATTGATCTGCAGGTACTTCGCCCCCGTTGCCATCGCGATCCTGATCCAGTTGGTTTCCGGCCAAGTCCGTGATCTCTGGGCCCACCTGCAGCTGGTACTGCCCTGCCTCGTTGAGCAGTTCAAATGACACTTCGTACGCCACGTCGCTGAGCCGTTTGACGGTTAGCGGCGCAATGGCTCCGCTGGGACCCACCAGGCTCACATCGCCAGCATCAAAACTGTCGATATCGATCGCTTCGTTGAAGGTCAGCGTGATTCGGTCAGTTCCACCTAAGACGGTGCCGGCGGGAGATACGTGGACAACTTGCGGACCGAGTCGGTCCGGACCGGCCACGATCACCTCCAGAGCGTTGATCACGATGTTGGCGTTGGTTCCGCCCTGGTCGACCAGGTTCAATGTCAGCTGTCCGTCGTTCACGTCCACCAGGTACGTGTTCCCGGCGAACTGGCCCGCCGCGGTGGTCACCGTGTCGACTTGAGTGCCTTCCAGGAAGACGGCCATCTGGTCGTGCAGTGCTCCGGCGTCACCCATCGCGAGCGCGATTTCATAGCGCCCATTAGGGACATCCACCAGAAACGTTCCCTGGGGCGCGTAGTGGAAGTCTCTCAGCAGGTCGCTGCCGGTCTTGCGGTCGTAGCTCGTCATGCTGCCGTCCTGCCAGCCGTAGCCCACCGACGGGATGTACAGGTCCGACTCCGTCAATCGCTGGTACCCTGCAGCCACGGGTGATGTCACCTTGCCGAAGTCCAGCCGCACAATCGCGTCCACCACTTCAAACGGGGCGGTGAACTGGTCATCGAGCGGTTCTCCGTTTACGTCGTCGCCATCCTGATTCAACAGGTTGCCGTTCTTATCGAGGATCGTGGGACCGATGACGATCGAATAGGGGCCGGTGACAGTCTGTTCGGGGAAGATGAGCTTGAACACTCGATCGCGCAAGCCGGGAACGACGTCCACGGACTGAACGGCCACCGGGCCGGCCGGCCCGGTGAAAGCCAACACGTCGGCGGCGGTGAACGTGGCGGGGTCGACGGCCTTATCGAAGGTGAGCGTCAAGCTGGACACGGGCACGAACACACGATCGGAAATATCGGCGACGCGCGCGCCCGACGTGTCGTCGGCGACCGCATTGGCGGCGTTCAGGCGACCTCCGGTCACCATCTTGCCTTGCAGCGCGTCGACCGGATCGACAGTCTCCAAGACATGGGCAATGACACGGTCGTAGCTCCAATCGGGGTGCAGATCGCGAACGAGCGCAACGACGCCCGTGACATGCGGCGTGGCCATCGAAGTGCCGCTGGCCAGGCCGTAGGTATTTCCAGGTTTGGTGCTCAGAATATCGACGCCCGGCGCGGCGAGATCGACCGAAGTCGCGCCGTAGTTGGAAAACCCGGCCATCTGATCGTTGTGGTCGGTGGCGGCGACGGCGATGATGTTGTCCAGGTCGTAGCTGGCGGGATAGAACGGTTGGGTATCGTTGTTGAGTGGGAAGATGCCGTAGAATCCGTTGCCCGCTCCGGCGACGAAGATGTGTCCCTGCGCGCGGGCGGCGGCGATGGATTCGTACATGGCTTGCGAGAACGGCTCGTTGCCTCCCCAACTGTTGTTGGAAATGACCGCCCCCTGTGCGACCGCGTAGTTGATGGCTTCGATAGCATCACTGGTAGTTCCCGACCCGTTCGCATCGAACGCCTTGACGGCCATGATCTGGATGTTCCAGTTGACACCAACCACTCCCAGCGCGTTGTCGCCGACGGCGCCAATGGTGCCCGCGACGTGCGACCCGTGATAATGGTCGTCCATCGGATCTCCGTCGTTGTTGACGAAGTCATAGCCGTAGACATCGTCAACGAATCCGTTCCCATCGTCATCCACACCTGGTCGGCCGTTGAATTCCTGCGCATTGCGCCACATGTTCTGCGCCAGATCCTGGTGGGAATAATCCACCCCGGTATCGATGACGGCCACGACCGTTTGGCCACTGCCAGTCGTGACCTGCCACGCTTCGGTCGCATCGATATCCGCATCCGAAGTTCCACCGGTCTGCCCGGTGTTGTTCAATCCCCAGAGTTCGTCGAAACGAGGATCATCGGGGATCGTCGAGACCTGAAGCCGGTAGTCGGGCTCGGCGTAGAGCACGTGCGGGTTGCCGCGATAGGCCTGCAGCGCGGCCTCCACGTTGAGCCCGTTCGGGAGGTGAATTTGGCGCAGGCCGGGCACAACTGGAAATTCGCGGTCCACCGAAGCGCCGCGAATGATCTCGCCCACAATACTACTGGCCGGCCCGTCCGCTCCGTCAGCAAACCGCACCAGGATGCGGTCTTCCAGGTAGCTGGGCGACGCGCTCAGCAACCGCCGGCATTCTAGTTTCTCCAGGAGCAGACGCCGCATCATGACACCCCTTCGCAGCTAATGAAGTCCGAATCGATATTCCCGCGAGGCACTGCCAGGGCGACTGGGGCGTCGAGGGGAGCCGAGCGGCCCAATCCCTGGTACTGGCGAGAGCGAGTGAAACGCTGTCGTTTAGACTAACGGCAGGAACTCGCAGTGCAAGCTGCGACCGGAAGAATCCGCATAGTCAGCCGAAAAACGGCCCGCACAACACCTACAGTCCGTACAGTGCGCGCAGGTTCTCTAGTTCAACCGTAGGGACTTGAGGCACGGTCAATTCGACCTGCCGTGAACGCGTCCTCCCAGGCAGCTATTGCGGCAGGTCCGCTCGGAGTGTGACCATACCCCAGGCCGGCACAAGCACGTCGCCGCGTACTTCCCGTATCGGCTGTTCGCTGGTATCGCTGATCCACAACCGCTGTGGGACAGCGCGGGGCCAGTTCAGCCGCGCATTGACGGGCTTGTCGGTGGCACACAGCAAGCGGACGATGAGCGCCTTGCCGTCGTCGCTCGGCTTCAGGCCGCTGACGATCACGTCGGCCGGTTCGACACGCAGCAGCGACGTGCCGTCCGGCGCGTTGCCGCGTCCGGGCACGGCGACCAGCGGCTGGCTGAAGTCGGTGGCGAAACGCGATGCCTCGGCGTCGCTGCAGGGTCCGCGATGCGGACGGAGCACAAACCGAAACACGACGGGGCCTTCCTGGTAGGCGCGGTAGTTGGTGCCCCAGTGGTTGTTCATCGCCCAGGAGTAGAGCTTCTGTGTCGGTTCGATCTTCTTGCGCCAGACGTCGGGATTGGTCTGCGAGTTGAGCAGCGTGGCGGTGATGCCGCCGACCTGCACCAGCGGCGCGTCGAGCGTGACCCACGTGACGCCGAAGTCGGCGTTGGCCACGTCGGCCCAGCGGCCGACGGTGAGCCAGTTCTTGCAGGCGCTCGGCATCTGGTCGGTCTCGGGGCGGATCACGCCCGAGCGGCACGTCGAGCCGGATCGTCGCCGCCGGGCACGTGGAAGGGAAAGGCGAAGTTGACGCTCTCCTTGCCCTCCTGCGCGTGGTAGCTCGCCGCCTCCAGCCGCTTCTTGTCCACCGTGTTCGAGCAGTTCGACGTAATCCGCGCCGGCCACCAGGCGGATCTCGCGCACCAGCTTGTGGCAGCCCGGCGCGTCGGACTCGACCAGCAGCGAGGCGACCAGCGGGCCGCGGTCGCGGACCGTGATCTTGGACCGGGCCATTGCGCTGCAGCGCCGCTCAGGTCGTCGCCGACGAGGTAGAGATAGTCGTTGATCGCATGGCCGCTGGCCGTGTCGGCCAGGTTGACGTCGAGGCCCGCGGCCCGCAGTTCGATCGATGCCGCCGGTCTTTTCGTCCAGTCGAACACGCAGCTTGTCGTTGGCAAGTGCCGCGCCGGCGGCCGTGACCTGGCCAGCGGCCGCGGCTGTGCCTTGTGCGGTGATCGTGTAGCGGCGGCCGGACAACGGCGGCAGATCGCGCACCAGCACGGCCAGTTCGTCGCTGGCGAGCCGTTGCGCGGGTACCGGCCGGCCTTGGTCGTCGGTCACGAAGTTGCCCGCCTCGGACACTTCGCGCGGCAGCAGCGACGACGCCGGTCCGCGGCCACGACGTGGTGTTGTAGATGTCCACCGAAGTGGACTTGCGCGCCGGGATCGGCCGCCGGCGGCAGGATTTCCGGGCTGGAAGCCCGCACCGCTCTGCGCGGCCTCGCTCAGGAGCTGCCGCGATTGCAGGTTCGCGACGGTCGCGTAGGACTGCTTGATGTTCCACTGGTCGGTGGTGAAGGGACTGGCCGGTTGCGAGATGCTGCAATGGGCACCCCAGGTGTGCTCGGAGTACAGCAGCACGTTGTTCCAGGCCTCCTCGAACCTGTGCGGCCGGATAGCGTGCGCGGGTCGAGCATCGCCCACAGCGTCTCGGCCTGCGCGAGCCGCTCGGAACTGGCGCGGTTCATCGCCGTCTCGGCGGCCGACGATCCGGCGCCGTCTTCCCAGTACGGCGTCCAGTCGCCGCGCACCTGCGGCAGCTGGTCGCCGTAGCGCTGTTCGAACGCGCGGAAGGCTTCGCTCGTGGACGAGATGATGAACCGCGGCGAGTCGTGCGTCGCGTTCCACTCTTTCACGAACTCGCAGATCGCCGGATCGGGCACCGCGTTGTCGCCGTGGCCGGCCCAGCGCATGTAGGCGATGTCGTAGGGATAGCCGCGCTCTCCAAGCCCTCGCAGAACTCCTCGACGAACTGCGGCGACAGCTTGCCGTAGATGTGCGACATGCGCGTAACCGCGGAACGGAATCCAGACCAGCACCCGGCTTTCTCCGTCCGGCCCGATCCACCAGAACGGCTTGTTCTCCCACTGCACCAGGATGTCGCCGATGCGGTCGAAGTAGTTCGGCGCGACGGAGAAGTACTTGATGCCCGCCTGGGCCATCGCCGTGACCGTGCCCCAGGTGTAGCCGGGCACGTCGCTGATCATCGCCGAGTCCACCGGCACGCCCGTCCGCTCGCCGAGCTGCGTCGCGTAGCGGAACAGCCGCACCAGTTCCTCCGGCCGGCAGAGGCCGGTGAGTTCGTTCAGGTACATGCCGTTGAGGGCGACCTGGCCGCGCTTGACCGCGTCGAGAAACTCGTCGCGCTGCTGGCCGGCGAAGTCGCTGCAGGAACAGGTCGGCGGCCCAGAGCACCTCGACGTTCCAGACGAAACGCGCGCCCTCCGGGATAGCTCGGCGGTGCGGCGGGCATCGGCGAGGCCCTGCAGCAGGTTGTTGATCTGCTTCTCCTCGATGTCGGTCTGGATCGCCGTGTAGCCGATGTCGGTGTGCGAGTGCGGCAGGATGTAGACGGTGAGCTTGCGGGCCGGCTTGAGGGTCATGGTCCGCGAAGCGACCTTGTCGCCGCCGACTTCGATGTCGACGTTCAGCGTCCGTTCGCGATCCGCAGCGGCGACCGCGTACTCGAGCGTCTGGCTGCCGAACGTCAGTTCGACCGGACGCGGCTCCTGGCCCTCGACGCGCACCGATCGACTTGCAGCGTCTCGGCGTAGGGATACTCGATCGTCACGCGCAGCGGCTGCATCGGCCACGCCCGCCTTGCCGCTCGATGATCGGGAGCGTCCGCACGTCGATGCCGATGCCTGCCGGCGTCGCCTCCGCCTCGCCGTCGGCCGCGAAGAACTCGATGCTCTGCCCGCCCACATTGGGCGAACGGCCCGGCAGGACGGAGGTCACCTGCCAGCGGACGTAGCGGGCGTGTGACCGGCGCGAAGGCCGCGAACGTCGTGGCCCCGGGTTCGTCCACGTGCTTGACCTTGACTCGTCGCCAGCTCGTGGCTGAAGTCGGCCACGTCGCTCAATACGAGGTCGGCCTCCGCGATCGTGTCGGGTGTGCGTCGCTGGATGTGCCGGAAGGCGGCCACGCGGACGGGAGTCGCCGAGGTCGAAGTCGATGAACGTCTTCGCGCCCAGTCCGTGCGAGGCGTATTCCGCGCGATAGCCGCTGGGCGCGGGCGGCTTGAGGACGTTGTCCGCGTTGTAGCCGCCGCCGGGAAACGCCGGCGGCGGCGGCCAGCACTCGAGGTCGGGTTGAAACGAGTCGCGTGTAACCCGCCGCTTCCGCACCGGTGGAACGCTCTCCAGGGGCAGTCGCCGCGGCAAACAGGCACAGCAAGGCAGTGGCGCCTCGTTTCACGAGAAGTCTCCGTCTCCGCAGGAATTGTGTTCGCGAGTCAGGAACAGGAAATTTCCGGTCGCCGTGACCACTCGCCCGAACCGTTACCACACTTTCACGGCGATGGTGCCCGTGCCGGGATTCTCGAAAGGACCGGGAGTCGGATTCGTCTTGCTCCGCTCTTGGCCCAAGTAGTCGGTGTCGATCTGGAGCGGCGAACCATCGGCGTTTTCGTACGGCACTGCGGGAATCGTCGCTGTGCCAAGCAGGTCGGTGGTGACCAGTTGGCGCGTTCCAGTCCCCGCCCACGCCGGGTCGACCTTGGCTTCGAGATAGTAGCCGTCAGCCCGCTCGACCAGCCTGATTTCCGCGTCGACTTCCGGCAGGAGGATCGGATCGCTTTCATGTCGGCACGGCTTGGCACCCTGAAGGAACATGTTGCCGTCCATCCACACGGGCAGTCGCGTCTCGTTGTACTGGCTGAGATCGCCGTTCCGCACGAACACGTTGTTGTAGTACCGATCGTCGCCGCAGGGGTTGTCGTGCATCCCCGCGAGTTCGGTGGAATGGGCCTTGTGGAACGGAGTCTGTCGCTCGTCGTAGGGGCACATGTAAATGCTCCCGAGGAACAAGTTGTGCACATAGGCACCGCCCTGCGAGCGATCGTGCAGCGTGTTGGGTGACAGGAAGAGGTTGTTGTCCACGACGAAGGGACCGTGATGAACTTCGACGAACAAGTCCTGCCCGTTGTTGTGGAAGAGGTTCCGGGAGACTCGCGTGCCCTGCGCCATCCAGTCCAGCCAGAGCCCCAGGCAGGTGTCGTGGATGTGATTGCCGCGAATCGTCACGTCGATGGCGGCGTGCAACTTGATGCCGGCCATCTCGGCCCCGGTGAACAGTCGTCGGACATGAATGTCATGAATCGTATTGCCGGTGATCTCGCTGAACACGGCGCCCAGGCTGCCCACGATCCCCGTCTGTTCGCAATGCGAGATCACGTTGTTGCGAACGACATGGTGGCCAATGGTGTCCTTGTTCCAGCCGTTGGCCAGGCCACGTTCGATGGTCTTGACATAGCCCTCGGCGGAATTGGCCGACGTGTTATCCCATTGGTCGCCGTGTTTCCCCAGCGCGATGCCGGAACAGACCGAATGGCTGATCACGTTGTTTTCGATGATCCAGCCTTTGCTCCAGTGCGTGCCGATCAGACCGATCTGTTCGGCGGTCGGTGGCGCCCAGGGCGTGGCCGCTTGCCGCATGGTGAAGCCACGCACGGTGATGAAGTTGCGGCCGGGCTGGTCGGGATAGAACACGGTGCGGCGCACGTTGACCTCGACCAGCTGCTCGTTCGGATTGACCCCGGGGAACTGGGCCCAGATCGTGGTGTTCGCGGCATCGACTTGGGCAAACCACAACTGCTGATTCAAGGCCGCCGGTTTGGACTTCTGGAACACCAGGCACAAGGTCTGGAGGCCGCTGACCGGCGTGATCTTGGTCTTGAATGATCTCCACAATTGCCAATCGCCCGTGGTGGGAACGGGACAGGTTCCCAGCAGTTCGCCGTCGGGCCGATCGAGGCGAATCTCGATGAGCCCGCCTTCCGTGGCGGAAGCCGCTCGAATCTCGATCTGCTCGGCTTGCGAGCCACAGTCGACCTGCTCGTAGCGCAGCCAGTGGCCCTGCTCGACAAAACCGACGCACTCGTCACCCTCGGAACAGGGCGCGTTTTGCGTGCCATGTTTGGCCGCGAAACTCGTGGCGGGAAGGCGCCGGCGCTCTCGGCGCCGTCACCGAGTCGCAGCCAGGCCACGTTCAACAAGTACTGCTGGCTGGTCTGGCCCAGCCAGGCCGGAGCAGTCCCCGCGGGCATCAGCACTTCGTCCAGGGTGACTGCTTCGGTCAGCCAGTCGCCGTGGAGATACACGGCCCCCGTGTGATGATCGCGGCCTTTCCGCTCGAACCAGTCGCCGTGAATGAGGTCGCTATACGGATTGAAGTCGCCGAAGAGAGAGTTCGGCAACGTTACCTTCCAGACGTTGTCCTGGACTTTCACCCAGTCGCGGACGACCTCCGAACCCTTGATCTCGACTACTTCGCCCGGTGCCGCCTGATAGACGATCCGCTGGGTGTCGGAATCGCCTCCGCGAGGAGGATTGATGCGTTCACGATAGGTGCCGGCGTGCACGGTAATGACATCGCCCGGCTTCGCGAGCTCGGCGGCGCGCTGAATCGTGCGCAGCGGTGCCGTGTCCGTCCCGAGATTGGTGTCATCGCCGTCCATGGTCACGTGCAACTCGGCGGCGCTAATCGTCGCGGCCATTGCCGCCACGACCAAAGACGGGAACAGGGAGATTCTCATGATTTGGTCCTCAATCTGGCAGGAGCATTGGATGGCGGTTCAGGTTTCGTGACTTCTGCAAACCATATCGTAAGCTGCTGCGACCCTCGGGCCAACGTGGCTGTCGCGGACGATCTCTTGGTTTGAGTCTGCCCATGGAGTCGCTTGACTGCTGGTATTTGACCCGCTGGCGTTGTAGGCTGGTCCTGGGTTCGTGGCGCTTTCTGCAGGAATCGCGACGCATTTCTAACGCTAAAGGGTGTGGCATCATGTGGAAGATCGGACTGGACACCATTGGTATCGGCGTGTTGTTGGTCGTGCTGCTGACACTGATGCTGGCCGTACTGATTCTGCAGCGACAACGCAGCCAGAAGACGTTCGGCATTTGGATCGGGTCCGTACTGGTCGGGCTCTTGATGGGCAGCGCGCTCACCTTGGGTGCGCTCCGATTGAGCTCCCAGGGCGAACTGCCAGATGCGACGGCGGGCTCTCCCGCCGGGAATCAGGCCGCGTCGCCGGGCCCAGGTGGCGGCATGATGGGTGGAGGTATGGGCGGAGGCATGATGGGTGGCGGCATGGGTGGAGGCATGATGGGCGGCGGCATGGGTGGAGGCATGATGGGCGGCGGCATGGGTGGCCCGAACCCCAAACGCGATTTGACGACTTTGGTGCGCAAGCTCAGTCTGCTGACCGGCAAAATCCAGATTACATTGACCGCCGAGCAAGCCGCGTCGGTGACCACAGCGCTGGCCGACATCGAGACGTCGGAGAAAATGTCCGACGAGGACGCCAAGGCCAAGTACGACGCCTTGATGGCTCTGCTGGACGACGACCAGAAATCCACATTGGACGCGATCGGCTTGCCTCGACCGCGCGGCCCCGGCGGATTTGGCGGCGGCATGGGTGGTCCTGGCGCGGGGATGAGCGGTCCGGGCGCGGGCATGGGCGGGCCGGGCGGCAGCATGGGTGGTCCCGGCGCGGGCATGAGCGGGCCGGGTGGTGGCATGGGTGGTCCTGGTGGTCCACCGCCCCAGGCCGATGCGAATCCGTTTCAGCAAGAGCTGAACGCCGAGGCACTCAAGAGTCTGCGACAACGGTTCGTTCCCGCCGCTCCGGCGGAAGCCGCGAGTGAAAGCAAGTCGCCGACGCAGTAATTGCCTCACGAATTCAAGACCGGCGGATCAGACGTCATCCCGGAGAGTTTAGCCCGCGTCAATCACGTAGGCTGGAACGAATTCGCGCACGTCCGTGCCGGAACGGCGCAACCGCTGGAGCGACCGAAGTTGCGGCACTACCGGCGGTTGCTTGTTCCGGCCTACTCGCTTTTGTGCGAACAACTCGATCGCCGGCGTCCGTCGGACGGAGCATGGCTCCGGGAAGCACTGCGAAATCTCCGGGAAATTTAAAGCAAAGGCGAATCGCTGTACGTTGTATAGTCGGCGTGTAAGCAGAGTCTCGTGGCGATGTGAGAGGCAAATGCTCACAGACAAGTGGCTCGCCCTGCGGTGTCGGCGCGGTGACCGTGAGGCGTTTTCCCTGGTTTACGAAACTTACGTCGACAACCTGTTGACGCTGGCCGTCTCCCTGCTGGGCGATGTTGGTTCGGCAGAGGACGTGGTCCAGGATGTGTTTGTCAACTTCGCTCGGAACGCGGGGTCGTTTCGTCTGACCGGCAGTCTCAAGGGCTATCTGGCGACGTGTACAGCGAATCGCGCCCGGGATGTGATCCGTCTTCGACACCGATCGCAGCGAGAAGCCTTGCCGGAGGCCGATGCGCTGGACAGCGGCATCGAGGCACCCTCCGACTTGGTTGCTCAAAAGGAACAGGACGAGGAACTGCGACTGGCGCTGACCCGTTTACCGGTGGAACAGCGAGAGGCCCTGGTCTTGCGGTTGCACGGCGATTTGACGTTCAAGGAAATTGCCGCCATGCAGGGCGTGTCCCTGAAGACCGTTCAGAGTCGCTATCGGTACGCCTTGGACAAGCTCCGAACGCTGTTGAAATGCGAGGGGTCTTATGATGCTCAAAGATGACATAGAACGACTCGTCACAGCCATGCAATTCCCCGCGCGACCGGAGTACCGGGTGGCCGCTCGGGAAGAAATGTTCCGGGAACTGGACAAGGTCAGCAGGCCGGCATGTCAGCCGAAATGGAGGGCCATCATGAGCAGCAAACCTGTCCGTTACGCCACTGCGTTTTCGGTCGTAGCGGCCGTCTTGGCAGCCGTCGTCATCCTTTTCGGGTTGACGGGCGGGGAGCATACGGTGGCCCTGGCCCAGGTGTTGGAAAAGGTCGAAGCCATGAGCACCGTAGTGCTGGAGGAACAACGAGCATTCTACGTGAAGGGCGCAGCGGAACCTTTCCTCCGGGGTCGCGCGGTCAAGTATGTCTCCAGTGACCTAGGTCAAGTGGAATTGTGTTGGACGGACGACGGCAAACCGATCTACTCGGCCTACTTTCTCAAGCGAGAGAATCGCGTGGTCGTGATTTTCCCGGCGATGACGGGGTACCTGGAACTTCCCTTGAATGGTGGACTTGCTGCGCTGTCCGACGACGTTACGCCGATGGGGCTCGTGAAGCTGCTCACGCGGCATGGTTATTCCGCACTTGGCCGTGCCGAACGTGACGGGCACCAGGTCGACGGTTTCGAAGTGTCCCGCGAGTCGATCATGGCCGTGCTGGCTGCGTATCAGGAATATCCGGAAGTCGAAGTGTTGGTTCCGGTCAAGGATGCGGCAGCGCGCGTCTGGATTGATGTGGACTCCTCGTTGCCGGTCGTTATCGAGGCGGAATTGGAGACGGGACGCGGCCTGTTCACTGGGTTTCAGGAGGGTGTGGTCCGTTTCACGGCCCACGGTTTTCGCTGGGATGCAGACATCGATCCCCAGCTCTTTGTGCTCGACATTCCCCCAGACTACAAGCGCCTGAATCGGGATTCCCTGAAGGAGTCCCGCGTATTTCCTTGAACTGCACCAGTTTCCCTGAACGGCACGGGGAGTTTCGTTCAGGTCGCCCCGGGGGCGCTGGCAGTCGAGACCGGTGTAGCGGCGGCCAGCGCGTCGACTATAATGCGGGCGTTGCTGTTCACCTCGGAGCGATTCCCATGCCTACACCTATCCGCGGTCCCGTCCCACACCCGAACTGCGTCGACGGCCCGTTGTCGTGTGTGACGCGTCGCGAATTTTTGCATCGCACGGCCGCCCTCGCCGGAGCCGCCTGTCTGGCACCCGGCGTGCTGGCTGCGGCCAATTCGCCGCAGGACAGCGCGGTCGCGGACCAGGTCCGCACCGCGGTGGATCAGGTCCCGCTCGGCGACACGGGGCTCCAGCTCAGTCGCCTTGGTTTCGGCACGGGGAGCCACAGCGGCAACGTGCAGAAGGCGTTGGGCCGACAAGCTTTCAACGACCTCATTCGCTGCGCATTCGATCGGGGCATCACTTACTTCGATTGCGCCCAGAGCTATGCGACTTTTGAATGGATGGGTGGCGCCATCAAAGGGCTGCCGCGCGAGAAACTGTTCCTGCAATCGAAGATACCGGGCCAGCCGGGGGATGTGCTGAAGGCCATCGATCACCACCGCCAGGTGTTCCAGACTGACTACGTGGACAGTCTGCTGATTCACTGCATGGTGGCCGACGGCTGGACCGACCCATGGAAGCGAGTGATGGATGGCTTCGAGGAGGCCAAGGCCCGGCAGTGGATTCGCGTCCAGGGCGTCTCCTGCCACAGTTTGCCAGCCTTGCGCACGGCCGTCGCTTCGGACTGGCCGGATGTTCACCTGGTGCGGGTCAATCCCCAGGCCAAACACATTGACGGCCCGGAGGAAACCTGGGACAAGTCCGGGAACGACATCGCGCCGGTCATGGAACAGTTGCGAGCGATGCGTGCGAAAGGTCGTGGCATCATCGGTATGAAACTCGTCGGAGACGGCGATTTCGTGAATGCCGAGGATCGCGAGAAGGCCACACGGTTTGCCATGTCGCACTCCGAGATCAACGCGGTCGTCATCGGGTTCAAGAACACGCAGGAAATTGACGAGGCCATCCAGCGGATCGACCGAGCGCTGGCCGCAAGCTAGCCTTCTGCGTTGTCGGATCCAGGGGCATCTGTCCGACGCCAGCCGACACGTTGCCCGCGAAAAAAAGTCGCGCCATCGCCTCCGCGATGCGAAACTTCCGCTGGAAACTGGTGTTTCTATCTCTGGTGACCGCTCGTTGGTGGCGCGTCCTGCGGAACAGGGCGGTGGGTGAACGCGTGGCAGTACGCACGCGTCTGTTCGCCTTACCGAAGAGATCCTACCAACTGCCGAAGTCCAAACGCCAAGGCAGCGCCGTGCGTCGAGCGTGGTCTCGACGCACCAGGACGCGCCGTGGGCGTGGGTGGGCAGTTGGTCACTCCGGATGCGAGTCTGATGCTATCGGCGGAGACGATGGACCAAGCGAATCTCGAGATCTGGACGCTGCTGTTAGGCTTTGCGCTAAGCCTGGTAGCGGCCGCGGTCTTGGGTTGGCGGATGTGGTGGGGGGACTCCGAGGAGTTTCTGAACCACCTCAGTACTTCGAAAGCACAAACCGTGAGAACCATTTTCGTAACGAACCTTGCCATCATGACGGCAATCGGCTTGACAGCCTTGGCTGCCGAACGTGAACCCACCGCACATCGCAGTGCGATAGAATTCGAGGGACGAGAATGGAGGTACACGCGGGCCGACCGGGTCGCTGTCGAAGAGTACCGCGGAAAGACGGCTCTTCTTCTGACCGGGGGAAACCGCAACTCGGTCTATCTTCCAGACGTTGAGTTTGGAGATGGGACGATCGAAGTCGATATCGCGGCCCTGGACCGCTCACTGCCCGGGATAGGCTTTCGCGGTCGCGAAAATGGGTATTGGCGCAACGTGGTATTCTTCAATCGCTGGCGCGGCACGGAGAACGACAAGCGCGACGTCGTCGAACAGGCGGCCATCACCCACAGAACCGGCACAAATCTTGTGCTGAACATTCGAACGTCGGCGTCGGATGGCATTCATATGAGGCCAGATCTGTGCGAGTGGTTTCACGTCAAGATCGTTGTGCTGGGGAGCAGCGTTACGGTCTACCTGAACGACAACCAAGAGCCGGTTTTTGAAGTGGGGGCAATGCTTGACGTGAATCAGAAAGGGGTGCTCGGCCTCTGCGGCGGTGATTGCTATTTCGCCAATTTTCGATACACGACCGATGTGACAAAATAGAATCTACCCGCGAATGTCAGCGCGGCGGTTTCGCCAATTATTACGGTGACTGCTTTTCCAGTTTGTGCTGGCGCAATTATTGATCTGGGGCGATGTCCTGCAGACGGCACCAGGCCTCTTCCGCTTCGGCCAGTTGGCCGCTCAGGGCGACCACGTCATTATGCAGCGTGAGAGCTTCCGCCGGATCGGTCGATTCGAGCAGCCGGCTCTGCAGCTGCCGCATCTGTGTGTCGAGTCGCGCGATGGTTCGCTCAAGGTTCTGCCGCTCCTTACGCAGCTCCCGTTCCGTGCGACGGGCCGGCTTGGCGGAAGTCGGGGCCGGTTTGTCGGCGGCTCCCGGCCGCGCTGTATGCCGCGCGATCGTCTCCCGCTCGCCCTCTTCAATCTCTCGGTTCACGGCATACAGGTACGATTCGTAGTCCCCGCGATAGTTCGTGACGTGGCCGTCGCGGACTTCGATCACGCAGCTGGCGACGCGTCGCATGAAGTGCCGGTCGTGGCTGGTGAACACGACCGTGCCCTGGTAGGCAACCAGCGCCTCGGCAAGTCCTTCAATGGTATCGACGTCGAGGTGGTTGCCAGGTTCGTCCAGCACCAGCACGTTGTGCTGGCTGAGCAGCAGTCCGGTCAAGCTCAGCCTCGCCCGTTCGCCACCAGACAGAACGCCGATTCGTTTCTTAACGGCCTCGCCGCCGAACAGCATGGCTCCGGCCATGTCCAGGATCTGTTGGGTCTTGGTGCCTGGCGCGGCCTGGTACTCCAGGTAGTCGAGTACGCTCTTCTGTTCAGGCAGGCTGGTGTAGACGTGCTGAGCATACACGCCGATCTGGCAGCCGTAGCCCCACCGGGCGTCCCCGGCCAGCGGCTGGAGCGAATCGACCACCGTGCCGCAGAAAGGTCGTCTTGCCCTGCCCGTTATCGCCGACCACGACCGCGCGCGTGCCGTGGTCGATCTCCAAGTCGATATCGGACGCCACGACGCGCTGCGGATAGCCGATGGACAGGCCGCGGCAGCGCAAAGCGGGCCCCTTCCGCGGCTCCACTTCCGGCGCGCGGATCTTCGCCCTCGGCGCGTCACCGAATACCTCGACCGTTTCCAGTCGTTCGAGTTGCTTGCTCTTCGAACGGGCGCGCGTGGCGGTGCTGGCCCGCGCCTTGTTCTTGGCGATGAACTCCTCCAGATGCCGCCGCTTAGCCTCGACCGCGGCATTGGTCCGCTCGTCGTGCTCGCGCCGCGCGCGCTGGTGTTCCAGGAAATCCTCGATCTTGCCGGGAAACATCGTCAACTTGCCGTGCGACAGGTCGAGGGTGTGGCTGCAGGTGGCGTTCAGAAAAGCCCGGTCGTGCGACACGATCAGGCACGCCTCCTGGAAGTTCCGCAGGAAGTGCTCCAGCAGAATCTGCGTTCGCAGGTCGAGAAAGTTCGTGGGTTCGTCCAGGAGGAGCAGGTTGGGTTCGTGCAGCAGCAGCGCGGCCAGTTTGAGCCGCGTCTGCCAACCGCCGGAAAGCCTGCGCGATCGGCCCTTCGAGGTAGGCGTCTTTCAACTCGAATTGCCCGGCCACCTCGCCGCATTTCCAGTCCGGACGGCCGCTGTCGCGCAGGAGGAAATCCAGCGCGGTTTCGCCGGGCAGAAACGGATCGTGCTGCCGCAGGTAGCCCAGCCGCAGTTTCGGGTAGCGGACCACTTCGCCGCGGTCGAGTTCCTCTTCGCCCAAGAGCACGCGGAGCAGCGTCGACTTGCCCGCTCCGTTGCGGCCCACGAAACCCACCTTGACGTCGTCAATCAGCGTCGCCTCGGCCCCGTCCAGCAACACCTCGTGCCCGTAGCTCTTGTGAGCATTCTTGATCTGAACCAACACCGCCATATCTGCTGTCTCGCCATTCCATGAAGAAGACGGGCAAGTCGCCCCAGAACAACAGACAAAAACAATAAACGCTCCGCGATTCTACCGATAGGCAGGTTGTCCGCAAATCGTCAGGATCGACGTGGTGGCAGCCCGCCAACTCGGCCTTGGTCGTCCGACGCGACAGGGTACAATGCCGTGAAGTTCCTCTCAGTCTCGGCCGAGTTGAGAAACCGAGTCAGCCTGTTTGACGAGAGAGAGTGTCGGAGGTGACGGCCATGTCCATCCATTCGCGTACGATCGGGACTCTTCTGACAATTCTTCTGTGGACTTCGCGCCCGGCCGCCGCCGCCCCTGCCCCACCGGAAATCCAGATACTAGAGCGCACGGAGCTGCCAGGTAAATTGGTCCGCGAACGGCTCCGGCTTCCAGGCTTCGATCCGGACGAGGCCGTGCCGGCGATCGCGATCCGTCCGGCCTCCGGCGGCCCGTTTCCCGTCTGTATCGTGCTGCATTGTTTCCGGGCGCGAAAGAGAACCTTGAGCCGTGGTGCCGCGACTTGGCCGCGCGGGGTATCTTCGCCGTCGCCATCGACGCTCACCTGCACGGCGAACGGTCCATCGCCGGCGTCTTCCACGGCGACGATATCGCTTCCCTGGGTGGCGAGTACAGCATCTGGGTCCATCAGACGTCGATCGCCCACACGGCCCAGGATGTGCCGGTCATCCTCGATGTGCTGGCGCAGCGCGCCGACATCGATGCGTCCCGGGTTGCGGCGACCGGCATGTCGATGGGGGGCAGTACAGCCATGGTCCTCGCCTGGCGGGAACCTCGTGTTCGCGTGGTGGCGAGTCTGGTTGGCGCGGTGGACTTCTGGTGGGACGTGACCAAGCTCCCGCCCGGACCCGAGCAGGAAGCGCGGAGAAACTCCTACGGTCCTCGTCTCCGCGAACTCGTCGCCTCGATCGACCCCAAGCCCCGCTTCGCCCAGATGCCTCTCAAACGATTGTGCCTCATCAACGGCGGGCGCGACGAGTATATCGACCTGGAGTCGATACGCAACTTCGTCGCACAACTCACACCGCTGTATCGAGAGAGTCCGGACCGACTCCGTTTCGTTCCGGTTGCCGAGGCGGGGCACGGAGTGTCGGAGGATATGTGGAAGGAAGCCCAGCAGTGGATTGTCGACAACCTGTAGCAGGCTGGAGGCCGGAGGCTGCAGGCGGGAGGCTGGAGGCGGGAGATTCTATCGCCGACCTTCAACCATCAACGTCCTGCCTGCAGCCTGCCGCCTCCCGCCTCCAGCTGGAACGGTGGCGATGCGGAAGCCCACGAAGGTGCGGCGGTTGTCCGGTTCGCCAATGCTGCGGAACGCCGCCCGGCAACCTGACACAGGGCTGTCCCAACTGCCGCCCCGGCGCACTTGGCCGAAGCTCGCCTTGGCACGCGTCGGATCTACGGTATTATCGGGCCCCGGACCGTCGTGCTGTTCGCTGACACTGCACCACTTCCACAGGTTCCCGTGCACATCGAACATCCCCCACAGACACGGTCGCAATTGCCCCACTGCGTGACACGGGGTGTTTCGAGATCCACCGCACACTGATTGCGAATTGAAGTTCCAAGCGAGAGAATGGCAGCCGAAACGTGTCTTGGTTCTCCCGTTTCTCGTCTCAGGAGGTGCAACCGTAATCACGTATGAGGCTGTGAAAGACGATTTTTTTCAGTCACGCGTGCCTGACACGACGCAGTATGACACAGTAATGACAGTTGCTGGCCTTGTGCGGCCAACCTCTCGAGGCCCGCTTACCCATTCGAGTCGCTTGCCAGCGAAACGGTACGACTCCCTGCACCCCATAAAACACTACACTGGAGAAACCATGAAACTCCTTCTCCTCACCCCCCTGCTGCTCATTCCGCTGTGCGCAGCGCGCCGTCGCCGAAGCAGTCATCATTCAGCTCGATCCGGCTTCACCCGGGCGCGTGTTCGAGGGCATCGGCGCCGTCAGTGCGGGTGCCTCCACACGGCTGCTCCCGGACTATCCCGAGCCGCAGCGCGCCAGATCCTGGACTTCCTGTTCAAGCCCAGATTCGGCGCCGGATTCCAGCATCTCAAGGTGGAGATCGGCAGCGGCGAGAACTCTACCTGCGGCAGCGAGCCCTCCCATGTCGTGACCCGCGAGGAACTGGCCGATCCCAAGCCACGCGGCTACGAGTTCTGGCTCATGGCCGAGGCCCGCAAACGCAATCCCCAGATCATCCTCGACTGCCTGCCGTGGGCGTACCCGCACTGGGTGGGACAGCGGTTTTCGCAGGAGTCCGCGGATTGGTTTGCCACCTTTCTGGAAGTGGCGCGCAAACACTACGGATTAGAACTGGACTGGATCGCCGCGGCTCAAAACGAGATGGGCACCGACCTGAACTGGATCCGGAAGAAACCTCCGTCCGACCCTGGACGCGCGTGGTTTCGCCAAGGTGAAACTCCAGGCGCCGGACGATGACAGCGAGTTTTGGCAGGTTTTCGATGCCCTGGAAAAGGACCCAGAGCTGGACCGGTTGATCGGCGCGGTCGGCTACCATTACGTGGATGGCCGCGAGCCGTGGGAGATCGACCAGAAAGGCGGCCGCGACGCCACGGAGAAAGCCAAGCGATCCGGCAAACCGCTCTGGGCGAGCGAGGAATGGAGCCAGTCCGGTGGGCAATGGGGCGACAAGGGCGCGCTCTACGTGGCCCGGCTGATGAACAAGCTCTACACGCGCGATCGCATCACCAAGTTCGAGATCTGGTGTCCCATCGATTCGATCTACGACCAGATCATCTGGGCCGACACCGGCGCGATGCAGGCCGACACGCCTTGGTGCGGGCATTACACGGTCTGGCCGGCCGTCTGGGCGATCGCCCACACCACACAGTTTGCCGAGCCGGGCTGGGTCTATGTGGATGGCGCCTGCGGACAGATCGACACGAACACCTGGCGCGGCAGCCATGTGGCCCTGCGCGATCCCAAGACGGGGGATTGGTCGGTCGTTGTTGTCACTGGCGAGCAGCGGAGAATTCAACTCACTATCGCACCGGGGTTGAAAACCGGTCCGGTCCATGTCTGGAAATCCACCGAAGCGGCCCAGTTCGTCCAACAGTCACCGCTCCCCATGCGCGACAACACCGTCGAACTCGAACTCGAATCCAACGCGATCTACACGTTCACCAGCACCACCGGACAACAGAAAGGCTCCCACGGCACGCCGCCGGCGAGAAAGCCATTCCCATTTCCCTTCGAGGATAACTTCGAGCGTTATCGCCCCGGCGACACGCCACGCTATTTCTCCGACCAGAAAGGCACCTTCGAAGTGCTATCCGTGGCCCGAAGGGCGGATCGTGCCTGGCGCAGATGGTGCCCGCGCAGGGCATCCTGTGGTACGACAATTGGCTGCTGAAACCGCACACGCTGTTCGGCGACACCGAACTGGCAGGATTGCGCGATCGAGGCCGACGTGCTCCTGGCAGGAGGCGATGTCGAGATCGGCGGGCGCTATGCCGACCGCGACAAGCTGGGCTATCGCTGGATCCTGACACGCGACGGCCGCTGGCAACTGAACTGGCAATACACGACGCTGGCCGCCGGCCAGGTGGTGAAGTTCAACCCGTCGGCGTGGCATCACCTGCGCCTGGAGACTGAAAGGCGACCAGATCATCGGCTTCGTGGACGGCGAGAAGCTGGCTACCGTCACCGATCAAAATCGTGCGAAAGGCATGGCGTTCCTAGCCAGCACCTATGATCGCAACCTCTTCGACAACGTGCGCGTGGGGCCACTTCCGGCCGAAGGCCAAGCTTTAACGTGCAAGGGGACAGAAATGGTGAGTGGCACATTTGTTGCGGTGGACTGCGCAGAGTGAGTAAGCGACTTCACTCACGCGTGCTTCATGCGACACAGGAATGACACGGACTGACCTTGTGAGGCCAACGCTCTCGAGGCCTGCTTACCCATTCGCTGTCGTTTGCCAGCGAAAATGCACCACTCTCTTGGTTCGCATCCGAGGATTCATCTGCCATGGTCTTTCAACGTCTTGAGCCATCTGTCGTGCGGTTCCTGGAGGATCTGAGAGACAACAACAATCGGCAGTGGTTCCGGGCTAACAAGGATCGCTACGAGCGCGAGGTCCTCGGGCCCTGCCTGTCCTTCATTCGTGCGTTCGGTCCGCAGTTGCGGAAGATCTCTCCGTTCTTCGTGGCCAGCGACCAACGAGTCGGCGGCTCACTGATGCGTGTCTACCGGGACACGCGATTCGGCAAAGACAAGACGCCGTACAAGACCAACGTTGGAATCCAGTTCCGGCACGAGTTCGGCCGCGATGTGCACGCGCCGGGCTTCTACGTTCACATCGAGCCCGATGAATGCTTCCTCGCCCTGGGCATGTGGAGGCCGGATCGCGATTCCTTGCAGCAGATCCGGCAGGCGATTCTGGAGCGGCCCGAGCAGTGGAAGCGAGCACTGAGAGCCAAGGTGTTCCGCCAGATGCACTTCTCTCTCGTGGGCGACAGTTTGAAGAGGCCTCCGCGCGACTGTCCGGCCGACCATCCACTGATCGACGACCTGAAACGAACGGACTATGTGGCCTTGCGCGACTTGGAGGAAGGTGACGTGTTCGGCGAAGACTTTCTGGACAGTGTGGCGGAATCGTTCGCAGCCGGCCGTTCGCTCATGCGGTTTCTGTGCACAGCACTGAACCTCCCTTACTGATCCATCTGCGCTGACGAATGGGGCCCTTAGATGTTCGTAGCGGCCAACACATCGCCGAGCCGGGCTTGGTCGAGACTTGCCTGACGGAAGACAGGTAACAACTTGTCGTAAGCTTCCCTATTCGTCGGATTGGGTCGCGTCACCGATTCGACGTGGTGCAGTTGGTCAACTCGGTCGAAATCGTCCCACAGTCCTGTGGCCACCGCGGCGACGGCTGCTGCGCCCAGCGCACCAGCCTCTTGGCCCACGTTCGTTTTCACGATATCCACCTGCAAGGTATCAGCGAGGATCTGTCGCCACAGGGGGCTGCGGCTGCCTCCTCCCACCACGACCATTTCGCGGCCGACATGTCCCAGACGCCGCAACTCGTCGAAGACGAGCCGAAGATTCAGAGCGATTCCCTCGAGCGTGGCGCGCACGATGTCCGCCTGGGTGTGACCGAGATCCAATCCGAGGAAGGCGCCACGGATTGCGGGACTGGCATCCAGCGAAGACCCGCCGGCCAGACTGGGATTAAACAACAGCTTATGAGCACCCACGGGCGATTGCTCTGCCAAAGCGGTCATCACGTCGTAAGGATCGCGGCCGTCGATCCGGGCTTCTGCGACCAGGTTGCGCACAAGTGATCGCGCACCCAACGCAGCGAAGTCCCGCCTGAGAAAATCGCCAAGGCCGAGGCAAACATGCCGGGGGCCACATGCGTGAAGACATAGGGCTTGCTCTGCGCTTCCAGCAGCGGCGTGGCAGACGAACTGGCGATCCACATCGACGATCCAAGCGAGGCGTAAGTCCTTCCCTCGCGAAAGCACCGCGTGCCCAGGGCCATGCAGGAGTTGTCGACTCCGCCGCAAGCCACTTGAATAGCCCGCGGAAGCCCCAGCGTCTCGGCCGCTGCGCCAGTGAGCTGCCCCAGGACAGTGGTTGCGGGTACGATCTCCGGCAACAGGTCCGGTGACAAGTCGGCGGCGGCCAGCAATTCGCTCGAGTACTTCCCGCCCAACAGGTCGTAGACCCCGCAACCCGACGCGTACGAGTAGTCGGTCGCCAACCGACCCGTCAAACGAAAGTTGACGTAGTCCTTGGTACCGATCACCTTGTCGATGCGGCAGAACATTTCGGGTTCGTGATCCCGGTACCAGAGAATCTTGAACACCGTGTAGTGCTGCGGCGGAAAACCGTTGCCCGTGGTTCGGTACCATTGCCCGGGATCGACTTGGCTGAAGAACTTGACAACTTGTTCCAAAGGACGCGAGTCGGACCAGATCGGCGTGCTTTCCCGAAGCAGGCGGCCGTCGCGGTCAAGGGGCACGCATCCCAGGCTGTGTCCGGAAATCGCCAGACCCCGGATGGTATTCGGATCGACAACTCCGCCTGCCAGAAGTCGGCGCGTGCTTTCGACCACCGAATCCCACCAGGCCTCGGGCCGTTGTTCATGCCAGCCGGCTTGAGGAAACGCGGTGGCGTACGGCACGAACTCGGCTGCCAGCATCCGCCCGGCGGCGTCATAGAGCGAGGCCTTGTTGCCGCCGGTCCCCAGATCGTAGGCAATCAGTGTGTCCATGTCAGACCTCGATACCGTCCGGCAAGGCGGCGCACGCATCGAGAATGGCCTGCCCTGAATTCGAACTGACGCCAAAACGCGTCACGCCCAAGCGAATCATCTCGACGACGGTCCGCAAATCGCGTACACCGCCCGCCGCTTTGACTTGGGCTGCCTCGCCCACCGCCGACTTGATCAAGGCGACATTGTGCAGTGTCGCGCCGGTGGGGGCCCAGCCGGTGCCGGTTTTGACGAACGCAGCGCCGGCACGCACGGCCATGCGACTGCCCCGCACGACTTCCTCGTCGGTCAGGTAATGAGCTTCGAGGATCACTTTCACGGGCGTTCCCTGGGCGGCAGCCACGACGCCGCGCATGTCGTCCTCCACATACCTGTCGCGGCCCGAGCGAAGCATCCCCACGTTGATCACCATATCCAGTTCCACAGCACCGAGAGCCCGATGCTCATGAACTTCCGCGATTTTCGAGGCTGTGCTCTGGGCTCCCGAGGGAAAACCGACCACGCCACCGATTCCCGTCTCAGACGCGTCGGCCAGCAACTGCTTTAATTCCTGCATGTAGCAGGGCATGACGAAAGCGCAGATGCAGCCGTAACGCTGGCAGACCTCGGCCAGTTCGCGCACTTCGTCGATGTGCACGTCGGTCCGCACCGCGCTCAAGTCCATCATCCGCGCGAGTTGTCGCACGTCGAGCTTCATGGGGCGATTACTCCGGAATTCCAAAAGCCGCCTTGAAGGCGTCGGCGATTTCCGGATGTACGTTCGGGTTGATGCCATCCGCATCATAGGTGAGGCCCAGCAAGTCAAGATCGTGCTTCAACTGGACCGTCTCTTCCTCAGCACTGACTCGTGGCGGAACTGACCGCGAGAGGGGAGTCAGCCAGGCATTGAGAGTGTGCCCGCCGTCGACCATCAGGTCGAGTCCGGTCACGTAGTTGGAAGCCGACGATGCCAGAAAAATCACGGCTCCCTGGAGATCTTCAGGCCGCTCGACGTGTCCCAGGGGCGTCAACTCGCGGATCCGCTGGCGAACGACCACCGGTGTCGAAGCATGCATCGGCGTGAGCACGTAACTCGGACTGAGACAGTTGACGTTGATGTTGAAACGGCCCCATTCGGCGGCCAGCGTCCGCGTCATGTGCACGACACCCGCCTTGGAAGCATCGTAGGAAGCGTTACAGTTGGCGATGGTGGCCGACATCGACCCGATATTGATGATCTTGCCCTCCGCAGGCTGCTGGCGGATCATTTGCTGGGCCTCGGCTTGGGCACAGAGAAACGTACCGGTCAGGTTCACGGCGATGACCTTGTCCCAGTCGACCTGGTCGATTTCTTCATCGCCCCCCAGGATCCCGATGCCGGCATTGTTGACGGCAATGTCCAATCGCCCGAACTGCTCCACGACCCGCCCGACCATGGCTTGGACTTGGGCTTTCTGAGTGACGTCGCACGCGACGAACAGGCTGCGGACGCCCATCGCTCGGATCTCGTCGGCGGTCTTCTCTCCGGCCTGTCCGTTGAGGTCGACAATCGCCACGTCGGCGCCGGCTCGCGCCAGCGCCACGGCACAACCTCGTCCGATGCCTATCGCACCACCCGTCACCAGTGCCTTCTTCCCCGTGAGATCGAAAAGGGATAGGTCGGCCATCAGAAACTCCTTGGTCAAAGGGTCGCCTTCGGATTCGAGAAGCGGAGTCCATCCATGTCATGGAACGTGCCGTACTCGGTGACCAGAGCCCCTTCCGGACCCGCCACCATGAAGTGCCAGGCCGTGAGCTGGTTCAGATCGCCCACTTCGTCGATGCCGAGCGGTTTGCAGTGACGCGACTTGACGAGGTCTCGCTGGCTCGGCGGAATTTTGTCGAGCAGTTCGGGGGTCGGTTCCCCGTCGCCGAACGTGTAGATCATGCCGTGACGCGGTTGCCAGGACTCCATCTTGGCACCGCCCTTGTCGGTTGCCAGATGCTTGTGCTCGGGGATCATCTGGCCCGGCAGCAGGTAGATCTCGTGGCCAAAGTAGTTGTGGTCCTGGCGATTGAGCCAAAAAATGCCGGCCATGCCGACGCGGGCGAAGTCGTTGAGTCCGAAGTCGAGAATCCACATGTCCTTCTCGAGCCGATCGGAAATCGGGTAACCGAATCGGCGGAACATGTCGAAGTAGGCCTCGCGGGCCTTGTCTTGCAGGAAGGTTCCGTCCGCGGCGTAGAAGTCCTTATTCGTGTAGGTCTTGACTTCCACCTTCGCTGGCGGCGCCGCCGCGCTGACGGTGATGCCCACACCGCCCACGAGAGCCGCCGTTGAACCTGCCAGCATCGATCGACGCGTCCATTTGCTCACTTGCTTGTCAGCCATGCGTGATTCTCTCCTATGGAATGGATAATCCGAGCGATAACCTTTGTAACCGATAG
This sequence comes from uncultured Planctomycetaceae bacterium, assembly GCA_963754725.1. Taxonomy (GTDB): domain Bacteria; phylum Planctomycetota; class Planctomycetia; order Pirellulales; family Pirellulaceae; genus JAAYDI01. The sequence goes on from CAVWHV010000047.1 coordinate 220,798, forward strand.
GCGGTATCATCGTACTGTAACCGATAGGCGGTATCATCGTACACTCGGTGGCCGCCATGGATGGCTTCCCGGTTTCGCTGCTCGATCTGGCGGCGTTCGGCATACTTGGCTTCGCGGCGTCGGTCTTCGGCACAGGGTACGAAGCCGGGTCTGTCCGCCTCCGGGTGCCGAGCCAGCATTTCTTGGCCTGCCCGGATAATCGCGAGTGCCTCGCCGTATCGCGGGTCGGAGCTGTCTGTGAAGTTAGCCAGACACGGGCTGAGTTCCGGCCGGTCGAAGCTGACCATGATACCCGGGCTCGCACCGAAGTTGTTGAACGGCGAGCCTTCGTCCTGCCAGACCCACGGCGGGCCGACCAGTTCGCAAAGGCGCGCCAACTGCGGCCTCGTCAACGGACACCGACCGCTGACACTCTGGGGGTGGGCACAGTTGTAAGTGGCGTAGTAGGGCGCGTTGAGGTCCACCCACGTGATGATGTGATCCAACTCATCGCGGCTGAGCGTCACGTCGTGATGGCCCGCACGGAGCACCTGCACGAGTTTGCTGGGATGTGAACCCCATGCGTAAGCCGGCTGTGTTTCGGCAGGGCCGGCGCCAATACATTGGACGTAGCGCTTGCGCCAGAGCTCCAAATATGCCGCGTTAAAGGTCAGGTCGCGGTCGGGAGCCAGCACCAGTGTGTTCGCGCCGTCCTTGCCGAAGTCATGGCACTCGAGGCAGTGCCGGTTGAAGACGGGCTGAACTTCCGCAGTGAATCCGAACAGGCGAGGTTCGCCCTGCCATCCACTCAGTTCACTGGGCGGACGTTTCAGCGCGAGCGGCGGCATGGGGGCGGCCGAGGGCGCGACCAAGCGATGGTCATGGCAACCGATGCAGCCGGTTCGTTCGCCGGGTTGCACGAACGTGCCGCTGCGCATGCTGTGAATCATCATGCCGTGGGCGTCGAGGAGCTGGAAATAGACGAACTTCTCCGCCGGCACGGCGAAATAGGCGGAGCCATCGGCTTCCACGGGCACGGTGCCCAGGATGCGTTTGTTCTCCAAGCCGTGCCAGTTCATCCCCGGCGCGGTATAGCCCTGGCCAAACCACTTTCCCGGCGACCAGGTCCGTTTCTCTGGCGCTTCCACCACGCGGAGGCTTTTCACCGCGCCGCGCGGAACGCCTTGCATGTGCGTGCCCTGGTAAACGTCCTGCACGTAGAAATAGCCCTTCTCGCTCGCGAAGTCGCGCCGCGAAGAAATCACGGGCGGACGTACTCGCGGTTGCAGCGGCATCGGATCGTAACAGCCGCGGCCCTCCACGTGCAGCAGGACTTCGTTGCCAAACACATCCAACAGGTAGATCCCCATTTCCCAGCCGCGCCCCGTCATGCGCGAGCAGAGAAAGTACTTGGAACTGAGCGGAAAGGGGTCGGCGTACTTGAGCTTCGTTTCGAGGGGATGATCGCAGTCAAATCCGCCCCCGATCCGCACATGGTTCACTGCCTCGGCCGGCCACGAGCGTACTACGCCGGAGCGACCGTCCACGCCCCGTGTACGATCGATGATGGCCAATGCGCCCCAGAGGTGGTCGTGGTGCGGCCCGAAAATGCAGACTGCCAGTTCGGTGCCTGGAATCTGCCGAGGGGTGTATGCGGCGCCGGGTACCGAGGTGTTGTTGCCCCAGAAGATCGAGTGGTTGGCGCCATCCGGCGTCGTCGTCCACAGGCCGTGCGCGTCGCCGAAGTTGCGGTCCACGTACTCCCAACGCGCGTAAAGGATCCGGCCATCGTCCAGTAACGAAGCCTGATTGTTGAAGAGGTTGTTGCGGTCCAGCTGGTGGATGTTGGCTCCATCGCTCTCCATGCGGTAGAGGTTGGCTGCAATGTCCTGGCTGCACTGGTTGTATTTTGGCTCGCGCGTGGAGGAGAACAAGATGGTGTCGTCCGGCAGATACAGCGGGTCGAAGTCGCACACGCCTGGCGCTGGTCAACTGCCGCAGGCCGGTGCCATCAGCGCCGATCTCCCAGATGTGCCAGTTCTCACCCGCGTTCCGGCGCAGCGCGAATACGATCTTCCTGGCAGTGAAATGCACTTCCGGATCGCGAGCGATGCCTTCCGGCACGTCAAGGACCGTCCAGGTCCTGCCGCCGTCGCCGAAATCAATGAGCTTCAGGGCGCCGCCACCTTCGAAGTCGCGCGCGTTGGCCTCGTCGGTATGAAAGAGCGTGTCAATCGCATGGTAGCTGCTGCGGTATTGTGGGCGCACGATGTACAGGATGGGCTGACCACTGACGAGCGGATTGGCGATCAACGCCTCCCGCTGCAGCTCGACGAACTCAGCAACAGCGTCGAGATTGGCGTGGTCACGCCAACGCTGTTCGGTCTGCTCGAGTCGCGCCAGGAACTCCGGGCCGCGCAGGTAGCGATCCCCGAAGGTTGACATCAGATCGAGGATCGCGCTTCGCAGGCCGACGGCCTGGTCCGGTGAGAAGATCCGGCCCACCACGCCCAGGATCGGTTTGCGCCGGGCAAACCGCTCCACCGATGTTCTCTCGTCGATCCTCCCTGCCGCGCTGAAATCGTCGAATGTCACATGCCCCCATCCATCCATGTTGGCGTCCACGATACGCAGGAAGACCTGCTGCCCAACCAGCTGCGGTGCCGACCATTCGACGCGCTGCATGATTTCCGTCTGGTGGCCGCGCGTTTTAAGAATCTCCTTGCCGTCCAGAGTGCACAGGGCGGCATAGACATTCTCTGCCTGGCCGCCGCCAACGAGAAAGGACATCGCAGGTTCGTCCAGGACGAAGACCGGCGACTCGATCACCCCGATCATCTGGTCATTGGAGGGGTCCGCCTTCCGCTCCACGGTGGAAACGTAGAACTGACCCTGCTTGTTGTAGCGGTTCTCCGGAATCTCAGGATAGACGTTATGAAACACGGCCCGATCGGACACTGGATGCTCGAACCAGCCCTCCACTACCTGCCATCCTTGCAGATCGCCCGTTTCAAAATCGAACTGGATGCGGTCTTTGGATGTGGCGGCGACCACCTGATCGCGAACGATCTCGTCCGCACGGACCAGCTCCGCGGCGAAGGCGGCCGGGAAACACGACAGCAGCGCCAGGGCAGCCAAGCGGGAGTTGGCGAAAGACCAAGCGGAGTAGTCCTTCAATCTACCTGTTCCTCTTCATGGAGTTGGCTGTTAAACGCATGCGGACCGGCCGGTCATCCGTGCCGGCGGACCACGGTCGCCACCGACAGCGGCGGGCCATTCATCTTATCGCGGCTGACCCCAAGGCAGCAACGAGGCAAGGAACCAGGGTCAGGGCCCAGGGTCAGGAATCAGTCGTTCACTCTTGGCCATGCCAGGCGAGATCGGCCCACGCGGGCTCGAGGGCGTTCAGCAGTCTCGCAAATCGCGAGTACTTGGCGGCGTAGGTCTGGGCGTGGTTCGCCCGAGGCAAGAAACGCCGGGAGCACCGTGTCATGGCTGCGCAGGCCGACGGATAATCGGCGTGGAGTCCGATGGCCACCGCCGCGCACATGGCCGCACCCAAGGCGCCCAGTTCCACTCCATCGGGTACTTCGACTGGACATTGAAACACATCGGCCGCCATCTGCATCCACACGTCGCTCCGCGCGGCCCCACCGCTGGCGCGAATCGTCGCGGGCATCGGGCGGAACGCCAGCAATCGCTCCAGGTGCAACCGGTGGCCAAAGACAACCCCTTCGTACACGGCGCGGGCGATCTGCCGGCGGCTGTGCGCGCAGAGAGCCCGATCAGGCAGCCCGTGGCGTCAGCCCCGACGCTTGACCCGTAGAGAAACGGCAGAAAGAGCAAGCCGGATTCGCCGGGGGCGGTCTGAGCAACCCACGCATCGACCTGGGCATACGGATCGAGATCGGCTTCATGCGCTGACCGCGTCTCGCGGCGAAAGACCTGCGCGAGGAACCACTCGAGGTTGGCGGCCGACGTGGCGCTTCCCTCGAGCATCAGATAGTTACCCGGCACGCAATAGCGCGACGTCATGAAGATATTGTCGACGACCGGCGTCGGTGACACATACTGATTGATGCCCCAAGTGCCAAAAGTCATGCCGAACTGTTGCTCATCGAGCAGCGCCGAGGAGAGGGCGCAGGCGTCGATGTCGAACAGGCCACCCGCCACCGGCGTGCCTGGCCTCAGGCCGGTAAGTTCTGCGGCGGCTTGTGTCACTCGTCCGCACAGGTCGGTAGAGAGCCGCAACGGCGGCAGCTTCTGGTCCCACGTGCCAATGCCGAACGCCTCGAGCAGTCCCGCGTCGTATTGACCGGTTCCCACATCCAACAGGCTCGTGCCCGACATGTCGGTCTGCTCGGCGAACGCCTCACCGGTCAACCTCATGCGGGTGTAGTCTTTGCACATCAAGCACCAGCAAGTTCGGCTGACAACGCCTGGTTCGTGATCAGCGAGCCATGCCAACAGGGCGTTAGGCTGTCCAGGCCACAGCGATTGCATCGTCTGCGGCCGAACCGCGCGGTCGATCCCCTCGGCGTTCCACCGTTCGACATACTCGCGAGCCCGAGCGTCGGCGGAGAAAATCGCGTTGCGCACGGGACGCCCCTCGGCATCGACCAGATACAGACCGTTGCCGTGGCCGGTGCAGGCGACGGCGGCAATCTTGTCCGCGGCAATGCCGGCCTTGTCAATCACGTTACGCACGGCGGCGGCGGTTGCTTGCCAAAGTGCTTCGGCGTCGAACTCGACCCAACCCGGTAAGGGCGTCAGCGATTCAGTCTTGCACGCGGCGACCGCCAATTCCCGGCCGTCCTGCGCGACGATGGCTGCCTTGGCCACTGTGCCGCCGTTGTCGATTCCCAGCAGAAACTTCTCGCTCACGATCAAAGTCCTTGGTTACCCGAGCGACTTTTCTCCAAAACGTGCTTGCCGGACCCCGGCCTGTTACCTTATCACTATACGCAACCCACCACACCGGCCGCTACGTGACGCGACCCCGCCTTGCCCTTGGCCAGTGGCCCCCGGGGCCTTGCGCCCCGTTCGCTCAACAAGCAAAGAGGAACTGACGGATGAACGATGCCCGCTGGTCTCCGTCGACGCTTTTGGTCGCAATGCTGTTGCTCAGCTGCACGAACCGGCGTGGCTGGCGAGCCTTCCGCCCCCAATGCCGCCCAGCGCGGAGTGCCGCTGGATCCGGTCGCCCTGCGCCGGGCGATCGAGGACGCGGCGGTGTCGACACCCAGTATGCGTCCGCAAGCCCAGTCTTGGCTGAACACTCTCGATCGCTTGGAAGCAGAGACCACCGCGCTGGACGAAGCCATCGCCAGCGGCATCTCGGACTTAGAAGGGCGGCAACAAACCGTCGCCGAACGGTTCATCGCCTTGCAGCGGGAGGTGCTCCTCTCCAGTCCGTATCTCGCTTTCGACCGCTTGCTCGTCGTGCGCCGCAGCGCGAATCAGCTGGGTTTGCCGCAGAACTGGCAGGGCAACTGCGCACTGCCTGGGCGCGGCTATGACAACGAAATCGCCGTGCTCTCATCGTGGCGGACCCGCGTACAGAGGACGACGCTCCTGAAACCGGCCGACGGCGCTTTTGTAGGCGACGTGGATCTGCATGCGAATGCCACTCGACTGCTCTTTTCCTCGATCGGCACGCACGATCGTTGGCAGATTTTCGAGATGCGGTCGGACGGCAGCGGGCTGCGCCAGGTGACACCCGGTGACGAACCGGATGTCGACAACTACGACCCCTGCTATTTGCCCGATGGGCGCATCATGTTCTGTTCGACCCGTTGCTTTCACGGCGTGCCATGTGTCGGTGGCAGCAACACGGTCGCGAATCTCTGCCGCATGAATGCCGACGGTTCCGAAGTCCGTCAGCTCTGCTTCGACCAGGACCATGACTGGTGCCCGACGGTGCTCAACAACGGTCGCGTACTCTACTCCCGCTGGGAATATTCTGATTCGCCGCACTATTTCACGCGGCTGCTATTTCACATGAACCCGGATGGCACAAATCAAGCGGAGTACTACGGCAGCAACTCGATGTGGCCGAACTCGATCTTCTACGCACGACCCCTGCCCGGCCATCCGACGAAAGTGGTCGCCGTGATCTCTGGCCACCACGGTGTGCCGCGAATGGGGGAACTCGTGGTGTTCGACCCCGCGCGGTCGGCACGAAGCGGGCGGTGCGGTGCAGCGGATCCCTGGGCGCGGACGCCCTGTCGCACCCATCATCCGCGACACGTTGGTCGATGACTCGTGGCCGAAGTTCCTGCATCCCTATCCACTCTCGGAGAAGCTATTCCTGGTGGCCTGCCAGCCGAAGTCGCAATCTGCGTGGGGCATTTATCTCGTCGACGTCTTCGACAACATGGTGCTCTTGGCCGAGGAGCCGGGATACGCGTTATTCGAACCGGTGCCGTTGCGCAGCACGCCGTCGCCACCCGCCATTCCTGACAAAGTCGACTTAAACCGACGCGATGCGGTCGTCTATTTGTCGGATGTCTATGGCGGTCCGGGCCTGGCCGGCGTGCCGCGTGGAGCGGTGAAGCGGCTGCGGGTCTACGAACCGCATTACGCGTATCCCGGCATGGGAGGACACATCAACATCGGCATCGACGGTCCCTGGGACGGCCGGCGCATTCTCGGTACCGTGCCGGTCGAGTCGGACGGTTCGGCCAGTTTCCGCGTCCCCGCCAATACGCCGATCGCTGTGCAACCACTGGATGCCGACGGCCGTGCACTGCAGGTGATGCGCAGCTGGTTCACGGCGATGCCAGGTGAGGTGCTCTCGTGTGTCGGTTGCCACGAATCCCAGAATTCGAGTCCGCCTGGCAATCCGTCTCTTGCCAGTCAGCAGGAGCCGGTCGACATTACTCCGTGGTACGGGCCGCCGCGTGGTTTCAGCTTCCGACGGGAAGTGCAGCCGGTGCTGGACAAGTACTGTGTTGGCTGCCACGACGGCCAGCCGAAGGCTGGTGCGTACAGCGCGCTCGATCTGCGCGTGAACGGCTCGGCGAATTTCCGCAATTTCACGCCGTCCTATGTGGCGCTGCATCCGTATGTCCGCCGGCCGGGGCCCGAAAGTGATTACCATATGCAGATGCCGCTGGAGTTTCACGCCGGAACCAGCGAACTCATCCAGCGGCTCCAACAGGGGCACCACAACGTTCAACTCGATGCGGAGGCCTGGGATCGGCTCGTGACGTGGATCGACTTGAACGTGCCGGATCACGGCAATTGGACCGAGCAGACGGGTGGCCCACGCGACGTCATGCAGCGCCGGTTGGCGATGCGCACCAAGTACGCCGGCCGGCCTGAGGATCCCGAGGCCGTGCCCGCCATCCCACAGGTTGCCGCGACGTTCGTCGCTCCCGTGTTAGAAACTGCTCGCGCGCCGCATCCGCCGATCGCAGACTGGCCGTTCGACACCGCCGCAGCGCAGCACCGCCAGGCGTCGGCTGGTCTGCCAACGCAACTGCACTTGCCGCTGGCGCCGGGCGTGAATCTCGAACTGGTGCTGGTTCCCGCCGGGGAGTTTATCCTCGGCGCCGCCACAGGCGACCCCGACGAGTCGCCCGAGTCCCGAGCGGTCGTTGCCCGTCCGTTTTACCTGGGATGTTACGAAGTGACCAACGCCGAGTACGCCGTGTTTCGACCGGCCCAGGACAGCGGCGTCATCAGCGAGACCAACAAGGATCAGAACGAACGCGGAATCCCGGTCAATGGCCCTCGGCAGCCCGTGGTGCGTGTGTCGTGGAACGACGCGGCGGCCTTCTGCGACTGGCTCTCGCAACGCACCGGCCGCAAGTGCGTTCTGCCGACGGAGGTGCAATGGGAGTGGGCATGTCGGGCTGGCAATTCCGGTCCGATGTTCTATGGCGATCTGAATGTCGATTTCGGCCGCTTCGCTAATCTGGCCGACGCCACGCTGACGCAGTTCGCGCGGGGTGATTCGCCGCCGTGGCACCCCAAGGACGGGCGGTTCAACGATGGCGCGTTGGTCACTGCGCCCGTCGGCTCTTATGGGCCTAACTCGTGGGGTCTGTATGACATGATTGGCAATGCGGCTGAATGGACCCGCTCGAACTACGAGCCCTATCCCTACGATCCTGCCGACGGCCGCGAGTCCGGCGACGCCGAAGGGGCCAAGGTGGTGCGAGGCGGGTCGTGGTACGATCGCCCTGGCCGAGCCCGCTCGGCCACACGCCGGCACTACGCGCCCTGGCAAGGTGTGTTCAACGTGGGGTTTCGCGTCGTCGTCGAAGCCCCATGAAACACAGCGATTCGCCCCGCTGCCGGCCCGCACGCCGCGCGTAGTGGCTGCAAATTCGCTTGTTCTTCGGCTTGTCGTTCGCAGGTGTTCCCCCCTTGGGCTCACCTTGGGGTGTGGTTGTTTCAGCGAACATGCGCCACTCCCTTTATCGCCCCTTGGGAAGTTTGGATGCAATCTCCTGAAACGCTCTTCGCACGTCGGAATCGTCTGCGTTGGCAAAGTTGGATCGTTGCACCATCAGGATGAAGGCACGACCTTGCACAGGATCGATCCATGCCTGCGTTCCGTAAGCCCCGCCGTGCCCAAACGTCCCCGGCGAGAGCATGCTTGTCGCGCCTTGCGGTTCGCGAACGACACAAACTGCGACGCCCCACGCGTTTCCATTGGTGAAGCCGGTCACGAGATCTTGTGTGCTGGGCGTTCGCAGGATCCGCACCGATTCTTCGGACAGAATGCGTTTTCCCTGAAAGTCCCCATTTCCGAGCAACATTTGGCAGAACCTGGCGTAGTCCATAGCAGTCGAAAACAAACCTCCATTAGCGGCTGGCAGGCGATTGCGGTCCGTCGGCGTTTTTCCTGCGAGAAGAAAGATCGACGCGGGTTCAAGAACCCCGTCGGGAGCCCGACTGTAACTGGTCGCCAGGCGCGAAGCCTGCTGTTCGGTGAGATAGAAACCTGTATCGTGCATGCCGAGCGGTTCGAACAGGAATCGGTCGGCATACTTATCGAACGTCAGGCCACTGATGACTTCGACGATTCGAGCAGCGGTATTGATACCGGTCTGGCTGTATTGCCATTTCGTGCCGGGAGGGAATTGCACACCCGCCTTGGCATAAAGCGGGCTGACGTCGGCAAGTGATTGGTATGCGTAAGGTTCTTGCAGCTCGCGCATGCCGGAGGTGTGATTGAGCAATTGCCGGACGGTCACCACTACGTGCTCGCCGGTGTCATTTGTCAGCGCGCGCATTTCGGGAAGATGACGATCGATCGGATCGTCCAGCGACAGCTTGCCTTGATCGACCAACTGCATGACACACACGCCGGTCACAGGCTTGGACATCGACGCGATCCAGAAGATCGAATCGATGCTCATGCGATCTTGCTTCTCGGACGACTTGTCTTTCAATCTCGCAAACCCGACGGCTCCCAGATGAAGGATGTTCTCCGCGTCCGCGACGAGCGTCACGGCGCCGGCGATTTCGTGACTGCGAACGAAGGCGTTCACAACCTCATCGACAGGAGGCACGTTGGGCGGGTTCGACTGCGTTGCGTCGGAAACGGCTACTGTGGCGACGGGAGCGGCCTGGATCTGTGAGATGGCGAGCGAACCGGGGAACAAGATCGTCCCACAAAGCAGGCAATTGCCGAGGATGCGCATGATATTCTCCTGGTTGGTTTCTGGCTGACAGCGGGAATGAATCCGCCGGCTCACGCCTCAAGCGTCTTTTCCGCGAAGATCGAATCGCTCGTTCTCACTAACCGTGTTCTACCGCGACCAGCTCGATGCCCTCGGCCAACCCAAGATTGCGTGAGTATTTCTTGTCGCGCGAATTGTTCCAGTGTTCGTGAACTCCAAGGCTGGCCAGTCGCTGTGTTTCGGCGGCGTGGTCTGGGTCATAGAACGTACCCGACGGTGGGGAGTGGGCCAGCGCAGCCTCGTGCAGGTAATCGTCGACGCCGCCCTGTCGAGGGAAATCCGACCATTCGGCCTGCAGGAAGTCGAGGGCTACGGAATCGATGGCCACAGGGTCCTGCGAGGCAAACAGGCTGCAAGACCAGTGGCCAGAGAAGGGGGGCGTTTGCATACGTTGAGGGACTGGGTCCCGCGGGTGCAATCCGGAGAACAGCCCGTCAATCAAATTCAGCACCGTCTTTCCACCAAGGTGTGCGTGGCCCATCAGATCCACGAGCGGGCGGTAAATGCCGCCCTGTTGAGAAAAACAGGCGGGGTGCATGTCGTAGTACCCTTCCTGAACAGGCCAGCGGATCAGCGAGCCGTAGTGGTTCTTAGCGCAGAGTGTCACGCCCCCGCCCATATGAGCCTTGAAGTTCGCGAAGTTCACCAGGTAATCCGCCGCAGCAAAACACGTCGGGAGAAAGTCCTGCGCTGCGACCTGCGGACGGCAACTCCAGTACAGCGGCACGGTGGAACTGCTCACTTTGACCCGTCCGAACTGGCCACCGTAGTCTTCGTAGTTCACACCGGGAAAGGAACCGTGGAGCAAACCATGGTACTCGTTAACGAGATAGGCCAGGGTATCGCAGACAGTGATATCCGATGGAGCCACGCCGACGCTGGTCAGTTGTCTCAGCAAGGCCAGGATCATTTGCGGCGCGGTGTTCATATAGTCGTGCCGCCCGATGAACGTGTATGTCTGCGGGTCCACATGCCCCTCGCTGAAGATCATCCCCACCCAGTTCGGCTTGATCACAATCTTTTCGTTGGCGCGATAGCTCACGTCTCCCTTATGGCGAGCTTGGTTCAGACGGCGGAAAAGCCTGGTCCAGGCCTCGGCAACCGTCCCCTCGCCGGTCAGCTCGCACACGGCGCGGTCCAGCATCGCATCGACACGCGCCTGCTTGACGCGGTCGCCTTCCCACCAGTGGCCATCTCCCGGACCGCTCCAATCGGTCACCCTGGGGTCATGCACCCAGACCACACGACCGGGATGAATCCCCTGGGCATCGCCGATCGGCTTGAGCCCTTCCGAGAGTTCTGCGGCCGCAGCCCACGGAATACCAGCCGCCGGAAGAGCCAATCCAGCTGCAGCAGTGGCCAGGAACCTACGACGATTCACGATCGTATTGCTCATGAAGTTTCTCCTGTGTTTCGCCTGCGCCAACCGCTAGTCTACACCGCTCGCCAGGCAGGCAATATGCCTGCTTGTCGCGCGTTCGTTGTGTTCAACGCGGCATGACGGACAAGCCTTCGCGCTACGGTTCGCGCGTTTTGTAGTGCAGCACGGCCGAATCCGGCTGTTTCTGCAACGGCACGCGCAATCCAAGCTGGTTCAGCGTGCTGCCTGGAACGGTTTCCTGCTGGCCGCTGTCGAGATTCGAAATCTGGTACGACTTGGCCGGATCGATCTGTTCCAGGTGCAGCGATCGCAAGGTGTCACGGCTGCCCGGCCGCTTCAGGACGACCACAATTCCTTCGCCGATCTCCGGTAGATCCAGCTGATAGGCCATCCACACATCGTTGGATTGGGAATAGTCCGTGAGCGGGTAATAGTCTCCGTAGAAGTACTTCTGAATCTGCAGGTACTGGTCGAGCAGGCGTTTGGCCTCGGCCACCGTCTCGGGCTTGTCGTCACCCGGCAGTTTGACATTCAAGCCGGCCGTCATGGCGCTGCGAATCTCATATTCGTTGCCGTTGGCCAGCACGGGGCCGTCGGACATGTGGAGCGGCACCCAGGCCAGCAGGCCGAACGAATGGCATTGGCGGTGCGTCGCGTCCACCGGCCAGTCGGTGCGCCACAGCGCGGTACTGCGCCGATCGTCTCGAGATCGATGCGGCGGCCGCCGCTCGCGCAATTGTCGATAGCCAGGTGTGGGAATCGAGCGAGCAGTTCGTCCCACATGGCGTACAGATTCGTGACGAAACGAATCTCACTGATCCCCACCCGGTCGGGTGCATCGGCTTCCTGCCAATATTCCAGGGGTGCGATGTTGAAATCCTCGCGGTACCAGTCCAGGCCGTACTGCTCGATCCGCTCGGCCACAAAATCGGTCAGAAACTGGCGGACATCGTCATTGCCCAGGTTGAGGAGCCGATCATCGGGCATGATTTGAGTGCGGCGACTCTCGTATTCAATCCACCGCGGGTCATCATGAGGAATGCCCCACTCGAATCCTGCCCGCCCAAGACAAACGAAAACAGTGGGCTGGGAGGAATCGCCACCAAGGGGTTGCGTTTCCCGGGCACGTCAGCAACCTGGCCTCCCTGCACCGCCACTGCCCACGCGAGGGCCGAGGCAGCTTCCGCTGACCTGTCCTGGGGTGTGCTGATGTCACTTGGTGAGCCGGCCACCGGCCTTTGCAGCGTGCACGCGACACATGACAGGAACATCACGATGACCGTGAAGGACGAAACACTGCGGCAACGGATCATGGGAGAACTCCTCTGTGGCGGACGACTTCTCGCGCTTTCAACATGCTGCCAGTCCAGTATCGGCTCGCCGAGTCGCAGGAACAATCCCGCTCATCAAGTGCTGGACAACTTCTTGCGACCGAGAATAGATATACTGGTTGACGGATGCCTTCGCCGTTCACGTGTTGTTTTGACAAGGCTGCACGTCATGATCAAACTGCTGCAATTCCTCTGCCTCGCGTGCCTGGCTGGTGTCGCGGTGCGCGCCGCGATGGCCGCTGAGCGGCCGAACATTCTCTGGTTGACCAGCGAAGACCACGGACCGCACTTGGGCTGCTACGGGGATCCCCTCGCCCGCACTCCGCACCTGGATGCGCTGGCCACGCAGGGCATGCGTTTCCGTCAGGTGTGGTCGTGTGTGCCGGTCTGCGCACCGGCTCGCACGGCGATCATTACGGGGCTCTATCCGTCGAGCTGCGGGGCATTGCACATGCGATCCATGGTGTCGTTGCCAGCGGACATCAAGCTGTACCCGCAGTTCTTGCGCGAGGCGGGATATTACTGTACGAACAACAGCAAGGAGGACTACAATTGCCGCCAACCTCGCATGCTGTGGGATGAGTCTTCCGGCAAAGCGCATTGGCGCAATCGTCGTGAAGGACAGCCTTTCTTCGCCGTCTTCAACTCCACGAAGAGCCATGAGAGCCAGATTCGCTCGCGGCCACACGATCCGATCACCGACCCCGCGGCGATCCGCGTGCCAGCCTATCATCCGGACTCTCCGGAAGTGCGTCAGGATTGGGCACAGTACTACGACAAGGTCAGTGACGTGGATGCCGATGCAGGGGCTCGGTTGAGGGAGATTGAGCAAGCAGGGCTGGCGTCGGATACCATTGTGTTCTACTACGCCGACCACGGCAGCGGCATGCCACGCAGCAAACGCTGGACAGGGAATTCGGGCCTGCAAGTGCCGCTCGTCGTTTACTTTCCGGAACGATGGCGCCATCTCGCGCCACGGGAATACCATCCGGGCGGCCAGTCGGATCGGCTGGTCAATTTTGTGGACTTCGCTCCGACGCTGCTGAGCCTGGTCGGCGTCCAGCCTCCCACGTGGATGCAGGGGCACGCTTTTGCGGGGCCTTTTCAGACAGCGCCCCTGCTCTTCTCTACGGCGAGCGGGGCCGCATGGATGAAAGGTGCGATACGGTGCGCAGCGTCACCGACGGCCGCTACGTCTACTTGCGCAATTACTATCCGCACGTTTCGCAGGCTCAGCACGTCGATTACCAGTTCATGACCCCCACCACGCGTGTGTGGCGAGACTGGTTTGATCGTGGTCGGACCAACGACGCGCAATCGAACTTCTGGCGCGTGCCCCAGCGCCCGAGGAACTGTACGACCTGCAGACCGACCCGGATGAAGTCAGCAATCTTGTGTCATCGCCCGCCCATCAGGTGATTTTGCACAGATTGCGGCAAGCACAGCGCGACCATGCCGGGGCCATTCGCGACATTTGCCTCTTACCGGAAATCGAGATGCACTTGCGGTCGCAGGGAACAACGCCGTATGAACTGGCTCGTGACGATGCCAAGTACCCGTTTGCGCGGATTCTGGCCGTGGCGGAGCTGGCCTCGAATCTCGACGAACAGGCCCTGCCGAAGTTGCAGCCAATGCTGGCCGACCCGGACAGCGCCATTCGTTACTGGGCAGCGTTAGGTCACTTGATGCGCGGCCGCACAGCCGTGGCTGGCCAGGAAGCACCGCTGCGAAGGCTGCTGCAGGACCCGTCGCCAATTGTGCGGATCGTGGCGGCCCAGAGTCTGGCTCAGTGGGGAACCGCCGCGGATCTGGCTGCCGCCCTGGCGGTACTTGGTGAACTGGCACCACCGCAGACCAATGGTGTGTTGGTCGCCATGTCCGCGCTGGATGCCATCGACTCGCTTGGACCGCGAGCCGACACTCTGCGCGACCTGGTGCGGACGATGAGTCCCCAAGGTCCTTCACCCGACGAACGCTTCGACTACCCGATCCCTAATCTGATCAAGAGCATCGCGTCACAGTGAGGAGCGACGATGACACCACGATGCCAGTCGTCAACTTCGAGCGTGTTAAGAACGTCATCATCGTATCTGCTTCCCTCTCCCGAGGCTCACTGGGGAAGCTTGGAGGCCATTTCTTGATTGCGCACGAAGGCGTTCACAACCTCATCGATCGGAGACACGTTGGGTGGAGACGACGGCATTGAGTCAGAATCGCTCATCGTGGAAACGCGATCGGCCTGGGTCTGTGAGAAGGAGAGCGAGCCAGGGAGCAGAGATGTTGGGCTTGCTCGCAGCGGGTGGCCGTGAAGGCCTAGTGGACCATCAGTCCTGGGACGATGGCGCTGGTGGGTCGGCGCGGCGTATTGTCATGGCAAAGGAGTCGCCTTTCGCCCACCAGATAAGTGTGAAAGTTATCCACGATCAGATTGTAAGTTCTCTGCGTGCTGCCAGGCTCGACGTCGCTGACCATGGTGGTACCATCCCCACCGTGGAGGACCATGCCCGGCTGCAGATCCCGCAACTTGACCCAGCCGTCGCCCGCTACCCACAGCGGATGACCGCCGCTGCCTTCCAGCGTGTCGCCATAGCGCGTGGCCAGTTTAACTTTGACCAACCGCTCAGGCGGCCGCTGACTGGTCTGCAAGACAGGCTGGAACGCCAACTCGCCCGTGTTCGGGTCCTGGCTCAGCACGAGGTCCCCGACGCGGATGTTCTCGATGTCCACCGCTCCCGCTATCGTCCAGACTGGTGTACCGGCGACGAAGCACTCGACCTGCGAGAAGCCAGACGAGGAACCGCTCCCGGAGGAACCGTCGCCGGATAGAGTGGGGGGACGCAGATCTTGATACATGCGCACGTCCTGGAAGTAGCGGTAGCCGGTCTGTTTGCCGCCGTTGAACGCCACGCCGTTCTCGTTATCCCACCACGACCACCAGGTCTGAGGCGTCCGTGCCAGCGACTCGCCCGTGGCGGCCGCCAAGGCCTGGTAAAGCCGGTCGTTCATCGCTTCGATGCGTTGGTTCTGCCGGGCCCGCTCCAACTCGCGACCGTATGCAGTGGCTTGCGCATCGGCCAGCGCCCGGGCACGTGTTTCGGACTGGGCCATGCCGAGAGCCATCCGGGCGCCGGCCATCGCGCCGGCACCAATGATCGCGTTGTTGCCGGCGGGCAACCGCACCAGGCTTCGTTGCCGGTCCATCACGGTGTCTAACACGGTGGTCCTGTGCTGCGTTTGCGTCTCGCGCGTCAGTTCGTGTCGGTACAGGATTCGGCCGTTGATCAATTCCGCCTGGATCCGCGACTCGATCGGCGTCGACAATTCGGCAAGCCACAGCGGCACGTAGTGATCGCGTGGCCGCTTCTGCAGTTGCTCCAACGCCGCGGTGCACACTGTGGGCCAGGGCGACAGGACTGCTTGGCGGGCCAGGCTGGCAGCGGCATCGTGTTGTTGGATGTAGCCCAGCAGTTGCACACCGACCAGGGCCGCGGATTCGCTGTCATTGCCCAACACGATTTCCAGAGCAGGCACAGCGTCCGGCGTCAATTCCGACTTGAGCCGGTCGACGATCAGCCCGGTTCGGGCCGAAGACCCGCGCCGCAGGCTGGCGAGAAGTACGTCAAGTGTCCGCTGCCAGCTCTTCAGCGACTCGTCGATCTGCCGCTGCTGGCGCAGGCCCTGCCACAGATCCCGACGTTGCACCCAGCTGTTATCAACGCGTTCGAACTGCAACCGCTCCCGAGCCACGGCGTGATCGGGTGCCAGCTGCAGAATTCGGTTTAGATGTGCAATTTCCTGTGCCAGAAGATGGTGTGACGCGCACCAATCGGCCAGGGCCAGTTGGCCTTCGACCGAATCTACTGCCCCCGCGCGTCGCTGTTCATAGCTCTCACGCAGCCGCTTCTCGTTGGATGATTCAACCGGCCCAAACGCGGGCAGCCACTGATTGCCCACACGCACCTCACCTTTGTGCCAGTGCGTAGATGGCTGATCGGGCGCCAATTGTACGGCACGCTCGAGCAGTTGTTGCCGGTCACTGTCCCTCCCGTAGGCTTCGAGCGACAGCGCCTCAAGGACCAGTTCCTCGGCCTCCCGCCGCTGGTTCGCCAGGGTATCGGCCGACAGTTGCGGACCAATCAAGCCGGCGACGACCGCAGCCAGAATGCCACCCACCAGACCCACGCGAATCCCGCGAACGCCTAGCCAAAACCCGGTGGACATAAGCCGCTCCTTTTTCCAGGCGGAGACTCCGGACCGCCCCCGAAAGGTCCTTCATCTCGCGAGCACCCACTTGATTACAGCAAATCGGGGCGATTCACGCAAACTAATTTTCTGAGGAGTGCCGATCGGTCCGCAACGGTCGTTCGAGCCGGAGAGCTGGCCCGGTCCGGCGTTTCGCCGCGACGATTTCAGGCGGAGGGTGGCTATGACCACGCTCTCAAACTCTGGTATCCTGCGTCGCGGCCGCGATCCGGCAAACGTGATGAACGGGTCGGCATTTGGCATGAATATGAATATGAATATGAATATGAACGTCAACGCGATGCTGATGCACACCACGCTCTTTTTCTGCTGCCAGGCCATGCATGCCGACGGTGCCGGCCCGCCCGAGGCAGCGCCGGATCGGCTGACACGGCCGGTGGTGCGCGGGCGGTCGTATGCCGTCTCGTCGATGCGGCCCGAGAGCACGCAGGTCGCGGAGCGAATTCTGCGCGCGGGAGGCAACGCCTTCGACGCGGCCGTGGCCGCTCAGGCTGTGTTGGCCCTCGTGGACGCGCCCAACAACGGTGTCGGCAGCGACGCGATGCTGCTGGTCTACGATGCTCGCGCCAGCCGGGCCTACTCCGTGAATGCCGAAGGCACGGCGCCGCGGCTCGCAACCATCGATTGGTACAACACGCATCAGCAGGGCAAGATCCCGGTCAGCGAAGGGCTCCTGTCCGGGACGGTGCCTGGTGTGGTGGACGCCTGGTACATGCTGCTCGATCGCTGGGGCACGATGACCTTTGCGGAGGTGCTCGCACCCGCCATGGAAATGGCCGCCAACGGCTTCGTGCTCAACGAACGCTTGGCCGCGTCGCTCAAGAGCGAAAAGCTGCGCAAGTATCCCACGAGCGTCCGGGCGTTTTCTCTGGACCGCACCTGGGAAGCAGGTGCCATCTACACTGTTTCGCAGCTGGCGGGCACGCTGAGCCGCCTGGTGGAAGCCGAGCAGGAGGCTGCGGCGGGTGGCCGCCGGGCCGCCTTGAAGGCGGCTCGCGACCGGTTCTACAAGGGGGACATCGCGCGCGAAATGGCGGAGTTCTCGGAACAACAGGGTGGATTGTTCCGCTACGAGGACTTCGCCACGTACGAAGCGATTGTCGACGAGCCAGTCTCGATCGACTACCGGGGCTACCAGGTCGTGAAGGATCGGTCTGCGACCCAAGGTCCGGCAGAGCTGTTCGCACTGAACATTCTCGAAACCTATGACCTGCGGGCCCTGCAACACAACAGTGCGGAGTACATTCACGCGGGTGCGGAATCGATCAAGCTGGCCTTTGCCGACCGCGAGTACCTTGGCGACGATCGGTTCATCAGGATCCCCTGGGAAACACTGCTCTCCAAAGAGTACGCGGCTCAGCGGCGCCAGTTGATCGATCCGGACAAGGCGTGCTTCGAATTCCGCCAGGGCGAGATTGAGTCGTGTGCACACCCGGTCGACATCGATTATGCCCAACCCGGTGGAGACGGTGGCGATACCAGCTACCTGTGCATCATCGACCAGGATCGCAACGTGGTGTCGTTCACGCCCAGCCTGCACACCGGCTACGGAACATGTGTGGCGATGGGGGATCTCGGCTTTACGTTGAACTGCCGCGGTGACTACTTCTCGCTCGTTCCCGGTCACCCGAACGCCCTGGCACCCGGCAAGCGTCCCCGCAGTACGCTGCAATCGACGCTCGTCCTCAAGAACGGCAAGCCCTTCCTGGTGATGGGGAGCCCTGGGGGTGACGACCAATGCCTGCGCACCCTGCAGACTTTCTTGAACGTAGTCGAGTTTGGCATGAACGTTCAGCAGGCGATCGAGGCGCCGCGCTGGTCCACTCGCAGTTTTCCGCAATCGTTCTTTCCGCACACGATGTATCCTGGCGAAATGAGCGTCGAGGACCGGATTCCCGAGGCCGTACGCGAAGCGCTGCGCAAGAAAGGCCACAAGCTCAAGGTGACCGGCGGCTGGTCACTCGGCTCCACCGCGGCCATCGCCGTCGACCCTGAAACGGGCGTTTTGAGTGCCGGTGCGGATCCGCGAGTCGATGCGTACGCGGTCGCATGGTGAGGGATGCTGTTTGCTGGCCATCCGTCTAGCCCGCTGGCACTCATCATGTCCGAGGCGGACAGGCCCTTTCCCGATCTTCAAAAGGAAAGCAGAATCTGCCAAATAAAGGCGTTGCCCAAGCCGTCAACCTGCTCCCAGATTCGCCGGGCGAGTTGCTCATCGCCGGTGACGGGCGGCAATGTCGCTTTCTTTGATTCCCACGGTTGGCAGACGCCCGGATTGTTCCGTGTTGTGCGTCCCATCCAGTGGATGTCCTGTGCGGTGGCCACGCCGACGGGCGCCGGTTCCGGTGCATGACCTCGGGAAAAGACCCCATATTCGCGCGTTGCCTCCGTCATGGCCTGGATGTTTTCGATCTTCGTGTCGTTCTGCATGATGGCCCCGGCATCCATGATGTAGCCACCCTCCTGCGCGACGCCACGGATGATCTTCTGGCACGCCGCCCGGACTTCCTGCGGTGTACCGAAGCTGAGCAAGAAGTTGGAGAGTCCGCCCGACAGACAGAATTTGTCCCCCAGGATCCTCTGGGCCTGGAAGATATCACCTTTGTCGACATGGTACACGATCGAGCGTTCCGGCAATTCGGCAAAAGTCTCCAGGTGGTGATCCCAGTTTCCTTCCGCATAGAACAACGTCTGCCGGCCGTGTCGCCACAACTCTTCGATGACTGGCTTCAGGGTAGCCCAGTACACGTCACGAAATGTGTCGTGGGAGACAAACGGGACACAGCCCCTGTGCATCCAGAAGCCGATTGGCACGTGGCCTGTCGGATCCCCCGAGGTCAAGGCCACGTGGAAGAGGTGCGGCGCAAGCGACTCACAGGCGGCCCGCACTTTGTCTGGTCGTTCGAACATGTCGACGGTCAGTCCGACATAGCCGCGCAGCTTGTCGGCGATGACGTCGAACGGTGCTTTCAGAATGCCGGCAATTGCCGAGGGCATCCCTGCCTCGTCCCGCAAGCGACGCTCCTGGCTACCCCAGGCGGCGAAGAACTCCATCATGGCCATGCCCCCTTTGACCAGCGTCAGATTGTGCAGAGGAGTCACTGGTCCACCGATCGGGCTCATGGTGGCCGAGACACGCGGGAGCCAGACATTGTAAAGGAACCCCGTGGGGTCTTCGATCAACGCGTCATATTCGTCGGCTTTCATGAACGCCTGATCTTCGGAGGGTTCCAGATACTGATGGCCCACATGGGCCGGCACATCAATGCCTGGCGTCATGTAATACTTCAAGCCCAAGGCTTGCGTCATGCCAGTCCACGTCGCAATCATGTTCGGGACCACGGCATCCCAGTCGTGAGCCTGAGCGGTTTTGAACGCCGCATCGAATCCGAGCCGATAGTCGTGCGCGGTCTGTTGGCACGTGTAACCCGCATAGACCGACGTGAACTCGGCGACAAACGGGCGGATGGGCACACAGTCCGGCTGCTCATTACGCATGGCGGCCGTGTAACGGCCCAGCCGGTTCCGATACAGGCCGCTCAGGGAGGTCTCCATAGGCTATCTCTGGAATTCAGGTCGTGTCGTGTGCAACCAGGCCGACGAACGTGCTCGCCGCGATGGCGGAGACTCGCTCTGCGCTGAGACTGAAATCAGGGTGTCTGTTTCTATTCGCTGTGTGATCGCGAGTGGCCTGCGTCTTGCGTGCGGCGAGTGAGCTCCTAAGTAACGTTCCAGGGAGCACGTCCTGGCGGGAGGCACAGGAGGCGGTTGGCTTCCTCGTCGCCGACGAAACGCTCGGCAACCGGGTCCCACTTCAAGGGCCGTCCGACCTGGCATGCGATGTAGGCGAGCTGGGCCACGGTACTGGACCGGTGCCCGACCTCCGCATCCGCCAAAGTGCGTGCGCGGGTCTTCACGCAGTTCAAGAAGTTGCGTTTCTCATTCTCCAGCGGAAAGGGAAAATCTTCCGGCTGAACTTCTGCCGTCAGGAGCGACTGCGGTTCCGCCTCCAGACGATCGGGGGCATACCAGACGCAGATCCAGCCCTCGGTGCCCTCGAACCGGACGTGGACCTGATCGGGCGTCGCGTTTCGTCCGGCATTGGTGTAGAACAGCTCCACGCCATTGGCGTACCGATACCGCACGTCAAAGCCGAGGATGACGTTCCAGAGCCCGTCGAGGGGCGGAAACTCGCCACGCCCTTCCACCTCGATCGGACCAGTCAGTTCTGAGTTGTTGCCCCACTGGACAACGTCCAAGGGATGGTAGCCCCAGTTGCAGATGCCTCCGTCACAATAAGTCCGGTTGCCGTACCAGCCGGGCCGATCGTACCCGGCGACATAGCTCTTGGGGGCGTGGACGCGATTCTCGGTGTAAGGAGCCAGGGGTGCGGGACCAAGCCACATGTCGTAGTCCAGCTCCGGCGGAACAGGCATGGTGGGCTGCATGGGGAGCGATTCGTTCCAACAGGGCGCTACCGTGCGGATGGCTTTCAGCTGTCCGATCTTGCCCGTACGGACCAGGCTCACCGCCTTGTACCACAGGGGGATCGAGCGGAACTCACTGTCGGTGCGGAACACGCACTTGGCAAGTGCCGCAGCATCGGCCAAGATGCGGCCGTGCGCGATGCAGAGCCCGATCGGCTTCTCGCAGGCCACGTCCTTGCCGGCCTTGATGGCCGCCAGGGCCATGGGGACATGCCAGTGGTCAGGCGTCGTAATCATCACCGCATCCACGTCCGCGCGGGCCAGCAATTCCCGAAAATCCGTCGTGCGAAAACAAGCCTGCATCTTGTCCAAGTCGATGTCGTGCTCTTTCGCCACCGCGACGGCCGCAGGGTTTTCCTGCGAGAATTCCAGACGCCAGCGATCGACGTCACATAACGCGACCACTTGAGCGTCCGCCGCCCTCGCGAATACCGGCAGATTGTGGGCGATCGCCTGCCGTCCCAAACCGATCATCCCCACGCCGATCCGGTTACTTGGCGCGACTGTGCCATCTGCACCCAGCGCCGAAGCGGGAACGATCGTCGGGACGGCCCAGGCGGTACTCAACGCAGCGCCGGAGGCCGCCAAAAACCGTCGCCGTGACAACCGTGCAGCACGTTTTCCCGGATGATCGTGATCTCGTTGAAACATGAGAAGCTCTCCTTGGTGTTTACACGATGGCAAATCCCACGGGCCAGTACAATCCCCAATCTCCTCCCGCCGATAGTCGGGGACCAGGCGTTCGTCGTCGGACCTGCGCTGAGGCTGAAACCAGACACCGGAGACTTGGAGTGGTGAAAGGCCGGGAGAAATCGCCCTGGTGATCGTTTTGAAATCTGTTCCATCGGTGATTCTCTTCGCATCGACGGTTCACTTCTTCACCGCGAACCCTGTGCGAGGTTGGCGGCCCTGCACCCGGGGTGTGGTACCAGGGTAGGTATCGTCTGGCCGCAGGCCAGTTTTCACCAACCAGCACCGGGTGGTCGTCTCATTGGCTGTTGGTTTACAATTCAGGCGACCAGCCGCTGGAATGGGCGGCCGATATGAATCTTGCGTTAAACCACAAACCCACCGTTAAGCAAGCTGATACCGATGCCCGACAAGTCTGTGTTTCTATGCTTCTCCGCGGCGCTGTTCGTGTCTGCGTTCGCCTGCGGCGCGGAGATTCCGGTCGAGCCGTATTCGTCGAAACCGACGGCCAGCGAGATGGCGTTCGTCGCCCAATGGAAGGACTTTCTGCTGAGACGAGGCGAGGCGGATGCGGGGCGGTATGTCGCCGACCTCCCCTTCTCGTTCCGATGTGGCGAGCGAAGCAGTCGAGATTGGGTCAAAATCGAGGCGGCGGACATCGAGTCGGGCGGTTGGCAAGATGACAAGACCCGCACGCATGTTTTGAGGTGGAAGGACGACCAGACCTCGCTATCGTGCGAGATGAAGTTGACCGAATTTCGGGATTTGCCCGCCTTCCAATGGGTTGTCCACCTCCGAAACAACGGACAAACCGATTCGGCGAAGGTTCATGATTTCTGGGGCATCGACACCTACTGGAATGCGGCCGATGGTTCGCTGCCGATTCTGCATCGTTCGGTCGGCTCGCCCGGCCATGAAGACGATTTTCACTTCATGAGCGAGGTCATGCACAATTCGATGTGGGACAAGCGTCGTCGGATTGCGATGGACACGCCCACCAACGCCCAGTGGGGGCAGACGCACGCGTACCACCTTTCGACCGACAAACGGTCGAGCGCCATTTGGCTTCCGTTCTTCAACTATCAGACCGGCGGCGACGGGCTCATCACTGGACTGGGCTGGAGCGGCGCCTGGCGAGCCTATTTCGATCATCAGGGGAGCGGGAACTCGACGATTCTGGCCGGAGTCGAAAACTTCGACTCGATCCTTCATCCCGGCGAGACGGTCCGCTCGACGATGAACTTGGCCCTCTACTGGCAAGGGGAGTTGATGCACGGTCAGAACATGTTCCGACGGCTTGTGCTCGACCATTACTCGCCGCATCGCGCTGGGAAATTGGTCGAGCCGCCGATTTCCGGAGTCGTCTGGGGTGGCATTCCGTCGAAAGAACATCTCGACATCATCGAGAAGATCAAGGCATATGAGATTCCGTTGGACGTCTATTGGTTCGATGCTGGTTGGTACGGAACGGGGGTCGTCCCGTCCTATTCGGTTTTCGAAGGGGATTGGGGGATCATGGCCGGCGACTGGCGACCGAATCCGAATTGGCACAAGGGAACGCTCAAGCCGGTCAGTGACGCGGCGCATGCGGCGGGGATGAAGTTCCTTGTCTGGGTCGAGCCGTGCCGCGCCCTGCACGGCCGACCGATCACGCTCGAACATCCCGAGTATTTTCTGAGCGGAAACGCCGACGGTCAGATCCGTGATGGGCAGACGCTGCTCTTGGATCTCGGCAGACCCGAAGCGTTCCGCTGGGCGGTCGATGTCGTCGCCGGTCTGGTCGACGATTACGATATCGACTGGTATGAGGAGGATTTCAATATCGACCCCAATCCGTATCTGGAAGCGGCTGCCGAGCCGGATCGTTGGGGAATGAAGGAGATGCGGTTCATCGAAGGCCATTTCGCTTTTTGGGATGCGCTGCTCGAGAGATTCCCGAGTCTGGCGATTCTCAATTGTGCCAGCGGCGGACGACGCATCGATCTCGAAACGATTTCGCGCGGTCAACCTCTTTGGCGGAGCGACTACAACTGCTTCCCCGAAGCGACGGCTGAATCGACGCAGGACCAGAGTTACGGAGTGCTGCATTGGCTCCCGATTCAAGGGAGCATGATACGAGGTTGGTCGCTCTTCGATACTTACGAAGCCCGTTGCGCGCTGAGTCCGGGCATGGAGAACGCAATGGTCGCCAAGTCGCACGAGGAATGGCTCCAGATCAAGGCGAACGTCGTTCAGGCGAAACGTTGCAGGAAGTACTTCTTCGGCGATTATTATCCCCTCACGAATCAACAACGGAATCCGGCCGCTTGGACGGCTTACCAGCTGTATCTTCCCGAAGCGCAAGAGGGAATGATTCTTGCTCTGCGCCGCGCCAAGAGCGACGTCTCCGCGATGACGTTCGAACTCGTAACGATCGACCCGGCGAAACAATGGAAGTTTGAGGATTACGATTCTGGCGACACGTGGGTCGTCTCCGGCAAAGAGATTCGCGAAAACGGGTTCGAGGTCGTCATCCCGAACCGCCGCGATTCCCGACTCATCTTCTTCTCGACCGATCGTACGGAAAGATAGTTGTATCGGGATGCAACGATCCAGACACCACGAACCGCCGTCAAACGCCCGAATTCCGGACTGGCCCGTCCAGTCCCGAACCGGTTGGACCGCGCGGGGCGAATTCCTCGATGGCCTGGTACAACTGCTGCAGGTCGACACGTAGGCCGGAACGAGGTTGCGCAAATCCGTGCCGAAACGACGCAATCGCGGACGCGACCGAAGTTCGGGCAGTTCCGGCGGTTACTTGTTCCGGACTGCATGCGTCCCGAATCGCCGGGGCTCCATCGTCCTCAAAAGAACACGCAGGCGACCGCCCGTGGCCGATTACGGTGAAGACCTGCAGCAAATCGGTTCCCAGTACGCGCTCCGGAAAACCTGGTTGGGCAAACGAGGAAAGAGTAGAATCGCGTCGAGTATCAGGAGCGTCGCCACGACACCGCTGACCGCGATAGGATCGCGCCTGCCTCGGAGGGATGTCGCATGGACTTCTCTTGCAGCGGAAGGGTAATCCATCACTCCGCCAATCGTTCACCGTGGTCGTATGGGAGCGCGACAGAATTCTCCGCGGCCTGCCGAGGGAAAGACCCGCCAAGACTCGCCAAGACTCGAAAAACCTCCCCACAATGGTCCGCCCATGAACACCGTCTCGCGCCCTGTTTCTGCCTCTGCCTCTGCCTCTGCGTTTGCCTCCTTGGGGGCTTGACGGTGCGGTGCTTGGCCGCCGACGGTCCGCGGAACCTCGGAGTTACCTTCAACGGAGAAACCGACGTCACCGAGCCCTTGGCGACCGACACTTGGCACACTATCACCGCCTCCTACCGCCATGACGGGAGAATCGAGCTCCTCACCAACACTTACCTGGTCCTGGCCAGAGGCGGCGACTTGCTCAGCGGGTTCGACGTCGGCTACCACCTGCCCACCAACCAGTTGGGCATCGTCAAGCACGGTTACTGGAACGCCACCGAGGGCACCGGGGCACCGGGCGAGCCAGGCAAGGTCATTGAGAACGACCAGGGGTACCTCGACTGCGAGGGCACTTCGGTTCGGCGGACCAACGACGAGGTGGTGGTGTCCTACCGCATCAAATTCAAGCCCGGCGTCCTCCAAGGCTCCTACAATGTCCACCAGTACATCGAGGACAAGGAAGTCCGACACGAAGGCTTCACCATCATGGGCTCGGTCACCATCGATGGGGATGCCGGAATCCACCGGATCGACATGCCCAGGGATTGGACGAACTCCCTCAAGCCCTCGGGCGACGCCGGGCCCCCGCTACTTCTTGCCGACACGCGAGCCGCTCGGTACGCGCTGGTCATCCCGCGAGATGCTCGGCCGATCGAGAGAAAGGCCGCCGCCGATCTGCGGCACAACCTGAGGCTGATCTGCGAGGCCGAGTTCCCAATCGTTACCGAGGACCTGTTTCAGACTGGAAGCAGCCACTTCATCAGCATCGGCCGCACCGGACTGTTGGCGAACTCAACATGCCAGTGGAAGAGCGACGATTTGGCGGCCGAGGGTTACGCGCTGGAAACCGTGGACGAAAACGTGTACCTCGTCGGCGGCAGCGGACGAGGCCTCATCCACGCCGTCTACTCCCTCCTCGAAGAGGACCTGGGCTGCCGCTGGTATTCCCTGACCTCCGTGGATACGCCGCACTGCGAACGTTTTGTCGTGAGCCTGACCCCGCGCAAGGTCGTCCCCGTCCTGGAGCTGCGGGACCCCTACATTCTGAAAATGCACGATCCCACCTGGTCCCTCCGCAACAAGACCAACACACCTCACGCGCGGATTCCCCTGGCCTGGGGAGGCAGCCTCCGCTACCACCACATGGGCCACACCTACGCCGCGTACTTCCCCACCGAAGTGTACTTCGCCGAGCATCCGGAATACTACGCGCTCGTCAACGGCCGCCGCCAGCCCAGTCAACTCTGCCACTCCAACGAGGACGTTATCCGCCTGAGCATCGAGAAAACGTGCGAGATCTTCCGCAACCATCCCGAAGTCACCATTACCGCCATCGGCCCCAACGACGGCCGCGGATTCTGCGATTGCCCCGACTGCACGAAGCTCGATGACGAGAACGGCGGGCGATCCGGCAGCTATTTTTATCTGGTCAACCGCGTCGCCCAGGGCGTGAAAAAACAGTTCCCTCAGCACCGCATCATCTCCCTGGCATACCTCGACTACGCGTCGCCTCCCACGAACCTGCACGTGGCAGGCAACGTCATCATCCAGCTCTGTACCGACTCTCATGCCTGGAAATACCAGTTCTGCTTCCTCGGGGAATCGCAGGAGTTCCAGAAGATCGTCCGGGCCTGGCAGGCCGTGAACGCCACGGTCTTCGTCTGGGACTACACCACCGACTACGTACACTACCTGCTGCCCATGGCCAACTGGCCCGTGGTCGCCGACAACACCCGCTTCCTGATCGCCAACGGCGCCACGGGCATCATGTACGAGTCTGAACTCAACGACATCGATGAGATGCGCGCCTGGGTCTGGGCCAAGCAGCTGTGGAACCCTGACCTGGACACGCGAACCCTCCTGCGCGATTTCGTCTTTGGCTACTACAAGGAGTCCGCCCAGCCTATTTGGGACCACCAGATGAGAATGTGGGAGCACTGGGAGAAGTGGCACTACCTGCCCCACCAATGCGGCGTGGCCTCCGGCAATCCTCTCTTGAACAACCTGCAATGTTCGTACGCTCCCGATGGCCCCCTGTTCACA
The DNA here is from genome assembly GCA_963754725.1 of uncultured Planctomycetaceae bacterium. GTDB lineage: Bacteria > Planctomycetota > Planctomycetia > Pirellulales > Pirellulaceae > JAAYDI01. Next base: position 247,907 of record CAVWHV010000047.1, read on the forward strand.
CCCGAGTTCATGCGGGCGATGCGACGAGACTTCAACCAGGCCGAGAGCCTGGCACAGAGCGTGGAAATCCTGGAACGCGTGAAGCGGGCCAAGCTCTCCCTCCTGTACCTCGAACTCAGTCAGCACCTGGGCTACTACACCGAGTTCGGCGACTTCGCGTACGGCCGCAGCGTCGCGCTGTCGCGGACTGAGAGGCAGGTCTTTCAACCCTTCCTAGACGAGTTCACCGCGCTCTGCAAGAAACACGGGCTCACCACCCTGGGCATCCCCATTACCGCCGAGCGAATCATTGCCAAGTGGCAGTCGTGCTTGGACCAGGAAGAAGCGGGTCAGCCCCGGGTCTTCCTCCCCGCCGAATGGATCTTCAAAGCCGACGCTGCGGACCGAGGCGTGAGCCAGCAGTGGCATGCGGACCCGCAACCCTTCCACGCTGCTGCCACACTGTCCGTGGGTCAACAGGATGAGTTGCCATTGCCGGAAGGCCTTGCCCGCCTGCACGTCAACCGTGGTGTGGGATGGGAGCAACAGGGATTTCCGGGACTTGACGGTTTCGGTTGGTACTTTCAAAACCTGGAGGTCCCCGCGGATCTCGCCGCCCGGAAGCACCTCTATCTCTACTTCCGGAACGTGAACGAGCAGGCCTGGGTGTACATCAATGGGGAACTGGCCTTTGAGCGGACTTACGCTTCCGCCGGCGCCGGTGTGGGTGAACTCATGGGTGTGCCCTTCAGCTTCGACGCGGCACGTTGGCTCAAGCCCGGCCACCCCAGCCGCGTGGCAATCCGGGTCACTCACGCCACCGGCCTCGGCGGCATCAACTTTCCGGCAATGCTCATCGGCACCGACGAAGATCGCACCACCGCGGAATTGGACGCCTACAGGCATTAACGCAGCGATTATGGATGGCGCGCAACACCTGGATCGTTGTTTCGGCACCGGCGGTGAAAAGATGGTGACTGGAATGTCCGTTTCGGTCTCTGCGGGAGTGGGGTTGGCCGGGGAGTCGCTTTTGGTTAACTTGGCTCACAAGTAGTCCGTAGGGTGCATGGCGACGGTCCCTCTCTGATCATGCGGATCGGCGAGCACCAACCGACTGTTAGCAGCAGGTTTTCGTTATGAAAGTCATGATCGTTGGGGCAGGCGAAGTGGGGTTTCACATTGCCGACCGCCTGTGTCGCGAAGGGCACGACGTAACGGTCATCGAGAAGGATGCCGAGCGTGCTCGCCAATTGCGCAATTCGCTCAACGCGCTGGTCGTGGAAGGAAACGGGGCGAGCACCGAGACACTGGAAAGCGCCCATGTCGAAACAATGCAGTTGTTTATCGCCGTCACTGAGTTGGATGAGGTTAATCTGATCACCTGCCTATTGGCCAACGACCACGGTATTCGTCGCATCATTGCGCGGATCAAGACGCTGTCGTACACGACGGCCGAGTGGAAACGCAATGCCGAAAAGCTGGGGATCGGCCTGATCATCAATCCCCAGGCGGTGGTCACCGAGGACATCTGCCAATCCGTCACTTACACGGCCGCTTCCGAAGTCGTGGAATTCGCTCACGGTCGAGTGGTGTTTCTGGGCTACCCGATCGGGCCCAAAAGTCCTTTGGCGGGCATCTCTTTGCAGACGCTCGGCGAGATTCGTGGGCTGTACCGCATGATCGTGACGGGGATCAATCGCAACGGCTCTACGATCACGCCTCGTGGCGACGATGTGGTCATGACGGGCGATACGCTCTACTTCGTCTGCAACAAGCGGGACCTGCCAGCGATCACGGACCTGTTCGGCTTTGAAGAACGAGTTACCACCAACATTTTTGTCTTGGGCGGCGGCGCCGTTGGCCGGCAGGTGGCGATGAAGCTGGCCGCACTCGGGTATCGTGTGAAGATCGTGGAGAGTAATCGGGCCATTTGTGAAGAACTGGCCGCCGGTCTGGACGGCGTCCGCATCCTGAACGCAACGGGCACGGACATTGAAGCACTCAAGAACGAAGGGCTGGAGAAGGCCGACGTGTTCATCGCGGTGACGGGTGACGACCAGTCCAACATTCTCTGTTCGCTTTTGGCGAAGCGGCACGGCGCCAAGCGCGCCATTGCACTCGTCGATCAGGCGGTCTACGTGACGCTTGCCCCTTCGCTCGGCGTCGATGTCTCCATCAGTCCCCGCTTGGCGACGGCCAGTGCCATTCTCAAGTACGTGCGACAAGCCGAAGTCGTCAGCTTGGCCGTGGTGGAGCAGAGTGATTCAGAGGTGATCGAGTTTTCACTGCGTGCGAGCAGTCCGATCCTGCATCAACCGCTGAAATGCGCTGGAAGTACCCGAGGGGGCCATCGTCGGCGCGATTGTGCGCGGCGATGAAGCGATCGTGCCCAGCGGCGACGACCACTTCGAAGCGGGGGATCACGTGATTGTCTTCAGCCTCCCGGAGGCGGCCACGGCGGTCGCCAGATTCTTTTCCTGAAACCGACCATGAACGTTCGACTGACGCTGCGAATTCTGGGCGGTCTGCTGGTCTTTCTGGGCGTGATGCTCCTCACGCCGATTCCCATTTCTCTCGGTTATCACCGACCGGGCTCTTGGCACGACGGCGCCCTGCTCGCCTTCGTCGTCTCGTCGCTACTGACCCTGGTCTGCGGAGGCCTCCTCTACGGCTGCGTGCAGGCGCGCGGGGAAATGACGTATCGCGAGGGATTCGGCATCGTTACGTTTGGATGGGGCAGCTATGCCCTGTTTGGCTCCCTTCCCTTTCTGTTGGCCGATGTCAGCGGCGTCGACAATCCTGCCGACGCATTTTTCGAGGCCATGTCCGGTTTCAGCACCACGGGGTCGACGACGATTGTGGGACTCGAGTTGCAGCCCAAGAGCATCCTGCTTTGGCGGGCAATGACCCAATGGTTGGGCGGGATGGGAATCATCGTACTCAGCCTGGCGATCCTCCCCTTGCTGAGAGTGGGAGGGATGCAGCTGTTCGAGGCCGAAGCCCCGGGACCGACGAAAGACCGGCTGACTCCCCGTATCCAGGACACGGCGCGGGTGCTGTGGGGTGTGTATCTCGTTTTCACTGCCGCCGAGACCCTGCTGCTGTGTCTGGGAGGCATGAGCGTGTTCGAAGCGTTCTGCCATGCGCTGACTACGATGGCTACCGGTGGCTTCTCAACCCGTGACGCCAGCATTTCCGCATTTGGCACGTATGCGCACTTGGTTGTGCTGGTGTTCATGTTCCTGGCGGGGGTGAACGCCGCACTGCACTACCACGCACTGCGTGGGCACGTGCGGCGGTACTGGGAAAGCGAGGAATTCCGCTTCTATCTGGCGGTTGTCGTGGCGGCGACACTCGTGATCACCGTGCTCATTGTGCGAGACCCGGACATTCCGGGCGGCCCGGCGACCAAGTTGCGGGATGCCGCGTTCCAGTCCGTCTCGCTGCTGACCACGACGGGCTTTGCCACGGCCGATTTCGAACGCTGGCCCGCCATGGCCCAGTATATCCTGATCGCACTGATGTTCATGGGAGGCTGTGCCGGATCGACTGCCGGCGGCATCAAGGTCGCGCGCTTGTTGCTCGTCTTCAAACACGCATTTCTTCAAGTGTCGGTCCTCATTCATCCGCGGGAAGTCCGCAGTCTCAAGCTCGATCTCAAGCCTGTCTCGCGGGAGGTCATTCAGAGCGTGCTGGGCTTCTTCGCGCTGTTCATGACCGTTTTCCTGATTGGATCCGTCATTATGGCGGGCCTGCTCCCGGCCAATGCCGATGGTGACGCCGACCTGTTGACTGCCGGGACGTCGGTCCTCACCGCGTTGGGCAACATCGGTCCCGGTCTGGGAACGATCGGGCCAACAGAGACGTTTATCGCGATTCCCGCCGTCGGCAAGCTGGTCTTGGCGCTGTGCATGCTCGTCGGTCGGCTCGAGGTGTTCACCGTGTTGGTGCTGTTCTTTCCGTCCTTCTGGCGAAAATAACCGCAAGTCCCGTTGCATGTCGATGGTACGAAAAACCATGGCCGAGTGCCAGTCTCTTGAAACGGCCAGTGACAGACGTGTGTCATCACAACTTCTAAACAAACCTGGCAGCCTGTCGACAGAACGGACGGCACTCTTTTTGCCCGCACCAACCACCGAGAGACCGCAAAATCCTGTGCGTCTGTCATTGTCTTCCGACACTACCTGACCGTGTGAGGCCACTCCGCTCAAGACTCGTTTACCCATCCTCTCTCGTTTGCCGGCGAAAATGTACGGCTCCCCCCGCGTAGATGGGCGGGGTACAATGTGCGCGTGTCGATCGTTCGCAGAGCATCAGGGAATTGAGCGTGCGTCATGAGTACTGTGAAAAGAACTCGATCGCAGATTCGCGGCGTGGCCACGACGCCAGGCGATGTCGGGGCCTCGCCACGGAACGAGGAAAACATCCTCCCGAACCGCAGGGCGTTTCTTCGCCAGGCGGTGGTTCCGGTGCTCGCCTCGTTGGCCCCTACCGTCATCTCACGCACGGCACTGGGTTTGGGGGGAGCAGCCCCGCCCAGCGACCGGATCACCCTGGGTTTCATCGGGATCGGGTGCATGGGGCAAGGTCACCTGGGACATCTGCTCACATACCCCGATGCGCAGGTGCTGGCGGTATGTGACGTCGACACCTGGCGCCGCGAGAATGCTCGACAGGCCGTCGATGACGCTTACGCCGCGCGACGCGCGGCGGGCGAACATGACGGTTGTGTCGCCTACGTCGAATTCCGTGACCTGCTCGCCCGCGACGACATTGACGCGGTCGTGATCGCCCAGGGAGATCGGTGGCACGCGGTGGCCACGGTGATGGCGGCCGAGGCAGGCAAAGATATTTATGTGGAGAAGCCGGTCTCGCTGACGATCGCCGAAGCGGCGCGCGATGGTGGAGGCGGTGCGGCGGCACGGTCGGATCTGCCAGGTGGGGTTGCAGCAGCGGTCGGCTCCCGAGTTTCGCCTGGCCACGCAGTTGGTCCGCGACGGCGCGCTGGGACGCATGCGGCGGATCTACACGATCCACAACAACGTCAGCTCCGACGTAGATCTTCCGGCGGAGCCAACACCCGCGACACTCGACTGGGACCGCTGGATCGGTCCCTCCCCCTGGCGCCCGTTCAATCACCGTCTGCATTACCTGGGGCAACCACTGAACGTAGTGCCGTGGGAATTCGTGCGTGATTTCGGTGGCGGCGGGCTCACCAGCGGCGCGGTCCATGCGCTGGATGTGGTCCAATGGGCGCTGGGCATGGACGCGTCGGGTCCGCGGGAAATCGCGGCCCCGGAGAGTGGTCAGGTCCCGTACGTCACGTTCCAGTACGGCAATGGTGTCGAGGTGCAGATCACCGACGGGCGGCTCGACCGGCGCCATCACGAGATTCCTGAGGGATGGGACGACCTGACCTCCCTGCAACCTTTTGGCGGGCTCTATGTGGGCGACAACGGTTGGCTCCACGTGGGACGTGGAGGCTTCCTTACGACTTATCCGGAAGAGATCTTGCGAGACCACGCCGGCCATTACGATCGCAATCAGACCGTCGAGGGTCATCACCGCAATTGGCTGGACTGTGTCCGTGACCGGCGTCAGCCGCACTGCGATATTTCCGTAGGCGCACAATCGACAATTGTCGCCCATTTGGGCTGCATTTCGCGCTGGTTGGGACGCCCATTGAAGTGGGACCCGGCGCGAAGAGTTCCTAAACGATGACGAAGCGAACCGGATGCGGCGGCGTGCTCTACGCGAGCCCTGGCGCGTCTGAACCTTCCACGCAATGGTCCACCACCACATTGATCGCGAGTAATTCGCCATGTACTGTCGATTTCTGATTCACGGTCGCGTCCCGATGGCCGCTCTGCCCCTGCTGGTTTTGTTGTTGGCCGATTCTCCGCTGTGGGGGCAAGAGAGTCACCGCAGCGTCTCGCGGCCGGAAACCGCCGCGGCGGCTGCCGTGCTGGCCTCCCACGCCAGTCGGGAAGAGAAGTTAAACGCCTGCCGACGTCTGGCGGCGGTTGGTGGCGAGGAATCGATTGCACCGCTCGCGGCGCTGCTGGCCGATAGCGATCTGTCGCATGCGGCCCGCATGGGACTTGAGGCGATCCCCGATCCGGCCGCGGGTGAGGCACTGCGTGCGGCACTTCCCGGCCTGGCAGGAGCCCCGCTGATCGGCGTGATCAACTCACTGGCCGCGCGACGAGAGACGGGTGCGGTGGCGGATTTAGGCCATTATCTTACCCACACCGATCCACAGGTTGCCGCGGCCGCCTGCGCCGCGCTGGGGACGATCGCGTCTCCCGACGCGGTAACGCTACTCATCGATGCGCAGTCCCGGGTGCCGCAGGAGGTCCGCCCGGAGTGGGGCCGTGCCTGCCTGCGTGGTATTTCCGCGTTGCGTGGACAAGGGCTGGACGATCAGGCCGCACAACTCTGCCAGTTGCTCCGCCAGGCTCAATTGCCCTCGCACATTTATTACGCCGCAACGCGACAAGCCATCCTGATCCGCCCCGGCGAGGCGGGTCCACCCTTACAGGAGCTGCTTTCATCTTCGGACGACGCGGCCTTTGCCATGGCTCTGGCCGTCAGTCGTGAAATCGACGCTCCGCAAGTGACCCGCGTGCTGATTTCGAGCCTCCCTGCCTTGCCCTTGCCGCGACAGACACAGGTCATTCGGATGTTGGGGGATCGTGGAGATCCATCGGCTCGCGACGCTTTGGTTCAGTCTGCAAGCGGCAGCGGCACTGCCATGCGAGCTGCGGCGCTGCTCGCTTTGGGGCAAACGGGTGACGTATCAACGATTCCTCTGCTGCTCGCCGCGGCCAGCGACTCGGAAGCGGAGATCGTGGCGGCTGCCCAGCAGGCCATGGTTGCTCTGCCAGGCAAAGACATTGACGCCGCGGTAGAGGCAGCTTTCGCCAGCTCCGAAGGATCTCTTCGCCGCAATCTGATCGACGTGATTGGACAGCGACACATCACGTCGGCGGCCGCCGCGCTTACACCCTTGGCCAACGACCCAGACCTGCCAACGCGTCTGGCCGCGCTGCCGCGCTGGGGGAGGTGATCGAAGCGCAGCAACTGCCTGTGCTGATCGCGCGACTTCTTCCGCCGGGGGTTCCGGAGGAGCGCGAGACGGTACAACAGGCCCTCCGGGCTGTCTGCCGCCGCGCGGTCGATAAGGACGCGTGTGCCCGGCAACTTCAGGACTCCCTGCCGCAGCTCGATCGGGACACGAAGCTGTTCCTGATTGAACTGCTCGGTATGGTCGGAGGTTCCGCGGCACTGGACACGATCATTCCGTTGGCGCGCGATGCTGAGGAAACGATCCAGGACGCGGCCACCCGCGAGCTCGGCCGGTGGCGCACTCCGGACGTGGCGCTGGCCCTGATCGATCTGGCCCGCACCGCGCCGCAGGAGAAGTACCGGGTCCGAGCGCTGCGCGGTTACCTGCGAGTGATCCGCCAGATGGATCTGCCCGATACGGACAAGCTCACCATGTTCCGTCAGGCCGTGGAGGCGGGGACCCGGAGCGAGGAACGCCTGTTGGCCATGGAAGCTCTCGGACGGATTCCAACTCCGGCAGCCCTGGAAGCAGCCGTCGAGCGGCTGGAGCAAGTCGAGTTACGCAACAGCGCCTGTGCCGCGGCGGTGGCGATCGCCGAGCGAATTGTGCGCGATCATGCGGTGGCAGTGGCCGAACCGATGCGCCGCGTGTTGGCAGCGACGGATGATCCCGAAATCACCCGCCGCGCTCAGGCGGTGCTCGACACAAGCTCCCAATGAAGCGGTCGCGGCTACCCGCCCATCGCGCGGCACGAACTGCCCTTCAGGATGAGGATCATCGCATGAAACGCAGGAACATGATGAAGACGGTCGTCATCGGGGCGTTGGGCGCCGCGACGCTCGGCACCGGAGAAGCCGCGGTGCAACCTGGGCCGCAAGAACGCGTGAAACCAAAGCCGCTCGAAGACAGGGAAATGGCTTTCTGGCTGGAAAGCTCACTCGGCCGCGTCTTTCCGAACTCCGAACCGGGCAGCGCTGCGCCGCTGCAATTGCTGGCCGCGCGAAACGAGCGTATCTCGTTCCAAACCTGTCTGCGCAACCGCAAGACGACCATGGTTCGCGTGCGTGCGGCGGTTGAAAATGCGGAGGACCTGAAGCCGGTCATACGTCGCGTTGGTTACGTTCCGCTGCAAGGGCTGGACGTCGACGTCCCGAAAGACGAGATAGACGGCGTTGGCTATATCCCCGGCCTCGTGCCCGATCCGCTCTATCCGGAAGCCACAGCGAACGTTGGCCCTGAGGCAAATGCCTCGTTCTGGATCACCTTGACTGTGCCGGCGGATGCCGCGCACCGGCCTCCAAGAGCTGAAGGTGCGTCTCACGGTGGAAGACGAAACCGGGCATTTGGGCTGGACTGGCACCAAGCCGTGGAGTGTCGAACTCCTCGTGGCAGTGGATGTCTGCTCGCTCGTCGTGCAGCAGCGTAAGGACTTCCCGGTCACGCACTGGATCAATATCGAGTCCCTCTGGGACTGGTACAAAATCGAGCCGTTCGGCGACCGCTTTTGGGAACTGGCCGAAGCCTACGTGGCCGACCTCACTGCGCACGGCGTGGATGTCGTCTACTCACCGGTCTTCAATAACCGCCATGAGATCATGCCTCGACCCGGTCAATTGCTGCGAGTCAGAGCGACGGGCCATGACGCCTGGGAGTTCGACTTTACCGACGTGCGCCGTTGGATTCGCCTGGCCGTGAAGAACGGTGCCAACTACCTGGAATGGACGCATTTCTTTACCCCTGCGCCAACCAGTGGCCGGTACCCCCAGCGCATCTTCGAGCGGTGGGACGGCAAGGCAGGTGATCTGCTGTGGCCGCCGGAGATCAGCAGCACGGGCGATACCTATCGCGCGTTCCTCAGCCAGTTCATCCCGCAGTTCAAGAGGATACTGGAAGAGGAAATAGTTCTGGACCGGTCGCTCTTCCACTGCGCCGACGAACCGGATGGTGATGTACAAATCGCGGACTACCGTAAGGCGCGTTTGCTGCTGAAGGAACTCGCGCCGTGGATGCAGGTCATGGACGCCATGAGCGATCCACGGTTTGCGACTGAGCGATTGACGGACATGCCCGTACCCAGCATCGTGACAGCGCCTCTCTTCGCGAAGGCGGGCTGCCCTGCCTGGACGTACTTCTGCTGCGGGCCGCGGGGTCGGTTCCTTCAGCGGTTGCACGATACTCCGCTACCGAAGCTCCGCATGGCGGGCTGGCTCTTCTATAAACTGGGGGCGAAAGGTTTCCTGCATTGGGGACACAATTACTGGTATGTCTTCTGCACCGGTACGATGGGCGATCCGTTCAAAGATCCGGCGAACGGCGCGTATCCCGGTCTCCCCTACGGAGACCCTTTCGTCGTCTACCCAGGTGCGGACGGCCCAGTCAGTTCTATCCGCTGGGAGGTCTTCGCGGAAAGCCTGCAGGACTACGCGCTCCTGCAGTCCGCCGGTATCCAGCCGGACGATCCGATGCTCGCGCCGCTGGAGAGCTACGAAACCTTCCCGAAGTCCGAAGACTGGCTGAAGTCCGCACGGAAGAAGATACTGACCAGCAGTTGACTACCTGCAACTCGCCGGTCCACTCAGAGAAAGCTGTGTCTCTGCTGCCCAAGCCCGGATTATTGATGAAGCGTGTAGGCCGGAACAAGCAACCGCCAGTACTCAAGATAAGCCAACAGTCTCCGTGCCGTCCGGATTATCGGTGAGATGTTCAAGGTATCGCGGAACCGTCGGCGCCGAGCGACCTGCCAATGACAAGCACGACGGCCAACTCCCTGCGCGTCTTGCTTTCCCCTTTGTCAACGCCGCAGCGTGTGGGCTGCTACTTACCGGCGAGCTGTGTGCGAAACCAAGCCTCGAGGATCCGCTCCGGCGGCGAGGAATCGTCTGACTGCCGGGTAATCAGATTCAAGTCCTGGGCTTGGATCATTCTTCGTGAGAACAGGTCGGCAGCCTGCTCTTGCGGCGTCAGCTCCGTTTGCAGCACGGAGGGGGCGACCGCCACCACATCCCACTCTTGCAGACCAAAGCTGAGCGACCAGTTCAGGATCCAGCTGTGCGAGCGGATTGCTTCTTCGGAAGGCGATTCGGCTGGCGGCGTGACGGTGGCAGGGACGGTGATCAGAACGAGATCGACTGGCGTACCTCGCACCGTTTTCGAGGCGGCTTCGATCTGGGCGAGCGACTGACCGGCCGTCGGCCAACGCAGCACTTCGATCTTCGCGTCGGGGAACACCGCCTGCAGTGCCTTGGCGATCATTTTGTCCAGCGGTTCCATCGCCAACACCCGCACCGGTTTACCGGCCTTCACCAGCGAGAGGGCCTTGGGCAGAGCCGGTTGTGGCAGACCGACGTCTTTGAGCGATACCTCCTGGCCAGTAATCGCCCGGCAAATCGTCTCCGCATTCAGCTTGTGTCCGTCCATGTTGGGATGGATTTCGTCGCTCAGCAGAAGCCGCCAGGCCAGTGGATCGCGTGCCCGGACCGCTTCATAGGCTGCATAGATGTCGCACACGGGAGCCTGCTGCGCGGCGCCGACCTCTTTGATGGCCTGGCAGTACTCGACAAGCCTGGGAACCGGCCGGTCGGACGTGGTGATGATGGAGTTCGGAGTGCAGAGCAGCACCTCCGCTCCGGCGACGCGGCAGCGACGAATGATTTCGGTCAGGTTCGCGCGAAAATCCGCAATCGGCAGAACGGTCAGATCATTCAAACCGAACATTACCGTGACCAGATCGGGCCGGTGGTCCAGGACGTCTTGCTGAATACGACTCAGACCATCCTGCGTCTTGTTGCCGCTGATGCCAGCATTGACGACGGTCACCTCCGCGTTCGGATACGTCATTCGCAGCGCCAGTTGGAGCATCTCGGGATAGGCGCGGCGTCCGCCCGTGTGGTAATAGATGCCGGTCACACTGTCGCCCAGGCAGACGACTTTCACGCTTTGGCCGGCCGCCAGCTTCTCGGGCGTTTTCCTGAGAGTCGCCCTTTGGGGTTCGCCGCGGAAGGCGAAGTTGTACAGCTCAGTGTTCTGCCTGTTGAACCGTACGGCCATGGCCCGGCCCGCCGTGGCCGAGACGTCGGGCCGGCCGGCGAATCGCACAATGTGTCGCAGGCCGTCACCGATCACCGGTTCCGAAGGTGGAACGTCCGCGAACGACAGCAGGAACACCGCGGAAATCATATAACGGTATCGCATGGCTCACTCCTATCTTGCGAACGGCTGATACGCATTCTAATCCCTAGCCGGTCGGCGTTCACGGGAAATCGCATTTACCGACCGACTGAGCTTGACATCCTGTGAGCGCTCTCCCAAAAAGGGAAGTATCGCGTTAAGCAACTTGAACTATACCCGACTGACGTAGGTCGAATTGAGCCAGTCGCTGGGAGTCGGATTGTGCTGACAGCATTTCGATGGGTGATGTGCACGGCGTTCTTTTCGGTGGCGTGCTTCAATTCCTTGTCGCAGGGGGCGCTCGAGCCGTGGGCGTCCAACACCGACCCCACGGACGTACCGAAAAGCCACGTCCAGGACGTCACCACCTCGCCCTTCACCTACAACATCACGCAGGGCGGCACGATCGACGGGAAGATGTGTACGACGCTTCCCGGCGTCTGGGAGCCGTACGAGCAGACTTGGGAGTCAAACCGTTCGACTACGCATGGAGAACGTCGGCGCGGCGGACGTGATCAACCCGTGGCTGACGATCGGCCCCATCGACTTCTTCTCCCAGCAGACGATCGCGGACTCGGTTGTGAAGGGGCTTGCGACCGACAGGGAAAAGGCCCTCGCGATCTTCTACTTCTACATCACCCATCGCTACCACAAAGGCAATGGTGACAACGGAGCGCAGGGCGACGTTTCGCAGGCGATCAACGTATTCGGTTTCAACACCTGCGGAAACAGCACGCTGTGCATGTCGGACCTGCTGGACAAAGTCGGAATGCGTGACTGCATCTTCAGTCATTGCCCTGGCCATGTCGTCCCGCAGGTCTTCTTCGACGGCAAGTACAACACGCTGGATGGGGACATGGCCACCTTCATGCTCTTGCGGGACAACCACACCCTCGCCAACGAGTTGGATTTGGTGCGAGACCACGACCTGATCAAACGCGTGCATCAGTATGGAATCATGAGTCCCATGAATCCTCTCAAGAACAACGAGGACTACGCGCAGTATTACACGTGGGAAGGGGACACGACCGTGCAGCTCGACGGCTGGGCCTGGTGGACCATGGGCATGGTCCTGCGTCCGCACGAAGCCATGGAATGGAGGTGGGGGCATGAGACTCCGGTGAAGTATCACGGCGATATGACGGGACATCCCCCGATGGTTCCGGACACGATCTACAACGGCGTCTGGGAATATGCTCCGGATTTCCAGAACGATGCGCAGTGGCGGGCGGGAGCGACCGTCGACGAACATCACCAACACGGACGGTGTCCTGACGGCCGCGGACGGAGGCACGGGCACCATCGTCTGGCATATGAAAGTGCCCTATCAGTTCGTCGGAGGCACGCTGGCCGCCACGGGCGACGGCTATGCGTTCGAGGTTGGTTTCTCAAACCCGAAGGATTGGAGGAAGACCGACTTACACGCCGCTGGCGACCTTGGCCGAGTTTGACGGCAAGTTCCAAGGCCGCACGGCCACGCGGGAACGAGTACTGGCTCAAGTGCACGTTGACAGGCAACGCCTCGCTGAGCGGCGTCAACATCAAGAACGACATCCAGATGGCGCCGCTGGCCATGCCGTCCATGACCGTGGGAGACAACCGCTTCACGTACCTGGAGCACACGGACGACAGAAGCGGCGCACAACGCCGCCAGGCATCTGAGGATCACGCACAACTGGGTCGAACGGTCGAAGACACGCCCTCCGCAAGCGTCCGAATCTCCCGTCTATCCGGCCAACGGCGGCAAGAGCGACGGCACGGATGTGGTGTTCCAGTGGAACGCCGCCACGGACCCCGACGGCGACGCCATCACGGACTACCATTTCCAGCTTTCGGACCGTCCCGACATGCGATGGCCGATGTCTCCCAATTTCGACAAGTACATTTCCAGGACGCCCGACCAAGGCAAGACCCGCTATACGCTTCCGCGTCCCGGCCTCTTGACGCACGGCAAGACCTATTACTGGCACGTGAAAGCGAAGGATTCGAACGGCGTCTGGGGGCCGTGGAGCGACACGTGGAGTTTCACGGCGCAGGGGCCGGCGTATCCCATCAACGTGGCGATCCAATACAACGCGGGCACCGGAATCGGCACCTTGACATGGAGCGCCAACCCGGTGGGAAGCGCGCCCGCCAAGTACCGGGTCTACGGCAGCGATGAGAAGGGCTTCACGGTCCATGACGCCCCCTATGAAGTCAACTTGGCGATACGAAAGAGCTCGCCAACCCGTTTCCTGCCAACTTCGTGGCCGAGGTCGCAGGCACTTCCCTGGATGTTGTGGGCGTGGGCAACACTCTGCCGAACGCCAACAAGGCCTATTACCGCGTCGTGGCGGTGGACGGCCAGGGCAAGCGAAGCGGGGATTCGGATTATGTCGAAGCCCCCAGGCCGTTCATCTACAGCACACCGGTCACCAGCGCGCCGGCGGGCCAGCCTTATCGTTATCAGGTGAAGGCCATCCGTTCCATCGGTGACCTCACGAGAAGGGATGCCGCCAAGCCCAAGCCCGGAGCCAAGTTCTGGAAGATCGAGCCTCTGAAGTTTTCGCTCACGCAGAAACCGGGCTGGATGAGCATCGACGCCGACACCGGGCTGATCACCGGCACGTCCGACGGGACGGGCGGGACGGTGACCGTCAGCGTGACTCTCACGAAAGAGCACCGGCTGGTGCATGACAAAGACAATATCGTGTGGGGGAACGAATATGAACAAAGCAAGACGTATGAGACGCTGGGGCCGGTGACACAGCAGTTTGTCGTGAGCGGCTCGAAGGATGAATGAGCCGAGATGTTCACTTGCCCATCGTAATCCAAACCCCCGTCTGCACCTGCTCGCCAACGTAAACCGCGCAACTGCGCACTACACCCGCCGGACCGATGAGCAGCACCGAGTCGCCGTCGTTGTTGAGCGGCATGGCGGCAGTGGTCATGAAGATCCGCAGCCGGCTCTTCGCGGCTACCTCTCCGGCGAGTGGGTACTCATTGCCGCCCCGGTCCCGGAGTCTCCAGCCCGCCAACTTCACAGGTTTGTCAGTGCTGTTGCCGATCGCGACCGCTTCACGGCCCTCGTCTCGGCCGGCGGGATCGGGCAGCAGGCCGACGATCTCCACACCGTTGGGCACGCATTCACCAACCGACCTCTTCTCTTCGGCCGCTTTGCGCCAATCCCAGGGCGGTGTCGGATGAGCGTCCGCCCACAGGCCGACCTTTGTCCTGCGCGCCTTCCGCTTCCAGCTTGACGAACCTCTCGTCCTTGCCGTACTTCTGAGAACACCATGCGCAACCGTGGCGGACAAGCTCCTGGTTCAGGTTCCGGCCATCGGGCAGGATGACGATAGCAAGCAGGCGACGGTATTTGTCGATGCCGCCGGTGGGTTTCACGGTCACGGTCTTGCCGAGGGCGCGCTGAGAAGTGGCCAGTTTGGCCTGCGGGCCGAATGGCTGATCGAGTTCCGGACAGTCGATGCCGTCTAAACGGATCTCAATCTGCTTCTGTTCGTGACGGACGACCACGGAATCACCGTCGAGGGCCCGAACGACCTGGGCCGTGAAATCGGCGGCCGATCCCACCACCGTCCAGGACACGGCGGCGGTGACCGCGAACATCAGCTTCAACTTTCTGGGGATCATGGCTTCGGTACGTTCGTGGAGATGCTGCCAGAGAGCTTGGCGGATTGAGCCGTTAGCCTCTCGGCTTGATGGAAAAACCCTCACACTCGCCACCTGGTCGTTCACGTTAAATTGCGAAAGCAATTGCCGGAGGCCGCCGTGCACGGCGGTCTGGTCTGCCTTCGCCTGCCGTGGCGTCCCACAGCAACTCGCGGGCGACTGGTCCCCAAGATTTACGACTTCGGGGGCGGAACAGCAAGTGGAGGTACCCTCCACCTGCAGCGAGGCACTCAAATCGGCATGGGCACAGGACGTTTTGGGCGTTGCGTCTGCAAGTGTGGCCACTTCTGGTTTTGAATACGATGTCGCTAATTGGCGAATGATAATATGATCTGGCGGCAGCAGAATCGACCCTCAGGACCGATCCGCAGCACTTGACGGGGTGCGCTCCACGGTCGATTGGCTTGATCGTGTGCCGAACCTTTGTCTTGTGAGGGTGGCAGTAATTGGCTAATATGGCAACTACTCACCCGACGTACGGTGCCAAATGAGAGGGAGCCAAACCGTGGACCGCAAGACCCAAGCGAAATTCGACGCCCGGGCCAGAATCGTGAAGGCCATGGCCCATCCCACTCGACTGTTCATCGTGGACGAGTTATCTCGTCGCGGGGAGCGGTGCGTTTGCGAATTAACCGAAATGATCGGTGCGGATATTTCCACTGTGTCGAAGCACTTGAGCCTGCTGAAGGCCGCGGGAATCGTCACGGATGAGAAACGCGGGAACATGGTGTACTACCGCTTGGGGATCCCCTGTGTTTCGCAGTTCTTCGACTGCATTGAGTCCGTGCTGCAAGGGAATGCGGGCCAGTGCCGACGGGCGTTGGCCTGATTCAGCTGACCTGGAAATCCCCGCTTATGTGGCGACCGGTTTGCCGCTCAAGCCCGGCCAGAAGGATGACTTTCCGGACCTGGCCAACCGGTTGGCCGACGAACGCGTGGCAGGGATCATCGTCGGGACACCGGTATACTTCGGAAGCATGATCGCCCTGCGCATGCGGAAATTCGCGTTGGCCAACAAGATCGGCTGTGACCGATGAGACCGCCACTGTGAACAGCGCGGGGCAGGCCCGGAAGTCGCTCCAAGTTGTCGGAGGATAACCCAATGACTTTCCAGGAAGCAATCACGAATTCCCTGTTGATGTTCGTGGCGGCAACTTGCGTAGTGCTGATCGTGAAGGCTCTGCCGCAGACGCAGCCGGCATCGTTGGCTTTGGCAGGTTCAACCAGCGGGTCGAACGATGCTGCGGTGCAGCGCACCCGTGCCGGCACACCCACGCGTGCCCTGCAGGACGGCACCCAGGTGTATTACCTGCACGGCAACTTCCGCTGTCCAACTTGCCGTTCCATTGAGTCTAATGCGAAGGAGGCTGTAGAAACCGGCTTTGCGGATCAACTGGCGGGCGGGCAGATCCACTGGGCGGTAGTCAACTACGAGTCGCCCGGCAACGAGCATTATGCCACCGACTACGAAGTGGTGGCGCCCACCGTTGTGTTTGTGAAATACGTGGGCGGGCAGCAAGTCGCCTGGAAGGCACTTTCCGAGGTTTGGGAGCATGGGGGCGACGACGCGGCACTCGTGGACTTCGTCCAAAGCAGTCTGCGGGAATTCCTGGGTGATGCGCCCACGGAGCCGTCCGCAGCTTCCAACCCCACTCGCGCGTCGAGTGAACCAGAACAACCATCAATCGCTATGTGCAGCGGGAAGTCCAGGGATACCTCGAGGGCGAGCGAACGGCCGCTCGGTGACCGAGCGGGCACGTGAGACTGCGCCCAGGAAGGTGCCACCATGACCGAATACGTCGTCGGAATCGGGGCGGCCCTCTGGGTGGGCATCCTGACGTCGATCAGCCCCTGCCCCTTGGCCACGAACATTGCGGCCATCTCGTACATCGGCCGCCGAGTGGGCAATTCCAAGCAGGTGTTTTTGACCGGATTCTCTACACGCTGGGACGCACCATCGCATATCTCGGGCTGGCGTTCGTCCTGGTAGCCAGCGTACTGTCAGTTCCGCAGATCTCGATGTTCCTGCAGAAGTACACCAGCATCAATCGCATCCGCGGCTCGAGGTCCACACAGCGTAAGTTCTGGTGGTCAGGATGGCACACCGCTATTGCCACGGCCGATGTGGATGCCGAGGATCTGCGACCCGAGAGTATTCTTAGAACTGAGAAGGAAACAGCTCGTGCTGGTCCCTACTTGACATATTATGTCATGTGGCATATTGTGCTATTCCATGCCTGTGCACAGCGCCGACAAACTCAAGCGACTTGAGGAAGTGTGCCGCGAGCGAGGTTTGCCCGTGACGACTCAGCGGCGGGCCGTTCTCGAGGTGTTGCTGCAACGAACTGACCACCCGACGGCGGATCAGATATTTGACGCGGTCCGCAAGCGGAACCCACAGATTTCGCGAAGAACCGTCTATCGAGTCCTCGACACGCTGGCTGAATTGGGATTGATCCGTCGCGTTCACCACCCGGGCGCAACGGCTCGCTACGACGCCAAGACACACCGCCACCACCATGTTGTCTGCATCCGATGCAACAAGATTGTGGATTTGGATAGCCCCGCCTTGGATCAGCTCTCGTTGCCCAAGGTCAGGTCGCATGGATTTGAAGTTCAGGATTTTTCCGTTCAGCTCATGGGCGTCTGCGCGGAGTGCCGGGAAAGAAAGAAGAAGTCGGGCGGGCCAACTGCGGGTCGTCGGACGAAATGAACGCCGCCGCCCGGTCCGTTCATGGATACGGAACCAGGCTTGTTCCACACGGTTCGGTCGCGTATCGCCAGCGAAACCAGTCGAAGGAGACGAACGATGAGTGACTCAAAGAAACTGACCAACAACGTCGGCGCTCCGATCGCCGACAACCAGAATGTCCTGACCGCCGGGGCACGGGGACCGTTGCTCCTGCAGGACGTGTGGTTCCTGGAGAAACTCGCTCATTTTGACCGCGAGGTGATCCCCGAGCGACGGATGCACGCCAAGGGTTCCGGTGCTTATGGCACCTTCACGGTCACGCACGACATCGGCAAATACACCAAGGCCAAGATTTTCTCCGCGGTGGGAAAGAAGACCGAACTGTTCGTACGCTTCTCCACGGTAGCGGGTGAGCGTGGCGCGGCGGACGCCGAACGCGATATCCGCGGTTTTGCCATCAAGTTCTACACGGAGGAGGGAAACTGGGATCTGGTGGGGAACAATACCCCCGTGTTCTTTCTGCGGGATCCGCTGAAATTTCCCGATCTGAACCATGCCGTCAAGCGTGATCCCCGCACCAACCTGCGCAGCGCCCGCAACAACTGGGATTTCTGGACTTCGCTGCCCGAGGCCCTGCACCAAATCACGATTACGATGAGCGAGCGGGGTATCCCCGCCACCTACCGCCATATGCACGGGTTTGGCAGCCATACGTACAGCCTGCTCAATGCCCAGAACGAACGGTACTGGGTCAAGTTCCACCTGAAGTCGCAGCAGGGGATCCGCAACCTGACTGACGAAGAGGCCGCGGCACTCATCGGCAAGGACCGGGAGAGTCACCAGCGCGATCTGTACGAGAGCATTGAGAAAGGCGACTTCCCCAAGTGGAACCTGAAGATCCAGGTGATGCCCGAGTCGGGTGCCTCCCACTGCGACTTCAATCCGTTTGACTTGACCAAGGTCTGGCCGCACAAGGACTTTCCGCTCATCGACGTGGGTGTACTGGAGCTGAACAAGAACCCGGAAAACTACTATGCGGAGGTCGAGCAGTCGGCCTTCAATCCAGCGAACATCGTGCCCGGCATCGGCTTCTCGCCCGACAAGATGCTGCAGGGGCGGTTGTTCTCCTATGGCGACGCCCAGCGTTACCGCTTGGGGGTGAACCACCATCTGATCCCCGTCAATCAGGCACGCTGCCCGGTTCACAGCTACCACCGCGACGGGGCGATGAGGGTAGATGGCAATGGTGGCGGTACTCTTGGCTACGAGCCGAATAGCCTCGGCCAGTGGCAAGAGCAACCCGATTTTCGCGAGCCTCCGCTTCGCCTCGAAGGGGCCGCCGACCATTGGAATCACCGTGACGACGATGACGACTACTACTCGCAACCAGGTGCTCTTTTCCGCATCATGACGGCGGCACAGCGGGAGGTCCTCTTTGCGAACACGGCGCGCGCGCTGGGCGATGCACCCAAGGAGATCAAGATTCGGCACGTCCGCAACTGCGCGAAGGCCGACCCGGCCTACGGCGAGGGTGTTGCCAACGCGATGGGCATCTCGATGAGCGAAGTCCCGAAATAGGTATCCAACACGTCTGGCAAACGGCGCATGGGTCTGTCCAACGGCTGGCGATGGCGCCGGCCACTTCGGGATTTCGCTCGATCATTCTTGCCAAGGGCCGGTGCGAATGCCCCGGGCGAGTGCCATTCTGTCCCGAAACGGCTTGTGGCAGTTCATGGTGCCCTTCGCTGGTGGCAGGCACTGGATAGCGTCAATGCAGATCGGCATTGGCTGTTACCAACTCTCCCTTGTAAA
Organism: uncultured Planctomycetaceae bacterium; assembly: GCA_963754725.1. Classification (GTDB taxonomy): domain Bacteria; phylum Planctomycetota; class Planctomycetia; order Pirellulales; family Pirellulaceae; genus JAAYDI01. Next base: position 267,295 of record CAVWHV010000047.1, read on the forward strand.
TGCCCTTCAGCCCCTTGAGCTGATCCGCGATGTGCCGCAATCTCTCGGCCGGTCCACGCAGGATGATCACTTCGAGGCAGACATCGTGCGTGAGGTGCACGTGGGTCGTGGCGACGATCAGATCGTTGTGGTCGTGCTGCAGGCGAGCCAGCTTCTTTCCTAACTCGGTGCGATGATGATCGTAGACCAAGGTCAGGGTGGCAGCCACCTCGCGCCGGGCGTGTTCCCAAGCACGTGTCGTCAGACGATCGTGAATGAGTTGCCGAACGGCCTCGCTGCGCGTGGCGAGCTGCTCTTTCTTGCAGTACTGGTCGAACTGCTGCAGCAGTTCATCTTCGACGGAGACTGTGAAGCGGACGATTCCCGACATGGCGGATGCCGATCGACAGAAGAGGACTGAGAACACGATGAACACCCAGGATAGTGTGGCTGTCAGGGCCGTCATCCGTCAAGTGATCTGGCATCCGGTGGGCGCGACGAACACGCGGAAAGCGCCCTTGCATCTTCGGACGCCCGGAGTCAAAATAGCGAGGCAGTAATACGACTGCGGAGATCGTATGACGGACTGCGGGCGTGTGGTGGATGGTCGATTTCGCCCTGGCGGAGTGGCCGGCCTTCTGACAGCCGCGCCCCGGTCGGCGCAAGACGACACGGTCTGCAACGCACTGCTCGGTAACGGCCGGCGTCACGGGCTCCTGTACACAACATAGGCCCCACGTTCGGTTGCTCCCCACGATAAAGGAAACGCGCATGGCCATCTACAAGATCACGTACTCGGAGACGTATGGCAGGGCGACCCTGCACAACTACGGCTGCAACTTTCGCTGCCTCGGTTGTACCTACAAGCTCAAGGGCAGTCAGCGGCCCGAGCGGTTCCTGCCGATCGAGGAGATTCATGATTGCCTGCGGGAACTGAACCCCCAGGCCGTACATTTCATGGGTGGTGAGCCGACGACCAATCCGCAATTGCCAGCCCTGCTGGCGTTCTGCAAACAGGAACTCGGCGTCACGACCCGGTTGGGACACACCAACGGCTCGCGACTGATTACGAAGGACCTGGACGGGACGAACGTCAGTTTCAAGGCATTCGACGACGACCTGCACCGCGAGTATACGGGTCAATCGATAATGCCGAGCATCGAGAACTTTCGGCGGTCATACGAAGCGGGGCTGGAGATGCTGGCCAGCACCGTGTATATCCCAGACTTCGGTGGCCTGGATCAGGTCGAGAAAGTGGCTGCCTTCGTAGCCGATGTGGACCGGACCATCCCCTTCCATATCTTGGGCTACATTCCCGTGCCCGAGGCTCCCTGGCGACGGCCGACGGACGAGGAGCTGCAGCAGGCTGTTGAGGTGGCCTGTCGTTACCTCGACCACGTCACCTTTTCTCATTTCACGTCGGAGCAGGCGAAGGACCTGACACAACGCGACGACCGGTTCGCCGTGCAGCGGGTGCTGTGACATGATCGATCTGAAGGGAGTGAGCTACACCTACCAGGACGCTCCTCGACCCGGCCCTCCGGGAGATCGACTTGAGGGTGCGGGAAGGCGAATGGGTACTGCTCACCGGACCCTCCGGCTGTGGCAAGTCCACGATACTGCATTTGATCAACGGCCTCATCCCCCATGCTCTTGGCGGTGACCTGGTCGGCGACGTCTGTGTCGACGGTCGCGTGCCAGGTCAGATCCCAGTTCGAGAGACCAGCCGGAGAGTGGGCACGGTGTTCCAGAACCCCGAGTTGCAGTTATTCATGTTGCGGGTCGAAGAGGATGTTGCTTTCGGCTGCGAAAACCTCGGCTATTCACCGGAAGAGACCCGTCGACGGGTCGACTCCGCGCTTGCCCGGTTATCCCTCGCCGCAATCCGCAAGCAAGCGGTGTGCACGCTGTCCGGTGGCCAGAAACAGCGTTTGGCGATTGCCGGCGCCCTGGCGATGGGCAGCAAGGTGCTGTTGCTCGACGAGCCGACCAGCGATCTGGACCAGAGCGGCCGAGCCGAGTTGCTGTCAGCCCTGCACGCACTCCATGGGCAAGGGCACACGATCCTCATGACGGAACACCGCTGGGACCGGCTGAACGAATTCGTGGATCGCGTACTCACGTTGGTCGAGGGGAGAATCATCTCCAACGGTCCCTTTCCGACCGTTCCTGCTGGCGTACCACGCACGTCAGTCTGCACCAGCATTGGTGCCGAAGTCTTGGTCGAGGCCGAGGGGATGGAGTTTGCCTACCCGGGCCGGAAACCGGTGCTGGAAGAGGTGATGTTTCGCCTCCACGCGGGAGAAGTCGTCGCCTTGACGGGCGCAAATGGTGCCGGCAAGACGACTCTGCTCAAAATGCTGTGCGGCCTGGTGCGTCCCCAAAAAGGACGCCTCTGTGTCGCCGGAATCCAACAGCCTTCGCTTCGAGATCTGGTCGGCAAGGTGGGTTTCCTCTTCCAGAACCCGGACGAACAGATTCTCACGGATCGCGTGGCTGACGAGATCATGTTTGGGCCGCGCAATCTGGGGCGCGACATCGACGTCGGCTATTACCTGGACCGCACCGGCTTGACTCAGTATCAAGATGCCCATCCTCGCAGTCTCTCGCGGGGTGAGCGGCAACGGCTCGCAGCAGCATCGGTGCTGGCGATGCAACCGAAGGTCATCCTCCTGGACGAACCGACGACCGGCCTGGATCAACCAGCGTGGGTGGCACTGATGGAGCTGATTCTGGCAGAAGCCAGCCAGTACGGAGCGTGCGTGCTGTTTTCCACCCATCATACGGAAGCGGCGGAGGCCTTCGCTCATCGAACGCTGATCATTTCACAAGGGAGGCTCGTCGATGACCGCCTACCTTGACAGCAGTTCTCTTATCCATTCCCTCGATCCCCGCGCGAAGATCGCCTGGAGTGTGGTCGTCTCGCTCTTGGCAATCATTCTCGGCCATCCGATTCTGCTGACGGTGCTTCTGGTTCTGACCCTGCTGCCCTGGTGTCTCGTGCGCCCGCCCCTGGCCCGGATGCGGATGCTCCTCATGCTGGTCGCGACGATGAGCGTCGGCTCGATGCTCTCGCAAGGGTTTTTCTACACGTTGGAGCCACGCACCGAGTGGGTGCGACTACTGCCAGGATTGTCCCTGAGCCGCGAGGGCGTCTTCCACGGGGCGGTTGTCTCGCTGCGTCTGGTTGCGGTATTGTCCGCTGGTTCACTGGTCGTACTGACCACGCATCCTTCGGAGATGATTCTGGCTTTGACGAAGCTTCGCGTGCCGCACTGGTTCGCCTTCATGTTGACGCTGGCCCTCCGCTTCCTGCCCGAGACAGTGGAGCAGGGGAAGCGAATCCTGGTGGCCCAACAACTGCGCGGCGTGAGCGGCAAGAGTTTCTTGTCGGCAGCTCGCCGATTTCGTCTCCTGGTCGTGCCACTGCTGGTGGCCTCGTTGCGAAGTGCCAGGCAAGTGGCTATGGCGGCCGACGTTCGCGCCTACTCGCCCGCGCGGGTTCCCGCGAAAGACCTCCATTTGTCCAAGGCGGACTGGGGAGTGCTGGTCGGGCTGGCGATACTGATGATGTCCGGGCTGTGTGCCGCCCTGCTCGGACTCGGCGCGTCGTTGGGAGGCATCGGATGACGTTGGCCTGGATCTACGGCGCTTCGGTCGTTTTGTTGCTGGGGACCAGCGGTGTCACGGTCTTCCTGGCGGTTCGCCAACGAGCGTTCCGGCCGTTCACGACGCTGGAACTTGCGACGACCGCGCTGATGATCTGCCTGCTTCACGTGGCAGTCGTCCCGTGGCAAATGGCGCTGGCCAAAGTGCCGGGGGTTGATGCGCTGGTCTTCTCGATCCCGTACACGGCCATCTTCCTGCTCGGATTGCGGCTCGTTCCCAAGCCGGGTGTCGCCACGCTACTGATCTTCGGGCAAGGTCTGTTCGCACAGATTCTCGGTCGCGGCATCAACCCAGTCTGGTGGCCGTATTATCTGATGTGTGCGGTAGCTGTCGAACTCCTCTTGCTGACCATCGGGAATTCGATGCGTTCAGCCTGGAAGATGCTGGCTGCCGGAGTGCTCCGAGGCATGGTGGCGTATTCCTACATGTACTTGATCCTGGCGCCGTTCGCTTGGCATCAATTCTACGCCTGGTGGTACGTCGGTCTGAAACTCGTTCTGGGGGTCGTTGGTTGCCTCATCGGCGGGTGGCTGGCCTGGCGACTGGCACCAGCCGTGGAGAAGGCAACGCGGTTTGGCTGCTGAGGAAGCTGTCTGCGTCACTCCGTGGTGGCGACTTCGCTGCCCGATCCGGCTGCACAGAGCGGCGAGGATCTCGAGCCGGAATGCGTGGCGCTGAGGAAGCGCACCGAGCCATCGGCGAACAGCCCCATCGCACCCTGCGGGTGCATGCCGTAGATCTCCCAGTCGTTGGTGCAGTTGATGGCGCATGGGCCACCGCCGATCGTCGTCGTCCCGTCCTGCGCTGGCACCTCCGACCGAAACTGCCTTCTGGTGGTCGGCCCATACGCCTCCTGTGACTTCTCCAGGGCCGACGATGCCGGCCGGGTAGTTACTGGTCTGGGCAATGATGTCGGTCCGCAGCTGACCTTTGATCCAGAGTTGCGGCCGATTCGCGTCCTCGGAAACCATCAGCGTGTTGGACGTGCCATCCGTGATGTGAGCGATGCGGGAGCCCTCTCGGTCGTTCATCACTCCCTTACGCCGATTCGCGTTGGCGGTCCCGGCATAACCTGGGACGTAGGACGATACATTCACGCTGGCGTAGTCCCAGGCGGCGGCGGTCCGCACGCCAAAGACAGCCGCCTTCGAGGTTGCAGTGCGCCCGAAGTCGGCCGACGGGCAGTGATAGAGTCGCAAGCGGAATCTGGATCACGTTGGCAGTTTGGCGGGTCATACCAATGCACCGCGAAGTTGTACGCTTCTCTGGACATTGGTCTGCTCGATCCAAGGCAGAGTCATCGCCACCCACCCATGCCGGTACGGCGGTGGCGGCACGGTCGTTCCGGACGGGCCGACGAGGCGGCGGGAAAACGTCCGGTACATCCCCTCGTAGTTGTGCAGGGCAATCCCAATCTGCTTCAGGTTGTTGCTACATTGCAAGACGACGCGCAGCCTCTCGGGCGGCCTGTACAGCGGGCAGCAAGCAGCGCAGACGAGAATGCCGATGATGGAGATGACCACCAACAGTTCAATCAGGGTGAATGCCGTGGCGTTGGACAGGTCTTCTCATCGTTCACGCTCGTTAAAGGATGTGTCTCAGGGTCTGGCTGTCAATCGAAGAATCAGAGACTCGTTGTTGCCCGGTGTCACGGTCACACTCAGCTTCGAGGTTTTCGGATCGCCGTAGACGGGCGGGAGGAGTTCTGTCCCCTGCTCTGGGTGATCCTCAGCCCGCTTCCACTCCACCGTCACCACGTATTCGCCGGCCGCACGCGCCATCACCGGTCTCGTACGTGGTCAGCTCAAACGCCCCGGTCGCGTCTGCCCTTCCGCGCGGTCGAGAGGCGTTCACTGCTTCGCCCGCCGAGTGGAGAATGACCACGGCACCGCCGGCTGGTTTGCCTTCGTAAAACACGTGTCCACTCACCGGATGGAGGGGCGGACCGTTCGTGGCCCTCGTGCACGAGACACAAGCGAGGACGACCAGCAAGCCGCTCCAATACCAGACGCTCATCGATGCTTCTCCGTCAGGAGCAGGGGCCTGTGCCTCCGATACGACCGCTGGCTCGCCGCACTGCGGCCACCGGCACCGGTTCGGCCTCGGATCAATGCTCGACCCACTTGCGGGCAACGCACGGAAGTCGCATGGCAGTATTACGAATTATAGAAAAATACTACTTCTTTCCTCGGGCGAGTGCAAGAGCGTCGGCTGTTCGTGTTGCGGGGCAGGCCCGGAAACCCCTCAGGCACACGTCTTTGGACCGACCTACTCCCCGTCAAGATGAACGTGCGCGTGATTGCGGCGACCAACAAGCCGCTGGCCGAATAGGTCGGGCGCGGCATATTTCGAGAGGATCTGTTTTGCCGGACCAACGTGGTGCGCATCATCCTGTCACCACTCGCGGATCGCCGCGAGGACATTCCGTTGCTCGTAAATCACTTCCGCCGTCAGCTGAATGCCGAGTACGACAAACCGGTTGAAGGACTGTCGCCGGAGGCCCTGGCAGTACTCGTGCGACACTCCTTCCCATGACTCGGAAATGGAGACAGGGGGTCTTTCTGCGCGTCGAACTGCGAGCCAATTCGGGCCAGCATATCGCGGGTCAGTCCAGGGGCTCTTGGGCCGATAGTAGATACGATATTCCTTACTCCTTCAGGTCGGTGTGATTCGTGGTTTCGTGCGTCTCTTCCCGGGTCTTGCCCAGCGGAATGGACAATCCGGCTGATGAAGTTGAGCTCTCCTCTGCATCATTGCGAAAGCGACTTGGCGCATCCGCCGATGCTCGTGATACCGACTACCGCGAGCAAGACCACGATTCGTAGGGCGTTGGGGTGTTGCCCCAGCCCGGGTGGTGGCGCGGCCGTCGGCCAACGACGATCATTCTGCTACCGGATCTGCCCGAAAGACGACGCGGTATTGTCGAGCAGGATCGAATTGCTGGGGGAGAGGCAGGAGCAGGAAGTTATCGGTAATCAGTGGCTGCAGGTCCGCTCCTTCCTTGATCTGCACGCTCGACGCCTGAATCCGGTGCGGCAGGAACTGGAAAATGGGCCGTCCGCCCCGCTGCGCCATTCGTGCTGATCGGTTGGAAGGACTGCTCGCCACGACGCGGTTTGACATGGAAGGAGAATTCGCCGTTCGCCTCGGCCAGCTCTTGATCCCAAGCCACGGGTCCGGCAGCCATTCGCGCTGTCCAGGCAGGATCTCCGTAGAACGCCAACGTGTCGCGGTCAAAGAGCAGCCCGCGAGCATCATTCCAGGTCAGGCCCGCCTGACGTGCCGTTTCGGGCAAGGTCCCCGCAAACGCGGTCGAGTCTCCTGGGGATTCTGCCGCGTCAAGACCGGGGAACGCGGTCTGCAGCCGGTGCACCAACGCCTGCTGGTTCGCATAGAATGCTTCGGCCACAGCGAACCGCCCGGGTTGCTCGAGGAAATAGTCCAACATTCCCCAGCCGCCGTAGCCGTACCACGTCGGCTCCGTGTATCCCATCATCTGGCAAACGCCGGCACTGTTGAGAAAGGCGAGTGCCATGGCATCGGGCCCGTCGATGTGACCCAGCAGGCAGTTGCCAACCGGCAAGTAGACTTTGGGGGCCTCCGAGTGTATCGAGTGGCGTCGGCCCTGAGTGTCGACGCCGAACAACTGTCCCTTTTCGGACCGAAACTGGCCGTTACGGTACCGAAAACCGATCTGCCAGTCCCGCTCCGTCGCGTGTCCGGAAGTGACGAACAACTGCGCCTGGTAGTCGTTGAGCGCATCAACCAGGGCCTGGGTGGTGTCGGCCGGAGCGGTTTGCAGTATGGGTTCCTGGCCGTGCAGCTTGCGAACCATCTTGCCCTGGTTCAGTTCACAGTACCAGACTCCCTCGTCGCACATTGACAATGCCACTTCGGTGCCGGCAGCGACTCGATGTATTTCCAGCGGATCGCTCTGCCTGGCGATGCGCAGCGCGCAGCCGCATCATAACCTGTCAGAATTCCCCACAGCGCGTCGGTATACGGATCGTCGTCGAGCTGCCTGCTCATTCGGTTCACCTTTGCGACGAACTCCCGCGTCGCTTCGTCCGGTGTGCACACGAAACACACGTAGCGCGGAAATTGCTGCCTCAACTGCGGCAAGGTCTCGGCGACCGACTGTTGGAAGGTCAGCACGGTGGCCGAGTGCTTGGCGATCAGGACGTCGGTGACGGCCTTCCATTCTGGGTCCTCCCAAGTATCTTGGGAGACCACGACGCGGTAGCCGTTCTCGTCTGCCGTGGCTATGCCAACGACAAAGCCCATGCACATCAGCAACACGGTCAAAGGGAACCAACTGGCTGCTCGGATCATCGTTCTTTCCGGATGGTGGTTCCAGCACTTGAGATACGGGTGAATCCGGCATCCACTCCGGCCCCTGGGAGGCTACCGGCGCGGGTGTAGCTTCCGCATTGCCGGTCGTGTCAGTGTATCGCATCCTTCAGCGCAAGAAACTGTCGGGCATCGATCGGTGCGGCCACCGCCGGCGATCATGGCGTCCGGCTGGTGGGTTACCGCCCTGCTCCATGCCGATTCGGTGTCGTTCGAACGGTCGTTGAGACCGCTGCAGCGATTCTTGCCCCGGATAGTTTCTCTGCCAGTGACCGGAAGGACGCGGCCCGCGGAGGAAACACTCGGAAGGTTTCCGAGGTAGGCCAGATGGGCCTTTCCGCGTGCGGCGGGAGCGGGTAGACTTGGCTCTAGGCATGGCGTTGACCTCCTGAAAAGCGGGAACGTTGTGCTGTGGCTTGCCGGCTCAACCGCGGCAAGCCGCTGTACCAGCCCGGAGTACAGAAGTAGTAATTCAGGTCGCAAGGCCTCCTGAGCTACACAAGAATAGCAGCGACGTAAGTAACATCAGTACAATGAGTTAGGAGAGGTGGCTGAGTGGTCGATAGCGCGGGTTTGCTAAA
>CAVWHV010000048.1:0-54378 GCA_963754725.1 uncultured Planctomycetaceae bacterium
GGACAAGGTCGCGGCGGCCGGCGTGAAGACCAGGCCATGGATCACGGAAATCGGCTATCCGACGCACCGCACCAGCGGCGGATGCGACGAGGCGGCTCAGGCGCGCTACTGCGTCCGTACGCTCGCGCTGCTGCAATCGACAGGCCGAGTCGAGAAAGTGTTCTGGTACGACTTGAAGAACGATGGCTTGACGCGGGAATACAACGAGCACAACTTCGGACTGATCCATCACCAGCAGTACAACTGCGCACCCAAGCCGGGTATCGTGGCCATGAGCGTGTTCATTCGCCTGACGACCGGCGCAGTGGTCCAGGACTTGGACCGCGATGGCCAGCGGTACTGCGCCCGGTATCGGCGACCGGACGGCAGCGACGTGATGGTCATCTGGACGGAGCAAGGCACCCAGGATCTTGCCGTGTCCGGTCAAGTCGAATCCGCCTACGACATGATGGGCGGTTCGCGGGCCAAATCCCAGCGGATCGACGCGTCGGAGAACCCGATCTACATCATCGGCCGCGGCCTGAGTGTCACCAAGTAATTACGCCCCGTGGACTATTGAATCCAATTGCATGTGTGGGAGGCCTAGCATGAATCGTTGCCTTTTGGGTCTGGTGTTGTGTCTGGGGCTGGCGTCGGTGCCGGTCCGGGGGGCGGAACCTGCGACTTCGGAGTTCGAGCAGCTGCCTGCGCCGCAGATGACTGGCGGCCGGCCGTTGATGGAGGTACTGCGCGACCGCCGAAGTACGCGGGAGTTCCGTGCGGAACCGGTCAATCGCGATCAATTGGCCAACTTGCTGTGGGCCGGGTTTGGTGTCAATCGACCGGAGACCGGTCAGCGAACCGCGCCCTGCACCATGAATTTGCGGTGCATCGACATTTACGTGGCGACAACCGACGGCATGTATCGATACGATGCCGAGGCGCATCGCCTGGTCGTGCTCGGCCGACAGGACATTCGCACATTGACGGGTGGCCAGGACTATGTGAAGACCGCGCCGATTGCGCTGGTGTATGTAGCCGACCATGCCAAGATGGAGAAAGTCGCGCCCGCCGAGCGGACATTCTACGCCGCCACCGATGCCGGGCTCATCGGAGAGAACGTGTACCTCTACTGTGCTTCGGAAGCATTGGGCTGCGTAATCCACATGCCCGGGGATCGAGCCGCGATGGCGCAGGCCTTGGGTTTGCGGCCCGAGCAGCAGATCGTGCTGGTCCATTCGGTCGGACACGCAGCCAAGTGATCCACAATTCCATTCGACTCGCCGGGCATCGCCTTGCAGGAAGCAACGGAGTTGATACGAATGCGATCGATCCTCAGCATGTTCCGGACGGCCGATGGCAGACTGCACGTCGGGACGTTTCTGCTGGTGTGCGGCATCTTCGTCTGCACCGGACTCTGCAACGGGATGATCGACTCGCTGAACAAGCACTTTCAGAACTCGTTCGAAGTCTCCAAGGCCGCATCGCGTTCGTCCAGTTCTTCTGGTACCTGGCGTACTTTTTGCTGGCACTGCCATCGGGCTGGTTTGCGCGGCGCTACGGCTACCGGGCGGGCATCGTCACAGGGCTGTCACTGGTCGTGCTCGGGTCGCTCATCGTCTATCCCGCCACGTTCTGGAATACGTTTGCCGCGTTTCTGGCCATCCTGTTTCTGATCGCCAGCGGGCTGACATTTCTCGAGACCATTGCGAACCCCTATGCGACGGTTCTCGGTCCGCCCGAGCACGGCGTAGCCCGCATCAACTTCGCCCAGTCGTGCAATGCGATCGGCTGGATTCTGGGTCCCTCGGTCGTGGGCTGGTTCGTTCTTTCCGGAACCTCGCATGCCAACACCAGCAACGATGCTCTTTACATACCTTACCTGGTCGTGGCCGTGCTGGTGGGCGCGCTCGCTCTGGCGTTCTCGTTCGCCTCCGTTCCCGACCTGGACGCTCCGACGGAAAGAGCGGCCGACACGGACGTTCATGTGGGATCGCGTCCTCTATTCAGAGAGTGGCATTTCACGTTGGCGATCGCCTCCCAGTTCCTCTATTGTGCCGGTCAGACGGGGGTGTTCAGCTTCTTCATCAACTACGTTAAGGACTACATGCCGGCGATCCCAGCCGGCACCGTGGGAGCACTCCCGCTGGGCCTGTGCTACATCAAAGAGGGGCTCTGGCACATCACCGACAAAGGTGCGGCGGCCCTCCTTTCGTTCGGCGGGTTCACGCTCTTCATGGTGGGCCGGTTCACGGGCAGTGCGTTGCTGCGATTCGCCAGCTCGCATATCACGCTGGGGATCTACGGTCTTGTCAACACTGTCCTGATGGCCCTGGTGATCCTCACACCGGGATGGGTGCCCGTCGTCGCCCTTCTGCTGAGTTTCTTCTTCATGTCGATCATGTATCCGACGAACTTCGCACTGGGCATTCGCGGGCTTGGCGAACGCACGAAGCTGGCCTCTTCCTTCATGGTCATGGCGATCCTGGGCGGGGCCGTCGCCCCGCTGGTCATGGGCCGGCTGGCCGACTGGTTCTCGATGCGCGTCGGATTCCTCATGCCGTTAGTGTGCTTCAGCGGAGTGATGACGTACGGATTCCTGTGGAACACGTTGTTCAAGCACGATCGCACGTGGTCAGCGCGGGGAGCAGCACGGCAGAACGCTGACGGCAGGCTTCTGCTGCGAGTTTAGGGCGGCAAGTACGTCAGTGACGTTCCTCGTCGCTTTGCGGCAGCAGCGGCAGCACGATGGAGGAGCGGCCGTTGATCGTGGTGCCTCCGTAGGCGAAGTTCGCGACGTTCACCAGGAAGTCGGCCGGGAAGTTCAGCTTCGGCTGCGAGACCTCGTTGAGCGCCGCCAGGTGCTCCGCCTGGAGGTTCACATCCAGCGTGCCCAGGTTGTCGTCCAGTTGGCTGATCGTTCTGGCACCGATGATCGTCGAGGTCACGCCGGGCTGGGCCTGCACCCAGGCCAGTGCCACGCGCGCCGGCGTGCTGCTGAGTTCCCGGGCCACGCGGAGCAAGACATCGATGATCTCGTAAGTCCGCTCGTTCAAAGCCTGGGTGGCCCATTCACCGCGGCCCGCCTCCACTCGCCCGGCATTGGCCCGCGTGTACTTGCCGCTGAGGACGCCGCTCTTGAGCGGTGACCAGGGAGTCACTCCCAGACCCATTTCCTGCGCCATGGGAATGAGTTCCCCTTCCACGGTACGTTCCAGCAGCGAATACTCGATTTGCAGACCGATCAGCGGGCTCCAGTTACGACATTGAGCGAGCACCTGCGCTTCCGCCGCCTTCCAGGCCGGCGTGTCCGAAAAACCGAGGTAGCGGACCTTGCCGGCGCACGAGATCGTCCAGCGCTCGCATCGTCTCGTCGATGGGGGTCGTCTTGTCCCAGCAGTGCATCCAGTAGAGGTCGATGTAGTCGGTTTGCAGACGGCGAAGCGATTCTTCGCAGGCGGACATCAGCGACTTGCGGTTCGTGCCACCGCCGTTCGGATCACCGGGGTACATGTTGCCGAAGAACTTGGTGGCAATCACGACCCGCTCGCGTCGGCCGGAGTGTCGGCCAATGTGATCACCAATGATCTTCTCGGAATGTCCCTTCGTGTACACGTTGGCCGTGTCGATGAAATTGCCGCCCGCAGCCAGGAAGCGGTCCAGAATCGTCTGCGATTCCTCGACACTGGATCCCCACCCCCAATCGTTGCCAAAGGTCATGCACCCGAGACACAACGGACTGACGCGAAGCCCCGAACGACCAAGTGTGACGTAGTGATTCAGTGGCATGAAGTTACTCCTCAAGAAAAACCAGACCGTTGTGCCGGTGCAATCAGGTCATGTTCGTTTGCTTTCGTCTCAATTGTCCAGACGCGGCACAGAAGAGCGCACTTGGAAGATGTCAGCGTGCATCCTACGATGCCCACGGGAGACTGTCACGGGGTACCCGTCCACACACGTTTTGGGTTTACGGACGGACCGATATCCCGTATCTTGGCTGCGGCGATTGAACGTACGGAATCCCACTGCCGCGTGGATCAGCACACCGGCCGGAAGCCTTCACTTGCTGGAGAACAGCCAGAATGCAACCGAACGAAGAACCTTTTGGCGATCGTGAGAATCCGTATGCGGCTCCGCCGATCACGACAACCGGATCGCAGACTTGGGTCGGTGAAGATCCGGAGACCGTTGATTTCCGAGTGTTCGTGGGTGCCAAGGCGGACTACTATCTCGGCAGGTGGGCGCCCCTCTTGAAAGGTTGGGGAGGCGATGCGGGTTTCAACTGGGCTGCCTTTTTCCTTTCCGGTCTCTGGCTTCCCTACCGGAAGATGTACATGATCTCCGTCATCTTCCTCGGAATCATCCTCCTCGAATCGGTGGCGGAAGACGTGCTGTTCGTAGGCATTCTCGGCTGGCCGGAGACGCCCGCCATGGTGGAGCGCCTGGTGGGATTGGTCGCGTCCCTCATTTGCGGCACATTCGGAAACCGTTGGTATTTGTCCCATGCCAGGAAGAAAATTGCTGAGGTGAAGGTCGGCGACTCGGATCGAGAAAGTCAGTTGTGGCGAATCGCTCGACGCGGCGGCACAAGCATGCTTGGTTCGCTGATCGTGATGACCCTCTTCCTGGTCCTCACCGTGGCCGTTTTCACTGTCTGGGAGATCGCGTTGAATGCGGATGTCGAGCTATTCGGCGTTGAGCTGAACTGACACCCGTACTTTGGAAATCAGCAGATTGAGCTGCGTCATGCCATCATCGTCCGATCGTTTGATACTGCTCACGGGCGGCACGGGATACGTGGGAGGCCGACTGCTGACGTTGTTGGAGCAGCAAGGGATCCGCGTCCGCTGCTTGACTCGGCGACCGGAAGCGCTGCGAGCGCGAGTCAGCTCGACGACCGAGATTGTCGCCGGGGATGTCCTCGATCCGCCGTCGCTCGCCGAACCACTCGCCGGCATCGACACCGCTTACTACTTCGTCCACTCGATGGGGGCTGACCGAGACTTCGCGGCAGAAGACCGGAGGGCGGCCGCGAATTTCGCTCAGCAGTCGGCGGCCGCGGGGGTTCGCCGCATCATCTATCTGGGTGGACTCGGTGAACCCGGCCAGGATTTGTCCAAGCATCTGCGCAGCCGGCAGGAAACGGGTGACGTCCTGCGAGCGAATCACCCGCAAGTGATCGAGTTTCGGGCCTCGATCGTCGTTGGTTCTGGCAGCCTGTCCTTTGAGATGATCCGGGCGTCGTCGAACGCCTGCCCGTGATGATCTGTCCGCGCTGGGTGCGCGTCATGGCCCAGCCCATCGCCGTCGAGGATCTGCTCGCCTATTTGCTCGAAGCGTTGGATCTGCCCGACGGCCCCTCGCAAATCTATGAAATCGGCGGACCTGATCAGGTTTCCTACGGTCAGCTCATGCACGAGTACGCACGGCAACGCGGCCTGAGACGCTGGATGATCCCCGTCCCGCTTCTCACGCCGTACCTGTCGAGCCTCTGGCTGGGACTGGTGACACCGCTCTACGCCCGCGTCGGTCGCAAGCTGGTCGACAGTCTCCGCAATCCCACGTTGGTATCGAACGACTTGGCCGCCACGATGTTTCGCGTCCGTCCCCGGGGAGTTGTCGCCGCCGTGGCACGGGCGATCGAGAACGAGGACCACGAGTTTGCGGAGACGCGCTGGTCCGACGCACTGTCCTCGAGCGGCCCCGCGGCGAGCTGGGGTGGCCAACGGTTCGGTTCGCGGCTGGTCGATTCGCGAACGGCGGACGTCAACGTTCCACCTGAAGCTGCGTTCGCACCGGTTCGCCGGATTGGCGGCCAAACCGGTTGGTACTACGGAAACTGGTTGTGGACGTTGCGAGGTTTTCTGGACCTCCTGGTCGGCGGTGTCGGCGTCCGACGAGGGCGACGCGATCCGGAGCAGTTGCGAGCCGGTGATCCGCTCGACTTCTGGCGAGTGGAACTTTACGAACCACCTCACCGTCTGCGACTGATTGCCGAGATGCGACTTCCCGGACGCGCCTGGCTGGAATTCGAGGTCGCCGGCACGGAGCGCGGCAGCACGATTCGTCAGACCGCGATCTTCGATCCGATCGGTCTCTGGGGTCTGGCGTACTGGTACGGCATTTACCCCCTGCACCAGTTCGTGTTTGCGGGCATGCTGCGAAACATCGCGCGAGAAGCGCAGCGGCCCGGCGCGAACACCCCATCGACCAGCGATTCATCCGCGGGGTGAGCTTCGTTCTCCTTGAACGATGTTGGCGAGCAGGTCGGTCGTCACATGGCGTCAGGGCAGCTTCTCGATGCCGTCCGGCGTGACACGAAACCGCATCGCGCGAATGGCACTGCCGCTCCCCTCGACGTAGTACACGATCAAGACCGACTTGTCTTTCAGCTCCACGGTGGCTGGGTACGCACCAATGACCTCATCAATCAGAATGGGGCCTTGCCATGTCGTGGCGTCGTCCCGACTGATGTGCAATGACGTATTCGGCTGGCGATGCGCGAGCAGGATTTCCCCGGTGCTGAGTCGAGTCAGATGCGGACAATGCCCAAGGAATCCACTGTCCTGCACCGGTGACCAGGTGAGCCCCAGATCGTTGCTGCGCGCGAAATGCAGGTGGACCTGGCCGTCACCGCGCAGCGCCGCCAGGACGGTTCCATCCTTGAGCTGGACGAAATCTGTTTCGGCGTCGAGTCGCACGCCGCTGTTGGGTTGAATCGGAATCGGCTCGCTCCAGGTCTGACCCTGGTCCGTCGACCGCAACACTCCACCGTAAGCCGTTCCGTTGGCTTCGGTGTAAACTCCCAACAAACGCGTCCCGTCCGACATCTCGCGCACCGGGGCCGAACAGGCCCACTGACGAGCCAATACGACCGGCTCCGTGCTCCACGTCTGACCTCCATCACGAGAACTCACGAGGCTCGCATCGTAGCTCACCTTGCCGTCGATGGACCGGTAGGTGAAGTAAGTGCAATACAACGTTCCGTCGCGCATGGCGGCAATGTGCGGGTCTCGATCGTCTTCCGGCCCGTCAAACAGGACGAGCGGTTCTGTCCACGTACGGCCCTCGTCGCTCGATCGCACCATGCAGATCCGGCCACCTCGTGGCCACTCCTGGCTGGGGAGTGACACGTGCGTGTAGCCGCCGTAGAACACGCACAGGATGTCTCCATTCGGGAGCCGACACGCGTCGGGAAAAGCCTGATAGGATCCCGCGTGCTCGCCGCGCGAAATGACTTGATAGGGAGGCCGCTCAACGTCCGCCTGCTCCGACCCACCGTCGGTCAGTTGCGTCGTTCCCTCAGCAGACTGCCCCTGAGTCGCATGGGCGGGGTCCAGGGCCGAAATGAATAGCTCATCGGCACGGAGAAATGATGCAAAGACAAAGATGGTCGCGCTGACAGCCAGGTACTTCATCGATTCTCTCCTTGTGTAGGGGTCGAATTCCCCTTCAGTATACGAGCGAACGACACGCTCGTCGTCTATACTGACCGCATGCCGGAAGCTGGCAGTCCCTTGACATGCGTGCGTATTCATCTACAAACAGCGACGGGGCGACCGTCTCGGGTCGCGCAGTCATTTCACTTGCGGAGTGCGTCATGCCAGCCATGCGTTTTGTGTTGATCGGTGGATTCCTGGGTGCCGGCAAGACCACAACGATTGCACGTCTGGCCAGGTCGTACTGCGACGAGGGCTTGAAGGTCGGGATCGTCACGAACGACCAGGCGGCGGATCTGGTCGACACGCACGCCTTGCGGGCGGCCGGCTTCGACGTCGGGGAGGTCGCAGGCTCCTGCTTCTGCTGCAATTTCGACGGCCTGGCCCGTGCCATTGCGCAGTTGGAGTCACACCAGCGACCGGACGTGATTCTGGCCGAGCCGGTGGGTAGCTGCACCGACATTGTCGCCACGGTCGTACAACCGCTGCGCCATTTACACCAGGACCGATTCGACGTCTCGCCATACGGAGTGATTCTCAAGCCGAGTCACGGGCGCAAGATCTTGAGCAATGCACCGAAGGCTGGATTCTCGCCCCAGGCCGCCTACATTTTCCGGAAGCAGCTGGAGGAAGCCGATTTCATCATCATCAACCGCGTCGACGAACTCCGGCCTGAGGAGATCCAGGAACTGAGCCGCTTGATTGCAGCCGAGTATCCCGGTGTTCCGCAAGTGCGCATGTCCGCCAAGACCGGCGCCGGATTCGACGCTCTGCGGGAACTGCTCGACCAACAAGGACACTTCGGTCGCCGGATCCTCGAATTGGACTACGACGTGTACGCCGAAGGAGAAGCGGAACTCGGCTGGCTCAACAGTCGGCTGCGCGTGACCGCCGCAAGTCCTTTGTCGCTCGACGACCTGTCGTTGAACATCATCCGACAACTGCAACAGTCGCTGTCGGCGAGCGATGCCGAACCGGCTCACTTGAAAGCGATCGGCATGTTTGAGGATGCCTATGCCGTGGCCAACCTGGTCAGCAGCGACACGCCCGCCGTTCTGTCACAGGCCTCTCAGTGCCAGACTCGCCAGGCCGACGTCATCGTCAATGCGCGCGTGGCGATCGACCCGCAGGCATTGGAAGAACAGGTGAAGGCCGCCGTGCAGTCTGTCTGCCAGAAGATGGGCGCAGCGCCGGAGTTCCTGCACACGCAGAGCTTCCGACCGGGCCGGCCGAATCCGACCTACCGTTACGCGGACGCCCTGTGACAGACGCGATACGCATCGGCCAGAGCCGAGATCTCTTCGTGAAGTCCGGTCACGCTCAGCAGTCTGTGAACCACGAACGGAAGGACTCGCGCGAATCCGAGATCCACGGGCACCTCACGGCATTCGTGCTATTCGTGTTATTCGTGGTCAACGACTGCTCTCGCGGCGGCAAGACCTTGCGATACTCATCCAGCTGCAGGCCGATCTGATCGCCGGGGATGTTCTGGAATCCCTGCTGCAGCGGAGCCGCGTCGGGCTTCAGACGGAAGTCCATCTTGTCCGGGTCGACAAAGCCGGGGTCGCTCCCCACGAAGTTATTCTCCAGCTTGAGCCATGTTCGTTCGCGTGCCAGCCGACTTCGAGCCACTTGCCGACGCAGATGTTGCGGGCCACGACGTTGTCTTCGGGCGGCACACCATCGGTCTTCGCGTAGTACCGGTCGAGGTTGGCAATCGCCGGATAGCGCGTGCGATAGAGCTCCTGCGGCACGGCCGCCAGCTGCTTCTTCATGTAGTCGTACACCATGTTGAACCAGACGGGTGACTTGTCGAGGCCGCGACCGTCCATCCGCACGGCCGGATCGCAATCGACAAAGATGTTGTTCTCGACGCGATGATCGCGTCCGCCGCCGATGAACATGGCCCAGTGCACCTTGTAGAAGACGTTGCCGAACACCTCGGTGCCGCTGACGCAGTCGTCCATGTAGACGCCCATCGAGCCCATGCCCACGCCGCCGGTGTGGTGAATGAAGTTGTGCCGGATCCGATTGCCGCGGTAGGTCCAGTCGCGGCCCGTGTAGATCGCTCCGACGTCGCCGGTCTCCAGCGCGATGTGGTGAATCTCGTTGAACTCGATCAGATGTTCGTTGCCGCCAAACAGGATGGCACAGTGCGGATGGTCGTGGATCAGGTTGTGCGACACGCGCAGCCCGACACCACTCATCAGCACGGCCGGCACGTAGCACTTGGACCAGCGACCCTGGCGGCGCGAAGTGGCAGTTCTCGACAACATGCCCACCGGGCGTCGAGCGTCTGCCGGTCGCCGCCCGACAGCACGACGCCGCCATCGCCGGTGTCGAAGATGTCGCAACCCACGACGCCGTGGCCGGTGCCCGCCTTCGATGCGGACGCCCCAGTTGCCGATGTTGCGCAACGGGCAGCCAGCAGACGATTGTTCGTGCCACCTTGCGATCTCGACCGCGTGGCCCGCGTCGCTTCCAGCGTCAGGCCCTGAAACGTGACGTGTACGAGACGCTCGTTCAGTCGCACCAGCGGCTGGCCGAGCAGCGAGATCAGCACGTGACGCCGCAGCGGGCACGTCCTGCGGCGGCCAGAAGTACAGCTTGCCCGCCTTCCGATCGAGCACACCATTCGCCCGGCTGGTCGAGTTCTTCCAGCACGTTCAGGAAATAGAACCGTTGGCCGGTGCGAAAGCCGTACTGACCGTACGGCGGTGCCGTCTTGATCAGCCGCTGCTCGAGATCGAGCGAGGCGACGCGTTCGTACGAGTTGGCCCAGTCCCAGGACCAGTAGCCGTGCACCCACAGATCGCTCGTGTCTTTCCAGCGTCGCGGCCGATCACCCGCGTAGTGAAAACCGTCTTCGAGCTTGCCGATCTTCCCGCCGTGTCCGTCGTCCTGTGCGTTGGCCTCGGGGAATCCGGCGATCTGCTCCCACTCGCCCTCGTTCGGCCAGCGGGCCAGCGTCATCGGCTGGCCGTCGATGAACAGTTCGCAATGGGCCGGCACTGTCGGGCGCCCGAAACCGCGCGACGCCATCTCGCCAAACTCCGTGATCCCCAGCGCACGCAGGTCGACTTCGCGCACGCATCGGTCGTGCCGGCTCGTCCAGCCGCTCCAGCACCGCCGCGATCGGTGACCGCTTTGAACTCCGTCAGCGGGCGACCGCCCAGTAGTCGCACCGACTCGTCCTGGTAGGACCGCCACACCACGGGGCTGTCGGCGGTCCCGGAATCGGCGGCGGTCAGTTCCAGCGGTGACGTGCGCAGGTAGTCGCCACCGCGCAGCCAGATCGTGAGGCCGCCGGGGGACAACGAGCCTGCCTGCTCGCAGTTTGCGGGCCGCGTCCCGCGCCGCCTCCAGCGTCGCAAAGGGCCGTGATTCGCTGCCAGCGTTCGCATCGTTGCCCGTCGGGGACACATAGATGTCCGCCGCGGACACCAGCGGCAACGCCAGCACGACGCTCGCGCTGACCAGGATCTGTACAAATCGATTCATGGAATATTCCTTCGTTTACTGAATGCGCAGTGTGCGCAGTTCGGCTGGGTCGAGTTTCAGCGTCAACTTGCCCTCAGAGGTCGAAAGCAGCTCGCCCGACACGGCATCGCGGATGGTGCCAGGCGGCAGAGTGACCGGCACGTCCTGCTTGGACTGAAACCCCGTATTCACGATCGCCACGTAGGTCCCGTGTTCGGCGGTCGGGATCGTGCGCACAACGACTTCCGGATCGGATGACCGCGTCCGGCACGACCGAACTCGGCAACGCGGGGAGTGCCAGAAACGCGGCGTGGAATCGCCGCACGTACCGCGGGAAGCCGCGTTTGTTGCTGTTGCCGGTGAGCGAACCAAGGTAATACGGATCGCCGTACGCCACGGCGCGCGCTTCGGCCATCATCGAGTACGGTCCGGCGCGCTCCACGTCGCAGACAAAATACCCCAGGATCTCGTCATTGCCGACGTTCATTTCGTTTTCGTTGAGCGAATAGTGCCTCATGATCGCCAGCCCCGACTTGGTGCGGTAGGCATCCAGTGGCACGAGACGAGGACACGGTGTAGAGCCGGTTGTAGGTGTAGCTCAACATCACCCCGTCTCCATCCTGATACGTCTGCGGATCGTCCGGAGGCGAGGCGTGAGCCATCTCCCACTTGTCCCAGTTCTCGGCGAAGCTCTGCAGTCCGCGCAAGTGCATGTCCCTATCCACCACGTCGCGGAAGTCGTACGGCTTCACCCACGGGTACTGGGACTCATCGGACAGGATCTTCTCCCAGGTCGCCATGTCCTGGTTGACGACCACCTGCATCCACTGCCAGCCTCTTTCTGTCCTTCGCCGGTAATCGACCGCGGCAAAGCACGACCGGGTTCGCTGGCGTCGTTGGTATAGAGCAGGATGGCCTCGGGTCCAATCTTCTCGCGCAGATAGTCACGCAAGGATTCGAAGAACTGCCGACGTTTTGTGAACCACCACTGGTAGTATCGATCGAGCAGCGGCTTGTCCGACTGCAGATGAGATCGCGTGATACGTTGGCCTTGGTTCGCTTCCTGAGCGAAGGCCCGGAGGTTCTTCTCGTTGAAGCTGATCGGCATCGCCGTCGGCCGCTGACGAAACCAGGCGCCGAGGAATTTCACTTTGTCTCGGTACTTGACCAGCGACAGATCCAGGACCTTCTTGGCGTCGGCCAGCGTGTCGGGATCGGTGATATCCACGTTGTTCCCTTCGCACCAGGAAATATGCGTGTACGTATCGCCTCCGTCCAACCGCTGGCACCGGTGTTGCGGACCGAGTGCCAACGACTTGTCACCACCGATGCTGCCGCGATACTCGTAGTAGGGAAACACGGTCAGGTTGTGCTTTGCCGCCCGCTCCAGGATCTCGGCCCACAGACCCGGGTTCGGCGCCTGGTAGACCCACGCATTCCCGCCACCTTCGGACGAGTCCCAGCCCTGGTTGTGGCCAAACTCCAGCAGGTCCTGGCCGTACGTGTCGATGCCGAGGAACTCCATGATGCGCATCTTGTACTCGTACCACGTGGCGAACTCCTTGACGCCCCGCAGCGTCGCATCCTTCTCTTCCGGCTTGTGCCCGGACGCCACGACGCCGTCGGCCATCTCCTCGCGCGAGAAAATGTGTCGCCGCGGCAGGCCGGCGGGAGGGAACGGCAGCGAGAGAGTCAGCGCCGCTGGATTCGTCACTTCGTAGAGTCGGATCTTCGACACCGCGGACCCGGCACCCAGCGGATCCTGGAACGCCGCAGGTTGTGCCACGATGAACCAGAAACCATCCGCCGGAGTGAGCGGGCGAGCGCCCAAGCCGCGTGGACGTTTGATCTCGGGGAACCGATCGTGAAGATAGAAGAGCTGCGTCCACTTTTCAATCTTCCCGGACAGTGGGTACTTGAGCGACTCCGGATTGTTGGGCACGTACTTGCCGTAACAGACGTCGCCCAGCGACTCTCCGGTCGCGAATCCCACAGCCGTCTCACATCCCCAGTTACAGAGGTACATGGTGCGCGAGCGGTCTTCGGGATACTCCACGGACACCACGTAGCATCCTCCGGCCTGGAGTCCCCGGCCCTCGCCGATGCGATACGCAAAGTACTTCGCATCTCCATCCGCGTTCGACAACACACGGCACGGGACACCGAGCACGGTCTCCACCTTGCTGGCTCCCGCCGGATAATCGAGGAACAGAAGGTCGTTGTTTTCCTGGGAACAGTCGATCTCTTGGACCAGCTTGTACCCGGCCGGGGGCAGACCGACATCGCTCAAGTCAATCGCCGGTTCAGCCGCCCAGTTTGACAGGGCACACAACACCAGCAGGAACGCGGAAGTCAGCAGGCGGCACATTCGTGTGGCTGAAACGAACCGCATCTTCTCTTCTCCGGTAGGGATTCGGTGGGTCGGGCCAAGGCGAGAAAGCCGGCGGGGTGGCTGCGATGTCCTGTCACAGCCTGCAAGTCATCTTAATCGACGGCAACATGACAATCCATCTGCGGATCGGTTAGAATATGGGCTGTCGCCAACCGGCTGCGAAGGCCCGACACACTCACCCACAAGAGAGACCTACCATGAACAAGCCTGCCGATCGCGTCACACCCCGTCGTGAGTTCATCAAGAGTACCGTCCGGATTTGCCGCGGCTTCGGCCTTGGCGGGCGTGGCCATTCCGCACGTGCTCGCCGGCGAGGACAACACCATCCGGCTGGCCTTGATCGGCTGCGGCGGACGCGGCAGCGGTGCGGTGGCCAACGCCATGTCGGCCGGCGGACTGGTGCTGGGTGGCGAATCGAAGGCGGGCCGACAGCGGGCGGCCCGGTCAAGCTGATCGCCATGGCCGATCTGCGTCCGCGAGTCAAGTGGAACGGTCGCACAAGGCCTTGACCAAGCTGCTCGGCGACAAGATCGATGTGCCCAAGGAGCGGCAGTTCCTCGGATTCGACGCCTATCGCAAGGCGATCGACTGCCTGCGGCCGGGCGACGTCGCCATGCTGACCACGCACGCCGGCTTCCGCGCGGTCCATCTCGAGTACGCCGTCGAAAAGGGCGTCAACGTGTTCATGGAGAAGGACTTCGCGGCCGATCCGGGCGGCGTGCAGCAGATTCTCCGGGCCGGCGAAGCGGCGGAAAAGAAGAACCTCAAGATCGCCGCCGGACTGATGGGCCGCCATTCCTCGGCCCGCCAGGCCATGATCCAGAAGATCCGCGACGGCGCCATGGGCGACATCCAGCTGATCCGCGCCTACCGCATGGACTCCGGCTATCGCATGGGTCCCTTCCCACGCAACGAGAACGAACTGCTGTGGCAGCTCCGTCCCGGCCACCCCTACCAGTTCCTCTGGTCTTCCGGCGGGATCTTCATCGAGCTGATGATCCACCAGATCGACGAGTGCTTCTGGATCAAGGACGCCTGGCCGGTTTCCGCGCACGGCGTCGGCGGGCGGTTCGCCGGCAGCACGGATTGCAGCCAGAACCTCGACAGCTACTCGATCGAGTACACCTTCGCCGACGGCACCAAGGCGCATGGTCACCGGCCGCTACATTCCCAACTGCTACAACGATTTCGTCACCTACGTCCACGGCACGAAGTGCGCCGGACAGTTCTCCGGCAACATCCACGCGCCGACGTCGCAGATCTACAAGGATCAGCGGATCGCCGCCGACAACGTCGCCTGGAAGCCGCCGAAGGAGACGGTCAATCCCTGGCAGGCCGAGTGGAACGTGCTGCTGGACGCCATCCGCAACGATCGACCGCACAACGAGGCCCGCCGCGCGGCGCTGTCGAACCTGGGCGCGATCATGGGCCGGGCGGCCGTCCACACCGGGCAAGATCGTCACCTGGGAAGAGGCCATGGCCTCGAAGTTCCAGTTCTGCCCGAACGTCGCGGCCCTGACGGCCGACAGCCCGGCCCCGGTCCAGGCCGACGCGCAAGGCCGCTACCCCGCACCGGTCCCCGGCGCGTGGACGGAGATCTAAATCGCCACCACCAAAACCGCCGGACCGCAACGCGACGACCGGGTTGCCGGCCACCAGCGGTACCGACGACCAATCGACCAAACCCGGCGAAGCCAGATGGCCCACGGACACTTCCACAACCACGGGACCATCCCAGTCCGTCGGATTGTGGATCCGGATGCCGGGCACGACGCTATTCGACGGAGACCGGCTCGAGGCGGATCTCCCAACCCCCGCCGAGCGATCGATAGAGTTGGATCACGCTATTGGCCAGATTGCCTTGAGCGGTGGCCAGTTGGTCCTGTTGCGTGATGAGCAGTTGTTCGACCGTGAACACGCGATTGAAGTCGATGTTGCCGGCACGATACTTGGCTTGCGCCACACGTACCGCCTCTTGAGCCTGCTGGACGCTCTGTTCGAGAAGTCTGAGTTGATCGTGATAGTGGAGAAAGGCCACGACGGCGTTTTCCACCTCTTCATTGGCACGTAGCACGGTTTGCACGTACACGGCGACTTGCTGCTGGAATCGGGCGTCCTGAACACGGACGCCGTGCAGCAGCCGACCGTAGTTCAGCACATTCCAGCGAAAACTGGGGCCGACGGTGCCGGACCAGGCACCCGCATCGAGCAGATTACTGAACTGGGCCGCTTCAAAAGCCATCGCACCGTTCAGGGCAATATGCGGATAGAGATTGGATTCGGCGACACCGATATCGGCATTCAATGCGGCGGCCAGATCGCTCGGCGCGGCGCACATCGGGTCTACGTCGCAGCAGATCGGCCGGAATGCCAACTGCCACACTCTCCGGAGCGACGGGCACCGGCTTCGTCCCTTCCAGAAGTTCGCTCAGATCCTGTGGCGGCATACCCAGCAACACGCACAGCCGGTTCTCGCTTTGCCGGCGGGCGATTTCCAGCGCCTCGATGGCCGCGAGCGTCCGGGCCAGATTGGACTCGGCTTGCGGAGCGTCGATCTCGCTGTCGATCGCAACCACTTTCAATCGGGCTTTCGCGATGCGCGTGCTCTCCTTCTGCATCCTCCGCGTTGCCGCGGGCAAAGGTCAGACGTTGATCGACGGTCCGGTAAGTCCACGTAAGCGGTCGCCACTTCGGCAATCAGCAACACCAGCGCGTCGTCATAGTTCTCGACCGAACTGTTCAAGCGGGCATCGGCCGCTTCGATCGCGCGGCGAAACCGACCCCAGAAATCCAGTTCCCACGCCAGGCCGGCACCCAGTCGCCAGTTGCTGAGATTGCGCAGACCGACGTTGCCCGACTCGATCTGGCTGCTGGAACGACGAAAGGTGGCCGTGTTGGCGCTGCGTTGTGTTTGGACAAAATCGCCGAAAGCTTCCTGGGTCTGCGGAAACAGATTTCCTGCCACCACGGCCCGTAGCTCCCGGACTTCGACCACGCGATACCCGGCTTCGCGCAGCGATAATGTTCTGCTGGTAGGCCAGAGCGATCAGGCGATCGAGCGTCGGGTCCTGGAAGATCGACCACCATTGACGGCTGTTCGCTGGTCCTGGTGCCAGCCGCGCGTCGGACGAATCGATCCAGTCATCGGCGATGAGCGCTGCCGGTTTGCGGTAATCGGGTCCGACTCGAAAGCCGTTGCGCACATAGTCGCTCATGCCGGTGCAACCCGCTACCGTGAGAAGGGCAGCCAGAGAGAGGGCGAGCGCGAGGAGCCGGCGAGGTACCTGATGCGTCACTGCGATTCCCTTCCACGGTATCCTGAGCCACGCGCGCTGGACGCGGCGTATCCGGCTCTGCCGGAATATCCGTTTCGAACGGCATATCCGGCTCTATCGGCAGATGCGCAACCACCGTGACATTCGGAACGGTCTTATCCGACCCAGCTCAACGCAATCGGAAAACTTTGCGCAGTTCCCCAGAACGCTGTCAGGCTACGCACTCGGCTGCCTCGTCAGACGGCTGCTCTGCGGGGATCTCCGCTGTCGTGCTTGTGGCGGAAGCAGGCCCCCAGGTCGTCCAGGATGGAATAGACGACGGGAACCGCCACCAGCGTGAGAACGAGCGACAGCGTTTGACCGCCGACGGCCAGGACGGCGATGGAACGACGTTCCTCGGCACCCGGCCCGGTGGCGAGCAACAGCGGGAGCATCCCGGCCACGAACGCAATGGTGGTCATGAGAATGGGGCGCAGCCGATCGCGGTTCGCCAGGAGGATGGCATCGAGCCGCTCCATGCCCTTCGCGCGCAGCTGGTTGGTGTGGTCCACCTGCAGAATGGACGCTTTCTTGATCATGCCGAACAGCACGAGAATACCGAGGGCGGAGTAGAGGTTGAGGGATTCGCCGCCCAGCCAGAGGCTGAGCAGTCCGAAGGGCACGGCCAACGGCAGCGAGAACAGGATCGTCAGCGGATGGACGAGGTGCTCGAACTGGGCTGCCAGGACGATGTACATGAAGATGAACGACAGGACAAACGTCCAGGCGAAGTCGCGCAGCGTGCGTTCGAGTTCGCGGCCGCGTCCCATGTACCCGGGTGCTGTAGCTGGCGGGCATTCCCAGTTCCGCGGCGGCCTTGCGCACGGCATCGATGCGATCGCCCAAGGCGAAGCCGGGGGCAATGTTCGCTCGGAAAGCGGCCATGCGCTGGCGATCCAGCCGATCGATGCGAGCGGCGTTCTTGGCGGTATGGAAATGGACCACGTTGTCCAATCGCGCCAGCCCGGTGGCGGTGGACTGTGCGGCAGCCGGATCGTTACTGGCTGCTCGTATTGCCGGTGTCTTGCGGCTTACTCGCGCGCACATAGAGTTGCGAGATATCTTCCTGGCTCTCGCGGTCGATGCCGACGAGCCGCAGTTCCACGTCATAGACATCGTCCAGCGCAGGGTCTCGATATCGCGAGACGCGATCATCTCCGCCGATGGCCACGCGCAGCGTCTGAGCGATCTCTTCCACATCGACCCCGAGGCTCGCCGCGCGTTCGCGGTCGATCTCGACCAGCAGTTCGGGCTTGTTCAGCCGCAGCGTGGTGTCCGTATCGACGATGCCGGGGATGCGTTCGCGTGGCGTGGCCGCGGCGTCCTGTGGGCCTGACCCGCCGGACGACCGCCGGCCGGGCGAGTGGCGTGGCTCGAATCGCTGCCGCAGGGCCTCGGCAGTACTGCGCGAGCTGTTCGAGGTCGGGGCCCGTGATGGCGAAATCAATGTCGACCGGCGCGCCTTGTCTCAGGGAGGTCTGGTTGCGGACCGCGATGCGCAGGTCCGGATATTTCGACAGTCGTCCCCGGATCTCCTGCATCTTCTCGCGCTGCGAGAAATTGCCGGCAAATGCGGCGCGCGGTTGGCCGGCCCACGTTTCGCGCCACAGCCGGCCGAGCGAAAACACGCGCTGGTCCATGTCGATGAGCCGCACGTAGATCGAGGCCGAATTGAGCCTCGACATGCCCGACGAGCCGATGGTCGAGAGCATCGTGGTGATGCCCTGCACCTGTTTCAACTCCGACTCCACCGTTTCCAGTGTGGACTGCATCGTGCGCAGCGTGGCACCTTCCGGTGCGGTGACACTGACCTCGAATTCCCCTTCGTCCACGTTGGTCGGAATGTAATCCTTGCTGACCATGCGATAGAGCGGCACGTTGGAGGCGATCACCACCAGGGAAATCGCCAGCACGAGCCAGCGGAACCGCATCGAGACGCGCAGGCAGGCGTCGTACCCGCGTTCGATCCAGTGGTACATGCCGCGGCGCGAGGCGGCGACACCCTGCGTGACACGCACGGGCCTGAGCAGGCGCGAGCACATCATCGGCGTGAGCGAGAAGCTGACAATCATCGACACGAGAATCGCCACGGTGGCGGTCAGTCCGAACTCGAACAGCATTCGGCCGGCCACGCTGGAGATGAACGACACGGGCAGAAAGACGATCACCAGCGAGATGGTAATGGCCAGCACGGCCAGGCCAATCTCCTTGGTGCCGATGATCGCGGCCTGCATGGGGGACACGCCGCGTTCTTCGATCCAATGAAAGATGTTCTCCAGGACCACAATCGCATCGTCGATGACGACGCCGACCATCAGCACCAGCGCCAGCATGGTGACGTTGTTCAGCGTGAAGTCCATCGCGCGCATCATGGCGAACGTGGCGACGAGCGAGGTGGGGATGGCGACGGCCGCGATCAACGTCGAACGCCACGACCGCATGAAGAGCAGCACCACGGCACTCGCCAGAATGCTGCCCACGATCAGGTGCTTCTGGATTTCATGCAACGCCGCGCGGATGTAGCGCGACTGGTCGCGAAGGATCTCGAGCGAGACGTCGCTGCGGCAGCACTTCGCGACATCGATCCAGCCGCTCCTTCACCGCGCTGATCACCTCCACCGTGTTCGCCCCGGACTGGCGCTGGATCTCCAGCACCACGGCCGGCTGGCCGTTGAGGCGGGCCAGACTGCGGACTTCCTTCGTGGTGTCCACGGCTGTTCCCAGATCGCGCAAGCGTACGGGCGTGCCCTGCACGGTCGCCACCACCAGGTCCGCGAACGAACGCGGATCGGTGAAACGGCCCAGCGTGCGCAGATTCAGCTCGCGACGGCCCCGTATCGACCAGTCCGCCGGGAATCTCGGCGTTCTGACGCTCGAGCGCTTCGCGGACCTGGATGATCGACAGGCCGTACGCCGCCAGTCGCCCCGCCTCAATCTGGATCTGCACCGCTCGATCGGCAGCGCCGGCGATCGTCACCTGACCAACTCCGCGCGCCGACTCGATGATGTTCTTCACGTCCCGATCGGCGAGCACATAGAGCTCGCGGCGGTCCCGCTGGCCGGCAATGGCCAGACTCAGCACGGGCGAGGCATCGACGTCCTGCTTGCGGATCACCGGCGGATCCGTGCCGGGCGGCAGGCGGTTGAGCACGCTGTTGATCGCGTCGCGCACGTCCTGCGTGGCCGCGTCGATGTCCCGGTCGATCTTGAAGGTCAACAGCAGCAGCGACACGCCGTCACTCGAGATGGACCGCAACTCGTCGATCCCTTCCACCGTGGCGACCGCGTCTTCCAGACGCTGCGTGATCTCGGTTTCGATTTCCTGAGGGGCCGCTCCGCGGTAAGTGGTGCGCACGTAGACGCTCGGCAGATCCATCCGCGGAAAGCGGTCGACGCCCAACTGCAAATAGGATGCCGCACCGGCCACGACCATGGCCGCGATCAGCATCATCGCGAATACGGGCCGCTCGACACAGACTCTAGCCAGCCATTGCACGCAGTCCGCCTCCCTTCAGGGGCACAGGTCAACAAGCAGAAGAAGCAGAAGGATGCACGTTGCAGTCCGCTCTATCGCCGCCAATCGACGGCACTCCTACTGGCTCCCAGGCAGCGATGCGCCGGTCACTGTTTCTGGACGACTTCGACCGGGCCCGCTTGTTTCGGAATGCCCTCCACGACCACCACATCGCCGGCCGCGAGTCCGCCCAGGATTTCGGCGAACGCGTCGTTCTGTCGTCCCGTCTCCACCGGTCTGCTCCGCTGCTTCGCCGTCGACCACTCGCCACACTTTCTCGACGCCGGCAAATTCGCGGACGGCCGCTCTGGGCACCGCCAGCGTGCGGGCATCCGGATCCACGTGGATGTCCGCCTCCGCAAACAGCCCCCGGCGGAGCAGTGGCTCAGGCACAGCGGATGGAGCCTGGCTCGCGGACTCGGCCGCCGTCTGCTGGACGGCCTCGACCGTCAGCGAACGATTGCTGATTTCGACGGACGGGCTGATGCGGGCGATCATCGCCTCCAATTCGCGCTGTTCGCCTTCGATCCGAATGCTCACCCGCTGGCCCAACCGCACGGCCGCCGCCTCGCGTTCGGGCACGCTGGCCCGAAATCGCCACGGATTGACTTTCACCAGCGCGACGACCGGCTGACCCACTTGCACATAAGCGCCCGGGGCGACGTACCGTTGCTCGATCACGCCCGCAAACGGGGCGCGGATCTCCGCGTCCTGCAAGACCTGACGCGCCAATCCCAACTCGGCACGGCGCACGCCGAGCATGCGCAATCGATTCGTTCACGCCGTGCAACGCCGACTCGTAACGTGCGGCGGCGACGTCCACCAGTGACTTGCGCTGCTGGAGTTCCTCGCCCGAAATGGCCGTTTCGCGTTCCAGAGCCTTGGCGCGATTCCAGTTGTCCTGCGCCGCGTCCCACAGCGCTTTCTCCTGAACGACGGACGGCACCTTGCGACGGATCGAGTTGGGAGTCGTCCTGGGCCTTTTCCAGACCCAATGCTGCGCGGACTTGTTCCAGTTGCGACTCGGCCTGTTGAACCTTCAGCTCCAACTCTTCGGTCTCGAGACGGGCCAGTACGTCGCCTTCCCGAACTTCCGAACCGAGGTCCACCGGATGGTGGTGGGTGTCTTCGCCCAGCGACGCGATTCGCCCCGCCACCTTGGTTCCCACGATCACGCGTTCGTCGCTCAGAAGATTGCCTTGAACGTGAACGGTGCGCGGCCACACGATCATCTGCGACTTCGGCAACCACGACTTGGCCGAGCGGTCCGCGCTGCCCGGTTGGCTCGGTGGACTCGGCTCGGTCCGGGATTCCCAGGACTCTCCCGACAGCCGCTCGCCGTCAGCACGAGCAGGCAGATCGACCCGATGACCTTCGGTCGCGTTCGCGTTGTGAGGTGGTTCTTGCGTGGCATGGACGGTACGACACAGAAGTCAGACGACAGATGCGAACCGCGCGAAAGACAGGCGGTCCGTACGCGGCTCAACGCGGCAGGCTCAATTCCAGAATAGTCGATCGAACCACCGGCGTACATAGACGGGCGTACGTGGTCTGGCGACGAGCAAAGCGGCCGGCAAAGCCTGACTCCCCGCGGCAGAAACCCATCGGCTTTCGAGCCACGCAAACGCCAGGACTGCGATTCCACGGAGAATCCACCGGAGAATCCAGAGCCGGGAAATCAGAGAATCCAGACACCCTGAATTCGGCGGACGTTGCGTCCGGGCCGTCAGGTGTGCCGACCGACGCCGGCCCCGGGCCCCCCGGGATCTTCCGACTCCAATCGAGTAGGACGGGGGGCGTAGGATGGGGGGATCGGAAAGCGGCGCGGCGGCGGGCAGTCACTTCGCGGCCGGTGCGGCCATCGCCGGAGAGTGCGGTGGCTGACACACGGTCCACACAGGGAAGGTTGGCTCTCATGGTTCCCTGCGCACGCCGTGAGCTGCTGGGCGGTGAACGTCAGGCCGTCTTCCACGGCTGGACACGCTGGAACAAGACGAACAGGTTCCTGCCACGCTGTGGGGCGACGCGCGTCGCTGGCTGCCGTGGCCCAGCGGATGGAACTGCAGCACTCGAAAGGCGTGTCCGCCTGCCGCAGTGCGTTCAGGCTAATCAACCAACCTTTCCCGCACTGACTCCGCAATCGCTTCTGCAATCGCGACACGTTCCTGGTGCGCGTCAAGCGGGCGATGCAGCCTCCTCGCCGCAGTCTCTCCGCGTGCACCCGTGCCTGCCCTCACGTCCTGTGCATCGCAACCACCGCTCAAACGGCTCTTCTCGTTCCGATCCGCCCCTCGCCACACGGTGTCACCAGCCCGCCAAAGCCTGGCCGAAATCTGAGTGTCTGCTTGCGTGTGCTGGCGTGTGCTTTGATACAATGGCGGTCAGTTACGCCCTGGATCGGCTCCAGACTCCACCCCAATTGGAAAATGTCGGCACAGGAAAGAGCCCTCGCACGTTGAACAACTGAAAAGGCGTTTTTTTTGGCGAAATCGCATAAACGTCCGCCGAGAAGGAGCAAGCATCATGAGTCAGCACGATGGGCAGGGTTGCTGCTGTGGCTGTTCTTCGCAGGAGCTCTCCGGGGTCAGTCGTCGTCGGTTCCTGGCCGCCGGGGCTCTAGCGGCCGCCTTGCCCGTCGCCGGCATGCTCGGGGCCGAGGCTGATCTCAAGCCGCGCCAACAGCCAATCCGGCGTCCGCTACGAGTCCAGCCCGTATTCAACTGCAAGATCTACCAGCCTGCGCCCGCCACGAGCTGGCGCGTCACGGGGGCCATCCAGGACGAGGCGGAACTGCGCGTCGAGGAAGAGCAGATCCGCGCCGACTTGAGGGCCATGCAGGCCTCGGCCGAATTCCCGCTGGAAGTGCTGCCGCTGGTGACCGTGCGCACTGTGGAGGAGGCCAAGGGGGTGGCCCAGGGTGATTTCGACGCTCAGGTGATCTACGCCGCGCGCCGCGACCTGCCCGTGCTCGAGGCCCTCGCCGACAACGACAAGTGGAACCTGATGTTTGTGCGCCACCGCTCGGGTCCACTCTACTACATGTACATCGGCTCGCACACCCATTTCCTGCGCAAGTGCCGTGACGAGTTTGGCCAGCGCAACATGGGCGTGCGCGACATCGTCGTCGACGACCACGGCGAGCTCCTTTGGCGGCTGCGGGCGTTCTATGCCCTGAAGAACCTCCGCCAGAAACGTGTGGTGGCCGTGGGCGGGGCCAGCGGTTGGGGAGCCAACGGCAACCTCGCCCCCACACGGGCCAGCGAGCTCTGGAATCTGGACATCCGCACGGTCACATATCCAGAGTTGGGCCAGCGGATCAAGCGGGCCCAGACGGATCCGGCGGTGGTGCAGCCGGCGCTGGCCGCGGCCGAACGCTACCTGGCCCAAGCCGGCGTGACGCTGGAAACCAAACGCGAGTTCGTCGACAACGGGATTTCTGCTCACCGAGGTCTTTCGCGACCTCTTCGACGAACACCAGACGGATTCGATCACGATCGACGCGTGCATGTCGACGGTGATGCCGATCTCGGGCACCACGGCCTGCCAGACGCTCAGCCTGCTGAACGATGAGGGGTACTTGGCCTTCTGCGAGTCGGACTTCGTGGTCATTCCGGCCGGCATCCTGCTGCATTACCTCTGCGGCACGCCGGTCTTCTTCTGCAATCCGTCGATGCCTCACAAGGGAATCGTCACCGTGTCGCACTGCACGGCCCCCGCGAAGATGGACGGGCACCAGGCCTGCCCGGTGCGACTGCTCACGCATTACGAGTCCGATTTTGGCGTGGCCCCGAAGGTCGAAATGCCCAAAGGCCAGGCGGTCACGGTGATCAACGCCGATTTTTCCAGCCGGCGTTGGCTGGGGTTCGAGGCGCGGATTCTCGATTCGCCTTTCTTCCCCATCTGCCGCACGCAGCTCGACCTGGAGATCAGGGCGACTGGCGAACGTCTGGCGGAGGAGATCCGCGGCTTCCACTGGATGCTGGCCTACGGCAGCCACCTCCGCGAAGTCGGCTATGCCGTGCGAAAAGCCGGACTGGACTGGCTGGCGGTGACATGAACCACATCGAGGAAGGAAAGACCGTGGCCGCTCGAAACGTAGTGGTCGAGTGGTCCACGAGGGAGAATCCAGGAGAATCCAGACACCCTGAATTCGGCGGACTTCGCGGGCTGGGCGCCAAGTGTGCCGACCGGCGGAGAAATCGGGACCCCTGGCATTGAGACGCCAATTGCGTAGGATGGGGGTGTCGGAAAGCGACGTGGAGACGCGGGCAATCACTTCGCGGCCGGGGCGGCCAGCGCGGAAATCGCGGTGGCCCGCACACGGCCCCTACCAGGAAGGATTGTTCCATGGTCGCTTCTGCACGTCGCAAACTGCTGGGCGGCGAACGTCAGGCCGTCTTCCATTGCTGGACACGCTGTGTCCGTCGCGCTTTTCTGTGTGGCCGGGATCCGCGCACCCGCAAAGACTATTCCCATCGCCGCGACTGGATCGTCCGCCGAGAGGAACAGCTCGCGGGCCTGTTCGCGATCGACATCGAGTTCCGCGCCGAACTTAGCAGCCACCTGCACAATGTGCTGCGCACATTGCCGCGGGTGGCCCGCCGCTGGTCGGCTCACGAAGTAGCCCGCCGCTGGCTGACCATTACGAAGCTGGCCAAGTGCCTGTCGGACGACCTGCCGCAGCCAGATCCCCAGCGTGTGGAACAGCTGGCTAAAGACAAGAAGAAGATTGACAAACTGCGGCGGCGGTTGAGTAGTGTCTCGTGGTTCATGGGCATCCTCTGCGAGAATATCGCCCGCCGGGCCAACGCCGAAGACGATTGCAAGGGGCGTTTTTGGGAGAGTCGTTTCCGCTGTCGCGAATGCACCGACGCGAGCGCCATCTTGCTGTGTGGGATCTACGTGGACCTGAACCCATACCGGGCGGGCGAAGCGGAGAGTCCTGAGACGGCGCGCTACACGTCGGTCTTTCAGCGTCTGCAAGCGGAGGGGATGCGCAAGAACGCCGCGGATCGGCCCGATGCCTGGCTGGGAGAACTGACCTTGTCGCCCGAACGGAAATCCGACGAGGCCTTGGCCTACGCCTCGCGGTCCGGACGCCGCGCGTCGGACCAGGGGATCTTGCCCATCTCGCTGGCGAACTACGTGAAGTTGCTCCAATGGACGGCCCAGCAACTGCGCAGTGGCCAGCGGAGTACGATTCCCTCCGACTTGGCGGCCGTGTTGGACCACCTGAACGTGAAGCATGACGCGTGGCTGGAGACGGTGGAACAATACGAAGAGGGTTTTGGGCACGCCGTGGGGCGACCCGCGTCGCTGGTCGCCGTGGCCCAGCGGATGGAACTGAAGCACCTGAAAGGCGTGTCCGCCTGCCGTAGTGCGTTCACGTAATCGCCCCGCCGGCCCTTCGCTGAATCCGCGATTGTATCTTCCGCTGCCATGCGCTCCGCGTGCGCGCCGAGTCGCCCCATCATCATCTCGGATGCCTCACTTCCGCACGCCCCACCGTCCACGCACGCGTGTCGGACTTGCTTTCCGATGATCACACGCCTGGCGAAGGCCCCTCCATCTCGCGACTGCCGGTGCTGCCAGTCTTTTGAAGGCAGAGTGTCTGCATTCTGCATTCGGTTTGGCACGGTGTCTGCAGATTAGTCGGTGTCTGCATTCGGCGTCTAGTGCCGCCAGCGCGTCTTGGACGTTCTTGAGCATCGCGTATTCGTTGGCTTCGGGAATCTTTAGAATGTCGACAGGATCTTCCAAGTGATCCAACCGCACCGAAGGGAATGGACACGCATGAACAGAAAACTCCACGCGATCCGGCTTGGCATGGCCAGCCTCTGTTTCAGTTTGCTCGTGGTGACTGCTGTCACGGCGGCGGACGTGCGATTGCGTGTGGTCATCGAGACGGATGCGGGAGGCGACCCGGACGATGAACAGTCGCTCGTGCGGTTGCTCCTTTACACCAACGAATTCGATATCGAGGGCCTGATCGCGAACCGACCGGTCGCACGCGATGGCGAGAACATGAGCTCGGTGCGTGACGGCCTGGGCATCGTGCGCAGCATGGTCGCCGCATATGGCGAGTGCCATGAGAACCTGGTCCGGCACGACCGGCGTTACCCTTCGCCAGAGCAACTCCTGGCGCGCACCGTCGCCGGTTACGATGACGTCGACGACGGCGTGAAGATCATTGTTCGCGCGGTCGACGCCCCCGATCCGCGCCCGGTGTGGTTCTGCAACTGGGGCACCGACGACGGCAGTGCCGAGAGTTGCCTGAAACGAGCCCTCGATCGCGTGCTTGATGAACGAGGCCCGGATGGCTACCGACAGTTCAAGAGTCGGTTGCGGCTGAGTTCGGCGGATAAGTTCGGCACTCACACGACGACACTGGCACCGCCCTTTCCCATCTGGGTGAACACGCTGCAGCCGGCACTCGAAGGCCGGCGCTGGTACCACCGTTTCTCGCCGCTGACCGCTACCGCGGGCGGCTTCGACGTTGAGCGAGACGTGCGTACAGGTCATGGACCGCTGGGTGCCATGTACCCACTCAACACGTCACCGCCACAGAAGGAAGGGGACACCATGATGTTCCTCTACTTGCTGCCGATGGGACTGAGCAACCCCCTCGAACCAACCTGGGGCAGTTGGGGCGGCCGGTACGGTCGCAACGATGAGTACGCCGGCCAACCTTACTACTGGGCGAATCAGGCCGACACGTGGCAGGGCACTACTCACCGCGACAACACGCTCGCCCGCTGGGCCGTTGCGTTTCAGAATGACTTTCGCGCCCGCTTGGACTGGTGCGTGGCGGATTCGTTCGACAAGGCGAATCACCCGCCGTTCGCCGTGCTCAACGGCGACACGACGCAGGGTATCCTGGAACTCGTCACGAAGCCTGGCACGACGGTGCCTCTCACCGCCATTGGCTCGCACGACCCCGATGGAGATCCCCTCTCGACAACCTGGTTCGTGTATCGCGAAGCGGGGACATGGCAGGGAGACGTAACGCTGAGCACCAACAGCGGCCTCACAACCGAGTTTGTCGCACCGCAACTCGACGCGAATCCCGCTCAGCCCACAACCATCCACATCATCCTGCAGGTGCACGACAGCGGCACACCGACTCTTCACGCGTATCGCCGAATGGTCGTCACCGTTCGTCCGTAAGGAAAAGGACCTCATCCCGTGAAATCACACCGTTCGCCTCTTCTCGCCCTGCTCGCCGCCACCGCCTTACTGTGGAACGTCCCTATCGATGAGTGTGGCGGCTACTCCGACGTACCCGGCAACATTCGTGCCCGCTCAGGGTTCCTCTCTGCGAATCACGCAAGTGGAACCGACGCCATTGTTCCCGAAGGCGGAAGCCGGCCAGCCACTGAGACAACTGGCGCGGCTGCATCTGGACAATTCGGGCGAACCCGTGGCGGTCGTCGCCAAGATCGCCGTCGGTTCAATGGCCCCGGAAACACAGGATCTCGGACTCGTGGCCCAGGGCCAATCGACCGCGACCATACGAATCCCGGACATCGCCGGCCCGGTGCAATTGACGATCGAAGTCCTAAATCGGGATGGCGCCACGTTGGCAGCGCAGAACGTGGACTGGCAGCCCCCGAAGAAGTGGAAGATCTTCTGTGTGGCCTATTCGCACCATGATCTGGGGTTCGGAAACTACCCACACCGGCTACGCACGGAGATTCGCCACGCCAACATCGAACGACCGCTGCAGTATTGCCGAGAAACGGATTCGTGGGACGAGGACAGCAAGTTCCGCTTCATGATTGAGACCTGTGAGCCCATCCCGAGTTTCCTGGGCACTCACTCGATCGCCGACGCGGAGGAACTGGCCCGCCGAGTGCGCGAGGGCCGCATCCAGATCGGTGCGCTCCACAACACGGCCAACACTGAACAGCTGGGACACGAACTGCTGGCCCGTTTGTTCTATCTTTCCAATCGACATTGCCGAGACCTGTTGCACATACCGGCCAGCCGCACCGCCCAAATCGACGACGTGATTGGACTCACCTGGCCCCTGGCCACATTCTGCGCCGAGGCCGATGTTCCCTATTTCTTCCACGGACCGAACCTGTGCGGGCGCTGCCTGCAGCCGGCTGACTCGGAGCCAGTATTCTACTGGCAAGGCCCGGACCAACATGGAAAAGTACTCACGCGTTCGGCGTTCTACGGTGGTTACGCCGGCGATAGCCCGGGCGACGTCAGCGAAGCGCATATCGTCAATTGCATCAACAAGCTGGGCGCGAACTGGCCCTACGATGCACTATTGCTCCAGGAAGGCTCGGACTTCCAGTTGGTCACCATGGACACGGCGAATCGGATCCACGCCTGGAACGCGGCGTGGTCTTATCCGCACCTGATCTGCGCAACCATGGACATGTTCTTCGACGCCATTGCGAAGTCAGCGGATCAATCGCAGATCAAGACGTTTGCCAAGGACAGCAACAACCAGTGGGCGGACCAGGATGCCAATGATGCCTGGCTCTTGGGCCGTGCGCGCCATACCGGAGAGCTGATTCCCACAGCAGAGAAATTCGCGACGATCGCTATGGCGACCTCCGGAGGCGGCTATCCCTGGACCGATATCTACCAGGCGTACCACCGGCTGCTGGCTTACCATGAACACACGAATGCCATCGATTTCGTCGCTCCGAACCAGGAGCGCATGCGTCAATACGAAACCGAATTGGAAGAGAACCGCGAGATGGTCGCCGAATCGCAGGAATTCGCCGGAAACGCCCTGACCGGTGCGCTGCACCAACTTATCGGTGTCATCCCTCGAAACACGCAACGCACCGTCATTGTCTGGAATCCGCTTACACGAGAACGGACCGATGTCGTGCACCTTGCCGACGCGACACTTGCGGCGGAAGACCGACTGGTGGATGTTGGCACGAGCCAGGAAGTGCCCTGGCAGAAGTTGCCCGACGGATCGATCGCGTTCGTGGCCGCCGGCGTGCCGTCACTGGGATACCGCGTCTTGGGAATCACTGCCGGCAGCGTCCCGGCGGACGTGTCCGCAGTGCGGTCGCTTGCGACAACACTTGAAAATCGCTACTACCGCGTCACGTTCGATGCGACGACCGGGACCATTACGGGAGTACTCGACAAGGAGCTGAACGTTGAGCTGGTGGATCAGACGGCACCGCACCGCTTCAATGAGTATCTCTACGAGCGATTCGAGACCAGTGACTGGGACACGCCGAGCGCGTGGCATCGCGTAGGCACAGCACAGCTGACGGCTTCCAGCGGACCAGTCGCCGATGTGATGGCGGTCGCAGCGGAAGCCAAGGGAGTTGAACGCCTGCAGCAGACGGTGATTCTCTACCGCGATGTCAAACGCATCGACTTCGTGCTCAACCTGGTCAAGTCACCATCGGGCCGGCGGGACAGCCTGCCTGCGAGCAATCCGTTGGGCAAGGAATCGGTCTACGTGGCCCTGCCGTTTGCCGTCCCCGAACACGAATTCCGTCACGAGCTGCCCGGCTGTGTGGCGGATCCGATGGCCGACTTGTTTGACGGAGCCTGCACGGCCTACTACGCGGTGCGTCACTTCAGCGACGTGTCGAATCGCCACTTCGGCGTGACCGTGTCCGCACCCGACAGTTCGCTGATCGAATACGACCATCCCAGATCTTGCCCGATCCGTTCCGGGGGTGAAAACCTGTTCGAACGAACCAAGACGCCACCCGCCACCAGTCGCATGTATCTCTACCTGATGAACAACATGTTCGACGTCAACGTGCGTTGGGATCAGGCCGGACCCGTTCGTTTTCGCTACTCGATGCGCAGCCACGCTGGCAATTGGCAGGAAGGGCGGGCAGATCAGTTCGGGTGGGACGTCATGAACCCCCTGACCGCGACGGTCGCGGAGGGAAAGCAGCAAGGGGCGCTTCCAACTGCTTCCCACAGCTTCCTCACGATCGACTGCCCCAACGTGGCGTGCACAACCATCAAGCCTGCCGAAGCCAACGGTGCCGGGTTCATTCTGCGGTTCGTCGAGACACAAGGACGCGGAACGGCCGCCAACGTCGCCCTGCCCTGCCTGCCTCCGATTACGGCGGCGACCGAGACCAATCTGGTCGAAGATGATCGACCTCACGCACTGCCAGTCGGTCCCGGGAATTGCCTCGCCATCTACTTGCGGCCCTTTGGCGTCATGACGATCCGCGTGACCTGTGCGGCCACTCCTGCGCAGGTGGCGGACGTGAAGGCCGAGGCGGTTTCGGACATGGAAGTGGCACTGTCATGGCCAACCGATTTCGCCAAAGCCGAGAACGTGAGCCATTATCGTGTCTACCGCGGCACACAGCCGGACTTCCAGCCAGGCCTGTTGAACCTGGTACAGCGCCCGGCGGAGAGTGCGTGCGTCGACAGGCCTCAGTTGCACTACGGCGGCTGGGTCAACAACCGGTTGGAACCGGACACGACCTATTACTATCGCGTCGCAGCAGTCGATCGGTGGAACAATGAAGGTCCTGCGTCGCTGGCTGCAGCGGTCAAGACTCCCACACCGACTGACATGAATATGTCACCTGTGAAGGTCGCGTGCCTGCGTGCGGTCCTGGTCAGTCCGTTATCGCGTTTCAACGTCGTCAACTTGATGTGGCGGACCAGTTGCGAATCTGACGTCCGGACGTACGAGGTCCATCGTTCACTGGCCGCCGGGTTCACACCTGATGGCTCGACGTGCATCGGCGTGGTCGGTGCCGATACTCTGATCTCGGGCTCGCAAGCGTACGGTCATGTATCGGTGGAGTATCGAATGGGAGACTACGATCACATGATGTACGTCGACGAAACGGTGCAGCCCACGACGACATACTATTACCGCATCCGAGCCGTGGATGCCGCCGGAGCGAAGGGAGCATTCTCCGACGAGGTCGCCGTGACGACAAGAGTGCCCGATCCTCTTGCCTTGCTGTCCGAAGGCATTTCTGCTCAGTCTGTCTACGCACCCGAGTCTGGAGTCGAGTTGGCAACTGACGGAAGTCCCGATCCAAACTGACCCGTTGCAGAACGAGAAGGTATTGCACCACAATAGCGGTACCTGTAGCCGTCTGCCACTGGCGAAGCCAGCGGCAGACGCGGGAACCAGCCAAATTGCAGCGATGGACGAACCCATGAATCCGCGCCGACTCTGCGTTGTCATCCTGTTGCTCGTTGGTTCGTCCACATTGCGTGCTGGCGACAGTCCACCGCCGGCGTTACCGAACATTGTCTTCATCTTGACCGATGATCTGGGCATCAACGATTTGGCCTGCGACGGCAGGAGCGAGCATCGGACGCCCAATCTGGATCGGCTCGCTTCGGACGGCACACGGTTCACGAGCGCCTATTGCGCTCAGCCGATCTGTTCGCCGTCCCGCGCGGCGATCCTTACCGGCAAGTGCCCAGCTCGACTGCATCTGACGACGTTTCTTCCCGGGCGCCCGGATTGCCCGTCGCAACTGCTGCTGCATCCGGTCATCCGACAGCAGTTGCCGCTGGAGGAGATGACGCTGGCAGAGCATCTGAAGGCGGCGGGTTACGCCACCGCCTGTATTGGCAAGTGGCATTTGGGCGGCGCAGGATTCGGACCCCGGGAACAAGGATTTGACTTCTACCAAGCGGGCAAGGCCGTCACCGCGCCATCGGACACCGAGGGTGGCAAAGGAGAATACGACCTGACTGCACAGGCGGAGAAGTTCCTCGAGGCCAACCGTAACCAACCGTTCCTTCTCTACCTGGCGCACGATTCACCTCACATACCCTACTCGGCGAGAGCGGCCGTGGTGGCGGCCAACCGAGCGGCGTTTGAGCCCGTGTATGCGGCCGTGATTGAGACACTCGATGCTGTTGTGGGCCAACTGCTGCGCAGGCTCGACGCCTTGGGACTGGCCGGCAACACGATCGTGATCTTCACTTCAGACAACGGCGGGTTGCATGTCCCGGAACTCTCCCACGCGCGAATCACGCACAACACGCCGTATCGCGCAGGCAAAGGATTTCTCTACGAAGGGGGCTTGCGCGTGCCGCTCATCGTGCGGTGGCCGAACCACGTGCCGGCAGGTCGCATCGTGGATGCGCCGTTCGTCAACACCGACTGGTTGCCCACGTTGCTGGACTGCGCCGGTTTGCAGGTCCCCGACAGCGTGGACGGGGTGAGCCTGGTCGGATTGCTGACAGGCCAGTCTGATGCGCCCAACGGTCACTCGTCTGGCATTTCCCGCATTACACGAACCAAGGCGGTCGACCCGGCGGTGCCGTGCGCGACGGAGTCTGGAAACTCATCGAGCACTACGAAGACCAGCGGGCGGAACTGTTCAACCTGGCCGACGATGTGGGGGAAACGCATGATCTCGCGGCGAGCGAACCTGAACGCGTCGCGCTGCTGCGTGCTCGGCTGGCCAGCTGGTGCCAGGAGATGGATGTGCAGACCAATTCCCCGAACGTGAACTGCGAGGCGCCTCTTCATCGGGCGCTGTATGAGGACATCGACATCTCCAGTTACAACCCTGCAACGGCCGACGAGGCCTGGCGCGAGCGAGTACAGGCCTGGCGCAAGCAGATGGACGCCGTAGTCCCACGTCGATGACGACCGGGGGAAGAGCCCGCCTCACGCCCGCATGAGCAGCACGGCGCTCGCATCGGGTGGACCGAAGTCAGCGTGTTCGCCGTAGGCCGCCTGGCGCTGAGCGAACCGTGCGCGGACTTTTTCCGCGGCGTCCGCAGCTGTGATCTGGTAGTCGCTCAGTCGAGTGGGCATACCCAGCGCCTGGAAGAATGCTTCCGTCTTTTCGATCGCCTCCTCGGCCGTCGCCACATTCCACACCCGGCGGCCGTACTGTTCGAGCTTGGCTCGCTTCTGGGCCAGCTTGTGCCGCCACACACCGAGCAACACGATGGCCAGCGTTTCGGCATGGTCCAATCCATAGTAAGCGGTCAGCTCGTGTCCGATCATATGACTGGTCCAATCCTGCGGCACGCCACTGCCGATCAGATTGTTCAGCGCCAGCGTTGCGCTCCACATGAACGTGGCGCGGGCATCGTAGTTCTGCGCGTCAGCCAGAGTCACCGGCCCGACTTCCACAAGCGTCTGCAGAATCGACTCAGCCAGCCGATCCTGCAAAGGAGCGCCAGAAGGATAAGTCATGTACTGCTCGCAGACATGCACGAACGCGTCGACGATCCCATTGCGAACCTGTTTGGAGGGCAGCGTGAAGGTCGTTTCCGGATCCAGGACCGAGAACACCGGGAACGAGTGGGGCGAAAGGAAGAACAGCTTCTCCCGGGTTTCCTGACGGGAGATCACGGAGCCGCCATTGCATTCGGATCCGGTGGCGGGCAGCGTGAGCACCGTCCCCAGCGGCAAGGCTCCCTTCACGTTGGCGCCCACGGTGCGCAGAATCTCCCACGGATCGGTACCCTCGTATACAGCGGCCGCGGCAATGAACTTGGCCGCATCGAGCACGGAACCACCACCGACCGCCAACAGAAACCCGACCTGCTCCCGCTTCACGACATCCACAGCCCGCAGACAGGTTCCATACTGCGGATTGGCCTCGATGCCGGGGAACTCGATCAACGGTCGATTCGTCAGCGCTGCGAGGACCTGATCGTACACGCCGTTGCGTTTGATCGAGCCGCCTCCGTAGACCAGCATTACGGGCAGATCCTGCGGCACACGAGTGGCGACTTGCGCGATCATTCCTTTGCCGAACAGGATTTCCGTCGGGTTCTTAAAAGCGAAATTGAGCATTGGTTGTCTCCTATTCAAGGCGGTGCTGGTGGAACCGGTGTTCACCGCCGGGCGGGCGGCCCGAAGTTCTCTGACAGCGTCTTCTCGACATGTCCCAACCGAGTTCGCGAGAACTTGCCGCCGTATGTCGAAAGACTCTACCTGAGAAACCGTCAGTGTCAACCGCCGTGGCGACCGAGGCCGTGGCCAAATCACGCCACCTGAAAACGGCCGGGTTCGCGTTCTGGATACTTGTTTCCAGTCCGGGACACGTCTTTCGAAACATATCGGCACCCCTCACGCGGGCGACTTGCGTTCCTGGTATCCTATGGATGCCGTCCTGGCGCGGTCTGGACTGGGCCCTGCCCCGCGAAACCGAGCCAGATCCCCGCGAATTCACCAAGGATCTGTCAAGAATTGAGTTACCGAATCCTCGTAGGACGGATTGCCAATCCGTCCCACATCCAATTCGGTAAGTTATTGTTTTACAGCGCCCAATCCACAGGCCACTTGAACACCGGCACGAGGAGACATCCATGCGACGACGATTGACGACCATCACCGCCCTCATCCTGCTCTTGACATCTGCCGCCGCAGCGCTGGCTGCCGATCTGAAATTGCAGACGGGAGACTACGTCGCAGTGATCGGCGATTCGATTACGGAGCAGCAGTTGTACTCCTGTATATTGAAGACTACTTGCTGATGTGCCAACCGGCTGCCAACTTGCGAGTCACGCAATTCGGTTGGGGCGGCGAGACAGCACCCGGTTTCGCCAATCGCATGGCGAATGACATGTTGCGATTTGACGCCGACGTGGCCACGACATGCTTTGGCATGAACGACGGTCGGTATGCTCCCATGAACCCGGCCACCGGGAAGGCCTATCGCGACGGTCAGCTCTCCATCGTGCGTCAACTCAAAGAATCGGGCGTGCAGGTGCATCGTCGTCGGTTCGCCCGGCTGCGTCGATGCCGACACGTTTGGCAATCGCAACCCCGCACAAGCCAAGATGTACAACGAAACGCTGGCGGCGATGCGTGACATCGCGCGCGAGGTGGCTCAACAGCAAGGCGTCGTCTTCGCCAACG
The DNA here is from genome assembly GCA_963754725.1 of uncultured Planctomycetaceae bacterium. Classification (GTDB taxonomy): domain Bacteria; phylum Planctomycetota; class Planctomycetia; order Pirellulales; family Pirellulaceae; genus JAAYDI01. Next base: position 34,940 of record CAVWHV010000048.1, read on the forward strand.
TGCTCGATCCGATGATCGATGTGATGACCAAGGCCAAGGCGAAGTACGGCCGGGAGTATCACCTGGCGGGGGGCGATGGCGTGCATCCGGACCACAACGGCCACCTGGTAATGGCCTATGCCTTCCTGAAAGCGTTGGGCTGCGACGGCAACATCGGGGCGATCAACGTCGATCTCAGTCAAGGAAAGGCCACCGCGAGTGCTGGTCACCAGGTGCTGTCGTGCGAAGGCGGCACGGTCACGCTCGAAAGCACGCGGTATCCCTTCTGTTTCTTCGGCGATCCCGCGAAAACCAATTCCACACGCGGAGTGATCGAGTTCCTCCCCTTCAACGAACAGCTGAATCGCTTGACGCTGGCGGTCACTGGCGGCAAGTCGGCTCGATACAAAGTGACATGGGGTGATGCCGCCAAAGAGTTCACGGCCGACCAACTGGCTGCCGGCATCAACCTGGCTGCGGAATTCCTCGACAGTCCTTTCAGCGAGCCGTTCCGACAAGTCGAGAGCAAGATCGCCCAGCAGCAGGGTCTGGAAGTGCACTGGGTCAAGAACCTGCTGCACGATATCCCAGCCTACAAGCAGATTGCCCCGCAGGAAGGCGACTCGCTGGAGAGGGTGGCGATGGCCATCGTCGCAGCAGACAAGAAGGCTCGCGACGCCTCGGCTGCCACGCTCGTGCCGGTCAAGCACACGATCAAGATTGAAGCTGTGCAGTGAGCAGTTAAAATACTCCTGGTACGCTGGACAGTGCAGTGCAAACGCGTCAGGTCCGCGTTCATCGATGCGGCCTGGTGCGGGAACAGGGAGCAAGTGGATATGGCGAGTGGCAAGACAAGCCCCGACGAAACGACCGACGCGGCAGTTCCCGTCACGCAGCACATAGGCGATTTGTACACCACCGACCTGACCTCTGCGGAACGGCGATCTCTGGCGCGCTCGCGGAAAGTGGCCTTCTGTGTGCTGGCAGCATGTGCGGTGTTGGCAATCGGCGGGGCAGTTTACTTCTGGTACCTGTGGTTCCTGACCGCCAAGACGTGCATCGACACGTATATTCTGGAGACACGCGATTCGATCATCATTCATCCCGAACTTGCCAGTTCGTGGCAGTCTAATCTGATCGGTCTCGACATCTCGTCATTTTCGGCCTTAATCCTGGCCCTGCTGTTTACGCGTCTGGCGTATGTGGGATGCAGGAACACTTTGCAGTACTTCCGACGCGATGGTTGGTCTTACTTCGGGCGTGCCTACCACAGTGTTCTCTTCACGGACGGCTTCGAGACGCTCTGCATTCGTTTCGGCCTGCTGGGTACGCTACTGAGCTTCCTGCTGGCGGCCGTGGCACAACTGTCAAGTGCATCGGTCACTCCCTCCACGGCCAGCCGCCAAAGCCTGGGGGACAAGGCCGCCACCGTCGCACAGGAATCGGCGGGCGAATCTGGCGATTTGCTGTCGGATACGGACGTGAACAAGAGCACTGCCAGCACGGATGAGCTGTCCACTGGGATCTTTCTCTTGCTCTGCGCGAGTCTGGTGTCCACGTTCGTGGGAACCGGCGTCGCCTACGTTGTGACTCCCAGCCTCAACTGGATCAACGAACGGGCCCTGGGCCTGCACCAACTCGGCCAGGCCGACACGAAATTCGCGGCCGAGGAGTTCTTCCGCCAGGTGACCCGCACAAGCCGGCGGCTGGCGCAGTTCGAGACCACGACCGTCACACTGGCGCAAGCTGCCGATAGCATTTCCCGCTTCGATGTCAATGTCGCGAAAACCGCCAAGAGTCTTGGGGACCTGATCGCAGGCTTCGAGGTCCGCATGGACACGGTGACCAAGGCACTCTCCGAGCTGATCAACGGTCTCCAGCGTGCGATCCAGACCTTTGATGTCTCGACGCACACCGGCAAGCAGTTGTCCAGGAAACTCGATCAACTCGAGGCGATGAGCGACCGCGTGAGTGCGTTGTTGGATCGTCTGCCGGAAAGGCTCAATGACCCGTTGAAAAACATGTCGCTGACTGCCGGCAAGTTTCGCGAAGCGGCCCTGTCCGGCGAGTCCGCCTTTCGAGAACTCAAAGAGGTGGCGGGTACAGCCCGTGAGTCGCTCAGTGAAACGACCCACCGCACACACGCCACCTGGCAGATGCTCCGCGAACTGCAAGACGGCCTGAAGGAAATGGCCAGGAACGAAGAGACCCAGACGACCGAGATCTCGAAACTGGTCGAGGCGTTCGACACCATTGGCGTTTCTCTCAGTGCCATCGTCCGCGAACTTGATCTACCAGGAACACGACTGCGACAGCGCGACGGGGAAGACCCTGAAGCGGCCGGGGCGATTGCCGTCCATCGTACCCGGCTGAGGGAGACCAGCGCCGGCCTGCCAGGTGATGACGGCGCAGCACGTCGAGGCCCAGTCATGCTCGGTCTGTCGACGCATCGGATGGTCCACGCCCCTGGTGGCGACGCATCTTTGATTAGGTCGCACCTCCCAATGCATCGGCACCGATTACCCACACTGAGGACATGGCGATGACGACCGTTCGCAAGAATCTGCCGTTTCCCGACCTGTTCGCTCGCGGCCGGGGCGCCGTCGCCCACGCCGACACCGAATGGGAGAGCGTCATGGTCCAGATCACTCTCGCCTTCGTCATCATTCTTGGTTACCTGGTCTCCAAGGGCATTAGCGACTCACGCGATCTGGCGCAACGCATCGCCGAACAGGAGCAGGTCAATGCACGGCTCGAGCAGGTTGTCAACGACTTTTGCCAGGTCGGAGACGGGACGCGAACGGATACAGCGGATCGAAGCCCAGCGACAGCTCCAGATCCAAAGGCTGCTCAACCAGTGGCTGAAGAATTCGCGAAGAACGTCGCTTCTACGAACTCGTGCAACTCTACCGCAATGCGGAACTGGTTCAGTTATCTGACGACCCGAAGTCATTGCCGGTCGAGTCGAGTTTCAGCGAACTGAATCAAGAGATTGATCGCATCTTTCCTGTTCGAGAAGGGAAAAGTCTCGCCAGTCGAGTTGCGGAAGCTGGTGAATGACGTCGTGTCGGCTGCGGGGTTTGATCTGGCTGACGCTGCGAAGCTTATGCAACTGCAACAGAATTCTCCCGAAGCGGCGGCTCTATACGACGACCCGCGCACACTCACGTGGGAAAACGTGAACATGCTCAAACGGCAGATTGAAGAGGACTTGACTTCGGAGCACAGCGAACTCGTGCGGATTCAGTATGCGCTCGTGCAGAAGATCGCCGCCGCCCGACTGAAAAAGCTACTTAATCGGCCTCTCAATGCAGAAGCGGACGCACCGATCGATGTGAACACGCCGGATTTGGGACGCGTCATGCGGGAAGGCATCCTGGAAGATCTCCGCACGGAAGTGCAACTCCTGCCCGAAACTGCGGACATTATCCGAGGACTCGGCGATGTGCCGCCCGAGAGCAACCAGAATTGACCCGCGTGCGAGTGAAACACCTGGCAGCCGAAATCGCGTTCTTGGCACGACTCGCAGATCCGAACAACGTGCCCGGAGTTCAGCAGTCCTTGTATGGCAGCACTCATGAGGGCCTCGCAATGCGGCCGAGTAAACCGTGTTCTGCTCTTTGCTGGTTGGCAGTTCTGTTCGCGAACACACCGTGGTTGACCGCGTTTCAAGACGCTCCGGCTGGACCTCAAAACGCGAAGAAAGCCGATGCGGCGACCGATCTGGCGGCTGGTCAGGCATTTCTTGCCGTCGTCAGGTCACATAGCTACTCCGTGCCCGAGGACAAGGTGCGCGAAGTCGTGCTTGCCTTCCTGCGCAAGGACACGACACAAGTTCCCAAGAGCATGCCCACGGTCGACCAGTTGCAGGGTGACTTGGATCTGGATTTCGAGGCCGCCTGGACGGAAATGATCCAGGTGGCCGCAGCCGGGCTGGACCCAGACGGCGAACTTGGCGTCGCAAATCGACTGCGCGAGCACCTCGTCGCAAACCCTCAGTTGCGATCCAGGACCGAAGAAGGAGTACGACGACCTGCTGAAAGACGACCTTCCCAAGACACTGGAACGAGTGAAGGGCACACTGGTTGAACAACAGCGAGAACAGCTGATCGAAGCCTTGAAAAACGTCGTCAGCAGCGACATGCCTGGCCCGCAACGCGTGTGCGACTCGATCGCCGACCGAGAGCCGGCCACCAAGGCACTGACCACTGAGGTGGTCCAGCGAATACCGGAGGAACTTCGCGAACGGTGCTCATCGAATCATTCGCCGCATTATCCGAAGAGGCCGACAACGTCGTGTCCGACGGTGTCACTCAACTTGAAGCGCAGTTGCAGACCCTGGAGAAGCAACCCGAGGCGATTTCCATGCCTGCCATCGAGAAGGAACTCGAAGGTCGCTTGAAAAAGGCAGCGGACGGACAGCGGGCTCAACGTGCTGGCCAGCCGCTGCGGCCAAGTTACGGTGTATTCACTAGCGTGAATGAGACAGTTCCCACGAAGTCTCGCTCCTGGTTCGACCAGCGAGTGTCCGACGTGGGCAATCGAGTGCGTGAGAAAGTGGCCACTGGGGAACGTCAACTTCCGACCGAAGACGGAGAGATACTTCGCCAACTGATTCTCGACAATCTGGCAGTACACCACCAGCGAACTGCTTCGTTGCGGGCCGCTCAACCCACATTGCAGGAAATGATCGGAGCGAAGCAGCAGTGGATCGCCGACGATCTTGTCCAGGCACTGCAAAAGAGCACGTCGTCGGTAGACAAGAGCTATGCGGTCGACGACTTGCGGCGCGATGTCGACGGCATCGTGAGCGCCGAGGACACGCAGAGCCGCGCGGCCTGGAAGAGAGTGCAAGAGATCCTGCAGAGCCGTTATGAGTCCACGATGCTGCCGGCAATCCGCCAGCAAATTGCCGACGAGCAGGCTCAACAGCTGCTTCCGGAACTGATGGCGAAGAAATGGTGGCCCACCGAGTCGGATCTCCAGAACAGCAAACGGCCTCTGCGGGAGGACACGTTCGCGGGACTTCTGGTGGGAGGCAATCGCCCTCCCGAACCCAAGGAAGCGGTTCTTCAGGAGACCTGGGACATCTGGCTCGAGGCGGCAGAAGAGGCCTTTCGAGTGGGCGACGATGCCCAACGCGGCCAATTGACGGTCGTGGATACCTTGGAGTCGGTCATCCGTAAGCGTATCGTCGACGACCCGAAGCGCTCGGCCGACGAGTGGGTCACTGTCTACCGCGATCTCGCCCGACGCCAGTGGCAGAATGACCCAAGCGACGCGGCTGCGCACTATCCCGAGTTGTTCGATACAACTGAAAAACAAATCGAGGCCATCGTCGACAGACTGATGCCCGATGTCGAACAACAACGCGCACAGGCCGAAATGAAAAAAGATCCCCAGCCGGCCCCCGTTCCGGATGCAAGTGCCAAGCCGGCCCCGGAACCATCAGCCGGCGAACCGAAAGCACCTGCCTCCAACGATAGCCAACAAGGCAGGGGAGAATCTGGGACTCCAGGGAAATCGGATGGGTCGTTGGAATCCGGTGGCCAGGGTGGTCCGTCGGAGTCTGACAAGGGGGACCAGGAAGCCAAGAGCAAGAAGGATAAGAAGTCGGCCGGCAAAGAGCCCAAGGCAGACAAGAAGAAAGGCGAGGGGAAAGACGAGGGGGACGGCAAAGATGAGGGAGACGATAAGAAACAAGATGGAGAGCCCAAAGGCGGCGTGCAAAACGGGCTCACAAACTCCTCCGCGATTCGGCTCCCCCCAACTCGACAGAGTTTCGCCGACCGGTTCTATCGCAGCGCTTTCTGGGTCTTGCTGTTGATCATCTTCGTGATGGGGTGGGGTTGGTACTTGCACGTCCGATCACTGCAGCGGTTGCTGGCACAGTATCGGCGCGAGAGGCCGCTCGACATCCGCTGATGATGCCCACCCGGTCGGCAGGTCGAGGGTGAAACGCGTGCAGGGCGTACGAGCGGAGGTGCGGGTGGGTCGACAGAATAGTTGGGCGACATCCGCTGGTCTGGCGGCCATTCTGTTGTGGAGCACGACGGTGGCCTTGGCGCGCAGCGTATCGGAGCAACTGGGGCCAGTGACCGGCGCCGCGAGTGTCTACTGCGTGGCGGGCGTGCGGCCCTATTCTCGCTATGGCGCAGTGACGGACCGCTCCACGACATCCGACAACTGCCACGCCTCTACCTGTTCGGATGCGGCACGTTGTTCGTCAGCTACATGATCGTGTTGTACCTGGGTCTCGGATTCGCCCAAGGCCGCCAGCAGGTATTGGAAGTGGGGCTGCTCAATTATCTGTGGCCCGTGCTGACTCTGTTGTTCTCCGTCGTGCTGCTGAGGAAAGCAGCCCGCTGGACACTGCTTCCCGGCACGTTGCTCGCACTGGCCGGAATCGTGCTGGTGGTGATGCCGGATACGGCTGCTCAGTGGACATCGATGGGGCTCGTGCCCTCCCGCCAGGCGTTGCCACGCATCCTGGGTTTGTTGGCAGCCATTACATGGGCTCTGTATTCCACACTGACTCGTCGCTGGGCAGGCGATCATGCCCAGGGCGCTGTCAACCTGTTCTTGATCGCCACGGCGATTGTGCTGTTGCCGCTGTCCGCGCTGGTCGACGAACCACGAGTGTGGACTGTCCGCTGCGTGGTCGAAGCAGTTGCTCTCGGCGCGGCGACCTACGTGGCCTATCGTTTGTGGGACGTGGCCATGCGGCAAGGGAACATCGTGCTGGTCGTCGCGGCATCGTATCTGACACCGCTCCTGTCCACCGTCGTCAGTTGCCTGTATCTGATGGTTCTTCCCAAGCCGCAGTTGTGGTTGGGTTGCATCCTCCTGATCGCCGGCTCGGTACTCAGCTGGTACTCTGTCTCGTCGGAATGACAGTTATGCCAGCAAGCGATTCCGGTACAGCGGGCGATGGGGCATTTCACAACGTCAATCGAGGCCAGCGCGATGGACTCAGCCAGCCGGTGAGAACGGCACGCGTCGCTACGCGACGCCCTCGCCCCTATCGCTCAACAACCGTGGGCTGAGAGCCCACGGTTACCGGCGAAATGTCGCTGCGCGACAAGCATTCCTTCGCCACGCTGGTGTCGGAGCACTGGTTATCCGGATGGTTCAATACGCTCACCACGGGATCGTACATCGACGGCGTGCGAGCGAGCTCATTCACCGACCTGAGCGAGACGCTGACCTTCGATGGACTCGTGACGCGCGCGGAACTGCGTTACTGAGCGATGACGCGTTACGGCAGGTCAGTCCACGGTCCCGTGGTCTCCAGGACAAAATCGATGGCGGCCGTCGACTGCTGGGAATTCACGCCGCCCGCATGACCTGAAGCCTGGACCCATTCACAGTCCACCGCCTGAACCCACAGTGGGTCGGTGCCGGCAAAGGTCAACCGAGCTGTATTGCCCCCATAGGTCAGCACGTCATCGCCCGGCGAGTCGAACAGGTAGGCACGATCATACCCTCCGCCACCCTCGCCCGACACCTGCTCGACGTGGGCCACCGTCACCAGATAGGCGGACGATTGCAGGGAATAACCGGGCAACTGCAGCGTGCTCGGTTCCGACGCCGGCCGGAGATTGAACCTGTCTGCCGAAGCCGATCCGACCAGGCGCGCCGTGTCATTGCCCCCGGCGCCGTCGATCCGGATGGCCTCGACTTCCGACGCAACGATCACAAACGGGAGACGGTCGTTCAAGGTGACCTTGTGGAAGTTGGTTCCGGCGGTGAACAGGATCTGGTCGGCGGCCTCGCTGCCCTGAATGAACACGGTCGTCTGTGATCCGCCGGCGCGAATGGCGGCCGCTTGTTCCTTGTGGCCCGCCCGCTCTTCACCGCGAGCTACCAACAGGCGGATCGAGGACGGTGGGGTCGACTCGTTGAACATCGATCCGGAAGCGAGAAAGTTGCGAACCGAAATGAATTGCGGCTTGATCCAACCCTCGTCGAAGTCGACTCCATTCTTGGCATCGTTGCCGACCAGCACGACCGAGCGCTGTCAGCGCCGCCGGGCTGAAACACTTCGGGTTGCGTCTCGGTCACCGTGTATTTCCCGGCCCGCAAACCGCCAAACCGGTATGAGCCATCGTCGGCCGTGAGCGTCGTAACCTGTACGATATCCTTGGTGGAGGTCTCGGTCAGCGTGATCGTGACTCCGGGAATACCAACCCCCGACGTCCCATTGGATCGCTTGGCGCGTACGACACCGGTGATAGTGCCCTGCAGCGCACTGTCGACCGTGACCGTCGCGGTGTTCACGGAGATCGCCCCGTCACTATCCTGAGCCTTGTAGCTGAAACGTACGATTCCCGAGAAGTCGTCAGTCGGCGGCGTGAAGGCGAACGAACCATCCGGGTTTCCAACCAGCGTGCCGGTGGAAGGGACGCCGTATTCGATCGCGGTCAACGTGTCGGTACCCGGGTCCGTGTCGTTGGCAAGCACTCCATGCGCCGCGTCGACGGTCAGCACACCTCCGTCGATGTGCACGTAGACATCATCGAACGCTGTCGGCGCCACATTCTTGACAACCACCGACACATCCAGCGTGTTCGGTTCCGATGTCTGATCTTTGTCACTCAATTCCAGGTGAATTGTGTAGGGAGCATCATCGATCAGGTTGTTGGCATACAGATGCGTCAATTCGAAAGAAGTGATCCCCTCCCCATAGTCGAACGTCTCGGAATTTCCGTCACCCCAGTCGACGACCAGCACATGAGCGTCGCCCGTTCCCGGGTCCACAATATCGCCGGTGAGTGTGGCGGTGCCGCCTTCGTTGATGGGGGAGGTGACCGCGACGTTCTCCAGGACTGCGGCGACGTTGTTCACCGTCACGTCAAATACTTCCGAACTCGTGCCGCCTTGTTCGTCGGTCAAGCTCATCGACAGCGTGTACGACCCTTCGGTGTAGGTGTGACTGCCATCGAAGAAACCGGCCGTCGGCGGACCGGGAAGATCAATCGTCGCCGTGCCGGTCGTGGCCGCCGAGCCATCGCCCCAGTCAATCTGGTAGTTGAACGGTCCCACGCTGTCGGAATCAAAGAAGGTACCCAGACCGATCATTTCGAACAGCCCCTCGCCAATCGAAATATCGCCCGGCCCGAACAGGGTCGGCGGTTCATTGACGGGCTCATCTTCCGCTGCGCCGTCGGCGGCCAGGGCCAGCGGGCCGGACATCATCGACACGGTCGCAAACGGGATCAGCTCGATCTCCGTCGCTTGGACTCGGGCACTTCCCTCCGGCTCAGCCGGAGCGGTCACCAGCACGTCGAACTGCTGCTCATCGACCCCCCCGTCGTCGTCAGCTATGCGGACCGTCACGACAAACGAACCCGCATTCTGATAGGTGTGGCTGCCGTCGAAGGAACCACCGGTCAGCGTTCCGGCGGCTCCGGCCTGGTCGATCGTCGGCGCACCGGTGCTGGGTGACGTGTTGTCGCCCCAGTTAATGGAGTACGTGAACGTCTCTGCCACCTCACCGCCGGTGTTCAACGGATTAGAAAAGCCTGGATCGGTGAATACGCCGATATCGGTGATACTCAGCGGGACGCCGGCCGCGACCTGCTGGTCGCCGCTCACGCCAAGTGTCGGAGCCACGTTGCTGACGGTCACCTGGATGGTCTTGCTCGTCGCTCCCCCGTCATCATCGGTCACCGTCACGGTCGCCGTGTAGGTGCCGTTGTCCGCGTACGTGTGGCTGCCGTCAAATGAGCCGGTGGTCGGCGTGCCCGCGGAACCGGCTTGCGTGACCGTGGCCGTGCCCGTGCTGGGCGTCGTGCCGTCACCCCAGTTGATCGTGTAGGTAAACGTCTCGTTCGTACCCGCGGCCGCGCTCGAAAAACCTGGGTCGGTGAACTGCCCGATCTTGGCCAGCGTCAGCGGACTGCCTTCGTCCGTGGCCTGTGAGTCAGGCACGGTGAGCGCCGGCGCAACGTTGGAGACATTGACCGTGAGCGTGTCGGTGTGCGACAGGCCCTCGTCATCCGTCACCGTCAGCTTGACCGTGTACTTCGCGTTGTCGGCGAACACGTGCGTCGGCGTCAACGTGCCGGTGACGCTCGATCCGTCACCGAAATCCCAGAGTATCGTGTGCGTGTCGAGTGTTCCGAGGTCGGTGAAGGACCCGGTAAAGGGCACGGACTGCCCTTCGATGGTCGTCACGTCCGCGCCCGCGTTGGCCACCGGAGCCGCATTGTTGACCGTGACCTTCAGGCTTTCCGCGTCGGAGCCGTTGGCGCTGTCCTGCACGGTCACACCGATCACGTACTGCGGCGGATTGGTCGTCGGATTCTCCAGGTATTGGTGCTGGGCTGTGAATGTCTGCTGGATCGGATCGACAACGGCGTTCGACGTCTGGCCGTCTCCCCAACCGACAACCACCGTATGCGTCTCGTTGCTTCCGGAGTCTGTGAAGCTCCCGGTAAGCACAACTGTCTCGCCTTCATTGATCGTCGTCTTGTCGAGACTTACAGCGGTAATGACCGGCGCTGCATTGTTCACAACGAACGTCATCATCCGAGTGACTGACGCACCATTGTCATCGTCTTTGACGGTCAACGCGACTTTGTACTGGCCGACTTTGGCGTAGGTGTGAGTTCCATCGAACGTGCCGCGAGTCACCTTCCCCGCACTGCCGGCCACGTCGGTGGTCGCGCTGCCTGTGTCAAGAGTTCGATCCGTCACCCCAGTTGATGCTGTACGTGATCCGCTCCGAGGAGTTCCCCGCCGTATTGTCGAAGCCGGGGTCGGTGAACATGCCGATGTCCGCCACGGTGAACTGAATACCATCGGCCACCGTTCTTCGTCCGCGCACGAACAGGTTCGGAACGACGTTCTGGACAGTCACCAGGACCTTGTCGCTGCCCAAGCTCCTGTTCGCCGTCCGTCACGTTCACCGTGACGGTGAAATTGCCATTGTCCGCGTACACGTGGTTCAGTTGAAACGTCTTGTCCGCGTTGAGTTTCAGTTCTTGAAGGCCGGCACCGTCACCGTAAGTCCACGCGGGCTGTCCAGGTCTGAGAACCCGCGTCGCTGAACGAACCGGCCCGCGCGAAGGCGCTGCCTTCCGGGAGCGTGGCGTCGAGGCCCGCATCCACGATCGGGGCGGTCAAGACGCGACGATGCTCCAGAGCCTCAAAGAGCAGTCGTCGTTCAGGAGACGAGAGCTTCGTGGTGAGATGCCGGGCCGACTTGGTGCGGCGAGTCCGCGAATTGCGGGATCGGAACAAGAAACTGCGACTCATAGCATTCCTCCCTGGTGCAGACGCTAGTTGCCCGATCACAAGATGATCGCCAAAGATCCGGCGACTGACAAGTGGGTGGCCCACCTGATCCTAAGTCAAATACCCGGAAACGGGCAAGGAAATGGCTTCGGGTCCCCCGCCTCAGCCAACGGCGTTGAGCATTCGGTGCAGTGCTTTCGCCCAACACGAAGAGCTTCCTCACTCCAACGCCGTTAACCCGGGATGATTCACGGCGGCCGACAGGCTCGCAGACTCCTTGGACGCTGGCGGCTGAAATGCTGCCAGCGGCAAACAGTCGCTGGATCTGACCAAGGCCGCTCAGGCCACAAATCCACCGCCAGGGAACTCCAGTCAGAACTTGCCGACACTCGTCGTCACGATCAGTTCGCGATCAATCGATATCCCGGACGCCAGGTCCCGGACACGGAGGTGCCACGGGCCTGGGATGTCGTTGCTGGCAATGTCCCAGACCACTTCCAGGCGGCCTCCGATCGCCGCGTAGTGTCCGCTGAACTCTGCGGAACGCCCGTCGGGATCCCGCAAATCCACGTGTAACGGCAGCACGGCCGGCACGAGCGTACCACGGTCGTCGTGCACTTCGATCGCACACTCGACGGAACTGCCGCATGCGGCCGTAGCCGGCAGCGATGCCGTGAGCGATGCAATCTCGCGGGGCACCGCCAGGAATATTCCGCCCTCGCACGGACCGAGCGTCACGGGCCACGTCAACGTGGCCGAATTCGCTGGAACTCCCTCCGCCTGGACGACATCGATGCGCCGATGAGTCAGCAAATCGTAAACGACGCTGCCAGTCGCCTGACCACGCAGCGTCACCGTTGCTTCCGACGTCCGACCAACTTCCTGCACGAGCCCATGCTGTCCGACGTACTGACCGAACTCGCGCTGATCGTTAACCAGGAACAGATAGGTCGCTCCCGCTTTGTTGCTCGCATTTCCGCTCGCTGCAGCGTCCGTCGCAGCGATCGTGCGGCGGTAGACCACAACGTCCGGATTGGAGGACTCCGCCGGCCACACGTACTTGTCGGCGAGTTGCTGTTTCAGTGTCGCGGCGAGTTGCAGCAGACCCGCTTTATCCACGTCCGCCCGCTCGGTTCTCACCAGCGGAGTCAGGCGAATGTCGGGTTGAATTGCCGAGGCCAATCGATCGTCGCCCACGACGACACCGCCGCGTTGCTGGAAGTCGCGAATCCGATCCGCGACCGATCGGGTCAGTACATCACCATCGGGAATGACGAGCACTCGGTAGCCATCCAGCCCGAAACGGGTGATGGTCTCATCGTACACGACATCCGCCTGCAAGCCGGCATGTTGCAGGACCTGATAACAATCGCCCGTCCAGGTGTGGCTCCAGCCATAGGCTCCCCGCTGAGCGAACATCTGGGCCGCGAAACTCTCATAGAAAGCCACGTCATGTCGCGCCGCCGGAGTTCTTGCGCAACATTGGCCCGTATGGCTCAATGATGTCGTGAATCAGTCGCTGCAGTTCATGCTGCGTCTCCGGAGTGCGTGTAACGGTACACGGTCGGTTCATCGGACGGAACCAGGCTTTGCCAGCCGTGATACATGATGCCCTGAATGGGCCGGCTGAGCTTGGTCCAGAACGCCTCGCGCAGATGCATCGGGGCAATCGTGATGTAGGCCGCATCGGGATCGTGATCGTCCCACGGCGAGCGGATCGCGGTTTGCCGCTCTGTGCGGTCGGTGCCGTCTGCGACCGGTACCAGATGAGCTGTGTCATCTTCATGACCTGCGGTGGTCGCTGCGCACCGCGCGCCATGGCGAAGAGTTCGTCGGTCGGCAGGCCGATGCGCAGCGGCTCGGGGTACGAGTAGGTCCACTGCGATAACACATCCACATCGCCACCGCTGCCATACACGCTGGCGACGCGGACCGCCGGATCGTGAAACGTCCACAGGTCCGGGCGTTCTGCGGCGCCCCGTTTCAGTCCGCGCGCGGTGGCCGAGTTCAACAACGGCCAGGCATCCCCTTCCCGCCAGAACCACTGGAAGTAGCGGTAGAGCGGATCGTCGTCCGGAATGACTCCGTCGGCGGGAAAGTTTGGCAGTGTCTTGCGATCCAGTCCCCATTTGGCGGTCGCTTCGGCTGGGATGTCGGCCCCCGTCGCACGTCGGTATGCATGGCGGTCGACGTCGCTGAAGCTGAGCGTTGCGGCATCGCGCACCTCGCTGTGGATCAGGGCTCCGTCGAACGCCGGGAACCGGCCGTACAGCCGGCCGGCCGAATAACCGACATCTTCGCAGAACTTCTGCACCGGTTCGTACCATCCGTTGATGCCCGCCTGCGGCAAAGGCTGGCCGCTGCGATCCACACGCCCGAACTCTTTCGTTATCCCGCTCAGGCCGTGCCCCGGACTCAGCGAGATCAGCACGCGAAAATCGTGCGCCAGCGCCGTGTCGAGCACCGCGGCGACTTCGCGGCGCCGGTCATCCCGCAGCTGCTCCTGCGGTTGCTTCTGCTGCCAGATCGTGTGTTCATCGACGTCGAGTCCCAGGCAGTGCGTGAATCCGATCTGCTTGAGTCGAGGCAGTTCCTTGATGATGTTCGACACGCCACCGACACCCCATTGCACGACGGGCATGCGGTCCGGCAAGGGACGCGCGACAAGACAAATCGGATAGTTCTGCGCGAGGCGGTACGACGCCGCGGGATTCGTCGCGTGCGCATCGCCGGGGATCACTCCCTCCACACGCAGTTCGTACTGGTCCGGTCGCAGGCGTGTGTCCAACAGCATCTCGACCAACTGCGGCTCACCGGTGCGAAGATCGGCCAGTACGAACTCCTGGCCCGAGTGACCTGACAACGAAACGGTCAGTCGGACTTGCGGCAGCGGATCTGACCGCAGGTTCGTAACGCGAATCACGGCCTTCGGCTCCGGCTCGTAACGTACGAACACGCGACGTTCCAGATCCAGCTCCAGCCGCAGGCGGCCGAACTCTCGGACTCCCTTGCTGATTCGCACCTGGTCCAGCACGCCGGCGAATCCCGAGTAGAGGCTGCCCGTGCGATCACCGATCGACAGCGGGAGCGGACCGGGGGAGATCGATCGGCGTCCCACCGCCGTTCGTCCGCCGAGTGACTCGCCGTTGCGATGAAACGCCACCGCGCCGGCCCCGTCATACGTCACCGCGATGTGCTGCCATGCGTCGGCCGGCCACTCCGCGGGCTCCGAAAAGAACGACTCCGAATCCTCGCCAAAACCGAGGATCAGTTGGATCCGTCGTCGGCCCTGGTCGGCCGGCGTCAGGAGCAATTGATAGTCGTGGTGCGACACGTACTTCTTGCAGAGCAGATGGGAGTTGCCAGCTGGCGGCAAATCCGTCGCCGGCTTCAGCCACAAGTCGATCGTGAAGGCTCCGGAGGGGGACAGGTCGGGATGAGCGGCCGCCACGGCGGCGTGTCGAACATCCTCGACCGGCCAGCCCGGAAACGACTGCAGACCTCCGCCAAACCGCCCGGCTTGCGTGGTCTTGGCTCCGAACAATTCCAGGCGGTGGCCGTGACCGGACGAATCCTCCAGCGCCGCTCCGTCGTTGAATTGCCACACAGCGACAACATCGGGCGACTTACAGTCGTCGCTCGTGTACTCCCGCTCCCACGGATCCGCCACGGGGGCGTCGGCAAGTGTCGACAGAAGCAGGCACGCTGCACACAGCCCGTTCATGATGCTCACTCCGACGTTCAACTTGTTGTCGATACGCGGCCCGCACGAATATCCCACAGTCGCGGCCCACTGGCACGATTGCGCACTTGATCTTCCCAGACCCCTTGTCGCGCGGAAAGAGGTCGTCGACGCTCCGCGTATCGTTCGGCTCGAGGCGACTGCCGATTGCTGGCACGCCACTCCTGCCACGATTACACTAGGGAGACCTGTTTGCGACATTTTCTCCTGGATGGCACGAACGATGAGACTGAACAAGGCCGTGATCACCGCCGCTGGCCCCAGCCAGAACCAGCTCCCGTTGCAGCATTTCGTCGATACCGATGGTCAGGAGAAGACGGCGCTGCAGATTCTGATCGAGGAGGTGGTGCCGGCCGGCGTCGAAAAGATCGCCGTCGTCGTGCAACCTGGCGATCAGACGGCGTACGCCGAAGCCGCGGGGCACTACGAACAGGTACTCACATTTGTCGAACAGCCGCAGCCGCGCGGCTATGGTGAAGCGTTGTTTCGCGCGGCGGACTTTGTCGGCGACGACGCGTTCGTCCATCTGGTCAGCGACCATCTCTATCTCAGCAGCGAGTCGCGCCGCTGTACGGAACAACTGGTGGCCATTGCCCGGTCCGAGGACTGTCCCGTGTCGGCGGTCCAAGCCACACGCGAGACGATGCTGCCGTACTACGGCACGGTGGGAGGCCGACGGGTGGAAGGGCGAAGTGGTCTGTACGTCATTGAAAGAGTGCGCGAGAAACCCACGCCGACGGAAGCGGAACAGCAGTTGCTGGTTCCCGGACTGCGAGCAGGTCAGTACCTGTGTCTGTTCGGCCTGCATGTGCTGACGCCCGAAGTGATGCAGATCCTGGCTGATGACGTCCAGAACTCTCGCGGCCGTTCGGTACCGCTCTCCCCTGCCCTCTCCTTGCTGGCAACTCGCGAACGATATCTGGCCACGGAACTGGCCGGCACACGTTTCAACATCGGCGTGAAGTACGGGCTGCTCATGGCTCAACTGGCTCTCGCCCTGAACGGATCGGAACGTGAAGAAGTGTTGGCGAAACTCGTCGAACTGCTGGCCAGTCAGCGCGCGACAGCCGTTTGAGTACGGGGACATAGTCTGAGCCAAGCGAGTTCAATGCGATTGGACCATGTGAATTTGGACCCTGTGAATGATGCCCAGCGAACTGCTTCGAACCATCGTGTCGGACGAAGTGCTCGTGCGGAACCGATCCTTGGAACAGCTCTGTCGGGATCTGTCCGCTGCCGAGCTGCTGCAGGAATGTGCGGTGCTCGATGAGTTTCGTCGGCGGTGCGACAACCTGTATCAGCGCGTGCGAGCCTTGTTCTTTCTCAGCGCCATCTACCGCTACCAACTGCCAGCGAAATTGCCGGCAGCGGCCTTCGGTCGAATACCGTATGCGGCCTACCTGCACTTGCTGAACCGGCGTTTCGACGAGGCTGTGGACGAATTTCTGGCGGACGCGCGGGGCGGGCACACGACCGACACGACCGCCAGTGCATTGGCTGTGGCCTACCATGAGCTCGGCTTCCAGACACTGGCCGATCAGGTCCGGCGCAGTGTCCGGTCGGTACGGGGCAATCAATGGATGTTTCGCGTGGGACATCCGGTCGATCATCCGCTGCGGATCCGCAGTGAGCTGCTCGAGCGGAAAGACTCTTCCAGTCTCTACCCCTGCCTGCGTGAACAAACACCCGTCCGCATGGACCTGTCGCACAGTGGCTGGAGCGACATTTTCTTTCTGGGAATGGACTTCCCGGAAGGAGCGCGCGTGCTGAATGTCTCGATCGATCTCGGCGTCCACGGCCGCGACACGGTGACACGGCCACCCATTGAAGCGTATCTGCGTGTGATCGATGAGCCGATCATTCGCCTGGTCAGTGTCGACTTGAAGGCCAAGGCGGACGTGAGCAGCCTGCGGGAAGTCTTCGACTTTGCCCGCGATTATCTCGGTCTGTTGAAAGCGGCGGTCATTGCTGCGGGAATTGTGCCGCCCGGGCTGGAGGGATCTCATCAGCGGCTGGAAGACGTGCTCGGTCGAGTGGTCGGCCCGGGCATGGGTCTGGAACTGGTCAGCAAGGTGAACGGGATTCCCAAGGGATCGCGGCTGGCCGTCTCCACGACGTTGCTGGCCTCGATCGTGGCAGTCTGCATGCGGGCAACCCGTCAGGTCACTTCGCTCACCGGTCCTCTGGAGGAATCCGAACGCCGACTGGTCGCCGCGCGCGCGATTCTGGGCGAGTGGCTCGGCGGGTCCGGAGGCGGTTGGCAGGACTCCGGCGGCGTGTGGCCAGGCGTGAAGCTCATCCAGGGACAGGTGGCCGGCGAAGACGATCCGGAATAGGGAATCAGCCGTGGTCGACTCCTGCCGCTGCACACCTTGTACGGTCCCGACCAGGTGTCGGACGCGACGAGGCAGCTGATCTGCGACACGTTTGTCATGGTGCATGGCGGGATGGCTCAAGATGTCGGTCCCATTCTGCAAATGGTGACCGAGAAGTACCTGCTGCGCGGCGAGGCAGAATGGAAGGGACGCCAGGAGGCCATGCGGATCTTCGATGATATCGACACCAGCCTGCGTGGCGGCGATCTGCGAGGACTGGCCACCGCTACCACACGCAACTTCGTCGGACCGATTCAGACGATCATTCCGTGGGCCTGCAATCACTACACCAGCACGCTGATCGAGCGGGTCAAAGCTCGTTACGGTGCGTCGTTCTGGGGGTTCATGATGCTGGGCGGCATGTCCGGGGGTGGCATGTGTTTCATTTTTGAACCCAGCCGCAAGCAGGAAGCACAACAGTGGATGCAACAGCTGATGAGCAACACGAAGCGGGAATTGCAGGATGCCCTGCCCTTCGCCATGGACCCTGTCGTCTACGACTTCTCCATCAACAATCGGGGAACCTGGGCCGAGCTGCACATGGAGCAGCAGGCCCTCATGCCGGCCGAATACTATGCGCTCGTCGCTCCCGAATGGGTAAGGCAAGACATCCACCACTTGTCGATGACCCGACAGGCGGAGGTGGCCCAAGTCGCCAACGAATGTCGACAGGGAGGTGCTCTGGCCGGATATACCGACCTGCTGCTCTCCACGCTGCTGCCGCGTCCAGCCCGCGAGGAAGCACAACAAGCTCTCGCTGCGCGAACTGCTGGACGAAAACGGTTTCGACCGGAGTTGCACGAGCGAATTCGCGCGGACCTGCGTGCGGGAAGAATTGGGCTGGCACAGAACCGCTTGCCGGCCAATGCGGTGATTGAAGACGTCGCGGCTGGCGACGTCCTGCCGGCGATCGATTCGGTCGACGAGCGGCTGACGGCGGCGGGCAGCGAAGCGATCGCCCGGGGTGAAGTGGCCGTGGTGACACTCGCCGCCGGAGCGGGCAGCCGGTGGACGCGCGGGGCGGGTGTCGTGAAAGCTCTCCACCCGTTTCACCGCTTTGGCAATCACTACCGCAATTTCGTCGAAGTGCACCTGGCCAAGAGTCGGCGCATCTCTCAGGACAGCGGAACTTCGCTTCCGCACGTGATCAGCACGAGTTATCTGACGCACGATCCGATCCGTCGCTATCTTCAGTCCCACGACAACTGTGGTTACCAGGGATCGATCCTTCTGTCTCGCGGATGCTCCGTCGGGCTCCGCATGATTCCCATGGCCCGCGACCTGCGGTTCGCGTGGGAAGAAATGCCGCAACAAGTACTGGACGAGCAAGCCCAGAAAGTCCGCGACAGCTTGCACGCCGCTTTGATCGACTGGGCGGAGAAGACTGGATGCGGCAAGGACTACACGGACAATCTGCCGATGCAATGCCTGCATCCGGTTGGGCACTGGTTCGAAATCCCCAATATGATCCGCAACGGAACGCTGCAACGACTGCTGACCGACCGGCCACAGCTCAGGTACCTGTTGCTGCACAACGTGGACACTCTGGGCGCCAATGTCGATCCGGGACTGCTGGGACTGCACATCGCCCACGATGCTTGTTTGACGTTCGAGGTGATCGGGCGTCGCGTCGAGGATCGGGGTGGCGGCCTGGCGCGTCTGGATGGAAGAGTGCGGCTGATCGAGAGCCTCGCGATGCCGGACGAAGCGGATGAATTCAAGCTCACGTACTACAACACCATGACGACATGGATCTCGATCGATCGACTACTGGCCGTCTGGGGCTTGCAGCGGAGTCAACTCGGGAACGAGTCGGCCGTCGTGGCTGCCACCCGGCGTCTCAGTCTGCGTATGCCGACGTACGTGACGATCAAGGATGTCAAGAAACGCTGGGGGCACGGCCAGGAAGACATCTTCCCGGTATCGCAGTTTGAGAAACTGTGGAGCGACATGACGGCACTGCCGGAGGTGGCTTGCCAATTCGCCGTCGTCGATCGCTCGCGCGGTCAGCAGCTCAAAGAACAAGCACAGCTCGACGGCTGGCTGCGGGACGGATCCGCGGCCGCCGTCGAGCGGCTCTGTGCCTGGCCAAAATGAGTCTG
>CAVWHV010000049.1:0-184227 GCA_963754725.1 uncultured Planctomycetaceae bacterium
CTCTGTTCGCCAACTACGGTATGCACGAAGTCGTGCCGGAAGGCGACTTGATGAAGGTCACTTCGCCGCCGCCCGCGTCACTCCCCCCCTCGCCGGGTCACGAGCGGGAGTGGCTCAATTGCATCCGCACGCGAGAGCAACCCAGTTGCTGCGTCGATTATCACTACCGGATCGACCTGGCCATCCTGCTGGCCAACCTCTCCATGCGGCTGGGACGGGACATCCACTGGAATCCAGAGACGAACCAGATCGTCAACGATCCCGAAGCCGCTCGCCTGGCTCAACCGGGTATCGCGGCCCGTGGAAATTCCCGACCGAGTATTTGAACGGGTGAGTGGTGAGCGGTTTTGGCGCGACCATTGTCTAATGATGGCGAGCAGGGAGTGATCGAGCACGCCGGGTGGCGTATTTTCAATCCCAAGAATCATTGAGGAGAAACCAGTCATGCGGAAGTTTTGTGCAGGGGCACTGGCCGTGCTGATCCTGGCCTCGGCCCTTCGTGCCCAGGATGAAAAGAAGGAGGAACCACAGCCTCCTCCCGGCGACGCCGGCCGAACAGGTCCAGCAACTGCTGAGCGAAATCGAAGAAGCGCGGTCCGACTTCTTCGCCAAGTATCGCGAGGCGAAAACGGACGACGAGCGGAGCAAGCTCGTGGAGGAACTTTATCCGCTACGGAAAAGTACGCCGAGAAGTTTCTGGAAGTAGCCGAGAAGCATCCCGACGATCCCGCGGCGGTGCAGGCCCACGTGGGTGGTCGGGGCCGCCGGATATTCACCGGCCGGCGAGAAGGCGTCAACGCTGCTCATCGCGTCGATCGAGAAAGACCCCAAGGATCCCAGTGGGCGGCTGGATGCTCTCGTGACGATCGTGACACGCACGGCGGGACCCGGGGCCGAAAAGGCCAGCAAGTTGTTGGTCGACAATGACCTGGAGAGCGAGAAGCTGGGCGAAGTTTGCCTCGGTTTAATTTACAGTGGTCCGCCCGGCGCCTGTGGAGCTGCGGCGACGGTGCTCGAAAAGAGTCCGCACAAGAACGTGCAGGCGACCGCTTGCTTCGCTCTCGGCAAGCAAGTCATGGGCAATCCGGACGGCGATCGCAAGGAAGCCGAGATGCTGTTCGAGCGGATTGTGACAGAGTTCGGTGACGAGAAGATTCGTGACCGATCGCGGTCCAGATGGCGGAAAGGGACCTGTATGAACTCCGCAATCTGCAAATCGGCATGACCGCCCCGGACATTGAAGGGGAGGATGTCGACGGCGTGCAGTTCAAGCTCAGCGACTATCGCGGGGAAGTCGTGGTGCTGGACTTCTGGGGTGACTGGTGAGGCCCCTGCCGGGCTATGTACCCGCACGAGCGGTCGCTCGTGAAACGACTCGCCGGTGAAGCGTTTGTACTGCTGGGGATTAACAGCGATCCGAAAGAGCATCTCAAGGAAGTCCTGCCACGCGAGGAAATGACGTGGCGCGAGCTTCTGGGACGGTGGCAACACCAGCGGTCCGATCGCCACCAAGTGGAACGTCTCTGGATGGCCGACCATTTACGTGCTGGATGCCGAGGGTGTGATTCGCTTCAGGGATGTGCACGAAGAAGCCATGGACAAGGCGGTCGACACGTTGCTGGAAGAGCTGAAAGCCAAAGCGAAGCCGGATTCCGCAGGCTGAAGCCGATCGATCGTACCACCCCTGCGCGGCGCTGGTCGGGGCGGCTGGCCGAGCTATTTCTTGACGGGTGGTTCGTCCACGGCTGGCGGTAGGTGCCGGTCAGCGCTGCAAGAAGGCGACCAGCGCGGACTGGTCGTCGTCGGACAGGTGCAACGGTTTGAGGTTCGGATCGAGATGTGGGTTGGGCGTGCCACCCCGACTGTAAAAGGCGACGACCTCGGCGAGAGTCCGCAGGCTGCCGTCATGCATGTACGGTGCGGTCAGGGCGACGTTCCGCAGCGACGGCGTGTGAAACCGTCCCCGATCCGTTTCCCGGCCGGTGATTTCGAAGCGTCCCCAATCGGCAGGTGCGGTACCCCAGGAGACGCCCGTGTTGTGGAATCCGTCGTCGGTGTAGTTCGGCCCGCGGTGGCACTGCCAACATTGTCCACGACTCTCGAATAACCACAATCCGCGGCGCTGTGGCTGGTCAGCGCACTCACGCCGCCGGCCTGAAAAAGATCGACGGGACTGCCGCCACTCACCAGCACGCGCTCGAAGCTGGCCAGGGCTCGTGCCAGGTTCGGGGCGGTCAGTCCGTCCTCGTAGGCGGCTGCAAACGCCGTGGGATACTCGGCATCGGCCCGGATCTTCTCCAACACGGCGGCCACCGTTGTCGCCATCTCCAGCGGGTTCTCGATCGGCTGCAACGCCTGTTCCTCCAAGGTCGCGGTTCGACCATCCCAGAAAAACGTGGTGCCAAACACGCGATTGAGGATCGACGGCGAGTTGCGTCGACCGGCGGCCCCGCCCACGCCGACAGCCACGCGATCAGGACTGGCAAAGCCGCTGGCCGGCATGTGGCAAGTGGCACAGGAAATCGTGCCATCCGCGGAGAGCCGACCGTCAAAAAAGAGACGCCGTCCCAACGCCACTCGTTGCTGCGAGAGCGCGTTGTCGGCGGGGATCGCGGGCGCTGACGGCAGGCCGAGCGGAATCGCGTCGCAGGACAGTTCCGCGGGGAGCGTGTCCTGGGGCAAGCGTGATGTGGGGAGGTCGTCCGCGGCCGTGTCGGACGCTGCCAGAACCGAGACTGCCAGAACCGATACGGTTAGAAGACAACATTCGATGGCCCTGATCAAGTTGCACCTCCCAATCTCGCGGGTCGTCGTGCCCACGCCGTACGTCCGTCACATTGTATCGCATCTGGGAGGCGGCGCGACGGACGTGGTGCCGGCCCGTTTCCAGTTGGCATGCTGCGACTTCGCGGCATATACTGTCAGACGCTGCCAGACCGGAGACCTGCCAGCTCCAATACTACTCCCATACTGGGGTACGCCGCCATGTCGTCGGAAACACCACTGAAGGGAAAACTGGGCTATCGCGAGTATGTCTGCTTTCCCGCAGACGGGCGGAGGCACGAAGTCATCGATGGAGAACACATCGTGAATCCAGCTCCAGACACTTATCATCAAACGTTGTCCCGCAGGATCCAGTTCCAGCTCTATGCCCAAATCGAACTCCGGGGACTCGGCATGGTTTTCAATGCGCCTACCGACCTGCAGCTATCCGGCTTGGACATCGTCCAACCGGACTTGATCGTGATCCTCAACCGTCGACGGACGATCATCACGCCGACCAAGATCAAAGGAGTGCCGGACCTGCTCGTGGAGATCCTGTCGGCTTCGTCGGTGCACAGTGACCAGGTGCTGAAGAAGGAACTCTATCGCAAATCGGCCGTTCCCGAATACTGGGTGGTTGACCCCGACGACCACGTTGTCGAGCAGTACGTCCTGCGCGGCGATGCCTATGAAGTGCTCGGCCGCCATTCCGATCTAATCACCGTACAGAATCTGGAAGGCGTCCAGGTCAAACTGACCGAAGTGTGGTGAGAGGGCGGCACACGGTGCGCGTGGCAGACTCCCCGTGATACCGGGAAGTGGAGTTGTTTGGAACCACGCCGTCGATCAGCGGCGCAGCACCGACGTGGCGCTGGCCTGCTCAGCCGACCGGTTTCCCGCGGAAGCCGACTCGTTGGCACTGGTGCGCCGACGTGCCGTCACTTTCGGAAAGGAGCGACGCTGTTCCTTGGCCAGGAATTGCTGCTCGGCGATTTCCGGATCGTACTGCGTCCAGGACTCGCGAATGGTCTCGGCGTGCACTTTCCGCAGCGTCGTTCCGTCGCGCCAGACGGCGACGAAGCCGCCCGTTACATGATTGCGGTGCGGGATCTGAATGGGGCTTTTGAGCAGTCGCCAGTCCCGCACATCGTAGCGCGATTTCAACGGGCACCAGTCATAGAACAACAACTGATCGAAGACCAGCTGCCCTTTTTCGTCATAGCAGTGGTTGATCTCGATCAGGTCCACTTTGTCCGACAGCACGTCGGGACTGGGGGAAGATCCAGCAGTAATCACGCAGACGGCGAAGGTGGTCATGGTACCCACGGTTCTCCTCCTTGAGATCCTGGGGCAGTCGCGCACGGACAAGCCGAGGTTTCGGCACCATCCTGATCATCGGCTGGCCGGCTCGAGCGAGTTCACTCCATTTTCGCAGCGGGGCACTTATACCCGCTTTGTGGTCCGGACTCAAGAGAAACCCACCGGCGGCCCTCCTGTGGCGGAATCTCCCGGAAACGGGGCCGCGGGCCATGCCCATCCCGAGCCGGTTGTGTCATCATGGCCCTGTTGTCGATCTGCCGAACTGCACTGCGGCGTTGTCCTGCTCCGCAAAGGTTATTCGTGATGCACCCCGCCGAACTGGATCCTGCGGAATTGGCCTCCGGCTGTGACATGCGCCGGTGTCGCCGGTCCGGGCCTGGCGGCCAGCATCGCAACAAGGTGGAAACGGCGGTCATCTTGACTCACCAGGCCAGCGGCATCGCGGCCGAGGCCTCGGAGCGTCGCAGTCAGCATGAGAATCGGCAGGTGGCCTTGTTTCGTCTGCGGGTCAACCTGGCGCTGGCGCTTCGCACGCCGCGCAGCCGGGAGATAGGTCCGACCCAGCGCTGGAAATCGCGTTGTCCGGCTGGTCGTCTGCGCGTGAATCCTGCCCACGCCGATTTTCCGGCTCTGCTGGCCGAGGCGCTCGATGTGCTGGAGGTTTGTGAGTACGAGCCTCCGGCGGCGGCCGAGTGGCTGAGGACCACTTCCTCGCAACTGGTCCGCTTCCTGGCCCAGGAATCGCGAGCTTTGGAGCAAGTGAACCGCCAGCGCGCGTGCGCGGCCTCCGTCCGCTGCACCCTTGACGCGTAGGCACTTAGTGTTATAGTCACACTAACAAGGGAGGCACGCGATGGTGGCGGGCGGAATGGCTCCCGGTGCGAGCTGGGCGTTGCTGACGGACCTGTACGAGCTGACCATGGCGTGCGGCTACTGGCGGTGCGGGCTGGCCGAACGCGAGGCGGTCTTCTGCTTGAGTTTTCGGGAGAATCCGTTCGGCCATCCCTTCTGCCCTCGCCTGCGGGTTGGCTCAGCCGTCGACATGCTGGGTGACTTCCGGTTCGGCCCGGACGAGCAGGACGTATCTGCGATCGCTGGTGGGAGCCGACGGTCGGCCCTTGCTGGATGCCGCGTTCCTGGACTACCTCGGCCGCCTGCGTCTGACCGTGGATCTTGACGCCGTGCCGGAGGGCACGGTGGTGTTCCCGCACGAGCCGCTGCTGCGGGTGCGCGGCCCGCTCTTGCAGGCCCAACTGCTGGAATCGATCTTGCTGAACGTGGTGAACTTCCAGACGCTGGTGGCCACCAAGGCGGAGCGGATCTGCCATGCCGCGGGTCCGGGAGCGTGGTCGAGTTCGGGTTGCGGCGTGCGCAGGGCGAGAGTGGGGCGTTGGCGGCCAGTCGAGCGGCGTATGTGGGTGGCTGTGTCGGGACGTCCAACGTGCTGGCCGGCCGCCTGTTCGGCATTCCGGTGCGTGGTACGCACGCCCACAGCTGGGTCATGTCGTTCGAAACCGAATTGGCCGCCTTCGCTGCCTATGCCGAGGTGCTGCCCAACAACTGCACGTTTCTCGTGGACACCTACGATACCCGGCTGGGACTGCAGCATGCGATCGCCGTGGCGCAGCGGTTACAGGCTCGCGGGCACCGTCTGGTAGGCGTGCGTCTCGACTCCGGCGATCTGGTGTCGCTCGAGCCGACTCGCGCGGCGAATGCTGGACGCCGCCGGCCTGCAGGATGCCGTGATCGTCGCCAGCAACGACCTGGACGAATACCAGATCACCGCGCTGTCGCGAACAGGGAGCCCGGATTGACGTGTGGGGGGTCGGCACGCGGCTGGCCACAGCCTACGATCAACCGGCGTTGGGAGGTGTGTACAAACTGGCGGCACTGCGTGACGAGCAGGGACAGTGGGACCACAAGCTGAAGCTGTCGGAGCAGCCGGTCAAGACTTCCACGCCGGGCGTGCAGCAGATTCGACGCTTCTCGCAACGCGATCGCTGGGTGGGCGACATGATCTTCGACGAATTGACGGGAGTGGCAGTTCCCGCGGAAGTTATTCTGGCAGACGGTCGCGGCGTGCGCATTCCGCCGGGTTCGCTCGCGAACGACTTGCTGTGTCCGGTCTTGCGCGCGGTCAGCGGGTGTATGCGTTTCCGACCATTCACGAGTCGCGGCAGCGGGCGCTGGAGCAGAGTGCGGAACTGCGGCGCACGTTGAGCGAACTTCCGGCGACTGCCAGCTATCCTGTGGGGATCGAGAGCGGGCTGCATCAGCGCAAACAGCGGATGATCCAGGCAGTGGGGGAATCACGATCATGAAGTTGATCCATGTGGCGGCGGCCGTGCTCAACCAGACTCCCTTGGCTTGGGAATCGAACAAGGCCAACATTCTGAGTGCGACCTGGGCACCGCACGCGAGCAGGGCGTGCGGTTGCTCTGCCTGCCAGAGTTGTGTATCACCGGTTACGGCTGTGAGGACGCCTTCCACTCTCCGGGCGTTCACCAGACGGCGCTGCAGATGTTGCGCGAGATCGTGCCGGCCACGCGGGACATGATCGTCTCCGTGGGCCTGCCGGTGATGCACCGAGGCAGCCTGTTCAATGCGGCCTGCCTGATCGTCGACCAGCGGATCGCGGGGTTTGTGGCCAAGCAGAACCTGGCCGGAGAAGGGATCCACTACGAACCGCGGTGGTTCAAGCCGTGGCCCGGCGACACCCGCGTCGAATTCGAGCTGGACGGGACGGCCTATCCCTTGGGCGACTTGATCTTCTCCTGCGGAGACGTGCTGGTCGGTTTCGAAATCTGTGAAGACGCGTGGGTCGCGGAACGGCCGGGCAGCGATCTGGCTCGACTCGGAGTCGACGTGATTCTCAACCCCAGCGCCAGTCATTTTGCGTTCGGCAAACACGCGGTGCGGCAACGCTTCGTCCTGGAAGGTTCGCGGGCGTTTCAGGTCAGCTACATTTACGCGAACTTGCTGGGGAACGAGGCGGGACGCGCGATCTACGACGGCGATGCGATGATTGCCAGTGCCGGTCGCTTGTTGGCCAGCGGACCGCGATTCTCGTACGCCGACTATCAGCTGACGACCGCCGTGATCGATGTCGATCACACTCGCATGCAGCGGGCGCGCACCGGGCAGTTACCAGCCGCAGATTCTCGATGGTGGCTGCCACTGCGTGGAGGTCCCCTTTGAGTTCCCGCGGCAGCGCAGCCGGGCAGCCGGTGGAGGTGCCGCCGTGGGAGAACGGAGAGTTCTTGAAGGAGGAGGAGTTCACGCGGGCCGTGGCCCTGGGGCTCTTCGACTACCTGCGCAAGAGCCGTTCGCACGGCTTTGTCGTGTCGCTCAGCGGCGGAGCGGATTCCGCAGCCGTGGCTTGCCTGTCGGCGCTGCTGGTGCATTTTGGCGTGGCCGAACTGGGCCGCGCGCCGTTTCCTGGAAAAGCTGGCGCACGTCCGGGCGCTGTCGTCCGCCGGTGCCGATGTGCCGCTGGTGCGGCAGCTGTTGACGTGTGTGTATCAGGCCACTCGCAACAGTTCGGAAGTGACACGCGACCGCGGCACGGGAGATCGCCGAGTCGATCGGAGCCGAGCACCTGGAATTCGATGTGGATCCCGTCGTGCAGCAATACGTGTCGATCGTATCCGCGCGTTGGGACGCGAACTGTCCTGGGAGACGGATGACGTGGCGCTGCAGAACATTCAGGCCCGCGTCCGGTCGCCCAGCGTGTGGATGCTGGCCAACCTGCGCAGCGCGCTGCTGCTTTCGACCAGTAATCGCTCGGAGGCGGCTGTCGGATATGCCACGATGGACGGCGACACTTCCGGCGGGCTCTCACCCATCGCGGGGATCGACAAGGCCTATCTGCGGACCTGGTTGCGGTGGTTGGAACAACACGGGCCGGCGGGCAGAGGGCCGATCCCGGCGCTGGTCCGGGTCAATGAACAACAGCCGACCGCGGAGCTGCGCCCGCCTTCCGCCCGCCAGACGGATGAAGATGACTTGATGCCCTACGAAGTCCTCGACGCGATCGAACGCGCCGCCATTCGGGACAAGCTCGTGCCGATCGAGGTGTTCTACCAGTTGGAAGTCGCCTATCGAGGAACGTACGGCCGCGGTGCCTTGGGTATGTGGATCGACCGTTTCTTTCGCCTGTGGTCTCGCAACCAGTGGAAACGCGAACGCTACGCGCCGTCCTTTCACCTGGACGACGAGAACCTGGACCCCAAAACGTGGTGCCGGTTCCCGATCCTCTCCGGCGGTTTTGAGCGAGAGCTGCAGGAACTCAAACAGTTTCTGGCCGACGAAGGCGTAGGGCCTGCGTAGTTGGGCGGATCATCCGCGTACACGTAGAATATCACCTGCTCTGCCGGAGAACCGCCGATTGACGAACAGGGAACCGCACAAATTCGTTTATGCCTATCCGCGAGCCGCCTTGACGGTGGACTGTGTCGTGTTCGGGTTGGACGAGGTTGACCTGCAGGTGCTGCTGATCCAGCGGCAAGGAGAACCATTCGCCCGCCGCTGGGCGCTGCCCGGCGGGTTTGTCGACCTGGACGAGGAGCTGGAGGTCGCGGCGCGGCGGGAGCTGGAGGAAGAGACAGGTCTACAGGTTCGGTTCCTGGAACAGCTCTACACCTTCGGCGGCGTGCATCGCGACCCGCGTGAACGCGTGGTGACGGTGGCCTACTATGCCCTGGTGCGCCTGGCCGACCATCGACCGCAAGCGGCCTCCGACGCCCGAGATGCCCGCTGGTATGCGGTCAGCCGGTTGCCGCGACTGGCGTTTGATCATGCCCACATCTTGCGCTGGCGCGCGACCGGCTGCGTGCGAAGATCGGGTACCAGCCGATCGGCTTCGAGCTGCTGCCGGCCAAATTCACGCTCCGCCGTCTGCAGCACTTGTACGAGACGATCCTCGGACGCGCGCTGGACAAACGGAACTTCCGCAAAAAAATTCTCGGCATGCAGGCACTGATTGAACTGGACGAGTGGGAAGCGGAGGTCGCGCATCGTGCCGCGCGGCTGTATCGCTTCGACAAGCGGAAGTACCGGGAGTTGTGCGAGCGCGGGTTCCACTTCGAAATCTGACGACGTTCGTGCACGCCCGCGCACCGTCCCACTGCCTTCAGCACGCAACTCCCGCTGGCACGCGTGCTGGCGTCATTTCGGATTCTTGCCGGTATCTTCCGACGATTCTGCGGCTTTCTTTTTTCCCAGCAGGTCGAAGATCGGCAGATTCAGGACTGGTTCCCGCTCTTTCCGCTGCATGTCGAGGTGCGCTCGCAGGACGACGCGTGCGGGGTATCGTAGCAGGTCGGCTTCCAGGCCTCGGAACCACATGAGGGCCGGCGCGATGTACGTGTCGGGCACTCGAGACGCAGGGGGGAAGTCGGCCGCGGCCGTGGATTTCCAGGTGACGCCGCGGCCGTCGTCCACCAGTTGGTATTCGCCTCCCAGGGGGCAGGTCAGCTCCGCATCGAGCAATTCCTGAGCGACTTGCAGCGCATCGGCCTGAGGCACACCCAGCTGTTGGGTCAAGGTCGCGAGAAACTGGGCGTTGCCAGCGGAAACGTTGCGCCCGCGATTGTAACCCCAGGAATCGAGCCAGGGGCGGATCTGGCGCTTGCGATAGGTCGCCGATGCGAATACGCACCTGGGCCGCGTCATCCGCTGTGACGAAGCCGATCTGGCGATCGACATTCTGGAGAATGGTCGGATCCATGGAGAGCACGGAGAATCCGCGTCCCTGCCACCGCCAGATTCCGAGCAAGAGCTGTGTCAGGCCGTCCGACGCGGTCGTGCCCGCCAGATTGAGTGGCAGCAAGTCGAGGAACCCCGGCTTGGGCCAGGCGCCCAGATAGCCGGGCAGCGTGCGCAACGTCTCCAGCAATCGGGGCGCAGTCCCGCAGCGGGTTGTTTTGCAGCGGCGCCTGATCCTGGATTCCCACGAACAGCGTGTGGGGCGGCACGTTGGGGAACAAGAGACCTCCCCGCAACGCCGCCTCGGCCGACACGATGCTGTCCGACGGGGGCACCAACTGGTACTTCGCCGGTTCGCCCAGCAGCGACAGGTACCACTCGTACTTCGTGTCGTTCAACGGCGAAATGATCGCGTCGATCGTGATTCGCTCGCGTCCCGGCTCGCTGAGCGCGTAGCGTTTGATAGCGATCAGCAGCGGATCCAATTGCTGCCAGCGCTGCGCGTAGTAGGCGCTCTGCACCGCGTAGCGATTCTGCTCGGCCGGGGAGACCGCCGCAACTTCCAGATCCGGAACGGGCGTGAAAACCCCTTGCGCTCCGCGCAGCGAATCCAGGATTCGCGTGTCTGTCATGACCGGCCCGCTGCCATCCGGGCGGGAGCCCATCCCCGGCGGCAGCAAGTTGGTGGCGATCAGCTGCTCCCGCGTGTCGCCGGGCTGGCCTTCGTTGCGGGCCGCGAGCCGGGCCAACGTGATGTGTTCGAGATCGGTGGCCGCGCGGAGGCGACGGTTCAATTCGATCTGGTACTGCGGGCTCAACAGATTCTCAAAGAACGCCGTCGAGAAGTAGACGAAGATCGTGTCTTCCCGCGACGTGGGAACCGAGGCCCGCGCGTGGCGATACTCGGGACTCGCACCCAGCGATCCGACTCCCTCCCGCACCTCGATGAACCGCTCGACGATCCGCCGCGAATTCGTTACCAGCTGGTAAGCGCCGTCGATCACGTAGAACGATCGCAACCGATTATCGGGCGTGGACAGGAACGAGACGTCGCGACCGGCGATCTGGACGGTCGTCAGCGCCGAGCCGTTGTCACGTTCGCGGAAGAGCGCTTCCTGACGTTGCCGCACCAGGTCGAGTTCCAGCAGGCGGTTCTCGGCCTCGAAGATGACGCCCAGGGCCGCTCCTTCGCGCGTGAACGTGTCCATCCCAATCATGGCCACATCGGCGATCGCCTGCGGTCCCAGCAGTTCTGCCAGGATGCCTTGTTCCATCGCCAGCTGGTCCTGGACTCGCTGACTCAGGCTGTTGCGCACGCCGCGCACCGCGATCATGCTGCGGATGTCTCCCCCGTAGTCCTCCATCAGGGCGTTGAGCCAGATGTAATTCGTATACTGGCCGAACCGTACAAAGAAACACTCGTGCGGCACACGCATCGCCATTGGCTCGATCGCGATGTCGTCGGGGAGTGTCTCAAAAGTCAGTTGCCGCCAGGTGGGTGGAGTGGGCCGCGGCAGGCTGGCCGGCTGCGTATCGAGGTCGAGCCCCAGGCAGGAGTTCTCGAGGATCTGCATCCGCAGCGCTTCGGCGCCGGCCAGTAGCTCGAGCGTCTGACGCCCTTCCGACCGCGGCTCTTCTGGCCGCAGACGCTCCACCAGCGGAGCGGGGAGGTCCAATCGGCGGCGCCAGCATCGATGACAGGTAGGTTTCGGCCACGGGGGGATAACCGGCGGCCGACGATTGATCGCGCAGAAACGCGCTGTACGTGCGCCACCAGCGGCGCAGCAGACGATCCCGCCAGGCAGGTGTCCGACTAGTCGGGACCACATGCACCGTCTGCGCCGTCGGAGTGCGGATCGTCACGTCGAACGGGTCGTCCCCGCGGAATAAGAACAGGACCGTCAAGCGACCGGGCGAAGTTCCGGCCAAGAAACGCAGCCGGCGGCGGAAACCATCGAAGGCTGGATAGGCGACACGCTGATCAGGTGACGTGACGCTGAAGGCCATGCTGTCCGGCAGGCCCGTCACATCGGCGGGCGGATAATCGATCGTCAGCTCGGCCACGCCAAACGGCTGGCCGGGGACGGCATCGACCTGGGCCCCTGTGGCCGAAGTTGGCACGACCAGCGTGGCGGCCAGAACGGCCAGGGCAAGACCCACCCGCCTGCAATGGTCCGGCATGATTCGCACTCCTTTGTTCGTCTCTTCGTCCCAAAATAGACCGGGTTGGGGCCCGCGGCACTCCGTCAGCGTACCGCACATGATTCTCACTGTCCTGGCGAGGGTCAAGTGGGTGCGGAAGTCGCCTGCCGGGTCCCCGAAATTGCTCTCGCCTCCTAAAATACTGCGTGGTTGCCGTTTCCGGCCACAACGCCAGTCTGGGCAACGCGTGGAGTCGATTTTTCCAGAGGATTGTGTAGCCATGAAATTCGATGCTTGTCCGTATCGGTCTGCCGGTCGCACAGCTTGGCCCTCCAGTTGCCTGGCGATGGCAGTGGTCATCGTGAGCGCAGCGATGATCGGGGCCGCGACGGTACACGGTCAGACGCCCGGCGCACGTCCGGCCCCCGGCGCGGCGCAGGCCGCTCCGCAGCGACCGACGGCCAAGGGGACGTCCGGGAGCAAGGTGGTTGCCGACGCGTTGGCCGAATTCAATCGCGGCGCGGCCAATATGGAGAAGTACGAATATGCTCAGGCGGCCCGCGCGTTCAATAAGGTCCTGGAGGTGATGCCCGAGTGGACCGCCGCGCGGTTCAATCGGGGCCTGGCCTACCTGAACATGGCCGGGGCGAACGATCCGGACAAGCGGCTGGGTCCCACGCAGGAGATGGTGGACACGGCGGTCGCCACGTTCGAACAGATCGTGCAGAAGGACTCCGAACATCTTCCGTCTCTGTTCTGCCTCGGCATGCTTCAAGCCTACCTGGGTAACGACAAGCGGGCGCTGGAGTGTCTCGAACAGGTTTACCGCCGCGATGGGGACGATTCGTTTGTCGCCTACAGCTATGCCAAGGCGCTGCGGAATTTGGACCGGTCTGCCGAGGCTGTTCCGATCCTGCAACGAGTTGTCGAACGCGATCCGGGTTTCGTCTCGGCAGTCTACCTGCTGGGAACCCTGTACATGCGCGACAAGAAGATGGCCGAGGCGAAGTCGTTGATGAGCCGCTTCCGGGAATTGAACCAGGACGAGCTGGCCGTGGGCACATTCGTGGTGGACGACAAGTATGGCATGGCTGGCAAATACTATTTCGTGATCGGCGCCGACGGGTTGCCGTTGCCGCCTCCGCCGCGCGGGCCGGTCGGGCGGGTCGTATTTTCGCCCGAACCGCACGTGATTGGCGAAGCGTCTTTGGCTTGGGATGCGCCGGGCATTGGGGTCCGCATGCCGGGAATTGCCGTGGCCGATGTGGATGGCGATCTCGATCTCGATCTGCTGTTGTGTGGCCAGGGGAAGAACGGCGCGGCGCACTTGCTGTTGAACGACGGGACCGGCCGGTTCGCGGCCGGAGAAACGCTGGCCGAGCGTGTGGCGTGTGCCAGTTTCGGCGACCTCGACAACGACGGCGACGTGGATCTTTGGCTGGGACGGTGGGGCGCCGATCAAGTGTGGCTGAATGACGGAAAAGGTCAATTCACGTTGTCGCCGGCCGAAGGAATCGCGGGCCCCGACGTGCTCACGCGGTTAGCCCGACTGGCGGACTTGGATAGCGACGGTGACCTGGACCTGTTGGCGTTCCGTTGCGCTGCCGGCCAGATTCCAGCGACGGGGGGCGAGGAACAACCGGCGGCGAGCAGCGTGTTCTTGAGCAACACCGACGGATCGTTTGTCGATCGAGCGGCGGACCTGGGCCTGCAACTGGCCGAGACGCCCGTGGCCGCCCTGGCCTACGACGATTTCGACAACGACCTGGACCTGGACTTGGTCCTCTTCCCGCACCAGGGACCCGCCGTGGCGTGGATGAACTTTCGAGTCGGGCAGCATCGCGTCGTGCCAGGCGATCGCATTGGACTGGGGGGACTGCCCGCCGTGACAAGCGTCACCACCGGTGATCCGGACAAGGACGGAGACCGTGACTTGCTGATTGCCACGCCGCAAGGTCTGCGACTGTTCGCAAACGACGGCCACTTCGTTTTCAAGGAACAGACCGAGTTCGCAGCGGGCTGTGGCCGTGTCGGAGGCACCGGCGGCCAGTT
Source organism: uncultured Planctomycetaceae bacterium (assembly GCA_963754725.1). Taxonomy (GTDB): domain Bacteria; phylum Planctomycetota; class Planctomycetia; order Pirellulales; family Pirellulaceae; genus JAAYDI01. Next base: position 13,984 of record CAVWHV010000049.1, read on the forward strand.
CGTCGACATGGATAACGACGGCGATCTGGATATTGTCGTCGCCGATGCGAAACGAGCCGATGGCAGTCGTGGGCCGGCGTTGTTGCTCAATACCTGGCCCGACTTTGCTTTTGTGGATGCAGCTTCCCTGGACCCTGGAAATCTGCTTGGCACGCTGCGTACGGACGGAGACGCGTCGTGTGTCGCCGCCGACTTCACCGGGGACGGAAGGTGCGATCTGCTGTTGGCGCCGCTCAATCAGCCGGCTGTGCTGATCGAGAATGTGACGCCGGGCGGACATTGGATCGCGTTTGACCTGGTGGGCAAACGCCCGCAAGATCGAACGGCGCGCTCGAATAACTCGGCGATCGGAGCGCGACTCGAGGTGAAGACGGGCGCGCTGTTCCAGCAGTATGTCGTGGGTGGATCGGCGGGGCCCGTGACGTCTTTGCCGTTGCGAATCCACGCCGGACTGGGACCGCAGTCCACGGTCGACTGGTTCCGCATCCTGTGGCCGGACGCGATCTTGCAGGGCGAAGTGGAAATGGCCGCCGACCGCGTGGTGGCCATCGAGGAACAGTCCCGCAAACCGTCCTCTTGCCCGTACCTGTTTGCCTGGGACGGGGAACGGTTCGCCTTTGTGGCCGATTTCGGCGGCGTCGGCGGCCTGGGGTACTACCTGGGAAATGGTCGCTACGCATCGCCCGATCCGACCGAGTATCTTCCGATTCCCGAGCTCGAGCCGCGTGACGGCCATTACGTACTGCAGTCGCTTACGCCACTGGAAGAGATTACCTATCTGGACGAAACAAGCTGCTGGCAATCGATCATCCCGCGGGAACGCAAGTCCATCCGAACGAGATGATGGCGATCAGTGCGCGCGCCGCCGGAGTTCGAGCTGTTCTGCGTGCGGCGACCGGATGTGTCCCGGTGCGGGCCGTCGATCACGCGGTCAGGATGTCACCGAGCTGCTGCAGGCCATCGATCGCGCTATGCGCGGAGCCACGAAGCCCGATCCCGCGGTTCACCGGGTTGGCGGAAGATCATTTCGTCGAGGTGGATTTTGGCGATCAGCTTGGCACCTGGAATCCCGCCGGCCCGGCTCGTGTTGTTCCTGCAGGGCTGGGTCGAGTACGGGTACTCGTCGACCAACTACGCTGCCAGCCAGGCCGGGCAACGCGTGCAAGGGCTCCGACCGTCGACGTCTGGCGAGACGGCAAGTGGGTCACGCTGGCGAGCGAGGTTGGATATCCGGCGGGCGTGAATCACCTGATGACCGTCGATCTGACCGGCAAGCATCCTTCCCACCGATCGACGATCTGCGCGTATCGAGCAACATGGAAGTCTATTGGGACCAGGTGTTCCTGGCGCAGCACGACTCTCAGGCGGAGCTGCGGATCCAGGAGGTCGCGGCCCGCGCAGCCGATCTGCACTTCCGGGGCTATCCCCGCGAATACTCGCCGGACGGTCGACATCCCAATCTCTGCGACTACAACAACCTGGATCGGAACGTGGCCTGGAAACAGATGGCCGGCGACTACACACGGTTTGGCGATGTGCGACCGTTGCTCGACAGACGCGACGACTGTTTTGTGATCATGGGCCATGGCGAGGAGATCACGCTGCGATTCAACGTCGACGATTTCGGCCCGGTTCCCACCGGTTGTGTGCGGTCGTTTGTCCTGAAGACCGACAGTTACTGCAAGGATATGGACCTCTACACGGCGTTTCCCGACCACGGTCGAACCGTTGCCGTTCCACGGCATGAGCGGCTATCCGTACGAAAGCTTCGAGCAGTATCCCGATACGGAAGCGACACGCCTTTACCGCAGCATGTACAACACACGGCGAATCACCGGCCGGTAAGCGGCGGCCGTCGGGCCTCTGGGAAAGCGTCATGACGAAACCCTTGCGCTACTATGCGGCTGCGTGCCAACTCGATCTGCCCAACCCGCGGCACCGCGACGAGATCGCGGCGCGTGTCAAGCAGATGCTGGACTTGACCGAATATGCGGTGACCGGTTATCGCCCGTTTCACGACGTGCGGCTCGTCGTGTTTCCCGAGTTCGCGCATGCGGCGCCGATCTACCCGCACGTGGACGAGTTGTTCGAGCGACTGGCGGTGCCGATTCCCAACGAACACACCGATCGCTACGTGCGAAAAGCTCGCGAACTGGGTGTCTACATTCAGACCGGCACGTTCCTGGAAGCGGACGAACGCTGGCCCGGTCACGTGTTCAACACGACGTGCCTGATCGGTCCCGAGGGACTGCTGACCACGCTATCGCAAGGTCCACACGTGGGTGCCGTGGGAGCTGCACACGAGTCCGCATGACTTGAGCGACTACGACCTGCCGTTGTTTCCGGTGGCCGACACGGAGATCGGCCGGATTGGCGCGGCGACCTGTTACGACTGGCTGTTTCCCGAAGCCATCCGGCAACTGGGGCTGGCTGGTGCCGAAGTGCTCGTGCGCGTCTCGGCCTACATGGATCCATGGGGCACGGCCGAACCGCTGGACTGGTGGACGTTGGTCAACCGCATGCGCACCGTGGAGAACATGAGCTATGTGGTGGCGGCGAATCAGGCGGCCCAACTGAGCCACTACCCTCCCTTCAGCTGGCCGGGCGGCAGCATGATCGTCGACTTTGACGGTCGCATCCTGGCTCGGGCGGAGGCGGGCACTGGCACGAAGATCGTCGTGGGACCGATCGACGTCGAGGCACTGCGGCACGAGCGCGCTCGGCGCGGCGGACATCACCTGCTGGCCCACTTGCGGATGGAGGCGTATCCCGCCTACAGCGCTATCCATCTATCCGCCGCAAACGGCTGACGACGGTCCGCCCTCCTTCGACCGCAATGAATTGTTGACCGCCCAGGCACGCCAGAAGCTCCCGGCACGTTCGAGTGACAAGAAGTCGTCACAAAAGTCGTTTAACCGCAGGCCCACCGGGCCGCGCTGCGAACCGGCACTCGGCAGTACGCCCGCACTCCGTGTCGAGGGAGCTGCGCACCGGTGGGCAGGGCGCGCACGCCGTGGGCGTGGCGGTTAAACGGATTGGTTTGCACTCGGTGTCAAGGGTTGGGCGTGAGTGCCTCGAGCGGAACAAGCTGGCCGTCCCGGATGGTCGCCAACGTGGGACGCCGCATGTTGCTCCCCGGGCTGTCCCACTCGATGCGCCCGGAAACGCCCGACGTCGGCGACAGGTCGCGGACGGCGCGCGCGATGTCCGCTCGATGGAGCCCGGCTTTCTGGATGGCCAAGGTGACCAGGCGGACCGCGTCATAGACACCGCGGGAGGCGTAATCGTCGTGAGTGTCGGTCTCGGTCGTGCCGGATGGGACAGGGCGATCGGGTGCCGCGGCCTTCCAGGCGGGGGGCGGTGCGACGTCGTCGAGCCGGGGGAAGACCAGTTCGCCGACGAGTCCTGTCGCGCCGCGGACGAACGCATCTCGGCCGCATGCGGGACCGCCAAAGATACATCCGTCGAACCCCGCCTGACGCAGGCGGCACACCAACTGCAGCGACTCGTTCGCGTTAGCCACGACGACGACCCCGTCCGGCTGGCTGGCCAGGCACTCGCGGACGAGCACCGCGCTCGTTTGCGACTGAGGCTGGTATTCGTACTGGCAGCGGGGAACGATGTCGAGGGCTGTCAACGCTCGGCGCAATTCGCGGGTGAACAAGTGCGCATCATGATCGTTGGTGGTGACGATCGCCAGGTGGCGGGATCGCGTGCGGCGGGCAATCTCCGGTGCCAGAACGTCGGCGAGAAGATGGTCGCCCGGCGCGAGCGAAAACATCCACGGCACGTTGGTGAGATTCACGGTCTTGTCGGTGCTGACCGGGCTGACGAGCGCCAGGCGCACCTTGACCACGATCTGTTCCGCCAGGTGTGTGGACGGTCCGTCGACTCCGCCCACGACGGCCCAGACGCGGTCCCGGTAAACCAATTGAGCGACCTGTGTCACACCGCTGCCCCAAGGGTTCTCCGACCAGGCGGGGAGCAGGCGGAATGGTTTGCCGGAGAATCCTCCGGCTCGATTGGCGTCCTCCACGGCCCGCTGCGCCGCGCGCCACAGGTTGCCGTGCAGCGGATCCCGCGGATCGGACGGCCCGAAGTAGCCGATGCGGATTTCGGACAGCTGATCGGGCGTCGCGCGGTCGCCCTCGGGACCCACGTAGATGGGCTGATGCGTCCGGGCGTCGAAGAACGGCAGTGGCGCCGCGGCCGACCGCTCTTGTGCCGGGCCGCTGCAACAGATCAACCACAAGGTCAGCATACACGCGCTGGCCACGCAGCTGCGCCTACCGCGGGATGCCGAGGTCGGCGCGGGACTTGTAGGTCCATTGGCCGTTCTCCCGGAACGCCAGAAACACGTCGCCTTCGTCATCGAGCGCGGCACTCAGCGGGATGTCGCCGGTCACACCGGGAAACGGCTCCGAGCGATAGGCGATCACGTCACGAATCTTGGCGCGGTTGAGCCCCGCGGTCTGGATGGCCCAGAGGAACATGTTAATACCATCGTACGTGTGAGCCGCATACGTTTCCGGTTCTTCGCCAAACCGCTCGCGGAAGGCGGTCCGAAAGGCTTCCAGTTTCGGATCCTGGCGGTCTGGATTCCACGGGTACCCGCAGACCACTCCTTCCGCATTCTCACCGGCAATCTTCGAGAATTCCTCCTGCGTGCAGCGATCGCAGGCGAAGAAGGGTTGCTTCATCCCTCTCTCGCGCATCTGGTTCAGGATCATGGCCCCGTCGGCGGCATCGCCCCAGTGCACAACCGCCTGCACGTTGGCCGCCTCGACCCGCTCCAGCTGCAGCGCAGAAGTCGTTGGTCCCCAATTTGTAGGCCATCTCGATGGCGATCGGGTGCCCCAAGCGGCGGCTGCCATCTTTGATTTCGCGCACTCCGAACCGGCCGTAGCGATTGCTGGCGCGAATGATGCCGACACGCTCCAGTTTCAGGTTTCTGTACAGGTAATCGACCAGCATGTAACCCTGTTGCCGATCGTCCCCGACGCAGCGAATAATCCACGGGATGTTCGTCTCCATGAGGGTTGGGTCCAAGTCGCCCGAATTCATCATGGGGATTTCGAGTTTCAGAGCCACGCGGATGGCGATGTGCGTATTCGCTCCGTCGATCGTGCCGAGGATCGCCCAGACCTTATCTTTGTAGGTCATGTTGATAATTTCATTGCCCGTGGCACCCCACAGGCCGTTGTCGTTCTTGACGACGAGCTCGAAGGGGATCTTGCGGGCGTGATAGCCGCCGGCGGCGTTGGCCTGTTCGATGGCCAGCTGCGCTCCCTGCAGCATCTTGATGCCGAGGTCCTCTTCGTGGCTCTTGCCGCCTGTGGCCACGGACACGGTGGACATGATGGGCCCGACAAAGCCGATCTTCACGGTTTCCAGATTCTCCGGTTCCGGGATGGTGCGGCCGGCGCCGGTGTATTCCATCTGGAGCAGGAAGTGGCGTTTGAACGGCTCGACCTCACCGAACGGGACGACGTCCTCTGAGGTATGTGCGTACCGGTCGTTGAGTTTCAGCGACAGTCTGGGGTTCTGGTAGGCATTCACCGAATTGACGGCGTCCAGCACTTCGTCGACCGAGTGCGGCACGTTGACCGGGATGCTCTCGCTGGCGGCCGGTCCATTGGCAGGCGTGGCTTGCTGTTTGTCCTCCGCCCCGGCCGGGAGTGTACTGCACCCGAGAATAATGAGGGTCAGCAGGTGATAACGCATAAGAAACCTCGCGTTGACATGGAGTTGTAGGAAGGGTCGTGACGGAGTTTGCGGAACGCCGGATCGGGCAGCAGGGCCGTGCCCGATCGCTCGCCGCACCGGGTCAGTGGTCCGCGACCTGCACGGGTGCCGGCGTCACAGTCACACCCTGGCCGGCCAGCCACTGAGGTTTCTCCTGGAGTCCCGCATAGTATCCGTCACCGATGGCCCAGCCCAGCCCGTGACCGGTGGCGACCCACGTATCGTTGCCGTCGTGGTCGATGTTGATCATGAAATTGTGCGGCACGGCCCGCTCCATGTCCACCGTCTGGAGCAAATTGCCCTTACGGTACACCTTGGCCACACCGCGGAGGGTTTTCTCGTCTCGCGTGTAGGCAACGACCGATTCGGACGGGAAGTCGGCCATGACGCCGAGTCCTTTGTCGTGGGCGAACCAGCATTCGTTTCCGCTGCGAGCTTTGACGTTATTGGTGAAGTCGCTGGGCAGACCGGTCTCGTGGGCGTACAACCCGCGCCAGTGGCGTCCGTCGTAGCGCGACATGCCGAAATACGAGGACACCCACAGGACCTTGTCGATGTAGCTGACTCCCGTCGTGATCACGTGGACGATTCCATCATCGCGGTACAGGTCAATCTCCATTTCACCGTCGGGGTCGAGGTAATCGAGCCACTTCTCGGTGGCCACTTCGAATTCCAGCACGCCGCTGCCCCACACAGCCAGGAACACTTTGCCATCGTTGTAGACAAGCGCCGTAGTTCCAGATCTCTTCCATGGGGGCGTTCTTCTCGGTGAAGATCGTCCATTTCTTCGAGACCGTGTTGTAGCGACTGGCCCCGGCCGTCGTGGCGGCCCAGATGTTATCGTTCTCGATCGCAATCCCGTACACGACGTCGTTCACGAGGCCGCTGTTGAGCTGATGGAAGTGATCGAACCGACCGCCGCTGAAGCGGGCCAGTCCGCCGCCAAACAGGCCGATCCACAAGTCTCCGGTTTTCTTGTCGACCTCCAGGGCGGTCACCGATTGGAACGGCAGACCGTCTTTCTCTTTCCAGCTCTGCATCTTGCCGGTTTCCTTGTCGTAGCAGGCCAGGCCGTCCTCGGTCCCGATCCAGACCTTGGAGCCATGCACCTTGACGGCGAAGATGTGGTCGTTGGGGAGCCCGTCCGCGACGGTGAAGTGCCGCCACTTCGTATACACGTAGGGCAGTCCTGTCGCGGCAGTCGCCGGCTGGGGTTCGGTCGCCGGCGGCGCTGCTTCGGTCGATTTCGGTTCCTGGGCGGCGCTCACGGACGCCACGCAAGCCGTTGCCAGGCACACCCACACGCTCAGCCATCTCGCCCATGGCAGTACATTGCTCATAATCGCTTGCTCCTTGTCGTGCCCGCTTCGTCGGTGGACCATCGTCACAGAGTCATCAAGTACTCGATCAGGTCGTTCAGCTGATCCTTGGTCATATCATTGGTGACGCCGTGCCGGTCTTCGGGATTATATCGGGTCCAGATTTCTTCCAGCGTCTCGGCGATCCCATTGTGGAGATAGGGAGATGAATCGTACACGTTGTTGAGATGCGGGAACGTCAAACTTCGATTCCGTGTCAAATGCCATTTTCGTCCCCACGTCATGCACGTTTCGATCCGTGTAGAGCGGCGGAAAATGACACGTAACGCATCGTCGTTCGGGCGGAATCTCGCGGCCGTCGTTCGTCCTCGTGCGCTCGAACATGGCCTTGCCCCGGCGTTGGGCATTGGTCAACTCGGCGCCCAACGGGCGATATCGATTGGGCGGACGGGGGATCGTACAGACGTAATTGTCCACCGCGACCAACTGCTCGGGTGTAAACGGCTGGATCTTGGTGAAGAAGACCGCCAGGCGAGCGCCGCATTGCCGCGCCAGGCTCGGATTGGTGCCGGCCCACTTGAACGGAGCCGTATCCAGGATGCCGCGCAGGGTCCGGTTATCCACGGGATTGATGCCAATCCCCTCGGATTGAATGTCGTAGGTGAGGCTGTCGACATGCCCGTCCGGATGACAACTGTGGCAGGAGAACTGGCGGTGAAACGCGATGTTTGCGTTGTGGAACAGGCGTTCTCCGAGGCGAGCCGTGGTGGTTTCCTGTGGTCCTCCCAGGTCGATCCGCTTGACCGCTTCCAGGCTGGCCAGGTCGATCAACGTCAGGGAGTCGTCGATACTGTTGGCGACCACCGCCGACTTCCCGTCGGGCGTGATCACGACTCCCCGTGGGCTGTGTTCGGTCGCGATGTGCTTGATGATGAACTCCGTTGGTTTTCCCAAGTGGTTGGGGAAGACCTTCGTACGTTCGTGTTCCGTCGCTTGTGCCAGCATCGATGTGAGTTGGGCAAGGTCGACGACGGCCACGCGATTGGTCCCCGAACTGGTCACCAGCGCAAGGCGGCCATCCGGCGTGATGGCCACGTCGGTCGGGTCGGGAAAGCACAGGTTCGGCTCATCCAACAACACCTGATCGACGCGCCCGTCGCGCCAGATCACCGCCAAGCCGTTGGTGATGGTCCAACCCTGCAACAGGCGGGTCATCGGAATCAGGTTATTGGTACGATTGAGTGTGCACAGCGCATATTCGCCGCTGGGGTGCCAGCAGACACCCATGAGCAGATTTGCGCCGGGCACGACCAGTCGCTGTTCTACAACGGCTGACTCGGCGTTGATGATGGTCAATTCGGCCGCCGGCGGCGTACGGAAAGGAACGAACCGCGGTAACGTGTTCGTCACCAGGAAGTGTTTCCCATCGGGGGACAGGGCCAGGGACCACGGGCTGCGACTGGCTTCCAGTCGCTTGATTTCCTTCAGTGTCCCCGCGTTGAGCACAGAAATGTCATCGGTCGAAGTATTTACGACGAACAGTTGTTTTCCGGCCGCATCGGTGTGCACGCCATGCGGCTCATCGCCCACCGGCACGGTCGATACGACACGGCGGGCGGCGGTATCCACGACCGACAGCGTGTCGTCCAGGCGGTTCGTGACGTAGGCCTGCTGTCCCGACGGGTCGAACGTCACACCGGTCGGATGACCTCCCACAGCAATCTCCGCCACTTTCTCCCAGCCGGTGGTATCGATGACGATCACCGCGTGAGCGGCTTCACACGTGACGTACAGTTCGGGCCGGTGGGGATGGAGGGCCAGACGCAGCGGGTTCTTGTAACGCACCGTGGTGACCGGCGTATCGCGATTGAACGGATGCGCGATCTTCTTGACGGACTCGTCGTAATCAAACGGTTTCCCGTGAGCCTGTTCGTGGCAGGGAAGGCAGGTGTCGCGGCCGACCGGTTTCAGTCCCGCCTGGACTCGCGCCGACTTCATCACGCATCACCGCCTCTACGGCGAACTCGCTTCCTGCACCGTGACAGGCTTCGCAACCAACGCCTTCATCGAGCGTATACGAATCGAGATGTCCGCCGGCTGGATCGTGATAGACCGTCGTGTGGCACTTGAGGCAGGCGGGATCGGTGAGCGGGTCGCCTTGGGAACCGGACTCTGCCGCGAGTTCGCGCACGCGCGGCGTTCCCAGGCGGGCATAGGCAAAGGCGTGCGGGCTCATCCGCCAGTGGCTGTATTGGTAACCCATCGCCGGCGATTTGTGACACTCACCGCACTGGTTCGAACCCACGTGTCTGGGGGCCTGGGCATCGGTGGGGGCGGGAAACGTGGGCTCATCCGGGATCTCCCAATTCTCGGGAGACGGGTGTTTCAGGAGTTCCCAGGCCTCGTCGATGTCGTACTTCTGGGCCGTGAGCACGGCCGCATGCGAGCCTTTGATTTTGTGGCAGTTCATGCAGTCGCTCTTCTGCGGCATGATCAGACCGGCAGCGCGGGCGGCGGCCGGGTTCGTCATGATCTCCTCGTCCATGTACTCGCTGCCTGCACCGTGGCATTTCTCGCACTGTACGCCATCTTCCAGGTGGAACGTGTCGTCCTTTTCCCAGTCCTCGGCGTCCGACCCGGTCGCGTGACAACCGAGACACATGGCGGCCTCCTGAGGTTCCTGCGGAATGCCGCTCAAACGGGCGATCTCTTTCGCCTCCGGCAGGGCCAGCGTGGCATAGGCTTTGGAGTGGGCCTGCAAGAGCATCAGGCACTGTTGGTAGCCGAATCCTGCACCCTGGTGACACTTGGCACATTCCGAAGAACCGACAAACACCGGATGCTTGGTTTCGTCGGCGCCCACCAACGCCGCGACCAGCAGGATTCCGGCGGCCATGCCGACCGTCGGCGGCAGGCCAACACGGCACCGCGGGTGATCACCGGCCTGCCGCAGATTCAAATCACTTCGCATTCTGAACCACCACCAGGATCTGGTCCGCTGCAACATCTTTCAACTCCGTACGCTCGCCGCCGGGCCAGCGGATCTCCACCACATCGGCTTTCGTCACGTCCCCGAGACCGACATGACATCGCACATCGGCTTGGGACAGATAGCCGACCACCGGTTGCACGTCCTGAATGAACTGGCGCCCGCCGGCCGTCACCGACACCCGTGCGCCAATTGCGGGAGAGCGTCCGTTGGGAAGTCGGACGTCGAGTTTCAGCCAATGCTGCCGATTTCCCCCGTCATTGCGCAACAGTCGCGCGGTATCGTTGAGATTGACGATCAGCAGATCCAGGTCGCCATCATTGTCGTAATCCCCACACGTCGCGCCGCGCCCAACATATTTTTCGTGGAAGTACTGGCCCGCACGGGTCGCGACATCGACGAACGTGCCCTGGCCGTCGTTCTGCACCATGACATCCTCTTCCGGATATTCGAAGTGCGCGTTGCCGTTGGCCACAAACAGGTCCAGCAGACCATCATTGTTCCAATCGAACAGCACGCCGCCCCACCCGGTGTACTGGCCACAGATGACAGCGAGTTTCGTGCGGGCGGTGCGGTCCTCAAACACCCCTTCCTTGTTCATCAGCAGGCAGCCGTAACCCATGTCGGGAATATACACGTCCAGCCAGCCGTTGCCGTCCACGTCACCGACGGTCGGTCCCATGGACGAAACGCCCTGTCCGCCTTCCCCAAAGGCCATACCCCGGAGCACCGCTTCGTTCTCGAATCTCCCGTCGCCCAAATTGCGGTAGAAGAAATTCTCCATCGCGTCGTTGGCGACGTAAATATCCAGCAGTCCGTCGTTGTCCAGGTCAGCCACCGTGGCACTCATGCCGCGTCCGTCGTGATCCACCACTCCGGCCTGTTCGGTCACATCGGTGAAAGTGCCGTCGCCATTGTTGCGATACAACGCGTCCGGTGCGCCACTGTAGCTCAGTGGGCCGGGATACCCCGCCGCCGCGTAAAACGCCCGGAACTTCCCGTTGTCGTACTGCAGATAATTCACGACATAGACGTCCAGATCCCCATCGTTGTCGTAGTCCAACCAGGGCGCACACAAGCTCCAATAGGGATTGTCGAGTCCCGACCCGGCCGACACGTCGCTAAACGTTCCATCGCCGTTATTGCGAAACAGGACGTTCTTTTCGTAGTTCAGCACATACAGGTCCAGGTCGCCATCGTTGTCGTAATCGGCTGCCGAACAACCATACCCGAATTGGTCCGGGTCCCCGACACCCGCCCGCTCCGTCACGTCTTGAAACGTGCCATCCTGCTGGTTGCGGTACAGCCGGTTCGAGAGTTTGCCGCGGTATTTTCGTCCCCGACTGTCGTTCACATCTTTGTTCCAGGTTCCGCTCACGAAGTAGATGTCGAGCCAGCCATCGCCGTCGTAATCGAAGAACGCGGCCCCCGCACCCGTCCCCTCGACAATGTTGCTCAGGTTGTCGTCGCCAAATCTGTGGTGGAACGTGATGCCCGCATCAACCGTGACGTCGGTCAGGACGGGAGCGTCTTGGGCGGTCACGGACGGCCCGACCGCGGCCCACATCAGCGTTACCACCAGGACGTTCCGTACAGTTCTTTTCACTTCGATGTTTCCCTTGTCGGCGAGCTACCCGAGAATTCGTCCGCACCGGGGATCCCGTCCCACAACGCTCCCCAGTCGACCCACTCGACCAACAGCCGGGATTCCAGATTGGTCAGTGGTGGGACCTTCCCCGGCGGGATTGGTTTAGCCGCCTGACGGGTCACCGGTTCACCGTCCCACGGCCGTGACGTGTTGCGTCCGAAGAGATGCCAGATCAAGGGGCTCGTCCGCGCTCGGCCGGGATGGACGTATAGCCCGTTGTCGGTGTGTGCGACCGAAGCATCCCGCACCGCGAGCAAGTTGACATAGGCCCGGTTCAGGCCACCCTGGTCGGGAAGTGGTTCGAGTCCGCCATCGAGTCGAGGCGGATCGCCGTCCTGAGCGTGGCAGGCCACGCATTTCTTCTCGAGAATCGGCATGATATCCCGGCGAAAATCGACCGTGCGGCGGCGTTCCGGCGGCAGCGTCAAAGCCACGGCGGGACGCTTCAGCCCGTCGACAAACGCATTCTCGGGCGTGGACTCGCCGTCTTCGTGGCAGCCAATGCAGCCCCGCGGTTCGAGGTTCTTGGACCAGATCCAGCCGCACGTCCGCAAGGCCAGGCCGTTCTCGTCCAGTGTCTGCAGTTGAATCGGCGTGTTCGCCGGAATGCTGATCTGGAACGATCCATCGGGTTGGATCTCGGTTTCCCCCAGTAACCGCCGCTGGGCGATCGGCGGCCAGCCGTGGAGCGCCGTACCACAGGGTCCTGAGGACGACCGTCCGCTGGCCGAATCTTCCGCAGCGCCGCCCGCCTGGACGGCCCTCGGTACACCTTCCAGCACGCGAATCCGCTTGACGGTGCCCGCCGGCAGCCAATTCGCATCCGGCAGGTCGTTCATCTGGAGATTCAGGCAGTACATCTTGGCCAGCGGCTCCACGTCGTCCACCACCGTGGACCGGCCATCCGGGAGTCGTGTGTCGCGGACCGCCACGGCTTGAATCTCGTCGTACGCAGGGTCGTCGATCACCGGCTGACACGTCACTGTCTTGGGGTCGAAAATGAACGTGCCCCACGACTTGCTCCGGTCGAGCGGGCGTTGCGAGACCAACACGTGGCCCTGCGACCACGGCGCGGGTGCCCGGTAGGCAAATCCCTCACTCTCCGACGTGACAGAACGATACGATTTCAGGGGACGGCGAAACGTCACCGAACCGATTTGACCAGCGCCATCGGCCGATCCCTCGTCGCACTCGATGAACAACACCAAGCCCCGGTCCGTGATACACGGCATTCGCTTAATGCGTTTGCCCGCCGGGTCACCAAACAGCGCATTGTCCGTGCCTTCAATGTTGATCCCAAACAATGCCACTCGGCCAGCCGGCCCGCGATCCAGCGTCGCACGTTGCCAACTCGCGTACAAAAGTCGTCCGTCGCCCATCAAAAATGGGTCTGCATCGTCGGACAAGTTGTAGGTCAAGCGGCGAACTTGCGCCCCGTCCAGTCGGCACGAATAAAGACTGTGCGATACCCCGCAACCGTCCTCATTGAGCCACAGGCCGGCATCGCTGACGAAGGTCAGCTGGAACCAGGGTTCGGGCGAGTCCACCGTGAACAATTTGGACTGGTAGCTCGGCTGACGGCAGTTACCGACATCGCGGGTGATCTGGCGAGCCTGTCCGGTGTCGAACGCATATTCGTAGATGTTCCACAAGTCCCTGGCCGCTCGCTTGCCGGCAAACACAAATCGTGTGGCATCGAACGAAAGGGACGGGTCGGCAGCGCTCTGAAAACCCTCGGTTAGCAGACGCTGTGATCCGTCGGGAGCGACGGCGATGATCCGTCCACCTTCCCCCGGCAACATCAATGGCGACATCGGTCGGGTCGAAGTCGCCGTCTGGCCTGGAGCGACCGGCACCTGAGTGACCAGAATCGGAACGTCAAGGGCCATCGCCGATCGCGCAACCACGGCCGGCCCACTCGCCGCGCATAAAGCACCGGCAACCCATAGCCCCATCCTGACGCACCGCGAAGCTCGCAGCCCGGCAACTCGATGAAGCCACGAGCTGGCAACCCGCCGCTCGATCCCCGAGGGTGGCCGTCGCGGCGCACGCAGACCGAGAGGATTCCAGCGCCTGTCCAGACTCTGATGTGCGTTGCTCACGTGAATAATGGCGTACTGCGCCCCGAAGAATGCGTGAGAAATCGGTCGTACTACACCGGCCGAGGACGGTCGTCATCAGCTCCTACTTGCCATGAACCGATCACCCATATGAGTGGTGAACCGGCAACCTCAGCGCACTGAGGAGCCCCCCGGGGTGCCGGCCATGTTCGACTTTGATACGAACAGGTACAGGCCTGAGTTCGGGCAGGTGGCAAGAAAAGCACGGGGCAGCGGTCGCCAGTGGGTGTCACTAACCAGTGGGACATCCCAGATTCGTCCCAAACCTGTCGATCGCGATGACCGTAGGACGGATTTCCAAATCCGTCCCAAGCCTGCCGACCAACCTGGACCGTAGGACGGATTTCCGAATCCGTCCCGAACCAGCCGACCAACCTGGACCGTAGGACGGATTTCCGAATCCGTCCCGAACCAGCCGACCAACCTGGACCGTAGGACGGATTTCCGAATCCGTCCGGACGTTGGGACTTCCACGGCATTGCCGTCGGTCAGCACCTGGACGGACTTGGAAGTCCGGCCTCCCTACCTGCCTTACGCGCGATGCACGCCCCGCTCTTCACGAATGCTTATGCGCGGGCTCCGAAAGGGTCGCCGCGGCGGCACGGCCAACAATGACAGGAGCACTACGGCAAAGATCGCCCCGTAGGTAAGCGATAGAACCCACTCGGGGGTATCGACAAACAGCAGGTCGTTGACCAGCGTTCCGACAAAGGAACCGGGATACGTGGTCTCGCCTCCCCGTTGCCGGAAGTGGTTTTCGAGCACGGTCAACGGACACTCGATGTCGAAGCACGATTCGAGGGCGACGCCGCCAATCATCAGCAGGTGCACGAGCCGGAACCAGAAGTTCCGGATCCACGACCAGCCGCGCACGCCCCCCACGCCGATGGCAATCAGCCCCAGGACGATGAAGCTGGCGTAAGCGAAGTGGGCACCGACGGTCACATCGGCCAGGAATCGGTAAATGGCCATGATACTTAGAGAGACGATCTGGCGGCGCGATTTATTCCCTTTCGATCCGGCCGCGGTGCGTGCCTGGCTTCGCTCCGGGCTGTCGTTGGGCAGCAGGTGCACCGCGAATTCCCGCTCAATATCCTAGCTCGCGCAGTTCCTCTTCATCCATGCCATGGTAATGACCCAGCTCGTGCAGCACGGTGATGCGAATTTGTCGGCGGAGTTCTTTCTGGCGGATGCGACCGTGTCGATCGGTGGCCAGATCCAGGATCCCTTCGCGATAAATGTGCACGGCGTCGGACAGAATCCCCGAATGCTCCACGCTGCGGCTTCCCAACGGTATGCCCGTGTACAGTCCGCACAACTGGTTGCGATGCGAGATTCCCAGGCGGCGCATGACTTCCCGCGAAGGATGGTCCTCGACGTACATCGTGACCTCATCCAGCAGGCGATGCACTTGTTCCGGCATATCTGCCAGGACTTGGTCCAGCAGTTCATCGAAATAGCGGCGACTTTCCGCGTCCATTCAGAACAGCTCTCCGATCGGTCGCATCTCGGGGGCGAAAGCGGAACGGTTTTGTCCGGCCCCAGCGGATGGTGTGGGGACAGGGTCCAGCCCGAGGAAATGATAGATCGTGCCGGCGATTTCCGCCGGAGTCACCGGCCGATCGGCCGGTTCACTTCCCATCCCATCGCTCGCGCCCAGGACCTGACCTCCGAGCACGCCTCCCCCCGCGAACGAAGTCGTCCAGCACTGTGGCCAGTGGTCGCGGCCGCCTGCCGGGTTCATGCGCGGCGTGCGTCCGAACTCCGAAACGCGAGCAGACAAGTGTCTGGTCGAGCATGCCGCGCGCTGCAAGGTCCTCAATCAATGCCGCAAACGCCTGGTCGTACGCGGGAGCCAGCGTGCGTTGCATGTCGACGACGGTGGGGAAATGCGGGCCGCCGTGCACATCCCACGAGTCCGGATCGCGGTAGTCCTCGCAAGTGTGGATTGTCACAAATCGCACTCCCGCGCCGACGAGGCACCGCGCGGCCAGGCAATTCTGTCCGAATGGCGACGAGCCATAACGTGCGCGGGCTCGTTGCGGTTCGCGCGCGAGTAGCGCCTGGCAATTCGGGACCGTGTCGACGTCGTCGCGCCGTTGGGTTGGCACACGCCCCGCTCGACGCACCACTTCACGATCGCCGGGGATTCCCGGCAGCAGCACATGAGCCGGCCGCCCGCGCCGTGCGCCGAGCAAGTTCGCGACGACCGAACCGATGTGAGACGCGTTCATCGCGGCGGGATACGCATGCCCGGTCTGCGCGAGCTGCCAGCCGACGTGGTGCACGGCCGGAGCCGTATGGTGGCACGACCGAATGAACGCCAACCGGTGGGCGAGACGCGCTTGTCGGGGGCAGAGTTCGGATAAGAAAAGGCCGGGAACGGTGGTGCGAATCGTCCGCCAAGGTCCGCGAATCTCGGCCGGCGCGTCCGGCTTGGGGTCCCACATATCCACGTGACTGGGTCCGCCCACGTTCAAGATCAAGATCACGGAACGATCGGTCTCCGTCCGCACCCGCGGTGGCGAAGACGGCGCGAACGGACGGGTCAGGCCCAGTCCCGCGACCAGACTGCCCTGAAGAAACTCGCGACGCGTCGGGCCGGGACTCGAGCGAAACGTCGGTTCTTTCATAGCTGGCAACGCTCCGGGAGAACGGGGGATTGCGAGGTGCCAGTCGTGATCATGGCCCAGAATCTGCCGCAGTACTAGCGGTGCCAGGCTTTCTGCGGGGCGTTCTCGCTCTGGGGCCTCGGCGGAGTCTGGGCGAGGGAGGGGCCGGTGCCCAGCAAGACCAGCGTGTCATCCTGCAGGAAATAGGGAGTGCGCGCCAAGATCTGGACCCCGTCGGGCAGTCTGCCGATGGAGCGCAGGCACTGTTCACTCGTGATGGCGTAGCGACTGGGGCTCGCGCTCGATAGCGCCAAACGTCCCGCGCCGGTTTGGTCCGCCAATCCTGAGTTGGCCGCACTCCAGGCATGACCCGGTCCGCCGGACCGTCCGACAACGCGGCCGCCGGACCGTCCGACAACGCGGCCGCCGGACCGTCCGACAACGCGGCCGCCGGACCGTCCGACAACGCGCCCGCCGGACCGTCCGACAACGCGCCCGCCGGACCGTCCGACAATGCGGCCGAGCCGACGTCCGGCAACTTGTCCGGCAGCAACTGCGGTGCGTACAGCCGATCCAGAGGCCGGCCGGTGTAAAACACCCAACTGGGCTCGGAAACACCCAAGGTGCCGACCTGGACCTCCGGCGAACGCTCCCGCAGGATCTGTACAAATGTGTTGAATGTCTGGTGCGTGTCCACACGAGCCGCCCCGATCGCGAAGACCGCTGTGGTAAAAGCCACCGCGCCGATGCCGAACGCCGAGGCGGCCCGCAGTCGGGCATCCCTGCGCAGCATCACCAGACCGCAGACGGCGGCAACAGTCGGGATCAGTCCGAGACTGGCCAGCCATTGCTCGCCCGGCAAGTACCTGGCGGCAGCCACGGGAACGGCGATCGTGATGCCCATTCCAATCACACCGAGACACACGAATGCGGCACGCGGCCACACTTTGGCCACGCGGCTCGTGCCGTCGATCCACGACGCCACGAAGCATCCCACCAGCAAAGCCACGGCCGGGTAGCAAGGAGTGATATAGCTGGGCAGTTTGGTCCGAGCGATCGAGAACAATCCGACGTAGACGCCGATCCAGCAGACGGCGAGCGTCAATCCAGCCTGCTCGGCGACCCGCCGGCGCAGGCGATCAACCGTCTCCAGAATCGTGGGGACCGCGAACACCGACCAGGGGAAGAAACCCACCAGCAGCGCCACGGGATAGTACAGAAACGATCCGCGATGCCCTTCCAGGGACTGAGCCGCACGACCCAAATTGTGCTCCAGGAAAAACCCGCGGATCCAGGCACCCTCCGTGCGCTGAGCGACCGCCCAGTACCACGGCAGGGCGACTACGAGCACAACCACCGCAGCGATGGGAAGACGCATGCTCCAGCAGGTTCGCGCAAAATGCCAGGGCACAAATGGGCGCAATAGACCTCGCGCCCGCTCCACCCACAGATGTCCGCGATTCCCGTACTCACTCGGCAGCCGCGCCGGAAGCCGCTGAATCAACAGATGCATGCCAATCACTGCCGTGGGCAGCAGCACGCCGATCGGTCCCTTGGCCAGCACCGCGATGCCCATGCACGCATACATCGCCACCGCGACCGGCCCGTTGGGAAAGTACCGCACTTGAGCGCCGGCCGACTCCGCCAGACGTTCGCGCGATGGGAGAAATGTGCCCCAGACATACACGGCCATCGCGGCCGTGCTCCAGAACATGAGCAGCGAATCGGGTGTGGCCGCGCGCCGCCACATCGAACATCAGCGTGGTCACGAGAATCGCCGCGCCCCACAACCCGACGGCCGGCGAAAACATGCGACGTCCCATGCCGTACGTTAACAAGGCCGTCCCGAGGGCCGCCGTGGCGGACCAGAACCGCGCGGCAAATTCGGTCACCCCGAACGCCGCGTACGCGGTCATCATGCACCAATACAACAGAATGGGCTTGTGCGTCCGCAGTTCGCCGTCAAAGACCGGCGTGATCCAGTCGCCTCGGACCAGCATCTCCCGAGTACATCCGGCGTTCCGCGGTTCGTCTCGATCCCACAGACGCGGACCACCGAGGTTCGTGAACAGCACGATTCCGCCGATGATGCCAATCATTAACACGTGTTGAGCGGTTTTTGTCATCGCACATGCAGCAAGTGGTGACCATGACACCCCGGATCGAACCGCGCGGAGTGTACGGAAATCTGCGTAGGACCCACAAGCTCATTTCTCTTGCCCCCTCTCCCCGGGCTTTGACGGGGAGAGGGTTGGGGTGAGGGGTTCCCTGTGCCGAGGAAAAACACTGCCCAGAACGCTTAATGGTATCCCCCTCACCCTACTCATCTCCCCCAAATCGTTACCGTCCGCCTCTCAACAGTGGTTGAGTGCGTTGGCGGTAACGACTTGGGGGAGCGGGGACCTTGGAGTGTGACGACGCTGTCTGGCGAAATACCAGTAGGAAGAGACCTGCTGGGGTCGGCCGTCACGATTGACTTGGGGCACGAGATTCCCGTAGTTGACGCGTATGCCGTTGAATGGCCCCTCTGCTGGAGGGAAGCCAACGACCGCTGCGGGAAAAAAAACATATTTCCCGCGCCGCGGAACGCTGCTAACCTTCCGTCGCCTCAGGCCTCGCAGTTCCCAGTATGTAGTTGAGGTCCCCATGGTGAGCGATGCGCGACCTAGATCGATTCGGTGGGCCGCTTTTTTTGCGGTGGCCGCATGTGCGTCGTTGACGATCGACATATCGGTCGCGCGGTGCCAACTCGATACGTGGCCGCTGGGGGATTTCCGCAAGATGTTGGATATTTCCGAGGTCTTTGCCCACGGTTTTGGCGCGTTCATGATCCTGATGACGGTGGCGGTACTGGACCCGTTGAATCGGCCGCGATTGCCACGCGTGGCGGCATGTGCCTTTGGTGCCGGTTTGATGGCACAGGTGGTGAAGCACCTCTTTCCACGGATGCGTCCGAACGTCTTCGATGCTTCGGGGGACGTGATGAGCACGTTTCTTCCCTGGGGTGTTGAAACTCACGAACAGGCCGTGGAGTTGGGCCGCCGCGCTATCCAGTCGTTTCCCTCCGGGCACACGGCGACGGCCGTTGGGTTGGCCTTTGGTCTGGCCTGGCTATACCCGCGGGGGCGATGGTTATTTGCGGTCTTCGCCCTCCTCGCCGCCGCCCAGCGGATCGGGTCATCGGCCCATTACGTGAGCGACACGCTGGCGGCCGCGGCGATGGCCAGTGTGGTCGCGGGGGTGTGCCTGAGTGAACGTGGCTCGGGCCGCTGGTTCACGCGGTTCGAACAGACGTGCCAGCGGTCGAACGCCGATCACGCCGAGTCGCCGTGCACTCCTGCGGCCGTGCAGGTCAGCCAGCGGGGTCGACGGGCGGCCTGACGCGGTTGCTCCATGGCCGTTTACCGGTCGGAGCGTCTAAGACGCGGTGGGCGCAGGGTGCCGACGCTGAGTTGCCAGCCAGACCAGAGCCGTGCCCAGGACGGTGACGACCGTGGCCGCGGCTAACCAGGCGGCGGGCAGGTGTTCACGTCCTACCAGGTCCCAGCCTCGGGCCATGATGGAATCCCGATTTTGCGCGACCACCAGCAGCAGGCCGTTGTGCAGTATGTGCAGCACCATGCCCGGCAGCACGCTTCCCGTGCGGTAACAGACCCAGCCGAGGAACAGCCCCAGAAACGTGGTAGGCAGGAACCGTTCCGGGGTCAGCAACGTCGGATTGAGCACGTGAAACAATCCAAACAGCAGGCTTGAAACCACCACCGCACCCGGTCCAGAGAACCGGTCGCGCAGACCGTGAAGCAGATAGCCGCGGAAGAAGAACTCTTCGCACACCGGTTGCACGACGGAGAGTGTCAACAGCACGACGACCGGCGACAGGCCTTGAAAAGCCTGGAGCAGCCGTTCGATTTCCCCCAGCTGGTTGCGTTCCAAGCTGACCAGTCCCGTCATCTTGCCGACCATGAACAGTTCATACGCGAACGGCCAGAGACTCGCGCCGAACACGGCCGCCCCCACGAAGGCCCAAGGCGCCGCCGGCCGCAACTGAAATCCGGCTGGAATGCGGACGCGCTGAAAGGCCGCAAACAGCAGCGGGACGAACGCGAAGACCACCACACTGACTCCGGCGTGCACGACCAAGCGAGTGCTCACATTCTCGGCAGAACGATCGGCGATGTTTCCCAACAAGAAGAAGCAGGGGAACAACGTGGCCAGACAGGCCAGCGTGGCGGCGGCGGTCGGTCCTGTCCGTTCCACCCTCGGGCGATGAAACAGGTCGGACCACGTGCCGCGACTGGCATACAGCAAGGCGTCGTTGCCGAAGACTCTGGAGGCGAGGGCGATGGCGAGCACGGCGTAAATCGCGGTCGAGACGATAGCCACGGCGGCCATGCCCGGCGACGTCGTGTGTTCGAGCAGGTCGCGGGCGAGCAAGACAATATTGATTAAGGGAGTCACCGCCAACAGTCCGCTCAGTTGCAGCCCAGGCATCAGGCTGAGCAACCCGGGGGAGATCGCCAGCAACATGACGGGAATCAGGTAGGCCTGCGCCTCCTTGAAACTGCGGGCAAAGCTGGTCACCGCCAGCATGATGGCGGAGAAGAAGGCGGCAAACAGGACCATCAGCCCGAAGATCTGGACCATCAACGAGAGCGACAACCCCTGCGGGAACAGCTGCGCGTACAGACTCGAACTGCTCACGGTGATCGTCATGGCTGCCACATTCACCAGGGCCGTCAGGACGGCCACCGTGAGGACTGCCACGTACTTGGCGATCAACAGCGACATCCGCGAAATGGGCGCGGCAATCAGCGTCTCCAAGGTGCCCCGCTCCCGCTCTCCCGCCGTCAGGTCGATGGCCGGATAGACGGCGCCCGTAATCGTCATCAAGATCAGCACGAGGGGCACCAGCGTGGCCAGGGAAAATGGCGCGGACCGACCGGCTGCCACCGCCTTGAGCTTGACGGTGGCCGGCATCCCGGCCGGCAATCCCGCCCGCGCCAGGCGCAATCGCAGCGACGCGTCGTTCACCGCGCGCAGTCGATCTTCCACGATGTGCATCGCCCGCTGACTGGCCGGCGAACTGGGCCGATACAGCAGTTCGCAATCGATCCATGGCCGGCGTTCGCCATCCGCGTCCGCGGAAGGCTGCAATCGCACGGCCAAGTGGACGTAATTGTCGGCGACTTGCGATTCCAAGGACAGTTCGGGATTGGCAAAGAACTCCAACGACTCCGCGTCGGACATCAGGTGGTCGGTCCCCGCACCGACCGCCGGCGGCGGATCGCTCGCTTGCGCTTCTTTCAACAACTGATTGCCCTGGCCCAGGAATCCCTGTAAGACCTCCACGTCTTGGGGCGTACTGACCCCGATGGAATAGACGATCTTCGAGGTCTGTTCCGCCGTCATCAGCACGGACTTATTGAACGAAATGCTGATGAGCGGATAGACCAGCAGCGGCATCAGCACCAGCGTGATCACGGTCCGCCGGTCGCGCAGCGTCTCCCGCAACTCTTTGCGTGTGAGCCGGGCGATCCGGCCCAAGTCGATCCGACCGATGCGTTTTCCCGTTGCACTGTTCATGGTGCCTCCACCTGGCCCTGCGTCTCGGTGTCGACAAAGTGCAGAAACATCTCGGTCAGCGATTCGCAGCCGGTGCTCTCCCGCAGCTGGCCCAACGTCCCTTCGTGCAAGAGTCGGCCCCGGTGGAGCAGGCCGAAACGATCACACAAACGCTGAGCTTCGTCGAGTCGATGGGTGCATACGATGACGGCTTTCCCGACGTCGCGAAGATGCCGCACGTAATCGAAGATCACCTTGCTGCCCCACACGTCCAGGCCGCGCGTCGGTTCGTCCAGCAACATGATTTGCGGATCGTGAATCAAGGCCCGGGCCAAATTGACACGCTGCTTCTGACCCGTACTGAGCGTCGTGCACCGCTGGTCGAGAAATCCGGTCAAACCCAGCGTGCGGCTGATCTTGTCGACCGCTTCCACGGCCTGATCTGGCGGCACGTGGTAGAGATCTGCGAAGAACAGTAAGGTCTCCCGTGTCGTGAGCCAGGGATAGACGCCGGCACTGGCCGACACCAGGCCGAGCCGAGCCTTGACGGCATCGGGCACTTCGGTGGACCGATAGCCATCCACTTCGGCGTAGCCGGAAGTGGGCTTCAAGACGCCCAGCACCATCCACAGCGTCGTCGTCTTTCCCGCCCCGTTCGGACCCAGCAGCCCGTAAACCTCCCCCGCCTGGACGCGAAACGACAAGCGATCCACCGCCACGATCTTGCTCGTCCCGACCGAGAAATGCTTGGTCAATTCCACGACGGAAATCATAGCCGCAGCGGCGCACCGCCCCCGAGAACAGGTGTTCGAACGCACCACAACCGAAAGTGCATGTTCCTTTATAGCAACTCCGTACCCAGTGACGATGGGAGAAATTCCCGCGGCCTGCCCAGGGACGCGAGACAGAAATCGTGGCGCGGCAGCAGAATTTCGTGACCCGGTCGTTCGCGCGATTCCGGACGCTGCATATCCCCCCAACGACGGCCGCGTGCCTGCCATCGGCGTAATTCCTACGTTCGGTCACCCCACCCGTACGGTTTTTCGTCCTTTGACGGCGAAACGTTGGGATTTCCGGACGGTTCAATGATAATAATGGGACGACTGGTCGACGTTTCGCGCTGCGCAGCCGGGGCCCGCTTCTGGGGGTGGCCGCCGGTGAGCGTGGTGGGACGTGGTGGGCGACGTTTCTGCTGCAATGTGAGGAGATACTTCCTTGATGTGTTCCTATCGCCGCACACTGGGGACTTGGTTCAGGACGCTCGTGCCGTGCTTGGCGGTGGCATTCGTTGTCGCCTCGGCACTGGCGGTTCGCGCGGCAGACCCCGCGTTTGTCGGCATTCTGTCGATGGCGGTCGATGACCGCGGCGCTGCAGCATCTGGGTCTGTCCGACGAAGTCCGCGAGAAATTGCGTCGCTTGATCGGACGGCGGGAAAGCGCAGCGATCAACCTCGCCTTGGAAATCAAAGACCTGCCACCGGAGGTGCGCGCCGAGCGATTGGCTCCTTTCGTGGCCGAGTCGGAACGCGAGGGAATGGCGTTGCTGACGCAGGAACAGCGGAGCCGGTTGAATCAGTTGCGTCTGCAGCGCACGGGCATGGTGTCGTTGTCGGAACCGGAGACGGCTCAACTGCTGGAGCTGACGCCGGAACAGCGAGACGTGGTGAGCCGGCTGATGGCCGAACGGGCGACCGCCATGACTCGCGGCGGTGAGAAGGAGCGTGTTGAGGCGCGGGATGCCTACGAGCCTCAGTTGCGTTCGGTGTTGACCAGCGCTCAGAAGGCGACGTGGGATCAGATGGCCGGTCTGGGCCCCGGTCCCACCGCGCCGGCCGAGTCGGCGGCACCCGCGGAGTCGATGGCCGAAGCGAAAACGGTGCCCACCGCGCCGGCCGAGTCGGCGGCACCCGCGGAGTCGATGGCCGAAGCGAAAACGGTGCCCACCGCGCCGGCCGAGTCGGCGGCACCCGCGGAGTCGATGGCCGAGCGAACACCGGTGCCCGCCGCGCCGGCCGAGTCGCCGCTGCCCGGCGGGGACGCCCCGGCAGAAGCGGCAAATGCGGCTGCCCCCGCAGCGACCGATGCGACGCCTGCGGCACCACCGGCCGAGGCGGCGCGCGATTCCACGGTGGAGAAATCGGCCGCCGCCGCCGCGACTGAGCCGACGGGTCCAACGGACGCGGCCTCGCCGCCGCCAGGCGAAACGGGGTTGGAGGCCGCCGCGCCCAAGGATGCCAAGCTGCGCTTCAATTTTCGTTTCCAGCCCTGGGAAGATGTGCTCGATTGGCTGGCGGAACAGGCCGACCTGTCGTTGCAGTCGACGCTGGTCCCCGAAGGGACCTTCAACTACACCGACTCGCGCGAATACACGCCCACCGAAGCAATTGACCTGATCAACGGGGTGTTGCTGACCCAAGGCTATACGCTGGTTCGCCGTGGCCGCTTGTTGACCGTGATCAATTTGGAGGACGAAGTCCCCGACGTGCTGGTGGAGTTCGTGCCCGTGGAGAAAATCGACAACCGCGGCGAGTTCGAACTGATCAAAACGGTTTTCCACCTGGCGAAGATGGAGCCCGCCGACGCGGAACAAGAGATCAAGCAGCTGCTGGGACCCGGTCGGACGATGATCGTCATGCCCAAATCGCGGCAGATCCTGGTGACCGAGACGGCCGGCAAACTGCGGACGATCCGGGACGTCATCGAAAGCGCGGAGAATCCCACCGGGAACAAGGACCAGGGCGTCACCGAATTGAAATTGCAGTTCGTTTCGCCGGAGGAAGTGCTCTCGATCGCCCGCCCGCTGCTGGGTCTCGATGAAGGGAAGAACGTCGGCGAGGAAATCAGCATCGCCATTGACACCCTGGGCACGCGTCTGTTCGCCACCGGCTCCAAAGAGAATCTGCAGATTCTTGAGAATCTGGTCGAGCGTGTGGACAATAAGCGCGAGGTCACACCGTCGGCCTTGGTTACCGAGCAGCCTCAGTTGCAGACCCATCAGATCCAGGCGGCCGACGCCGAAGAGGCGCTGGCGGTCATGCAGACGCTGCTGGCCGGTCTCCCCGACGTGCGCATGTCGCTCGATGCCAAGACCAACAAGATCATCGCGCTGGCACGTCCGTCAGAACATCGCACGATCCAGGAGACAATCCGGCAACTCGAGGGTGAATCGCCGCGCTTTGAAGTGATTCAGCTCCGCAAGATCGATCCGAAGACGGCCGTGCTGACGATCAACAGTTTCTTTGGCAGCAGCGACGCCAAAGGTGCTTCCGCGGATGGGATCAAAGTCGACGCCGATCCCGTCACGATGAAGCTGTACGTGCGGCGACGGCCCGCGACCTCGAGCAGGTGAAGACTTTGATCGAAAAACTGGAGGGGCCGGGAGAGGGAGGCGTAGCGGGTAGCACCTTGCGATTCATTCCGATGACCGGCAATTCCGCCGTGAACGCGGTGGAGATGGCCGAACGCTTGTGGCGCGGCCCCAACCAGATTCGCATGACGGCGCCGTCCGACACGGGGCCGGGTATCTTTGATCTCCGGGAGATCTCCCCCGAAGTCCCGGCTGGCGGCCCGACGCCACCCGCCAAGCCACCCGCCACGCGGACCAAACAGACGGCGACCGAGCCGGCCCCGCGGAAGCCAGTGGATGAACCCAAACCGGAGAAGGTGGCCCTCGGCACCGCGACCACGCAACTCGACGAGGTGGTGCCTGTCCATTTTGTGAGCCTGCATCCCGAAGACGCCGCGTTTCGCTGGGACCTCGCCCAGGACCCGCTGCAGGAACCAACCCCGACCGAGCAGGTTCCGCCGGCCGAGCCGATGGAAGGACCAGCTCCGGAACCGGCGCCGTCCCCTCAGGCGATACCGGCAGAGCCAATACTTCCCGCAGCAGCGGAGGAGCAGGCCACCCCATCCGAAAACGCTCCCGAGCCACCCGCGGCGGCGACCCCGGCTGACCTGCCAGGTCAGGGGAGTGACATTCATATCGAGTTCACAGCGAATGGCATCTTGATTTCGTCCGACGACACGCAGGCATTGGATAAGTTCGAAGAGATTCTCCGCACGGTCGCGGGTCCCCAAGTCCTCACGCCTGGCAAGAATTTCACTGTCTATTTCCTGAAGCACTGTAAAGCCGATGTCGCGCGGCAGCTGATCTCGGATATCTTGGGTGGGACAACCAGTGAGAGTGGGGGCGGTTCTTTGGTCGGGGACGTGGCCTCGAATCTCATGGGTGGCGGCGGCGGCATCCTGGGTGCCATCCTGGGCGGCGGTGGCGGCGGTGGGGGAGGAGCTGTGACGACCGTCCAAGCGACCGGACCCGTGTCGATTGTCTCCGATACACGACTGAATTGCCTCGTTGTCCAAGCCCTGCCGGTCGATGTCCAGCTCATCGAGCAGTTGCTCAAGGTCATTGACCGCGAAGGGAGCATTACAGACGTCTTTACGGCCGGCAAACCGCACATCATTCCCGTGAACTTCGTGCAGGTGGAAGAAGTAGCCAGCATCGTGCGTGAGGCGTTCGCGGGTCGGATCGCCGGCGCTGCAGGTCAGGGGGGTGGTCAACCCAACCCGGCGGACTTCATCCGAGCTCTCCGCGGCGGCCGCGGCGGCGGGAGTAACGAGGCCAAGAGCGAAGAGGCAAAAATGACGATCGCGGTGGACACGCGCAGCAACGCCTTGATCGTGACCGCCCCCGAACCGCTTTTCTTGGAGGTCGAAGAACTCGTCAAGATGATCGATCAAAGCGGGGCCATGATGGACGAAGACGTGCAAATCGTGTCCCTCAAGAAGGGCAATGCCGAAGCCGTGCAGAGGGCGCTGGCCGCGGTTATGGGCCGGACCACGACTCCCAGCTCCTCGACTGCGAATCGTGGCAACGCCAACGCGCAACGGGGCGGCTTTCCGGGCGGCGGCTTGCCATTTGGCGGGGCCGCCACGGGCGGCAACCAGTCGCCGATGCAGTTCATGCAGCGGATGCAGCAGCAGGGCATGGGTGGTCAACCCTTTGGTGGCGGCCAGCCCGGCGGGTTTGGTGGCTTTGGCGGACAAGGCGGTCGTGGCGGCTTTCAGCCGGGTGGGGGCGGACGCGGCGGCCAGGGTGGCCAGCGCGGCGGCCAGGGCGGCCAGCGCGGCGGCCAGGGCGGCGCGGCGTCGTTGAGGATGAGGCCGTTTCGATTCGCCCGCCAAAACGCCTCGGAGACTTACGGCGCTGCCTGCCGGTGCGCATGTCGTCCCCTCTTCAGCTCGCGAACCGATTGGCTGGCAACATCGACGATCTTGGGTCGGCGACCATGGCGGCAGCCGCTCTCGGGATGCCTGCCGCTAAGGACACCGCGCGATCGGTGGATTCCACCCCGGCCTCTCACCTCACCGCGGTCGGAATCTCGTGACTCGCCGAAACTCCTTGTGCTGGCACGGGTTCAAATTAACGGGCCCCAGATCAGGAGGCCGGATCTATTCCTTTTCACGGAGACTGTCCAATGTTGTCGCGTCAGAGAACTTTCGTGTTTGCGGTGGCGGGGCTCTTGACCCTGGTGAGTGTGTGTGGTGCTCAAGCGCAGGGGCGGCGCGGTCAAGGGCAGGATCAACCGGGCGGCCCACCTCCCGGGGGTTTTCAGGGTGGCCCCGGCGGTTTTGGCGGCCCTGGCGGGATGATGGGAGGGTTCGGCCGTGGGGTGTCCGATGCGATGCTTCTCGCCCGCGAGGACGTGCAGAAAGAACTGGACTTGGTGGAAGACCAGTTGGCTCAGTTAGGGAAACTGCGGGATTCCACGGACATGCGGGCCATGTTTGAAAAAATGCGTGATCTGCCTCAGGAAGAACGCATGGCCAAGGGCCGCGAACTCATGGAGGCCGCCCAGAAAAATACGCAAGACAAGATCGATGAGATCCTCTTGCCGCATCAGGCGGACCGCCTGAAGCGACTTCCGCTGCAGTTTCAGATGCGTGGCGGTGGTCTGGCCAGTGACGAAGTCGGCGAGAAACTGGGAATCCCCGAAGAGCAGCGCGAGAAGATCCGCGCAAATCCCGTGAACTCGAACAACAACTGCGAAAGAAGATGCAGGAGGACCTGTTGAAGGAACTCACACCCGAACAACAGGCGAAGTACAAAGAGCTCGTCGGTCAACCGTTTGAGTTCAAACAGGACGAACGGTTTGGACCGGGCGGTCGTGGTCCAGGCGGGCGGGGCGGCAACGCGGGCGGACGCGGCGGTCGGGGCAATTGACACGCAGACGCTCCGGGAATCGGAAGAACAGGGGGGTGCCAACGGACGCGTCCGTTGGCACCGCCTCGCCGGCCGTGGAGCTGATGTTGCGGTTGCGGGTGCGGTAAGTCGGGTGGTGTCCAATGGGCCGGTGCGACGGGTGGCTGACGCGTTCGCCACGACGCGCCCGACCCTGGACGCCGGGATTTTGGCTAGGCTCTCCGGTCCGTTCGTTTAGAATGAAACAGGACGCGCTGCCGGCAGTACTTGCTCAGAAGAGGGGTAACGGAGTTGGTGGTGGGTGTCCGCAAGATGGCGTAAAGTGTGGCGAAGAAACAGACGTTCAGGGCGTTGGTGGCGGGCGTCGTGCGAGCGGCACCTGCACGGCGAGTTAACTCGGACCTTGGCAGGTCCTTTGCAGGCGAGAAGTGGGACCCATGGAAGCTGGTGAAATGCTCAAGGCGTGGCCTGCTGAATGACACTCAGCTGGGGCAATTGCGTCAAGCGAATGGAGACGGCGCATCGCTGATCGAGAAGGCGGTGGCGCTGGGGTACGTGAAAGAAGAGGCGGCGCTGCGCGCGTTGGCGGATGAGGTCGGACTGGAATTCGTCGATTTGCGAGACACGGAAGTTGATCTGTCGCTGCTGTCGGGGTTTCCCCACAAGCTGATCCATCGTCAGGCGTTGTTTCCCATCCGGCGTGACAATGGGCAGCTGGTGGTGGCCACGAGCGATCCGTTTGATCTGTATCCGATCGACGAAGTGAGCGCGGCGACGGGCTTGTCCGTCATGCCGGTGTTGGCCAGCCGCGCGCAGATCTCGGCCCTGATCAAGAAGCACCTGGGGGTCGGCAGCGAAACGGTCGACGGGCTGATGGAACAGGCCAGCGACCGGGAAGTGGAGCTGTTGGAGGAGATCGAGTCGGACGGATCCGAGTTGTCGGAGATGGCGCAGGAAGCGTCGGTCGTGCGGCTGGTCAACGAGATCTTATTGGAAGCGATCGAGATTCGCGCGAGCGACGTGCACATCGAGTCGCAGGCGGCGGGACTGGTGATTCGCTACCGCGTCGACGGCATCCTGCAGCCGCAGCCGATGCCACCGGAGATCAATCGATTTCAGGCGGCCATCATCAGCCGCTTGAAGATCATGTCGCACCTGAACATTGCCGAGCGGCGGCTGCCGCAGGACGGCCGCATCAAGCTCCGCGTGAAGGGGCGCGAGATCGACGTGCGTGTCTCGGTGATCCCGATGATCCACGGCGAAGGGCCTCGTGCTGCGTATTCTCGACAAGGGCGCGATGGTCTTCGAGCTGCGCAGCCTGGGGATGGATCCGGCGACCTACAAGCAGTTCGGCGAACTGATTCGCTTGCCTCACGGCATCGTCCTGGTGACCGGCCCGACCGGTTCCGGTAAGACGACGACGCTCTACAGCGCGCTGATCGAAATCAACAGTCCGGACACCAAGATCATCACGACGGAGGACCCGGTCGAATACCAGTTGGCGGGGATCAATCAGATCCAGGTCCATCCCAAGATCGGACTGACGTTTGCCAGTTCGCTGCGGTCCATTCTGCGTCACGACCCGGACGTCGTGCTGATCGGCGAAATTCGCGACTTGGAGACGGCCGAGAACGCCATTCAGGCGGCCCTGACCGGCCACCTGGTGTTCAGCACGTTGCACACGAACGATGCCGCCGGCAGCTTACGCCCGCTTGTCGGACATGGGGGTCGAGTCCTTCCTGGTCGCCAGCACGGTGGAAGCGGTGATGGCCCAGCGGCTCGTCCGCCGACTCTGCCAACATTGCCGCGAACCGTATGAACCGGATCAGGACAAGATGCCGGCCGGACTTCCCCTGGCAGCGTCTGGAGGAGCGGCCCGCTCTATCGCAAGGTCGGTTGTCGCGAATGCCGCCACGTCGGCTACAGCGGGCGAATGGGTATCTACGAGCTGTTGTTGACCGACAACAAGATCCGTCAATTGGCGCACGATCGGGCCAGCACCTGGAAGATCAAACAGGCGGCGGTGCAGCAGGGAATGAGAACGCTGCGGGACGACGGTTGGACCAAGGCGATGGCCGGACAGACGACCGTCGATGAAGTGCTCCGGATCACCAAGGGTGATCAGGACCTGGCTGCGTTGGACAAGCTGGTGCATTGACGATGAGTGTCGTGGGATGCGTGTTGAGAAGAGTGTTTTGCTGTTCGAACGTGAATTATGCCTGACTTTGCCTACGTAGCACGCGATACCGCCGGGCAGCGCGTGACCGGCTCGATTACCGCCGCGAGTCAGCGGGAGGCGGTGACGTTGTTGTCGGGCCAATCGCTGTTTCCGTTGCACGTGACGACCGAGAAGCCGAAGACGCGGCTGGCCGGCGGACGCGTCAAAGGTCAGACGATGGCGACGACCTATTCGCAACTGGCCTCGCTGTTGCGTAGTGGCGTGCCCTTGATGCGTTCGATGGAAGTGCTCCGCAAGCAAGTCTCCAATCAGACTCTGGCGCGCGTCCTGGGTGAAGTCCGGGATCGGGTGGAGCAGGGCGACACGTTGGGCGACGCCATGGCGCGGTATCCGCGCGTCTTTAGCGAAATGGCGATCAACATGGTGCGCGCCGGTGGCGAGGGCGGATTCCTGGAAGAGGCCCTCGAACGCGTGGCGCAGTTCACCGAGCAGCAAGAAGATCTCAAGGCCCGCACGATCGGGGCGTTGGCCTATCCGCTGTTCCTGGCCGCCATCGGCTCCACGATCGTCACGGCCCTGATCATCTTCTTCGTGCCGCAGTTTGACGAGTTGTTCCAGTCGCTGCGGGAGCGTGGTGAGCTGCCGGTGGTGACCGAGTGGTTGTTGTGGTTCAGCAAGTCGTTGAAGTCATGGGGGCTGCTGCTCGTGCTGGCGTCGATCATGGGGATCGCGGCGATCCGCGCGAAGCTGGCGACCGAAGAGGGTCGGCGATTTCGCGATCGGATCAAACTGCAGTTGCCTTTGTTGGGGGCCGTGTTCAAGAGCCTGGCGGTGGCCCGCTTCTGTCGTGTGCTGGGGACGCTGCTGCGCAACGGTGTGCCGATTCTCAAGTCCCTGGAAATCAGTCGTGAGACGTCGGGAAACCGCGTGTTGTCGGAAGCGATCCAAAGTGCGTCCGAGAATATCTCGGCGGGTGAATCGTTGGCCGCCCCCTTGGGCGCTTCGGGCCATTTCCCGATTACAGTGGTGGAGATGATCAGCGTGGCCGAGGAATCGAACACGCTCGACAAGGTCCTGGTCGAAATCGCCGACGGGCTGGAGAAACAGACCACCCGTCGCCTCGATCTCGCCGTCCGCTTGCTCGAGCCGATCCTGCTTCTGTTCCTCGCCGGCGCTGTGTTGTTTGTGGTCATCGCGCTCCTGATGCCGGTGATCAAGATGAGCAATACGATGTAGGTGGGCCTGAGCGCCCGGTCAGGTGCGGCCCGCCACGGGCCATCAGAAAAAGGAGGTAAGACGATGCGCGATTTAAGAGAACTACGGTCCAACCGAGGGCGGCGACGTCGCCGTACTGGTCGGCAGGGGTTCACCCTGATGGAAGTGCTGTTGGTGCTGGCCATCCTGGTGATTCTGGGCAGTCTGGTGGTGGCCAACTTCTCGGGCATCTTCGCCAGCAGCAAGATCAAAGCGGCCCAGGCCCAGATCAGTGCCTTGGAGCAGCAGGTGGACTTTTATCAGCTGGATGTCGGCACGTATCCGTCGACCCAGCAAGGTTTGCAGTCGCTGCGGATCGCGCCGCCGGACCTGGCCGACCCCAACAAGTGGCTGGGACCATACGCCAAGAAGGACATTCCGCCCGATCCGTGGTCGCAATCGTACTATTACGAACTGTTGAGTCCGACCCAGTACAAAATCTATTCGGCGGGCCCCGATGGGACGCCGAACACGGCCGACGACATCGGCATCGTGTCCGGATAGAGCGCTCGTGGTCAACACACAGCACAACACGAAGTGTCGGAGTTCGCGCGCAGAAGCGTGCGGGGCATGACGCTGTTGGAGCTCATGCTCGTACTGGGGCTGCTCGTCATGATCGGTGCGATGTCGATGCCCGCCTTGCGGCGGCCGTTCGAATATCATCGCCTGCGACAAGGTGGCGAAGTGGTACGCGTCGAGTGGAACAAGGCGCGGATCAAGGCCATGAAGACAGGGCAGATGCAGATGTTTCGGTACACGGCCAACGCCCATGACTACCAGGTGTTGCCGTACTTTTCGCAGCAGGATTGGCTGGAAACGGACGCCGCGCACGCGACCGGCAGCGGAAGTGCCGGCGGCAATCAGGAACTGGTCGCGGCGACACAGGCCTCGGATCAAGCCGCCAGCAGCCCTCGCCAGCTGCCTGAGGGAGTGGTCTTCGTGCAGGGCGAGGTCGAGACCGATTCACGATCCTACGAAGTCCAACGGCAGATGCAGGGAGCCGGAACGGCTGGCGGGCTCGATTCGGCCCCGGTCTTGTTCTATCCCGACGGAACCACCTCGGATGCCCGCGTCGTGCTGACCAACCAGTATCAAGAATTATTCGTGGTGGTCAGTCTGCGAAGCCTGACCGGCATCGCCAAAGTGAGTAATCTGTTGACGACCGATGAGCTACAGCAACTTCCTTGAAACTGAGGTCCGGCGATCGTGCCGACGTATTCGCGCCGGGCGGCGTGCGGCGCGGACGATGCGCTGCGGCATGACACTGCTGGAGGTGATCTTGGCCATTGCGATTCTCGGTGGATCGTTGGCGGTGCTGGGCGAGTTGGTGCGGGTCGGGACACGAACGGCGCGCGCGGCACGCGTGCTGACGACCGGCCAGTTGCTGGCCGAATCGCTGGTCGCGGAAGTCACTGCGGGTGTCACCGCGCCGGATCCCATCGATGGAGTCATCAATGACTTCGGCGGCTTGCGCTGGCAATACGTCGTACAGATCGAGCAGGTCGACCAGCAGGGACTCATGGCGGTGGCCGTGACGGTCCGCGAAGACAAGGACGCCTCCGAAAAACCAGTGTCCTTCGCGCTGGTGCGGTGGATGATTGACCCGCAGACGGAACTCGATCTGGAAGCCGCCGCCGCTGCCGCCGCGTCGTCCAGCAGTTCGGGCTCGACATCTTCTTCGTCGGCTTCGTCCGGCAGCGAGACCGGAACGCCGTCCTCCGGATCGGGAACGGGAGGTACGCGATGAGTCACGGTCGGCACTTATATCAACAACGCTCGTGTCCCACGCGCCGCGGTACAAGTTCGCGAGTCACGTCGGCCGTCCCGCTCCGCGCAGGGTTGACGTTGCTGGAACTGATGTTGGCTCTGACCCTCACCGCCATTGTGCTCGTCGCCATCTCGATGGCGATCGACTTGCACTTGCGCGTGCTGCAGAGCCGCCGCGACCACGTGGAACGGATTCAATTGGCCCGCGCCGTGTTGGGGGTGATTGCCACCGATCTGCGTTCCACCGTGCAACAGAACACGACCGATTTCTCGGCGTTGGCCAGTCTGGCCTCGGCGGCGTTGTCGAGCGGCGCGGTCGACGCGGCACTGGAGGCTGCCACGGGTGACGAGGGCTCGGGCGGCACCGGAGGAACCAGTGGCGGCACAGGTGGGACCAGTGGCGGCACAGGTGGGACCAGTGGTGGCACGGGCGGGACCAGTGGTGGCACGGGCGGGACCAGTGGCGGCAAGAGCGGCACGAGCGGTGGCACAGGCGGCACGAGCGGTGGCACGGGCGGCGCGAGCGGTGGCACGGGCAATGCAGGCACCGCTTCCGCGACCGGCACGGGAACCGGCACCAGTGCCGGAAGTGCGGCCGGTGCTGCGACGGGCGGGACCGACACGGCAGGCGGGGCTGCCAGCAGCGCGGCGCAGGATATTGCTTCGACCGGCACGGTGCCGCCGGTGCCCGGTCTCTACGGGAACCAGTACGAACTGCAGGTGGATGTCAGCCGCTTGCCGCGTGTGGATGAATTCCAGCGGATGCTCAATGACAGTCTCAGCAACGCTTTGCAGGATATCCCGAGCGACGTGAAGACCGTCGCCTACTATTGTGTGAACGCCAACTCGCTGGGTTCGGCCGGGGTGGTCAATCGCCGCACGGGCAAGCCGGAGTCCGGTCTGGTGCGCCGGGTCATGGATCGGGCCGTCACGCTGTGTGCCTCGGAGAACGGCAATCTGCAGGGACTCCAACAGGCGGCGGAAGTCGTGGCTCCCGAGGTCACCAGCGTTGAGTTCCAGTATTTCGACGGCACGCAGTGGTTGCTGGAGTGGGATTCGGCCGAAATGGATGGGCTGCCCGTGGCCGTGAAGATCACGATGTTGCTGGCGGCCTCCACCACGCCCGACAGGGGAGGAAGCGGGCTGAGTTCGCAAACCGGCGACGCGTCCGCGAACGCGGAGCAAGTTTATTCGCTCGTCGTCCGTCTTCCCGCTGCGAAACCCGCGACGTCGGCAGCAACGACCGACAGCAGTGGGATGGAGGCGGTGGGACTGTGAGTCCACCGGCACGTGACATGAAACGAACAGGTCGGCAGGCAGCTACGTTGGCCAACGATGCGAGTCGTCGATGGCCGGGGACGCCACGTCGGGGCATTATCCTGGTGGTGGTGCTCGTGGTGGTCGCGCTCCTTTCCTTGGCCGCTTACACGTTTGCCGGATTGATGGTCACGCACTACGGAGCCGCCAAGCTGAGCGGCCGCCAGCTGCAGTCGCGGGCCCTGGTCGAGTCGGGGATTGAAGCCGTGCGTCTGTACCTGATGCAGGACGATGCGGCTCGAGAGGAGGCCGGAGGCCACTTCAACAACCCTGGCTACTTCCAGGGTATCCCGGTCCTGACCCACGACGACTCGGCGCAGCGAGCTGATTTCACGGTGCTGGTTTCCAACCTGGACGAGAACGGCAATCTGGGCGGCGTGCGGTACGGCCTGGAAGACGAGTCCACGCGGTTGAACGTGAACGCGCTGGTGACCGTGGACGAGATCATGGAGAATGCCGGCCGGGACTTGCTGATGGCCTTGCCGGGTATGACGGAGAACGTGGCGGACGCCATCCTGGACTGGATGGATGACGACGATGAACCGCGCGAATACGGTGCTGAGTCTTCCCACTATCAAACGTTGAAGCCTCCGTATGCCGCGAAGAACGGTCCGCTCGATACGGTGGAGGAACTGTTGCTCGTGCGGGGTGTCACGCCCCAACTGCTGTTCGGTTCGGACACCAACCGCAATGGCATGTTAGATCCGCATGAAACGAGCGGTTCCGCCACGTCCTCGGGTGCGACAACGCAGAGCATGGACGCATCGTTGGGATCCATGGATCGGGGGTGGTCGGGGTATTTGACGCTCCACGGCATTGAGAAGAACGTGACCAGTCTGGGAGCTCCGCGCATCGACCTGAACATGGACGATCTGGAAGCGTTGTACGACAGTCTGTCGACAACGCTGAACGCCGATTGGGCGAAGTTCATCGTGCTCTATCGTCAGAACGGTCCGTCTGACAGCAGCGAGGCGGGCGAGGATATGGCCACGACCGGCGATCTCGATTTTGCGAAGGAGGGGAGCAACAAGCTGACGCAGGTGCTCGACCTGATCGGCGCGAAGGTCCAACTGCCCGCCGCTGACGGAGGGGATGCCAAGATCATTGCGACGGTGTTTCCCGAAACCCTGGCCGAGATGATGGTGTACATGCCGATCCTGATGGACAATGTGGCGGCCAACGCCCAGCCTACCATTCCCGGACGCATCAACATCAACCAGGCCCCGCGGGCGATTTTGCTGGGGATCCCGGGCATGACCGAGACGATCGTCGCCGAGATCTTGAATCAGCGATCGTTCGAGAGCACCAGCGACGCGGAGGCGGCCGCTCGCCAGCACGAGACGTGGCTGCTGACTGCGGGCATTGTGACGCTCGACGAAATGAAGAAGCTCACGCCGTTCATTTGTGCCGGTGGTGACGTCTTTCGCGCCGCAGGTCGTCGGATATTACGAGGATGGCAGTGCGGCGTGTCGGGCGGAAGTGCTCTTTGATGCTACCGGGGCCGTGCCACGCGTAGTATCCTTTAGAGATATCAGCCACTTGGGTCGCGGCTATCCCCTGGAGATGCTGGGCGTGCAACTGGCGAACAACTATTGAGGCAGCGTGTCCACACGCAGGCGGTTTTGACGATGGCGGCAACGACGACAAAGGTATTGGCACTCGAGTGGGACGGCCGCGAGGCGCGCGTCGTGGTGGCGACTCCTCGTGGCAGCGAAGTGATGGTGGACGAGGCTTTTGCCATCGACATTTCCGGAGTGGCGGCGGACGACACGGCGGGTGACTCGCAGGAAGTGGGCCGACGGATTGCGGAAGCGCTCGCCGAGCGCGGCTTGACGGGCTGCGATGCACTGGTGGGACTCGGACGAGCCAGTATTGAATTGCGGTTGATGTCGTTGCCTCCCGCGCCGCCCGAAGAAATTCCCGACATGGTCCGCTTTCAGGCCCTGCAGGCCTTTACGGCCATCGGTGAAGACTGGCCGCTGGATTTCGTGGAATTGAAGGCGCAAGACGATGCGATCAACGTCCTGGCCGCCGTGCTGTCCCCGAAACAAGTCGACCAGATCCTGCGGGTGTGTGCCGCCAGCGAATTGAAGCCTCGGTGCCTCGTGCTGCGGCCGTTCGCTGCGGCGTCGCTGTTGAATCGCAGCCAGGTGGTGGCGGCGGGAACCAACGCCTTGATCGTCGACATGCTGGCGGACGGCGCCGACCTGACGGCCGTGGCCCAAGGGCAGGTCGTCTTCATGCGCACGGTGCGTCTGCCGGCGTCACCTGACAAGGACGTGCAGGTGCGCGCTTGCTCAGCGAAGTCCGCCGCACGATCGGCGCCGCGCAGGCACAGGAGGGCGGCCGGCCGATCGAACAGATCATCATTTGCGGCAGCGAGACCGAACATCCACTGCTCTCCAAGGCGCTCTCCGATGCGTTGTCGCTCGACGTGGTGCTGTTTGATCCATTCCGCGTCGTGCGGGTCGCCAAGGCATTGCAGGATCAGCCGCCGGCGGATGCCGGACGCTATGCACCTCTGATCGGGATGCTGGCCGATGAAGTCACCGGTGTGCGGCACGCCATTGACTTTCTCAATCCTCGCAGGCGCCCGG
The DNA here is from genome assembly GCA_963754725.1 of uncultured Planctomycetaceae bacterium. Lineage (GTDB taxonomy): Bacteria > Planctomycetota > Planctomycetia > Pirellulales > Pirellulaceae > JAAYDI01. The sequence goes on from CAVWHV010000049.1 coordinate 51,295, forward strand.
TGCCGCCCAGCAATCGACGGCGCAGCGTGATTGCCGCCGCGTCAGCGCTCGGCGTAGCAGCCGTCTTGACCGCTGCCGTGTGGGCCGGGTTGCGATACCTGGACGGCCAACTGTCGGAACTGAAAACCCAGGCCGTCGACCTCGACAAAGCGGTCGGCACCGCGAAGAAATTGATGGTCAAGGCGGATGCCGTGCGGGAGTTCACCGACGGCGACGTCACCTGGCTCGATGAGATGCGGGAACTGGCCCAGCGGATCCCGGATGCCGATCACTTGAGACTCGACGATGTGGGGTTTGGAGCGGATCTCAAACGGGGCGGTTCCTTGACCCTCAAGGGGCACGTGACGAGTTCCGATGTGATCGCCGACTTCGAAGATTCGCTCCGCTTCGACGCGAACGTCGTGTCCGGCCGGTACGGGACGATCGATCGCAACCAGCGGGACTATCCCTACGTTCTGGATACGACGGTCGTCGTCGTTCCCGACGTGTATGACCAAGGACGCTCGCGCGGGCGGCCCTATCGCGAGCAATTGAGAAAACAAGCGGTGGAATCCCAGTCGACGCCCGCGGTGAACATCCCGGAAGCCTCCGTGGAATCGACCAAGCTCGTACCGCCCAAGGAAACGTCGCCGGAGCAGGCACCCGCCTCCCAGGAATCGCCTCCTGAAGCGAGTCCCAGTGACGCGGCGAAGACCGAGACAACAGGGAGCAAGACGTCATGAATCGGCGCGAGAAAATCCTGGCTGCCTTGGTGGGGATGCTGGTGGTGCTCACGATCTTGAATTTCGGCATCAAGCGGATCGTCGGACAGTTCACCGACCGCCGCGACCAGATCGAGAAATTGACGGCCGATATCGAAACGAAAGAACTCGTGGTGCGCCGCGGCGCAGTTGCCCAGCGCTTGCTGAAGGTCTACAGCGAGCGCTCCCTGCCGAGCGATCCCGTGATGGCCAGTTCCCGCTACCGGGCCTGGCTGCACGAATGGGTGGGCCAGGCGAATCTCAAGGCCAACGTGAAGCATGTGCGAGTGAGTCCGTACCAGCAATCGCACGACCGGCACACGTTCAGCGTCACCTGCGACGCCACGCTCCCTCAACTTGTGGATCTTTTGTTTCGTTTCTATTCCACCGACTTCTTGCATCGGATCAAGAACTTGCAGGCCAAGCCGTTGGAAGGAAAACTCCTCACGTTGAATTTCACGCTGGAAGCCATCAGCATGCCCGACGCGGAGAAGGATCGGGAACTGCGCGAAGTTGCCGCGCAGCGACTGGCATTCGACACGCTGGAGGACTATCAGAAGGTGATTGTCCAGCGCAATCCCTACGCACCGGCCAACCAGCCCCCCAAGATCACTTCCTCGGATGCACAAAGTGGCTACGTGAACCAACCCGTCTCCGTCACGCTGAAGGCCGAGGACCCCGAAAAGACCGCCGTTCGATTTCGCGTGGAAAGCGGCGATCTGGAAGGCTTGACCGTAGACGAAAGCAGTGGGCGCATTGAGTGGACACCAAAGAGCGTCGGTGAATATGAACTGAAAGTGTTCGCCAGCGACGACGGGATTCCGTCGAAGGAATCAGCGCAGACCCTCCGCATCGCCGTGACAGAACCGCCCCCTCCCGAGGTCCCTCCGCCGACTCGTCGTGCCTTTGACGAAGCCAAATACACGTTCGTCACGGGCATCGTCGAAATCAACGGCCGTCGCCAGGTCTGGCTGACCGTCCGCAGCGAAGGGAAATGGCTGCGCCTGTTCGAAGGGGACTCCTTTCAAGTGGGAGCCTTCGAAGGAAAGATCGTCAAGATCTTCCCCCGGCACGTGGAAATTCAGTCGCAGGAGTCGATCGTATCCGTGCGGTACGGTCAGAGCATCAGTGAAGGGGAAGTGATCAAAGAACCCGGCACGGTCGCCGCCGCCACCGAGTGATGTGCGGAGGGCCTGCTGGGGGTCGGCTCCCCTGGCCGCAGACGAGCGACGCTCACCCGACTCGCCACGTCGTTCCCGCCGCTGCGGCGTGTGGTGGGTATCTGCCACAGGCGATGACCATGCGCTGACGGCGTTGCCTGATGAACGGCTGAAGGCTGGGTTTCTCCAGGGCAGCTCGCTTGGTCTTGAGCAGGGCCTGGATATCGTTCCATCGGGTGAATTGATCCCACCCCGCAGTCGGCTGTTTGGATTCGCCAAACCAAGCATGCTATCCAGATTATCAACGCCAGAGGGTTAGAAAGATTTGGTTGCAGCGACTGTAACGATTATGCCGATTGTACCAATCGAGTGGACTCTAGGACCGATACCGGCACGCGCGCAAACGCCGTGAACAGTGATGTTTGGGGAAGGCGATCCGATGTTGATGGAACAAGTCAAACCTCCGCGGGGCGAATCGAACCTGGCTCCGCGTCGTACTTTCGCGGCCCTGTTAATCTTGGCGGCGATGTTAGTGCACCCTCAGCCGGCTCCGGCTGACCCGCCCGCGACGGGAGATAGTTCGACGTTTCGGCTGATCAATGCGGATGCCGCGGTGGTGGTGCCGCAACTCCGCCAAATGCTCAGTGAGTATGGAGCGAGTGCCGAACTACTGATCGAAAAATCGCAGAATCGGATCGTGGTACGCGGGCCGGAAGCGGACCGACAGTTGGCGGGCCAGTTGATTGGAACGCTTGACAAAGTCCCGGCCGCCCAGGGGACGGCTGTCCAGGCCGGTGAGATGGGCAAAGTGGTTGGTTATCCGGTCGCTCCGGATCGCATCGACGCGGTGGCCGAAGGGCTGCGAAAGAAGTTTGCTTCGACGGCGGGGGTGCGCATCGCTCCCGACCGCCGGACGTCGCAGTTGGTCGTGATCGCCTCACCCGACTGTGCATGTCGAGATCGCCAGTTATCTCAAGGGTTCAGGGGAAGCCGCCTCGGCTGTGCCGACGTCCGGCGCTGACAGATCCTCCTACCGGTTGCAGAACATCTCCGCGCAGGAATTCGAAGCGAGCCTGATGCGTTTATGGGGCGGTGGACTGGCGATCGCCGCCGAAGCGTCCGGCAAAACGACCTCGGTCACGATGGTCTCCGACCCGTCGCGGCCATTGCTGATGCGGATCGACCGGACCACGAACGAAATTACGTTTACGGCTGTCGGTGAGGCCAGTCGTTCCTGGCGACAGGTGGCGGCGGCGCTCGATCGGTCGCCCAGCAGTCAAGCGCGACGACGCAGCTCGTGCCGGTCCGCCGCGCCGACCCAGCTCAGGTCCAGCAAGCGGTCAGCATGATTCGCGATGCGGCGTTGCGCACGGAGCAGGGTGAAACGCTGGCCGCCGTCCCGGTTTCGCAACCGGGCAAGCCGCGGAGCGGTGTGAACCTTGTCTCGATGATTTTCCAGGAAGCGCCCGGCGATTCACCTGCCACTCCTCCGGCCGCTCCCCAAGTTCCCCCGGACACGGAGCCCGAGCAAACCCCTGACGAGGAGAATCCCCCCGCAGAGCCGGCCCAGCCAGTGGGCCCAGGTGCGGCAGCCGGCGAAGAACAAGTCGGTCTGTTGGGTGACGTACAAATCGAATTCGTCCCGGAACTCGGCGTCCTCATCTTGCGTGGTAACCGCCGTGACGTCGAGCGGGTTCAGAAGATCATCGATGAAATCGAAAAGCAGAGCGAGGTGACTCGTCCGGAGATTCAGATCGAGACGTTGGAACACACCAACAGTGAAGCGATGACGACTTTGGTGACGCAGATTTACGGCGAAGTGTTCCAACCTCGCCAAGGCACGCTGAGCATCACGGCCTTGGTGAAGCCGAATGCCATTCTGCTGGTCGGTCGCCTGGAAAACATCACCACCGCGGTGGACTTGATCAAGAAGCTGGATCAGCCGGTGGCACCGGAAACGCGGATCAAGGTCTTCCGGCTGCTGCACATGCCGGCCGTGAATGCGGAAACGTACATCCGCAATTTCTACGGCGCGGCCGGTGCCGCGACGACGGGAGTGGGCCAGCCGGCTGCACAGGCCCAGCAGACCGCTCGCGGGTTGTCGCCACGAGTAACCGTGATCAGCGATTACCGCAGCAACTCGCTGATCGTGCAGGCCAGCCCGCGCGATCTGGTTGAGGTGGAAAAAGTGCTCGAAGAACTGGATATCGAGAAGACCGAAGCGAGTGTGGAAGTCCGCGTGTTTCCCCTGAAGAACTCGGTCGCCTCCACTATGGCGGACCGTTCTGCAGACCACGCTGACCGCTCAGGCCCAGGCGCGGCGGCGGGGGTCCAACAGGGGTTCCAGCCCGTGCAGGCACAGGGGCAGGGCCAGTCGGACCCAGAACCAGGTTTCGCGGAGCATTCAGATCATCGGCATCGACCAGGCCGGCAACAAGCTGATCGAGTCCGGATTGCTGACCGATGTCGCCATCACGGCCGACGACAACTCGAACGCCCTGGTGGTCAAAGCGCCCTCGCACAGCATGGGACTGATTTCAGCCTTGATCGACCAGCTCGACAAGACCCCGACCGCCGAGTCGCAGATCAAGGTGTTCCAAATCCAGAACGGCGATGCCACCAATCTGACGTCCATGTTGCAGACCTTGTTCGGGCAGCAGGTGACGGCCGGTCAAGTCGGCGTGTTCTCGCAGACGGTCGGCCGCACCTTTGGCACGCAGAACGTGCTGCAGTCGGTCAGCGCCGGTGAGAGTTCGCTGATCCCATTGAGCTTTGGCGTCGATGCCCGCACAAACAGCATCCTGGCGTCGGGCTCCGCCGCCGATCTGGCGGTCGTCGAGGCGATCCTGCTGCGGTTGGACGAAGGGGACCTGCGCCAGCGCAAACTGATCGTGTATCGACTCAACAATGCCCCGGCCCAGTTCGTGGCCACTGCCCTGACGCAGATCTTGAACGAACAGTACCAGCTCTTGTCGCAGCAGCAGTCGCAGCAATTCTCGCTGATCAGCCAATTCGAACTGATTGACCAGCAGATCTCCGTCGTGCCGGAAATCATCAGCAATACGCTGATCGTCAGTGCGACGCCGAAGTACTACGAACAGATTACCGAGGTGATCCAGGACCTGGATCGGCGGCCGCCCATGATCATGATTCAGGTGGTCGTGTGTCTCGTGCGGCTCGCGGATACGGAAGAGCTGGGAGTCGAGCTCGGCATGCAGGACTCGTTGTTGTTCGATCGCAGTGCCGCGGTGGGCGGCTTGCTGGAGCCCGGTTTCGACTTCATCGGCAGTCCGCTCGGCAATGCGGATAACGCGGCCTCGCGGGCCACCCGCGAATCGCTGGCTGGACAGGCCTTCGGCGCGTTTGCGGTGGGCCGCACGAGCGCCTCGGAAGGATTCCCGGGGTTGGTGCTGTCGGCGGCCAACGAATCGATCAACATCCTGATCCGGGCCCTGGCCAGGAAATCGCGCGTCCAGGTGTTCAGCCGGCCGCAGATCATGACCTTGAACAATGTGCCGGCCTCCGTGTTGGTCGGCCAACGGATTCCGCAGATTTCGAACTTCCAGACGACGAGCGCCGGCAACACCGTGAACTCGATCGAACTGGTCGATGTGGGCGTTTCGCTCGGTGTGATTCCCCGCGTGACGCCGGACGGCTTGATCATCATGGACCTGGAGGCGAATGACTCGAAAGCAGGCAATCCGGCCGACGGCATCACGGTGGGTGTCCAGGATGGGGTCGCCATTCAGTCGCCGATCTACGACGACATCACGGCCATCACCACCATCGCCGCTCGCAGCGGACAGACCGTCGTCTTTGGCGGCCTGATCACCAGCGAGCGGGGCGAGACGTTCCGTGGGGTTCCTGTTCCTCTCGGACATCCCCGTGCTCGGACACTTGTTCCGTTACGACACCAGGACCGAGAACCGTTCGGAACTCGTGTTCTTCCTCACGCCGCACATCGTCATGGACGATGAGGACATCGAAGACGCTCAATCAGCGGGAAGCGGATCGGATGAGCTGGTGCCTGGCCGATGTGATGCAGGTCCACGGTGACCCGGGATTTGGCCTGGGACGTTCGGATACCTGGGGTGATGGCACGCCGATGATCTACCCGAGTCTGGATCCGACGGCGGCCAACGCAATGCCGTTCGACGCCGCGGAGCCGGTACCGGCTGCCCAGCGGCGAAATCGTCCCGAAGTACGGTCCGGCTGGCCCCGACGCGAAACCCTTCATTCTGCCACCCGGGCAGCGCCAGGAAGGAAAACCGTTCATCTTGCCACCCGGCGAGCAGTCCGAGGGCAAGCCGTTCCTCGTGCCGCCGGGGGAGCGTATCGAGGGTCAGCCCTGGAACGACGCATCGGAGCAGCCGCAGGGCACGAATCCAGTTCCGCGCGGCCAACCGCAGCCCGCGGTGAGCTGGCAGACACCGGACCTGCCCGCCTTATCGCCCGCCGACGTCATGCCGACGTCCCAGCCTCCGGCACCGGTCCTGACGGCCCGATCGGAACTGCCGCCCGCCAACCGGCAGCCGGCGCGGTTCCCCGGTGTCCCGGCACCGCCGGCCCGGTCGACCTACCCGTCGACCGGCGTCGTGCCGCGACCCGCCACGCAGTTCCCGTATGTGAAGTAACCGCCGGCAATGCCCCCTCCACCGCGCGCATTGCCCAAAATGCCCCGGCGGAAACGCGTCGGAGCAGTGCCACGATGATCAAGCAAGCATTACTTTTCAGGACACGGAATGGCCACCATGACTCGCATTCATCCACTAGCAATCGGACTCGGGGTGTGTCTGTTGGTTGGAGCACTGTCCGGCTGCGCGTCGCAAAAACTGAACTTGGGCAAGGCCATGCCTTGGGGCTCCCAGACCCCGACCTACGAGACTCCGGAGAAAGTGATCGCGATCTGGACCGACGCCACCTACGAGTTGCCGGGGAAAGCACCTACCCGTGGATTCGGCGGACGCGTTTACTTCTACAACGCCAAGGGCGAGGTGGTCCCGGTCAACGGACAACTCGTCGTCTATGCCTTCGACGACTCGGATCCACACGCCGGAACCGATCAGCCGACACGCAAGTACGCGTTCACGGCGGAACAACTGACGCGCTATTACAGCAATTCCGAACTCGGCGCCTCGTACAACATCTGGATTCCGTGGGACAGCGTGGGAGGTGACGAAAGACAGATTGCGTTGTTCCCCGTGTTCATCGACGACTCGGGAAAGATGGTCCGCGGCAGCTTTGCCGACAATCGACTGCCCGGCAAGCGCGCGCTCAACGAAGAAGAACGCCGCGGATTCTACGTGTCACGCAAACGTCGCCGCGGTTCGCAGGTCATCTCCCACCAGGAGTCCGGGGTGAGACCGGCGGGCTATGAAACCGAGGTGGCTGCCGATTCCGTCGATAGCGATAAGAAGGAACCGAGCATGGTGACGCACACGATTCGCGTGCCGCGAAGCCTCTCGGAACGCATGGCCAACGGAACGCTGGTCGCGCCGGGACAACCTGGCCTTGTGGCACCCGCGCTACGAGCGACGTCCGCGCCAGGCGCTGCAGCGTCCCCGTGGCCTGCGGCGACCGCTCCGCATTCCACCACGCCACCGCTCAGCAACGCCGCACTGCCGGGAGCAACGAGCACGTGGGCAGCACCTCAATCGTCGGCACCTCAGTCGTCGGCACCTCAGTCGTCGGCAACCATCGCACCGAGCCTTTACCCGACGATACCTTCGACAGCACCGACCGGGAATCTCGCACCCACCATGCCGGCCGCCAGTGCGAGTGGAGACAGTCCGACTGCCAGCGAGACTCCACATCTTGGGCAGCAGGGATTTATCGGCGCCGATCCGAGCCTCTCGATGTCGGCTCGGTCACGGGCATGGGCACGTCAGGATTCACGGTCAGCTCATTTCGAACAGCCCCAATTCCGGGCTCCAGCAGCGCCAGGCTCTCGACCACAGTTCGGGCGTGGTCCGACGCTACCGTACCCGTCAGAACCGCTGTCTCTCCCTCGATCGACACCGTAACCTGACCACCGCCGATGTCCTTCCGCTCCAAAACCCGTTGCACGACTTTCGAGAATCGAGGGCTGGCGACACTGGTGGCCATCGTGGGTGGGGTGAACCCCAGTCGCATGTGGGTCCGCACGGACTTGCGCTGAGAATTCATTTGCTGGCCGCCCATGCCACCCATCATGTTGCGGCCGAATCCACCCATCATGCCGCCCATCATGCCACCCATCATACCGCCCATTCCCATCCCACCGATGCCGCCCATTCCGGCCGCGTTTCCGAAGCGCGTTCCGCTCTGATTCATCGTTTGATTCGATGTCTGTCCGAAGGCACCGGAAGTCCCGGCCCGCGCACCGGCGGTCGTCTGACCCATCCCTGTGCTACCGGTCGTGAAACGATTGAATCCGCCGCCGGTGAAACGTGAGTCGAGTCCATCTTGGTTTTGCGAGAGGCTCGCCGCGCTGCCGGCGGCCGTACCGCTCGCCCCCGAACCGGACCCAGTACCCGTTCTGCTGGTTCCACCCGTTTGTCCAGTTCCCCCCATTTGAGCGAGGAGCGGACAGACAGCACTCACCCAGATCGCGGTAGCCAAGGCGATCGGCAAAGTCCAGCGGCGGTTCATAATTCTGCCTCCAGGAGGTAATGGTGCGCACAGCACACCGCAGCCGCATTGAGCAAGAAGCACGGCCTCGCATTCCCATTCATCGGTCAGGAGACGGACTCACCGCAACCTGATCGCTGTCTGGTAAGTCTTGCCGCCCGCACGACTGTCATATTATACCTAGTCCCGCGCAGGAAAGAACCAGCAGGCACTGGGGGGCAACGCCGCCCGTCCACCATGCCACGGTTCCCCAAGATACTCAACCCCGCCGTCGCACCGAGGTTCCGAGCGGCGGTCGGCGGGAAGTGGCCGAGCCCTGGTCCTCGATGACGCGTGACCCCCGCGCAGGCGCGCCCAACCTCGTTTTGGGGCAGCGTGAAACCGAGTGCGGTCGTATCGGGTACAATCGGCGAGGCGCAATCATCACCCGCTGGGGAGTGGGTAGGATTCGCCGGCCCCACTTCCAGCGGCGAAGAAAACGTGTCGCACGCTGCCGCGTTCCGCTCCTGGGTGGCGAGTTCGCGGCCGGATTGGTGGCGCAACCAGGCACTCCGCGCAAGGGGCCGGGCCAGCCAACGAATACTCTGGCATGAACTCCGACCGCGAACATTTCCTCATTTTCAGGAGAACGCACGTGTCCTTCGCACCTCGCGCTTGCCGTTTCCTGGCGATCACTTCGCTCATTCCGCTGGTGCTGGCCACATCCGTGGTGCCGGCGCGTGCGGCGCGGCCGAGCGCCCCCAAGCTGCTGCCGAAGAAAACCGTGGCGTATGTGCGTATTGCCGACAGTCGCGAGTTGGCCGACGGCTTCATGAAGACCTCCGTGGGGCGTCTGAGTCAAGACGAGAAGATCCGGCCGCTGATCATGCACTTGTTCGGCTCGGCCACCCAGGCGTTTACCCGGATCCAGGATGAGATTGGCGTGTCATTGGGGGAGATCCTGTCGATTCCGCAGGGTGAGGTGTGTGCCGCGGTCATCGGGCGCGAGCAGGGCCAGCCGGCCATCGTCGTTCTGGTGGAGGTTGGCGAGAAGATGCCGATCGTGCGAAAGCTGATCGAACGTGCCGAACAAGAGGCGGTCAAGAACGGGAACACCAGGCGGACCGAAGAGGCCGACGGCGTGACGCTGACGATATTCGACGACGAGGCCACGCTGTGCGACCGCGAGGGTGTCGTCGTATTCGGGTCGGATCCCGGCCTGGTGAAGGAGGTCCTGCGGACCTGGACCGGTGACGAGGGCGCGGAAACGCTGGCGGACAACCGCGAGTTCACGTCGATCATGAGTCGCTCAATGGGCACCAAGGACGAGCGTCCCCAGGTGACGTGGTTTGTCGATCCGATCGAATTGTTCAAGAACCTCTCGCGCGAGAATGCGGGCGGTCAAATGGCGCTGGCCATGTTGCCTGTCCTGGGGCTGGACGGGGTCAAGGCGGCGGGGGGGAGCATGATTTACGCCACGGAGGAATTTGACTCGATCGCCCACATGCATTTGCTGCTGGACAATCCCCGCAGCGGTGTCCTCGAATTGATCGCCATGCAAGCGGGCGACACCAGTCCGGAAACCTGGGTGCCGCCCGATGCGGCTTCGTACATGACCGTGAATTGGGATGTCAGCAAAACGCTCGATGGCGTCCGCAAGTTATTCGACCAATTCAATGGTCAAGACGCCATGAGCAACGCCATCAAGCGGCGTCTGTCTGACCCGCTGGGCGTGGATTTCGAAAAGGACGTGATCGGCAAGGTTGGCGATCGTTTCACCCATGTCAGCTGGTTTGAGAAGCCAGCCCGGGTCAACAGTGGCACGAACCTGGTGGGAGTCAAGCTGATCGATGCCGTCGCTTTCCAGGCCACGCTCGACAAGATGGTGGTCAAGGCGGGTGCGGCGGCGACCAAAAAGAATCATCGCGGCATCACGTACTACCAGTTCGAACCGCGGCGAAGACCGCCGAACGTCGACGAGACATTGGTCCGGCAACCCTCACCCGCGCTGGCCGTGGTCGGGGACTATCTATTGCTATCCGACAGCGCCGCGTGTTTGGAGGCGGCCATCGCGGCCAAGAACGACCCGTCCAAGACATTGTCCGACGAATTGGATTTCAAGTTGATTGCCAGTCGCATTCAGCAGCACCTGGGATCGGCCCGGCCCGGCATGATTGCTTTCCAGCGCCCCGAAGAAACGATGCGCTCGTTTTACGAACTGGCGACCTCACCCAACACGCGACGGCGACTCGACGAAGCGGCCCCGACCAATGCCGCGTTCCGGGCGTTGAACGAGGCCCTGAAAGCGAATCCGCTGCCGCCGTTTTCTGAAATTGCCAAGTATTTGGCGCCCGGTGGCGGGATGATGGTCAGCGATGAAACGGGGATCCATTACACGGCCTTTTCGCTGAAGCGCGACTAGCGTGTGGCCCGAGTGCGAACTGCGCCAGCCTGCCGGCGGCGGTGGCGATCCGTTAATTCCCGGGTGTGGCTCGGTTGCAAACCGGGCCGATCTCCGCTACTTCTATAGGCTGGATGTAGCGCACCAAACTGTGTCGGACCTTGTGTGAAGGTGATTCAGCGATGGCCAAAGAGAGTGCCAAGGAAGAAGGGTCTCCCGCCTCGGAACCTCAGCGAATTCTGCTGGTGGACGACGACGCCGAGATCATTGAGGCAATGCGGTACGCCCTGGAGGCCAAAGGCTATCAGATCTTGGTGGCGCGAGACGGCAATCAAGGTTTGGCCCTGGCTGAACGCGAGGACCCCGATCTCGTGATTCTGGATATGATGATGCCGAAGCGGAGCGGATTCCTGGTGCTGGAAAAACTGCGCCGCACGCGGCCGGTTCCCATGCGGATCATCATGATTACCGCTAACGAGGGAAGTCGACATAAGGCCTACGCCGAGATGCTGGGTGTGGACGACTACATTCGCAAGCCCTTCCCGATGGATCGGCTGCTGACGAGTGTGGCCCGCCTGTTGGGTTGAACGGGGCAGGCCGTCTGGCAGATGCCCGGCCCGAGTGGGCCGGAAGCCGGCCGACGGCGGTGCGACACGGCGAACGGCGGGGCGGCCCCGAGGTCCTTTTCACCGGGCTTGCTGGCAGTTGTGTCTTGCTCAATGGGTGCGAAGATGGACGAAAGCGGTCGACCGTCCCCCGATGCGGTGACAACCTCTCTGCAGCCCACCGAGGGCTGGCATTGTTCCCATTTTTTCTATCGATTTCGCCGCGGAGTTCTGCAGACGCTCGATGCTGTGTCGCTCGCCGCCGGCCGGCAGGCTTTCCTGGAGGTCCTCGATCCCCGCGGTGAGGCGGCTCCCGCCCGGCTGCAGACGAGTATCGCCAGCGGGCATCGGGCGGACTTCGCCCTCATGAGCCTGGACGCGGACCCGCTCAAAATCGACGCCGTGCATCAACGCCTGCTGGCGGGACCGTTAGGACCCGCCCTGGAAGCCACCTACTCGTTCGTGTCCATGACCGAAGTATCGGAATACGTGCCGTCCGTCGACCAGTACCGGCAACGATTGCTGGACGAGGGAGAATCGGCAGACAGTCCCGCGTTGGCGGCCAAGGTCAAGGCCTACGAACGGCGCGAGCCGATGATGCGTCAGCAGCGTCTGACGCCGGACCTTCCCGCCTGGCCAGCCACCTGCTTCTATCCGATGAACAAGAAACGCAAGGTCGGCGAGAACTGGTTCACGTTGGAGTTTGCCGCCCGCAATCGGCTGATGGCCGAACACGCGCGCAGCGGCATGAGTTTCGCCGGGAAGGTGTCCCAGTTGATCACCGTGGCTGTCGGTCTGGATGATTGGGAATGGGGGGTTACGTTGTGGGCGACGAACCCCGAGTATCTGAAGGATATCGTCTATCGCATGCGATTTGACGAAGCCAGCGCGGTATGCGGAATTCGGTCCGTTCTACGTGAGCTACCTGGCGGATGCCGAGGCCATCCTGCGCCATTGCCGAGTCGCCACCTGAGCACAATAACGGGAAGCCGCCTTCCCGCCGAGGACCTCGAACCGGTCATTCGTTTCGTCACTGGGCCTGACATGTCCAAGAAACTGGATTGTGCCCTGGTCATCGATGTCGAATCCACTTGCTGGGAGCACGAACCGCCCCGCGGTCAATCCAGCGAGATCATCGAGATCGGCCTGTGCGTCGTCGACCTGCAACTGCTCGAACGCCGCGAACGGCGCAGCATCATGGTGCAGCCGCGGATGTCGGATGTGGGGGAGTTCTGCACGAGTCTGACCGGGATTACGCCGGAAATGGTGGCCCAGGCCGCCCCTCTGGCCGATGCGCTCAAGATTCTCGCCAGCCAATATCGGGCCGATGAACGGCTGTTCGCCAGTTGGGGTGACTATGACCGCAGCCAATTCATGCGGAACTGCCACACGTACGATTTGAAATACCCTTTCGGTCCGACGCACCTGAACATCAAAAACCTTTTTTCCACGGCGCTCGGGCTGTCCCACGAACTGGGAATCGACGCGGCATGTGCGCGGCTGGGAGTCACGATGGAAGGCTCGCACCACCGCGGCGTCGACGATGCCTGGAACATCGCCCGCATCTTCTGCCTGCTGCTCAAACGGATGCGCCGCGCAGCCCTGTGAACGCACCGGCTCTATTTGGCCGGAGCGGGTTCCGCTTTCCCGGGTTCCGCTTTCGCAGGCTCGGCTTTCCCAGATTCCTCTTTCGCGGGTTCTGCCGCCGGGGCCTTGGCAGTGTCCGGAGTGTCCGTCGCGGCAGGCTCGGGTTCCGTTCTCGCCTCGTCCTTTTGGGCCGCGGGTTCCGTGGGCTGCGTTCCGTTCGCAGTTTTCTCCAGCTTGGGAGTCAGGATCAGCAGGACCGGTGTGTCACGTGGCGGAATGCGTTCGGTGAAGGCCGCGAACATGAGTGTGTCGTTGGCAGCGCTGCTTTCGATGGGCAAGTCGAGCGTGGCGGTGGAGAAGTTAGACACACAGACAAACTCGCCGCCGTCGCCGCAATAAAACTGTTCCTTGCCCGCCTCGTCGGTCCAGAACCCGCTTCCGGCAAACACCCACGGATACTCCAGTTCCTGGCCCGTCTTGAGATGCTTGACCCATTGCTGAGCTCTAACCCGCTGCTCGTCGCCATGCTCGTCCTTCCACAAGACTTCCACGACGACTTCCGTCCCTTGAGCGGGCTTGTACGTCGGTTCGAACTGGACGGGCGGGCCGGGCTGAGCACCCAAGGCCACCAGTGCGGCGTGGACGAATCGGGCGGGGGTGTTCACCGAGACAATCGACTCGTGCTCTTTCGTCCCCTTCGGGCAGGCGAACATCTCGAGCAACCCTTCACGCAGGCAAATACGTCCGCCCGCAATGACTTGCTTCTGCTTGTAATCGACCCACACGTCGTAGTCTTTGGTGACGCGCAGCCAGCCCTCGGCCGGCTGCAACATGGCGGGCGGCGTCTTGGCGGCGGCGTCGGCCTGCGTCTCGGAGACGGGTGCCTCTTGGCCACAGCTGGACGACGCGGCAATTGCCCACAAACACCCCAGGACGCACCACCGCGCAGGTTGGAGGATTGGAACCAGTCTGACTTGTCTGCCACAGCAGGTCCTCGCGTTCCCGTGCCTGGTTTCAGGCCCGCCGACTGCGAACTTTCTCGTCATGCTGGAAGACTCCTCGTGGCTCGGTACGCTGCAACATCCACCGCGATCTGCCATCGATGCGCGGCCCGCATGCCACGCTCAATTCTACGTCCACTCGCGGTCGGCGGAAGCGAGGGCACGGCAAACGTCGGTTTTCTCTGCGCCGGGGTGTTTGTCGGGGCCGACGTGCCGCGGGCGGTCGCGCCCCGTTCACGAATTGTTTCCTTGCGGGGCAGCCCGAACGGATCTCCGATGATAAAATGCGAAGTTTGCTGAGGTTGTCCGACGCCGCCGGCACGCCACCCAGGATGGTGCTGCGAGCGGGACGAGGGCACCGCCCAGCCCCCGAAATTACCGGGCCGAGGAGTAAGGGGGGCGGCAGGCATGTGGGCAACGGGTCGAATTTCGTGCGCAGGAAGGGTCCGACGGGAAGCCCGTCGGGTGAGAACGGTACTTGCAGATGCCCAGGAAAGATCGAACGCAAGCCAGACGAGGTCGACGGCCGGCGCAGTGGCCGCAACTTCCCGATTTGAGCGAATGGGCCGAGTGGGAGGTTCAGCTGACGGCGCGGCGTCCGGCAGTCGACTTCCTGAAAGCGGCCGGCGATCCAGCGACTCATCCGCTGAAATGGGCCCTTCCGGACAGTTATGAGTCGCTACTGACTCCGCGGCCCTTGAAACGTCTGACGCGCTGGGCCAGGCGGAAGAAATTGTCTCGCGTAGCCACCACGCAGATGCTGCGCGAGTGGCTGGCGGACGCGGAAACCCGCGAGCACGACGCGGTCTGGGCGTTGGAATGCATTGCCTGGTGTCACCTGTTGTCCGCGCTTGTGTCGGTCGTGCCGCCTGAATGGTGGCGGGCTTTATACCAGGAGTTGCGCACCACGGTGGAGTCGGCGGCCGGGATCAACTTGCACGACGACCCGCTGCGACATCAGTTGCTGGCCGGCGAGTTGCCGTTGGCCTTGGCCTTTGTCTTGCCTGAACTGCAGGATTGCCGCGATCTGATTGTGCCTGCCTGCGCGAGCGATCTCGTTGGCGATGGTCGAGCTGCTTGACGGACAAGGTATGCCGCACGCGACCTATCTGGAGTTGTTCCGCGGACTACTGGCCTGTTGGACGCGGTGCTTCATCATGGGCGGAGCCGCCGGCTGGCACTGCTGCGATGAAGATGCCAGCCTGCAATACGAGTGGACCGTGCGCGTCAGTCGCTGCGGCTGAGTCGGCCCGACGGCACTCTCGTGTTGTCGCGGGGTTCGTGTGGCGATTGGTGTCCCGACCTGCTGTGGGCGGCCTTGAAACAGGGGGGCAACCGCGGCGACTGGCAGATGGCCCGGCATGTGCTGCCCGGCCCGTTTGCCCAGCGCGGCGACCGGCGAGGAGGCAAACTCTCCAAGTCGTCCCTGCATTCCGAATGGGGCGAAATCTGCGTGATGCGCAGCAAATGGTCGCGCAAGAGCCCGCAGTTCGTCTGCCTGTTTAATGGTTATCACTTACGGTGTGAGCTGACGACGAACGGTCGGACACTCTGGTCTGGGGATACCACGCCGCACGTCAAGGTCGACGATCGTGCTCTGGAACTGCGTTCCGAATGGACCGACACCTGCTGGTTCACGGACGAGGATGTGGACTACCTGGAATTGGAGGTTGACTGCCAGGACGGATGGCAAATCCAGCGTCAGATGCTGTTGCGCGCGACGACCGTTTCCTGTTGATCGCCGATGCGATCCTGGGGCCGCACCCCGCCGCCATCCAATACCAGGTGCGGTTTCCGTTGGCGGACGACATCCATTTCGATCCGGAGGGGGAAACGCGTGAAGGCGTGCTGGGCAACCATCGAGCGATCAGCGCCGTACTGCCGTTGTCGCTGCCCGAGTGGCGTGCCGCTCCAACGCACGGTACGCTGCAAGCGGATGGCGACGCGGTCCAGCTGGCGGTCGCCGAGACTACACCGCGGCTCTACGTGCCTGTGCTGTTCGACCTGGCACTGCGCCGGCGCGGCGGGGCGCACCTGGCGGCAACTGACGGTGGCCGAACACCTGACGCCCCAGCCGCACGATGTCGCGGTGGGGTACCGCGTCCAATTGCGCGAAACGCAGTGGCTGATCTACCGGTCGCTGGCACGTCGCAGTAGCCGAACGGTGTTGGGACAGAACCTGACAAATGAATTTGTCGCCGCACGGTTCGATCTGGACGGCTGTTTGGAGGATTTGATTGAAATCGAATAGTGGTGGCTGGCCATGATCGACCCGCGTCAGAGAATACTGGACAATGTGGCTGAGATCCGGCAGCGGATCGCTCGCGCAGCGCAGTGCAGTGGCCGTACCGAAGCGGACGTCTTGTTGGTGGCGGTCACCAAATATGTGGACGTCGCACTCACACGCTGGCTGGTGGAGGCGGGATGCCACGCGTTGGCGGAGAGCCGGCCTCAGGCCTTGTGTGCCAAGGCGTCCGCGATCGCAGACCCCGCCGTGAACTGGCACCTGATCGGGCATCTCCAACGCAACAAGATTCGCCGCACGCTGCCGGCGCTGCACTGGATCCACTCGGTCGATAGTCTCCGCCTGCTCGAAGCGCTCGAGCAGGAGACGGCTCAGCAGCAACGGTCGTTGCACGTGCTGCTGGAGGTCAACATCTCGGGCGATGCCGAGAAGACCGGGTTTTCGACCGAGGAGGCGCTGGGGATCTCTGCCCAGTTGGGACAGTGGTCGCATCTGACGATCGAGGGGTTGATGGCCATGTCGGCACTCGAGAGCGATGCGGAAGAAGTGCGCGAGGACTACCGTCGACTGCGGAACCTGCGCGAGGCCATGCGGCCGCAGTGCCCCGAGGGCGTTACACTGCGGCACCTGTCGATGGGAATGAGTCGCGACTTCGAGGTCGCCATCGAAGAGGGCGCCACGATGGTCCGGGTCGGCAGCCTGTTGTTCGAAGGAGTGGTGGCGTGAGGGAGTTGGCGGCGCATCCGGAGGGGGTCGTGCTGCTCGTGCGGGCCCAGCCCGGAGCACGCGAAAACGCCATCCGTGGTGTCCAGAATGGGGTGCTCAAAGTGGCTGTCACCCAGGTCGCCGAGAAGGGCAAGGCCAACAAGGCCATCGTCGAATTGCTCTGCCGGTCGCTGTGCGCTCAAACGCTCCCAGGTGGAACTTCTGGCCGGCGACACGGCCGCTCAGAAACGGTTCCTGGTCCGCGGCGTGAGTCTGCAGGAACTGGGTGCACGTATCGGGCGAGTCGTGTCCGCTTGATCCGGAGCCGTGCCGGGGATCGTCGGCTGGCGGGTTCCGCGGCCCAGTGGACGGTGGCAGAACCTTCATGGCCGTGTCCTGAATGATCCCGGGTCTGTCTTTACAGAAGGCCGAAAATCCTTAACAATAGAGGCTCACGCGAGTAAACATCCGGCGACCTCTCTTATTCAGGGAGGTCGCGTTTTTTTGTCTGCGAGCGGAGTTCGTTGCATGACCGATTTCATCCCCATGACGCGAGAAGGCTACAACCGGAAGCGAGCTGAAGTGGCTCGCCTCGAAGACGAAGAAATGCCGAAGATCGCTGAGAATATCGCGATCGCCCGCTCGGAAGGCGACCTGAGCGAGAATGCCGAATACCATGCGCAGCGTGAGGCCCAAGGGTTGTTGCAGGCGAAAATCAACAAGCTGAAGAGCGATCTCGCCCACGCAACGATCGTCGATCCCTCCAAGCTCCCCACCGACCAGGTGACGTTCGGGGCCACCGTGGTGGTTCGGGACCTCGATGTGGACGACCAGGAGGAATTCACGTTGGTGGGAGGTGGTGATGAAGACTACGACGCGGGGAAATATCTGATCACCAGTCCGATTGGACAGGGGCTCTTGGGCAAAAAGGTGGGCGACAAAGTCGAGATCCCGGTGCCCCGCGGCGTGCTGAAATACGAGGTGCTCGAGATCCGCTTCCACGATCGCTGACCCTCACCGCACAAAACGGGCACGGGCAATCGTCGCTGCGCGACGGCAACAAGGTATCACACCACTTTGTCCCAGCTACATGCCGGTGCGGCTGCGCCGCACGGCGCAGCACTGCCGGCCGCAACAAGAGCGGCGATCCGGTGGTGTCATCCGGGTCATGCCGGAACTGCGCGGGCTTGTTCCGGCCTACGGATTTGTCACACTTCTGGGAGCTCGTAAGCTGGGCGGCGGGGACGCGACAAGAGCTGGTCCGCTTCCTCGTCGCCGACGAACCGTTCCGCTTTGGGATCCCAACGCAGCCTCCGGCCGAGCTTGCGGCAGATGTTGATCAGATGGCAGACCGTGGTCGCCCGGTGTCCCGTTTCGACGTCGGCTGCCGGCGCTTGGCGGCTCTTCACACAGTCCAGGAAGTTCTTGATGTGCGGGACCGATTCGGCCGGGCCGTTGGGCGTGTCGGGCGGGGCGTCCTGGAGCAGTTCGGGAGGGTTGGCTCGGGCGTGGCCACGGAGGATCTCGATCTTCCCCCGCTCGCCGACAAAGATGGCCCCGAGATCCTCCATCGTGTGACGTTCGCCGACGAGCTTCAGAACGGTGCCGCTGTCGTAACGGAGCATGACTTGCGGCCAGCCGTCCTTCCCCTTTTCTTCCAGCCAGATTTCGACCGGGCCGGTATCGTCGGTGCCCAGAGCGCACTGGACCTGATCGAGCGCATGGGTGCCCCAGCCGCTAACTCCCCACGACTGCCCGCCGCCGTCGTAGTCTTCGTAGTTCGACCAACCGAAATGGAGATCGGCATGGTAAGGACGCAGTTCGACCTGGTTGGTCCAGAGATCCCAGTCGAGATCTTGCGGCGGTGCCTGGCCCGGTTGAGCGTTCCACGCCTTGGGCCCCTCGAAGTTGTAGGCGATCACCTCCCGGACCTTGCCGATTGCGCCCTCACGTACGAGCCGACTGCAATGCGCGTTGATCGGCATCGAGCGCCGCTGGGTGCCGGTCTGCAGGATCCGCTGGTTCTGGCGGACGGCATTGACGAGGGCTCGTCCCTCGGCCACCGTCAGCGTCAGCGGTTTTTCGCCGTACACATCGCAGCCGGCGGCCAGGGCATGCATCATGCACCACACGCGGGCATGGCACGTCGTTTCGACGAACACGGCGTCGAGCTTTTCTTTGTCGAGCATTTCGCGGATATCGGGATAGCTCTTGGGCTTCCAGTCGAGATACTTGCTCGCGATCAGCCCCAACGCCTCGTCGCAACGGCGCGTGAAGCAATCTGCGACGGCGACGATCTGCCCTCCTGGGAAATCCTCGTTCTGGAGAAGCCAATTCGTCCGGCCGCCCAGTCCGGCGATACCGATCTTTACACGCTCGTTGGCTCCGGGCTGATCGGCCGCGGCAAACACGCGGGTGGGAACGAACATGGGGACGGCAACGGACGTCGCCGCTTTCAGGAATTCGCGTCGCTTCATGGACATCTGCAGACCTCCGGGACATTCTATTAGGTCAGGAAGTGGGCGATTGGGTTAGGCGCTGGAAGACAATAACCGACCGAATTGGATGTAGGACGGATTGGCAATCCGTCCTACAAGGATTCGGTAACTTATTTCCTCGCAGGGCCTTATCACATCCGCAGTTCACGCACTTTGTTCGTCAACGGTCGGTAGACGTATTCTGCCAGTACGGCGATGGCACCGAGATCAGCGCGGTTGGCGACGGAGGCAAAGGACTCGATGCCTTGAGCCGCCGCAGCCTGCGCGGCCTCCGTCTGCTGCAGTGCCTCGGCCCAGCGGGCCCGGTATGCCGGCAAATCGCCCTTGGCCTGCGCATCGAGTGCTGCTCGCTCGGCGATTGCCGCCGCCTTCACGGCCTGGACGGCGTCCAGATATTTCACGGCGAATTCCAGCCTGCCGATCCAATACTTGACGCAGGCCTGTCCTTCCGGGCGCACCGGGAGTGGCACACGCTGCATCGCATCGAGTGCGCGTTGGTAGCCGGCCCGGTCCTCAGGCCGCATCTTGGTGAGCGGTTCCGGTGTCCAGTGCTGCATCATCATGCCGGGCCATGGGAAGGTGAGCCCCATGCCGTGATCCTCCAGCCCGGTGGTGACAGACTCGATCTCGCGGAATGCGGCCAGCATCGGTTCGACCGCGGCCTCGCCACACGTCGCACGAATCTGATCTGCCCAGACGGCTTGCGGCGTCGCGTCGCGGTTCCAGGCGGCCTTGCTCAGGTAGGCCACCGACGGGTCATGATCGCTGATCAGCCACTGACGCGTACAGAACCCGCTCAGTCCCCACTGACGCATGTCGGACACGAGCTGGTGCAACGCACTGGTGGTCAGCAAGGGAAGCAATCCGACGCTGTCATCGTGCAGTGTCAGAACCAGTGTTGTCGGTAATTTTTCAGCGGGAACGGTCGCCAGCACGCCGCGTTTGCGGAGCACGCGCGTGGGGTTGTAGTCCAGCACGATCACGAGCTCGGCGTTTTCCGGCAGCACGCGCGACAGGATGGGAAACAGTTCCTCGGCCGGTTCGTACACAACCAGCCGGGCATCCGGCTTGCGGCTCCGCGGCAGCACCTCGGGACTCGACCACAGCCGGGCCAGAAAGTACAAGCCGGCGAGGCCTCCTTTGAGTTCCCGCACGCAGTGCTCGCGGCCGTCGTGATACGAACGCTGGCTCGCCCGGCGCAGCAATTCGTCCAACGACGTCACTTCGCGCACCGCGTATCGTTTGTCAAGTTCTTGCCAAGCCCATTCGTAGGCGTCAACCCAGCCGTTCCATTCCGTTCCCAACGGGAATCCGTACGAATCGGCCTCAGCGTACGTATCGACGATGGTGCGGATCACGGCCCCCGAAAGCTGCGTTAAGGCTTCGTTGTCTGGGCGAACGGAAGCGCCGGGTCCAACCGTCAACTGTCCCAGTTGATTCACGACCTGCGCCTCGGGGACCAGCGAACTGAACTCCTTCGGGAAAGTCGGTGATCGATCCGACGAACGACGCCTCGATCCCGCGACAGTGGGCATAGGCGATCAACGCGTGACAGTGTCGCTGGCCGGCCGCCAGAATCTCCGCACCAGCAGCCGGCGGCGGCGGCAGATCGGGATTCCAGAATTCCGCTTCATTCCCGAAGAGCTTCCGGCCGGGCATGTCGTCCGTGATCGGATACCGATAGCCATACCAGAGAACGGCCGACTGTTGCTGGATCCCCTGGACCCGTAAATCGAGAAACGGCTGCGAAGGACTGCTCCCAACCCGGATGCGGTTGAACTTCAACTTGGCCAGCTGATCGAGGAAGGGACGGTAGTCGGCCAGGCCCCATCCCTCCATGCCCATGGGGAAGTCGCCCATGGTCTTGAACCAGCGCGCCCGGAACTCGGGTTCCAGCACCAGGTCGATCGCCGGAAGGCAGAACTCGGTCCGCCTCTCCGGGTACACATCCCCGCTCAAGAGATAACGAACGCCCCAGCGTTCGACGAGTTCGTAAACAGCCCAGAGTGTCGCCGCGGGACTGCCGCCGCCGATCACCAGCACCGGTTTGCCGTCGAGCGAGGCTGGCTTCAGAACGATCCCCTGGTCGCTCACCTGCGGCCAGTTTCCGCTGCCCACCGCCTGTGACACCGCCGGGTTTGTCTCGGGCGTTCCCACCAATAACAATGCGTCAGCCGGTGGCGATGGTGCGCCGCTGCGAGTTACCTCGACATCAAACAACCTGTGGACGTACCGTGCCAGTTCGTCGGCTGCGTAGCGTTCGAGTTCAGGCGGCTGAAGTCCGAGTTGAATGCCGACGCCGTGGATCGGCGCAGTCGGCTCGTTGGCTGGACTCGGCGCGCTGGGCCCACACGCAGCCCGCAGATACGGTCCGCTGGTGATCGCCGCCAGGAAGCACGCGATGATGAAGGTACGGGGCAATCGTAGGTGGCTTGCCATGGATGACACCTCCCGGTCGGGCACAAGTCTCTGGAACGTCCGGATGAACTCGTGCCGCGTCAAAGCAGTAGTCACCGGTCGCCGCCCGCAGATCCCTGCGGTCGTGCCCCGCCCGCACGTCGCCTGCCCCTCCGTATGAATGTAAGCTGTGCAGATCGAGCCGTCCACCAACTCAACTGCCTGTCTGCAGTACCTGTACAACGAAGGCCACAGTTTCGCAGCCAACGAAGAACTGGCGCCCCTGGCATGGGCGTTGCCCAAACCGTTGGACATCAACTTGTTGCTCAACAGCACTTGCAGGAATTTGTGGCGGTGGAGATCTTTTCCCCCTACGGTACAACGGCGAAACGATAGGTTAGAATGCGCCTCACGCCTCGGGGGGCGCATGACGCCGGCGTGACGTGGCATGTGGCGCGCTGCGCAGGCACGCACTATTCACCGCCTCTCCCAACGGAGGTCTCCCGATGAGTGGCAATCGCGCGTTCAATCGTCGCAAGTTTCTGGCTGGCACAGCAGCTTTGGCAGGCACCGCCGCCACGGTGTTTACGATCATTCCTCGTCACGTGCTGGGAATGCCCGGTCAACCGTCGGCCAACGAAAAACTCAATATTGCGGGCATCGGCGTGGGCGGGATGGGCTCCGGCGACATCCAGCGCGTGCCCACCGAGAACATCGTGGCCATCTGTGACGTGGACGCGAATCAGGCAGCCAACGCCGCGAAGCCATTTCCTGCGCGAAGATCTACAGCGATTTCCGCGAGATGTTGGCAACGCAGAAAGACATCGACGCGGTCATGATTGCCACGCCCGACCACAGCCATGCGGTCGTCGCCATGACGGCGTTGCGGTTGGGTAAGCACGTCTTTTGCCAGAAGCCGCTGACCCACAGCGTGCATGAGGCGCTGGCCCTCGCCAAGGCCGCCCAGGACGCCAACGTCGCGACCCAGATGGGCAATCAGGGTCAGGCGTCCGAGGAGGCGCGTGTGATTTGTGAGTACATTTGGTCGGGCGCCGTGGGTCAAGTGCGAGAGATCCATTCGTGGTCGAATCGCCGTCCCGACATCTCGCCGCGCGGCATATCGCGACCGAAAGACACTCCCCCCGTGCCCTCGCATCTGAACTGGGACCTCTGGATCGGTCCGTCGCCATGGCGGCCCTATCACGGGTGCTACCACCCGTTTGCGTGGCGCGGCTGGTGGGACTTCGGCACGGGCGTGCTGGGCGATATCGGTTGCCACAACCTGTCCTCCGCCTTCAAGGCCCTGAAACTCGGTTGGCCAGAAAGTGTGGAGGCCTGCTCCACCCATTGGAGCGCACCGCCGGAGGTCCGGCAGGAGACCGCCCCACTGGCGTCGATGGTCACGTTCCGGTTTGCCGCCGACGGGAACCGGCCGGACGTCGTCATCAAGTGGTACGACGGGGGAATGATGCCTCCCTTGCCGAAAGAAGTCGGCGTTCCCAACATGTTTGCCGACGACGGCACGTTGATCGTGGGCGATGACGGCGTGTTGCTCGGCGCAAAACTGTTGCCCGACGCCAAGGCCAAGTCGCTGGGGAAGCCACCGCAGAAGCTGGACCGATCGCCCGGGCATTACCAGGAGTGGATCGACGCCTGCAAGGGGGGGAATCCGGCTGGCAGTAACTTTGTCGACCATGCCGGCCACCTGGCCGCCGTGATCCTGATGGGGAACATCGCGATTCGTACGGAAGAGAAACTCTATTGGGACGCCCAGCAATTGCGGTTTAAGAACTCGGAAGCGGCCAACGCGCTGCTCCAGCCCCCGTATCGCGAAGGCTGGACGCTGTAGCTGCCCAGACGGTTGATCGATCGCATGGAAATCAAGTCGCGTGGTGTGAGGCGTGGCGGGACGAAGGTGACTCGATGGATATCGGGACAGTACGGTTGCTACGCGACGTGAACATCCGCGAAGACGCACCGGGTTCGATCCTGCGGGATATTCAGACGCTCCTGGAGTTCGTGGGACCCGCAGGCATTCGCGTCGCCAGGCAAACACGGTTTGCTGCCTCTGGCCAGCCTGAGGGGGCTGGACGAGCGGTTGGTGCATCCTGTGCGCCCGGCTCTGGAACGTCCGCAGCAGCGATCGTTTCCGAACATCCACGGTCTCTATCTGTTGCTGCGAGCGACCGGCCTGGGAGTCGTCGACGGCATGGGTGCCAAAGGCCGACTGCGCGTGGATCAAGCCCTGCAGCTACAATGGCAGCAGCTCAATGCGACCGAACGCTACTTCAATCTGCTGGAAGCCTGGCTGTTTTTTGCATCGACCACCATGTGGGGAGAGCGAGGATCCTACTTGGGATCGCATCTCTTGCTGAATGTCGTGCTGCTCTTCGAACGAGTGCCGATGTTGGAGCAGTGTTTCAGGGGGAAGAGTGGGAGAATTGATCTCTCCAACGACGAACAGGCCCATCTCGCTTTGATGCGTGCTTTTGGATTCGTTGACTTGGAGCTGGCAACGCCAAGACCAGGCGAGAACTGGTCGGTGGTCGCGGTTCGCACAACCGATTTCGGCAGTGCTCTCTTCCGGTGCATCCGGGAACTGGTGATGCCGAGCATGTTGCGCTTCAGCCAGCAAGATGCCACGGGTTTCGGCGTTTGCCAAGCGACTCTCGGCCGGTACTTTCCCCAGTGGAAGCAGAATCTCACCTTTCCCGAAGCCGAATTCCGCGACGGGGTTCATCGCTTCAAAGTCAGCCTGGGCCGCACCTGGCGGCGGATCGAAATGCCCGCCGACTGCGTTCTCGCGGATCTGGCTGGGGCGATTCTCGACGCGTATCGCTTCGACTACGACCATCTCTACTGTTTCACGCTCCGCAAGAGGAACGGAACGAAATTGAACGTCGAATCTCCGGGCTGCGACTGCGAGGTCTTCGCCGACGAACTGGCCATCGGAATGGCACCCATGCGCGTCGGGGAGACGTTTCCGTTCCTTTACGATTTTGGTGACAACTGGCAGTTCAAGATCGAGCTTGAGGATATCCTGCACACGAATCCGCGACTCAAGAAGCCTCGAATTATTGAGTCCCATGGAGAAGCACCGAATCAGTATGGATGGGACGAGAGTGAGGGGTGAGGGGTGAGGGGTGAGGGGTGAGGGGTGAGGGGTGAGGGGTGAGGGGTGAGGGGTGAGGGGTGAGGGGTGAGGGGTGAGGGGTGAGGGGTGAATGCGAGATTAAGATTAAGATTAAGATTAAGAGCAAGAGCAAGAGCAAGAATAGATAATTGATTTTGAGATAGGGAGCAATGCATGGACTACCAGGCTTTCATTCAAGAGCAGATCGCCGGAATTCAACAAGCGGTCGGAGCCGGACGTGCCATCAATGCGCTCAGCGGCGGCGTCGACAGTTCGGTCGTGACGGCACTGGGGCATCGGGCCCTGGGAGACCGGCTGCGCACCATCTTTGTCGACAATGCGCTGATGCGCGAAGGCGAGCCGGCTCGTGTCGTCGAGATGTTCACCAAGATGAATATACCGGTCGAGATCATCGACGCCCGCTCCGAATTCCTGGAAGCGCTGAGCGGGCTGACCGACCCGGAAGACAAACGCAACGCCATCACCCACACGTTCTATGCCAAGGTGTTTGGCAAGATTGTCCGCCAGAGCGGTGCGACACATCTCTTGCATGGAACCATCCTGACCGACATTGAGGAGACCGTGGACGGCATCAAGCGGCAGCATAACATCCTCTCGCAGCTGGGTATCGATCCCGAAATAGAGTACGGTTACCAGGTCCTCGAGCCGCTGGCTACGCTGCGCAAAGACGGAGTGCGGGAAGTCGCGCGCGTTCTCGGGTTTCGAGCTGAAGTTGCCGAGCGGATGCCGTTTCCCGGCCCCGCCCTGGCCACGCGGATCGTAGGCGAAGTGACTGCCGCGCGTCTGCAGACGGTGCGGGCGGCGACGGCCATCGTGGAAGAGGAACTGACAGACACGCCGGCCTTCCAGTACCTGGCCGTGCTGCTGGAGGACAAAGCCACAGGAATCCGTGATGGGCGACGCGAGTTCGGCCAGATCGTCGTCGTACGGTGTCTCCACAGCGTGGATGCCCGCACCGCCACCTCGATCGATTTGCCCTGGCCGCAGTTGCACCGCATCTGCCAGCGCGTGACGTCGATTCCCGGCGTGAACCGCTGCCTGTACGATATCACGCCCAAGCCGCCGGCCACGATTGAGTACATCTGAACCGCGTTCGCGAACACCGCCAACTTGCCGCGCACCCCTCACGCCTCCAGAAGAACATCTCCACGTTGAAACACGCACAGGGAGTCATCGGTCGTGCCAAAGCACAACGACATTCGGAAAGTGATGATCATCGGTTCGGGGCCGATTGTCATTGGTCAGGCCTGCGAATTCGATTACTCCGGCACGCAGGCGTGCAAAGCCCTCCGCAGAATGGGCTACGAAATCGTGCTGGTCAACTCCAACCCGGCGACCATCATGACCGATCCCGAGATGGCCGACGCGACTTACATTGAGCCGCTGACGCTGGACTGCGTCGCGGACATCGTGGCCAAAGAGCGGCCCGACGCGCTGTTGCCGAATCTGGGTGGTCAGTCGGGACTGAACTTGAGTTCCGAGCTGTGGCGGGCCGGTGTGCTGCAGAAGTATGGGGTGCGCGTGATCGGCGTGCAGATCGATGCGATCGAGCGCGGCGAGGATCGCCAGGCCTTCAAGGACACGATGCAACGACTGGGGATCGAAACGCCCCGTAGCGAAATCGCCCACAGCCTGGCGGAGGCCGAGGAGGCGGTGGGGCGGATCGGTCTACCCGCCGTTATTCGGCCGGCATACACGATGGGCGGAACGGGCGGCGGGCTGGTCTCCAACCTGGACGAGTTTCGCGCGTCGTCGCAGCGCGGGTTGGCCGCCAGCCTGGTCAAGCAAATCCTCGTGGAGGAATCGGTGCAGGGCTGGGAAGAGCTGGAGTTGGAGGTCGTACGGGATGCGAAGAACCAGATGATCACCGTCTGTTTCATCGAGAACGTCGATGCGATGGGCGTCCACACGGGCGACTCCTACTGCACCGCTCCGATGCTCACCATCGACAGCCAGCTGCAGAAGAAACTCCAGAAGTACTCGTACGCTATCGTCGAGGCGATCCAGGTGATCGGCGGAACGAACATCCAGTTCGCGCATGATCCGCAGTCGGGTCGAGTCGTTGTGATCGAAATCAATCCGCGCACCTCGCGCTCGTCGGCGCTGGCCAGTAAGGCCACGGGGTTCCCGATCGCGTCCGTTTCGTCGCTCCTGGCCGGCGGCATGACCATGGACGAGATTCCGTATTGGCGGTTGGGAACGCTGGAGAAGTACGAACCGTGGGGCGACTACGTGGTGGTCAAGTTCGCCGCGCTGGGCGTTCGAGAAATTCCCCGGCCTGACCGATAAGCTGGGCACCCAGATGCTGGCCGTCGGCGAAGTGATGAGCATCGGCAAGAACTACAAGGAAGCGTTCCAGAAGTCCATTCGTTCCCTGGAAATCGGTCGGTACGGGCTGGGGTTCGCACGAGACTTCCACAGCCGGTCGCTGGAAGAACTCATGCAGAAACTCGCCGAACCGTCCAGCGAGCGGCAGTTTCTCATGTACGAAGCGCTGCGCAAAGGCGCCGACGTGCAGACGCTCTACGAACGGACGTACATCAAGCCCTGGTTCATTCAGCAAATGAAGGAGCTGGTCGAGCTGGAAGAGAAGATCCTGGTTTACCGGGGCGGACTGCCACCGGATGATCTGTTGCGGGAGGCCAAACGCGACGGCTTCGCCGACCGCTACCTGGGCAAGCTGCTGGGTGTGGCGGAGCCCGAGATCCGTGCGCGTCGCAAGGCGCTCGGCGTCGTGCAAGGCTGGCATCCCGTGCCGGTCAGTGGCGTGGAAAACGCCGCGTACTATTACTCGAGCTACAACGCGCCGGACACGACGAGCGTCTCGAACCGCCGAAAAATCATGGTGCTCGGCGGCGGACCCAATCGGATCGGACAGGGCATCGAGTTCGACTACTGTTGCGTGCACGCCGCCTTCGCGATCCGCGATGCCGGTTACGAGTCGATCATGGTCAACTGCAATCCGGAAACGGTTTCTACGGATTACGATACGTCCGACAAGTTGTACTTCGAACCGCTGACCGTGGAGGACGTGCTGAGCATTTATGAGAAGGAGAAACCGGAGGGAGTGATCGTCCAGTTCGGCGGACAAACGCCCCTGAATCTCGCCCGGGAACTGGCCGAGGCCGGCGTGAAAATCCTGGGCACTTCCCCCGACTCGATCGACCTGGCTGAGGACCGGGACCGCTTCCGGCACATGATGCGCCGGCTCGGTATTCCGCAACCTGATTCCGGCATGGCCAGCACGTTCGACGAGGCGCTGAACGTCGCGCGCGAGATTGGCTATCCCTTGATGGTGCGCCCGTCGTTCGTCCTGGGCGGCCGGGCCATGGAGGTGATCCATGATGAATCGGAATTGCAGCGTTACCTCGCGGCGGCGGTCGAAGTCTCGCCCGACCGCCCGGTGCTGATCGACAAGTTCCTGGAGAACGCCATCGAAGTGGAAGCCGACGCCATCGCCGACGGTGAGGATGCCTTTGTGCCCGCGGTCATGGAGCACATCGAGTTGGCGGGTGTCCATTCGGGAGACTCGGCCTGTGTGATCCCGCCCATCAGCATCCCGCCGAAGCACATCGACACGATCCACCAGTACAATCGCAAGATCGCCATCGAGTTCCATGTCGTGGGACTGATGAACATCCAGTACGCCATTTGCCAGGACACGGTCTACGTGCTGGAGGCCAACCCGCGGGCCAGCCGCACGGTCCCGCTGGTCTCCAAAGTCTGCAACATTCCGATGGCCCGTATTGCGACCGAAGTCATGCTGGGCAAGAGGCTCTCCGAGTTGAAGTTCGGGCGCAAGTCGATCCCGCATTTCGGCGTGAAAGAGGCCGTTTTCCCCTTCACGATGTACCACGAAGTGGACCCGCTGCTGGGGCCGGAAATGCGCAGCACGGGTGAGGTCCTCGGTCTGGCCGATTCGTTCGGACTGGCGTATTACAAGGCCCAGCAAGCGGCGCAGATGCGGCTGCCCGCCGAAGGGACCATCCTGATCAGCGTGGCGGATCCCGATAAGCCGGCGGTGGTGGAAGTGGCCCGGCGCTTCAGCGAAATGGGCTTCGCGATCCGAGCCACGGAAGGGACCTGCAGCTGCCTGACCGCCGCTGGGATCAAAGCCGAGAAGATACTGAAGTTGCACGAAGGCTCCCCGAACATCGTCGATGCCATATCCAATGGCGAAGTCATGCTGGTGATCAACACGCCCAGCGGCAAGGCCAGCAAACAGGACGATTCCTATATTCGAAAGACGGCCGTGCGACGCAAGATTCCCTACATTACGACTTTGGCTGCTGGACTGGCGGCCGCCAAAGGCATCGACGCGTTTCGCAAAGGGCGCGGGTCTGTCAAGAGCCTGCAAGAGTACCATACTTCCATCCGGTGACGGCGCGATCATGTGCAGAAAGGCCCCCTGAAATGGCAGCCCGCTTCAATCGTCGACGGTTCTTATCGATCACCGGTGTCAGTGGCGCGAGTTTCGTGATTCTTGGCAGCAGCCAGTCGGTTCGGGGCTACCAGGCCAACGAGAAACTGAACCTGGCCCTGATCGGTGCGGGAGGCCGTGGTGCTCAGAATCTGGCCGAGGTTGCCAGCGAGAACATCGTGGCCCTCTGCGACGTGGATGAGCGGCGGGCGGCCGAATCCTTCCGAAAGTTTCCGGCCGCCGCGAAGTTCCGCGATTATCGCCGTATGCTGAGCGAATTGGATCGCCAGATCGACGCGGTGGTCGTGAGTACGACCAACCACGTGCATGCCCCGTCCAGCGTGATGGCGATGCGGATGGGAAAACACTGTTATTGCGAGAAGCCTCTGGCGCACTCCGTGCACGAGGCTCGTCTGGCGGCTCGCGTGGCCGCGGAGCAAAAAGTGGCCACGCAGATGGGCACTCAGATACATGCTTGCGAGAACTATCGTCGGATCGTCGAGTTGATTCGCGCTGGTGCGATCGGCGCGGTGCACGAATGCCATTGCTGGCTGGCCGGTGGTGGTGCCGCCGGCGACCGGCCGCAGGAGACCCCGCCGGTCCCCGCCGGGCTCGACTGGGACCTCTGGCTGGGCCCGGCCCCGGTTCGTCCTTACCATCCCTGCTACGTGCCGCACGACTGGCATTTCTGGTGGGATTTCGGTGGCGGGGCCTTCGGAAACATGGGCTGCCACTATCTCGACCTGGCCTTTTGGGCGTTGGACCTGCGGCACCCGCTCACCATCGAGGCCCATGGTCCGACTCCGCATCCCGAAAGCACGCCGCCCTGGCAGCACGTACGCTACGAATTCGCCGCGCGCGGGGATGCGCCGCCACTGACCTTGACGTGGACCCATGGCGAGACGGCCCCGGCCCTGTTCCGCGACAATCAGCTGCCCGAGTGGGTGTGGGGTGTCTTTGTGGGGAGTCGAGGCATGTTGCTGGCGAGTTATGATCGGCGGATGCTGTGGCCGGCCGCGGCATTCGCCGACCTGGTGCCACCCGAGCCGAGCATCCCGGCATCGAGCGGCCATCACCAGGAGTGGATGGCGGCCTGCAAGACGGGCAGTGCCACCAGCTGCAACTTCGACTATTCCGGAGCGGTTACCGAAACGGTACTGCTGGGGAACGTGGCCTATCGCGCGGGCCAGCAGCTCGCGTGGGACGCCGCCAACCTGCAGTTCACCAACATGCCATCCGCCAACGACTACCTGCAGCGCGCCTATCGCCCGGGCTGGTGAACGGCGGTAGTGCCCCTTCCACGCTGGGTTTTGGGGTACGGTACAGATGGGGGCGCGTCCCATCAGAGTGGTCCGCCGGGCTCCGGCGGAATCGGCGCATCGAGCAATGAGAACCGCCGGGGCCCGGCGGACCACTCTCGGCAACCCTCGTTCTGGGCGTGGCAGAGCACTAGCCCGGCGGCTCGCGATCTTCCGGCAGGTACAGCAGCGCGCCGCAGCTCTTGCAGAACACTGGTCTGGAGAGCAGCAGGTCGTTGATGGTCTGGGCCGTCAGCATCTGGTAGCAGCCACCGCATGTTTGGCCTTCGACTTGGGCCAGCGCGTCTTCGCCGCGGGCCCGCGAAATGCGCTCGTATTCCACCTTGAAATCGGGTGGCAGACCCTGCTCGGCCTGACCGAGCTCGTCCGACACGCGCCGCAGTTCCGATCCGAGCCTCTGCATCTTCTCTTCGGTTTCGGACCGAACCGTCTCCAATCCGTGGGCCGCCTTGTCGCGATCGCCCTGGATCTTGTGGTATTCGGCCTGGAGCACATCGATCTGTTCCAGCGCCTCGAGAATCTCGTCGGACAGGACGCTATTCGCCTGCTTGTCGGCCTCGATCTGTTCCTTCAGGGCCTGGTATTCGCGATTGCTCCCGCAGGCGTTGAGTTTGATTTGGAGGTCGGTGATCCGCGCTTCGCGCTGGCGGAGTTGCAGTTGACGCTCATCGGCCTTCACGCGCGTCTGGGTGAGGGACTGTTTGGCGGCGACCAGTGCCGCTTCCAGGCGTTCCAGCAGACCTTCCGCGGCGCGGACCTGGCGCGGGCCGCGTTCCAGCTGGCTCTTCAAATCGGTGATCTGTCGATGAATACGGTGAAGTTCTCGGAGGGCGGCTGCGGTGACAGTCATGGTGAATGTGGTCCTCGATGACTCGATGCGGTTGACCGGTGGCAGGGCCGGGGCCAATAAAAAAACCGCCGGTCGCGGGACCGGCGGCACCTGATTTCACGGTGACCTGCAAGCCTGGCGGCTGGCGGCACAGGCTGGCGGACGTCAGCTTGCCACGCCGCGCAGAAAACCGGCAAGTTGCTGGCTGCGCACCGGGTGCTGGAGTTTCCGCACGGCTTTGGCTTCGATCTGTCGCACGCGTTCTCGTGTGACGCGGAA
Organism: uncultured Planctomycetaceae bacterium; assembly: GCA_963754725.1. Taxonomy (GTDB): domain Bacteria; phylum Planctomycetota; class Planctomycetia; order Pirellulales; family Pirellulaceae; genus JAAYDI01. Next base: position 83,223 of record CAVWHV010000049.1, read on the forward strand.
GATGCGTCCGACTTCCTCCAACGTGTACGTGTACCCGTCCCCCAGGCCGTACCGCAACCGGATGATCTCCCGTTCGCGATACGTGAGGGTCTTGAGAAGTCCCTCGATTTTCTCGCGCAGAATACCGTTGTTAGCGGAGCGCACGGGGTTTTCGCTGGAAGAATCTTCAATGAACTCACCAAAGCTGCAATCGTCGCCGTCGCCGACCGGCCGATCCAGACTGACCGGATGACGACCGATGTCCAGCACGCGCTTGACTTCGTCCATCGACAGCCCGGCGCGACGCGCTACCTCTTCAGTTGTCGGCTCTCGGCGGTATTCTTGCAAGAGCCTCTTCTGAATATTCCGGAGTTTCGACAGCACATCGATCATGTGGACCGGGATCCGGATCGTACGGGCCTGATCGGCAATGGCCCGGGTAATCGCCTGGCGGATCCACCACGTGGCGTAGGTCGAGAACTTGAATCCGCGGCGATACTCGTACTTGTCGACCGCCCGCATCAGTCCGGTGTTCCCTTCCTGGATCAGGTCCAGGAAGCTGAGTCCGCGGTTGCGGTATTTCTTGGCGATCGACACAACCAGCCGCAAGTTGCCGCTCGAGAGCTGGCGTTTCACCTGCTCGTAGGCCTCGAACTGCGTACGAAACGTCTGGCACCGCTTGCGCAGGCTGCGCGGGCTTTCCTGCGTCAACAGCAACAGGTCCCGCAATTCCCGACGCAGGTTGGCCCGTTCGTCCTTCCGCAGCGGATCGCTGCCGATCGTACGGAGTCGGTCGCGGATTTCGTCCATGCGCTCGCTGAATTCCTCCAGCTGCTTCATGAGCGGCTGGACTCGCCGCGTGCGGAGGCTCATTTCCTCCACCAGTTGGAGGCATTTGCGCCGCCGCCGGAGGAAGGCCCGGCGGGCCTGCAGCCGTTCCTCACGGGTGACCGACTTGCGAATCAACTGGGCGAAATCCCGCTTATTGGTGGCCAGTAGATGCGACAACGTGGACAAATTGTGGGGCATGCGGGCCTGAATCTGCTCCTTCGTCAACCGCTCCGTGAGCGACACCTTGATGGTGCGATCGAAGGGCAGGTCCCCGCGGTGCACGCGCGAGAGGGTCTGGACCGCCACCTGCATGGCGTAGTCGCAGCTGAGGACGCTGCGGCGAAAGCGCTTCCGCGTGACCTCGATCTTCTTGGCCAGTGAAATCTCCTCTTCGCGCGTCAACAGCGGGATTTCGGCCATTTGCGACAGATACATGCGGATCGGATCGTCGCTGAGCTTCGGCAGCTCGTCGGCGGTGGGCAGCCGAGCCTCCTGCTCTTCGATCTCCTGTTGCATCTCGGTGGCGGAGGGGCCCACCGTGAGTTCCTCGAATTCCTCCTTCGGCGGTTGATCCACCAATTCGATGCCGCGTTCTTCCAAGGCAATCAACAAATTGTCGAGCTTGTCGGGATTAACATCCTCGTCCGGAAGGTAGTCATTGACCTCGTCGTACGTGAGATAGCCTTGTGCCACTCCCTTGGCGATGAGTTTTTCCAAATCCTTTTCGAAATGGTCCACGTGTCATTCCTCCTGCGCTTCTTGCGCTCCTCGACACCGGGCTGCGACCCCCGCCCGCCCCCCCCTGAGTGGGTCAATGGGTGGAGGTCCTCCGGCAGAGCAAGCTACCCGTCCGTGGGCGCGGAAATACCCTGCCGGTTTCGCTCTTGTTCTATCAGATCCTGCAGGACCGCTAATTCCTCCTGTTCATCGTATTCGCGGTTTTCCAAAGTGGCCAGCGCACGCCGTTGGGCGGACCGCTGTTTTTGAAAATGATAGTCACGGACGATTCCGTGCAAACGGTGCTCAGCGTCGGTCGACGCGAGCGAGGCCTTGCGGCAGGCCTGTTCGAACAGCTGCTCAAGTCGCGATTTGAGTTCCAGGCTTTCCGCGAGTGTCAACAGGACGCGTGACTCGTAGGACAAGCTCTCGCGCGAGCATAGAGATACAGCTCCCATACCTCGCGTGCCTGCGGGGATGTCAGCTGCTCAACTTCCACAGTCTCCAGGGCCTGTTCCACCAGTTCCGGGTGAGACAGGAGTATCTCCAACAGCTCTTGTTCCGGCGGAGTCAGCCCGGCCGGCGGGGCCACGGCCGCAGGTTTGGCGCCCGGTCGCAGGGTCGGCGTCCGCAGTTCCAGCAGCCGCGCACGCAGCGAGATTTCCTCGACATGGAACTGCCGCGCGAGCCGCACCAGCATCTGTTGTTCGCGCAACCGCAAGGACTCGTTGGTCACACCGGCCAGACGCGGCGCATTGGCCATCGTGCGGAGGATATCGTCGAGCGCGCGATGCGCCTGGTCGACGTCTTGAAGCACGTTCAGACCTTCGGTGACCGTCCGGGCCTTGTGCTCCAAGGCATCGACGGCTTGCAGCAGCAGTTCGTCGAATGCCGCGCGGCCGTGGTCCCGCAAGAAATCGCACGGATCGAGGCCGGAGGGGAGAGTCAGCACGCGGAGATCGACCTGAGCGGCGACGAACAGTTCCAGCACCTCATTGGTCCGGCGCTGGCCCGCTTCGTCTCCGTCCAATACCAAGGTGATGCGATCGGCAAAGCGTCGCAGGATGCTGACGTGGCGTTCACCCACGGCCGTGCCCAGGGCGGCCACGACGTTGTTCAGCCCTTGCTGATGCGCCATGATCACATCGGTGTATCCTTCCACCACGATGATGTGCGAATCGCTCTTGGTGGCCGCCCGCACGATGTCCAGGCCGTACAGGTGATTGCTCTTCGTGAAGAGTCGCGTCTCGGGCGAGTTGATGTACTTGGCCGCTTCCTTGGTGGCAGACAGTTGCGGCAGAATCCTGCCACCGAACGCAATGGGGCGCTGTTCGGTGTCCCGAATGGAGAAGATCAAGCGACCTCGAAAACGGTCGACGTGGCGCTGGCCGTCCTGCGTTTTCCCCAACAGTCCGGCCGCGTCGAGCACGTCCGGCGCAAAAGTCGTCGTCCTGGCACGATCCAACAGCCATTGCCACCCGGGTGGTGAGAAGCCCAGATGAAAACGCAGGATACTCGCGTGTTGAATGCCCCGCTCAGCCAGGTACCGGCGGGCGGGTTCGGCCTCGGGGGATTCGAGCAGACAGCGGTGATACTGATCTTCTGCCCAGGCCATGGCCCGATACAGCGTCTGTTTGTCGTCGGGGCCCCCCGGTGTGGCTTTCTTGTGGCCCTGCGGCAACAGATTGATGCCGGCCCGGTCGGCCAGAATCCGGATCGCCTCCGGAAAATCAACCCCTTCCCGCTTCATCACGAAGCTGAACACGTCACCACCCACATCGCAGACCCAGCACTTCCAGGTCTGGCGGTCGGGATTCACCTGCAGACTCGGCCGCGCGTCGTCGTGCCAGGGGCACAGACCGACGTACATCCGTCCCTGGCGACGCAATTGAATCGACCGGCTGACCAGATCCACCAGATCGGTCGCCTGACGAACTTGCTCTTTGGTATCGAAGGATGATCCGAAGGACACCGGCGCTTCCTGTGGCTTTTGGGCCGCGGGAGAGTCCCAAGCGCGGCCACGGGCGGAGTGTCACTTCCCTGTGTTTTATTGACTCCAATGCCGCCGGTTCTGGGCCAACCAGCAAAGTGTGCTTCCAAAGCACGGTCGGCAATTATAGTGGGGTCTCCAGGGTGGGTCAACATCGCCCTGCGCACGACTGGGTGTGAACGTAACTCCCGACTTGAAAAGAACTTATTTATCCCAACCCGATGGGCCGATCGACTACCGTGACACGCAGCGTGATCCGCTGCTTGTCCCGCACGACAACGACTTCCACAGCCGAACCAATTTCCGTCATCGCCACCCGCGAGAACAACTCCGTGCGACTCGCGATCGGCTTATTGTCCCACTGAATGATCACGTCCCCAGGCTGGATCCCCGCGCGTTGGGCGGGAGAAGGACTGCCGTCGGGTTGTGCGGAAACGGACTCGACGAGCGCGCCTTCCGGCTTGGCCAAGCCGAGGCTCTGCGTCTCTTGGACGGCCACATCGCGCGGTTGCACCCCCAACCAGCCCCGCGTCACGCGTCCGTCGCGGATGATGCGCTCGTATATCGGCCGCGCAATACTGCTCGGGATCGCCAAGCTGATTCCTTGATAATTCTCCCCGATGATCGCCGTGTTGACACCGACCACGCGGCCGCGCGAGTCCACCAGCGGCCCGCCGCTGTTGCCGGGATTCACCGCCGCGTCCGTCTGCAGAAAATCGTGGTAGGGCGAACCACCGGATAGTCCCAGCATGTTCATCACGCCCGTGCCCGGCTCGGCCCGGAAGGAACGGTGTTTGCCACTCAAGATGCCGAACGTCACACTTTGCTGCAGCCCCATGGGACTGCCGATGGCCCAGACCAATGCGCCCACTTCCAACTCGTCGCTGTCGCCCCATTCGGCGGCAATCAACTCGCCGGCGTCAATCCGCAGGACTGCCATATCCGTGACCCGGTCGGTCCCCACAATCGTCGCTGGCAGCAACCGTCCGTCGCTCAGTCGCACATCAATCCGCGCGGCACCCAGAATCACGTGCGCATTGGTCACAATGTGCCCGGCAGCATCGACGATGATCCCCGACCCCTGGCCCGTCATCGGGTGCCTCCAACCTGCGCCCTCCAACGAAGTGGCGTTCTCCGCCGAAACCGACGTGACATTGATGTGCACGACGCTCGGCTCCACGCGATGAGCGACCAGTTGGTAGGCTTTCGAAAGATCGTTCAGGCCGACCTGCTGGAGTTTATCGCCGGCCGTTTCATACATCGCCCGCTGCTTACCGCGCGTGAACGCATAGGTCATCTTCTCGACGGTGTACGGTAAGAAAAACGTCAGCAGCAGCAGAAAAGTACTGGCGCTCAAGAGCCAAGCCAGACGATCGCGGGGAGTCGGCGCGGGGGACTCGATACGTCCGAATTCGGTACCACGGTCCCCGCCCAGTCCGCTCCCTGGTTCGCCGACCGCAAGAGACTCCGCCGACTGGGATTCCGTGACCGTCCCACCCGAATCGAGAGGATGAAATTCGTTCATGCAATGCCTGGTTCGTCAAATCGCGTTGTGAGCCGGAGACCACTGCGGGGTCGGTGCCAAACCAGATCTGCCTGCGGATCTAGTCCCAACGCATTATATCGCGTCTGCGCAGCGTGCTGCCCCTCTCGTGGGGGCGCGTCGCGGCAAATCGCCCACCGGTTTGGGCTCGAGCAGAGCACTAAATGTTGTGCGGCGAGATCTCGAACTCGGCGAGTACGTTCGGCATACTAGGTGGATGAGTCTGTTTCGTGATGAAGATGATTTCCCGCCGGTGAGCTCGGCCACCGAGGACGGCCTCTTGATGTTGGGCGGCCGGCTGAACGCCGCGCGGGTCTTGGAGGCCTATCGGCGAGGCATTTTTCCCTGGCCGATCATCGATCACGGGTACGAGATCTTGGCGTGGTTTTCGCCCGACCCGTGCGCCGTACTTGAGTTCGACAGGGTGCATGTCTCGCATCGGCTGGCCCGGCGGATTCGCAGTCAGCAGTTCCAGGTGACTTGTGACCGGTGTTTTGCGGAAGTCATGGCCGGCTGCGCCGCACCTCGGCAGGGCGCCCACGATACCTGGATCACACCCCGGATGATGCGGGCGTACCTTGAACTTCATACGCTGGGACACGCGCACAGTGTCGAGGTCTGGCGCGCTGACCAACTGGTCGGGGGCTTGTACGGTGTGAGTGTGGGAGGCTTCTTTGCCGGCGAGTCCATGTATCACCGGGTGAGCGATGCGTCGAAGGTGGCCTTGGTCGTGCTGGTCGCCCACCTGAAGGCTCGCGGTTTCCGCCTGTTCGACGTCCAACAGGCGACGGACCACGTGGTGCGGATGGGGGCTACGGAGCTCGTCCGTTCCCGCTTCCTGGAACGCCTGCGGGAAGCGACTCACCAACGATCGGTCACGTTTGGCAGCGCCCTTGATCTTTCCCTGTTGCCAGATCTCCTCCGCCACGCGTAGCGTACGCGGCGGACTGCGCCCCGGCTCGCCTGGACGCGCCTGGGCCATGGGCTCGCCGACGCCCCTTCGGCGGATTTCCAGGCACCCGCAGCAGGCGGCAAGCAGTAATCGTTGAAAGCGGGCCGACCGACATCCAATCCGCCGTTGTTCCAGCGAGCGCTCTCCGCACCAGGTGGACACTCGCCGCGATCTTTGGGTGACACAGGTCTGTCACCAGGGGATGTAGCGCGGCCGCAAATTCGTTCGAAAAGGCCACGCCGCGGCCGGCCGGCCCGATGATCTCCACCGTCCATCGGTTATGTTCAAGGGAGTTCAACCGGCACAGCGACGCTCGCGGGCAGTTCCGTTGGTCCGCACAGGAAAGGGAACTGCAATGCTACGCACGATGGTAAGTCTCATCGATGAGGAACGCACAGTCCATGTGCAGGTACATGACGCCTTGGTGGACATCGCGTTGGCGGCGTTGAGCGCCGAACCAGTCCTGATCGAGGAACTGAAGGCGGCCATGGGCCGGTACGTGGAGCCCCCGGTGGTCGACTACTTTTTCGAGCAGTGCGAAGAGGGCCTGGCGAGCCGGCGTACCGAGGGCGGTCATATGATCATCGATTTCACCGCTCGTCTCGTCGTCAACGGGACCCCCGCTCCGGAGATGCCGCGCCTGGGAAGTGTGCTCACCTGCGACGAGCGAACGACACTCGATACGTGGCTGCCGTATCGGATTCCCGAACCGTGGCAGATGACCACCGACACGCGGAGGTGGGGCGAGCTGGCCAAGCGACGGCGACCGCAATTTGCCGAACTCGGGCCGTGCGATGACCGAGACGTGCTGTATGCCAAACTGGCGGAAGCCTTGCTCGATCGTGCGCGGGAGACGCGCGCCGACATGGAGTGGTCAGTGGAAGAAATCCACGATTGGTGGCTTCTGACTCCACGCGAGGACCTGCTGGGTAAGTCCCCGCGCGACGTCCTCTTGGCGCGGCACGCGGCGGTGGACGGCGATGTGCAGGACCAGGGTGAAATCTGGTCGTTGACGGGACGTTGCCCGCCCGGCTTGTCGCCCCGCTCTCACGCGTACCGCTGCGGTGGATTCGGCACGCATGAGATTGTCTTGTACCACGAACTGATCGCCATGCTTCTGTGCGAAATCGGACGCCGCGCTGGCGCACACGGCGATGCGGACCGGCGCCAGGAAATCCGCCATCTGGAACAGCTGCAGCAGGAGTGGTTGCACCAGTCCCAAACCGAACTGTATGACCAGAGCCCGGCCGCACTGATCGCTCGGGAGCGCGCCCGCCTGCCCGCCGTGATCCCGAAAGGCCATGAGCACTTCGACGACGATTGCCCGTTGTGCCGCATGATGGCGGACAGCGACCAGCCGATGATCTGGCAGCTCGATAGCTTCCCGCTGGAACAACGATTTGCCACTTCGTTCTGCCAGTCCCGCGCTGATTGGGAACGGCGGCAGCGAGAGGCCGAGGAGATGGAGGAGGAATGGGGGCTTACGCCACCGACCACCCCGACCGCTGCGTCCGACCCCAGTGGTTTTGCCAACGATAAGAAGATCTGGTCCAACAGCTTCACAAATATGGGCGGTCTGACGGATATGCCAGCCTGGGAATCGGTCAACGTGATGCTGTTCGCGATTGGTGGCCATATGGCGGAACTGGTCCAAGACCTGCGCCGTGACCAAGACGCGGATGAGCTCGTCCGGCCGCTGCACGTCCGATTCGACGAACTGCGCGTGTGCGTCCGGGAACAGCGGGAGCTGTTTGTGGTGCGGAGTTCGATCGCGGAGTTCGTTGACGCCCTGCAGACAGTGTGGCAAGCACACGACGAACTGGGCAAGAAATGTGCCGACCTGGAGTCGAAACTCGATTTCCTGCAAAAACGCTACGCCAAACACTTGGGCCAGGACCAGGAAGCCACCTACTAGCGGCCATGGTTAGCTGGCGCCAATCCGACCGCACACCGCGACCGTCGGGCGGACTTCCGAGTCCGCCCCGGTCCAGGCCACCGCTCGAACCGTCGGGCGGACTTCCGAGTCCGCCCACTCGCTCGTGGCGCCTACGACATTACCGTCGAAAGGATCGGGACGGACTTGGAAGTCCATCCTACTTACTTGCCGATTGCCGGGACGGCAGAGACGGACTTGGCCGTGCGGCAAACGCGCGCATTTCTCTCGGCGCGGCGATTGGCAGCTCACGAGCGGGATTCGCAGTCCACGACCACAGGCCGGTCGGGCAGTATTTTGCGTTCGTCGCCTGGTGCGCGGACCTGAGCCCGATTGATTCGGGTGTCGCGTTGCGGATATCTTCTAGGGCAACTGTTGCGACTGCCGATCGCCGTGCGGTCTGGCCGCCGCCGACAGCGGGTCGTTTCACGCACTGTCGACGCCTCGGGAGGAATCCATGGCGAACACGCTCCATACACCGGCCGAGGGTACGCGCAGTTACCTGTTCTTGATCAGCTTCATTGCGGCGTTGGGCGGATTTCTGTTCGGATTCGACACCGCCGTTGTTTCGGGCACGTTGGTCCAGTTGACGGCCCAGTTTCAGCTCACGCCACTGATCCAAGGGATCGTGGTTGCATCCGCGCTGGTCGGCTGCATGGTGGGAGCGTTGATGGCCGGCGCGCTGAGCGATCGCTTTGGACGCAAGGCGGTTCTGATTGTTTCGGGGGTTCTGTTCCTGGTGTCGGCCGTCGGCTGCACGATTCCGCCGACGGTTGCGCTGCTGATTTGTGCCCGTTGGCTGGGTGGAGTGGGAATTGGCATCGCCTCGATGCTATCGCCGATGTACTTATCGGAGATCAGTCCTCCGCACTTGCGGGGGCGTCTGATCACGCTCTACCAGTTGGCGATCACCATTGGGATTGTGGTGGCCTACTTTTCCAACGAGTGTCTGCAGTGGTTGTCGACGAACACGTTGGCGGAGATGTCCGCCGGGCCCTGGCGGTGGATTCTGGTGGATGAGGTGTGGCGTGGCATGTTCGGTGCCGCCGCGCTTCCTTCCCTGGCTTTTCTGCTGCTGTTGCTGGTAGTTCCCGAGACGCCGCGGTGGTTGGCCAAGCAAGATCGGATCGAAGAGGCGCGGGCCGTTCTGACGCGCGTCGTGGGTCCACGGGAGGCCGAACGTGAATTGAAGGAGATTCGGCAAACACTGGACCAGGAGGGGACGTCGATCCTGGCGCTGCTCGAACCCGGGCTCCGCGTCCCGCTCCTGATCGGCGTTCTGCTTCCGTTCTTTTCGCAAGTCAGCGGCATCAACGCGATCATTTACTACGGCCCGACGATCTTTCACGATGCGGGCTGGGAGTTGGGTGAGTCGTTGGGCGGACAGACGATCATCGGCCTGGTCAACGTCATTTTTACGCTGGTGGCTGTGACGGTTGTGGACCGGTTCGGGCGCAAGCCGATGTTGTACTTCGGGATCATCGGATTGGTGTTGGCCCTGGTCGCCACGGGGGCGCTGTTCGCCATGGAGCGCACGAATTGGCAACTAGTGGTGGCCCTCATGTTCTACCTTGCGTGTTTCGCGATGTCGCTCGGTCCGGTCCCCTGGATCATCATTGCCGAGATTTTCCCGACGCGGATTCGAGGCCGTGCCATGTCGGTCGGCACCTTCACGATCTGGTTCACCAACACGCTGGTGATGCTGGTCTTCCCGACGTTAAGTGTGCGACTGGGACCGGCCGGCACCTTCGCCCTGTTTGCGGTACTGGTGGCACCGGCCCTCTGGTTGACTTGGCGACTCATTCCGGAGACCAAGGGACGCTCCCTCGAAGAGATCGAACTCAGCTGGAAGAGTCAGGGCTGAGTCGCCGCGGGCGGGCAGCGGGGGATCGATCTTCCCCCGCGGTACCCACCAACTCGGCATCCGTGACCCCGGAAACAGGTCCGGGGTCCGCCTCTCCGGCTCAGCACGGGCGCCCTCGGCGGAGTCGCCACCGCCACCAGGCCAACGTCCAGACGCTGCAGGCGGTCAGCCATCCGACGACGCTGGCCGGTTCTGGTACGGAACTGGCAGGTCCCTGAAACATGGATTGACGCTGGTTGACGGTGCCGCGCGTATTTGGAACGAGCAGTTCCCAGGTATAGTCCGAGTAGCTGTCGCCGTTTCCTGTCAGCTGGAGTGACGCGCCAAGCGGAGTGTCGGGGTCTTCCGCCACACCGATGTCCGTGGACTCCAGTCCGGCGGCAACCCCGTTGGTGGCCTGGAACGCGCCCTCATAGCTCAAGAACTGCAAGACCTGGCTGTCCAGCGCCAGGGCCAGACCGTCGGGGGCCCCGTTCTGCAACGCAAGATCCAGAGTATAGAAGGCCCAGCCGTTGGAAATGTCCCCGCGGCTGAACGAACTTAGGGGCGTGGGACCGGCGTATGAGGCGCCGTTGCCGCCGTTGTAGAGCGTCAGCGACACGGCCGCGAGGTTGGTCCAGGCGGCCGGCGCCGCCACTTCGACAAATTCCTCCCGGTCTGTTCCCAAATTGTCGTAGTGAAACTCGTTGATAAAGATCTGACTGTCGACGATGGAACCCATCGCCACGGAACCCAGGCATAGCCATGCTAAACAGACGCGGTGCATCGATCTCCTCCTTCTGTAATGAGCCTCCGTCCTCGCTGGAACACCATCCCTTTGCGATGGGACTACCGATGCCCGCGTCCGACACTATCCAATCGCAGAAGGGGTGCGCAACCCATCAAGAAAATTGAGAAAAAGAAGGCGCGACCAGAGACGGAGTGCCAACGGCACATCAACAAGCCAGAGAACCGCAGAGTGACGAGCACCGAGTCGCCGAATTCCTCGGTGAAAAGTGGGCTGAGGAAGCCGGCGCTCCATCGAGCGACTATCGAACTGCGATGATCAGGTCAGCAGGTCCTGGGCCAGGAGCAGGGCGCCGCGGACGGGTTCATCGACGACGGCCGTTGACATGGGTGTCAGCTCGTATTGGTCGAGATACCACAATACCGCGTCGCGCAGCGCTGCATGGTGCTGGAGCATGCCGCCGGAAAAGATCAGTCGATAGGTGCGGCAGGCCAAGTTGAGTGACCGAGCGACGGCTTCCGTCATGACGCTCAGGTCCTGCGCCGCCTGCTCTCGAATCTGTTGTGCCACAGGATCGCCGTCTGCGGCAGCTTGCAGCACGATCGGCGCCACGGCGGCGACTCGCCGACGCGGCTCGGATTCGGCGTGGAGCGTCGGAATCAGCTCCCAGGGATCCCGCAGTCCAAAGGGTTCCAACAGCAAGGCTGTCAGGCGCGTCTCCGGGCCGCTTCGGTCGGTCGCTCGGGCCACGGCGCGCAGGCCGGCCAGGCCCACGGCATAGCCACTTCCGTCGTCGCCCAGCAAGTGCCCCCAGCCTCCGGCGCGTGCCGTCCGTCCTGAGCCGGTCGTGCCGAATGCCAGGGAACCGGTGCCGGCAATCAGCGCGATGCCCGGTTCCCCGGCGACACCGGCCCGCAGGATGATCTCGGCGTCGTGGACGACTTGCCAGCGAACGGCCAGGGCCTGCTGTTCACACCAGCGATGCAGGGCGCTGCGGATCGACTCGTGCCCGGCCCCGGCTACGGCCAGGCAGGCCGCGGCCACCCGGGCGGGCGCGAGACCGGCAGCCTGGAAGGCCTCCCGCACGGCGCCCGAAATGTTGCGTTGGGCTTGGGTCAATCCGCAGGCTCGCGGATTGGATGGACCGGCCCAGCCACGGCTGAGGGGGAGCGGCGCCGCGCCCGGTTGCCGCACCGCGAGCACGGCCTCGGTCTTCGATCCTCCGCAGTCCACGGCCAGGACCAGTGCCTGGTCGGCGACTGCCGAGCCAGGCGTCGTACTGAACTTCTCGTCCGTCACGCTTGCTTCTCTCCAGGTTTCCCAGCGACATGCGGCGCAATGCGCGGAGCGTCCGGTTGGTCCGGCTCTGGAGATTCCGGCGGGCAGTTCCGCTGCAGCGCCTCACGCAGATGTCCGTTGGTTTCGGCGAGCCACAGTCGCGCCTGCTGAGGAGCGACTCGGCCGCGGTGCACGAGAATGGCCGTCTTGACTTGGCCGTCACATTGGGCCAGCACCGTTTCCGCCTCGGTCTCCGAGACGTTGGCCAGGACGGCGACGATTCGTCGTGCGCGGGCCGTCAGCTTCGTGTTAGTCGCCTGCAGATCGACCAACAGATTGCCGTAGGTTTTTCCCCAACGAATCATGCTGGCGGTCGTCAGCATGTTCAGCACCATTTTGGTGGCCGTGCCGGCCTTGAGTCGCGTCGATCCGCACAGCACCTCCGGGCCCACCACAGGTGTGATCATCAGTTCCGCCACGTCCGCCAGCGCGGAATCGTGATTACAGCTCAAGCCGATCGTGACGGCACCGATGCGCCGGGCGTAGGCCATGCCTCCCATGACGTAAGGCGTGCGCCCGCTGGTGGCAATCCCGACCAGCGCGTCCCGCTCGGACAGCGCATGGCTCAGCAGATCCTGCACGGCCCGGTCCGCATGATCTTCCGCGCCTTCGACGGCTCGCGTGAGCGCCTGGGGACCACCCGCAATGATTCCCACAACCAGGCCCGGCGGCGTATTGAAGGTGGGCGAGCACTCGGCCGCGTCCAGGACCCCCAGCCGTCCGGACGTGCCAGCGCCCAGGTACAGCAGTCTCCCGCCACGTTGCAGGCGGTCGACGATGCGGTCCACGGCGGCGGCGATGGCAGCCGCCTGCGTGCCAACCGCCACGGCGACTTGAGCGTCCTCGCGGTTCATCAGTTCCACGATCTCCCGCGCGCCCCACGAATCGATTGCCCCAGAATCGGGATGCTGTTGTTCGGTCGTGAGATGATTGAGCATGGCGGGTCCTTTACCCTATTATGATGCTCAGCACATTGTAGTTTCCCTCCCCCGTACGCGGCAGCCAAGGTTGGGACATGAAATTTGATTTCGCCATTGCGCCGGTGGATGCCGTGGTCTTGGTCTTCTACTTGATCGGCGTGGTGCTGTTCGGCGTCTGGGTGGGCGCGGGCAGCGCGATGTCACAGGATACCTGCTCGGCGGTCGAGATGTGCCGTGGTGGGCTCTTCTCGGATCGATCGTGGCCACGGAAACGAGTACCGCGACGTTCTTGAGTGTGCCGGGACTGACATTCGCCGAACGACTGCCTGGCGCCACGACGCTGGACCCACGCACGGGCGGTGATTTCCGCTTCCTGCAGCTGGCTTTTGGCATGCTGGTCGGTCGCTGCCTGATCGTCTATTTTCTGCTGCCCCTGTTCTTTCGCGGCGAACTTTTCACTGCCTACGAAGTGCTGCATCGTCGCTTCGGAGGGGCCACGCAGAAGGTCGCATCGCTCGTCTTCCTCGTGGCCCGCAATATCGGAGACGGGCTGCGTCTCTTTCTGACCGCCCTGGTCGTGAAGCAGATGATTGGCGGATCGCTCTCCATATGCGTCGTCATCGTCGGCCTGACCACGATCGTCTACACGTTTGCGGGCGGCATCAAGTCGGTCATCTGGACCGACTGCATTCAGTTTCTCGTGTATGCTATCGGTGGAGCGCTGATCGTGGGGTTCATCGTCACCCGGCTGCCGGGAGGCTGGGAACAGTTCGTGTTCTTTGCCGAAACGACCGGAAAATTCCGGTTCTTCGACGCCGCACCGGACGTGCACGCGCGCTTCACGTTCTGGTCCGGACTGATCGGCGGTGCCTGTTTGTCGTTGGGCACGCACGGCACCGATCAGTTGATGGTTCAACGCTATCTGTGCGCGCGAGGCCAGCGCGATGCCGGGTGGGCGTTGATTGCCAGTGGATTCGTCGTCATCCTGCAGTTCGCGCTGTTCCTGCTACTCGGAGCCGTGTTGGCCTGTTATTACACGCACGTGAAGCCGGGCGTGAGTTTTGCCAGTTCCGACCGGGTGGTGAGCACCTTCATTGGTGCCGAGTTGCCCGCAGGTTGCGGTCTGGTGGGAGTGATTCTGGCGGCCATCTTCTCCGTCGCCATGTCGACGCTTTCCAGTTCGCTCAATTCTTCCGCCTCGGCCGCCGTCAGTGATTTTTACCGACCCAGCTGGAAGAGAGAGCCGTCCGACCGTCACCTGCTGTGGGCCAGCCGCGCATTCACTGTGCTGTTCGGGTGCATCCAGATTGGAGTCGGAGTGGCGGCCCAGTTCCTCGCGTACGCCGTCATCGACCACGTGCTGGCCATTGCCGGCTTCACGGCTGGGGTCTTGTTGGGAGTGTTCGCGCTGGGCGTTCTTACGCGGCGTGTCGGGCAGCGGGCGGCACTGGTGGGTCTGATCGCCGGTGTGGCCGTTCTCACCTACGTCAAATTCGGCACCGCCGTCGCCTATACTTGGTATGCTCTGATTGGCAGTCTGGTCACATTTGGCGTGGGAGTGCTGGTGTCACTGGTGGAGCCCACGAGCGACAGCGGGACGAGACAGTGAGACGGTACACGAACGGGAACAGCGTGTGGGTCACGAGCGACCGACCTGCGTTCACCGCGCGGAGCAAACGATGAGAAACGCCCGATACATGCGATGGCTCAACGCCAGTGCCTTGATCCTGCTGGGAATTGTGTCGCCGGGGCGGACCGACGAACCATCGCGTCGCCTGCCCCGCGTTGCGCCGGGCGAAGCCGGCATGTCGTGCGACAAACTGCAGGAAATCGACGCGGTGGTTTGCGAGGCATTGAAGCAGAACTGCATGCCCGGCTGCGTGGTGGCCGTTGGGCGACGCGGAAAACTGGTCTACCTGCAGGCGTTTGGCCACCGGCAGACCCGGCCCAATCCGCTGGCGATGACGACCGACACGGTCTTTGACCTGGCGTCGCTCACCAAGCCGATTGCCACGGCGACGAGTATCCAGCTGCTCGTGGAACAGGGCCGGCTGGACCTGCACGAACGCGTGGCCACCTATCTGCCGGAGTTCGGCAGAAATGGCAAAGAAGCGATCACGGTTCTCCAACTGCTCACACACCAGGGAGGACTGACACCGGATAACGAGCTCGGCGATTATGCCGACGGGCCGGCTCAGGCGTGGGAGCGCATCTGTGCGCTGGGAGTACGAGCCGAGCCAGGCCAGAAGTTCATGTACAGCGATGTGGGCTTCATTGTGCTCGGCGAACTCGTGCGACGTGTCAGCGGAGAGGGACTCGATCGATTTGTGCAGCAGCGGATCTTTCAGCCACTGGGAATGCGGGAGACCACGTTTTTGCCGAGCGAACCTTTGCGTGCACGGGCGGCTCCGACCGAGAAACGCGACGACCACTGGATGCAGGGGGAAGTCCACGACCCGCGTGCTTACCTGCTGGGCGGAGTGGCCGGCCATGCCGGGCTGTTTTCATCGGCCGAAGATCTGGCGCTCTTGCGCAGATGATGCTGGAAAGAGGAATTGGCAACGGCAACCAAGTACTGGCTCCGCCGTCGGTGGATGCCATGACGGCTGATTATCCGGTGAGCACGGGAACTCGCGGGCTGGGCTGGGATAAGAGAACGGGTTACTCGACCAACCGGGGAGATCGCTTTTCTCCCCAGGCGTTCGGTCACGGCGGATTCACGGGAACCGCGCTGTGGGTCGACCCCACGCTCGATTTGTTTGTGATCTTCTTGAGCAACCGACTGCATCCCGACGGCCAGGGATCCGTCAATCCACTGGCCGGCAAGATCGGGACCATCGCCGCTTCGTCCATCGCTCCGACCGACGCCGACGATGACGACTGCAGCCACGCGGCGGGTCCACAGGTCCAGTGCGGAATCGATGTGTTGCAGCGGGACCAATTCCGATTACTGGCGGGCCATCGCATCGGGCTCGTCACCAACCACACGGGTGTCAATCGTGAGGGAACGACTACCGCTCGTCTGCTGGCCGATGCACCGGGGGTTCAGCTGAGGGCCATTTTCAGCCCGGAGCACGGCATCGAGGGAAAGCTCGACGTTCCGCAGATCGGCGACGATCTGCACGGCGAGACGGGAGTCAAGATCTGGAGTCTGTACGGTGAGTCACGTCGGCCGACTGCCGCGAGTCTCGAGGGACTTGATACGCTCGTGTTCGACATTCAGGACATCGGCACGCGATTCTACACTTACATCTCGACACTGGCGTACGCCATGCAGGCGGCCGACGAGAGCAAGCTGGCGTTTGTCGTACTCGACCGCCCGAATCCGATCAACGGGATCGACGTCGCCGGTCCGGTGCTGGACCCCGGCCGGGAGTCTTTCGTGGCCTGTCACGCGATGCCGGTGCGGCATGGTATGACCGTGGGAGAACTGGCGACCATGTACCGCGATGAGCTGGGACTGTCGCTCGACCTGCAGATCGTCAAGCTAGAAGGATGGCGGCGCAGCGATTTCTACGACTGCACCGGTCTGGTGTGGATCAATCCCTCACCGAACATGCGATCGCTGACGCAGGCCCTGCTCTACCCCGGCATCGGACTGCTCGAGACGACCAACCTTTCCGTGGGGCGCGGCACCGATACGCCTTTTGAGATTTTCGGGGCTCCCTGGCTGGACGGCCGCCGACTGGCCGCCGAATTGAACGCCGCGTCGGTGCCGGGCACAAGATTCGTACCGATTCGATTTACTCCGAACGCCAGCAAATTCTCAGGAGAGGCTTGCCAGGGTGTGAACGTGATCATCACCGATTGGTCCCAGTTCGATCCGTTGCGGACCGGCTTCACGGTGGCGAGCACATTGCGGAGGACGTGGGGCGACCGATGGGATGTGGCGGCATACGATCGCCTGCTGCTCGATCAGGCCACAGTGCAGGCTGTCTCGAACGGCAAGACGGCTGCCGAGATCATGGCGGTTTATGGGGACGAATTGGAGCAATTCAAACAGCGGCGGGCGAAATGGCTGCTCTACGAATGACGACCACTGGATGTGCGTTCACAGCGCAACACGGCGAGGTTCACTGGGCGGCCACCCTACTGGTCGCGTTGCTGGCCGTGGCCGGCTGGCCGGCTGGTGCTTTCGTCGCCGATGCCCAAGAGCCGGGCGACAACTCCGCTCGTCGCGGCGCATTCGATTTCGACAGGTTCTTCGACCAGATGTTTGGTGCGCAGACCGCGGAGCAGAAGCAGGCACTCGAGCGAATCGAGATTCCCTGGGAGGAGGAAGAGCAGTTCGGCCGGCAGGCCGCGGAACGATTCCTGGCCGACCTGCGGCGGCAGGGTGTTCGCGTTGTCTCGCGCGGTAAAGACATTGAGTACCTGCGAAGTCTCGTGGAGACGATCCGGAATCAAATGCGGCGAGCGGACCGGTACCGCCGCGTGACCGTATTGATCGCGGAATCTCCGGAGAGCGATGCCCGCTGTTTTCCCGGCGGGACGGTGGTCGTGTTCCGAGGCATGCTGGAGACGGCGCACAATGAAGCGGCCTTGGTGGGAGTACTCGGTCACGAACTGTCCCACGTGGATCATGGGCACCAGTTGCATTACCTCAAGTTGATGAAGTTGTCGCAGAGCACGTTGGCACAGGGTGGTGCCGCCGGCAATGTTCGGGATATGATGAGTAACACCATGTTGTTGACCAAATCCTTTGCTCGCCCTTTCCGTCCCGAAGACGAGGCCGAGTCGGATCGGGATGGCGCGACCTGGTCGTATCGCGCCGGCTATGATCCTCGCGAACTGGCCAAACTCTTCCTGCGGTTTCAGCAAAGCGCGGCAGAGAGGAAAGAACTGGTTCCCGCTTTCTTTCGCACACATCCGTATCATCGGGAACGCTATGAGGCGGTCCTGCAGCGATACGAAGAATTATCTCAAGCTGAACCACGCGACGACCTCTATGTCGGCACGCAGAACTTGCGGGAGCGAGTACCGCGCTCGAAGCGTGTGTTTGAGGAACGTGCACGGTAGTTTCCCGGGAGGATACGAGTGGTCAGTACGCAAAACGGTCAGTCCGCGGTGGAAATCTACCAGGAGCGCAGTCAACGCTTTGGGGTCCAAGCCGAACGGTTCGGCCGGCACGACGGCCTGCTGGTTTTTGCTCGCGGTTTAACGTTCGTCAGCGGCGTCTGGGGGCTGTTCATGGGGTACTTGGATCCCGACAACCGGCCGGTCTGGATCGCCGCCGGCACGGTCATGCTGGTGGTGTTTCTCGGGTTTGCCATTCTCGATGATTGGCTCAAGCGCCGGAAGCAGCACTGGCTGCAGCTGCAGCAAGTCAACGACTGGCAACGAGCCCGCTGTCTGCGCTCCTGGTCGGACATCCCGCCTTCCAAGGTGATCATTCCTCCGCAGCACACGGCGGTGGCCAAGGATCTGGACTTGTTCGGGCGGGCCTCGCTGTTTCACCTGATCAACGTGGCGCACACGCCGCGTGGCATCGCCATGCTCCGCGACTGGATCCTGGAGCCGGCGGCGCCGCCCGATATTCGGGATCGGCAAGCGTCGGTGCAAGAATTGGTCCCGCGACTGGAACTGCGGGAGGAACTGGCTTTGCGCGGCCACGCGCTGTCCAGGGGTCTGGCGGGCCCGGACGCGTTCATTCGCTGGGCGGAAGGAGAATCGTACCTGGATCGGCGACCGTGGGTCAAATGGGGGTCGCGGCTGTTGCCGCTGCTCGGTCTGCTGGCCGTGATCGGCCTGGCCACCGGGAGGTTGTCACCCGATCAGGGCGGGTTGGCGTTGGTCGTGGTGATTGTGCTGAACGTGCTCTTCAGCGTGGCCTTCACCGGCGCCGTGCACGATATCTTCGACAATATCTCGACCCGCAATGGGGAGATGCGCCACTACCTGGCTTTGTTCGAACTGATTTCCTCGATCCCGACCAGTTCGCCGCGACTCGCGGCGATCAAGCAGCAGGCGGTACGCGAGGAGCATGGTGCGGTGCATCAATTGCGCCGGCTGAATACGGTGATGAAGCTGGCCGGACTGCGGCTGTCCGCGTTGAGTCTCGTGTATTTCTGCCTGCAAGCCACGGTGCTGTGGGACTACCACGTGCTGCTGCTGTTGGAACGCTGGCAGAAACGATGTGCCAGTCTGGTTCGACACTGGTTCGACGCGCTGGGAGAACTTGAGGCGCTCAGTTCACTGGCCAGCCTGTCTTTCGACAATCCCCAGTGGTGCTATCCCGAAGTGGACGCGTCCTTGCCGCGACAGTTTCAAGGATCCGCTGTCGGACACCCCCTGCTGCCGGACGGTGTGCGAGTGGCGAACGATGTGGAGGTGGGACCGGCCGGCACCGTGCTGCTGGTGACCGGCTCCAACATGTCAGGCAAGAGCACTTTGTTGCGCGCGATTGGGATGAATGCCATCTTGGCGGAGACTGGCGGGCCGGTCTGTGCACGCTCGCTGCGGATCCCGCCGCTGACGGTCACTACCAGCATGCGGATTCAGGATTCGTTGCAGGATGGTGTCTCGTTCTTCATGGCGGAGTTGAAACGACTGAAATCGATTGTGGATCAAGCCACGCAGTACGCACGGCAGGGAGACCGCACCTTGCTCTATCTTCTCGATGAGATCCTGCAGGGAACCAATTCGGTCGAACGGCACTTGGCCGTTGCGCGCGTGCTCGCTCATCTGGTGGCGCAGGGAGCGATCGGCGCGGTTTCCACGCATGATCTGGCGCTGGCCGAGTCACCGCAGCTGGCGGACTGCTGCCAAGCGGTGCATTTTCGCGAAACGCTGCATGGTGCTGGCAGCGGTCGCCAGATGACGTTCGATTACCAGCTGCGCAGGGGGGTTGCCACGACCACGAACGCACTGAAACTGCTGGAGATGGTCGGCTTGGTGGAGCCCGGCCCACAAGAATCGGCGGGCTCGGTCGAATAATCCGACGATACCTGGCGACCCGGGACCAGCACGGCTCCGGACCTGAGAGCTGGTGTCCCTGAGCCGTATCCCTGACCTGTGGAATCTTGCCGGACAGCCCCCGTCCAGGTGGCTGCGAGGTGTTGACCAGTCGTCTTCCCTGCGCGGAGTGTGCCGACGTACATTAAGGGAGTCAGCCGCGAGCTGGCTCGTGCTTTTGTTACCAAGGAGACGTTTTTATGTTGCGACGTTACTCTGTGTTGCTGGTGGGACTCGTGTGGCTTTCCCTGATGGGCTCGGCGGCCCGGTCCGCGGAGGATCCTGCAGCAAAGCCGGTAGCTGCCGTGTTCTCGTTCGGCGGCGCAACGACGGAGGCGCCGGCAGCCGAGGATTTTCCGTTTGCGTCGGTGGGCGAGTCATTCCACAGCCTCCTCACGCGACTCAAGAAGGTCAAGTCCGACGATTCGGTGAAAGCCGTGATCATGCTGGTGTCCGGCACGTCCCTGGGCGTATCCCAGATCGAAGAAGTCCGACAGGTGTTGGAGGAGATCAAGGCGTCCGGCAAGGACGTCGTGGCCCATGCCGATAACATCTCGATGCGGAGCTACGTGCTGTTGAGCGGTGCCAGTCGCATCTGTGTCGTGCCGACGGGCGACGTCTGGATCAACGGCATGTATGGCGAATCGATGCACTTGCGAGGGTTGTTGGACCTGGTGGGTGTTCAACCCGATTTCACCACGTGCGGCGATTACAAGAGCGCTGCGGAAATGTTCATGCGGAAGTCGCCCAGTCCGCAGGCCCAGGAGAATCTCGATTGGCTGATGGATGGTATCTTCGAGACGCAGTTGAACTTGATCAGTGCCGGTCGTAAAGTCGATGTCGCGAAGGTCCGGGAGTGGATTGATCGCGGTGTGTACAGTGCGGAGCGCGCGAAGGAAGCGGGCATCATCGACGACGTCCAGTTCCGCCAGGACTTTGAAGCCGATCTGAAGCAGAAGTATGGCGCAGGACTTGTCTTTGACCGGAAGTTCGGCAGGAAGAAGTCGCTCGACATCGATCTTTCGTCACCATTTGGGATCCTCAAGTTCTACGGCGACTTGCTCACAGGTCCCAAGAAGAAGAAGGCGAGCGAGGCCTCGGTCGCGATTGTGTATGTCGAAGGCCCCATTCTCCCCGGCGCCAGCGATCCGAGTGGATTTCCGTTGTCGATGGGTGGCGTGGCCTACAGCACGCCGATTGCCAAAGCGTTGGACGAAGCGGCCGCGGACGACAGCGTGAAGTGCGTCGTGTTGCGGGTCGATTCGCCCGGCGGGTCGGCGGTGGCCAGCGAGATCATCCTGAACGCCACCAAGCGAGTGGCGACCAAGAAGCCCCTCGTCGTATCGATGGGCAATGTGGCGGGCAGCGGCGGGTACTACGTGGCTTGCGGCACCAAGACGATCTTCGCCGACACGTCGACGATTACCGGTTCCATCGGTGTCGTAGCTGGAAAACTGGCCACGTCGAAATTGTGGGATCGCGTCGGCGTCAACTGGACGCCGATTCGACGCGGTGCGAACGCCGGCATGCTGGATTCGGGCGACCTGTTCACGAACGAACAACGCGCCTTGTTGCAGGGCTGGATGGACGAGGTGTACGACGTTTTCAAGAGCCATGTGACGGCAATTCGCGGTGACAAGCTCACCAAGAGCATTGACGAACTCGCGGGAGGTCGCGTCTACACGGGCAAACAGGCCTTGGCCCTCGGCCTGGTGGACCAGATCGGCGGTCTGGACGACGCGATCCAGTTCGCAGCCAAAGAAGCCGGTGTCGCCGAGTATGACATCCGGATTCTGCCCCAGCCAAAGAGTTTCATCGAGGTGCTGCTGAGCGATCTGCAGGATGGTGAGAGTGACAGTAAGACTCTGTCGCTGGCCTTGGCGCGCATTGCACCGCAGAACACCGCCTTGATTGATGCGGTGCTGCCGCAGCTGCGCGCGTTCGAGCCGCGGCGACTGCAGAGTGTGCTGCTGGGACTCCAGCAGCTCCAGTTGCTGCAGCAGGAGCGAGTCCTCATGGCGATGCCGGTGATCGATATTCGCGACTGACGAGGGAAGGAATGTTATGCTGCGCTGTGTGATCTGTCTGACGTGGGGAATGCTGCTGGCGCAGGTCGCGCATGCCGGCGAGGAATCGGCGCTGCGAATTGCGACGTTTGATGTGGATGCGACGCCTCCGGTCGGGAGTCCGGTGGCTTATGCGCGGGTCCGCTCGGTGGTTGACCCGCTGCGCGCGAAAGGGGTCGTGTTGCTGCCCGGCGGCCAGCAGCCGATCGTGATCTGCGTTCTCGACTGGATTGGGATTGCCAACGGCAGCCACGACTGGTGGCGGCAGGGCCTGGCGGCGGCGGCGGGCACGACTCCCGAACGGGTTGCCCTCCACACCGTGCACCAGCACGACGGACCGCAGTGTGACGTCAGCGCGATCGCTTTGTTCACGCAGGCGTCGCAGGCGGACCCGCACTTCGACATTACGTTTGTGCAGCGCGTGAAAGGTGCCGTGGAACAAGCGATTCGCGACGGCCTGAAATCGCCTGGCACGGTGACACACGTCGGTGTGGGCAAGGGGAAAGTCGAGCAGGTGGCGTCCAATCGTCGGCTGCTGGGTCCCGACGGCAAGGTGGCCAAGGTGCGTTACAGCAGCTGTCGGGATCCGGAAGCGATCGCCGCGCCGGAAGGCTTGATCGATCCGTATCTCCGCCTGGTCAGTTTCTGGCACGACGAGCAAGCGTTGGCGTGCCTGGCTTACTATGCCACGCATCCGATGAGCTATTACGGGCAGGGCGACGTGTCCGCGGAGTTCGTGGGATTAGCTGCGCAGCGCGGGAAAAAGTCACGGGCGTAACGCACCTGTATTTCACCGGCGCCGGCGGTAACGTGGCGGCTGGGAAGTACAACGACGGAACGCCCGAGAAGCGGCCGCTGCTGGCGAGTCGCATGGAGGACGGGATGCGGCTGGCCTGGGAGGCCACGACGAAGTGGCCCGTCTCCGGCGCGCAGATCGAGTGGAAGGTCGAACCGGTTTGCCTGCCGGTCGGCAAGCACCTGGATGCGGCAAAACTTCAGGCGGCATTGGACAGTCCGGATACGCCGGACAAAGACCGGCTGGCCGCGGCTTCCAACCTGGCCTGGCTCAAACGCTGCCAGGAGGGAAAGCAGGTGGAACTGAGTTGTCTGCGACTCGGGCCCGTGATGATTCTGCACATGCCGGGCGAGTTGTTCGTCGAATACCAGTTGGCTGCGCAGCAGATGCGCCCCGATGTTGGAGTCTGCATGGCGGCTTACGGAGACTACGGCCCGGGCTATATCGGCACGGCGGAGGCCTATCCGCAGGGCGGATATGAAACCAGCGAGCCGGCCTCGCGCGTGATGCCCGAAGTGGAACCGATTCTGCTGGCCGCGCTGCGGCGCCTGCTGGCAGCTGAGTAATCGGAGCGACGCGTAAGGGACGTCGGGTGGTTTCGTTCCGCGGTGACGGCCCTTGTCGTGACTCGTCGGTGTTCTACAATGGGACAGCCGGGGAGGCTGGCGTCTGCTCTTTCCTTTTCCTGATGCCCTTGCGCCGGAAATATGGGCGAACGGCGCTGTGTCATGACATTCTCGAAGCTGAGGCGGCAAATCGCTTATGAAGCCGCCTGTCTGATGTATCGTCGCCAGGAGTCGGAGTACTACCGGGCGAAACAGAAAGCGGCCCGCCGGATCTGTCGCGGCTGGGTGAAACCGGCGGATTTGCCGAGCAACGCGGAAATCCGCGACGAGATCCAATCGTTGGCGCGGTTGTACGAAGGCGAACACCGCACCGAGAACTTGCGGGAAATGCGCCTCGAAGCACTCCGGATGATGCGGGCGCTGCGGCAGTTCCGGCCACGATTGATCGGCAGCGTCCTGACCGGCCACGTGCGCGTGGGCTCGGACATCGATATCCACATCTTCTCGGACAGCGTGGAGTCGGTGACTCACATTCTGGATGAACAGGCGGTTGTGTACGATGTGGAACGCAAGCGCGTCCGCAAGCAGGGCGAGGAACGCATCTTCACCCACGTGCACGTCCAGGATCGGTTTCCGTTCGAGCTGACCGTCTATCCCTCGGCCAAGGCCCATGTCGTTTTCAAGAGCTCGATCACCGGCAAAGCGATCGAGCGGGCGAGCGTGGCGCAGCTCGAGCAACTGCTGGAAGCTGAATATCCCTGCCTGCAGGTGGAATCGGCGGTCGCCGAAATGGAAGAACGTGTCGACCGGTTTCAGGTGTTCGAAGCGCTGCTGCTCCCGTTGGAGTACGTCAAAGAGGATCTGCGCTTTCATCCAGAGGGGGACGTGCTCTATCACAGCTTGCAGGTTTTCGATCTGGCGCGTGATGAACTCGCCTACGACGAAGAATTTCTGCTCGCCGCTTTGTTGCACGACGTGGGCAAAGCGATCGACCGACAGGATCACGTGCCGGCAGGACTGGACGCCCTCAGTGGTTTCGTGACCGCCCGGACGGCGTGGTTGATCGAGCATCATATGCTGGGGCACGGACTGCTCGACGGGACCCTCGGCGCGCGGCGCGCCGGCGACTGCAGCAGTCGGAACACTTCGAGGAACTGCAGTTGTTATGCGAATGCGACCGGGATGGCCGCCAGGTGGGCGTTACCGCGCCGGACCTGGATGAGGCGCTGGACTACATTCGCGAACTAGCCCGGACCTTCTCGTAGAGCAAGCGTCCCGCCCCGTAGAGCAAGCGTCCCGCTTGCTCAGGAACCACCCGGCACTGTTCCACCATTGGCCGACGCATCGTCACCGGCCGCATCCTTGTCGGCGCTTGTCGCGACGGGTCCGATGTATTGCCTGGCGACCACGATGTTGTCGAACCATACCTGGCTCAGGTGTCCCGGTCGGGCCTGGGTGATGTAGAGATAGGCCCAGATGTAGTTGACCGCCAGTTCGTGTGTCGAGCGCCAGCGGAAACCTTCAAACGCGGTGGGACTGTCGGGGTCCGGCTGCCACCACCCGCCGGTCCATCGACCGCGTGGGAATCCCGGTCCGACGTAACTGACAATCTGGTCCGCGGCGCGGCACAGTCTGCCATCGATCCAGAACGCTTGCTCACCGTCCGACAGATCGTTTTCGAGCGAGTTCATCTTGAGCATCATTTCCACACAGATCCAGCGATCTTTGTCCACTGGCGTCTTGTCCGCTCCGGTCAGGAACGGTGTACCCCAATAGTTGCCGTCCCCGTGCCTGTGCATTGCTTGCCAATACGTGTAAAAATCCCACGTCCATTGTTCGCCGTTGGGTTCCACGCCGGTCGTGAATCGTTTTGTCCCGTCCGGTCGCGTGCCGGCTCCGCCCTGCGGCCAGGCCGTTGGGGGATTGAATCCACCGAGATGAGTTCCGAAATGGTGGATTGGTTCACAGTCAGCGGCAAATTTCACATAGAACCGGGCGAAGACCTGGTCGTGTCCCGGTGGCAGCTGTCGGTACAACTGACCTCCTGTCCCCTCGCCGCCCACGTGCGAAATCAGCAGGGAGGTCGCGTCGGCCGTGCCGGGTGCCTTATCCATCGACAGTGACATGCTCGCCGTCTCGGTGGCGGTATCCCACCGGCGGGCAACATCTTCGACGCTCGAGGCATCAAACTTTTCCACAAACAGCACGTTGGCATCGGCTTCAATGCCCGCATCGCCCACATAGCGGGCCGCGATACCGCGAGTCCCTTCCGGCAGCTCGGCGCCGGTCCCGCTCGAAACAATGCAGACGGTCATGCACAACACGCCACACACCGGCAAGAAATGGGGCGATCGGTTCATTCACTTCTCTCCCGAGTCAGGTACGCGTTATCGACCGCTGACATGTCCGCATCCGGCATTGTATACTGCCTTCCACGCGGCGTCGCGGGCCTGCGTTTCCCTGGTGGATGGTCGTTGATGCTCCAAATCATTGAATTTCTCGCCGTCGTGTCGGGAGGCATCTACGGCGTGATGTTAGCGCGGCGAAAGGGCATGGACTTCGTCGGAGTGTTCTGTGTCGCCTTCATCACCGCGCTGGGTGGCGGGACACTACGCGACGTGTTGCTCGATCGGACCCCGCTATTCTGGGTCAAGTTCTCGCACTATCCCGTAATCATCTTTGGGCTGGCACTGGCCGCCACGATGTCGCGTCGGTGGATCCGCTGGCCGCAGCGGGCCGAGCGGTGGTTGTACGTGCCCGATGCATTAGGATTGGGCCTGTTCAGCATTGTCGGTGCCAACTACGCGCTCGAGGCCAACACGTCGCTGTTTGTAGCCACGTTGTTTGGCGTGATGACGGGGAGTTTTGGGGGCGTGATCGGGGACGTTGTGTGCAACGAGGTACCGAGCCTGTTTCGCTCGGAAATGCCCTTGTACGCCACCTGTTCCTTCCTCGGTTGCTGGGTGTATTTGCTGATCGAGCACAGCGGCGTTCCGGACAACATCGCACTATGGGTCGGCATCCTGGTGATCGTCAGTCTGCGCATGATCGCCGTGCGCTGGGATATTCGTCTTCCCGATTGACTCGATTGGCAAGTACCCCCTTTGGTTACCGAGATACATCTGCTACCGTTCCGCTAACGCAGGGTCTGGTTGGGTACGACCGGCCGATTCTCGCAGCGCAGGGCTCAGGTGATATTCATGAGAACGCTCCGATTTGATGACACGTCCTACGTGGCGGCTGGGCACGAAGATCCGCGGGCTCCAGGCGTCTGGAAGAAAGTGTTTTTCCAGCGGGACGAATTGCAGCCCGGCCGGATTCAAATGGTGAACTGGGCTCGCTTGCCCGCGGGAAGCACGTTTGCTCCCCACTATCACGAAGATATGCAGGAGATCTTCATCATTCTGTCGGGAGAAACTCGCATCGTCGTCGGTGATGAAGAGTCCATCTTGCGACGCGGCGATGCCGTGCTCATTGATCCGCACGAAGTCCACCAGATGTGGAACGAGGGAACCGTGGACGTTGAGTACCTGGCGGTCGGGATTGCGGGCGGCGAACACGGCCGGACCGTGCTGACGGCGGGAGACCGGTGACTCTGCCCGGTCTGGTCGAGTGCGGCGCGGCAGCCTGTTCTCATCGGTCCACGGGTTTGTCGATCCAGACGGTGACGGCGTCCGGCGTCTTGCGCGGCTGGTCAGGGACCTGTGCGTTGTGAGCGGGATAGCCAATCGGGAACAGCACGAGCGGCTTTTCGTGCGGCGGGCGATCGAGGATCTGGGAGAGAAATCCCATGGGACTCGGCGTGTGAGTGAGCGTCGCGAGCCCCATGTTGTGCAGCGCGGCGACGAAGATCCCGCAGGCGATTCCCACACTTTCGCGCACATAGTAGTTCTTGATGCGCTCCCCGTCCGCACCGATTCCGTAGGTTTGCGCGAATACGACGACGATCCAGGGCACCATTTCCAGAAACGGTTTGTTCCAGTTGGTGCGCAGCGGTGCCAACGCGGCGAGCCATTCCGGGGGCATCCGCCCGCCCTCGTACGATACGCGTTCCTCGGCCTCCGCGGCGATGCGAATCTGACGCTTGATGTCCGGGTCCCCGATCGCCACAAACCGCCAGGGCTGGCGATTCGCGCCGGAAGGTGCGGTAGCGGCCGTGGCGATCGCCGTCTCAATCAGTTCCCGCGGCACGGCGTCCGGCGCGAAGTCACGCACGCTTCGCCGCTGCGACATGAGGGTGTAGAATGCGCTGGCGCGAGCCCGCATCTCCGACAAAGGAAGCCTCGGGACCGTGTACGGAATGAAGGGGTATGTGCTCATGCCGGTAGCCAGGAAGAAACGGTTCACAGCGACGGGAGCGGAAACGGCAAGCTGAATTATACGCCGGCTGGACATCGGCCAGCAAACAGCCCAAGTGCGTGGGGTGCGTACCTCTTGCGGAGTGCGGGTCGTGCATTTCTCAATCGCGCCATGTCGGCGTCGCACGGCGAATCGGCGACAATCCAACAGAGCGACGGGAGAGAGTGTTCCATGGAATCCAATGCGATCCTCGTTATCAACCTCGCGCTAATCGCTGGCCTGATGACCGCGCTCTGGCTGATCAGCTTGAGAATCAGGAATGCCAGCATTGTGGACGTGTTCTGGGGCTTGGGCTTCGTACTGGTGAGCTGGACGACGGTACTGCTGACCGACACGACCGCGATGCGCCGGTGGGTGATTGTGGCCACGGCGACGTTCTGGGGCACACGGCTGGCGGCTTATCTGGCTTGGAGGAATCTCGGCAAACCGGAAGACTACCGCTACGGAGCCATGCGCGACAGATACGGTGACCGGTTTGCCTGGGTGAGCGCCCTGCTGGTGTTCGGCCTGCAAGGTATGTTGATGTGGATTGTGTCCTGGCCACTCCAATTCGGCCAGCAGTCGGCGGCTGCCTCAACTGGCTGGACGTGCTCGGTGTCGTGCTGTGGACTGTCGGCTGGCTGTTCGAGACGGTGGGGGACTGGCAACTGGCCCGGTTCAAACGGCAGTCGCAACATGCCGGGCAGGTGATGGATCGGGGCCTGTGGCGCTATACGCGACACCCGAACTACTTTGGCGATTTTCTGGTCTGGTGGGGTTTCTACCTGATGGCTGTGGCGAGCCAGGCGCCGTGGTGGACGATCGTCAGTCCGCTGGTCATGTCGGTGTTGTTGATGCGAGTCTCAGGTGTCACACTGCTGGAGCGAAATCTGCAGACGCGGCGTCCGCAATACGCCGACTACATGCGTCGGACGAGCGCGTTTTTCCCCTGGCCCCCGCGCGTCGAGTGAGTCTACTTGGACTGTCGCCTGTAGACAAATCGAGTCGTCCGCGGGTCGACTCCCGCCGGGGACTTGCACTGCCGCATGGTACACAGCACACACGGCCACTCGCAGCACAATGCACCACAGTCTTTGCATCGTCGCGGTTTGGTCAGACGTTCCAGCACGACCGCGGGGGGGCGGCTGATGTCACCGTCCCAGATGCGACGAACCGTGATTTCGGCGACGCCGGATCTGAGCGCCACTTCCGGGAAACTGAGCCCGGGATGTTCTCGCAGGATTTCAACCACGGTGTCGTAACGTCGGACATCGATTTGCTGCGGTGCCGCTTTCACAAGATGCCCCTTTCACTTATCGTGTGCGATCAGTTGGCGGCCGGCGAAGTGACGATTGTCTGCCACCCAATCCGCGCGCGTGTAAAGAACTACCGAAGAGTCGGTTTCCCGCACTTCCAAGCGCCTCCAGCCGGAACCCCATCTGCGTGATCTCCGAGAACAACCGATGGGCCAGGTTCTCGACGGACGTCGGCCGGTCGAATTCGACCAGTCTCAGCGTCTCCCCGGTACGCTGCATGTGGCCGACCAAAGTCTCGTACAGCGGATCATGCACGTGGATCAGCATGGCGTGATCGTACTGCTCTTTCAAAAATGGTTCGATCTGCGCATCGAAGTCTCCGAAGAGCGTCGAGTACGAGCCGGTCCGTTCTACTTCGAACACACAGCGAATCCCGTACCGATGACCGTGCAGGTTTCGGCACTTGTCCTGCAGTTCTTCGTTGCGATGGGCGGCGTAAAACCGATAGTCTTTCTGGATCAGCATGGCTCGTTCCCAAGCATCGGCGACGAAGACCGGACAGCCGCGGTTCGTCTGTCGCGCGGTTCACTGAGTGCAGCACAACCACGGAAAGTCGGCCCGGCTTCGCCAGCCGTCGTTCGTTCATTTGTTTTGGTGATTGATCAACGCCAGTACTTCCGCGCGGCTCGCTGCAACCGTCTTGAACGTGCCGCGCATGGCGCTCGTCACGGTGGACGTTCCCGCCTTCCGCACTCCGCGAATCGACATGCAGGAATGCTCGGCCTGAATCACCACCGCCACGCCGCTCGAACGCAGCTCCCGCTCGATCAGCTCCGCGATGGTGTGCGTCATGCGTTCCTGAACCTGGGGACGCCGCGCGACTTCCTCGACGACACGAGCCAGTTTGCTGAGCCCCGTGACACGCCCTTCGGGAATATAGGCCACGTGGGCTACCCCACTGAAGGGCAGCAGGTGATGTTCGCACATGCTCGTGAACGGAATATCCTTCACGATCACCATCTCATCGTAGTTTTCCGGGAACGTCACGCGCAGGTGACGCGCTGGATCGGCCTGGAGCCCTGAGAACATCTCCGCATACATCCTCGCGACACGGCGCGGCGTGTCGATCAGCCCGGGACGGTCGGGATCTTCTCCCACCGCCGTCAGGATGGTGCGGACAGCCTGCTGGATCGCCTCGAGATCCACATGGCCCGCAGTTCGACGCGGACCGGCGTGGATCCGCGTGACCCGCTGGGGTGCCGGCTGCCGGTGTGCAGGCAGCGGGTGGGAAGTTGGTTCCATAGAGATGCCAGCCGACATGATGGGAACTCCCGTGAAGTGTGTGTTTACCAAAGTGTAGGCAGAAAGGGGCGTTTGCCAAGGCAAAACCAGCGAACCGGCGGCTCTACTTCCAACGCAGTGCCGTCATGGCGTTGATTTCGCGCACGAAGACTTCCTCTCCGCACAACGCCAGATGCGCCCAGGTGTCGTCCGCGACCTTCCGCCGATCGATGAGGTCGAACTGATCGGGATTGGCGCGGATCAACAACAGCTCGCCTCGTTCATCCAAGGCGAGGATCTTGTCACCGTTGGCCACCATGCTCCAATACTTGCCGAATGGTTTGGTCGTCCAGCGTTCTTCGCCGGTCTTCCCGTCGAGGCATACGAATCGTTGGTTGCGCAAGTGCAGATAGATGTTTCCGTTAATCACGACTGGCGACGACATGTACCCCTGCGTTTTGTTCGCCCAGGTTTCCTGCAAGGTCCACTGCGAATCGGAACGGGTCGGGGTGAACAGCAGCGAGCGACCGCCATAACTGCTGACGAACACGCCATCACCGACCACGGTGGGCGTCAGGATATTCATTCCGCGGAAGGCGGGTATCTCCTGCTGCCACAGCAGCTCTCCCGACTCGGGATTTACACTAGCCAGCGTCGTCCGCGATTGCACGACGATCTGCGGCGTTCCCTGCAGAGTGGTGTGATAGGGCGAGGAGAATGCGCTGCCGAACATGCCACCCTTGTCTTGCAGCGATCGCCAGACGATCTCACCCGTTGTCTTGTTCACCTTGGCCAGGCTGGCACCTGCCTGAACATACAGGTAATCACCCACGACGAGGGGCGAAGAGGCGAATCCAAAATCGGGTGGCGGGGAGCCCACCGCTTTGACGAAATCCAGCTCCCAGATCTTCTGACCGTTATTCGTGTCCAGGCACACCAAGACGTCGCGCATGCCGGCCACATACAATCGTTCTCCATCCAAGGCCGGTGTGGCTCGAATCCAACTGCCGTTGGAGGCGGCAAAGAACGGCACGGTCACCGCACCTTCCCATTGAGTTTTCCACAGTTCCTTGCCGGTTGCGCGATCCAATGCGCGGACGATTTCGATCTTTTTGTCCAGGGTTTCGGTCACGAATACGCGATCCGGGGCGACGATGGGCCCCGAGTAGCTGGGCGCGAGTTCCACACGCCAGGTGGTTGCCAAGTGGTCTTCCTGCAGGCTGTCCGGCCAGGGGCCGCCGTGGTACTGGGCGTCCCGCTGAGGACCTCGCCACTGCGGCCAAACGGCCGTATCGGCGGAAGCGGCAGTTGCGAGAACCAAAATGACCCACAGGCCGCGGGCCGACGCGATAAGTGTTCGATGTCGTGGAATCTGGTGCATGGATCTTTCTTTCGGGTTACTGGGTCGAATGGATGAACGGAGCTCAAGCCATCTGGATCTGTCGGTCCATCGTGCCGCGCAGGTGGATGGCGAGGGATTCCAATTGCCGCAAGTTGTCGCAGCAGGCGGTGCATGGCATGCGCTTCCGGATCGACTCGGTCAGCGCCTGTCCGCCCACGACGAAGGCCACGTCCCGGGCGAACTCGTCGTGCAGACTGGCATACTTGTCGAGAAAATCTTCTTCGTTCTCGAGGTACGAGCAACTGAGCCAGAACAGTCGTGGCCGATGACGACGCAGGGCGGCCGGCAGTGTGTCCAGGGGAAGATTGACACCCAGCGATTTGGCGTTCCACTTGGCGTCCTGCAGCACCAGTTCCACCGAAGTGGTCGCCAGCGCGTACTGGTCCCCGGCCGGAGTCGCTCCGATCGCCAGGGGTGCATCGGCTGGCGGCGGGGCCACGAGTGCCCGCAGTTCGTGCAGCACGCGCAGAATCACCTCACAGCCGCGGCGCTCCTGGTACACTTCGGCGTCGCCGCAGGACCAGCTGTGTCCGATGTGCTGGAATGACTTGGCCACCACGTCGTCACAGATGGCGCTGACGCTGTGCTCAGCCAGGTACAGATCCAGGACGATCTGCCGAGACTGCGGTTCATCACCTTGCAGCAGGGCCTCGGCCAGTTGTTCGGCCGACCGGTCCAGCATGCGTTCCGAGCGACCCGTGGTGGCCGGCAAACCCAGGATTTCCGCATCCACCAGTTCATATTTGCTGGCACGCAGAAACTCCAGCAGGCCGCTCAGCGGAATGCGACGATGGCCACCCGCCGTGTAGCGGGTCGGAATGACTCCCTTGTCGCACCACCGCTTCACCGAGGACTCGCTGACCCGGATGGCGCGAGCGACCTGTTTGGGGGTGAGCAAATCTCGCACAACACACCACTCCCTGTACCGCAGAAACGGGAGGATCACTTCGTGGAACGGTCCGCAAGTAATTTAGTCGCAAGTCCCGGTTTGCAAAGCCCTTGAACGGCGAAATTGGCCGTTGGTCAACCGCCCCCCAGTCCCCGGACAGATCCCTCGGGTCTCCGCCCTGAGCAGCCACTGCGAGGACATTCCTGGTCAAGACCTACCGCGCACGCTAAGCTGATGGCCGGTGACCCGACGCGGTATTCATTGCAGCGTTCCACACGGAAGGTCCGAAGCCAGATGCCTGACAAATACGATGCACTCCTCCTCCTTTCGTTCGGTGGTCCGGAGTGCCGCGACGATGTGATCCCCTTTCTCGAAAACGTGCTGCGCGGGAAAAACGTGCCTCGCGAACGCCTGCTGGAAGTTGCGGAGCATTACTACCATTTCGACGGTGTCAGTCCGATCAACCAGCAGAATCGAGACCTGTTGGCAGCTTTGTCCGTAGAGTTGGGAAAGCACGGTCCTGACCTGCCGCTGTATTGGGGCAATCGCAATTGGAGCCCGTATTTGTCCGACACGCTGCGGCAGATGGCACAAGACGGAGTGCGCCGGGCGTTGGCCCTCGTCACGTCGGCCTACAGTTCCTACTCCGGGTGCCGGCAGTACCGCGAAGACATCGAGCGAGCCCGCGGGGAAGTCGGAGACCGAGCACCGATCGTGGACAAGATCCGTCCGTTCTTCAACCACCCCGGGCTGATCGAGACGCTGGCCGACCGAGTGCGGGAAGCACTCGGCGCAGGTGCCCTCCGCCCGGCACGCCACCACCTGCCTGGTCTACACGGCCCACAGCATTCCGCTCGCGATGGCCAGCGGTTGTGATTACGTACGGCAACTGGAAGAAACGTGCCGTCTGGTGACCGAGCGGGTGGGATCCTTCGCTTCCGGCGCTGGCGTACCAGAGCCGCAGCGGTCCGCCGTCTCAGCCGTGGCTCGAACCCGATATCCGCGATTACCTGCAGGAATTACACACCAGCGGCGAATGCTCCGAGGCCATCGTGATCCCTGTGGGGTTCATGTCCGATCATATGGAAGTACTGTACGACCTGGATTATGAAGCCCGTCAGTTGTGCGAAACGCTGGGACTGAACATGGTGCGAGCCAAAACCCCAGGTATCCACCCACGATTCATCACCATGATCCGGGAACTCATTGGTGAACGCACGAACGACGCGGAGATACAGTGGATGGGCAGCGTGCCTCCGTGTCCTGCTGTGTGTCCTGACAATTGCTGTCCGTCGGGACGGACCAGCGGTGCGCCCGCGGCCGGCCAGGCCCGACGCCCCGCTCCCCATTGACCTCCCACACAAAACGGCGACGCCGCATGGACATCGACCATGCGGCGTCGCGGCAATTATGCGTGGGGTCGCTCCGTTGCCCTGGCGGCGCGAAGCGATACTATCGTTGCATCGCATAGTAAGCCCGATCCAGACCGTGACGAAGGGTCCATGAACGCTGCGTCGGGCAGCTCACACTCTCCGCCTCCGCGACTGCATCGGTCAGGCTGGTCATGACGGCCGGTGGCATCTGATCCCCATAGCTCATCATCTTGCGAGCTGTCGACATGTAGACGTCCGCACAGGCAGCATGGTGGCCGCTGTTGAATAATTTCACGCCGCGCGAGACCGAATTTTCGATCATCTGTCGGGCCTCGTGACGGCTCACCTCTTGCTTCGCATTGGGCAACAGGACCGCGTCGATCACGTGAATGACCCCGTTGCTGGCGTCGATGTCGGTCTTCAGCAGATTCGCATTGTTGATCATGGCCTTGCCGTTCTCGACGCCGATCTTGATCGGCTGCCCTTGCAGCGTCT
Organism: uncultured Planctomycetaceae bacterium; assembly: GCA_963754725.1. Lineage (GTDB taxonomy): Bacteria > Planctomycetota > Planctomycetia > Pirellulales > Pirellulaceae > JAAYDI01. The sequence continues at coordinate 117,433 of CAVWHV010000049.1, forward strand.
TGGCCGTTTTGGCGGCCACCGCGGCGTCGGAGTAAACCCTTCCGCTCACAACGTGATACTTGAGAATGCCCGCCAGCTTGTCGCGATTTTCCGGCTTGAGTAAGGACTCAACTGTACCGGCAGGTAACTTGGAAAATGCTTCGTCGGTGGGAGCGAAAACGGTGAGCGGGCCTTCTGCCGAAAGTGCATCGACTAAACCGGCCGCCTTCGCCGCGGCGAGCAACGTGTTAAACTTGCCAGCCTTGGTGGCCGTGGTCGGAATGTTGTCGCTGCTGGGCAAAATGACACTGTCGATCACGTGGATGATTCCGTTGGAACAGACGATGTCTGTCTTCAGAACCTTCGCCCCATCCACCGTGACGTCGTTGCCATCAACCTGAATGTCGATACGCTGTCCATTGAGTGTCGTGGCACCTGCGAGTCCTAGAACCTTCTTCGCAGGCACCTCTCCGTTCACGACGTGGTAAGTCAGAATCCCGATCAGCTGCTTTTTGTTTTCAGGCTTGAGCAACGACTCAATCGTCTCCTTCGGCAATTTCCCGAAGGCCTCGTCCGTCGGCGCGAAGACAGTGAAGGGCCCCGTACCTTTCAAGGCCTCCACCAGTCCAGCTGCCTGCAGCGCGGCGGCCAGCGTGTTAAAAGAACCTGCTTGGACGGCCGTATCCACGATGTCCTTGCCTTCACGGGCCTGAACCCGAGTTCCTGCAACGCTCACTGTCGCCAACGCCACTCCCACCGCCATCCAAATCGACTTGCTGCAACGTGACATGTCCATACTCCAATTTAACTTGTGATCAATTCGCCCCACTTCCCTCAGGAAGTCTTACCTAGCGAACGCACAGCCCACTGGTCGTTCGCTTCCCAGGCACAATAGCCGCCTGGGACCGACCGACAAGTGAAAAATTCGTTCAAATCGTTCGGAAGCGGCCGGTCTGGAGTCCGGGTCACTCGGCGTAGCGGCCCAGGTATTCCTGGACGCGCACTTTGCGGGCCGTGTTGATGCTGCTCATAAAGCGAATCGTGCCGAAGACGGGGCGTTCCGGTCCCCAGGGGCGATCGTAGCGTCCCAGGCACCAGAAAATGCCACTGTAGGAGTTGGGATTCCGGCCATCCAGGGCAAACTTATTGTTGAGTTCGACCAGGATCTCGAGGGCTTCCTGGGGTCGACGCGTCCATTCGAGGATCTTTCTCGCCCCACAGCATCCGCAGGTAATTGTGGATGCGACCTTCCCGACACAGCTGACGCTGGGCGGCGTTCCAGAGCGGGTCATGAGTGTCGGCGGCTTCCAGTCGTTCGAGCTTATACACGAACTCACGCGGATCGCGGGCGTGTTTCTGCAGCGTTTGGCGGGCCCACGCCGGCAGTGAATCATACTGATCGTAGTCGCTGCGCAAATGACACATGTTGTAGCCGAGTTCGCGCCACGTGATCAGTTCGTCGAGGAACGATTCCACCTGGCGGCTGGCCCCCCACCAACCGTTGGCGCTGCCGTTGGCCACGGCGGCGATCCGCGCGATGCTCCAGCCGTCGCGGGCGGTCGTTTCCAGGAACACCTGGTGAGCCGCGACGTGGCCCGTGTGCAAGTACGGGGAGAGGCCGCTGCTGACATCGAGTCCCGGCTGATTGCGGTCGTCGGCATAGCGGGCGATCTTGTGATCGAGAAATGTGCGCAGCGTTTTCTCAGCCGCCGCGCCCCGCCGGGGAGGGGCGCGGCGGGAACCGAGTGGTCGAGGGGGAAGTCCGACAGGCTGGCGGGAGATCGTGACAGCTGATCGATGTCGGCGGGCGGCCACTGGCGCAGGATGTTCGCCGGCAATTCGGCTCGAGTCGGTAACTTTCGGCCGGCGAGCGGGTCGGGTTCCGGCATCTCTTCCAAATGGTCGCTGAGATTTTTCTGCAGGAATCGGCGGAAGTCCACGGCGCGGGCGAAGACTCGCTCGGTGGCACGCAGGGGTAAGATGCCGTTCGAGTCGACCAATTCAAAACACACCGGCACGTGACGCGCCGCCGCGCGATGCATGCTGGGGAGGAAGAAGCAGGGGAAGTCGTCGCTCACGACGACGGCCGCGTGGCCGGCCAAGGCGGCCAGCAGGCCCTTGGTCGCATCGGGTTGTGGTTCCACGTAGGGGTAGTAGAGAACTCGTTTGCGGGCCACCGCCCGGGCGTTGTCCACCATTCCCTGAATGATGAAATAGTGCATGCGGTCGCTCGCCCAGCGGTAGCCGCAGCGGAGTGCCTCCAGAATTACTAACGGCTTGGCCAGTTTTTCGGCCCATTCGGCAGCCCGTTGCAGACTGAAATTGAATGCCAGGCGGCGATTGGAGGTCATCCAGTACAGAACATAGTCACCACGGGGATTGATCGCAGCGTCGCCGACGCGGCGGATTCGAATATCAGGTACTTGAGGCATGGGCCGGGGGCTTTCTGGCGGCGGAGCCTATTTCGATTACGAAGCGTCACCCGCTCGCCGATGCGGTTCTTGAGATCCCCGCGTGTGGCATGCGTACCGGAGTGAGCACACATGCGTGTTATAGTCCGGTAGCCAAGGGGCAACGTCAATCTGCGGTTCACACGGATCTTCGGTCAACGACCCGTGAACCGGCACGCTGACCCGAAATCTGGCCACCGTGGCCTGTTCAGAACGTGCCGCGCGTCTACCGTGTCTCGGGTCAGGGGCGCGGGAACGATGTGCCCCCAGCGTCTCCCCGGCCGGTACTTCCCTGAGACGCTCGACGGCCATCCGTTGCGGGGCAGGGGCAGTCGACGGCGGCAACGCCTGAGTGCTGGCCAGCCCGTGTTGCGGTGCGTTACAATGGCCAAGTGGCCCGAGCGGTCCAGGCGAGATCTGTTTCTCGTGGGCCCAACTGCACGATGCATGGGGCGGGAGTGGTTCACCGCGCCAATTCAAGCTGAACCGGAAGGCAGTGCAGATGACAACTCACGGTGCTGTGAATCCCCCTGAGGCGACCCCCGAACGCATGCAGTGCATGGAAGTTTGGGGGGGCAACAGCGGGGCCAATCGAGCCTTCGAGATGCCGGGTCTGGAAGCCTGGGTGTACAGCAAACCACACCTCGAATCCGTCGCGGGTGGCGACGTCTATTACTTGTCGTCCTGTGCTTCGGGCCGGATCACCCGCCTGCTTCTGGCGGATGTGAGCGGCCATGGTCCGGCGGTGGCCGACTTGGCAATCGGTCTACGGAACTTGATGCGCAAGAACGTGAACCTGGTGAAGCAGAGCCGGTTCGTGACGGGGATGAATCGCCAGTTTTTGAGCTTGTCGGACCAGGGGGCTTTTGCCACGGCGGTCGTGGCCACGTTCTTTCAGCCGACGCGGCGACTGACGGTCTGCAACGCCGGCCATCCACCGCCTTTGTTGTTTGATGCATCGGAGAACCGCTGGTCTCTGATCGACGACCCCGAAGGCGCGGGATCCCAGATCGCCAACATTCCTTTGGGAGTTCACGACCAGACGGTATACTCGCAAATGCAGAACGTCCTCGATGATGGCGATCTGGTCTTGTTCACCAGTGATGCGCTCACCGAATCGGTGGACTCGGACGGCGACATGCTGGGGACGGCCGGACTGTTGCGGGTGGTGTCGGCCCTGACTGCGCGTGCGGCAGGCGAGCTGATTCCCGAGCTTCTGGCGGTCATTGAGACCAACGACCCCGAGAACATGCAGCGCGATGATTTGACCGTGATGTTGTGCCGCGCCTCCGGGACGGCCACCACACTGCGGGATAACTTGCTGGCGCCGATCCGGTTGTTCCGCTCGGTCAGCGACAACACCGTGCTCAGATGAGATCGCGTGGCGGGCCCGCCGGAGTGGCCCGCCGGGGTGGCCCGCCGGGGTGGCCCGCCGGAGTGGCCCGCCGGAGTGGAAGGTGCAGTCGTGATGAAGATCGCTGTCATTGGCACGGGAATCAGCGGCAATCTTGTGGCCCGTATGCTGCACGCGGATCACGACGTGCACGTGTTTGAAGCGAACGGCTACATCGGCGGGCACGCGAACACGGTGGACTTCTGTGCGGGCGGTCGGGACGGGTGCGCCGACACTGGATTCATGGTGTTCAATCATCGCACCTATCCGAATTTCGTGCGCATGCTGCAGTGGATCGGGGTGGCCTCGCAGCCGAGTGACATGAGTTTCAGCGTGCGGTGTGAACGGACGGGGTGGGAGTACCAGGGTAGTTCGCTTAACGGGCTCTTTGCTCAGCGTGCGAATCTGGTCCGACCGCGTTTTCATCGCATGTTGTACGACATCGTACGTTTCAACCGATTGGCCACGCGGGCCGCCGAGACGGGTGCGCTCGACGATGGCATGCCGGTGGGCGAGTTTCTGGATGAGTGCCGCGTCGCGACCGCCTTTCGCGAATACTATCTCGTGCCGATGGTGGCGGCGATCTGGTCGGCGCGGCCCGAGTCGATACTCGACTTCCCGGCGCGGTTCCTGGTCGGGTTCATGCGGAATCACGGACTGCTGCAGGTGCGGGACCGCCCGCAGTGGCGGACGATCGTGGGAGGCTCGCGGACGTACGTCGAGCGGCTGGTGCAGCCGCTGCGCGGTCGGATCCGGTTGAATTCGCCCGTCACCGGCGTGAGTCGCTTTCCCGACCGCGTGGAAGTCCGCACGGCCCGCGGCGAAACGGAGCGCTTTGACCAGGTCGTAATTGCCGCGCACGCGGACCAGGCGCTGGCCATGCTGACCGATGCCTCACCGGCAGAACGCGAGACGTTGTCCGCGTTCCCCTACCAAACCAACGAGGCGGTGCTGCACACGGACACGTCGTTGCTGCCTCGTCGACGGCGTGCCTGGGCCAGTTGGAATTATCATCGGGCGGGCGACGCATCGCAGGCGGTCAGCGTGACCTACGATTTGACGCGCTTGCAGCGGCTCGGGACGACGGCACCGATCCTGTTGTCCTTGAACCGCAGTTCCGCCGTGACGCCGGGGCAGATCCTGCAAACGATCAGTTACCGGCACCCCGCCTATACGCGGGACTCGATCGCGGCCCAGCGCCGATTCGATGAAATCAATGGCGTGCGACGGACCTATTTTTGCGGCGCCTATTGGGGTTACGGGTTTCACGAGGATGGGGTGAACAGCGCCTTGGCGGTGGCTCGGTATTTTGACAAGACCCTGGAATCATGCACAGCTGTATCTATGCAGGAAGAGTCACGCACTGCCGCTACTCCCCCGTGACGCACAAGTTCGGTTATTGCCTGTACATGGCTTATCTGGACCTGGCGGAGTGGCGGGAGGCTCCGGAGCTGCGTGCGCTGATTTCCTCGCGCAAGTTCTCGTGTGGTTCGTTTCTCCGCTCGGACCATCTTGCGACCTGGCCAGGATCGCTCGACGAAGCGGTACGCGAACTGGTCGCTGTCCAGACGGGCCATCGCCCGCGAGGTCCCATTCGTGTGCTCACGCAGTTGCGGTACCTGGGCTATTATTTCAGCCCGCTGAACTTGTTCTACTGCTATGATGCCGAAGGCGGTCGCGTGGAAGCGGTGGTGGCCGAGGTCACCAATACGCCCTGGCGCGAACAGCACCATTATGTCCTGTGGGATGGCAATTGCACGAGCCGCGGCTCGACGCTGAAGTACGAGCACGCCAAAAACTTCCATGTGTCACCCTTCATGGGTATGACGATGGATTACCATTGGACGTTGGCTGAGCCGTCGGACACCCTACATGCCCATTTGGAGAACCACGTCGATCAAGCAAAATTGTTTGACGCCACACTCGTGCTGAACCGCGTGCCCTTGACGCGATGGCAGCTGCGGCGGATGTTCCTGCGCCATCCGTGGATGACGGGGAAAATCACGGCCGCGATTCACTGGCAGGCGATTCGATTATGGTGGAAGAAATGTCCGGTCTACTCACACCCCAGCCAACTCGACCCACTCACACCCAAGGCCGCCTGACAGCCGACGACGGTTCGGCGAGCCGCGCAGCGCGGCGACTTTCGGGAGTCCAGCGAGTCTGCAGCCGGCTGCTCCGCGCGCGGCTGGCCAGACTGGAGACGGGCCGCTTGACCGTTACCGACGGGGCGGACGTGTACGAATTCGGCCGCTCCGATGCCGGCCCACCGCACGTGCAGATCGACCTGCGCGATCCGCGTGCCTACTCGACCATCGCGCTCGGCGGCAGTCTGGGAGCGGCCGAGGCCTACGTGCGCGGATACTGGGAAACGGACGACCTGTTCGCTGCGCTGCGGCTGTTTGTGCTGAATGCCGACGTGCTATCGTCCCTCGACACCGGCGGAGCTCGGCTGCTCGCTCCCGCCCGGGCGGCGTGGCGGTGGATGCGGCGCAACACTCGGACCGGTAGCCGCCGCAATATCGCGGCCCACTACGATCTGAGTAACGAGTTCTTCACTCTCATGCTCGATCCGACCATGACCTACTCGAGCGGTGTTTTTGACACTCCCGAGACTTCCCTGCAGGACGCCTCGACGGCCAAGTACGAGCGGATCTGTCGCAAGTTGCAGCTGTCACCGCAAGACCACGTATTGGAGATCGGCAGCGGATGGGGAGGGTTCGCCATTCACGCGGCCCGCGAATATGGTTGCCGCGTGACCACGACCACCATTTCCCGGCAACAGCACGCTGAGGCACAGCGACGCATTCTAGCGGCCGGGGTGAGTGACCGCGTGCACTTGTTGCTGCAGGACTATCGCGATCTCACCGGTTGTTACGACAAGCTTGTTTCGATCGAGATGATCGAGGCGGTGGGAGAGGAAATGCTGGCCACTTTCTTTCGCCAGTGCTCCCGCCTCCTGCGCCCCCAAGGCATGATGGTCCTGCAAGCCATTACGATGCCCGACCACCGCTACGACGAGTACCGCCGCTCGATCGACTTCATCAATCGCTACGTGTTTCCCGGAGGGTTCCTGCCGTCCTGGTCTGCCATGTTTCAGGCGATCCGCCAGGAGACCGATTTCCAGCTGCTGCATCTCGAGGAATTCGGAGACCACTATGCCCGCACCTTGTCGCACTGGCGGGACAATTTCTGGTCAAGTCTGCCGCAGGTGCGCTCGCTGGGCTTTGACGAGCGATTCATTCGAACTTGGGATTACTACCTGTGTTATTGCGAAGCCGGCTTCCGAGAGCGTTTGATCGACGTGAGTCAATCGCTGTTCGCAAAGCCTCTCTGCCGCCGAAGTCCTCTCCTGGGCGGTCTGGGGGGGTGACCTGATGTGCACGCGTTCCACGACCAACAACTTGGTTTTCAAAACCCGCGGATCCGCCACGCATTTGAACGGTACCAGCAAAGTGGAAACGGCGACGCGACGTTGCTCTACAATGGCAGCCGCACCAGGCACCATTGACCGTTCCATCCGTCTTCGGGCTCGATCCGAGACGTGTCGTCACCGGTTCGGTCGATAGTAAAGGTGACCGTCTTCCGCTCCGATCAGCAGGTCGGGTCGCCCGTCGCGATTCCAGTCGACCACCGTCGGACTGGTGTTGTGGCCCGCCAAATGGCGATCGTCGAGAGGTCCTTCGTCCTGAAAGGCCCAAGGCCGGTCGGGAGTCGAGACATTGCGCAACAGATTCACGCTGCGGCTGTCGACCAGGAGGTCCAGACGACCGTCCCCATCCCAATCGGCGAAACAGAACTGTCGCCGGCCACTGCGCCCGGCGCGGTTTGCGTTCAAACGCAACGGCTGTCCCTGGGGCTCGGTGAACAATCGCTGACCGGGTTGCAGAACCAGTCGGTCCGCGTCTCGCAAGCGGCGGAAGAATGCCAGGTATCCCTCGTGATCCAGCATCACCAGATCGTTCAGGCCGTCGCGATCCAGGTCGATGACGACGGGCGTGGTTCGCCACTGCGTGGCCAGTTCGTGGGGAGCCGGGTCCCACCAGTTCCAATCTGGCTTGGGGGGCTTGCGCTCGGCGGGCCAGTTCACACACACCGAAGCGGCAGGCTTGAGCTGAGGATGCCCGGGAGTGCCGGCGTTTTCGAACCACACGATTTTGCCCCAGATGGAATTGGCCACGATATCCAGATGCCCATCGTGGTTCCAATCGGCGACGTTGAGCGTGGTATAGCCCCACTTGGCTTCGCACGGTCCCTGGATGGAACCATTGGGCCCAGCTTGCAGGCGAATGGCCTGCCCATCGGCGGTGAGTTGGCGCGGCGGCGCCCACTGGGGTGGTGCTCCGCCATCGAGATTCTCGATGAACGCGAGATAACCTGCCGTGTTCCCGCAAATCAGGTCTTCGTCTCCGTCCTCGTCCCAATCGACACTCGCGGGAGTGACCAGAGCCCCACATTTCACGTATTGTGCGCGCTGCTGAAAATACTTGGGTGCCAAGAAATCGGGGACTCCGTTCGTGATTTGACCGGTGTGCTCGAGCAGAGCGACTCGGCCATCCTCATCCCCGCAGACGAGGTCGACATCACCGTCATGATCCCAGTCGATTGCGACGGGTACGATCATCTGCAGGTCCATCTGCAGTGGCCGACCGGCGTGAGTCAGTCGCTGCGCGGCAGAGTACTGCGGTTGTGTGCGTGAGCCGGTATTCTGAAAATACGTGAACTGGTCCAGGAACTCGCCGCACAGCAAATCCAGGTCTCCGTCCCCATCGAAGTCGGCAAAGTTTGGCGACGGCATGCCGTACACGTCAACGGGTTGGCCTGCTGCCAGGATCTTGGCGGGAGTGTCATATTCTGGCGCCTCGGTCGTGCCCCGATTGCGGATCAGATACACGTAGCCGTGTAGAGGCCCTCGCGTCCACCGCCCGGACGCGTCAAACGCATCGTCCCACCCGTAGTCTGTCCAGTCCTCGACGCCCACGATCAGGTCCAGCACCCGGTCCCCATCGTAGTCAACATACCGCCACTGGTTCGCGCGCACCGGATTCGAATGCACATTGGTCGTCGGGTAGATCGACCGCTCCTGAGCGAACTTCTGGGCCCGAAAATCGGTGAGCTCGATGCCGGGGGCAAGGACACGTGGTGTGCCATCGACGACCGAGAGAGTCGCGCTGTGCAGGGCGGGGCCCACCTGCACGGGCGGCTCAAACACCGGCATCGTCTCCCCGCTGCCCCGGTTTTCAAACAGATACGTACCGCGAAACGGCACATCCGGACAAGACACCACCAGGTCGTAATCGCCGTCGCCGTCCCAATCCATGGGCAATGGCCAGGCCCACAGTCCCACCCCCAGGTCGACGACCAGGTCCGGGCGGCGGTACTGGAGTCGATGCGGACCGAGCGGATCGTCCGGCGACGCGACCAGCTCCCGATCATCCGCTGCTGTAATGCCCCCGGCACTCCAACAGCCCGTCCCAATCGACAGAGCGGACACCAGCAGGATCAAGCGCGTCCGTAGTTTCATCGACAGACTTCCTTCCCAGTATGCCACGTCCGGCAACCGTTGCCATCATGACGCCACGTAGCGTCAACGTCAATCAGATGTGACAATGCGGACGGATGTGGTGACAGACTGATGACGTCGGAAACGTGAAGCGGTTCTGCCATGAAGTCGTCTTCCTCCAGGCTTCCCATCGTGTTCGTGATGCTGACCGTGTTGCCGGCCAGCGCCAATGTTTCTTTCGGGGAACAGGGTTTTGTCCGGCTCTTCCGCATCCGGGATGCCATTTGCGATGGGCCGGGAGAGTCTCATCCTCGGGCGGCTCTGAGTTATCCCTACGCTGTGGAACACACCGGAATGCTGTATGTTGGATATTCCAATGATGGCGGGCGTGGCGGGAATCGCAACAGCGCCGAACTCGCCATCATTCCAATCACCTCCCTTTCCGTGGACTAACCGTATGTCAGCAGACTTCCGCTGCCATCATCCGGCCGTTGGTCCGGCCAGCCGCGTGCCGGGCACCAACGGTTCGCCGCATGACCGTCCGGGACGTTGTACCTGCGTCAGGGCGCGTCCCCGTGAGCGAACGCCGTTGGTGTGGGGATGGAACGGCTGTGCAAGTCCCGTGATTCGGCTCGTCGCTATCTGGCTGTTGCTGGCGGCCCGTGGTCATGCCGCAGAGACTTACAGTGCCCTGCTCGGTGCCGACGTGCCGCTGGCCAATGTCGTCGGCCCGCTCGAACCGCTCGGGTCGGCGAAGCAGCTGCCGATGGGGGTCGAGCCGTTCATGGAGCACGTCCGCGAGTCGGTTCCCGGTGCGCCGGAAACAGGCGTGCAATCGCTGCATTTTGACGAGTCCGGTGTGTTGGTCATCGTGACCGAGGCGGGCTCCCTGCGCGTCGAGACGGACAACCGGTGGGCAGTCACGGACGAGATTCGTCAACTGCCTGCGGGCAGTCTGGCTGGACTGCGGATCACCTCTTGGGTGAGTACTCCAGCGGAAACCTGGTTCGGTACGGAGGAAGGATTATACTTCGCATCGCCCGCCGCTACACCGGCGAAGAAACACGAACGATACGGTCAGGACGGTCCACTAGCGACGCACATCACCGCGCTGGCCACGGATTCGCGCGGCAGTCTGTGGGTCGGAACGCCGCTGGGACTCAGCGTGCGTGTGGCGGATGGTGGCTGGAGTCACTGGCGGGGTCGCGACGGATTGCCGGTGGAACAGATCACGGCCCTGGCCGTGGACCGAGACGACCAATTGTGGATCGGCACGCGGCAGGGTGCGGTGCATTTCCGGCCCGCCGATCCGAAACGCAAGTGGTACTATCGCGCGGGGCGGCGTTACCTGCCGTGCGACCATGTGCTGGCAGTGGCCTGTGCACCGGATGGAACACCGTACTTCGCCACGTCCGCGGGAGTCAGTCGCCTGGCCCTGGTTCTCACGACCTTGTCTGAGAAAGCACGAATCATCGAGCGTCGACTTGAAGAGCGGCATCGCCGCTTCGGATTGGTCGCCGAATGCACTCTGGACGACGCCGACAACGCCACCTCGCATGCGATTAGCGACAACGACAACGATGGGCTTTGGACGGCCTATCACGTAGCTGCCATGTCGCTCCGTTTCGCGGCCACTCAAGACCCCGCGGCGCGGGCATCTGCTCAGACGAGCATGCACGCGCTGTACATGCTGCAGGACGCTGCGGGGACTCCCGGCCTGGTCGCTCGCAGCGTTGTCACGCTCGAAGAAGGCAAACAGAAGGATCGCCAGTGGCAGCCGACACGCGATGGGAAGATGTATTGGAAGAGCGACACATCGAGCGACGAGATCGATGGGCACTACCTCGCCTTCTTCACGTACTGGGAACATGTGGCCAAGAATGATGCAGCGGAACGCACGCGTTGCATGGAGCAGGTGCGTGAAGTCACCGACTACATCGTGGATCACAATTACCAGCTGATCGACTGGACCGGGAATCGCACGCGCTGGGGCTTCTGGAATCCCGAGAATCTCAACGACAAGCCGGAACATTTCCTGGAGAACGGTTTGAACTCGCTACAGATCTTGTCGTTCCTGCGGGTTGCTTACCACATCACGAGCGATGACAAGTACCTGGCTCATTACCGGAAGCTGATTGTCGAACACCGCTATCTGAGTAATGTCTTGCTGCAGAAGAAACTCTTTCCCGACGAGAATAATCACTCGGACGATCAGCTGGGATTCGTGGCCTGGTATCCGCTCCTGCAACTGGAACGTGATCCGGTGCTGCGGACCGCTCTGCATGCCGCCGTCAGGCGGCACTACCGGGTGGTGGAGCCGGAACACGCGAGCTTTTACATATTCACGTACGGGACGATCGATCCTGATCATGCGGATATCGAGGCGGGGATTGCGAACCTCCGAGAAATACCCACGGATCGCCGCAACTGGCAGATGCGGAACAGTCATCGGGCGGATGTCGTGTTCGATGTGCGATCAGACCGTTTCGGCCATCGTCAACTCGTGCACGTGCTGCCAGCCGATGAGCGCAACGTGGCGAAGTGGAACCAGAATCCCTATGTCCCGGACAGTGGTGGGGACGGCACTCAGGAAGATGACGGTGCGGCGTGGTTGCTTCCGTATTGGATGGCGCGTTATCACCGGTTCGTGACCGAGTAGGAGAAATCGATCATGCGATGTAGGTTGGGTGTTGCGCTGGTGTGTGTGAGTGTCGCGGCGGTGGTGTCCGCCGGGTTCGGTTGGTGCCTGCTGGCCGAGGAATCCCCTGCGGTCGAACGCAACGACTTGCTCGCACTTCCCACGGACGCGCCTCCGGCCCCGGCTGGCTATCCGACCGAGGACGCGGTGAAATTGGCGTTTGTCCTGGGACGCGTGGAATTGATGGACATCCAGGGACCTGAGCTGCCGCCGTCGATCGAAGAGCGGAAGGAGATCGAATATGGCCGGGTCGGGGACCGTGCCCTCTTGGCCGATCTGTATTCCCCGCGGGAACTCAGCCAGCCTGTCCCAGGCCTGATCTTCATTCACGGCGGGGGTTGGAAGGGCGGCAAACGCTCCGACTACCGAGTCTACACGGTCGACTTCGCGAAACGCGGATTCGTGGTGGCGACGATCAGCTATCGTCTCGCGCAGGAAGCCAAGTTCCCGGCCGCCGTGGAGGACGCCAAGTGCGCGGTGCGCTGGATGCGCGCCAATGCGACGCAACTCCACGTCGATCCCGATCGGATCGCCGTGCTCGGTGGTTCGGCAGGCGGATACCTGTCGCTCATGGTCGGCTACACCGCCGACGATCCGCGCCTCGAAGGTCACGGCGGGCATGAGGGAACCAGCAGTGCGGTGCAGGCAGTTGTCGACCTGTACGGACCGACCGACCTCGACACACCGCTGGGCCGGTCCAGTGACCTGGTCCGCAATTTTCTCGGTAAGAGCTTCGCCGACGATCCGGAACTGTACCGTTTCGCGTCGCCGATCACGCACCTGGATGCCAAAGATCCGCCCACGTTTGTATTGCAGGGGACGATCGACTCGACCGTGCCCGTGGAACAGTCGGACAAACTGGTAGCGAAACTCAAGTCGTTGGGAGTCCCGCACTGGTACGATCGACTCACCGGCTGGCCGCACACCATGGACCTGGCCAAGCCGGTCAACGAGCGGTGTCAATTGCTGATCACGAAGTTCCTGGAAAAGGAACTGGGGCCGTAGGATGCAGGCTGGCGTGTCAGGGGGGGAACGCCGTGGCAAAGGGCATCCGGAGTTCATCCGGCAGGGGCGGCATGGCACCGGGCTGCGAGCAGACGTAGGCGGCGACCTGATTGGCCCGTGTCGAGATCTCTTCCAGGTTCCAGCCAGCCAACAGGCCGAGCGTCGCCGCCGCGGTGAAGGCGTCTCCTGCGCCGACGGTATCCACCACTTGGGCGGCGACACCGCGATGATCAAACCATTCCTCGTCGCGATAGATCAGGCTGCCCTCTTCGCCACGAGTCAGAATCACGGTCGACAATTGGTAGAAATCGGCCAGCTCGCGCAGTTGGTCGCGCGGAGAGCCCGTGATGTCGGTCAAGTCCGCGACCGTCGTCAATTCATCGTCGTTGATCTTGAGCACATTGGCCAGACGCAGCGAAGCATCGATGATGTTTCGCGAGTAGAAGTGCTGCCGCAAATTGATGTCAAGCACTTTCAAGGCGGTGGGACGACCGCGCTTCACCAGCGTGCGGATCGAGTTGCGCGAGGTCTCGCTGCGTTGCGCCAGCGTGCCGAAGCAGATCGCGTCGGCTCGACCGACCCACTGCTGGGCCGCGTCGGAGCAGGCGATGGCATCCCACGCCACGTGCTCGTGAATAATGAACTCCGGGATCCGTTTGGAATCGAGTCGCACGGAGACCGTTCCGGTGGGGGCGGAGGCCGTGGCGATCAGGTCGGTCGGTAACCCGAGCGACGCGAGCCGATCGAGGATTTCGCGTCCCAGCGGATCGTCACCCACTGCGGAAACGACGCGTGATTCCGCCCCCAAGGCGTGCATGTGGTAACCAAAATTCGCGGGCGCACCACCTAGCTGTTTGCCACCGGGCAGCAGGTCCCAGAGGACCTCTCCGATACCGATGCAACGTGGACGATTCGGCGTCATTCGATCCCCAGCTCCTTTTGAATATCTTCCAGAGGTATCCCCTTGGTTTCCGGCATGACGAACAGGACCCAGAGGAATTGCAGAACCATCATCACCGCGTAAAACGCAAATGTGTGTCCTCCCGACGCTTCGGCGAACATCGGGAATGTCCAGGAGATGGCGGCGGCCATCACCCAATGGGTGAAGCTGCCCAAGGCCTGGCCGCGCCCGCACTCGGTTCGGAAAGATCTCACTAATAAACACCCAGATCACGGCCCCCTGGCCAAAGGCGTGGGAGGCAATGAACACCAACAGACTGACCAGGACGATGGTTCCTCCCAGTCCTGCGGCCGCGTTGGCCTGCGCCGCGGCGGCTTCCGCGGTCGCCAGGACCTGCCGCGTCGCCTCCGTGGCCTGTTCGGCCACCGCCGCCTGGGCTTGGGTCACGACCTCGTTCGCCGCAAGGACGGACAGGAATCGGTCGCCGTAGCGGTAAAACGCAAAGGCCGTGCTTCCCAAACTCAGAATGTAACCGATCGATCCGGCGAGCATCAATCGGCGACGGCCAAAGTGGTCGATCACCAGCATCGCCAACATCGTGAAAATCAGGTTCGTACCACCGACCACCACGGATTGCAGCAGCGCCGAACTCTTGTCGGCTCCCGCCATCCCGAAAATGTGCGGGGCATAGTACATCAGGGCGTTGATGCCCGACAACTGGTTGAACGCGGCAATCACGACCGCCAGCATGACCGGCTTGCTGTACGCCGGGGAAAAGAGCGGTTCCCGCATGCTGTGATGGGCGAAGTCGAGGGAATTGAGAATGCTCTGCAGTTCGTTCTCGACTTCCTGTGAGCTGTTTCCCAATCGCTGCAGTACCCCCCGCGCCTCGTCGACACGCCCCTGCGACGCCAGCCAGCGCGGACTGTACGGAGTCCACAGCAGCAGCACCGTAAACGCCGCCGCGGGAAACGCCTCCACGCCAAACATCCACCGCCACTCGGCCGCGCCCAGGTCCAGGTTGGCCACGACGTAGTTGGACAGGAACGCCAGCAGAATCCCCAGCACAATGTTGAACTGCGTGATCGCTACCAGCCGCCCGCGGTACGCGGCGGGCGATATCTCGGCAATGTACATCGGGGAAACCACGGACGCGCCACCCACGCCCAGGCCCCCCAGGAAGCGGAAGAACAAGAACGAATACCAGTCCCAAGCCAACGCCGTACCGACGGCCGAAATGAAATACAACACGCTGATCACCATCAGCACGCGCCGGCGCCCGATCTGGTCCGCAGGACGCCCCACCAGAATCGAACCGAGGATCGTTCCAATCAGAGCGCTGGCCACCGTGAACCCCATGCCAAAACTGCCCAGTTGGTACACTTCTTTCAGCGCCGAAGTCGTGCCCGAGATGACGGCCGTGTCAAATCCAAACAACAGGCCGCCCAGTGCCGCGATTAACGCGCTCGCCAGCAGGTACGTCGTGCCTCGCATGGATGGTCCGCAATTCACAATGGAGTTGGGTCGGGACGGGAGCCGGGCCGCTCGATAACTCTGAATGTACAGATGTCCGCGACACTTTCAACCAGCGGCACACACGGATCTTCGTCGGGCGAGCTTCCCAGGCTGGAATTGGGCAATTTGGCAAGATGTCCCGACTCGTCCGCGTTGCCCCTGGCCCCAGATTCCTGCGAGGTGCCAGCTGACGAATGCGGATTAATCACGTAGGCCCGAACGAGGTCGCGCAGGTCCGTGCCGGAACGACGCAACCGCGGATGCGACCGAAGGCCCGGAGGTACGGGCAGTTGCTTGTTCCGGTCTACACGCTGCATGATTAATCCCGGACAATGGACCTCAGCCGAAACCCGCAGCCCCGACCTGGACCCACTTGAGGAGCCGTGTTGTGAAGACCATTCTCGTTGTGACAATTGTCGTATCGTGGCATATGGCGGCGGTCGTGCCGGCATGGGAGACGCCCGCGGAGAAGTCCGAGCTGCGAAAGTGGGTGGCCGCCAAGTTCGAGGCGGCAACCCCGGCCCAGGAGTCTGGCAGCCTTACGATCCTCCAACATTTCGATGTGGTTTGGCAGAACTGCCGAGTGGACCGCCCGTTGACGCTCGGCACGACCGAATATCGCCGGGGTCTTTTCACGCATGCGCCCAGCGACGTATTGGTCAAGCTGCCGGGCCCGGGCCGCGAATTCACGGCGCGCGTGGGTGTCGACACGAACAGTCAGACGCGAGGTGGTCAGGGCAGTGTTGTCTTCGTCATGGTCGCTGGTCAAGAGCGCGAGCTTTACCGGTCGCCGATTGTGCGCGAAGGTCAGCCGGCAGTGCCCGTCCATGTCGACTTGGCCGGCGCGACCGAGTTTCACCTGCAAGTGAGCGATGCGGGCGACGGAGTCAGCTGCGACCAGGCCGTGTGGGTCGAGGCGCAGGTTACGCTGGCCGATGGCCGCGTGATCTCCGTCGGCGACCTGCCCATCGCCCAGGGGCAGACGGAACCGGCTTACACGCACGACCCGCCGTTCTCGTTCAAGTATGGCGATACGGCGTCTGCCGATCTGTTGCCGCGCTGGTCCAAGAAGACACGTGCCACGCGACTCGACGACACGCGCGTCCAGCACGAAGTGACGTATCGCGATGCCGAGTCCGGCCTGGAAGTCCGCTGTGCGGCCGTGGAATACGGCGATTATCCCACGATTGAATGGACGCTGTATTTCCAGAACACCGGCAGCCAGGACACGCCGATCATTTCGGACATCCAGCCGCTGGACACCTGTTTCCACCGGCTGACCGACGATGTCTACGCCCGGTTCGCACGGCCCGGCGAGTTCGTGTTGCACCACCACACGGGCAGCATTTGCGCGGCCAACGATTACGAACCTCACGAAACAACGCTCCGACCGCGGGAGATCAAACAGCTCACGTCGAGCGGCGGTCGTGGCAGTAACGGGGAGTTTCCATACTTCAATATCCAGTGGCCGGGTGCAGGTGTTATTGCCGTTGTCGGATGGCCCGGACAGTGGCGGGCCACATTCACACGCGATGAAGGGGCTGTCTTGCGAGTATCCGCGGGCCAGGAACTGACCCACTTCACGCTCCATCCGGGCGAGGAAGTGCGCTCACCTCTGGTCGTCCTCCAATTCTGGAAAGGGGACCGGATCGACGCGCAGAATACCTGGCGCCGCTGGATGATCGCCCACAACGTGCCCCGCCCCGGCGGCCAACTCCACCCCGCACATCTCTCCGGATGCTCCTCACATTTCTTCAATGAAATGGTGACCGCCGACGAGGCGAGTCAGATTCAGTTCATTGACCGCTACATGGCCGAGAAAATTCCGATTGACTACTGGTGGATGGACGCCGGTTGGTACGTCAATGCCTCGGGATGGCCCAATACGGGCACCTGGGAGGTGGACACCAAGCGGTTTCCGCGCGGCCTGCGAGCCATTACGGACCACGCGCACCGTCAGAGCCTCCAAACGATCGTGTGGTTCGAACCGGAACGGGTCACGCCCGGCACGTGGCTCTATGAGAACCATCCCGACTGGCTGTTGGGCAAGGACGGCGAACAGAAACTGCTGGATCTCGGCAACCCGGACGCCTGGAAGTGGTTGGTCGACCATACCGATCAGTTGCTGACCGATCAGGGGATCGACCTGTATCGGCAGGACTTCAACATGGATCCGCTGGGCTACTGGCGCACTCACGATGCGCCGGACCGGCAGGGGATTACGGAAATCCGCCACGTGACGGGATACCTGGCCTTCTGGGACGAGTTGCGGCGACGTCACCCGGGACTGCTCATCGACACCTGTGCCAGCGGAGGCCGCCGCAACGATCTCGAGACTTTGCGGCGGGCGGTGCCGCTGTGGCGCACCGACTACATCCTGGAACCGATCGGGACCCAGAGCTGCACGTATGGTATTTCATCGTGGATTCCGTTCCACGGCACGGGGGTGAAAGAAGCGGACGCTTATCTGTTTCGCAGCATGATGACGCCCTATCCCAATTGCCTGTGGGACGCCCGCCGCGAGGACTTGGACTACCAGGCGACTCAGGCGACTCACCTCGCAGTGGCAGCAGCTCGCCCCGAACTATGCCGGCGATTTCTATCCGCTCACGCCGTACAGCCTCCATCGGACCGACTGGATGGGCTGGCAGTTCGATCGACCCGAGGCAGGGGAGGGCATGGTGCAGGTCTTCCGTCGCGAAGAAAGCATCTATCGTGCGGTCGATCTCGTGTTGCGAGGCCTCGATCGTACGGCTCGCTACACGGTCACGGACCTCGACGTGCCCGACACGCCGCGCGAGATGACCGGGGACGAACTGCTCGACAAAGGGCTCCCGGTGGAAATCGC
Organism: uncultured Planctomycetaceae bacterium; assembly: GCA_963754725.1. Lineage (GTDB taxonomy): Bacteria > Planctomycetota > Planctomycetia > Pirellulales > Pirellulaceae > JAAYDI01. The sequence continues at coordinate 135,725 of CAVWHV010000049.1, forward strand.
GTCACGCCCCGGGGCCGTGATCTTCACCTATCAGCGGACGGATTGATTGTGGGCTGGCACCACTTTGCCTGCGAATTCCCCGGCCGCCGTTGCGTAGGTCCTGAGTCGGCACGGGATCTCGCCTCTCCGAAAACGCCCACGCCGCCTCCCCCCGTTGAGGGTGCTGGGCCCGAATGATCTTGTTCGCGTCCCGGTGGGTTTGGTATAAGCCGAACGTTGCTGGTGGCCCCTGATCCCGCGCGTTTCGGGGGGGCTGTTGAGATCGAACATGAAAGTCAGAAACGAAGGTCAAGGATGGCACGTTCCAAGAAGAAATCGATTGCCCAGAATGTCGTCGGCGTGGCCACAACGGGGATGCCGCAGCCCGTTCGCAAGATGTTGGGAGGCCGCATCGCGGCCTTGCTCATCGTCGTGGCGATTCCCGTTCTGTTTGCCACAGGCATTGTGTCGGTGACATGGGAAGGTGGGCGACCTCGGCTGCAGTTCAATCAGCAGCGAGCCGCGCAAGTCAAGCAGGAAGCGGCCAAGGAAGTCAAATCGATGACCCAGAAATACACGGATCGGGACAAGACGACTCTGTCGATACCTTTCACCTCGGGCGACAAGCAGGACTCGTCGCTGGGTCAACAAGTCCAGAAGCTGGGAAAGGAAATCGGCGAGTTCTCCGAGCAAACGCTTAGTCTTCCGCCGGCCCCCGCTGCGCCCCAAACGGGCTCGAAGTCGGAGTTCCAGCCCCTGTCACGGTTGAAGGGGAAGCTCGAAGACTGGCGGAAGTAGCCGGGGTTCCTCCGCACGGATTGCTGTTCGGTCGATGCGGGGGCCTGCGTGGCGGGAACGCGGCCCCGAGCGCCGAATCTCTTCTCGCCGGTCCTGCCGGACCGGTCGCCCGACGTTGCCCAAAGGTCAGATTCGCTACCTTCGCCCTCCTTTGCGTCGGATCTTCCAACCCTAGCCAAATCTTCCCGGATCGCTGTGGATCCGACTGGCGGCGGTGTCGCAGTTTGATACCATATTTGCTAGCTCTGCGGGTCCTGGCACGGTCGGTGAGGACGGAGCACCGGCCGATGTGCGGGACACCGTGGTGCCATTCCGCGGCCTGCGGCGTTGCTGGAAACGCAGTTGGTCCAGGAGCCGTCCGGCTGAACCGCCAATACATGAGAGAAGTTTCCACATGGCACAGAACCCTGAGAAAGCAATCCTGATTCTCGAAGGCAAGCAGTTCGAGCTTCCCGTGGTCGTGGGGACGGAGGGTGAGAAGGCCATCGACATCACCAAGCTGCGCGACCAGACCGGCTACATCACGTACGATCCGGCGCTCGAGCAACACCGGGGCCTGCAAGAGTTCGATCACGTTCATTGACGGCGAGAAGGGGATTCTCCGGTACCGGGGGATTCCCATCGAGCAATTCGTCAATTACCCGAGTTTTGTGCGCGTGGCCTGGATGCTCATCTTCGGCCGCATGCCGACAAGTGATGAGCTGGCGCAATTCAGCGAATTGCTGACGAGGCACGAGTTGTTGCACGAGAGTGCTCGGCATCAGTTTCAGCAGATACCGGTGGATGCGCCCCCCATGGCGATCTTGTCCGCCAGCCTGAGCAACCTGTCGTATTACCATCAGCAGTTCCTGGCGCTTGAGGACACGGAGTCGTTTGTCGAAGCGGCCGCCCGGTTGATCAGCAAGGTGCGGACGATTGCCGCCTTCGCGTACCGCCGGTCGCAAGGTCTTCCGTTCAATTACCCGGACCCCAAACTGCGGTACTGCGAAAATCTGCTCCACATGATGTTCTCGCTCCCACACCAACAGTACATTTGCACTCCCGAAATTGTGGACGCCCTGAACCTGGTGCTGGTGCTGCATGCGGACCACGAACAGAACTGCAGCACGTTTACCGTGCGCGTCGTCGGTTCGTCGCAAGCCAATCTGTTTGCTTCCTGTGGGGCGGGCGTCAGCGCCCTGTGGGGACCGCTGCATGGCGGTGCCAACGTCATGGTGATCGAAATGCTCGAGCAGATCTGCAAGGGCGGCATGACCGCCGAGCAGTGCATTGAGGCGGCAAAGTCGAAAGACAGTTCGTTCCGGTTATACGGTTTCGGGCACCGCGTATACAAGAACTTCGACCCGCGCTCGCGCATCATTCGCGACGCCTGCGAACGCGTGTTTGCCACACTCAAGCACGGTGATCCGCTGCTGGATATTGCGCGAAAGCTGGAAGAGTTGGCGCTCAAGGACCAGTACTTCATCGATCGCAATCTATACCCCAACGTGGACTTCTACAGCGGTTTGTTGTTGCGTGCGATGGGCATTCCGACCAACATGTTCACGGTCATCTTCTCCATCGGTCGCCTGCCCGGATGGATCGCCCACTGGCGAGAACAGCACAATGATCCCACCAGCCGCATCCTGCGGCCGCGGCAGGTTTATACGGGGCCCAATGAGACCAACATCGAAACGGCGCTGGCCCAAGCCGAAGAACTCAAAAACGCGGGGCAGTAAATGAAAACTCGATTCGCGTGCCTGGTCGGCTTCCTCCTGACCTTGTCGGCGCTGGCAGGCGCCCCGGCGGAAGACCCTTCCGCCGACGAACGGGGGTTCGTCAGCCTGTTCGACGGTCATTCGCTCGACGGGTGGGATGGCAGCCAAAGCGTGTTTCGCGTGCAGGACGAGGCGATCGTTGGCGGGGCGCTTACGACGGCCGTTCCCCGCAACGAATTCCTCTGTGCGAAAAAGGAATTCGCCGACTTCGAGCTGCGCCTGAAATTCAAACTGCTCGGCGCCGGCGCCAACGCCGGTGTCCAGATTCGCAGCCGCCGTATTCCCGACCATCACGAGATGATCGGTTACCAGGCCGATCTGGGCGACGGGTGGTGGGGCTGCCTGTACGACGAATCGCGCCGCAACAAGGTGCTCGCAGGCCCTCCCGACGACCTGTGCGCCAAGCTCGTCAAACCCGACGAGTGGAACGACTATCGAATCCGCTGCCAGGGGCGACACATCGAGTTGTGGGTCAATGGCCAGAAGACCGTGGACTTCACAGAATCGGACGAGAGCATCGAACAAGTCGGGCTGATCGGCTTGCAGATCCACGGCGGCCCGCCCAGCGAAGCCTGGTACAAAGACATCCGCATCAAGGCCCTGTAGATCCACCGCACGGGATGCACGCGCCGATCCGTTCCGTCGCATGACCAAACATTGGGCCGTGGCGGCTGCGGGCCGCCCGCGACATCAACACTTTTCACGGGATCGGTCATTCGTCATTCGTCATTCTCGATCGGTAATGCGCCTCGGCACATACAGATCCTCCGCGGTCAGTCCGTACCGTGCGATCGCCTCAAGACAGCGCTGCATGTTGATCGGCTTGTCGTCGAAGTTATTCGAACCGAAGGTGAATTTCGCGCCCATCGACTTGGCCATCCGAATGAACCGATCGTGAGGCCACGGGCTCGCTGCGTTGATTTCCAGCGCCACCTGGTTGTCGAGCGCGGCCTGAATCACCAGCCGCATCCGTTCGTCGGTCCACAACTGGTCGTACCGGCCGGCAACGGCCGCGGGAAGATAAGTCGGATTGGCCAGCACCGTGATCGGCTCGGCCAGCACACGCAGGTTGTGTCGCACGTAACGCTGCATCCAGGCTTCCGGGTCATCGATTTGGTACTGGTCGGCAAGCCACAGTTTGACTGGCGGGCCGTCGTCGGTTGGCATCGGCATGATCATCGTATCGGCCAGCACGTAGTCCAGACGCTGAATCAATTCCGGCGCGTGGCGGTGGGTCCAATCACGATCGTTCACCTGCAGGCCTACCAGCAACGGCATGCCCGCGACACTGTCCAGGAACTCGCGCAGCTGCTCGTCCGTTTCGATCTCCCATCCCTGGCCGATGTTGCGGAGCACGCCCGCGCCGATGCCCGTGACCGCCTGCCGGTCAGCGACTTTGGCGGGTGTCAAGCCGCCGCGAATGTGAATGTGCAGGTCCAGGAACGGAATGGAACGACACGACAGTTGATCCATGAAATCGGGATCCGTGCCGTAACCGGCGTCGGACGGGCGATTCGGCAGTTCCGGATCGGCGTCGTCCGGCAGCAAGCGAATCTGGAGTGTCCGGAACGCCACCGCGCTGCCGGGGTCGTGGGCCTGCAGCGCTAGGGTGCCGTGCGACAGTTTCTTCCCCGCCCATTCGGCCGTCCGCTGGGGGTTTTCGGGTTGCACGTAGTCGACGGTGAGAATTTCGTTTACCCAGACGCGAATTCGCTGGCCGACGACGCGGACCCGCAGCGCCGTCCACGACTCGTCGGTAGTGCCCGAGTGGTAGATATTTCGGATGGCGTACAGACTTCCCGTCTTCTTCAGCTCCCGGTACTCCCCTTCCCCCGGATACGTGTTGTTGATCTGCACTTCATAGCCCTTGTCCGGCCAACCCGACTCCTGGTACTCGGTATGGAAGTAGATTCCGGAGTTCGCCTGGTTCCCGGTCTTGAATTCCGCCACGAGTTCGAAATTCCGGAAGTCACTGTTCCCCACCGGGCCGGCGTAGAACAGGTGACTGCGCGGACCTTGGGCGACCAACGCTCCCTGCTCGACTCGCCAGGTCTCGGCGTGCTCGGCCGCTCGCCAGCCTGCGAGCGACACCCCGTCAAACAAGGGAATCCACGGTTCGACGAGGATCGAAACGCCCGCATCGATGTACTGGCCTCCCTGCGACTGATGACAGTGTATGGCGATCGTGTTCACACCCGGTTGAAAGGCCTTCTTCGCCTCGTCGCTCAGCGGAACGGTCGCATAACTGGTGCTGAAGCCGCCCAACCTCGCGATGCACTGGCCGTTGAGGTAGACGTCCGCATCCTCATCGTGGTGGATCGTGAGACTGACTTCCCCGGCGACGGGAATGGTGTCGAGGATGAAGGTGCGCCGCAGCCAGATGTCGGCCGAGTCCCAGGTGGTTCCTACGATCGCTCCAGGCGTCCCGGACGTGCCGAAGCCACCCGGACCGGTTTGCCAATCGGCATCCACGAAGCCGGGTTGAAACCAGTCGTCGGCCGGCTGCTGGAACGTGAACCGCCAGGACTGTGGCGCGACCTGGGAAGTCGGCACCAACGTCTGCACGATGGGAGGCGGCAGGTAGAGCTTGCGAGCCGCTTCGGCCGCCCGTTCCACGTCGACTTTATTGACTTCACGGTCGTAGGTCATCAGCCCGTTCACTTCAATTTCGACGTCCGTGGTCTGCGTGTAGACCGCCGCGGACAGTCCCTGTCCGATCAACGGGCGCATGCGTGTGAGCAGATCGACGTAGGCATCCGTCAGCAGTTGGGCATTCTCGAAGGACACGTAGCCCCAGTTCTCCTTGGCTTGCCAGGTGTGTCCGGGAACGGGCATTCCGAGGCCGCCGAATTCACCCAGCACGGCGACGCGTTGGTCTTCCACGGCTCGCATGCCGGGTCCAGGATAGCTGTGCATGTCGGAAACCGTGCCACTCCCTTGGTCGGTCCAGCCGCTGGCTTCGTTGATCGGCCGGGTTGGATCGTATTGTTCCATCCAACGCACGACGTCGGCCGTGTCATGTTGCCCCCAGCCTTCATTGAACGGGACCCACATCACGATACTTGGCGCGTTGTGCAAGGCGTCCACCATGGCCTGCAATTCTCGGCGATAGTTCGCCTTCGATTCCGCGCTCCGTTGCGCTTCGCCCGAGGGCATGTCCTGCCAGACGAGCAGACCAAGCCGATCGCACCAGTAGTACCACCGTGCGGACTCGTACTTGACGTGCTTGCGGGCCATATTCATGCCGAACTTCTTGGTCATCGCGATGTCGTACTGGATGGCCTCATCGGTGGGTGGCGTGTACAACCCGTCCGGCCACCAGCCCTGGTCCAGCGGCCCGTACTGAAACAGCACGCGGTTGTTGAGCATCAAACGATTGACGCCTTCGGCATCCCGGCGAACTTCGATCTTGCGCATGCCGAAGTAGCTCTCGACGCGATCCACCACGTGCCCGTTCGCCAGCAGCTCGACCTGCAGATCGTACAGGTGCGGGCTGTCGGGAGACCATAACTTGGCGTGGGAAATCTTCAGGGCGATCGGCTGACCTGCCTGCCCGCTGGCCGTGGCACAGACGTTTCCCGCGTCCAACGCCTTGAGGGCCACCGCCAAAGGGGCCGCAGCACGTACGGTGACGGTGAGTTCTTGCCGGTCGACATCCGGGACGATCTTCAGTGATTCGATGAAGTCACGAGGAACCACTTCCAGCCAGACCGTCTGCCAGATGCCGGTGACGGCGGTGTACATGATGCCCTGCGGATCGAGCACCTGTTTTCCTTTCGGCTGGTATCCCGTATCGGTGGGGTCTCGGACCGCGACGACCAGTTCGTTGGTGCCCATTTTCACTGCCGATGTGATGTCGATCGTGAAGGGGTCGTAGCCACCCACGTGTTCCCCAACTTGCCGGCCGTTGACCCACACGGCGCACTGCCAGTCGACCGCACCGAAGTGCAGCAGCAACCGCTGGCCGTCCTCCAGCGCGGGCGCATCGAATGGACGCTGATACCACAATCGCTGCTGCGGCGTGACTGGCTTCATCACGCCACTCAACGCCGACTCCACCGCAAAGGGGACCAGGATCTCGCCCGCATACGTCGTCGGTCGTTCGGCTGCTGCGTCGGTAATCGCGTACTGCCACAGGCCGTTGAGATTGGTCCACTCCTTGCGCACCAGCTGCGGCCGCGGGTACTCGCGCCAGGCGTTGGCGGGTGTCACCTCTTTGGTCCAGCGCGTGGCCAGAGGCCCTTGGGCCGGCTGCCAGTCGGCCGCGCGCACGTGACTCGCCAGCCCGGTCAATACACTCGCCGCGCATAGGATGTTGGTCAGCATTCTCATGGCCAGCGCACCTCGCAAATCGATCTGTCAATTAAACTCAGGTCTTCATTCCCACCCGTTTTACCGGACTCACGGACCATCGTACCAGCCGTCCCAGGCTGCGCATATCCACGTGCGCACCGCCTGCAGCCCCCAGCCTCCAGCCTGCCGCCTCTCACCTGCCGCCTCCCGCCTGCTCGTCACTGCCGCGCGAGGTCTTGGCATGCAGGATTCCGTCGGCGTCGAACCAGATCGGATCGATGGCCAGGAAACGCCGCCATCCCACTCGCGTGCTCTCCTGCTGGTGATACACCATCCAGAGTCCACCGTCAGGGCCGGTGACGACACAGTGATGCCCGGGCCCAAACACGCCATGTCCCTGTTGTGCAATCGGGTTCTGAGCGAACTTCGTGAAAGGGCCCATGGGCGACGACGACGTGGCATAGCCGATCGCGTATTCGGGTCCATTCGCACCGCTGCCGGAATACATCAGGTAATATGTGCCTCGGTGCTTGAGCATCCAAGGACCTTCCGTCACCGCCCCGCGGCGTCGTTCCCATGTCTCGGTCGGCTCGATGACCTGGACCGGAGACCCTCGCTTGGTTTGTGGATCGCTCATCGGCTGCACGAGGATCCGAAATCCTCCGGAGATCTTTACATAGTAGAGATACAGTGCACCGTCGTCATCACGAAAGAGATGTGCATCGATGGCACTCGTTTCCAGCGTGTGCGGATCGGTGAATGGACCGAGGGGCCCGTCCGCCTGTGCCACACCGATCAGTTTTCCACCGGCAGGATTGTCGACCGTGAAATACAGGTAGAACTTGCCGTCGTCTTTTTCGTTCCAGAAGACATCCGGAGCCCACGCGCCTCCGCGGTCGTCCACAAAACACTTGGGCTGCTGCTCCCAATGCACCAGGTCTTCCGACACAAAGACGTCATAACCGCGACCGTCCCATGTCGGATAAAGATAGTATTTTCCCCGGAAGTGGATGACGGCCGGATCGGCTGGCCCGATGTGGGGTATGATCGGGTTGCGGTAGGTGAGTCCGGTCGTTGGCCGCGGCGCGTCGGGCACGGGCTCGCCGAGCGGCTCCTGGGCGACGCACACGCCGCCGCCAGTGGCTCGCAGGTATCCGGAAAATGTGCCACAGGCCGGCAGCAGCACGAATACGGCTGTTACGAATTTCCGCACGGGACGTTGGAACATGTTTGTGTGACTCCTGTGCATGTCGGGAAAGAGGCACGAATCATGGCGATAGCAAGTGCGGTATGAGGAGGGGCGATCGGTGAAGCGGGAGCCGATTCTACCACAGGATCCATGGTCCGTTGCGACGGTGATTGCGAGTCACGGCCGACGCGTGGTAGATCGGTCTCCTCTGAAAAATCCCGCAGCACGGGATCGGTTCTGGGGAGAGACAACGGGTGACCGCGGTGGTTATGATATTTACACGACCCGGAATCTTCGCGTGCCCTCTGCGGGAGCCTCTTCATGACTCGCAATCTGCTGATGTGGATCTGTCTGTGCCTGACCTGTTGGACCGCGATCGCGGCGGGCGAGGAGCCGTTTGCCAGACTGCCCGGCCACGACAGTTTTCAACGGGTTCGCGACGGAGTGCGAGGGCTGGGATCCGACGGACGAGTCAGCCAGATTGAATGGTCGGAGGATGGAGCCTCCATGACATTTCGGCGGCAGAACTCGCGGTCGAAAATCAACTTGAACGATTTTGCCATCGAGGCAATGTCTGAGCCCGAGACGCCCGGCACGGCGGGCAATGGCGGCAGTGGCGGACCGCGTCGCGACCGACCGATGCGAGCCAGAATCGGACGGGCCGAACAGGGCACCTGGGTGCGTTCGCCCGACGGCCAATGGACAGCCCGATATCGAGAGTACAACGTCGTGCTGGAACGCGCCGTGGATTCCCCAGAAGGTGCTGCAAGCGATGTCCAGCAGGCGGGCCAATCCGGAAAAGAAGAACCTGCGCCGGCCAGCGAAGAGAAGAAATCGCCGGCAGCGGAACTTGTGCCGGTGACCACGGGTGGAAGTGCCTTCTTCCGGTACGGTACGGCCTGCTGGGTCTATGGCGAGGAACTGTTTCAAGATTCCGCCATGTGGTGGTCACCCGACAGCCGCAAGCTCGCGTTCTACGAAATCGACGAGCGGCATCTGCCGGATTACTATCTGACCGTCGACAACGTCGAAGTGTTTCCCAAGCTCCACGTGGAACGCTATCCGACCGCCGGGATGCCCAATCCGATTGCCGGGCTGCTGATTTATGACTTGGAGAGCAAGCTGACGACGCGCGTCGATGTGGGTGGAGACCGACTCCAGTACGTGTACGACGTGCGGTTCACACCAGACGGGAAGGAACTGCTGTTCAGTCGCACGAATCGGCATCAGGACACACTGGAAATCATGGCAGCCGACCTGACGACGGGCCAATCTCGTCTGGTTGTTTCGGAGCAGCAGCCAAAGTGGCAGAACAACAAGCCGCTGATGCAGTTTCTCAGCGATGGGCAGCGGTTCATCTGGGAGACGGAGCGCACCGGCTGGAAGCAGTATGAACTGCGGCATCTCAATGGTTCGCTGCTCAACCCGCTGACACCGACGGCGCCGTACGCCGCAGCTTCGCTGGTGCGAGTGGACGAAGCGGCCGGACTGTTCTACTACACGGCCTACAGCGGCGACAATCCACTCGATGCGCAACTGCACCGCGTTCAGCTGGATGGCGCGCAGCCCGTGCGCCTGACAAGTCGACCGCGCCATCACTCGGCCTTCAATATCGCGCCGAATCACAAGTGGTTTGTCGCCACGTACGAGGCGGTGGATACACCTCCCACGACGGCTCTGTTCAATGACAAGGGTGAGGAAGTGGCCGTGCTGGCCACGAGTGATGAAGCCAAGGTCAAGGAACTGGGGCTGGTCCCGCCCGAGTTGTTCACCTTCAAAGCCGATGACGGTACGACCGATTTGCAGGGCATCCTGCACAAGCCGGCTCACTTCGATCCCAATCGAAAGTACCCGCTCGTCATTAATGTCTACGGAGGACCGAGTTCACGCGGCATTTCCAACAGCTACCAGCCCGCCGATCCCTATTGCGAGTTCGGATTCCTGACTGCCACCATCGCGAATCGGGGCACGACCGACCGGGGCAAGGCGTTCGAGGACGCCACGTATCTGAAGCTGGGCACGGTCGACATCAAGGACCAGGCGGACGGCGTGAGGTTTCTTGGTCAGCGTCCGTACGTCGACGCCACACGCGTGGGCATCCTGGGGCATTCCTACGGCGGCTTCCTGTCCGCCTTGGCCGTCGTCCGCTACCCGGACGTGTTTCACGTGGCGGTGGCCGGCGCACCGGTGACCGACTGGCGGAACTACGACACCATCTATACGGAGCGGTATATGCGGACTCCCCAGGAGAACCCCGACGGTTATCGCGACGGTTCCTGCCTGACGTACGCCAAGAACCTGCGAGGCAAACTGCTGCTCATGCACGGGCTCGTGGACGACAACGTGCATCCATCCAATACCTGGCAGCTGGTGGACGCCTTCCAGCGCGAAAACTTGCGGTTTGACCTGATGGTGTTCCCGCGCAGCAAACACGGGCTCGGCAACGGATCCGGACCGATGCGGTGGGAGTACCTGCACGAGCACCTGCGTCCCGAGCCCCTTGTGCCCCCCGCTCCGTAGCAGAAGCGTCCCCGTAGCAGAAGCGTCCCGCTTGTGCAGTACCCCTCTGGCCGCATTGAGCGCAAGCGGGACGCTCGCTCAACGTTGTCAGTCCAGCGTGGCATGCGGCGGTTCGGGCAGCCAGAAGCAAAGAACCGAACCCACCAGATAGACAAACAGAGCGACGGCGGCCGCGGCCAGCGCGGTGGACTGGCCCGGCATCAACGTGGTCAGCCACGCCGTTAACCACACGGCGGAAGTGCCCATCACGCGCCCGCCAATGTTGGCGGCAAAGCTTTCGCCCGTTCCCCGCAGGTGGAGCGGATACACGCGCGGCAGGTAGTTTCCCCAGAAGCTGAACTGGGCCACGGTCAGCATGCCGGCCACGAAGATCCCGATCTTCAGCAGATCGAGGTTGTCGCGGGCCGGAAAGAAGAATACGAGCGGGATGATGAACAGGCCCGGTAACTGAAAAATCCTCAACAGCGCCCTGCGGCTGACGATCCAGACCGCCAGGACGGCCAGTACGAAACGTCCCGCCAATCCGCCCAGCTCCTGGAACATATTTACCGATGCGGCCGTGTCCTGCTGGATCTTCTTCTGTTCGGGCACCGGTTTGCCCGCTGTCATTTGCTGGACCTGCGGGAGATCGGGAACGATGCGCGGGGTCTGCTGCAATGCGCCAAACGCCGCACCGTAACTGCAGGCGAACATCAGCGTCGTGACGATCGTCGTGCGGCGCAGTTCCGGGGCAAACAGTTGGCCAATGCTGGGGCGGCGCAACGTGCCGCTGGCTTTCTTCTCAGCCCACAGCGGTGACTCGGGCAGAAATGGGCGGATCAAGATCAGCGGTATGGCGGGGATCACGCCCGAGATCAGCGTGTAGCGCCAGGCGTCATGTCCGCCATGGATTGCCGGTAGCAGGTCGCCGTAGTGGATCGCCATTCTATTGGCCAAAGTGACCAGCAAGCCGCCCACGGACGAGAACGCTTGGGTGAATCCCAGCACGGCCTCGCGCCGCTTGGGCTCCGGAAACAACTCGGCCAGCCAGGCCACGGCGGCCACGAACTCCACACACACGCCAATACACGTCGTGCACCGCAGGACGAGCAACATCTGGACCGACGTCGCAAAGCCGGCCGCCAGCGCGGAGAAGGCATACAACAGGATGCTGAGCACCAGCACCCGCCGCCGGCCCCACAAATCCGTGAGGTAGCCGCCCAGCAGGCCGAACACGCCTCCCACCATGAAGGGCACGAACAACAGCATGGCGACCCAGAACTCGAATTCCGGACTGCCCGGTTTCGCGCCCACCAAGTCCTGTAGCACGGGCCGCATGATCAGCGGCATCATCAACAGCTCGTAAATGTCAAACGCGAAGCCGATCGACGCGATGACACAGACGGTCCATTGGACAAACGTCAGATTGAGATACGTACGGCCGGATGCTGGTGCGTTCAAGTCAGACCTCTTTCCACGTGCCCGAAACAAGGCAGGAAAACCCATCCTGCCCCGTTTTTCGCACCTACCGACTATTCTCGGCCGGTTCGCTCGAGGCGCCTTCCTGGATAGCGAACAGCCGATTGCGATTGGCGATGTACAGCACGTCCTCCGCTACGATCGGAGTGGTGTAAACAGCACTTCCCATGTTGGTCTCGCCGAGCATCTCCTTCTCAGCCGCCAGCTGAAAGACCGTGATGTCGCCATCTTCGTCACCGATATACACCTTGCCGTCGACGATCAACGGTGACGCCCAGGAGGCGGCCAGCATGTCGTGGGTCCAGTGGACTTTGCCCGACTTGGCATCGAGGCAATGGAACAGACCGCTGAAATCGGCCACAAACAACAGGTCGTCCTTGATGGCGACCGTGCCGCACGTGCGGTGCATCGTCTGCTCAAACTCCTCCGTGTTTTCGCCGACGTAGTGCCACACCGCGGCGGAGTTCTCGATTGTCGCGCTGGAAGTCACCTTCGGCGGCGTCCATGGCCAGCAGTCGCTTGGGGGCCACGGGCGTCTTGGGGTCCTTGGCGTTGTACACGATGGTCGGGCTCACATCGCCACGTTTGGTTGGGTCGATGCACCACAAGTGCCCGCCACCTTCGCCGTGCTCCGGGTCCTCGCCGACCCCGACGTAGACCAGGCCATCGTAGATCACCGGCGTGGCGATGATGTGATTGCGAGTTGCCCGACCACCCAGCAGATACTTGGAGTCCTTGGGATTGCAGTCGAATTTCCACAGCAGCTTGGACTGGCCGTTCTCGCCCTCCGCGGCGAAGCTGTACAGCCAGCCGTCCCCGCCTCCGAAGATCACCTGGGGGACGCCATCCAATACCCCGTACGCGGGCGAGGACCATTGGCCGTGCAGTACGTTGCGGCCCGGCGAATTGTCGGCCCACAGGACCTTGCCGGTGGACTTCTGGACGCAGATGAAGCTCGGCGCGTCGTACCGCGGCAGGGCAATGTGGCTCTCATCCACACCGTTGGAAGTGTTCACAAACAAAAGGTCGCCCGCAGCGGTCACGGAACAGCTGCACATGTTGTGCTGCGAGACGCCCAGCTGGTTCATCATGTCCAGCTTCCAAACGACGTCCGCTTCGTCAGTATTCTGATTCGGTTCTTCCACGAACGGACCATCATTCTCGCCATCGACGAATCCTTCCGTGTCCAGGCACACGACCTCACCGCGACTCGTGACGTACCACAAACGATTCCCCTCGCACATCGCTGCGCTGCAGATGCCTTGATTGGGCCAGTCGTGCACACGACCAGTGGGCAGTTTCTCGCTGCTGTGCTGCCAGAGGAACTTGCCGCTGGCCGCATCGAAGCAGAGCAGGACGCCCAGGTCGACCTTGCTGGGATAACGCTGGAGATATCCGGCACCATTGTTCGTACCCACGAAGACTTTGCCGTTGGCCACCACCGGGTTCCCGTACGTTTCCGATCCAAGCCCCGCCGACCACTTGATGTTCTGTCCGGCGCCGGTGTCCCAGGTGATCGGAATCACCTTTCCCTCCGGGACGTTGTTGCGAGACGGCGAGCCGCCCCATTGCGGCCAATCGTGGCTGCCAACCTGCAGTCCGGCGATGTGCTTCAAGGCCTCGCTGGTGGGATCTAATCCGGAATTCTCGGCCGTTTGTCCCACGGAAGCCGACATGCAGAGCAGCACCGCCACCACGCGCGACGGTCGGGCCAAGACGAGTGCGTGCAGGGACGCGTTATTCTTGATCATTGCAGAATGCCTCACTGATTCGCGTAAACTTTCACGTTGTCGATGTAAAACTCGGCGTCGCTGGCGTTACCAAACATGCCGGGACTCCCCACGGTATTCGGTGTGGCGTCGGCGGCTTCGATCGTCCAATCGGTCGGTTCCGCTTCGCCGCGCGGCCAGACTTTGCCGCGCAAGATCGCCTGGTCTCCCGCATTCTCGCTCTGGAACTTCATGCTATACCACGTGCCGGCTTGCCAGTTGAACGGGATCGTCTTGGCAAATCGCAATTCCAGCCGAGACGTCCACGAGCGGATCTGAAGCTCACGCGTGGCGTTCAGGGCCAATGTGTACCGCTGGTTGATCAAGCCCATGTCGGGCAGCTTGTTATTCCGCTCGGTGGCCAAAAAATCCGCTTGGACCGTGTAGTCGTGCAGCCCGGTCGGGCCCATCCACGATTGGCTGCGAGTCCCCTTGGGGATCGTGCTGATCTTGACCAGCAGTGATTCGCCGTCCAGGTCGCGCGGTTGATGGCGATAGGCTGCGCCGATCCACGTTCCGGGAACCTTCTTGTCGGAGAAATCGAAACTCCAGGGCAGGGGAGGGACGATGCGCAAGCGGGCTGTCCCGCTGATCTCGCCGACTTGGGCCGTCACAATGGCCGTGGTATGCCCGGCCGCCTGGTCGGCCACGAACAGTCCGGTCGAGTCGACTGTGGCGGGGCCTTCGACCGACCACTTGGCCTCCACATCCGGGAGGTACTGCCCATGCGCATTCAATGCGCGGACCGCCAGGGGCAATTTGTCACCTGGACTGACGAGCGATTCGACGGGAACGACCTGGAGTTGAGCGACCGTGGAGTTCTTTTCGACCGGCGTTTCTCCCGGACCCGTGGGCAAGGGATCGCTGGACGGCGTAGCGTCTTTCAGGCCAATGCAGTACAGGGCCGCGTTGGTCGGCAGGTAGATGCGACCGTGCGAAATGATGGGCGACGCGAGAATTTCTTCGTTGGTCAGCCGTGCCTGATGAACCACCTCGACTCCCTTCTCCGTGGGTTTCAGGACGTACCATCGTCCCGTGGCCTCGCCGACGAAGATTTTGCCGTCGCCATACACCATGCTGCCGAACATGATCCGGCCCAGTTTCTGTTTGCCGACGTCCTGGCCGGTGAGCGCATCGACGATCCAGAGTGTCCCGCCGTCGTCGACGGCATACAGACGATCACCCACCAACAACGGCTGCGAACGTCCCACTGTGCGGCCGGGGATCTTCCAGAGCAAATCGCTTTCGGCGATCTGTCCCTGCTTGCGACCATCCAGGGCAAACAGGGCCCCGAGTACGTCCGGTGCGTTGGCGTTCTGTTCGCTGTGTCCGCAGTAGACGATGCCGTCGTGCACCAGGGGCGTCGTATTGATGCCCCGGTTGGATGCATCGTATTTCCAGATTACCTGACCGGTGCGCGGTTGAAAGGCGTAGAGCGAACCGTCGCCACCGCCGACCACCATCGCGGCCTGGCCATCAAAATACGTGATGATCGGCGTGCAATAGGTCGTGTCCTCGGGACGCGGACGCGTACTGGCAAACCACACGGCCTGACCGGTGCGCTTGTCAAAGGCCACAAACCGGTGGGCGGGCACGGCCGCATCGCCCCAGCCGGTCATGACACCGCTGATGATCACCAGGTTCTCAAAAACGACCGGGAAGTTCGTACGGCCGCCATAGGTGGACAGCATCCCGTACTCTTCGCTCATCGAATGAACCCACCGCACGGCACCGGTTTTCGCGTCCAGGCACTGGAAGTAGCAGCCCAGTCCCAACGCATAAATGCTGTCGGTCTCGGGATCCGCCACGACGCTCGACCAGCCCACCCGCTCGGCGGGCGCGTCGGACAGAAACACGTTGTGCACGGATTCCCACACCAGTTCGCCCGTGAGGGCGTCGAGGCAGACGATTTTCTCACCCTCGCGGGTCGATTCGGGAAACGCGCGGCAAATGCTGTAGAGCCGGCCGTTGAACACGACGGGGGTCGAACGCGTGGCATATTCGGGTTTCCGCCACAGCAGGTTCTCGCCCTTGGCCGACCAACGATCGGGCAGATTATGTTCGTACGACACCCCGTTCTGCAGCGGACCGCGCCACTCAGGCCAATCCATCGGGTCTGGTGGGGCAGCCAACGCCAAGCCCGAAAAGAGGAGCAGCAGCGGCACGACAAGCGACGATCGTGACAGACTCTGGTTTGGCATTTCTGAAGCTCTCCCAACAGCTGGATGGGATCCAATACAACACGCGGACGAGCCCTCGCAGCCAAGGCACTTGCTGCACGCGGGGGGGGTAATCGGAAACCGGGCAACGTCCACCCAGATTAGACTCGCCGGCGTCCGCCAACGCTACCGGGTCCCAGGAGCTGATCCGGCGACGGGCATGACGCGCAGGGCACGTGGCGGGCACCCTGATCTGAAGTTATAGCCAGCCCTGTGGCTCCCGCCAGCCCCGAAAACAACCGGAATCGTCAATTCTCGCCGCCGGCGACCACGCGGCGGGCGGGCGCACTCGTCGCACCACGCAAGGCAGCCCAGAAGGACGCGGCGCGGGACGGACGCGGTTCGAAGACTTTTCCCAGGGGACCGGCCAACAGGGCCGGCATCATGATCAGTTCGGCCACGCCGCCCGCCAACAAGATCGTCAACATCAGCAGGCCGAATTCGCGAGTCGGCGTGAAGGTGCTGACGGCGAATACCGACAGTCCCAGGCCGTTGATGAGCGCAGCCTGTATCGTGGGAGTACCACACCGCCGGTAAGCGACCAGAATCGCGACATTGCGGTCGCAGTTCTGTCGCAAATCGTCGCGGAACCAAGTCAGATAGTGAATCGTGTCGTCCACCGCCACACCGAGCGCAATGCTGGCGGCCATCATCGAGCCGATGGTCACGGGGTAGTTGAGCCAGGCCATGCCGCCAAATACGACCAGGATCGGCAGCACGTTGGGGATCATCGCCACAAGACCGCCGCCGATGCTGCGGCAGACGAACATCAACAACGGCGTGATCGTCAGAAACGACCACACGGAACTCGACACGAGGCTGGCCAGTAGCGCCCGCTGCGCCTTGTACACAATCGGCACCACGCCGGTGAAAATGGCGGAGACCATCGGTTCCTGGCCTTTCGGCCAGGACTTGCTGTAATGCTCCGTCACGGGTACCACGAGCGACCGAACTTCATCAGCGAAATGTCCATAATCGACGTCCTGGAAGGCGGCCACCCGCAGGCTGATCCGCCACAACTCCGAATTGTCCGCCGGATCGACGCGCAGGTAACCTGTCTCGAGCAGTTGGTCGTAGCTTTGCTGCAGCAGTGAATTGGTCACCGTTCGACGGACGACCGCCGACGCGCCCCGCCGCTCCGTAGGCATCGGCGGCACGAATGTCGCCGCGGACAGCGACGGGCCAATGACCTTCTCACCGTTCTCGCCAAAGCGGTTCTCGATCAGTGTCTGCACCTGCGAGATGATGGCCATCCGATCGACGAGCGTGAAGCGGTGATCATCGGGACGCTTGCGGTCATCACGGACTTGAGCACCTTCACGGAATCGAATCACAATTTCCATCGGGACCAGCCGTCCGACATTGTCTTCCAGCCACCGGTAGTCCTTCAGGATCCGCGCCTGGCCGTCGAACAGTTTCAGGAGGTCGATCGACGTCCGGACGCGGTAGACACCCACGGCAAATGCCGCAATGACAAGCAGGCAGACCACCGACACCCAGGCATTGTGCCGAATAACCCACCGTCCGAATCGCTGCCAGAACGCGTCCAACATGCCATGGAATTCTTCGTGCTTGGTCGTTGTGATCGCCCGCTTCGTCCCCGCTTGCCCGGCGCCTTCTGCCGTCGGCTCGCGCCGCTTGATCGGCCAGATCTGCAGCGCCGCGGGCAAGTACACAAAAAGCACCACCAGGACCAGCATGATCCCCAAAGCCGAATACGCTCCGAACTTGCGAATCGGCGTCAAATCGCTGGCACACAACGACAACAGACCGATGGCCGTTGTCACCGAGCACAAGCAGGTCGGTTTCCACCCATGTCGGAGCGCCCGTTCCGGGGCTCCCACCACTCCGCGTTCGTCCACTTCTTCGCGATAGTAATTGATCAGATGCACAGCGCCTGAAATCGCCAGCACGTACACCAGCGAGGGCATCGACATCAACACGGCATCGGCAGACTGGCCGGTCCACCAGACGGCTGCCAGCCCCAAGGCCCCGCTCATCAAACCGCAACCAAACACGATCAGGGTCAACTTGACACTCTTGAGCGACCACCAAGCCAGTATCAACCCGAACAGACCGGATAGCAGCGCGAGGCGAATCAACGTCCGCTCGCCTTCTTCGTCAATGGCCACGTTGTCCACGGGGGGCCCACCGAGATGCACCGAGTCCTTGCTGACGCCACATTCCGCCAGAATGTTGAAGATCAGCCCCGGTTTGTGTCGCGACTTCAGCAGCCGCGTGTCGCCGCGGCCAATCAGGTCCCGGAAATGCGTCGACGCTTCATCGGTCAGCGTGGCCACCACGCAAGTCTGCCGCCCGTCCGGGCCAATGACCAATCCCTGTAAACGCTTGAGCGCCTCCGCGTAGGGCAACTCCATCGGCGGACCGGTCAACTGATTCATGAGGTCGCGGCCGGTCGTCACGGCCTTGAAGTAACGGACCTTACTGGGGGCTGCTGCGGCCGCGTCAATCGCCGTGGCATCGGGTACCAGAGCACGGGATAGCTTGTCGATTCGCGGGTCATCCGGTTCCGAATTCGGATCGGCCGGGTCGCCACCCAGTTTGCAGCCGTCCCAACTGATCAGGACGAACTGGTCCCCCAGAAAATGCTCGCGAAAATACGCCAAGTCGCCCGTTTCCACGAAACTCGGGGGCAACCAGTCCTGCACGCGGTTGGAATTGCTGCGGACCGTGCGGCCGGCCGAGTACACGATAAACGGCGCAAGCCCTCCGACCAGGATCAGGATCGGGATGGCATAGCGGCCGAAAAAAGTTCGCTGCTTCAAGAGTCGAGTCCTTCTCAATTGACCAAAGAGTATCTAGGCCAGAGTTTACCGCAAAGTGTTCGACGGGCGAAGGCAGGAATTTCGTCAAGGCACGGATTACTGGAGAAATACGCAAGCCGCGCAGGCTGTATCGCCGACTCCAACGGCGGCTGCGACGGGCCGCCACACCCATTTTCGTCCCGCGACTGCTAAACTCTGCAGTCCGGGGGGCATGTAAAGAGCGGACGATGGGCGTCGAATACACGATGTATCCACCGCCGATCCGGGGCGGGCCTCGGCCGGGAGTGCCTCAGGCGAGCGGCGTGTCGACCGGAACCGGTGTTTCGTCCGGGAGTGCGTCAAGTGATCGAAGTCGAACGACTGCAGAAGAAATACGGCAATCTGGTGGCTGTCAATGACGTGAGTCTGACGGTACAGGCGGGCAGGATCTTCGGACTCCTGGGTCCCAATGGGGCCGGCAAGTCCACGACGCTCGGTTGCATCTCGGGCCTGCTGAAGCCCACGTCGGGACGTGTGCACGTGTTGGGTCAGGACATGTTGCTCAATGGCCGCGAAGCGCGGCGGCAACTCGGCGTGGTCCCGCAGGAGTTGGCGTTGTACGAGGACCTTTCGGCCCGGGAGAACCTGCGTTTCTGGGGCGGTGCGTACGGGCTGGGTGGCACGGCGCTACGGCAACGGGTCGACGAGGTGCTTTCGCGCATCGGACTGCTGGACCGGGCGCACGAACGTGTCAAGCGTTACAGTGGCGGAATGAAGCGACGGCTGAACCTGGGCTGCGGCATTGTTCACCGTCCGCGCGTCTTGTTGCTGGACGAACCGACGGCCGGAGTCGATCCGCAATCGCGTGTCCGCCTGCTGGAACTCGTCCGCGAAGAAGTCGCTCAAGGGACCTGCGTGCTGTACACCACGCACTACATGGAGGAGGCGGAGGATCTGTGCGACGAACTGGCGATCATGGACCACGGTTCCGTAATTGCCGCTGGCACGCTTAGCGAGTTGCGCGATCGAGTGGGTCAGCGCGATGTGCTGCTGCTCAAAGGCGTGTTTGATACGGTCCAGACGCGCGCTGCACTGGCCTCGATCGGTGGCCTGGAGATGGTGGGTATCCAGGAGCATGAGCTGCGACTCGTGCTGCAGGAAGCGACGCGTCGCCTGCCGGAAGTGCTGGCGGTCGTCTCCCAAACCGGTGCGGAGATTCATGAAGCCACGCTCACTCAACCCAGCCTGGAAAGCCTGTTCATCCAGCTGACGGGCAAGCGGCTGCGGGAGTAACGCATGAACGAAGTACTCGTGGCGACCTGCAAAGATCTTCGGCGTTACGCCCGCGACCCGATCGCGCTGTTGCTGTGGCTGGGCGTGCCGCTGCTGATTGGAGCTTTACTGATCACGGCCATGGGTGGCACGGCAGGACCGGCGCCCCAAGTCCATCTGCTGATCGCCGACGAAGATGACAGTTGGGGAAGTCGACTCTTGCTGAGCGGGCTGGTGCAAGGTGACTCGGCCCAGACCATCCGCGCCGAACGTGTGGACGCGACGGCGGGGCGCGCGGCTGGACCGGGGTGACGGGAGCGCGTTGCTGATCATTCCCGCCGGATTCGTGGCCGCCGTGCTCGACGACAAACCCGCCCAACTCCAGCTGATCACCAATCCGGCCCAGCGTATTCTGCCCGGGATCGCCAAGGAGTTACTCGATATCCTGCGTGAAGCCGTGTTCTACGCGCACCGCTTGATGGGCCCGGAGATCCGCCAGATTGCCGATCGCGTGACCAAGGGCGAGCCCGGCTTCAGCGATGTCGAGCTGTCGTTGCTGAGCGTGTCGATGGGCCAGAAATTCCGACGTCTCGAGCGGTGCTTGTCGCCGCGGCTGATTGAGTTGGAGACGGTCGCCGACGCGGCGCCGTCATCCGCCCCCGCGGCGGCTGTTCCGTTGGTGTTCTACTTCCTGCCTGGCATGCTGCTGATGGGATTGTTGTTCACCGCCCAGGGAATTTCCGACGACATCTGGCGCGAACGGGAGCAGGGAATTCTGCGGCGGGTCGTCACGACGCCGTACGGCGTCACCTGGTTTCTGGTGGGCAAGGTTCTGGCGGCCACCGCCATTGCGGCGCTGGTGGCGGCGATCGTATTAGCGGCGGGGATGGCCTACTTTCAGTTGCCCGCCCGCCGCTGGCCGCTGGCCGTCGTGTGGACGACCGGCCTGGGAGTCTTGTTTACGACCGTCATGTTCGCGATTCAGGTGTTCGCCTCCAGTCATCGCGGCGCTTCGGTGCTGAGTCTTGTCGTGGTCTTTCCGCTCATGATGCTAGGCGGCAGCATGTTCCCCCTGGAGATCATGCCACCCTGGCTCGCAGCGATCGGGCGCTGGACGCCCAACGGCTGGGGAAACGAACAGCTGACCGCCATCCTGCTCGGACGCGAAGCTCCTTATCCGCACCTCGTCGCGTTCGCGCTGCTGTCCGCGTCGGTGGCGCTGTGCCTGCTGGTAGCGGGTACGCGTCTGGCCCGCACCTTTGCCAGGAGCTGACCGTGTTCCAGCGAATTGCCTTCATCGCGCAAGGAGTTCCAGTACTTCTGGATGGACTGGGAAAGCTACTTGTGGGCCATAGCGATCCCCGTCCTGTTCATGTACTTCATCGGTACCGTCACGAGCCAGTTCGGCGGGTCGGGCTCGGGCGGAGCGAAGGATGTGCTGGCGGTAGTCGCCAGTCCGGATGATGGACTGCTGGCCGATCAGATTGTGGACAGGCTGGTGGCCAACGGATACGACGTGAAGCGGTGTGCGAATGCCGAACAGGCCGCCCCGTACGCGCGGAAGCTGCATATTCCCACGGGATTCACCGCGGGCGTATTGGCAGGCCAACCACACACCGTGCGCCTTGAACCGGGCGAACAGGGGGTGGCAGGAGACTACGATCAATATCGAGTCGGACGTGCCGTCTACTCCTTGTTGGCGGACCTGACCGTGTGTGCGCAGGACGGCCAGGACTGGACCGCGGCGACGATCGGTGCCGTCGCCCAGGCGCCGCGAAACGTGACGATCGATGTGCGGCCGGCAGGTCGACGGCAGCTGGTTCCCAGTGGGTTCGAACAGGCCGTGCCCGGCATCCTCATCATGTTCAGCCTGCTCGTGGGACTGTCCAGCACGTCGGGAGCATTGGTGATCGAACGCCTGCAGGGTCGCCTGAAACGCCTGGCATGTTCGCCGATCTCGCGTGGCGAAGTGTTCGCCGGGAAGTGGCTGGCCCGTCTGGCGATTGGGTTCTTGCAGGTGTTGGTCGGCATGGTGGTGGGCCGCATGCTGTTTGGTGTGCAGTGGGGCCCGGACCTGTGGGCCGTGCTGATCGTGCTGCTGGCCTGGTGCGCCTATGCGCCTCGGCCGGTCTGCTGTTGGGCAGCCTTGTGCGTACCGAGGCGCAGGGGATTGGCATCAGCGTGCTGGCGGCCAACGCCCTGTGTGCATTGGGCGGTCTCTGGTGGCCGATCGAGGTGACCCCCGGTTGGATGCAGAAGCTGGCGACCGGGCTGCCGACCGGTTGGACCATGCAGGCGTTGCATCAACTGTCGCTGTTTCGCGCCGGCCCCTCGTCCGCCATACCTTGCGTCGTGGCGCTGTGCGTGACCGCAGTCGTCGTGGGGATGCTGGGAGCCCGGCAGTTTCGATTCCAGTGAGCGAGTTTCCGTCGTCGCCGCCGATTACCAGGTCATCATGTGGTCCGGCATGTGCGCGACCGAATTGAATTCCACGAGTTGGAAGGCATCGGAGGACACTCGCAAGCGGGTCAGGGAAGCATTCAGAGCCAGGACCAAGGGCACCGCATGAAACTGGCTGAGAAACAACAACTCGAAATCACCGTGCATCACATAGGCGACTCGGTGATCGGTCTCGGCGAATTCGGCCTGAGTTTGCGTCAGCAGGCGAGCCGCTCGCTGGCGCGCCGACGGTTCGGACTCGTAGGGCCGGCTCTGCCACCACCCTTGGCCATCAATGCCCGGTTCGATCTGGCAGCCAGGAAACTCAGCCAGGATCTCCGCTCGACTCATGCCGGGACGCCCGACCATCGACGCGGGTTCGACGCCGTGCACACATCCGCCGGTCTCGTGCAGATCGATCCAGATTTCGGGAGTCAGGCCGGTGGCCTGCCGCAGATGTTCCGCGGTTTGGAGTGCCCGGCGAAACGGGCTCGTGATGAGCCGAGTCAGTCTGAGCTCTGCGACGCGGGCCGCCAGCAGCCGGGCCTGCAGGTGACCGAGGTCGGTCAACGGCGGATCCTCGACCCGCAAGGCCGCGGGCTGTGCGTTATTTCGCGATTGAGCGTGCCGAACCAGATACAAATCCATCCCGCGCCTCTTCCTATAAGCCGCTCGACACACACCGCAAATCGGGCGTCTCGAACACTCATACGGTACTGGGAAATCGTCGCCTGGGAAGCCCGGTTGCCAATCGCCGACGGGTCTTTTCCCTGGCCGCATTGATTACCGAGTTGGTCGTGTTTAGAGTGGAGCTGTGGCTGAACTTGGCATACGGGCTGCTACTCCTGTGCAGCGGCGATCTGTCAAGATGATTTCCGCGGCCACCGACCCACCTTCGGAGACACTCCCATGCGCCGTCCTGTGATGTTGCTCGCTTTGTTGCTGCTGGTTCCCGAACCCGCGCGATGTGCCGCCCAGGAACCGCCGGCGCTGAAAGTGGATGGAAATGTTGCCAAGGAGTATATCGCGCACTTGAGTTCCGACGCGATGCAGGGACGGGCCAGCGGCACACCGGGCTACACCCAGGCCGCCGAGTGGGCGGCCGCCAAGTTCCAGGAGTGGGGACTGCAGCCGGCGGGTGAGGACGGGACGTATTTCCAGAACGTCAAGATCCGAGGTTTCGAGGCGAACACGGGTGTTCCCACACTGCGCGTGGGAACGCGCGACTTCTACCTCGACGACAACGATTTTTCGGTGGAGAGTTCGGCGTCGTCTCCCGCGGTCACCGCGACGGGCGAGATTGTGTTTGTGGGATACGGCATCGCTGCGCCGGACAAAGGACTCAACGAATACGCCGGGCTCGACGTCAACGGCAAGGTTGTGCTCGCGCTTCAGGGGTCGCCGCAGAATGCGCCGCAGTTGCGGCGTCCTTTCGAGGGCGAAGCGCAGAGCAATCCGACGGCCGCTCCGCCCGCCACGGACTGGACGGAGGAAGCCAAGGACGTCACGAAGATCAAGACCGCGTACCAGCAGGGGGCGGCTGCCATTCTGTTGTACGATCCCGATGAGTCCACCGACGAACAAGGACGACGGCGACGGACAAGCCGCAGTGAGCCGAGCGACACGTTTCGGCCGGAACGGGCATTCCTCAGCTTCATCATCACCGAACGCGTATTCCGAGCCATCATGCGGCCCGATCCGCAAGAGTCGCCGCGGGGCTTGAAACGCCGGATCGACGCGGTGCGCCGCGATATTCAGAACAAGCAGTCCCGGTCCACCGCAACCGGTATTCAAGCCGTTCTGAAGGGCTACGATCAGACGTTGCGCATCGACGAGAAAAGCGGCAATGATGTGGCGCGCAACGTCTTGGCCCGCATGGAAGGCACCGACCCGCAGCTCAAGAGTCAGGTGATTCTCCTCGGTGCCCACTTGGACCATGTCGGTACCCGCAACGGATATGTGTATAACGGCGCTGACGATAACGCCTCGGGATCTGGCGTCGTGATGGAAGTTGCTCGTACGCTGGCCCTGGGTGGCTACAAGCCGCGACGTTCGCTGATCTTTGCCCTCTGGACCGGGGAAGAACTGGGGCTGTTGGGGTCACTCCATTACACGAAACACCCCTGCGCCGGCGTGACGATGGACAACATCGTGGGGAACTTCAACCTGGATATGGTGGGCATGGGCGAGAAGCTCAGCGCTGCCGGAGCCCTGGTCTTTCCCGCGGTCTGGGAAATCGTTCAACGTAATCAGGATCCGGAGATTCTGAAGATTATCGAACCGAGCACCGACGCGCCGGGTGGCAGTGATCATCTGGGTTTCTACCGCAAGGGAATCGAGACGGTCTACCTGATGAGCAGTGGTGGTGTGGGGCACCAGGACTACCACCAGCCGGAAGACGACATCCAGAAGATCGAGCCGGAGATACTGCGGCGAACCGGGCAGTTCGTGCTGCAGGGCATGATGAACCTGGCGGACGAAACGGCGGTGAATCTGCTGGTCGATCGCCGGCAGGACCTCTACCACGCCCTGCGATTGCGCATCGCCAACCTCAACGTACAACTCAAAGACAGTGCCTGGACGGTCGTGGACTTGAAAGCCGACAGTACCGATGCGCTGCATGCTCAGGTCCTGCAGGAAGTCCGACAACTCATGAAGCCAGCTCCTCCAGCAGAGACGCCTGTGGGTCGTCGCGGCGGCGGTGGCGGCGGGCGACCAGAAGTCGGATCGCAACGGCCGTCGAAATCGGCCACGCGGGGCCTGACGCGCATGGACCTGATCGGCACCGACCTGCGGTTGCTCGATCTGGTGCTCGAACTCTACGGCATCGGCCGCGTGGACATCGCGGCGGATCATCCGTTCTGGGTCAAAGACGGACGCCTTACGGCGGATGGCAAGACCATGCTGGCTGCACTGCAGGAACGCAAAGTTGCCATCCACCTGGTGTCGCCCGGTCCCGACCTGTTCAAGGATGTGTTGGACGCCGCCGCCAAGCCGTTTGCCGTGACCGGCACGGTGGATATTCCCGAAGACCTGGTCGAGCGCGTGGCCGCCCGCGGCGTTCTGCTGGGAGTGAATTTTGATCCCAAAGCCGTTCCTGATTTCCTGACCCGCTTGGAACAGCTGAAAACGCTGCTCGGCGAACGCAGGAACCTGTTTGCCTACTTGATCAACGTCGAGGGACTGGAGGAAGCCAAGTCGTCGCTGTACTTGGGACTCTTGGATCGAGGCTGGGCCCGGAACGAGATCTCCGGAGATCGAGAGCATCGCGGATTACTTGGTGGCGCCGGGCTCAACGCGCTCCTCGAATGAACGAACGGCAGAGCGGCATTGGCAGCAGGGCGACATTTGCGAGCTGCGGTGGCCGTTGACACGAAGCGCCTCATGACTTCACCCGAATCGGCAGCGCGGAGTTGGGCGGCTTCGTGAGCGGCGTGCGGTTCCGTTATTGATCCGCTCGATCAAGTGCGTGGGTGGGAATTCTACCGGGCCAGCAGTTCCTCCACCTTCTTCCGGTTGGCGGCGCCGCGATGGTGAGCGACCATTTCGCCCTGCTTGAACACCATCAGCGTGGGGACGCTCCGCACCTGGTAGGTCTTGGCCAGCTGGCGACTCGCGTCGATGTTCACTTTGACGACCTTCACATCGGGAGTGTCGGCCGCCAGGTCATCGAGCACCGGCGCGAGTTGCTTGCAGGGCCCACACCAATCGGCATAGAAGTCCACCAGCACCGGCCTGTCGGAATCGAGCACCTCGGAGGCGAAACTGTCGGTTTCCACCTGCTCAACCGTGCACGCGTTGCGCGGGACGTCCGCCGCGGCAGACCGATCTGTTTCGAGCGCCGCTGCGGGTTCCCCCCCTTGGGAATGGCGGTCGTCGACCGCTTCCTCGGCACTGGCCAATGCCACTTCGTCCGGCGTGAAGTCGGGATCGTCCATGAGTGCCGAACTCCGCCAGGGCCGGCGGTGGGGCGTCTTGGTCGCGTGTGCGGGCTGGTCCGAAGCCGTGATCGCTTCCAACTCTGCATCGTCGCCGGGTGACGTTCGCCAGGACGTGGCGCCGCAGCCCGTCGCGAGAGAGCAGACCCAAAATAGCAGCATCGACTGACCGATGACGAGGCTTCGCCTAGGCATATCTCGAATTCTCCAGAATTCTGCGTCCCGCGCGCCATCGGTTCCGCCGATGCCACACACTTACTCCGAAGCCCTGCGCCCTCCGCGTCTGCGCGATATGGGCTGGGGATGATACCGCCGAGAGGCGATCGCAAGAAGGCGAAGTTGGCAGATTTTCGTCAATTGTGAGTCGGGGCACGAGCGGGAAACTCACGCAGATCAACGGTGTGCACGGCGGCCGCTCTTGGCAACCCGCGTGAGCATGTTCGCGGTTTCCCAAGAACGACCACGAGGCCGGTGTCGCCACCCGCCTCGTGGGGTACTCTTGGATTTGGATTCCGACGGCCTTCGTCGAGCTCAGGCCGTGCCGGTCGCGCCGAGATCGTCCCAGACGATGCCGACGCGTCGCAGGGCGTAGCCGATTTCTTTCGTGTAGTCGCCGTAGCAGGTCATCCAGTGGAAGCCGGGCATCCGCTCGGCCACCACCTGATCGGATACGTCGTACGCGACGTCGATCTGATCGCGGCAGATGGGCAGGAACGGCGCATCGACGATCTTGCCCAACAGTCCCATCCAACGCTCGGACTTGAAGTCGGGCGCGATGTTGGTCACGAGCTGACCCTTGGGCATCTCGACCTTCGGCGCGGCCCCGTAATCGGATTCAAAGTGAGTGACGATTCGCATCTTTTCGAGCGTCTTGCCGTCCATTTTCCGCGGGCCGGTGCAGTGGGCCAGCGTGATCACGCCGTCGTGCGGATAGGTCGGGTCATTGAGAAACATCGGCAGGTCGCTGATATTCGCCAGCAAGACCCCGGATGGAATGACGACGAAGTCCGATTCGCAGAACGCCAGGTAGCCGTCGTCGTTGAGCGTGCTCAGCGACAGGCATGCCGAAGTCAGCGCTTTGGGCATGATCATCGACATGCAACCCTAGATCGTGATCGACTGGCAGTCAGCTTCGGTCATGACTCGACGAAAGACGTGATCCAGCAGGAAACAGTTGTCGACGAACTCCGGCTTCGTCTCCAGTGTCGTTCCGGGCAGGGCCAGATAGTCCTCCGCGCGCTGCTTGGCTAGCGAAACACTCTTCCCGTCCGCCCGTGCTTCGGCAATCCACTTGTCGAGATCTTCGTACGTGACCGTCGGTAGATCCATGTTCCAGATCTTCTTGACCAGCGCCGGGCACGACTCCCTCCGGCTGGGCCCAAGCGCCGGGCCCGCCAAGGCACATGATCTTCGTGGACCTGGTGTTCTTCGAGTCCGCACAGCGATCGCAGTCGCCAGACGATCTCGTCCAGGCTGTCCGTGACGACGTCGTCGAACGCGATGTGCGGAATCGCCGCCTTGTCCGTGTGCTTCCGCAGAAACCGCGGACTGATGACTTCGTACTGCAGGTACACCGGACCGCTGCGATGGCGCTGGAAGAGAATGACGTCTTTGCCCAAGTCCTTGCAGGCGTCAATCGCAATACCGGCGCCGTACATGATGACCACATCGGCCGCCTTGAGTTCCGCCGAGTCCTTGACGTCAGCCGCGTTGTTGACCGACGCCACCTTGGCGATCTCGACCGGGAAATCGGCCGCCTTCGCGATCTTGGCCAGTTCGCCTTCGATCCGCGCCACTTCTTCGGCGGCCGCTTCGGGAGTGCGATGCCGCCCCAATTGCGCCAACTGCTCATCGGCAGCCGGTTTCGGATTGTCCCACACGAGCACCGGAAAGACCTTCAGCGGTTGTCGCGGCTTGGGCATCGGGAGGTCGTCCGGTCTGGTCGGCCTGCGCCATGCTCGCCCAACTCAGGCCCCCCAGAACCGCCCCGCCTAGGGCGGCCGTCGCCATGAATCCACGCCGCGATACGGCCAGTTCCTGGTGCCAGCCACTGTCCGGACAGCAATGGCAATGCGTTTCCAGCCTGGTGCATGCCGCGCATGGTCTTTGGATTTCGTCATCGTTTCGTCTCCCAAATCCAATGTGAGGTGTTACCCTGCGATGTGCCGCGCAATATGCCACGGTCTGTTGCATATTGCGTCTGAATCAGGCCCGTGATACGATTTGAAACATGCGAGTTCCGAACATGGACATTCAGGCCCTGTACATGGACGCGCCGCATCGGCGGGTGGTCGACTTGCGTCGCGACGGACTGGCGGAGGTTCCCATGTTGGGCATGTATTCGTATTCACGAGCCCGACCCGACCTGCCCGTGCATCGACACGAAGGTGGGTTGGGAGATCTGCTTTCTCGAGCGGGGCAATCAGGTCTTTGAGGTGCCACGAACACGTCTATCGCTTGCGCGGCGGCGACTTGTTTGTGACGCTTCCGAACGAGCCGCACAGTACGGGAGGCAGCCCCTCGGAACCGGGCGTGTTGTACTGGCTGAATGTGCGCACGCCGCGCGGCACCGACGGTTTCTGGGCTTGCCTCGCGCGGAAGGGGATAGTTGCTCGCCGCTGCTGGACGGAATCTCGCGAACATCACTTTCGCGCTACGACGCCGACCAAGACGCTGTTCAAAGAGCTCTTTCGCTGGCACGACAGTCCGCAGGACCCGAGAAGTCCTTGCGGCTGCGTTTGACGGTGACACGCCTGTTGTTGGAGGTGATCGAGGCGGCGCGGCCGAAGATGCGAAGTCCCGATCCTCGGGCCGGATGACCGAGGTGATTCAGCTGATCCGCCAACAGCCGGCAGCGGGATTTCCGCCTGGAGGACCTGGCCCGGCACGCGCGACTGTCGTTGTCCCATTTCAAGAAGCGGTTCAAGTTCGAGACGGGCCTGTCGCCTCGGCAGTTCATCCTGCGCGATAAGATAGAAGCGGCGAAACGAGTTCTCTGCCATCATGACACGCCGGTCACCAGCGTGGCATTGGACCTGGGGTTCGTTTCGTCGCAGTACTTTCGCCACGGTCTTCAAACGCATTACCGGCATGACCCCCTCCCGCTATCGCGACCGCGCGGGAACGCTGCAGCCAAGCCGTCGCGACAGCGATGGCCAGAGTTAGGATCAGTCGCCTGACGCGGCATGTGTACGGCACGTCCTGAGGACACGCCCAGCGGGCCGACGTCCGAACGAATCGCCGATTGATGAACAAGGAACCACGCCATGACGCACCTCGAACTCAGGGCCGCAGAACACTCAGGGATTACGGTCGCCTTTCGCTCCGCGTGTGGCAGCGGCCCGCTTCTTGGACTCATCGCTGGCGGCATCTGCCTGGCGTGTGCGTCGCGGTCACCGCCGGCTGCGATAGCCGATGAAATTCGGCTGGCCGACGACGCGCCGGGACCGCTGCCGGTCGAGCAAAGTCAGCAGCTGTTTCGCGTGCCGGATGGCTTTCGGGTCGAGATCGTGGCCAGTGAGCCGCATGTTGGCCGACCCGGTGGCGATGGCCTTCGATGCACGGGACGGATCCTCGTCTGTGAGATCCACGGTTACAACCTGGAAGGATACCTGGACATCGAGGAGCTGAACAAGACGGGCGAACTCGATCGACAGGTGCGGCGCGATTCCTGCCTCGGATGACGCGATTCAGCAGGCGAAGAG
This sequence comes from uncultured Planctomycetaceae bacterium, assembly GCA_963754725.1. Taxonomy (GTDB): domain Bacteria; phylum Planctomycetota; class Planctomycetia; order Pirellulales; family Pirellulaceae; genus JAAYDI01. The sequence goes on from CAVWHV010000049.1 coordinate 165,825, forward strand.
AATCAATACGGCACGGTCAAGCGGTTGGAGGACACGGACGGCGACGGTCGCATCGATCGGTCCACGGTGCTCGCCGATCGATTGCCGCCCTGTTATGGAATCGTCGCGGCCCGCGATGGCGCGATCGTGTTCTGCGCGCCGGACATTATCTACCTGGGCGACGCGAACGACGATGGCGAGACGCGGACGTGCGCGAAGTGCTGTTCAGCGGGTTTGGCGTGGGAGAAATGTGGACGCGCATCAATAATCCGCGCTGGGGCCTCGACAACTGGATCTATGGCGTGAGCGGGATGAACAGCGGAGGCTCGATTCGCGGCCCCCATCTTGCCTCACGCTGTGGAATTGGGAGCGACTCTGCTTTCGGCTGCGGCCGGATGGGAGTGCGATTCGAACCGGAGAGCGGCTGGACGCACGGATTCGGTCAAGCGTTCGACGACTGGGGTGATCGCTTTCTGGTGACCAATCAGCAGCACGTCCTGCACGTCGTCCGCCGCTGCCGCATCGCTATCTGATCCGCAATCCGTATTACTCGGCGCCCGACCTGACGCGCAACGTCAGCGGCTACGGCCATCCGGCCCGCGTCTATCCGAGCAGCTTGCCCGATCCCTGGCGTCGCCTGCGAGCGGCCGATCCGGAGTGGGTGAAGTTCTATGGCGAAATGGAGACCACCGCCAACGGCTACTTTACGGCGGCCAGCGGCCAGACCATTTACTGCGGCGATACGTTTCCCGCGGAGTACCACGAAAATCATTTCAGCGTCGACAACGCGCAGAATCTGATTCACCGTTGCCTGTTGCGTCCCGAGCGGCGTGAGCTACATGGCCGAGCGCCCCGATGCCCGACGAACAGACGGAGTTCCTGACTTCGACCGAACAGTGGTTTCGCCCGGTGAATTTGCTGACCGGTCCCGACGGCATGCTGTACGTCGTCGACATGTATCGCGACATCATCGAGGACTACTCGGCCATTCCTCGCCACCTGCAGCAGGTCTACGTGCGCTCGCTGATCGCCGGCGCAGAACGTGGACGAATCTGGCGGATCGTGCCGGATCACAAGCCCCAGGGCCCGCATGTCGATTTGGCGCAAGCGACAGCGCGGAACTGGTGCTCTGCCTGGCTCACGAGAACGCCTGGTGGCGCGAGACGGCGCAGCGCCTGCTGGTCGAGCGGCGCGATCGGTCGGTGGCGGAGTTGCTCCGCCGGCAGTTCCAACAGGCTGCCGCTCCCCAGTCGCGTTTGCACACGTTGTACACGCTCGCTGGCCTTGAACTGTTGACGCCCGAACTGGTCCGCGCGGCCTTGCAGGATCCGGAGCCGCTCGTGAAGGTCCATGCGCTGCGACTGGCCGAACGCTCCCTGGACGATCCCCGCGTGTTGCAGGCCATGTTGGATATGGAACAAGACACGCATCCGCGCGTGCGTCTGCAGACTGCATTGTCGCTCGGTCGCAGTGATTCGCCGGCGGCTGTTGCGACGCTCTCGCACATGGCGGCCAACGCCGGCGGTGACCCGTGGTTGGAGGCGGCCATCGTCTGTTCGACCGTCAACACCGCCGATCGCCTGGTCGACACGCTGGTGCGCGAGGCTCGTGACGCGCCGGCCAGCGACACGCTGTTGCGGACCCTCTGTTCCGTGATCGGCGCTCGTCGCGATGACCGGCAACTGGCCGCCTTGTTGGTCGCGCTCAGCGGACAGCGCGATCGATGTCCCGACCGCGTCCAGAAGGCCTGCCTGGAGGGACTGCTGCAAGGTTTGCAGCGCGGCACTCCCGCGGCGAGCGCTCTGCCCGAGGTCGTGCCCGCCGTGGAACAGTTGTTGCGCGCTGACAATGACGCGCTCCGACAGTTGGCGTTGCAGGTCGCCTCGCAACTGCAGCTCAATCAACTGCCGCAGATGCAGGAGATGTTCGTGGAAGCCCGTGCCAAGGTCTCGGACGACCGCCTGCCGTTGGCCGAACGTGTGAAATCGGTCGAACTGCTGGCCGCCGCTCCGGCCGATCTGCTGCAAGACGTCGTGATGGAACTCACCTCGCCGCAGCAGCCGATCGACATGCAGTTGGCGGCCGTCCGGTCCGCAGGACAATCGGAGCATTCCGAGACGGTGCGGTCGCTGCTGGAAACGTATTCACAGTTCACGCCCCAGGTGCAGGTGGGCCTGTTGGACGTCGTGTTCTCGCGGCAGGCGTATCTGGTCGTGCTGCTCGATGCGATGGAGGCGGGGACGGTGCGGCGTGACTGCCTGGATGCGGCGCGCCGCGAGCGACTGATAGCCAGCCGCGACGCCGAGATCGCGGCGCGCGCCAGCGCATCCTGGCCGAGGAGACGCGCGCGCCCGATCGACAACGGGTGCTCGAACGGTACCAGGCGGTCCTCACGCTCGAACGCGATGCCAGCCGCGGACAGGCGGTCTTCGAGCGGCAATGCTCCAAGTGCCATAAGCTGGGCGGACAGGGTTATGACGTGGGACCGGATCTGCTGACGGCCAAGACACGCGCGGACGAGACCATCGTCTCGGACGTCTTGGACCCCAGCAGTCAAATCACGATCGGCTACAACACCTACAACGTGATCACGACCAGCGGGCGGATCTTTTCCGGGGTGCTGGTGTCGGAAGCGGCCACCAGCATGACGTTGCGAGCGGAACAGAACAAAGATGCCGTGATCCTGCGGCACGAGATCGACGAGATGACGACCTCCACGATCTCCATGATGCCGGAGAAGCTGGAGCAGGAAGTGTCGCCCCAGGATGTGGCCGATCTGCTGGGATTTCTCCGCCAGTCGCTCACGGCTTCGTCGCCGCCCGTACTCGTGCTGTTTGACGATGACCCGCGGTTTCCCGCGCTGCTGGCCGAAGGGGATGGCGTGGCGCGTCTGGTCTCCGATGACTGCTACCGCGGCTCGGCGTCGTTGGCCATCCAACCCCCGCAGCGGTTCTCGGCGGCCTTGCCCGGCTGGCATTACCCGATCGTGGAGAAGCCGGGACCTGGCGAGTATCGGTATCTGCGGTTCGCGTGGAAACAGCCGGACGGTCTCGGGGTCATGCTCGAACTGGCCGCCGCCGGCCAGTGGCCGGCGGCGGACGTGCCGCTCCAACGCTATTTCAGCGGCCGGAACACGACACCTTGGCAGGCCACCTGCATTTCGCCGGACCGTCCAACACAGTGGACTGTCGTCACGCGTGACCTCTGGCAGGATTTCGGCCCTTTTACGCTGACCGGGATGGCCCCGACCGCGTTCGGGGGCGAAGCCCTGTTCGACAGTATCCAGCTCCTCCGCACACTCGAGGATCTCCCGGCAGAAAAGGATGCGTTTCAAGCATCCGGTCGATCCGGTCCGCCTGGCCAGTGACCCGGAGTCAGTCTTTTTTGCGCCGCTTGGGAGCCGCTTCGGTGAGCAGTTGCTTGCCTTTCTTCACGTCCGACAAACGCATGAAAATTTTGGCCTTGCCGCTGTCCGCCGTGCCGTACGCGTATTCGATATTGATTTTCCCGCGGGCGAATTTTCGAGCCACCTTCGCCAGCGCACCCGGCTGGTCGTCCACCTCCAAGGCCAGCACATCCGTCTCCACCACCAACACACCGTGTTCACCCAGAATGTGGATCGCCTTGTTGGGATCGTCCACAATCAGTCGGACGACCGCGTGATCCACCGTATCGGACACCGACATGCCCCGGATGTTGATCTTGTGTTCACCCAGCGTCTGGCACATATCCGCCAAGACACCCGGTTTGTTGACCAGAAAGAGCGACAGCTGTTTCTCGATCATGACGCGTCCTCCGCAGTCCAATGGAAGTGCTCGAGGAGAGTGTCGACGCGGGACGTGTTGCACAGGTCACGTCATGGCTACCGCACGACTCTCCCCCAACGATGATTCTAACGCCGCGGGAAGTACTTTCCAGGTGAAGGAGGCGGGAGGCGGGAGGCGGGAGGCGGGAGGCGGGAGAGCCCGCGGGCCCGCCAGGTGCCTGACCGCAAGATGACCAGGCAAGAGGCGTTGTGGGTCGCACCGGACACGGGCGATGCGCGCCGCACTTGACGTGCACCCACTGCCAAGCCCCGACCCTTGTGGCGACGGATGAAGTGATTACGGAGTCAGGGCGGGAAAGATTAGCTGGTTAGCTGAACGCACTGCGGCAGGCGGACACGCCTTTCAGGTGCTTCAGCTCCGTCCGCTGGGCCACGGCAGCCAGCGATGCGGGTCGCCCCACGGCGTGTCCAAAACCCTCTTCCCACGGCGTAGCTGTCGCTGCGGGTATCGAGTGCGGCGCGAGATACGCCTGGAAATAGCGCGACGACTTCTTCGATCGGCGGTTCTTCACCGACGAAGACGTTTACGCGGCGGTTGCTTCTGCTCTGCGCAGACACGGACTCGATGCCACGAGCACTCCCGAAGTCGACCGGCTCGGCCAGTCGGACGACTCGCAGCTTGACTTTGCAGCGAAGGAAGGGTGCGTCTTGGTCACGTTTAACGTCGCGCACTTCGCTTCACTGCATGCGACTTGGATGGGACACGGTCGACAATCACGCTGGCATTGTCGTTTCCAACCAACGCCCGATTGGCGATGTGGTGCGTCGGCTCATCCACTTGGCGGGCACGCTTGACGCGGACTCCCCGAAAGACCGGCTGGAATTCCTCAGCGATTGGTGACTGCACGCATTCCCATGACGCGCCCCTGGCTCCATCCTACTGGCTGCCGTCCCGACGCCACTCATCGATCTCCCGATGCCTGTGCTGGGTTGGGCTGAATCTGATCGAAAAACGGTCGATTGATTGGACCAATTTGTCTCCAGATGGAAACGCGCCGTCTCGCTGCAGACTTCACCCTCCCCGGAAACTCGCCAGGGCTCGTTTCAGACCCTCCCGATTCGGGAGGGTGAAGTCGTTGGGAGCTATCACCATTGTGTGAACTCACAGTGGCGGTAGCGTCCCGTTGTCAACTAACGGTGGATTGTCACTTGGATTCAACAATCAAACACGGGTCCAACGAGTTTCTGACAGCCGTCGAACCGCATCACCGGGTGTAACACGACGATCCAATCCATCGTCGAGATCCGATTTGGCACGACCGTGTAGTCGAGAAGCTACTGGCTGGATCGCAGAATCACTTGGCAGCGTTCCTGTCCCACCTGTAATCGAGCGGGAACCGAGCTTGGGCACACGGCTTTGGCCAAGTGCCCAAGCCTCGTTCGCAATGACACGGAGAATCCGCCGTGGGGGCGCGAATGATGTCAACTGCATCGCCATCAGAGCGGCCAGCAGTCTGTATCTCAGCAGGCCGATGGACTAGGTATCTGATCGTGTCGATGTCGAGTCCGCTCAGCGTCTGCTGGCGATGCACTGGCCCTCACACAGAATATCATCCGACTACTTTCTGACAACGATCGACTGCGAAGCAGATTCGTCGTTGACGTCCAGTTTCACCATTGCCGTCGTCGTACTCGCTCCCACCGGGAAGACCACCACCTCCGACACGTCATCTTTGCTGCAACGTACTACGAGGTTGCCACTGCTGTTGGCCCATGTGTAGAGGATCGGGACCTCCGTCCCGCCCACAACCAGCCGCACCCCTTCGACATCGACCATCCAATAGGGATAGTCAGTGTGCACCGTCACGCTCTGTACGCCGGACGACAGCACAAGAGTCTTGGGACCAACATTGATTTCAAGCCCGAAAGCACTGGTGGTTGCGAGTGCCGCAACAGCAACAAGGCAGACCAAAACAAGCAACGGTCTCATGGCATCACCTCCCCCAATAACACTGGTACGCATCCCTGGTGGAGAATGCCGGCCATCCTCGGCCGGAGTAACGCATTGTGACCCCGCTTGACACTGTTTGCATGTTACACTTCTCGGCACACAATGCAAGCTTTTTCCGAGCAACCGCTTGGACACGGCATCACACTGATGGGTCTTCAACATTGCTAACTCTGTGCACACAAACGTTGGATACCCTCGCGGTGCAGCGACGATGACTCCACAGGCTTGCCGGCCCACTCGACTCGCACATGCCACCACCATCGAGCGTGATGGGCCCTACCCATCGTGACCAGTCATACGGTTTGTCGCGTACGGACTCGACTCGCATACACTCCGATCAGTAATCCCTCTCGCAACGCTAACACGTGGATGCGCGACTTTCAGCCGGTGCGCTGATTGCAGGTGCACGAGTAAGTCTGTCGGGCGGCCTGGGCATCCGACGCCCCTCGCCAGGCGCGGGCGGACCGTGGTTTGCTGTCCTACGGGCGTGCCCTCCGTGGCCATCGCTGGGGAAGATTCGCCAATCCTTCCTTTGTTGTCGTCTCCTCCACGGCTCCCTGGAAGTAGACGCCCGTTCAACATCCGGCGATGGCTGCCGGACGGTCTTCGACACCGCCAACCGCGAGCAAGAATGGGTTGGTCGGTGTGTCCGGAATACGTATAGGCAAACGAAACAGCCGAGGCTGTAACGATAACGATCACGTGGTCGCCGCGAACGACTGACCACGTCAAACAACTCAACTCGGCGACTCACGTGCATCGGCTGGTTCGTCAGAGCTTGATTCGTTGAACTGAGGAGAATTGGTAGCCGCAAGCTCATGGTTCACGCAGTATCTTTTCCATCTTTCGTCCTTTCGCCAATTCATCGACCAACTTGTCCAAGTATCGAGCCTGCTGCGTCAATGGATTCTCAATCTCTTCGACTCGATAACCGCATATTACACCTGTGATGAGGTGTGCGTTTGGGTTTAGCTTGGCACGCTGGAAGAATTGTTCGAATGTCACTTGGTCGCTGATGTGTTTCAGCAACGCCTTCTCGTCGAAACCGGTCAGCCACTTGATGACTTGATGTAATTCATCCTTAGTCCGACCCTTTTTCTCAACCTTTGCAAGATAGTGCGGGTACACGGAAGCAAAAGTCATTTGCGCAATTCGTTCATCGTGGTTGTTTGTGCGGCTCATTTTGCGCTACTCATTCTCACTTCGTACGGTGCAAGAACGGTTCCTTTGTCACGCGACCTCGACCGCCCAGCTTGGCCGCTCCCACCCCGGCACCATCCATTGCCCTCAATATGCCCCGACCGAGTTGGCAGGTCAATTCGGAATACGGTCCATTGTTTGAACCGATTTGTCTCCAGATTAAAACGCGCCGTCTCGCTGCAGACTTCACCCTCCCGAATCGGGAGGGTGAAGTCGTTGGGAGCTATCACCATTGTGTGAACTCACAGTGGCGGCAGCGTCCCGTTGTCAACGAACGGTCCCTTGTTGAGTCGCCGCAAGAAACGAAAGCCGTTTCGACGAGTTGATGACTCAGGAAACACAAAGGTCGCTGCCAGTAACGACACGACTCCACCGGCGGAAGCCAACAAGGCTTGACTTCAGGACCGACCCGATCCACCGTTTGCCGGCACAGCTATCAACGCTGTCCGGTTCCTGGGCCGAGTGGCAGGCCTCAGGTTCGGTTTACGAATTCCGTTCGGCATCACTCGGTGCGCCCTACTGGCACCCCGATGCATCCAACGGCGGCAACGGCTTTGCTTTCGATCACGCCACGTGGGGTTTTGCGCGATTCATCCAGCCCGGCGCCAGAGACCCCCTGTCCGCTGCTCCGTAGACCGATCCTCCTCGTGGTTCTCGGAGGTACTCGAATGGGCGGAGATCGAGGGCGTGGTCATCCTGGGATTTCCCTTCCTGGACGCGGCCAAGGCGTGGTACGTCTGTGTTTTTTCGGAACTCGCGCCGTCCTGCCACATCTGGAGGTGTCGCACCAAAGCAGGCGTGTCCGATCGCGGCAAAATGAGGTCGGCCGCCGCCGCTCGTTCAATCGGCAGCACGTGGCCGTCCTCCACCACCAGCACGTTCCAACTCGCTTGGCCGCTGAACCGTCCGCAGCCTGGATGAAACACGACTTCGGCAAACGGACTACGTCGCCGTCGGACGACGCGAACGTCATGGGTGTCAAGTGTCTGGCCGGTGTTATCAAGATCGACAAGACCCTGGCGACAGCGGGTCGGACGCTGACGCCCGGCTTCAAAATAGCTCACGTTCGGTCCGTCGTGCCACCGCTCGGGACAGGTCGCCGCCGGTGGGTGCCACAAGTGGTAAGTGCACGTCCACTTCAATATCGACCGCACGCCCAATCCGTGGCGCCGTAGCCGCAAACGAAGATCATCATCTTCGCATCCCCAGCCGACAAATTGTTCGTCGTAGCCGTTGATGTCGACGTAGTTACGGCGCCAGATACCCACATTGTTGCCGATCAGCTTGGGCTTCGTCCGGTGGCGAATCAGATTGTAGAACTGTGCTTTGCGGTACTGACGCCGCAATCGAGCCCGCTCCTCGCGCACCGCCCACTGGCCAAAATCGACGTCCGCGATCGACTCCGCATCGATTCGTTCCGACGTTTCCCGCGACAAGCGGCAGCAATCACCGGCCATCACGACATTCGGTCGCCGATGCGCGAGATGCTGCGCGACGTGATCCGCCGGGAAAACGCAGTCTCCATCGGAAAACAACAAGTAAGGTGCTGAGCTGACGAGTACGCCCTCGTTGCGACAGCGGGCCAGCTGGAACTTGGCATGGATGTGTGTGGTCAGCTTGACCGGAAACGAAACGGCCGCGGCATACTCCGCCACCGTCGCGATCGTCTCGTCGGACGACCCATCGTCGGTCACCACACACTCGAAGCGCCCTGCAACGTGCCGCTGCAGGGCCAAGGAAGCCAACGCGCAAGCCAGATGCCGCGGCCGTTCATAACTGGATATGAGCAACGCGATATCCGCAGCGGCATTGTCCATCTTGCACCCCTCGCCATGCCGATCACGCCAGCGCCCATTCGACGCGACGTTGCTGAACAAGCCATCCGGACACGGCGACAATCGTCGTGGTTCACCGGTAGCGAACTCAACGATCATGCCCATTACGCAGATCTTACCGCCCCATCCAAAATCATCGTCCCGGGCCGCCGGACAGGTTGAAACATTCCGGGAACTCGATGCGTGAATCCCCTCTCAAGGCTATAGCGACATACTCATATTAGCTATTGAGGCACCGACTCCGGCCAGGTTGGAATCCCGTTTTTCCAGTTCGACACCCACACCAAAGCAAAGCGACGAGGACCCCGGCGAGAATTCACTGCCCAGTGATGGCGTATTCCCGCACCCAAACCGACTCTTCGTTGTGGATGGCCAGGAGTCGCACGGACGGGACGGGTAATACGTGCCCGGCTGGACAACCCACGGGCAGGTGGCGTTGTCCGGGCCGGGCACATCGCGGGTGCAGGAAGTGCGGCAAGGATCGGCCCACGTCGGTGATCGTAACCCGGCGGTCGACGTCCATCGGGTTACTCCGGTAACCTCTCGTCGCTATAACCGTGGGAAGTTCCGAGGGCCCATGTTCTAGGTGTCGCTTCACGGCGACCGTTCGCGAGGCGAATAATGCCGTTTTCTGGTCGAAGTGTTGTGGCGCGAGTATCTGGTCATGGGACTTCAATGTCGCGCGCGACCGTGGCATTGCGGCCGAGGCGACCCACCTCTCGGCGTGGTCGGCCACGCGGGCGAAGACTGCTGTTGGAGCGGCTCGAGGACCGCCAGCTGCTCACGGTTGTGACCCTCCATCCCTCGAAAGACAACACGCTGGTCGAGAACGCCACCGGGTCGAGAAGCAATGGCGCCGGCGACATTTTCGTCGGACTCAACAACGACGGGAACCGGATTCGTCGCGGTCTGCTGGCATTCGATGTGGCCGGCAGCATCCCTGCCGGTTCCACGATCAACAGCGCATCGCTCACCATGTGGCTCAACCGGTCGCAGGTCGGAAACCGGAGCGTGGAGTTGCACAAGGTTCTGGCGGATTGGGGAGAAGCCGGGTCCTCTGGAGGAGGGGAAGGTGGCACCGCGCAGTACGGGCGATGCGACCTGGCTGCACAAGTTCTTCAGCAACCAGTTCTGGGTGAATCCGGGCGGCGATTTTTCGCCGACGGTCAGTGGTGTCAAGGCAATCGGAGCGTCGGGTGCCGCGTACACCTGGTCGAGCACGGTCCAGATGGTCGCGGACGTGCAAAACTGGCTCAACAACTCGACGACGAATTTCGGCTGGCTGTTGAAGGGTGATGAAACACAGCGGTCCTCCAAGCGATTCGATTCCGGTGAGTCGACGACGGCGAGCCGCCAGCCGGTGCTGACGATTGACTACACCGCGCCCGCCGTCTCACCCAACCTGTCGATTTCCGATGCGACGCTGGAGGAGGGTCAGACGGGCGCGGCCAATCTGCAGTTCACCGTGACATTGTCGACCGCCAGCAGCCAGGCCGTGTCCGTCAATTACGCGACGGCGGATGGTACGGCAGCCAGCGGCGTCGATTACAGTTCCGCGGCGGCTGCGCTGACTTTCGCGCCGGGCGAAACGATCAAGACGGTGCAGGTTCCTGTTACCGGTGACAAGGTCGTGGAGTTGAATGAGACACTGTTTGTGAATCTGAGCGGTGCGCAGAACGCGCAACTTCTTGATGCGCAGGGCCAGGGCACGATCACGAATGACGACGCCGCGCACCTCACGATCAATGACGTGGCCGTCGCCGAGGGGAATGCGGGCACGACCAGCATGACGTTCACGGTGACCCTCGACTCGGGAGTCGACACGCCACTGAGCGTGAATTACAGCACCCAGAACGGCAATGCGACTGTGGGCGACGGCGACTACGGGGCCACCACCGGGACCCTCGATTTCGCGGGCACGGTGGGGGAAACGAAGACCCTTTCTGTTTCAATCAGCGGGGATATCCAAGTCGAGCTGGATGAGACGTTGCTCGTGGATTTGTCGAATGTTGTGGCGTCCGGGCGCAACGTTACCTTGGCCGATTCTCAGGGCTTGGGCACGATCGCCAACGACGATAGTGCGGCAGTGACAATCGACAACGTCTCAGTGGCCGAGGGCAACTCGGGAACGACCAACGTGGTTTTCACGGTGACGCTCCATGCTGCTGTCGATGTACCGGTACTCGTCGACTATGTCACGAAAGATGGCACGGCAACGGCGGCCGACGGAGACTACGTCAGCGCGTCGGGTACGCTGGTCTTTGCGGGCACCGCTAACGAATCGCGGACGATTACCGTTCTTGCCCACGGGGACCAGGCCAGCGAACTGGACGAGAGCTTCTTCGTCGACCTGTCGAATCTCTTGGCCGATGGACGCAGCGTCACGTTGGCTGTCAGCCAGGGACAAGGGACGCTGGCTAACGATGATCCCGCTGCCGTGAGACTTCAAGCAGTCTGCGCAGGGTTTCGTGTGCCTCAGTAGGGAAGCGGTCCCAGCACCATCCGTGAGCGCAACCATATATGCGCTGCTAGCACGCCATACGGGCAAGCGACCACAGAAGTGGTCGCCGCGGTCGCGGTCCACAGAATCTCAGGAAGCACTATCGTCCTCCTCGGCCACCGTTCTATATCTTGACCGTACGAGATGCGCTTGATCTCTACATCACGGGCGTTGATCAATTCCTGCTTCTCTTCTAACGATGTCGCCGCCTCGATCCGCTTGACGTGTGTCATCCCACACCTTGGTGATCGCCGCGCACTGTTCTTGTGTGAACGTCCGCTGGCGAACTTCCTCGATCAGGGCCTCAAGGATGCCCCGACGTGCGCCGGTTGCCCGCTCTTTCATTCTGATGAAGAAGCCATCGTTTGGGTTCGAGCCCCGGATTCCCATACTGTGTCGCATCCAAACGCGCGCCAACCAGCCAACGACAAGGCCTGTGGCCGCTCCGGGCCAACCGCCCAGCACGCCCCAAGACTGGACACAGCAGAAGAAGCACGGACGAGACAACTTGGAGATGCAGAAACAGGCGGTCTCCCCTGCGTTCGGCGTCAGTCAACTGGCGTGGCATCCGCTCGATACCGTCCGACAGATGTGTCTGATGCTCGGCTTTCGCCCGCGGTGTACTTGCCGTCGACGACCTGGTCTCGTGGGCGGACTCACGGTCTCGCCAGAAGCAATGTACTCCGCCATCTCTGCGTCATCGGTAGCCAGTTCTGCACGAACGAGGGAGCGCATAGTGGGCGACTTGATGACACCGAATGCGAGTTGAGCGGTCTCAATCCGGGGGAAATTGCGAAGAGCACATGCAATCCAACGTGCGGCCGTCTGGCTTCCCTCATTCTCCATCGCGACCATGATTTGTCCTATCGGCGGGTAGCCAAGTCGTGGTTCCAACTGCTCATTGATCTCGACCGCAACGAAATACGCCACCTCGGGCGTGTGGTTGCTCAAGAGATGGTGTAGAACCCCACAATAAATGGATCGCGATTTTCTGATTATTTTGAACCAAGCTGGATTTTCTCTGATTCGATGGACCGCCACCGCCAATCGGAACCAGGGTGTTAGAAGTAAGGCCTGCTCTGGTGTTGCGCTCGCGCGAGCCGGCGGGAGCGCACCATACGTTCTTGGAGCTTTTGCAAGATGGATAGCATGGCATCGAGCATGAGCTCTTCGAGTTCCTCCACGATGCGGTCCATTTTCTCTTCTTCCATGAACTCATCAGGGTAATCCGGCATAGCCCTATTCCTTTCCGACACTTCAGAACACTTCGGTGGCGGCGATGCGCACATGCTCGGCGCTGACGGTGGGGATTTTTCGAGGCGGCGGCGACCAGCGCCCCGCGGGCCAGGTGGTTGGCTTTGCGCAAGCAGCCCGCCGGAGCCCTGGTGGATGGCGGTGACGGCGGTCTCATCGAAGAGATTCTTTTTGACACCGGCAAGCCTGAGGTGGTGGCTCAGGTACTGGCCTCATGCCCTCGTTGTTCAAGCCCTGCAGGTGCGCGCGGCAGATGACCCGGGAGGCGAGCGGGGCGGAGCTGCGGTAGGAGAGCTTGTCGATGAGGCTGCCCTGGCCGGCGAGGATCAGCGGCAGATAGGGTTTGGAGTCCTTGTCGAACTGGCAGATCGTGTGCAGCTCGGCAGAAGACCTCCAGGCGCAGCAAGCGAGGCCTCGTCGATGACCAGCGCGACTTTCATCTTTTTGGCCTCCACCAACTCGACGATCGGCCTGTCGGATCGAGCGGGTGAGCATGGCCTTGGAGGCGGTGCTTCGTTCGATGCCGAGCTCGGTTAAGATCTGCCGGTAGAGCTCAAGGATCGAGCCGGTGGTGGCGGTGAGTACAGGCTGTAGTACTCGGCGGGGTGGAGCTTTCCGGCGGCATAGCGCAGGGCTGTGGACTTGCCGCTGCCGATCTCACCGGTGAGCACCCCGACCCCTCCGATGCGAAGCGTATACTCGAAGCGCTGGGTGACCTCGGCGAGCTCCGCGGTCAGAAGGATGTCCTCTATGGGTAAATCGGTTGAGAAAGGCTCTTTGTGCAGGCCAAAGAAACTGCGGTAGGTTGGTTTCATGCGGGCTTCTCCTTGGGGCTAACAGCTGCCCCGCTGACGATAGGTGGCGCTTTTCCGTGCCGGGGGCGATTTCGGTTTGGTGCGTCCCGATTGCGTTTGACGCGGCAGTTCACATGCACATCGACCGCGCGCAGAAAGCCATAGGACTGAGCGCGATAACGCGCCTCGACACGGGATTGCTCCGCCCGGGTGATACAGCAGCTCCACCTGGCAGCCGATCAGTGCCACCGGCGCCTCATAGAGGCTGCCGTTTAAGGACGACCGTGCGATCCTTGGCCACCCGTCTCGCGGGCGCTGTGGCGAAAGAAGTCGTTTAAGTTCTCCGGGGCCGGGCGGATGCAGTGCAGGTTTTCGCTGAAGCGGGCGAAGGGGCTTTGCCCGGTCGCCCCGTGAGGCCTTCGGTGATAAACTTCCTCAAGCCACAGATCGAGCACCTCGTTTAGCTCGACCAGGCTCTGCCCCTTAAAGCCGGTTAAGAGCTCAGCGCGAACCGTGCGGAAGAAGCGCTCGATTTTGCCGCGGCCCTGCGGGGTGTAGGGTTTGGAGTGGATCAGCGCGGTGCCCAAGGAGGCGCAGATGTGCTCCAGTTGCCGGCAGCGGAAGGCGGAGCCGTTGTCCACGTAGAGCTTTCGCGGCAGCCCGCGCGTCGCCACGGCCTGTTCGAGCGCATCGACGTAGGAGGAGAGCCGCTCGTTTAAGTAAAACCCGGCATGGGAATGAGTCGGCTGTGATCGTCGATGATGGCGATCAGGTAGGCCTTCCGACGCTTGCCCCCTGCCAGAACCTGCGGGCCGTGCATCACATCGCTTTGCCACAGGTCGTTGACGCACTCGGCCTCGAACTTTCTGGCGGTCCGCCGAGGCCTGCGGGTGCTGCAGCCGATGCTCGTGCAGCAGCCGGTAGACCGTGGAGGGGCAAAGCGTAGTCGCCGGGTTTAGCATCCCACGAGTTTGCATCTGCTCGATGAGCTTTCCGACGGTGGCCCGTGGCATCTCTTGGCGCAACTGTATCAGGGCCAAGGGCGCTCTCCTCATCGAGTGCGCGGCTTTTGCCCCGGTCGCTGCGATCCTGCGGGTACAACGACTCCAGTTTCCCGTTTCCTGCCCGGTAGCGGCGCACCCAGCGTAAAATCGTACCCCGGCTGATGCGGGTTTTCTCCGAGTGCGGGATCTGCCACCTGCGGGCGCACTTCTCCCGGATCAGCTGCGCCTGTTCGCCCGGATTAAGCCTGGCGCCATTGACCAGTTCACAGATCACCCCGAAGCGGAAGGCGGCCACTTGTTTTTTTTGCTCCTCTGTCATCGCGATCCTCCTGGTTAAGGGTTTGAGACCGCTCTATGACAGCCGACACTGCCCCTGTCGATGACAGCCTTCGGTAGGGTGGCCTCACACCGGTGGCAGTGGCAAATTAGATGCGGCCAGCCACCGACACCCGGCCGCCTTGCACCAGGAGCTTAAAGCCTTCCAACAACCGGCCCCGGAAGCCTTCACCCAGAACGGCCGCCACCTGCCTCTGCAAGGCGCACATCCAATGCCGCTGACGGCTGCGGGAGAGCCCGGCCTCATAGCGGCCGTTTACGATCCGCTGCCTCAGGCTCCCATAAATCTGCCGGATGCTCGCCTGGAAGCGTTTAAAATACCCCTTCGGCCGCAGTCGGATCACACAGCCGCAAACCGGACAGCGGTAGCGTCGTAGTAACAGGGCGCACGGGTACTCATCGAAGTACGCCGCCACAAACCCATGACCCCACACACGGGGCTCATGACACCGCGGGCAGGGCTCCGGCCGCGGCCAGGGGTAATCGCGCTGCTTGTAAAAAATCTGCTTGAGTTTGACCGCGACAAAAAGTACCATCGATTCATCTCCAGGAGGATCCGGCTAAGATCCTCCGCTTGTGGAAAGGGCGGTCTGGCTCCGCCAAGAACCGTGCCGCCCTTTCCCTTTTCGAGCCAAATAAAAACGGGCCCCTACCAAAAGGCCCATTTATTCCGATAATCCCGCGCCTTGTGTCAAACTAATCTGAAAAAATATCCCCCTTTCGAGCTCAAAGATTCTGAGACTCTACAATTGTAGAACCCCACAATAAATGGATCGCTATTTTCTGATTATTTTGAACCAAGCTGGATTTTCTCTGATTCGATGGACCGCCACCGCCAATCGGAACCAGGGTGTTAGAAGTAAGGCCTGCTCTGGTGTTGCGCTCGCGCGAGCCGGCGGGAGCGCACCATACGTTCTTGGAGCTTTTGCAAGATGGATAGCATGGCATCGAGCATGAGCTCTTCGAGTTCCTCCACGATGCGGTCCATTTTCTCTTCTTCGATGAACTCATCAGGGTAATCCGGCATAGCCCTATTCCTTTCCGACACTTCAGAACACTTCGGTTGCGGCGATGCGCACATGCTCGGCGCTGACGGTGGTGGATTTTTCGATGGCCGCGGCGATAAGCGCCCGCGGGCCAGGTGGTTGGCTTTGCGCAAGAGCCCGCCGGAGCCCTGGTGGATGGCCGTGGTGGCGGTCTCATCGAAGAGATTCTTTTTGACACCGGCAAGCCTGAGGTGGTGGCTGAGGTACTGGCCCATGCCCTCATTGTTCAAGCCCTGCAGATGCGCGCGGCAGATGACCCGGGAGGCGAGCGGGGCGGAGCTGCGGTAAGAGAGCTTGTCGATGAGGCTGCCCTGGCCGGCGAGGATCAGCGGCAAATAAGGTTTGGAGTCCTTGTCGAACTGGCAGATCGTGTGCAGCTCGGATAAGACCTCAAGGCGCAGCAAGGAGGCCTCGTCGATGACCAGCGCGACTTTCATCTTTTTGGCCTCCACCAACTCGACGACGGCCTGTCGGATCGAGCGGGTGAGCATGGCCTTGGAGGCGGTGCTTTGTTCGATGCCGAGCTCGGTTAAGATCTGCCGGTAGAGCTCAAGGATCGAGCCGGTGGTGGCGGTCAGATACAGGCTGTAGTACTCGGCGGGGTGGAGTTTTCCTGCGGCATAGCGAAGGGCTGTGGACTTGCCGCTGCCGATCTCACCGGTGAGCACCCCGACCCCTCCGATGCGAAGCGTATACTCGAAGCGCTGGGTGACCTCGGCGAGCTCCGCGGTCAGAAGGATGTCCTCTATGGGTAAATCGCTTGAGAAAGGCTCTTTGTGCAGGCCAAAGAAACTGCGGTAGGTTGGTTTCATGCGGGCTTCTCCTTGGGCTTAACAAGCCCCCGGCCCACCTGAGGAGGCGCGCTTTTCCGTGCCGGGGGTGATTTCGGTTTGGTGGTCCCGATTGCGTTTGACCCGGCAGTTCAGACATGCACATCGACCGCGCGCAGAAAGCCATAGGACTGAGCGCGATAACGCGCCTCTGACACGGGATTGCTCCCCCGGGTGATAGAGCAGCTCCACCTGGCAGCCGATCAGTGCCACCGGCGCCTCATAGAGGCTGCCGTTTAGGACGACCGTGCGATCCTTGGCCACCCGTCTGCGTGCGCTGTGGCGAAAGAAGTCGTTTAAGTTCTCCGGGGCCGGGGCGGATGCAGTGAGGTTTTCGGCGAAGCGGGCGAAGGGGCTTTGCCCGGTCGCCCCGTGAGGCCTTCGGCGACAAACTTCCTCAAGCGACAGTCCCAGATCGAGCACCTTGTTTAGCTCGACCAGGCTCTGCCCCTTGAAGCCGGTTAAGAGCTCAGCGCGAACCGTGCGGAAGAAGCGCTCGATTTTCCCGCGGCCCTGCGGGGTGTAGGGCTTGGAGTGGATCAGCGCAGTGCCCAAGGAGGCGCAGATGTGCTCCAGTTGCCGGCAGCGGAAGGCGGAGCCGTTGTCCACGTAGAGCTTTCGCGGCAGCCCGCGCGTCGCCACGGCCTGTTTGAGCGCATCGACGTAGGAGGAGAGCCGCTCGTTAAAGTAAAACCCGGCATGGGTAATGAGTCGGCTGTGATCGTCGACGACGGCGATCAGGTAGGCCTTCCGACGCTTGCCCCCTGCCAGAACCTGCGGGCCGTGCATCACATCGCTTTGCCACAGGTCGTTGACGCACTCGGCCTCGAACTTTCTGCGGTCCGCCGAGGCCTGCGGGTGCTGCAGCCGATGCTCGTGCAGCAGCCGGTAGACCGTGGAGGGGCAAAGCGTAGTCGCCGGGTTTAGCATCCCACGAGTTTGCATCTGCTCGATGAGCTTTCCGACGGTGGCCCGTGGCATCTCTTGGCGCAACTGTATCAGGCCAAGGGCGCTCTCCTCATCGAGTGCGCGGCTTTTGCCCCGGTCGCTGCGATCCTGCGGGTACAACGACTCCAGTTTCCCGTTTCCTGCCCGGTAGCGGCGCACCCAGCGTAAAATCGTACCCCGGCTGATGCGGGTTTTCTCCGAGTGCTGGATCTGCCACAACCTGCGGGCGCACTTCTCCCGGATCAGCTGCGCCTGTTCACCCGCATTAAGCCTGGCGCCATTGACCAGTTCACAGATCACCCCGAAGCGGAAGGCGGCCACTTGTTTTTTTTGCTCCTCTGTCATCGCGATCCTCCTGGTTAAGGGTTTGAGACCGCTCGACGACAGCCGACACTGCCCCTGTCGATGACAGCCTTCGGTAGGGTGGCCTCACACCGGTGGCAGTGGCAAATTAGATGCGGCCAGCCACCGACACCCGGTCCCTGCCGTGCACCAGGAGCTTAAAGCCTTCCAAGAGCCGCCCTGGCAGCCTTCACCCAGAACGGCCGCCACCTGCCTCTGCAAGGCGCACATCCAATGCCGCTCGCCATCGGCTGCGGGAGAGCCCGGCCTCATAGCGGCCGTTTACGATCCGCTGCCTCAGGCTCCCATAAATCTGCCGGATGCTCGCCTGGAAGCGTTTAAAATACCCCTTCGGCCGCAGTCGGATCACACAGCCGCAAACCGGACAGCGGTAGCGTCGTAGTAACAGGGCGCACGGGTACTATCTAAGTACGCCGCCACAAACCCATGACCCCACACACGGGGCTCATGACACCGCGGGCAGGGCTCCGGCCGCGGCCAGGGGTAATCGCGCTGCTTGTAAAAATCTGCTTGAGTTTGACCGCGACAAAAAGTACC
>CAVWHV010000050.1:0-69554 GCA_963754725.1 uncultured Planctomycetaceae bacterium
ACGCGTGCAGGTTGGCCCGCGAAGCAATGCCCTGATTCACGTCAAGAGTTTTCCCGGCACGCTTCCCAACCAGTCGGTGACGGTCTTCAGTAACGGGATTCGCGCGGTGATTGATAAATCGAGGCCTACGCATCGGGAAATCTCGGGCATTCGTGATCGAAACGGATCGCCTGGTTCTGTGGGGACCCGGCCTGAAGACTCTCTCGTCCGCCGGGTCCGAGGCCGCTGCGCGGTGCCGATGTGCCGATCGAAGTCTACATGGAAGGCAACATCGTCTTTCGTCAGGGGGACCGGCTGATCTACGCCGACCGCATGTACTACAACGCGACGTACGAGTACGGCGTGGTGTTGGCGGCCGAAGTGTTCACGCCCGTGCCGGACTACCAAGGTGTCGTCCGGCTCAAGGCGGACGTGCTGCAGCAGATGAATCGACAGTTCTTCCAGGCCTACGGGGCCGCCGTGACGACCAGCCAAATGGGCGTTCCGAAATACTGGTTCCAGTCCGAGCAGATCAGTTTCCGCGACACGCAAGTACCGCGTGTCAACGCGTTGACCGGCCAACTCGAACCGGATCCGAAGACGAATGAGGCCGCGGTCGATCACGAATTGTTGGCCAACAGTCGCAACAACTTCATCTACCTGGGCGGAGTCCCGGTGTTCTACTGGCCGGTGATGGCGACAGATCTGCGCAAGCCGTCCTACTATCTCAATGGGTTCGCCGTGAACGATGACGACGTGTTTGGCTCGCAGGTTCTCGCCGACTGGGACGTTTACCAGCTCTTCAACGTCAAGGAACCGCCGGCCGGGACCGAGCTCACCCTGAGTACGGATTATCTCAGCAAACGCGGGTTCGGACTGGGAACGACCTTCGAATACGAGCGTGACAGTTTCCTGGGACACCCCGGGCCAGTCGTCGGTTGGTTCGACGCGTGGGGAATCCGCGATACGGGAACCGACGACCTGGGCACCAATCGCCGCGATATCATTCCCGATACGGAGAATCGTGGACGGGTGTACTGGCGCATCGGCAGAACTTGCCCGATGGGTGGCAGGTCACGGCCAAACTGGGACTCATCACCGACCGCAACTTCCTGGAACAGTACTACGAGAAAGAATGGGACGAGTGGATTGACCGGGTGACGAGCCTGGAACTGAAGCGCACCTGGGAAGACCAGTCCCTGGGTTATCTCGGGGGCAGGTCCACTTGAATCCCTACGTGTGCGCAGCTCGGAATGGTGGCCGCGTGCCGATCACTTCCTGCTGGGGCGTTCGTTGCTGCAAGACCATCTCACCTGGTATGCACACTCGCAAGCCAGCTATGCCCGCTTCAACGTCCTGGATCCTCCGACCGATCCACAGGATGCGGCGGGGGTGGAGCTTCCTTGCCATGGGAACAACCCACCCTGGAGCCGGGAGGTGGGCGGTTTGTGACGCGGCAGGAACTCGATCCGCCCGTGCAGGCGGGTCCGATCAAACTCGTCCCCTATGCCCTGGGCGAAGTCGGATATTGGGGAAAGGACTCGACGACCAACAGGACATTACCCGAGGTTACGGCCAACTCGGCGTGCGCTCCAGCTTCCCGTTCTGGCGCGTGGATCCCACGGTTCAGAGCATGTTGTTCAATCTCAACGGGCTGGCGCACAAGGTCACGCTGGTGTCCGACCTGTATTGGGCCGACGCCAGCCAGAGTATCGAAGAGTTCCCCTTGTACGATCCGCTCGACGACGATTCGCAGGAGCATTTTCGCGGCTACCTGACGCCGTTTCCCTGGAGCCGCGATCCACGGAACTATGTGTTCCGCGCGGGAATGCAGGGCTGGGTGGCTTCGCCGACGGCGGAAATGGTGGACGACGTCGCGGCCGCACGGCTGGGAATCCACCAGCGTTGGCAGACCAAGCGCGGGTTGCCCGGCCAGCAGCGGCGTGGTCGACTGGATTATCCTGGACATTGACGGCACGATCTTCCCCGACCAGGATCGCGACAATTTCTCGGAATACCTGGGCTTGCTGGAATACGATTTCCGCTGGCACGTGGGAGATCGTGTCAGCATCCTGTCGGACGGTTATGCCGATTTCTTCCCGGAGGGGCTGAAGGCGATTTCCTTGGGTACCGCCATCACTCGCCCGCAACGGGGACAGGTGTACGGGGGCATCGCGTCGATGGAAGGTCCCTTCAGCAGCACACTGCTGGTGGGAGCGGCAAGCTATCGACTGAGTCGCAAGTGGATCTTGGACATGGCGGGCACCTACGATCTTGGTCCCACCGGCAACATCGGGGAGCGGCTGGCGATCACGCATGTCGGCGAGTCGCTGCTGGTGCGCATCGCCGCCAATGCGGATTTTGGCCGAGACAATTTCGGTTTGGGCATTGCCGTGGAGCCGCGATTCATGCCTAAGGGGCGCTTGGGACGAATCGGGGAGATGCCCATTCCGCCCCTGGGAACCATGGGTATCGAGTAGTGGAGCGCCACAACCGGAAAACAGGTCGACCGGGCCCGTGGCATTCATCAGGTCGCCGCGTACGTGGGGACGGAAGTTCGGCGACGCATGCGCGGATGCGGTCTGGCGATCCGCGATCACCGCAGCTTCTGGGTGCATCTGGCTTTCGCGCTGGTTGTTCCGGTGGCCGGTATGATCGTGCGGTTGGAATCCTGGCAATGGTGCGCAGTCTGCCTGTGCATCACCGGCGTGCTGGTCGCCGAGATGCTCAACACGGCGATCGAAGTACTGGCTCAGGCGGTGGATCCGGACGTCAATCCCCGGATCCGCGACGCGATCGACATCGGCAGTGCCGCCGTGCTGCTGGCCGCCGCCGGCGCCGTGGTGGTGGGCGGCATCGTCTTCTGTGCTGAGCGGGCGCGACGATCGCGGGCCGATCGGTTCGTAGTCTTTGGCGATCGCCAGGTTGTCATCAAAAAAAGGTGCCGCCGCACCCTGGCGACGACACCCTGGGAAAGTCAGGAGGGTTGCCCGGGCTTCCCGGCCCGCCACTCCGTTATGAGCAACCCATGCTATTGCCGCAATTGTGGCACAGGTAACAGTTGCCGTTGCGGACGGTGATGGCCCCGCAGACTTCGCAACTGGGCGCGTCGCTCTGGAAACGGGCGAACTGCTCGCTGCGCGACGTGGCACCGTTGGCGATATCGACCTTCATGGCGACGCCGGCTCGTTCCAACGCGGCGAAGTCGATCGTCCGGTTGCCGTGGACCGCCGCATTGCAGTTGGCCACGGTTCCGGGCTCCGCGGCGGCCGCCGTATTGCCGGAATTCGTGTCCAACTTCCGATCGTCGGCCACCGCCGGGTTCAATCCGATGCTGGCCTCCCGGAAGCCCGGCAGGAAAGTGTTGCCCAGCCAACGGAAGATGTAGTCGACGACGCTCTTGGCGATACGAATATCGGGATTCGGTGTGTGCCCCATCGGTTCAAATCGCATGTGGGAGAACTTGTTGACCAGCACTTCCAGCGGCACCCCGTATTGCAGGCTCAAGGAAATCGCCGTGCCAAAGGCATCCATCATGCCGCCGACCGTGCTTCCTTCCTTGGCCATGGTCAGGAACAACTCGCCTGGCCGTCCGTCGGGATACAGGCCGACGTTGATGTAGCCTTCGTGACCGCCGACGTTGAACTTGTGGGTGAGTGACTGGCGTGTGTCGGGCAGTCGCTCACGTTTCGGGCGCCGCGGCGGCCTTTTCCTTGTCGGCAGTCTTCTCCGCTTCCGATTTCGTGGAGAGCGGTTGGCTCTGCTTCGAACCGTCCCGGTAGATGGCCAGCGCCTTGAGTCCCATTTCCCATCCCCAACGGTACGCGTCGGCGATGTCCTCCGGAGTCGACTCGGTCGGCATATTGACCGTCTTGGAAATGGCCCCCGACAGGAACGGTTGAGCGGCGGCCATCATCCGCACGTGGGCTCGCCACTCGATGCTCCGTTTGCCCTTGGCGGGCCTGAACGCACAGTCGAATACGGGCAAGTGGTCCTCGCGCAGGTGCGGAGCACCTTCAATCGTATCGTGCTGCGCGATGTACTTCTCGATCTCTTCCACCTGGATCGTGTCGTAACCCAGGGCGCGCAAGCCGGCCGGCACCGATTTGTTGACAATCTTCATCGAGCCGCCACCAGCCAACTGCTTGTACTTGACCAGCGCAATATCCGGCTCGATGCCGGTGGTGTCGCAGTCCATCATGAAGCTGATTGTGCCGGTGGGAGCCAACACGGTCGCCTGGGCGTTGCGGAATCCGTGCTGACGGCCAGTCGACAGCACTTCGTCCCACAGCCTGCGGGCGGCGTCCTTGAGATACTTCGGGCTGCCATCGTGGATCTTTTCCACCGCATCCCGGTGCATCTGCATCACACGCAACATCGGCTCGCGATTCTCGGCGAATCGTTCGAATGGTCCCAAGACGCTCGACAGCTCGGCGCTGGTGCGATTCGCTACTCCGTGCAACAGCGCGGTAATCGAACCGCACATGCCATAGGCGGTATCCGAGTCGTACGGCAACCCGCTGGTCATGAACCAGCTGCCCAGATTCGAATACCCGAGGCCCAGCGGACGATAGTAGTGGCTGTTCTCGCCGATTCTCTTGGTCGGATAACTGGCGTGGTCCACCAGAATTTCCTGGGCGATGAAGAAAACGCGGCAAGCTGCCTTGAACCGCTCCACATCGAATTTTCCGTCCGCCTTGCGGAACTTCATCAAGTTGATGCTGGCCAGATTGCAGGCCGTATCGTCCAGGAACATGTACTCCGAACACGGGTTGCTGGCATTGATGCGCCCGAATTCGGGCAGGTGTGCCAGCGATTGATCGTCGAATCGTACTGCACGCCGGGATCGCCGCAGTGCCAGGCGCACTCGGCCATTCGCTTGAGCAGGTCACGCGCTTCGTAACAGGGCCCGGCCTGCCGTTCGTCCGTCACCCACCGCGTCGTCCATTGGCCACCCCTCTGGACCGTCTCCATGAACTCGTCCGTCATCCGCACCGACAGGTTGGCATTCTGGAACAGAATCGAGCTGTACGCCTCACCGTTGAAATTGGCCTCGTACCCGCCTTTCTCAATCAGCACGTGAGCCTTCTTCTCTTCCTTCCACTTGCATTCAATGAACTCCAGGATGTCCGGATGCCAGACCTTGAGCGATTGCATCTTGGCCGCGCGCCGCGTCTTGCCTCCCGACTTGACGACCGCCGCGATCTGATCGTACACCCGCATGAACGACAACGGACCCGAAGGTCGGCCGCCACCCGACAGCTTCTCGCGATGCGAACGAATCGTCGACAAGTCGGTCCCGGTCCCGGACCCGAACTTGAACAACATCGCCTCGCTGGTGGCCAAGGACATGATGTCCTCCATGTTGTCACCCACACTCTGGATGAAACACGCCGAAGCCTGGGGATATTCGTAGGGGTTGTCCGTGTGAATGGCCTGGCACGTCTTGGGATCCCACCGCCAATTGCCGCGATCGCCCGTCACTCCGTACTGATGATGCAGGCCGACATTGAACCAGACCGGCGAATTGAAGGAACCGTACTGGTGCAGGCACAGCCAAGCCAACTCGCGATAGAATCGCTCGCCATCGTCCGGACTGGCAAAATACCCGTCCGCCGTGCCCCAGTCCGCAATCGTACGCGTGACACGGTGCACCAGCTGTCGCACACTCCGCTCGCGCTGCGGCGTCCCGTTCTCGCCGTAAAAATACTTGCTGACCACCACATTCGCGGCCAACTGACTCCAATCCTTGGGGATCTCACAGTCCCGCTGCTCAAACAACACCCCGCCGGACTCGTCCTTGATCGCCGCACTACGCAACTCGTATTCGACCGTCTCCAAAGGATCCGCTACTTCCGGCTGACAAAAGAGTGGGTCGACCCGCAGACCCTTGACCGCCGTTCGGGAACTCTTGGACGACGACTGTACATGATTTCGATCTACGTCCACACTCGCCATGGCTCAGCTCCTTCTGTAATCCATTCGCCATCCTGGAATACGTGATCCTGCGACGAACAGTATACATATATACAGTATCAGTCCACGCAAGGCACTTCCTGCACCTGACTTCGCGAACGCGCATGCGCTAACGGCCAAAACAGATATCCTGTGGTCCGAGAAATTGGGGTAGATGCGCAAGTAAGATGAAGGTCGTGCCTACAACATATTGTAGCAGCACCCAACGTCGCCACAACATTTAGCACAGAGGCACGAGTTTAGCAATTTGAAGTCGGGCGTCAATCATGCGTCGAAAAACGGGCGTAGGTCTCAGCAAGACAATGATTTACGCCGTACGCCGCCCGAGAGCACGACCAGGAAGTTGGCCCCGAACCCTGTTCATAACCGCTTGGAAAATTGAGGCTTGCGGAAATTGCCTGGCAGCCGCTTCGCGCATCATGTCGGCGAGGAACTTTTTCCAGAATTTCTCACCGTTTGCTAACGCCGGAAGGGTCAGACTTTTTTCCTGCCATGCGCTGTTCCGCCAGATTGCCCAGCGTCTCGCCACGCCAGTCCTGGGCGGCCTGGGGGCAGGCAGCAAGAACGGGTCATGAGGCGCGGTTTTCACAGCGCAGAGTATCTGCGGGGGCGAGTCACAGCGGAGGAAAATCGGGAGGGTGGCTGTTTGACGCCACTCGTTTCAGACGCTGGCGATCTTGCGGATGCGCACGCGCGTGTACATTTGCCGGTGGCCGGTGCGACGTCGGAACGTCTTCCGCCGTCGGAACTTCTGTACGGTGAGCTTGTCACCTTGTTCGACCCCCAGCACTTCGGCGGTGACTTTCACGCCGGCCAGAGTCGGTTGACCCAGCTGGACACCGTCGGTGGAGGAGACAGCCAGCACGCGACCGAATTCGATTTCGTCCCCCGTGATGGCCTCGCGATAGTCGATGTCCAGTTCCTGGCCCTCTTCTACGCGGTATTGGCGTCCGCCATCGGCAATGATCGCATACATGGCACGTCGGTCCTGATTCAGCGTTATCCGTATCCCGGGGAGAAATTGGCTTTCCCAACTGACGCGGGAAACCACACAGCGTAGCAAAGCATCGAGGACTCGTCGAGGGCACGGCGGGTCGTTTTCTGACCGGGCGTCCCGCTGGCTCCGGTAGCGTCTCCTACCACCCTCGTTCCGGACAGCGCCCGCACAAGCGAGACGCTTATGCTACGTTGAGCCAGCGTCCCGCTGGCTCCGGTCGCACCCCGGACCTCCGGCAGCGCCGTCGTCCGGCTGGCCGCGGCCGCCTGCGTCCTCGCCCTGCGCGGGCCGTTTACGGCAGGGGCAGTTCCCGGCCGTCCTTGTCGCGGCATTCGATCTGGAGATGTTCGGGGAACACCGATTCACTTCCCAGAATCTGCACGATCATGCCGCCTTCCTGTTCCAGTTGGTTGATTTCCTTGCGTTTTTTGTTGTTGAGGTAGGAGGCGACCTGATCGTTCACCCGCACGGTGACTCGCGCCACGTTGGGTTGCTGGCTGGAGAGCATCAGCATGCGGACGACTTCGATCGACATGCTTTCGTCGGTCTTGACGACGCCGCGGCCGTTGCAGCACGGGCAATCGGCGTACACGCTGCGTTTGAGGCTGGGACGAATCCGTTGCCGAGTCATTTCGATCAAGCCGAAGGGGCTGGTGCGGAGGATCTTGGTCCGGGCGCGGTCGCGTTTCAGCGCATTGCGCATGGCGCGTTCCAGGACGCGGCGGTGTTTTTCCTTCCGCATGTCGATGAAGTCATTGACGATCACGCCTCCCAGGTCGCGGAGGCGCAGTTGCCGGGCGATTTCCTTGGCGGCTTGCAGGTTGAGCTGGAACGCCGTTTCCTCGGCGGAATCGTCGGCTCGGAAGTTGCCGCTGTTGACATCGATCGCCACCAGCGCCTCGGTCGGATCGATGACGATCGAGCCACCCGCTTCGAGCGGGACCTCGCGCTTGTGGATCCGCGCAATCTCCGCCTCCAATTTGTACTTGTGGAACAGGGGCTCTTTGCCGGAATAGAGGCGCAGGGTATTGACGTACCGGGGCATCACCAGCTGCAGGAACTCCTTGGCCCGCTCGTAGGCCGATTCCTCATCGACCTGAATCGTGTCCACGTCGCTCGTGAAGATGTCGCGGATGGTCCGGATGATCATGTCGCTTTCTTCGTAGATGGTCACCGGCGCGGCCTGTTTCTTGATCCGCCGGACGATGACCTTCCACAGCCGCAGCAAGTAGGCCATGTCGCGCGACAGTTCCTTACGGCTGCGCTCCTGTCCGGCGGTCCGCACGATGAATCCGAGGCCGCGGGGCGGGTTGAGTTCCAGCAGCGTGTCGCGCAGTTTACGGCGGATCTCCTCGTCTTCGATCTTGCGGGAGACTCCGACGCGACCGAGTGCGGGCATGAGGACGAGATATCGGCCGGGAATGCTGATGTAGGTGGAGAGGGTAGGGCCCTTGGTGCCGATTCCTTCCTTGATGACCTGGACGAGCACTTCGTCGCCGCGCTTGAAGACCTCCTGGATCGGCGGCTTCACGCGGGGGCGATTCCCGGGCCGTCGCCGAGGCGCTGGCGGTCGGCACGTCCGGTATCTTCTTCCCGCGCCTCCCGCTCGGACGCCAGGACCTGTTGGGGATCGTAACCGCCTTGGCGGAAGTATTGCGGTTCGACATCGCTGATATGGAGGAACCCGTTGCGACCGACACCGAAGTCGACGAAGGCGGCTTGGATGCTCGGTTCCAGGTTGACCACGCGGCCCTTGTAGATATTCCCCGCGTAGTTATCCTGGCTGGCCCTTTCAATGTACAGTTCTTCGAGCAGTCCGTCTTCCACGATCGCAATCCGGCATTCTTCCGGCTGCGAGACGTTGATCAAGATTTCCTTCTTCATAGAGCTGGTTCTGCCTTGTGTTGGTCTGGGCGGGGCCAGTGGGCGCGACCAGCGATGGGAAGGCTGGTCGGACCCCGCGGGAGTGAGTTAGGGCGCCGCGCGGGCCCTGTGCCCGGCGTGGCGTGTTGTCCGATTGGGCGTGCTGTCGTTTCACGAAGTCAACTCCACTTCGGATCGCGTCAGGAAAACGCCTTGTTGTTCGAGCTCGGCCAATCCCAAGGCCTGCAACACGTCGCGCGGTCGCAACGACGCTTGCTGGCTGGCACGGATGCGAAAGCGCACCACGCCATCGCACCATTCCAGGGACTCGAGATCCGCACGCATGTCGACCGGTTCAGGCCGGTCGTCGCGCCGCACCCACAGGGAGGAGCCAGCCAGGAGTTGTTCGATCGCCTGCTCCACTTGCTGCCGGCGCTGCTGAGAGACGGGAAACTGGTACGTCATTGCGCGGACACGCGCTTTGGCTTGGCCGCGGTCGAGCACCTGGACCTGGGAAATCACCAGGCCGGGCGGCGCTGGGCGTTGAGTCGCGCCTCGATATCGCGCGGATCGACGGGGCCCACCAGCTCCAATTCCATGACCTCAGCCTGGCCTTCGATACCGAGGGCCAGCGCGACGGAAACATCATCTTCGGCTTGGGATGAAATCCCTCGCTCATCCACAACACCAAACCCGCTCGTCGCAGCAATCGTTCCACCGTCCGCGCCAGGTCGCGATGGCTGATCCAGCGCATGTCGCCATGTTTGCGGAAACGCAGGCGAATTCGCTGGCGGTCTGGCGGGGCGGAAGGAGATTCAAGGCACACGTCGTTGGTTCTCTGCAAGTCGGGTATCGTGGAATTGATTCGTGCCTGGCGCTGCGGCTGCCCAACCCGTGTCTGTCGCACGGGCCGCGGACAGGGCGCCAAAGGTACCGAACCGCCGCTCGCCGAGGCGAGGCGGTCCGGTCAAGTGCTGACCGCTAACGGACAGCTTGCGGTACGAACTTCTTCAGTTCCTCCTTCAAATAGGTATCAATTTCCTGTGCGCTCTGCATCTGCATGGCGGTCGCCGCAATGTCGCGGCATTGCGGCAATGTCACACTCCGGCAGACACGCTTGATCTCCAAAATGGCTCCCGGCGGAACGCTGAACTCGGTCAAGCCCAGGCCGAGCAGGAGCAGTACGTAATGCGGAATCCCGCTCATCTGTCCACACACGCTGACCGGTACGCCGGCGGCCAGCGCCGCCTGCAGGGATAGCTGAATCAAGCGGAGCACGGCCGGGTCGCAGGCCTGGTAGAGATCCGCCACTTCCTTGTTGCTGCGGTCCACCGCCAGGGCGTACTGGATCAGATCGTTGGTGCCGATGCTGATGAAATCGACCTCTTTCAGGAAATGATCGATCATCATCACGGCGGCCGGCACCTCCACCATCATACCGACTGCCATATTCCGGTTGAACGCGAGTCCCGCCTCTTCCAGGTCCTCCATCGTCTCCCGCAGGAACAGCCGAGCCTGACGCAGTTCGCGAAGGGTCGTGATGAGGGGGAACAGGATTTTCACGTCACCCAGGGCGCTGGCCCGCAGGATGGCCCGGAGCTGGACGCGAAACATGTCGACGTTGCGCAGCGACAGGCGGATACTGCGCAGGCCCAGGAACGGGTTGTGCTCATCTTCCGTGGACGGTCCGTGCCACATCTTGTCCGCGCCCAGGTCCAGGGTGCGGATGACGACCGGGAGCGGCCGCATCGACTCCACCACTTCCCGGTAGGCCTGGTAATGCTCTTCTTCCGTCGGCTCGCTGTCGGAACTCAGGTACAGGAACTCGGTCCGATAGAGCCCGATGCCGGCGGCGCGGCGTTCCAGGCAGGCGGAGAGTTCGTGGGGGAATTCGATGTTGGCCAGCAATTCGATCTTGGTCCCGTCGACCGTGTGCGAGGACAGGTCGCGTTCCGCGGCCAGTTCGGCCAGCCGGGTACTGCGGCGGGCGAGCTCCCGCCGATAGCGGGCCACTTCCTCGTCGTTCGGCCGCACGATCACCAGGCCCTGGTCGCCGTCGACGATGATCAAGTCGCCGCTGACGACACCCGCCAGGAGCGGTCCGGCGCCCACCACGGCCGGCAATTCCAGCCCCTTGGCCAGAATGGCCGTGTGTCCGCCTTCCCCCCCGCTTCGGTCACAAACCCCCGCACCCAGTGGCGGTCGAGCCGAGCGGTTTCGCTGGGCGTCAGGTCGTGGGCCAGCACCACCGTGGGCGCGTCCAGATCGACGAGACCGGGCCGGTCGCGGTCCAGCAGATGGTGGAGCAGCCGTTCTTCCAGGTCGTGCAGGTCTTGGGCCCGATCGGCCAGAAACGTGTTGCGCAGGTCCTGAAACACCCGGGCGTACCGACGCAGGGTCTGGTGGACGGCCACCTCCGGCGGCACGAGCTGATCACGGACCAGCCCTTCCAGCTCGGCATGCAAATGCGGGTCCCGCAGCATCTGATGGTGGGCCGAAAAAATCGCCGCGTACTGGTCACCCAGCTGCGCCGAAATGGTCTGCCGATCGTGCTCGATTTCCTCCGCCACCGCGTCGAAGGCCTGGTCGAGTCGCACCAACTCCGCCGCCACGGCGCGATGCTCGAGGATCCGCCGAGAGGCAACAAACCCCTCGGTCTCGATCACCAGCGCCTCGCCCATCGCGATCCCAGGTGAAACGGCGATTCCCTGCAATATCTGCATGGTTCCAGTCGGCGGACTGCGGAGCCACGGGATCAACCGGCAACGTGCTTGGAAGCCACCGCGATCGACCGTGGCGCGATTCGCGCAGTCGAACCACCAACACCATTACTCTCGTCTAAGGGACCGGACTCGACCGCCGCGCACACTCCGCGATCATGGGATGATCGCATCTCGGCTGTCTACCCGTCCGATGATTGATCGCTGGCGGGTTCGGTGATTCCCATTTCGTCAAACCCCCGCCCAAAAAGCTCGGCCAACGCGTCTAACGCCGCTGCGGCGTCGGGGCCGCGGGCCCGCAGCACTAATTCTGTACCTTGTTCGGCGGCCAGCGTCATGAGCGACAAAATACTCTTGCCGTCAAAATGCTCGCCATCCTTCACAATCTCGATGTTCGACGTGTACTGCACGGCCAGCCGTACAAACATGTCCGCCGGCCGGGCGTGGAGACCCTGCGGATTGCGGACAGTCACGACGCGGAAGTTGCGGTACTCGGCCATGCAGTTCGATCAGATCGGTCATACAGGGTGAAAGTCAGAGAGGCCGCATTCCCGGCCCGGAACCGGACGATGGGCCAGGGCCCACCGCAGATGCGGTCAGCAGCCGTTCACAGGCGCTGTCCGACCGGCACGCCTCAGGAAACGAACTGGTTATTGTCCGCTTCCTCGAGCAACTGCTGCACGTCCAAGGACGTCTTCGCCTGCTTGAGAAACCGACAAAACGTGTCGTCACGCAGTTGACGAGAAATGTTCTCCAGAGCCCGCAGGTGGTCACCCGGCCGATCGGGCGGCGAAATCAAGAGGAAGAAAAGTTGGACCTTCTCGCCGTCCAGGCTGTTGAAGTCCACGCCCTCCGAACTTACCCCCACCGTGCCGATCAGACGGCCGACGCTCGGATGCTTGGTGTGGGGCACTGCTACCCCGCGGCCTATGCCCGTGCTCCCCAGCTCCTCCCGCTTCATGATCGCCTTGACAATGCTATCCTGCTCGCTCTCCAAGATATCCTTGGCGTCCACCAACCCGGTCACCAGCTCCTGAATCGCACCTTCCTTGTCTTCCGCGGTAAGGTCGGCCTTGATCGCCTGTACTCGTATAAAATCCGCAAACTTCATTAGCTCTTATTCCTTTCACCCGTTGAACGACCCGGGACTCGCCGCGGTCGAGGGTTCGGCGTCCACGAAGCGGCATGCCTCTCATTCCGCTTCCGGCTCGCTGTCAGCCGGAACTTCCAAGTGCTTGACCGGCGGCTTGCGGCGCTCGGTTCGCTTGTCTTTGTGCCGGCGTATCTGTTGTTCGATCTTGTGCAGAGCCCCGTCGAGCGCCGACATGACTTCGCTCGACTGCTCCGCCGCAACCAACGCTTCCGAATGCTCCACGGAAACCCGAATCTCCACCTGCGGACTTTCGCGATGCTCGAGATTTATCGTGACCAGGATCGCCGTCATGCGATCAAAATAGCGACCTAGCTTCTCGACTTTCTCCGTGATCTTCTCCTGGGTGCCCGCGCTCAAATGACCGTGCCTGGCCGAGATATTAATCTGCACCGGCAGTTCTCCTTACTGTGTAAATCTAGAACTGGTCTGATCTTGTTGCTGCGTTCCCAGCTAGTGAAGCATAGTATTCTAATGGTCCGCTCCTCCTCCGACAAATCCAAAACCGAGCCGCCGATACCTCCGGTAGCTCGTCGCAGCTGGCTCCACCGCCCCAGTCGGCGGGCCGGAAATCGGGAGGCCCATCACCACGGACATGCACCACCCGGTCCAACGCTGATCATCGCTCGGGTCCAAGCGACAGTGTAGGTGGAATCGAACAGCTTGGTTAGGGGACATTTGACACTCCGGACTCCTTGCCATCCTCTTTAAGGGGGGGTTGAAGCCCTGGTGGTTCGATCGGCGGGACTTTGTACACGATCTCGCCTTGTTGCAGGTCGCGGTCCCAACTCAGAATGGCCCGTCGCTGGGTTTTCGGCTCCCGGTCGGGCTGAAAGAGGTTCGTCTTGCCGGTAATTTCATTCAGATTGAGGTAGGCGAGAACCCGCATGTCAATCGCCAGACTGCTCAGGGCGTCCACCAGCGTTTTCGCGTCTCCGCCAGCCAGTTGCTCCGGACTGAACCCCCACAGCATGCGGTACAGTTGTTGACCTTCATTGCCCCGCAGGCGTTCGAAAGTGGTGCGCACCTGCGTCGCCATCTCGGGGCTGTGGACCGCCACGCTTCGCAGAGACTCGACGATGTCTTTCCAGAAGTAACGTAGCTCGCGCGCACTGAGGGCACTGACGAACGGGTCGAATTCACCGAACGAGCCCAGACTGCAAATGGCCAGCATGCGAACCTCCACCAGACGATTCGCCACCTGCTCCTGCAGCGAAATGGTCACCGACCGGTTGAATTCCAAGAGGGGCTCCAGTTGCCGCGACGCACTTTGAATGATCGGGGCCGTGTTGCGCGTCGAGCCAGTCGGGCGATTGCGGGAGCGGCTGCATCACGGGCTCGGACGTGTCGACCAGCGTGACCCGTTGTGTGGATGAGAGCGGTATGGCACTGGCCGCGGCTTCATCCTGCCACGTCACAAGCCCGGCCGACGCAAACACGTCGCAGACCCAATTCGCCGGACGGCTCGTCGGGTCGACACCCACCGGCAGGTAATGCCGCACTTCGAGGACGAGCGTCGCGTCGACATCCTGGAAAGTCGCTCGGCTCCGTCGAGCTCCGATCTGAATGTTGAGGCGACGGTCGGGCTTGCCGTCGGACGTGGCGACGAGTCGACCGTATTGCAGGACGACCCCAGGAACACCATCCGCGTCGGCACCCACGAGCTGCAATTCCGCGGGGCCGATCAACACCAATTGCACACCGGACGAGAACAGGATCTGTGGCCGGTAGGTGGGTAACGCCACGAGTCGGGTGTCGGCCGCGAGGGGATCGTTCGTGGCCAGACGCGGCCAGGTATCGGTCGCGGCGTCAAACCGCGCCAGCACATGCTGGTCCGACGTGTACAGTGCCAGAGGTTCCGCAGGGGCCGCATCCTCAGCCGGCTTGTCTGCAGGTACAAGCTTGGCGCGGTCCAGCCGCGGATCGTTCATCGCCGTCGGTTCTGCGGCTTCGGTCGCTGTGGAGGGTTCCGCCTCGGGAGCGGAGACTTTCTCGGGAGGAATTTCCGGGAGCGTTGGTGGCGGCAGGGAACTTGTCGTGGATTCCGCCGCCGGCAATTTCTCTGTGTCACGGGCTGCAGGTAGCGGCAGGTCGCTACCGGCTGCCGGCGGTTGCGAGGGCTCTGCGGGCGCCACGTCACTGGCCCCCGTCCGTTCCTGCGCGTCGGGTGCCGGGGACGAGTCCTCCCGCTGAGCATCTTGTTGCTGGGCGATTCGCGAAGTGTCGGCAAAGAATCGACCCAGGAGAGGATGGTCGTGATCCAGGGGTCCCAGCGCCACCAACGCAGCCAGGGCCAGCAGAAACGTCACCACCAAAGTTGCCAGCACCGGCACCAGTCGCACCGAGGAACCGGATAGCTCGGTTCGACTTACGGCACCTTCTTCAATGTGCGGACTCTCCGGTTCGCCGGCCCACCGCGTCGCGCGCGATCCAGCGGCAGTACCGCGGGCACCGGTTCTCGCTCCGGTTCGCGGCGACTGGCGCCCACGCGCTCGGCGGTCTCTTCCCTGTCGGTCGGCCCCAGATCGGTCCGCAACGACCGAATCCGTTCGCGCAGCGCCGGATCCACATCCGCCGGCTCACCCAACACCAGAGTCAGGATCTGATGGCAGGCAGCCACTTCGGCCAACTGCACGTCGGATTCCAGGCACACTTTCTCGAAATCGGGAACCCGATCCTGCGGCAGCGTGTTATCCAAGTACTCGGCCACCGTGTTGGCATCCAGCCCCATGCCTTTGCCTGCCAGCTTGGGGGCACCGAGCCGCAATTTGCGTGTCACGCTGCGAATGCGATGCACCAGCCCGCTGGCAAACTCGCTTTCCTCAATCTTCTGCCCCAGCTCCCGCGCGTCGGCCGGATCGAGAATATCGTCGAGATAGGCCAGCAACGTACGTAGAGTCAATCGCATCGAAGACTTCCCCGCACCAGGTTCGCTGCCCAAGGGCCAGCCAGCGAGAATATTATGTCGTTCGTATCCCACCGCAACCGACGGTCGCGCTGGTCGTCCTGTCTCGCACCAGTATGCTCACCGGAAGGAATAGTGCGGTTCGCACGACCCTGCCGTACAATCTCCGGAGATTTTTCTAGCCAGACCGGTAGGGGGGAGCCAAACCAGCTGCACAAATCGCCGTCGCTGCGTGTGCTCTGCCAGCCAGCGCCGGCACACCCTACGGGTTTTCCCAAGATATTGGCGAGGGAGGCGGAGAATGGAACAGGTCCGAGATTCTGGCAGCAGCGAGCCACCGGCGGACCCGCGCAGAAATTCGTTGGCCGATAACCCGTGGGCGATGCTGGTTGGCTTGTTTCTGCTGGCCGGCGCCCTGGGTCTTCCCTTGCTCTGGCTGGGGCGTGCGTTCTCCACGCCGATGAAGGTGCTGTTGTCGGTGCTGGTTACACTCTACACAGCCGTCATCCTGTGGCTCTGCTGGCTCGCCATGCTGTGGTGCTACCACCACCTCTCAGAAATCGATTTCCGTCAGATCCGTTCCAATATACGTGTTCGGAAAGATGCGGCGGGCCTGCTCGATCCCGATCGCGTCGTCGATGTCGGCCAACGGATTGATGTGCACGAGAATCAGCAGCCCCACCCGGGCCTGCCGCGCCACGCGCGCCACGGCGGACGTACAACTGTGTCCTGTCAGCTCCGCGCGGTCTTCCCAACCGTCCGGGAAATTGCACTCGTGAATCAGCACGTCGACCCCACGGATCTTCTCCACGTAGTCCGCCTCTTCGTGAGCGGTCGTGTCGGTGACGTAGGCGAGCGAACGTGTGGGCCAATCCACACGATAGCCGAGGGAACCTCCGGGATGTTTCAACGGAAAATACGTCAGTTGGCCTTGCTCCGGCAGGCCCACGGGTCCGGCGAGCGGACGCCACTCGATGGGAGGTCGCGCCGGAAACAAGTGCTCGCTGAACAGGTGCTCCTGGACGGCCTGGAGCTTGATTGCCTCACCGTGGACGCGCACGCTGTCGACCGACTTCTCGAACAACACGTCGAACAGGAACGTCAGTCCGATCACGTGGTCCAAGTGCGTGTGCGTCAGGAAAATGTCCAAGGTCGGATACGCCAGCCGATCCCGCACTCGATACAGGGCGGTGCCCGCGTCCAGCACGATGCCGCATTCGGGCAGCATCATGCAGGCTGTCTGACGCGTGTCGGACGGATGGTAGCCGGTGGTTCCCAACAGAACGAGTTTCATAACGTGCGGCAGTCGCGAAAACGCGGTGGTGTCGATCGCGGTTACCCGGCCAGCGGTGGCTCGTCACCCTATGATACTTTACTGCGCCGAAGGAATGCAGCCGGGAGTTTGTGACAGCAGCCAGACAGGACGACGCACGGCAGGCCTCGCTGCCGCGGAGGTGCTTGAGTCGCTCACTTGGGACCCAATAACTGTTGGAGACCTCGAGTGACACCCTCTTCGAGCAGCCGATTGGCGGTCTGTTGCAGCACCTGGGCCGACAGCTTCTCCAGGGCGCGGGAATCCAACTTGGGCCGATTCAGCGTGCCGCCAATCGGAATCGACACGGTAGTGCCCTTCAGCCAGGCCAGCCGCGGATCCCCCGCGACCCAGGCGTCCTGGATCGTGACCTGAGCGACCAATTCCAGCGACTGGTCCAATCCGACACTGCCGCTCGTGCGTACCGACGTGTTGTCGATCAGGATGTCGAACTGGTCGTGAGCCAGCCGGCCATTGACCAGTCGGAACCGCGTGTTCTGGCGAGGGATGGTCACCCACGTGATCGAGTCCTGGGTCGTACCGGAGGGGAGACGACGCTCGAGCATGGCCTTGATTTGCTGGCCAAGATTGATGATCTCCATGGCCAGGGGACCTGGTCCGACACGGGCCGAGTCCACCAGGATGACCCCCTGGATTTGCGAGGCGGCCGGCTGCTGCAACGGGATGGCCGCCCGCTCCAGCTGCAGACTGAACCGGCCTTCGGCGCGCGTGGCGTCCGCCGCCAGAGGAGTGACGTACTTGAGCCACCCCTGGCACATGCCGGGCGTGATGTGCACATCGGTCAGGACTTGCCCGGGATCCACCGTGAGGAGCGGTGGATCGTTGTTCAAGTACACGTGGGGAACCACGCGCAGCGTTCCCTGACTGACCGGCATTTCGACCGCGCCGGTTTCCAGCGTTCCCGCGTCGAGCCGCACGCTCACCAGTCCCGGGCCGATCGGGATGCCCAACACGTCCGCGGACTGCCACCGCAAGCCGCCCAGGCCAGACAACTCCGGTGGCAACAGGCCGCGGGGAGTGGTCGCCAGACCCACCGGCGGAACAGGGACCCTGGTCGGCTGAAACAAGGGGCCTCGCAGCCAAAACTCCTGAGTGTCTTGTCCGGACATGCGCACGGGCGTCCCCGGCACGATGCGTTCCAGGAGTTTCGTCAGGTCGTAGCTCGCGCGCCCTTTCAAGTCCACTTCGCAGCGGGAAAAGAGTTGGGCAATGCGGCCCTCGGTGGACAGCGTGAATTGGTCGGACGAGGCCAGTTCGCATCGATCCAGCTGGACCGTTTCTCGCAACGCGTCGTACTGCCCGGACCCGACCAGTTTCAAGCTGGGCTCCTGCCAGACCGTTTGCCAGGTCCCGGCGTTGGCGGCTGGAATCACGTTCAGCGTGGCGGGGGCTGCGCCGGGCGCCCGACGAGACAGCTCAGCGCCGGTCAGATCGACGGACCAACGGGCCTTGGTGCTGCCTTCGTGGTGCACCAGCGACAGCTGTCCCTGCGCGGCACCGATGGCCCGCCAATTCCGTGCTTGGTCAACCACCTGCCACGCGGAAAACAGTCGTTCGAGGTCGGCGCGAAACGAAATCTCGCCCGTCAGGTCGGGACGGGCGCCTCCCAGTCTCACCGCCGCATCCGTCACGCGGAATGCCGCGGCCGACGACTGAAACAGCGCGCTGGCAAGGCTCGCCTGGCCGAGGTGGCGGTCCCAGCGTCCGGCGAGTTCGACGTGAACGGCCCGCTCGTCGATGTTGAGGGCCTCGCAGCGGAAACGAAACGGCTCCGCGTGCAGGATCAAGTGTTCAATATCCCACGTCTGCGGCGAGAACCGCGCCGTGCATTCCAGTTGCACGGGCCCCGCGCTTTCCCAGGGGGAGGCAGACAAGAGCGGACGCACGCGTGCCAGCCAACTGGCCGACTGGCCTCGCAGCGCGACCCCCACCGCCCACACACCATCGAGCACGGGCGGTGCGACCGGTTCGAGTAACTGCAGATCCAGGCGATCATGGCCGGCGAATAACTCGAACCGACCCGCGCGGATGCTCGTCAGTTTCTGTCCGTCGGTGTCGATCTCCAGCGACAGCGTGGTCTGCACACGCGCTTCGCGCCACGTGAGCCCCCGCTGCGTGGTCACCTCCAGCCCGTCGATGCCGCCACTTCCTTCCACGGCGACGTGCCCGTCGTCGTTCCGCGCCCAGTGTAATTGCGAATCCAGCGTACCGGCGGCCTGCAAGTTACCCAGGTCAAACAACTCGTGCATCTCGGTGACGAGACGATTCAAATCGCACGTTAACTCAAAGGAACCCGCCTGCGGAGTTCCTTGACCGGCGAGCCGCAGAAACGACGCGTGGCAGTTCAGCTGTTGCACCTGCCAGCCGTCTCCGGTCTGGGCAGCCTCGAAGGTCACTTGCAGCGGGTCATTCCAGGTAAAACGGCGCCCATCGCGAACGGCCGCCAGCTCCGACGTTGCGAGGCTGGCCGTCCAGCGACGCGCGTCGGTGTCCTGTCGTCCGCGCAAGCGAACCTGCACCTCGCCCGCCTCAAGCGCGGCCCCTTCCCGTATGCGCATCGTGTTCGGCAGAGTGCGCGCCAAGCGGGCCAGGTCCAGGCGACCATCAAGCTGCAAATCCGCTGCCGCGGCACTGCCCAGCAGCTGCCGCCACGCGCTCGAACCGCCATTCGGCTGCCACTTGAATTGGCCATCGATCGTGAACTGACCGGCGTCACACTCGACCTGCGCTTTTCGGAACTGCCACCTTCCGTCCGCCACAACACACGATCCCGCAATCCGCAACAGCTCCAGTCGCAACTGGTCGTCGCCCAGCCAGGCAGGTGCGGTGACGTACAGCGGCTCAGCGTTGGCATGTCGCACGTCGAGCGATACCTGGCCCTGCGTGCCGTTCCACTCGCCCGTGACGTCGGCCGTCAACACACCGTCGACGCGAATGTCCTCACCGAACCGCCGCGCGATGGCTTGCAGGAAGGACAATCCCATTCCGTGGACTTGCGCGGACAGCGTCCACGTGCGTTGTGCCCCTTCTCCCTGCCACTGAACACGCGCCGCGCAATCGCCCGCCTGCGCACCAATCGTCAGCCGGCAGGGGTCGAGCGCGACAACGCCTTGAGATCCGGTCGCCGCGGGCAATTGAATCTTTGCGTTCAGCGATTCGAACCGCGCAAGGCGCGATTGGGAGACGTCAACAACGTCCACCGATCCGCCGCGAAGCTCGAACGAACCATGGACCGCGCCCGACGACGATGTCTTGGCGAGCCAGGCGGACAACGCGTCTTCCAGGTTACTGCCGTCGTCCCGCCAGACAACCGTCAGCGCCGGTTTGTCCAGGACAACCATGCCCAGCTCCCGCGAATCGAACAACAACGACAACAGCGTGGATTCCGTGCGCAACTCCTCGATCTGCGCCAACGCTTGCCCTCGGCGGTCCTCAAAGCGGATTCCCTGAACTACGACCGGCGAGAACCATCCGAGCGACGCACCGTTCGACGACACCTGACCGTCGAAATCCGCCGCCAGATAGGCCAAGAC
This sequence comes from uncultured Planctomycetaceae bacterium, assembly GCA_963754725.1. Lineage (GTDB taxonomy): Bacteria > Planctomycetota > Planctomycetia > Pirellulales > Pirellulaceae > JAAYDI01. The sequence goes on from CAVWHV010000050.1 coordinate 20,457, forward strand.
CCGCGGCCATGCCAGACGACTGCCGAGTATCGACGGCACCGCCCAGCCAAGCAGCAACAGCGACGCCAGCAAACACACGCCCACAACCACCCAGCGCGTGGCACGACGACTTCGCAGCCGGAATAATCTCAGCAACATGGCAGGCTCATCACTTCTTGACAGAGTCGGGCGATCGGGGCGCGGACACGCTTTCCGCACGAGGTAGAATGAACGCGACTGGTCCCCCACGAACGATCGTCCGCCGGTGTGCGAGTCCAGTCGGGTCTCGTGGGAGACCGGCCAATGACATGACGGTCGCGATTCTACCGCCACCACCGTGAATCGACCTAGATTAAGTGGGCAGGTGACGGGGAGTGGGAAAGATTGGCGTAGCCGGCGTGGTCGAGTTGCTTGGGTGGGCCACCTGCACTCCAGGCCCATGCCGCGAAAGGAAGAACTGTGAGCAAGTCCCTGTTTGATGCGTCGGAAGCGGCTCGATTCCAGCAGGCTCAGCCGCTGGCCGCCCGCATGCGCCCGAAGTCGCTGGAAGAATTCGTCGGCCAGCAGCATTTCCTGGGCGAGGGGAAGTTGCTGCGCCGCCTGCTGAAGGCGGACCGCCTGGGATCGGTGATCTTCTACGGTCCGCCGGGAACCGGCAAGACCACGCTGGCCCGGCTGCTCAGCGAGCGAGAGCAGCAGCCAGTTCCGCCAGCTCAGTGCGGTGACGGAAGGGGTCAAGGAACTGCGCGAGATACTCAAAGGCGCTCGCGATCGGTTGGCGTCCGGTGGTGGCAAGACGCTGTTGTTCATTGATGAGATCCACCGATTCAACAAGGCCCAACAGGATGCGTTGCTGCCCGACGTGGAAGAGGGGATTGTCACGCTCGTAGGAGCGACTACGGCCAATCCGTTTTTTTCGGTGATCAGTGCCCTGGTCAGCCGCAGTCAGATCTTTCAGTTTGAGCCGTTGAGCGTGGCTGACATCAAGGTGCTGATTCTCCGTACGCTGCAGGATGCCCAGCGTGGCTTGGGACAACACGCCGTCCACCTCGCAGACGAGGCGCTGGAGTTTCTGGCGGAAGTCTGCGACGGTGATGCGCGACGCGCTCTCTCGGCGCTGGAAATCGGCGTGATGTCCAGCGACCGACGGCCCCTGGAATTCACCCGCGAACTCGCCGAGCAGTCGGTCCAACGCAAAGCCGTCTCGTATGACGCGACGGGCGATGCGCACTACGATGCGGCCAGCGCCTTGATCAAGAGCCTGCGGGGTAGCGACCCGGACGCCGCGCTGTACTGGCTGGCCCGCATGCTCGAAGGGGGCGAAGATGTACGATTCCTCTGCCGACGCCTGATCATTCTGGCGAGCGAGGACATCGGAAACGCCGATCCGCAGGCGCTGTCCCTGGCCATCGCCACCATGCAAGCCTGTGAATTCGTGGGCCTGCCAGAGTGCCAGCTGACGCTGGCACAGGCGGTGACCTATCTTGCCTGCGCTCCCAAGTCGAATGCTTCCACCGTCGCGATTGGCCAGGCCCGCCGGGACGTTTGCGAGCGCCGCTTGTTGCCGGTGCCCGTTCATCTGCGGGATGCCCACTACGGCGGGGCCCAGCAGCTGGGCCATGGGACCGGTTACGAGTCCTCGCACGATGCGGAGGGTGGTGTGGCGGCCCAGGACTATCTGGGCGTCGACCGTGTTTACTATCAGCCCGTGGAGCGCGGATTTGAAGCGGAACTAGCAGGTCGCCTGGAGCGGATTCGAGCTCGTTTGCGGGGTGCTCCCGGGTCGGCAGGCGGTCCGCAGAGCCCTGTTTGAGGCGGGGCGCCGGGTGAAGGGGCGGGTGGCCTCCACTTTCCGCAAAATTTGCGAAACGGCCCCACATTGATCTTTCTGCCGTGGACCGGTTCACGTATGATTCCGCTCGCGCTAGATTGTGTCGCGGACACTCAGAGGCCGAGAATCAGCGCCAGGATTGCGGCGAGGACGCCGAGCAGTCCCAGGGCGATCCATCCGAAGGATCTGCCTGACCAGACGCCGGTGTCAGCCACGATGTACATGCCGCACGCCGGGCATTGATCCGCATCCTCATACACGTCCGCGCCGCAATGCCGACAGACGACCGTGTCGGTGCTCTCGTCATCCAGATCGTCAGAGTCCGGATACTCGCGGTCGTCGGGTTCGTCCCAGGATGTGGCAGGCATCAAGCGAGCGTCGTACCGATCAAAAAGACTTTGGAATCGGAAATTGAGCGGACAACACGAGTAGGAGAATTGTCAAGCCGCGTGGCCAGCGACCCCTGCTGGTAGCGAGGGGCCGGATCCCGGCATGTCTTCCAGCGGGATCGGCTACATCCCGGTGTTCGGCAGACTCCTTTGGGGTGACTTCCGAACCGGCGGATGTCAGCAGTATAGCAGCCGGCCAGCAGGCATGAAGCTGATGCCTGTCGGGTCGGGTTTTCGTCAAGGAGGGCGAACGTGCAAACTCTCAAGACCGCAGTCGTTGTTGTGTTGCTGTTCGTTGTCTTCTACGGCGTTTACGAAATGCTGAATCGCCCGCCGGACCCGCCGCCGGGTGACGTGGCTGCCATGGAGGAAATGCCGTTTGACCCACCCGAGGTCCAGTTTGGCGAGGCGACCCGGAGCCCGCTTGCCGAGCCCGCGGTCTCTTTCCCGACGGTCGCCAGCAACGGCGACCATGGAATCGCCGGTGCCTCACGACACGATGTCCCCTCCCGACTCGCGTTACGCCTCGAGTTTCCCCACGCCCCCACCCCCCACGCCCCCGGCAGATCAAATTCCTGCGGACACGGAGCACCAACTGACGGTGGAGCCACCGCGGCATCGACGGTGCCCGAGAGCCCCGCCGCCGCGGCGCCGTCGGCGAACTTGCCGCCGCCGCTGTTCGGGCAGCACTCGACCACGCCCCAGGCACCCGCTGATCCGCGACTGCAGCAACAACCCGTTTGTGAACGAGAACGTCCGCGTCCGACCCACCGACCCCGCCGCGCGGGCCAACGGTGAACAGATCGGGGTCCGCGCTTACGAGCGGCGCGAAAGCAGGCCCAGCAGTCTGGTGGATGAAGGTCGGTATTATGACGCACTGGCCACCTTCTCGGTCTTCTACCAGAGCCAGGATCTGACACCGGACGAACATCGCGAACTGATCGATCTGCTCGATCCGCTGGCGGCCCACGTGATTTACTCCCGCGAACATCTCGTGGAACCCGCTTACGTGGTTCGTCGCAATGAGATCGCTGACCGAGATCGCTCAGCAGTACCGCGTGCCGATGGAATTGCTGCAGAAGATCAACGGCATCGAGAACCCCGAAGTGCTCGTGCCGGGCACCCAATTGAAGGTCGTCACCGGTCCGTTCCGAGCCGATGTGGATCTGCCCAGTCAGGAGCTGACGCTGTTTCTCAACAGTCTGTATGCCGGACGGTTCCCGATCACGGTCGGGCAGGATCCGACACCCGGCGATGGGCGAGTTCGCGGTCCGCCAGAAGCAGATGGATCGGGACTACTTCTCGATCGACGGTCACAAGATCGCCGCCGGCGATCCCGCGAATCCGTTTGGCAGTGTCTGGCTCGATTTGGGGCGGGAAGTGTTCATTCATGGCAGTCCGTTGGGCGGCGCCGACATGCGGCGCGGCTGCATCAGTCTCAGCCCACGCGACGCGGACGATGTGTACGGCATCTTGTCGGTTGGTTCGACGGTGCGTATCTTGCGCTGATCACAAGCGGGCAAGATGGGACTGTCGGGAGCTGATGCCGTGTACGATCGCGATGCGTTGATTGCCTTGATTCGTGACCGCGCACTGAAGATCGGGCAAGTTCATCTTGGCCTCCGGCAAAGAGGGCTCGTATTACCTCGATTGCCGCCAAGTGACGCTCGACGGACGCGGAGCCAATCTGATTGGCGCAGGAATTCTGGAGCTGATGGCCGAGAATCTGCCCGACGCCGTCGGTGGCATGGCGATCGGAGCCGATCCGATCACCGCCGCGATTGTGACGCTTGCCGGTCAGCGAGGACTGCCGCTCAAAGGGTTCATTGTCCGCAAAGAGGCCAAGGCGCACGGCCGCGGCCGCGATGTGGAAGGACCTGTGGAACCGGGCCAGCGCGTCGTGATCGTCGAAGACGTCGTGACGACGGGCGGCAGTTCGCTGCTGGCGATCGAACGAGCCGAGGCGTTCGGATTGAAAGTCGAGGGAGTGATCGCCATCGTCGATCGGTTGGAGGGGGGCCGCGAGGCGTTCGCCCAACGCGGCTATCCGCTCCGCACCCTACTGACGATCCGCGATTTCGGCATCGAGCCACCCACCAGCTGAACGATTCCGCGCGAACCGCGGATGGGGACCGTGACCATGGAAATCGCGAACACGGATGGAAACTTCCCTGCATCGACAGCTCAAGGAACGCTATGCCGAGGGCGATGCGGCAGCAGGAGGTCAAGCTCGGGGACCTACCGGATCGACGTCGTGCAATGCCGATCAGTTGGTGGAGATCCAGCACGGGTCGCTGGCGGCCATTCGCGACAAAATCGCGCGGCTGCTGCGCGACCACCGCGTGCTGATCGTCAAACCGATCCTGGCCCGCAAACGCATTCTCAAACTGAAGCGTCGCGGTGGCAGCGGTCGTCGACGGAACGGTGGAGCCCAAAACGCGGCACGCCGCTCGACCTGTTTGACGAACTGGTCTTCTTCACACGCGTGTTTCCACACGACAACCTCACTTTGGAAGTGCCGCTGGTCGAAGTCGAGGAACGCCGCTTTCCCGGGCCACGGCCGCAAACGCTGGCGGCACGCCCAACGATCACCAGGTCGAAGATGTCCGCCTGGTCGATATTCAGCAGACCTATCGGTTTCAGACGGCCCTGTGATCTACGCCAGTTGCTGCCGCGCCATCTCCCCGCAGCCGTTTCATACCGGACACTTGGCCGAACAGCTCCACGTGCGCCGCTGGGTCGCCCAACGGATCGCCTACTGCATGCGCATGAGGCGCGGCAACGGAAGTCGGCAAACAAGGCAACACGCGGCTCTATCAATGGGCCTGAGCGCCGCAGCGATAGGCCCTCGCTGACGCCATGCGCGACACCGGACTCAGGCGTTCGCCTTGGCTCGCGATTCCCGCAACCCGCGACTGAGGATGTCGCGCAGCAGCGGCGAGTAGTCCTCGTACTTCGTCTGATCGGGCGGGCCGCCCGCATACTGGAAAATCGCGTCCCGCGGCTTTTTGCCCAGCGAGATCAACGTCGAACTGACCGTGCCACGCGTCTTGCTTCGCAGCACCATGCTCGGCCGGCCCGGAGGTGATGGCGTGCGGGCAAAGACCTTGCTCGCCACCGCCAGGAACTTCACCGGTGAGTCAAGCGTCTGGAGCGTCAACAGCCGCTGAGCCATCTTCACGCGTTCGTCCCGCGGGTCATTCACATCGCCGTTCGAGACAATGCTCAGTCCGTCTTCCAGACGCACCACTTCCGCTTCGTCGCTGCCGTGGACCACCCAACCGCTCTCGGCGTCGGCGATGATGTAGTTCACGCCGTCATACCGGCCGGACGAGAGTTCCTTCGAGTGCCGTGTCGACCGCTTCCCGCGCCGAACCGGCTCGCAACAGGTCGCGGCACAGGGCACCCCGCGAGAGCGAGCAGCCATCGGAGGAATCGAATCGAGTCCGATTGCAGGCCGCCACAAAGAGTCCGTGTTGATTTACCCCCAGCCAGGTTCCACCCGCCTGCTGATCAATCCCGCACAAAACACGCGGTTTTCCAGATTGAATCGCCGGCGGTTGACTCAGCCGATCGAACTGCTCTTCGCGATTCGTGGCCACTAGGATGGGGGACTCGGGTACAAGTCGGTATTGGATAGCCAGAAGGCACATGGCACGCCGCTTGATCTTATTGAAGGAATCTTAGGAGGGCAGGTGCTGGTGACCAATTTACGCTTGGCCGGTATGCCGAGTATCTCGCTAATGTAAGCGTTCAAACTGGGCTCGTACACCCCTACGCGGGGGTGATTGGTCTGTTTTTTCACGGGCGGCACTGTGTATACGCCGGACCCATTGCGGCGGTTCGAGCCGCAGACGTAAGTTGTTTTCACCCAAGTAGTAACATGACTGGATCGTGAGCGGAGTGTGTTGTCCAACCATTTCCGCGCAGTCAGCGAGATTTTCAGAACAATTCAATCACCTTCGAGCAACAGGGAGTTGTGAAATCATGTCGCCCGATCAGCCCCAATCGGTTCCCCAACGCACGGTTCGTCGACCAACCCGTTCGCATCGCCCTGCTCGGTGCCGGTGCTGTCAGCGACTATCACCACGTGCCGGGTATTCGACTCGATCCACGCGCCGAGTTAGTGGCCGCCTGCGATACGAACGCGGAACTTGCTCGAGCAGCGTCGGCGCGATTGGTCGTTGGATTATGTCACGACCGATTACCGACCAGATCTGCGCGGATCCGGCGATTGATGCGGTGATCATCGCGACGCCGAACTTCACGCACGTCCCGCAAGCGATTGCGGCGGCGCCAGCACGGCAAGCACGTCATGTGCGAGAAGCCCTTGGGTTTGCATGCCGGAGAAGTGCGCGACGATGTACCGCGCGGCGCAAGCAGGCGGACGTCGTGCACATGACGGCGTTCACCTATCGGTTCGCGCCGTCGATGCGGTATCTCAAGCACTGCTTGGTCACCGGCGCGCTGGGCACGCCGCGGCATTTTCGCAGCCAGCGTTTTCTGGATCTGCCGGAAACGAGCTGGGGATGGCGACAGTACAAAGACAAGGCGGGTGCCGGCGACTTGTTCGACATGACCATTCATCGCATTGACTTCGCCATGGATCTGCTGGGTCCGATCGAGCGCATTTGTGGAGCCGTCGCCCGCTTCGCGCCGCGCACGTCGACGGCCGACGGTCAGCCGTGTGCCGTCGGAAGTGGATGACTGGTCGAGCCTGATCGGCGAGTTCGCCTGCGGCGCCGTCGGCGTGTGGGAAGGCACCACGCTGGCCAAGGGCTACGGTCTCAACGGGTTCGGGCACGAATGGGCTGAGATTAACGGATCCGAAGGATCTGCCGTCTATCGCTTGCACGAGCCGAACACGCTGTTGCTGGGCAGGACGGGCCAGGATCTGGCGCCGGTGCCGGTACCGGACGAGTTTCTCAGTCCGGCCGGACAGCCCGCGTGATCCCCGCGCGGGCGTGCCGGCCACGGTCTTTCGTTACGATCTCGTGTGGGAATTCGTCTCGGCCATTATCCGAGGGGCGCCCGGCGGTTCCCAGTTTCTTTGAGGGGTTGCGAGCCCAGGTGATTGCGGATGCGGTCCTCCAGTCGCAGGCGCAGCGCACCTGGATCGAGATTCCGGACGAACCGCGGTGAAGGCCCGTCTGCGATTCCGCGCCTGGGGGGGAATCGCTGCCGCTGCGCAATCGCTCCCCCCTGAAAGGGCTGTGTTTGTCGCGTAGTTTGCGGAATCGTCGCGGATCTCGCGGACCGCACATGCCCTGGGATTCGACGTTTCAAATGGTATAGTGATCGGTTCGCATCTGGGAGCATCCCGCTGCACGTCGCCGGCTGGCTGGGCCGGCGCGATTCGGTCCGGGACGTGTCCGCTTCTATCGAACCAACGCTCGTGGAGAGACCATGGCATCCAGTATATCAGAGGAGACGGCGTTGGCGTCGACAGCCAGCGAATGCATCGCGTGCCACACGGCGACTGCTTCCGTTGGCGCGACCGCGGCGGCGATGTGCGCCTCGGTCGCAGTCCGTTGGCGACGTTGACCGGCGTACAGATTCTTGGGCACGGTGCGTATCGTGCCCGAGACCGTCGTGCGCAACGAGGATCTGTCCGCGCTGGGCTGCGATCCCGATTGGATCATCAAGCGGACGGGGATTCGCGAACGGCGGCATGCGGCGCCGCATGAGGCGACGAGTGATCTGGCGTATCAGGCGGCGATGCGCTGTCTGGAGAACGCCGGAGTAGCTCCGCGCGACGTCGACATGGTGTTGGTCGCCACGATGACGCCCGACATGTTGATGCCTTCGGCCGCCTGCATGGTGCAGCGTCGATTGGGCGCTCCGCGCCGGCCGATGGACCTGAATGCCGCCTGTTCCGGTTTCATGTACGCCCTGGCCACCGGCATGCAGTTCGTGAAGACCGGCTGCTGTCGCCGCGTCTTGGTGATTGGGAGCGACGTGATGTCCCGCATCGTCAATCCGTCCGACAAGAAGACGTATCCCTTGTTTGGCGACGGCGCGGGTGCGGTTCTGTTGGGTGCCGGGCGCGACGACAGCGGTCTGCTCGCCTTCACGCTTGGGTCCGAAGGTGACGACGGCGAACTGTTTCCGATTCCCGCTGGCGGTTCGCGCGAGCCTCTGACCACGGGCGGCTTGCAGCGGGGTCGGCAGTACCTGCGGATGGACGGCCGAGCGGTGTTCAAGTGGGCCGTGCGCTTGATTCACGACGTTGCCACCGATGTCGTGCGGCACGCCGAGATGACGATGGACGACATCGATCTGGTGGTCATGCATCAGGCGAACCTGCGGATCGTCGACGCGGCGGCGGAAGGGTTGGGGCTGGAGCGCGAGCAAGGTGCTGGTCAATCTGGATCGCTATGGAAACACGACGGCGGCCAGCATTCCGCTCGTGTTGGAGGAAGCGGGCCGCCGGACGATTGCGAGGCGGCGACCACGTGTTGCTGATGGGTTTTGGCGCCGGTTTGACGTGGGGTGCCGGTGTATTGAGGTACTGAGGGGATGATGGGCAAGACGCAGAGATTGCCGAAGCGCAGCCACGTGGCGGACGCGGATACATGGGACCTGGCCAGCCTGTTCGCGGACGACGCGGCCTGGGAGGATGGGTTCCGGCGTTACGAGCGACGGATCACGGGATTCGAGAAGTTTCGCGGCAAGTTGGGCGATCCCGCGGTGCTGGCCAAGTGCCTGGCATTTGACAGCCAACACGATCGGCTGGGTGAGCGGCTGGGTGTCTACGCGTTTCTGCGCACGGCCGAAGACCAGACGAACAGCGGTCACCAGCGGATGTTGGGCCGATTTCAGAACGCCGCCACGCGCGCGGCCCAGGCCGCCAGCTTCATTCGTCCCGAACTTCTCGCACTCCCAGCCGCCAGACTCCGGCAGCTCATGGCCACAAGGCGCTGAAGTTCTATCGACTGCTCTTGGAACGACTCATTCGCTTCAAGCCGCACACGCTGGGCAAGAACGAAGAAGAACTGCTGGCGATGCAGGGTGAGATGGCGCAGGCCGCCTCCCGCGCCTTCCGCCAGCTGCACGATGCCGACCTCAAGTTCGGCTTCGTCACGAACGAGAACGGCGAACAGATCGAGCTGAGCAACGCCACCTTCGCGCAGTTGCTGCACTCGCCCAAGCGTACGGTGCGACGCGAGGCGTTTCACCAGTACTACGCCCAGTTCGCCGCGCACGAGAACACGTTGGCCGCCACGCTCAACGGCTCGATTCTGAAGGATGTCTACTACGCCCGCGCGCGAGCTACCCCAGTTCGCTCGGATGCCTCGCTGTTTCCCGACAACGTGCCGCGCACGGTGTACGACAACCTGATCGACACGGTGCATCGGCATCTGCCGGCCGTGCATCATTACTACGAGGTCCGCCGCCGCAAGATGCGGCTCAAGGACATTCACCTGTACGACACCTATGTGCCGATCCTGAGCGAGCTGGAAGTGCATCGCACCTGGGATCAGGCGGTGCATGGTGCTCGTCGCTTGAGCCGCTCGGTCGCGACTATTGCCGAGCCCTGGAGACAAGGCCTGCACAACCGCTGGTGCGACCGCTATCCCAATCTGGGCAAGCAGAGCGGCGCGTTCAGTTGCGGTTCGTACGACGCCAACCCGTACATCCTGATGAACTACAAGCCCCAGGTGCTCGACGACGTGTTCACGCTGGCCCACGAGGCCGGACACTCCATGCACTCGTACCTCTCCGCCCACCACCAGCCGTTTCGTCTACTACGACTACACGATCTTCGTGGCGGAAGTGGCCAGTACGTTCAACGAACAGCTGCTCAGCGCCCGCATGCTGGCCGAAGCCACGCAGCGATCAGCGAACGAGCGTACCTCATCAATCGCGAAGTCGACGGGATCCGCGGCACGATCATTCGGCAGACGATGTTCGCCGAGTTCGAGAAGCTGACACACGCACTGGCCGAGAGCGGTGAGCCGCTGACCGTGCAGGCGCTTGAAGGACATCTATCGCGGACTGCTTGGAGCAGTACTTCGGACCGGATTTCGCTGCTCGACCCCGAACTGTCGCTCGAGTGCCTGCGCATTCCGCACTTCTACCGGGCCTTCTACGTCTACAAGTACGCGACCGGCTTGTCGGCCGCGATCGCTCTCTCGCAACGCGTGCTCGGCGGCGGTCACCAGGAACTCGGCGGACTATCTGGGCTTCCTCCAGGCCGGCTGTTCCAAGGATCCGCTCGACCTGCTCCGCGATGCGGGTGTCGATATGGCCAGCCCCGAGCCGGTCAACACGGCGCTCGAACACTTCGAACGATTGGTGCAGCAGCTGGATGAACTGCTGTAGCACAGGTGTCCCGCTTGTGCAGGTTTTGGTCGGACGTCGAATTGTGTCGGCACGGCCCGAGCAAGCGGGACGCTTGCTCTCGGGGGAAGCCGCCTCGGCCGATTGCGGCCTGAGTCGTGTCCAGCCACAATGACGACGTATCGAGATTCGAGCCGTTTCTTCAGCGAGGAGTACGTGCGATGGCTGCCCGATCCGTTCCTGCCCTGGTCTGGATGGGGATGTTCGCTGTGGCGACAGCGTTCCCGGTGGACGGCCGTGGCCAACCGGAGAGACCGTCGACGTTCACGCCGCTCGTCGCGCTGCCGCGCCCGCAGATTATTCAGAAAGCCGAAGAGTATCCCGACCGAGCCTTTGTCGTGGAACGAATCCTCGACGATCTGGTGGAGTCGGAGTACGCGTCGCACGGCAAAGGGACCGACACGTTCATCGATTTCGACTTCGGCCAGCCGGTGGCGATCGCTGGTTTTCAGCATGTCGATCGCCATGATGTGGCCACGGTCGATGCGGCCGAGCTGACCTTCGCCGACCAGCCTGATTTTCAGCAGGTGCGGGCGACCGAGGCGATCGACCATGTGAACACTCCGGGCGGCACCACGGTGGCCGTCTTTCGCCAACCGCACGTCGCCCGCTATGTCCGGTGGAAGGTCACGCAACTCAACGCGCAAGGACACAGCTGTGTCGGCGGCCGCGACATCCGGTTCTTCACGGCAGAATCACCCGAACCGTCCCCGCGTCGCGACACCGTGTCCGTCCATGGGATGCAGGCCGTCCTGCGTGCCGCGGAGGGACCGATTCAACCGGTGAGCGTCACGATCGATCATGCCTATGCCGAGTCGATGGACGTGGTGCTGAAGGTCGGCGATCTGGCCCCGCTCACGACGCACGTGCATTTCGGTACGCAGACGGTCCCGTTGCAGGTGCCGGCGGTCGAGCAGGAGCAGGTCCTGCCGGTGGAAATGCTGATCGCCGGCCAGACCATCGTCCAGCAGCAGTGTACCCAGGCTCCCGTTCGGCACTGGGAATTGCACTTCCTGCCGCACTCGCACGTCGACATCGGTTACACGCACGTGCAGACCGAAGTCGAACAGAAGCAATGGTCGTACCTGCGCCAGGCCATGGAGATTGCCCGCAACACGGCCGGCTACCCGCCGGCAGCGCAGTTCAAATGGAACTGCGAGGTGATGTGGGCCGTGGACAGTTTTCTGAAGCAGGCCAGTGACGAGGAAAAGAAGGCGTTCGCGCAGGCGGTGCGCGACGGCGCGATGCATCTCGATGGGCTGTACGGCAATGAACTGACCGCGCTCTGCCGACCCGAAGAGCTGATGCGGCTGGTCGACTGCGCGCGACGCACCGCTCGCGAGTACGATGTGATCATCGATGCGGCCATGATCAGCGACGTGCCGGGCTACACCTGGGGTATCGTGCCCGCACTGGTGCAGAGCGGCATCAAGTACCTGTCGATCGGGCCCAATCACGTGCATCGTATCGGCGGCACGTTGGAGCAGTGGGGCGATCGGCCGTTCTACTGGGTCTCGCCGTCGGGGCAGGAACGACTGCTGTGCTGGATGGCCGGCAAAGCCTACTCCTGGTTCCACGCCGAGTCGCGTGGGCACCCTCTCGCGCGACAGCCCACCCGATCCGTTCTTCGCCTACCTCCATGAACTGCAGCAGGCCAAGTATCCGTATGACATGGTCCAGATTCGCTACAGCGTCGTGGGTGACAACGGGCCGCCCGATCAGGAGTTATCGGAGTTCGTCAAGGCCTGGAACGAACGCTACGTGTGGCCGCAGATGGTCATCTCGACCACCAGCCAGCTGATGCGAGAGTTCGAGCAGCGATACGGAGACCAGATTCCGGAAGTGCGCGGCGACTTCACTCCCTATTGGGAAGACGGCGCCGCCTCGTCGTGCGCGAGACGGGCCTGACGCGGATGGCGTCCGAACGACTCGTGCAGGCCGAAGCTCTGTGGGCGATCCTCGCTCCCGAGCAATATCCCGGCCGCACGACTTCTACGCCGCCTGGCGCGAAGCGATTCTCTACAACGAACACACGTGGGGCGCTCATTGCAGCATCACCGAGCCGGACAGTCCGTTCACGCTCAGCCAGTGGAAGATCAAGCAGCAATTCGCGCTGCAAGCCGAGGAACGATCGCAGGCGCTGCTGCAGCGGGCCCTGGATCGCGGTCTGCCCTCGGACGCGGCCGTGACCGCCGTCGACGTGTGGAACACGACCTCTTGGCCGCGCACCGATCTGGTCGTATTCGAAACCAAGTCGCCTCTCGTCGGCCACGTCGTCAAGGATCTCGACGGAAACCTCGTGCCTTCCGAGGTGACGCCGCGCGGCGATCTGGCTTTCGTGGCCGAGCGAGTGCCCCCCCTGGGCGCCCGACGTTTCCTCCTGGAACCCGGTTCCGCGCCGTATCAGGGGAAGGCAAGGCCGCGGGAAACGTGCTGAGCAACGACCGCCTGCGCGTGGAAATCGATCCGCACACGGGAACCATCGCCAGTCTGCGACGGGCCGGACTCGATCACGAGTTCGCGGCCAGTGCTGGCGCGCGCGGATTGAACGACTATCGCTACGTCGCGGGCCGCGCGGCGAAGGAGCCGCTGCCCAGTCGGCCGGTTCGCGTCGAGGTGCTCTCGTCGGGCGGCCTGACCGCCTCGCTCGGCGTTTATGCCGATGCGCCAGGCTGCCGACAACTGGTCACCATCGTCCGGATCGTTGATGGCCTCGATCGCGTGGACATCTTCGATGCCCTGGACAAGGAGAAAGTCCTGGAGAAGGAATCGGTCCACTTCGGCTTCCCGTTTCAGGTGCCGGACGGCGAGATGCGGATCGACATTCCCTGGGCCGTGATTCAGCCCGACGTCGATCAGATGCCGGGCGCCTGCAAGAACTACCTCACCGTGGGGCGGTGGGTCGATGTGTCGAACCGTCAGCTGGGCGTCACCTGGGCCACGCTCGACGCGCCGCTGATGGAAGTCGGCGGTATTCATGTCGACGTGGAGAATCCCTTTATCAGCCGTGCCTGGATCCAGCAGCTCGGACCGACACAGACGCTGTTTTCGTACATCATGAACAACTACTGGGAAACGAATTACAAGGCATCCCAGGAAGGCCTGACGACCTTTCGCTATTCGCTCCTGCCACACGGACCCTACGATCAGACGGCGGCGGCGCGATTTGGCATCGAACGCAGTCAGCCGCTCGTCGCCGTTCCCGCCCGACGCGATGCGCCGGTGTCGGCAGCCGTGTGAGCCTGGACGGACAGGGTCTGATCGTGACCTCGCTCAAACCGAGCGAGGACGGCCGGGCCTGATGGTGCGGCTGTTCAACCCCGGCACGGAGTCGGCTCGGACGTCGCTGGTGTGGCGCGATCCGGTCCCCACACGCGTGACGCGGAGCAGTCCGCGGGAAGAAGTCGGCCCGCCGCTGGTCGGCCCGCTGGAATTGCCCCCCCTGGGCATTCCGACCCTCCGCGCAGAACTGGTGCACAATCCCAACGAACACTGAATTTTCCCTGCAGCCTGCCGCCAGCCGCCTGCAGCCTCCAGCCTGCAGCCTGCCGCCTGCCGCCTGCAGCCCTGACACCAATCCGGGAGCAGCACGATGACACCACGAGAACGCGTCCTGGCGGCCCTGAATCACCAAGAACCCGATCGCCTGCCGATCGATTTCGGCGGGCATCGCTCCTCGGGCATCGCGGCCATCGCGTATGCCAAACTCCGCACGTTACTCGGGCTCGCCCCGCGCCCGATTCGGGTCTACGATCCGATCCAGCAGCTGGCGATTGTCGACGAAGACGTGCTGGATCTGTTCCACATCGATGCGATCGAAATGGGACGCGGGTTCGCGCTGGAGGACGAGCATTGGGTCGATTGGATACTACCTGACGGAACGCCCTGCCAGATGCCGCGGTGGGCCGCACCCGAGCGGGTGGAAGGCGAGTGGATTCTCAAGAACGATACCGGTCGGATCGTGGGGCGGATGCCGGATGGCGCGATCTACTTCGAGCAGTGCTACTGGCCGTACGCCGAGCAGGACGATCTGGACCGCTTGCCGGAAGCCTTGGAAGAGACGATCTGGGTCGCGGTCAAGTCGCCACCCGGCCCGCTAGTCGCGGGGCCGGATGGAGCCCAGCGATTGGCGGAAGGAGCCCGGCGTCTGCGCGCCGGACCGATCGCGCGATCATCGGACTCTTCGGCGGCAACCTGCTGGAAGTCGGTCAGTTCCTCTACCGCATCGACAACTTCCTGATGCTGCTGGCCGGCGACCCGCACCGCGCACATGAGTTTCTCGATCGACTGGTGGAGACGCATCTGGCCAACCTGGAGAAGTTCCTGGCTGCGGTGGGCGACTCGATCGACATCATTCTGTTCGGTGACGATCTGGGGATGCAGAACGGCCCGCAGATGTCGCCGGCCATGTACGAGGAGTTCTTCAAGCCTCGTCACCGGCAGATGTGGATGCGGGCCAAGGAGCTGGCCAACGTCAAGGTGATGCTGCACTGCTGCGGCGGTGTGCAGCCTCTCTTGCGGCACCTGATCGATGCGGGGCTGGACGCCATCAATCCCGTGCAGATTTCCTGCACCGGCATGGATGCTCGGGCGCTGAAGCAGGAGTTTGGAAAGGACTTGACGTTTTGGGGCGGTGGCTGCGATACGCATCGCATTCTGTCAGGAGGCACGCCCGACGAGGTGCGCGAACATGTGCGCCGACAAGTGGAGATTCTCAAACCGGGCGGCGGCTTTGTGTTTCAGCAGGTCCACAACATCCTGGCCAATGTGCCACCCGAAAACGTCGCGGCTATGTTTGACGCGGCGTACGCGAACGCACGCTACTGAAAACACCACGCGGTTCATTTTTTGATCGACGTGATCCAGAGGAAAGGCTTGTCGGCGTCGTCCACCCTCAGTTCACTGCGCAGCATGGCCTGGAACAGAAGATCGTCGATGATTTTCTTGTAAAACGTCTTTTTGGGTGGAAGGTTCACCTTGGCCTGCAGATCGATCTCGTGTTTGGCCAGCGCGTTATGGTCGAACAGCACGGGAATATGGATGCGCCCGCGGATGGCATCGAGCGCTTCCGACAGCGGCCGCTCGTTGACCTCGACATTGATGAACTTGAATAACGCCGGCGCGAGCTTGTCGGGAGAGCCGGTGGGCGCGATCCCGACGGGCCAGGTTTCCTCCTTGCCGGACGGCTTGGCCACGCGCAGGCCGGCCGCCCGCTGGCCTTGGCCCGTGACCGTCACCACCAGACCCAGCGGACGCACCGCAGCGGCCAGCGCGGTGCCGCGGCTGAGCCCCTGCAGTTCGTCGGGAACCGGTTCGCCAGCCGTCAAAGCGGCTCGCCGCCGCATCGATTTCCACCGCGACCGGCAGGCTGTCGACCAATCTGTTGCACGACCGTGCGCACCGGTTTGCCCTTCGTTTCAAACTGGATGGCAGGCTTCACCGCTTCGTGCAGCGCCACAAACTGTTTGGCAGTCAGCCCGAACGCACCGGCGTCGCCCGTGACCGCATCCACCCCGCCCGACCGCAGCCGCGCGAACCAGTCACTCAACTGTTGACGCTGGCCGAAACGCACGGTCAGTCCCGGAAGGACCAGCCGATTGTCCTTCGCCAGGACACCGAGCACGGCATAGCGGGGGTTGTCGTCGGTCCCGCGATTCACGATCGTTGGCTCGTCACCCGGCCGCTCGCTGCGAATCCGCAGATTCGTGATGCCCAGTTTCTTGAGGGCTTCCATCCATTGTTGTTGCCCCTCGGGGGACAGCCCGCTCTCGGTGACCAGTTCCATGGAGAGCGGAGGCTGGGCCACCTCCCCCGATCCGGAAGCGGGGATCGAGAGCAGGGCGACGACAGCTGACATAATCGACACAACCGGGACAAACTTGCGGAACATGGTGACTCCCATGGCTGGCTCGGCCATGAATCGGGAAGTGTTGATCGGTAGTGATCTGGAGAATTATAGCATCGTGGCCCCCGGAGTCCGGTC
The DNA here is from genome assembly GCA_963754725.1 of uncultured Planctomycetaceae bacterium. GTDB lineage: Bacteria > Planctomycetota > Planctomycetia > Pirellulales > Pirellulaceae > JAAYDI01. The sequence continues at coordinate 36,982 of CAVWHV010000050.1, forward strand.
GGTTGGCGCGGGGCGTGTGGCGGCACCGACTGCCTGCTCGATATTCATTCCCGCGGCCCGCAAACGGTGCGCCCCGCGTGGGTCCGGTGAGCCGGCCAAATATTGGCTGTGCCGTGGTTGCACGCGGGAGAGCGGCAGGCAAAAATGGTCCGTTCAGACCGCCCGTTGGCGGATATGGCGGTGAACCGTTTTGTTTTCTTGTGGTTGTTATCAATCACCGCTTCCCGACTAGAAGGAGTACAGCATGGCACGACCCGTTACCCTCTTCACTGGCCAGTGGGCCGACCTGCCCGTGGCGGAAATGGCTCGCAAGGCCGCCGAGTTCGGCTATGACGGCATGGAGTTGGCGTGTTGGGGAGATCATTTCGAGGTCGACAAGGCTCTGGCGGACGACAGCTACTGCCGTCGGAAGCGCGAACTGCTCGAGCGGCACAACCTGCAATGCCTGGCGATCAGCAATCACCTGGTGGGACAGGCGGTGCTGGACGTCATCGATGAACGGCACAAGGCGATCGTGCCCGCCGTACGTCTGGGGCGATGGTGATCCGGCCGGTGTGAACAAGCGGGCGGCCGAAGAGTTGATGAACACGGCGCGGGCGGCCCAGAAATTCGGCGTCGGCATCGTCAATGGTTTCACCGGTTCGAGCATCTGGCCGTTCCTCTACTCGTTCCCGCCGGTGTCGGAGAAAACGATCGAGGCCGGCTTCGAACTGTTGGCCGAACGCTTCAATCCGATTCTGGATGTGTTCGGCGAGTGCGGCGTGAAGTTCGCGCTGGAAGTCCATCCCACCGAGATCGCATTCGACGTGTATACGGCCGAACGGCGCTCAAGGCACTGGACTATCGCGAAGAGTTCGGGTTCAACTTCGATCCGAGCCACCTGCACTGGCAGGGTGTGGATCCCGGTGGAGTTCATTCGGGCGTTCCCGGACCGCATCTTCCACGTGCACGTGAAGGACGCGATCACGACGCTCAATGGCAAGACCGGCATCCTGGCCAGCCACTTGAACTTCGGCGACGCTCGACGCGGTTGGGATTTCCGCAGCCCGGGCCGCGGGACCATCAACTTCGAAGAGATCATCCGCGCGCTGAACAAGGTCAACTACGACGGCCCGCTGTCGATCGAATGGGAAGACATGGGCATGGATCGCGACTTCGGCGCCCGCGAGGCCTGCGAGTTCACGAAGCGGATGAACTTCGCGCAGAGCGGCCGCGCGTTCGATGCGGCCTTCGAAGAAGGCCAGGCGTAGCTCGCGATTCGGTTGTTCCCAGCGATCCTCCGCGCCGTCGACCGCCAATTACGTAGGGCGGACTTCCAAGTCCGCCCAGAAGCAGTCGATCGCTCGACCCGTAGGGCGGACTTCCAAGTCCGCCCGTTTTCTTGCGCTGCCCGACAGCAAGCGATTGGTAGTATCCAAGAGGCCCGCACCGCGACGCTCGCTCCTCCCTTCCCGCGAGGCGGGCAGGAGCGTCGTCCTCGCTCGCCCACCGGCTTCTTCCGGTTCATCTCACGGCACGACCGGTGGGTCCCGAGATTTTTCCGGGTACCGGATCGGTGCGTCGGCGTGCTAGACTGGAAGGGTGTCTCGAATTGTCTTGTCGTTTGAGTGTTTCATGTCGGACTCCCGCTACGTGCCGTCGAAAGGGATCGTGCCCGCTGGACATCGTCTGCGCGGTGCGCGGGCGACTTGGCTGGTGATCGCGTGTCTGGCGGTCTGTGGTTTGGCGGTCTGTGGTTGGCGGTCCATGGTTCGACTACCGCGGCGGTCGGTTTCGATCGGGCGGATCGCGGACCAGGGGACGCTCAGTTCCGCGCCGCGTTGACGGCACTGGCCGCCAAGTGTGGCGAGCTGGGATTGCCTGACGCGGCTGCCAAGACCGGAGCGTGGTTCGTCCGCCGCGACCCGCGCCGCCACTACCTGTTTCTGCCGCCGGCAGACGAGTCCGCTCGTCCCGCAGCGGACGCGACTCCGCTTCTGGCCCAATGGCACGCCCGGTTCGCTGAGCTTCGTCGGCAGCAGGCGGAACGGTTGTTTGACCTGGCCCGCATCCAGGCCGAGGCGGGAAACGAAGGAGAGGCCTATCGGTTGTTGCACGAAGTGCTGCGCGAAGATCCGGATCATGCCGAAACGCGGCGTGTGCTGAACTATGCCCGCGGCGATCGTGGATGGCGGCATCCGGTCCCCCGTCCCAAGCCGCGGCGCAACCGGGCGACCCACCCATGTTCGGTTGGCCCAGTGATCAGTACTGGGTGGTGGATAGCGAGCACTTCGAGGTCACGACGAACCTGCAGCGTGCGCGCCGGCCGGCAGGTGGCCGATTATCTGGAACGCGTGCACTCGGCCTGGCAGCAGTTGTTCTACGAATACTGGACGGTTCCCGGGCGCCTGGCGGCTCGCTTTCGCGGCGAGGACGTGTCGCTCGGACCGGCGCGCACGTTTGACGTCGTGCTGTTCAAGGATCGCGATGAATACGTGCAGCAGCTGAGTCGGTCCGAGCCCCAGATCGAAGTGAGCATTGGGTACTATTCGCAGAGCCACAAGATGGCGTTCTTCTATGCCGGCGACGACTCGGCCCGCACGACGTGGGTCCATGAGGTCACGCACCAGTTCTTCCAGGAGAGCGGCGAAGTGGCGCCGAAGGTGGGTGAGCGGTCGAACTTCTGGGTAGTCGAAGGCGTGGCGCTTTATATGGAGTCGCTCGCCGACCACGACGGATACTTCACCGTCGGGGGCGTCGACGCCGATCGGCTGCAGTATGCCCGCTACCGATGTTTGAACGAAGATTACTACGTCCCACTCGAGAAGCTCGTGGGGTACGGTCGCGAGCAATTGCAGAAGGACGCCTATCTTGCCAAGCTGTATAGCCAGTGCGCCGGGCTCACGCATTGCTTTCTGGATGTGAATCACGGAGAACGGATGCGGCCTTTTATCGCCTATCTACGCTCCGTGTATCGTGGAGTCGGACAACCACAGACGCTGAGCAGTGAACTTCGCACAGCCTATGCCGAGCTGGATCAGCAATATCGCGCATCGTTGAAGGTGACCGATGACGATCTGGCGTACGTCGATCCCCGCGTGCAGAACCTCTGCCTTGGTCACACGCAAGTGACCGATGCCGGCCTGGCTCGCCTGTCCGGTATGGAGCGGTTGCTGTGGCTCGACTTGTCGTTCACCGAGACGGGAGATGCCGGGCTGGCCCGATTCGCGAGCGCCCAGAAGCTGAATCAATTGAGCCTGGAAAAGACCCGGATCACGGCGGCCGCACTGGAGACGGTCGGCACGTTCCGCCAGCTGGAGGAGCTCGACTTGTCGCAGACCGCTGTGGGAGATGACGATCTGCCAAGACTCGCGGGACTGACGCGGCTCAAGGCGCTGTGGCTGACCGGGACCGGGACGACCGACCGGGGACTGACGTCGCTCGCAGCGCTTCGTAACCTGGAACAGTTGGACGTGACCAACACCGCGGTCACGCCGGCCGGACTGGCGAGTCTGAAGCGGCGTCTTCCGAAGCTGAAGTGAATTCCTTCGATATTGCGCGGTCCCTGCAACCTGGATGGAGACCATCATGCGTCCTTGGGTACTGGCCGAGACGAACTACACGCACACGAAGCAGCCATCGGTACGAGGTGGCCGTGCTGCCGTTCGGCGCGACGGAACCGCACAACCTGCACCTCCCGTACGGCACGGACGTGTTGGAGGGAACGATCGTCGGCGAGAGGATCTGCGAGGCGGCTTATCAACGCGGTGCCAATGTGGTGCTGCTGCCCACGATCCCTACGGCACGCAGACCAACATGCGGGAGATGCCGTTGGCGATGAACCTGAATCCGTCCACGCTCAACGCGCTCGTGGTCGACCTGGTGGAGTCGCTCGAGCGCAGCGGCGTGCGCAAGATCGTGTTGCTCAACAGCCATGGCGGCAACGAGATGAAGACGGTGCTGCGCGAATTGTGTGGACGGACGCAGTCGCATCTTGTTCCTGTGCAATTGGTACAAGACGTTCAGCGACGAGTACGCGAACATCTTCGAGCATCTGGACGATCATGCGGGCGAGATGGAGACGTCGTTCGCGTTGGCCTTCTTTCCCGGAGTTGGTGCAGCGGCCGGCCGGACGGATCGTTGGCGGCCGACGACGGCCAGCCGGCGGCCTTTCGCTTCGAGGCCCTCGAGCGGGCGTGGGTCTCGATCACGCGACCGTGGCACCTGTTGACGACGAACGCGGGGGTCGGCTATCCGCATCGTGCGTCGGCGGAGAAAGGCCGTCGCCTGATGGAACTGCTGATCGAGCGGCTGGGCACATTTCTGGTCGAGTTGTCCGCCGCTCCGCTGGACAAGTCGTTTCCATTTCGCAGCCCATAGAGGTCGTCCCGTGCGGTGACGTCCAGCGACGAGCGCTTCCGATCTGGTCGACGCGCCTCTCCCGGGGGCCTCACCGGTCCCGATCGAGTCATGCGTCGGCCGGCCGACCTGTGGATTGCAGCTCTCGGGTGTCCGGCGGCTGCGCGACGTCCTCGCGGTTCGGCCGTCCGGTTCGACGGCCGCGACGGGCGGTTCCGCTGGTGCGGCGTGGTCGGGCCGCGGATCTGGATCCGATCCGTTGACCGCCTTTCCGCTCGAGACTACACTTTGAAACGTTCTGTGCGTGTCCTCGTGTTTGTGGTGGATGTAGCTCAGTTGGTTAGAGCACTGGATTGTGGATCCAGGGGTCGGGGGTTCAAGTCCCCTCTTCCACCCCTTATATGCAAAGGACTTACGACAAATGCTCGTGAGTCCTTTTCTATTGGTGGTCCCCCTTATTCCGCCATTGAAGATTGAGAGTCTCGCGGCAGGGTCGAATCCTGCGCTCCGTCGTTGCGTAGGCGGTATCCCTGCTGCCCGCACGGGGTGACCAACCTTGCGACGCGGCCGACGACGAATCGCAGTCACGGGTTGGGGGACGCCAGGTCGTTCGGTCCAGCACGAAGCGACACGTTTACCGCTGAGGGCATCGAAGCACGGCCGTGGGCGCGCGACACAATGCACCGGCCGAATACCGGACAAGCAATCCCAGACCTGATGAGTGGCATTCGCGTCGTCTGGGGAGTCCGTTCGTCGCTGAGTAACGACGGCCCTCTCTCTTTCGCCCTCGAGTTGACATCGCCTACAGACGTAGGCATAATGCCGACATGATGTAAGATCCGTTCAGGAAGGAGTCACCGTGATGTCTCTTTCTACCACGTCTTGGAGGCTTGGCACGAGTCCCGTATCTCGCGACTAGCCACGGAGAATGCACCATGTTGACAGTCCGCCGGGTGATTGCGCTGGCTTGTGTCGTCGTCTTTCTCGGGGCTTGTGCTTGGGCGTCCGGGTGGTTTCATCCCGTGTACCAAGCGGAAGCCGAATTGCGAGTGCGGCCGAGAAGCGCCATGGAATGGATGGTCATGGGACAAGATCCTGGCCTTGCGGGTGTCGATGATCGGCTGACCATCGCTCAGGAGGCGGGCAGGCGAATCCGTTCGCGGGAGGTGATAACGAACGCCCTGAGGATGATGAACGACCATCCAATCATCCTCGCGCAGGCTGACCCCGAAGATTTCGTGGCTCGGCAACTGGACGTTGAAGCGATACAGCCCGGAACCATCCTTCTCCGGCTGACACTCGAGCAAGATCCGACTTTTTGTGCCGACTTGGTCAACGCGATAGTCTAGGGATTTATGTCGTCCGAGGTCAAATCGCGTGTTGAGCAGGAAAGTGAACGTAAGAAACTCGAACAAGATGTGGCAGAATTGAAGGACTCGTACCGGCATCAAGCGTCGGTTCTGGAACATCTCCGTCAAGCACTACCGTCGTTCCACGGAAGTCGTAGTGGTAAATCGGTCAGGTCGGAGTTTCTCAAAGTGAAGATCGAGCAACTGCGGCTGGCTGCCAACCGGACCTACGAGAGGCTGCTGGATGAACGTCTGTCATCGGCCGAGACTACGGGCCATCACGATCGGGAAGATGCCTCGGATTCGCAACTGTCCGCGGCCGACGCCAGTGACGCTTCCGACGAGACGGAGCATCTGGCGAAGTCCAAGCGGTTGCAGGAAGAATACGAACGCCTCATGTCCGACCTGGAACAGTCCCTCGAACTCCTGGCGGAGCAGACTGCAGATCCAAGGGAGGAAATTGGCCGCAGTAGTTTCGAGTTGGACGAAAGCGCAACGCGAGGTAGCACGATTGAGCCGTCAGGTCGACGAGGCGAACTCGCTGCTTGCCAAGACGAAATCGATCGCGAGGTTCGCGCCCCGCATGCAGGTCGTTTCGCGAGCGGTGACGCCCGTTTCTCGGCGGTGATGGATCCGCCTGCACACAAAGCCAGAGTGATCATCGAGGCGGGCGTGAGAGGAACTTGACGTGGCCGGTCTTGTTTCGTGGCGGAACACCTCGTCACCGCCTACATCATGTCGTGAATCCTGTTTTTGTCCCGGCTCGGTGACCGTCGCGGCTTGATCCGCTGACCTGTCGGCGTGCTGCCGCTCCCAGCCGATGCAGCAGGTAGACTCCGGCCTCCAGGATCAGTGGGCCGCGGTGGCCAGCAGTTCCTCTTCGTCCGCCCCACCCCTGAGCACGCCGTCCGGGTACTCCTCCGGGTCGCCGCAAACTGGCTGACGCCAGGGCGTTCCGTTCCACGGAAAAGAGCACCGTGGAGACCGCCGCGAAATATGGAACTTGTAGCTGGCAACAACCATCCAGAAAACCGCCGGCTCAAATAGAGCCTGCAAGTCTGCCCGAGTACTGTTGACTCCAGGCAAACATCGAGCCAAGATAATTTCAGAAGGCGATGTTGGAAGATCTGTTGACAAGACAATCGCGATATTGTGCCTTTCCTGGCCCTGTCACCGTGTGAATCAGTTGTGGCGCTCGTTGATGATGCGAGCGTCGTCCAATATGCATCAGGTTTCGATGAAGGAAACGCAGATCCGAGCCACGCTGTTGATGATCGGCTGAGCGCGGTAACGATCTGGGTCGGTGCCTCGGACATTTCCGGCAGATGGATCAGAAGAATGGGGCAGAGAGACGATCCGTGGTTTGGCTACCGCCCGAGGTGAGATTGTGCGGCCTTGCGGGAACGACAGCTTCACGAAACATGACATAGGCGGTTTGACGGTACAAATCGGGCAATTCTCTCAGACACATCTGGTTCCACTGTTGGCGACGACGACTCTCATCGGCAGCACGGCGATGGCGTTCGTCGGGAAAGTGAGGGTTGTATGAAAAGGGTACTATTGATCATGGCGCTCGTATTGTGCGAGTGCGGTGTCACCCATGCTTCGGCAATTTCGGATGTCATCTCTTACATCGACTGGGCCACGCTCACCATAGACGGAGCAACGGTTGAATGGGGCTCGAGATACGAAGCTTCTTACACGAATGCAAGAAATAACCTCAACACGACAAATCCCCAGGTCGACAAATCGGAATTCAATTCGCTGACCGGCGTGTCAACCACGAACTCAGTTACCAACGCGACCGGCTACGGGTATTCTGCTCCGAGCCCGAACAATTGGGTAGCCGCAGAAGCACATTCCATAGCAGATGGGATTGCTACGACCTATGCTGAGGCTTCCGCGTCGGTACATCGCCGCGATTGGTTTATGGTAACCGAGAATGCGACGATCACTTTGTCCCTCGACTACAGTTTTTGGCATAGCATACAAGCCGGTGACCCGAGCGAAAATGGTTCCGCCTATTCAGTCGCGTCCCTCATACTACTTGGCCCGCAGAACGATTTCGGTGATCCAATCGATTACCAAGAGTCTGACTTCTGGCAGAATTTCGGTGGGAGCTTCTCAAAAAATGGAACTCTTTCTGTCAGTGGCAGTCTCCTTGCAGGCGTACCGTATTCCATTGAAGCGCATGTCTATGGCGCCGATCGCGCAAATGCGCCGCTGAGACAATCGCCTGTTCCAGAGCCAGCCACGATCGCGCTCTTCGGCATCGGCATCGCCGTGATGGCGTTCACCGCAAGAGAAGAAGCCGTAATAGATGCACGCAACATAGATGCACGCAACGTGGCGTCGTGAAAGTGCGGGAGCAACTGGTCTGGCCATGGTTGGAGGAACTGAGGAGCCAGGCAGCCGCCGATTCGCAACATCGCTCGCCAATCCCTTGGGTCAGACTGGCCGGGAGACCTTCGCTTTTCGCCGTCTGTATCGAACATACCACGCAACCCCGAATGCCGCCGCCACAGGCAGGCCAAACATGACCAGGGTTTGTCCCTCGGTCCCTGCCCCCGCGACGTTCGGCAGGGTGCGGAAAGCGCGATTGGTGAAGATCGGCTGCCCTTCTTTGCCGAGCACCGTGAACGAGGCTTGGCAGCCGAGAGCGATTGGGCTGATGCGGCCCTCCCCATTCAAGCCCAATGCCGGGTCTTCCCAGCGAGTGAAGGACCACTCTTCGCTCAATTCACCGGGGATCTTCAGGTCGTAGCTTCCTTCGCCACGATCCGCCTCGCACTCCCTTTGCTGATGGCGGTGCCCGGCAGCGAGCCAATCGAAGCGGGTCTTGCTGCCCGAGTAGTCAACTTTGACATGGCACCCGTAGCACGCGGCGCCCCAGAGGAATGGCAGGTGTAGCACTCCATTTTGCTGATGTGGGGCGTCACCCTCTCCATGGCAACGAGCCCCGCCTCAGTGAATGCCTACTCACCACTGCCAACTTCTCCGATCGCCGGACGGGAAATGGTCGGTCAAAGACCTTGGCAGCAAGAACCGAACCTGGGTCAACGGAATTCAGGTCACGGAATCGGAAGTGAACCTCGGGGATGAATTCTGGTTCAGCAAACACTGCCGCTTTCGACTCGAAGCGCCTCACCGTGGCTCGATTGTCTGACGAGTGGCACCGCAGCATATCCAACCAGAAACCGTGTAGCGCGGCGATTTGGAGTGCCTTCCCCAACACTGAGCGACCGTCGTCGTGTCCGCCTTCTTCGTCCCTCCACGATCGTGAAATCCGACGATCCGTCGAGACATTGCCCAAGTTCACATTCGGAAAATTCTCACGCGCAGGAGAGAGCGAACCTGGGACTCCCGGCGCTGACCCGGCACCGGTCTGGCTAGGATTCTGGCGCGGGTTCGACTCTTCTTCCATCATCGATTGCCTTCTTTGAAACTTGGACATCGAGAGACTCCCTGCAGACCGGGAGGATGACCCGCGGGCCATGGATGGGTACGGCACAAGATGGTCTGTTAACGACCGAATGGTCGACGCCATGTGGTGGCAGAAGGCCGGTCCGGCGCATGTGGGCCCATGCCGATGTTGCCGCTGCCTTCACTCAAAGGTCACCGTCTGCATCGGGTAGCCATACACAGAATGACGACAATGGAGAGACAGGTCATATGCCGCATCGGAATAACTCTCCTCTTGTCCGGGTGGTGAGCCATACGAACGCCTTACGGGAACAATGCCATCAGGCTGTCGGCAAATAGTTTCATGCCGTCGGGGTTCGGATGATTGATGGCGTTGGACAGCAGCGTACTGTACGGAATCCCTTGACGCCACAGCCTTCCCCAACGCAGCGATGCGTCGGCCAAGGCCACGGGATGCCGAGCGGCGAATTGCCGCAGTCCCGTCACGTAAGGCCGTGGATCCGCGTCGATGTCGCGTTCGCCGTTCAGCCCCATCCAGTCGGGCCGAACGTAGTGCGGGGTCAGGACGATCCATTCGGCGCCGATCGCGGTGAAGTCGGCGAGGAATCTGCCATATTGCTCTTCCACCTGATCCGGTGAAAGCCCGGCATCGTTGACAAACTCCGAAACGATCAGGTCGGGCTTTGCGCCCAGCACCTTCTCTTGGTAGTTGTGGGGGCTGCCCGCCGGTTCGGCCAGGAAGCTGGCCGAATTGCGCCCGCCCCAGCCCTGGCTGACCAGTTCGATTTTCGCCCTGGGGAATTGCTCGCGAAGTCGGGCGGCAAACTGGGCCTGCCAGCGGTTATGCTCGGCATCCGGCAGATAGCCGCCGTCGGTGACGCTGTCGCCCCACGCCAGAATTCGCAAAGAACCGCCTTCGCGAAGGATTTTCATCGTCTTGGGCAATTTCAATTCGGCGACCGAAGGGGACGCCTTCGGCGACTCGGGATAACCTGCCTCCAGGATCGGCAGTAGATGCAGAGGTTCCAGTCTGGCGATTCGTCCGGGCAGAAATACATTCGCCAGACGGCGGTCGCCCACGGCAAGTGACGGCTGCTGCGGAGTGGCTGCGTGCGGCGTACCCTCGCGCAACACGATCTGCCCGGCCCGTGTCAACACAATGGAGTCGATCCGCAACAGTGCATGGCGATAGTCGACATAGACAGGCATGTTCTCGGCGATGCGTCCGCCAGGCAGCCGCCCGATCGTGGCCCAATCCAGGTCGGCAGCATAGTCCTTGCCGAGTTCCCACAACTGCGCGTCGGGCTGCGAGCCGACACGTACCTGCAGGCTGGACGGATCGAGCAAGCCACGACTGGTGGTCTCCTGCGTCCGCAGACCATCAAGGGGAACGCCTTTCACCCAGCCGGCCGTGTCGGGGTTGAACGGTGGCAGCCGATCGTACTTCTCCGCGCGAACTGCAACGAGTGTCGGGGGTGGCACTTTGAGTGTGGCAATCAACTCCTTCGGGACACTGTCTGATGCCGGCAGAGTTACCTGCACCTGCCAGTCGCCGGTCAGCCCGAGGACTGGCGGTGTTTCTTCCGCGGCAAAGGCCGAAATGCCGGTCAGCAGGATCGTCCATGCGCACAGTTGTCGGATCGGTGTTCGGTTCATGGATCAGTTTCTTTCAACAGATTCGTCAGACGCGTGACGATTTCGGGATGAAGGGCCTGGACGTTGTTGGTTTCGCCGATGTCCTGCGACAGGTCGTAAAGTTGCACGGGCGGCAACGCTTTCGCGTCCGGGCTGCCGGGTCGAGGTACGCTCCAACCGCCAGAGTCAGGACAGAGTACGAGCTTCCAGTGCCCCTGCCGAATCGCGAAGGAGCCGTTGATGGAATGATGCACGAGCGCCTCGCGCAGCGGCGTCGCGGCACGACCTTCGAGCGCAGACAGAATGCTCACACTGTCCTCGGCCGCCGTGTTGGGCAATGTCTTCCCGAGCATTTCCGCGCAGGTGGCGAACAGGTCGTTGAGACAGATGAGCTGGTCGCTCGTCGTGCCGGGCTGCACGCGACCCGGCCAGCGGACCAGGAAGGGGACGCGATGACCGCCGTCGAAGATGTCGGCCTTCGTGCCGCGAAATTGTGCGCTGGGGTTGTGGCCCTTGGCGAGGAGCTCGTCGAACTTCGCTTCCGGAGAACAGCCATTGTCGCTGGTGAAGACGACGAGCGTGTCATGAGCGAGAGCGAACCGGTCGAGTGCGTCGAGCACGGCGCCCACACTGGCGTCCGTTTGCATCACGAAATCAGCATAGAAGTTGAGACCGCTCTTGCCACGCCATTCTTTGGTCGGTGCGATGGGAGTGTGGGGGGCATTGAGCGGCACGTAGAGGAAGAACGGCTTTCCCGCTTTCGAGTCGGCGGCGTGTTGTTCGAGATACTCGACCGCCTTGCGCGTGAGCGTCGGCAAAACGTCCTCGGCCTCGAAGCTGGCGGCGGCAGGCCCGCGGCGCGTCATGCGGTCCGTGCGGCCAAGCATCAGCGGAAAGGCCTTGTTCTCCGTCGGGATTTCGGTGACACGATCATTCTCAATGAACGTGTAGGGCACCATGTCCAGCGACGCAGCGATGCCGAAGAAATAGTCGAAGCCCACGTCGTTCGGACCGCCTGCGATGGGCTGCGAGAAATCGACACGCCAGCCGTGCTCGCCGTTCTCGATGTTGTCGTGGAACGGCACCTCGCCCGGTTTGAGCGACCAGGCCATGCCCAGATGCCACTTGCCAATGCAGGCGGTGTGATAGCCCTGTTGCTGAAGGAATGCCGGCACTGTCAGGCGTCCCGGTTCAATGAGCGGCGGACTCATGCCGCCCAGAACACCGCTCTTGAGGCGCGAGCGCCAGTTGTAGCGTCCGGTGAGTAGTCCGTATCGCGTGGGGGTACAGACAGCGGAACTCGAATGGGCATCGGTGAAAATCATGCCGGCGGCGGCGAGCCGGTCGAGGCACGGCGTGGAAATTTTGCCGGCGGGATTCAAACACTGCACGTCACCGTAGCCGAGGTCGTCCGCCAGAATGACGACGATGTTCGGACGCACGGCCCGGTCCGCTGCGAGGATTTGCCCGGATAGACATACGGCCAGCATCGAGAAGAGCAGTCGTTTCTTCATGGGATGTGTTTTTCGGGGTGTGCGGTTCAAAGTCTCCAAGTGCTTTGTTACCGAAACCACCCGCAACCTGCTTCGCGCACCGCGCACAGGGCTCGACGCCAATCGCGGCGTGAGGCGGCCTCGGCCGGCCGCCGCGTTGTTGGCGACCTCGCTGCTCAGCCGTCGAATATTGTACTGTTCCCGACCTAGGGCTGCGTCCGGTGGCTGTCGCCACCGGCCTCGCCCTACGCTACGGTGTGTCACGCCTTCAGCGTGAGGAGGCGGTTTGATGTTGGAGCAGTCATCGTGCCCAACGCTGATCACGTCACCATGAATTTACCACATGCCGGAGGTGGATGCACAATTTTGACCAGGCGCCTTGTTGGCTTATCCGGTCGACCGCCACAATGGAGCAGAGGGCAATCCAGCGGCAGAGTGAACTTAGCGGGAGGACTCCAATGAACGAATTCATGAAGGTGACAGATCAAACCAACGCTGTGTCGGTTTCTCGACGGGGCTTTATCGCGGCGTCCGCCTCTGCGGCTCTGGTTGCCGGGGCGGCACGACCATCGCAGGCCACTCTCCAGAATCAGGCTGCTCCGGTGGCGTTGTCGTCCGACAAGGATCCCTACGCGTTGGCGGCTCGCTTCCGCAAGTTCTTGCGAGTCACGGATGTCGTCGATGGACTCGACGCCGTTGGCCGAGCCGACCTCACCCTGTTGGATCCGAGCATCCGCCCGCTGTGGATGGGAATGAAATTCTGGGGACCGGCCGTCACGCTGCGCGTGGTGCCCACGAACCGTCGCATGCCTACCCTCGAACGCAAGGACGCACTTGAACAGCACGCTATCTGGAATCGGCTGGGCGGAATGCACGCCGAGCTCACGGTAAAGCCCGGCTGTGTCGTGGTCACCTCGACCGACGGTGCGCGGGAGTGCGGCTACTGGGGGTCGAATAATTCCTTGAGCATGGAGGCGCAAGGCGCGGTGGGGATCGTCACCGATGGCTATGCCCGTGACACCGATGAGATCATCCTGCAAAAGAACCCGGTGGCCTGCCGCGGGATTGGACGGACGATCATTCCGGGCCGAGTCGAGCTGATGGAGGTCGACGTTCCCGTAGGATGCGGTGGGGTGTTGATTCGTCCCGACGATATCGTCGGCTGCGACTGGGATGGGGTTGTCGTCGTTCCGCTGGACGTGGCGGAAGACGTGCTGTGCCTGGCCGCCCGGATTGCCGTTGCCGACAAGAAAGCCCGCCGACAGTTGTACGAGAAACTTGGAAGAAAGCCCGACGAAACCGTGGACTGGGAAGCGGCTGCGGAGTGTTTTAGAGACCTGTTGTGACCCGGCGGGAGTGGTGTGTGGTTATCGTTTGGGCGGGTCGGCCTCGCGGATGACCGCGCCGTTGTCTTCGCTGAGGATCAGCAGCGAGAGGCGGGCCACCGAGTCGAGTTGGTCCGTGCTCAGCGACGTGTAGTCAAACCGTCCCCGCAGGTCCGTGTAACCGTCCTTGTAGAACGCCACCTGACCGTCGTTCATGCGGGCGTAGACCTTCACGTAGACCTTACTCAACGGCTGCTTGGTCGTCTGGTGCCGGACCTGGATTTGCCCGTAGTTCTCGCTGACTTGGACGTCGAGTGAATTAGCATAGTAGGCCTGGGAGCGTGTCACCCCGGCACTCGTGATCTCGATCAGAACGTTGCTATTAAGCAACTCCGCGGGCAACGCCACTTCCGTCGCTTTGGCATCCGTCGGCAACTCCGCGGTCGCCGTATAGTTCGGCCGAATCGTCGAGAACTGGCCCGTGTACTGCTGCACGAACGGGTTACGGCTGAACAGCAATTCGATATCCATCACGTAGTAATTGATCCGGACCGAGGTCAGGTTCTGGTAGCGGATGGTGATCTTCCTGGCCTCCACTTGAAACTCAAAAGTCGCTTCCGTGGCCGCCAAGCGGGTCTGCGTCTGTTGTTGGTCTTCCGGGTTCACCACGGTATTGGGCTGCCCTTGAATCTCGGCCAGCTGTTGACCGATGGCCTGAAATGCTTCGCGCCAGCGATCGACGGGATAGTCCGCGTAGCGCTGGACAATCGCGCCGGCTTGCTGCGGGTCTGAACTGTAGAAATCCAGATACGCGGTGAAATAGTCATGTTGCAGTCGCGTGGGCAGGCGGTCGGGATTCACGCGGCGGAAGAAAGCCAAGGCCTCTTCCACGCGGTCCTGCAAGAGCATGTAGTACGTCACGGCCATCAGCTGATCATCGTTCAATTCACGCTGGTAGCACAGGATCGCCAGCAGACTGCGATACTGCTGAAGCAGACGATTGTTCACGATCTCGCGGCGCTGTCCCAGCCGGTGTGCGCGGGCGTTCACCAGCGGCCGATAATCGAGGTGCTGGTACGTGTAACGGGCAACCGGATCAATCTTCAACAGGGGACTGTTGAGGTACGTGCCGCACTGGGCAACAAATTCATTGACGTGTTCCAGATACACCTGAACCTGTTCTGGCACATTATGCTGGATGGAGTACGACCACAGCGTCGGATGGTAGACGTGCGCGCGCGGCCAGCAGATTCGTAACGGAGCGGAAGAATTCCTTATCTTGCATGCGAAACGCGATCATTTCGAGATCGATCCGCTGCAGGTTTTCTGTCTTCAGGAAGTCCAGCACTTCCTCATTCGAGCCTTCCTGGGACACGAATGCCCACGCCTTGCGGTCGATCTTGGTCAGTTGCTCGACGGCCTGGAGCTTAACGGCCGGCGCGGCAGCCAGCAGCTGTTCGTTCTGGGCCACGTGGACCGGGTAGTGGTCGAAGGGGCCTGGCAGCGGGAAGTAGAAGTAGTATTCGATCGTCGTCGTGTTGTACGGCTTCAAGTCCACGGGCACGCCGCGAGTGATCTGTCCGTTGAGCACGGGGATCGCGCCCTGAGGAACTTGCAGCAGCAGCGTCAGCTTCTGAGGTGACGACGTGGGATTGGTCACGACGACCTGGCAACCGTACACGGTCTGCACCAGGAATTCGTCCGTGACATACTTGTCGACCTGCTGATTGTCTACCAGGCGATACCGGTCGTCCAGGCGGAAGAAGTTCTGGGTCACCAGGATCGGTGTATCACCCGCGGCAGGTTCCGCTCCGCGGATCTCTTCGTGAAATACAATCAGCGGGCTCTTCGTGGACAGGGTCATCTGCGCACCGTTGAAAGTCGCCTCGTGTTCGACGGATCGAAAGGGCAGGTCGAGTACACTCAGCGCGAACATCATCTCCGTAAAATTCGTGGAAGCTTCCGCGATATGTGTCGAACGGAACGGCGCCTTTGGATCTTGCGCGGCGTAGTCGCGCCAGAAGGCATTGACCGGAACGAGGAGTCCATTCTGTTGTGCGATCGGCAGTTGATAGTAGTTGTTCTCCGCCCACTCCTGGGTCTTATCGAGCAGGCGATAGAGCTGCCGCAAGTCGGAAAGGCGTTTGCGGTCCTCGGCAAAGTACCTATCCGGCTGTTCCGTGTCACTGCGTGCCGAGCGACGCCCGAGGCTTGTTTGACCCAGGGTTGCCTCCTCGGCCTCCTCGGCGACTACTTGCACATCGAGATTTCCGTTCGCCGCCATTGCGGCGGGCGCTTCCGGGGCAAGTCCACCGCCGCCCATACCACTTTGCGGCTTCGCCGCGAGAGCCAGGTCCACCGCTGCGTCCTCGGCCAGCGCAGGCGCGGAGTTCGAGTCTGTGCAACGCCACGTCCTTGCCCAAGGACTCGCCAGCCTCCAGCACGCTGCTCTGGACCGCCGTGTTGAACAGGAAGTTAAACCGGTCCACGTCGGGTGGCAGCAAATCATACAGGTCCGCGATGGCCCGCCGCGTCTGCGTCTGCTCGGCGGCGACTCGCTGCGCCAGCAGGATCCGCTCCACCACGTTCAGCTGGGCGTACTTCCAGGGCTCGAAGTATCCCTGCAGATCTTCGCCGACCAACCACTGGTCGAGGAATGTCTTGTCCTTCTTGTTCTTCAGATACGGAAGTACAGCCGCCTCGAAGAACTCGGGATCCTTGCGCAGCAGGAAGTAGTTTAGTTCATGACAGGCGTACTTGGAGTACTTCGCGCGCTTCTCTTCCGGATTCAGCTGGTCCCAGTTCAGGATGAATCCGAACTCCACGAGATTGGTATTGTTGCTCAACGTCACCATCAGCGCGTGAACCTTGGTCAGGCTGTCGTAGAGTTCGAAGCGGGCCGTCGTGATGTCTTCCACTTGGAACGTGCCACCTTGATCGACGACGCTGATCTGCTTCTGCTGCGTGAAGTGTCTTGCGGGATCCAGTCCCCGGGCCAGCCGCAGGTCCTCACAACTCCGCGCGCTCTCCGGCAGCGTGACGGAACGGCAGGCCGTGTTCTGGGGATCGACGGCCACCACCCACACGCGCTGGTACGGCTGGAGCGTCTGCCGATCGATCGAGAGGAGGCCGTTTTCGTCGGGAACCAGGTTGACCAGCACTGCCGCGCTGTGAGCCAGGAAGTCGAGGCTGGCCGACTGCACGATTTCCGCAGCCGGGGAGTCGCCGGCCTTCTCCAGGGGCGGTGCTTCCACGGCACTGGGTGCCACCGCTCCAAAGGCCTCACCCTCTTGAGCGCTTTGTTGTCCGGTCTCCGTGCCGCGGATGGCCCACGGATTGAGCAGCAGGCTCGGCCGGGTCAGCATGTTGCCGGGGTATTTCGCGGCGTACTTGCGATCGATGATGTAACGATATTCGTCGCCCAACTTGCGTCCGGCCGCGTAGAACGATTCGTTACTACCCAGTACCGTTCGCCACGGCTCTCGATCACGGATGCGCCCCAAGTAGTCATAGACTCCATAGGCGGGTTCATAGCGCGTGGCAAAGACGTGCACGCGGGAGAACTCATTGGCGTTGACCAGTGCAATGCTCAGCGCTGTGTCGCCCACCGCGATGTTCTTGATTTGCAGCGGTCTCTGGTTGCGCAACTCCAGTTGCCGGTGGCTGCCCAACACGTGGTTTTCCCGCACTTCCCCGGCGGCGATCTGGATAAGGATCCGCACACCAACTCTCTTGAGCAACAGGTCATAGTCGCCCGCCGGCAGGCCGGCGACGAGCAGCAGGCCATCGGATAGCTTCAGCGCATCGAATCGATCCGCCACCGGCTGACCGGCACGCAACTCCAGGAGCGATAGTTCGGCGCGCAGCGGTTCGGTCGCGGCACCGGAGTAGGGCACGGCCACCGTTGCGCCCGCCTGGGAAGCGACTACTGCCGGGTATGAATGTTGGTCGAACCGCAACACCCAGGTGCGCGGTGACTTCACGGGCCCGCTCGCGGTGAGCTGGTCGACATCTCCCAGGGGGCCCAGCAGTAACTGTCCGCTCTCATTCGACTGCAGGTCGACCTCGAGGGGGCGGCGAAAATCGCGGTGTTTGAGCGTCACATGGACTGCCTGATGCGGGCGTGGTTCCCCATTCTTCCCGAGCAATTCCAGCACGTACAGGCCGCCGAAGTTCGTCAGGTGCAGGTCCTTGATCTCCTCCGTCTTGTCGATGCCGTTGAGTTGGAACTCTTCACCGACGGCCAGGTCGACCTTCTTGTTCTGGCTCAGGTTCTGGACCTTGGCAGTGAGCGCGAACTGGATCTTGCTCAGCCGGGGTGGAACCTGGAACTCGTAAACCGCCTCGCGGTCTTCAGCCAACTTGAAATCAGCCACTTCTTTCTTGGTCGCCACACCATCCTGATCGGTGGACGTGATCGTGAGGCGGACATCCTCGAGGACGGATAAGGTCACGGGTGTACCGTTCACGAGCAAGGACGGGCGCACCAGCAGTTTTGCCGTCTTCCGCGACAGCAGTGCTTCGCGATCGACGTACATCCCCGCCGCCAGCTGATAGTCCTCCGGCTGATGTTCGAACCAGGCCAGTGTTGCCAGGCCCTGATGGCTCAAGATGATGGGCTGTCGGC
Source organism: uncultured Planctomycetaceae bacterium (assembly GCA_963754725.1). GTDB lineage: Bacteria > Planctomycetota > Planctomycetia > Pirellulales > Pirellulaceae > JAAYDI01. The sequence goes on from CAVWHV010000050.1 coordinate 55,172, forward strand.
CAGGCTGTGTGCTGTAGGGAACCGCAATCGTGCCATCTTCTGCCGCGCGGTACTCGTGCCCGGTGAGCCACAAGGACGCGTCTTCCAGCACCTGCGTTGCGCTCGTCGAGAATCGTGAAGATGTGACCGACCGTGCTGGCGCGCAGCGGGTAGCGCAGCTCACCCTTGCGGATCACGGCACGACTGTTCTTCCCGTTGCCGATGAAGTCAATCACGTACACGCCGGGCTTGGCCAGTTCCGGAAACTCGAAGTGCCGCGACACCCGACGGACCGGTGGCTCCTCATACTGGAAGGTCTGTTCGGAGTTCGCCACCAGACCATCCAGATTGATGTCCGTATTCACCTCCCGTTGATTCTGCTGATAGAAGTTGAAGGTGTTGATTTCGTAGACCTTCACGATCAGTGTCGGCACGTTCTTCACGTACAAATCGATGCGAATCGGGTCTTCGGCCGCCAGGCGGCGGCTATTGGTGTAGGCAAAATCGAGGTCCACGCGTTGTTTCAGCTCGACGTACTTCTCGGGCGGCAGCATCGCCGACCACTGTTCCGGATCGCCCAGTCCGAACACGATCTTGGTCTCGGCAAACGTGTGCTTGAGATAGGTGTCGTCCAGATATTCCTGGTACGGTTTGAAAGAGGCTTGCGTGAGGAAGAAATGCTGCAGGTAACTGCGCACCAGGGGCTCGTCATCGCCGACGGGCGGCAGCCCCGTGAGGCCGGCAAAATCGGCCTGGCAATCCGCTGCAAACCGGCCGACAACTTCTTGGCCGATGTACTGGGGATTCACATAGGCGGCCGTGCGCGGCAACGCGATGTACGTCAGAAACCGCGGGCCGTCATAGATGCCCCGTTCCCGGTCGAGCAGCAGCCGATGGTGGAGCACATGCAGCTTGAGTGAATTGTGCCGCAGGTGCCAACCGCTCGACGAAGCTCCACAAGCGGTCCAAGTAGGCCTGCCGAGCTGTTGTGTCGTGCTGGAGATCTACGTCGTCGCTGGGACGCAGTACCGACAGGTAGACTTGGACAAACTCGGTCTGATTCAACAGATCGGGCTGCAATGTGAGACATTCGTCCAGTTGCGACAGCAGCAATTGCCGGTGAATCGGCAGCGAACCGAATCCGCCGCTCCCCGGCTGGTTCAGGTCGTCGACAATCAGCGACACCAGGTTCGGATGATCCGGACGATCCAGTCGTCCCAGCAGGAATGCACCGGCATCGGCAGGCAGCTGTGTCTGGACGAGCCGATCCAGCGCGGCGTTCTCAAAGCCGTCCAGATTCTGGAAGTTCTGCAGGGCGTCCTGCATCAGCCGATTGCGGTCGAGCACGGCCGGGTCCAATTGCGTGGGCAGATCGGGGCGGGCGTCGAGCGACCGCCGCTGATGATTGAACTGCAAGTTCAACGTGCGTTGGAGGAAGTCGAGCGATTCCTGCGGGTGTTGGGGATAGGTCAGCAGCGCCTGCCGATACTGGATCTCGCGCACTCGCGGCGTGTAGTTGAAACGCTGGATCCACGCCTGCAATAGCGATTCCACCCGATCGTATTGCTCGACGTTTTGGCAGTACAGGCAATTGTAGTAGTAGAAATCCTCCGTGCCTGGCACGAGTTGCTTCAAGGCTTCCGTGCGATCCGGAGCCAGCCAAATTCCTCGATGTAGCCGATCTCCTCCGCCTGCACTCCCCCGACCAGCGCGACCAACGCGCCCGCCCACAACAGTGCTTTGCAGCTCATGACAGGATTTCCTTCTGCACTACTTCGCCTGCGGTATTGCATTCAACGATGCACCGGCAAGACGGCCCAAACAGCGCCTGCCGCGACCTCGGAAATGGTACACCGTGAATCCCGGGGTGGTACCGGACCGGGACACGATTATGGCGGATTAGACGCCTGGGAGGCGAGAAAAGTTCCCGACCGCTCACCGGTTATGCCGACGAGCCGGTGCCGTGGCCGTGACCCAACAGGACCCGGGTACCACCGGATGGCTGAAGGCGGTTCGCGAAGCCTCGCTGAAGCGAGCTGAGGAAGACATTTTTTACTGTGCCTCACTCCACCACGTGAACGTGGTGGCAAGCAGGATGCCGGCTGGAAGCCGGCAGAAGTGTGCGGGAGGAGGTAGCGCCGTGCCCAGAACAGGGCCCCGCTGCCGGCCATCAGCCGGCCTTACTCACGCTGAAGAAGACATTTTTTATTGTGCCTCACTCCACCACGTGAACGTGGTGGCAAGCAGGATGCCGGCTGGAAGCCGGCAGAAGTGTGCGGGAGCAGGTCGCGCCGTGCCCAGAACAGGGCCCCGCTGCCGGCCTTCAGCCGGCACTTGCTCCGGCCACCGACGTTCACGAGGTGGTGAAGCGAGGCTGAGAAAGGCCATTCAAAGCTCGACTTCAGCGAGGCGGTTGGCTCGAGCAGCCTTCAGGCCGTCGGGACGCCGGGGCAGCTGCCGGCGGGAAGGCCGGCGACAGGGCGGCCCGCACCGCTCAGGCGCGGATAACCCCCGCGTCCAACATCTGTTGCCAGGCAGCTGCCATGGAGCCATCGACATCGATGCCGCGGCAGGCGTTCTCGATCACGGTCACCTCGAAGCCGAGCCGGCGCGCATCGAGCGCCGAATAGGCCACGCAGAAGTCCGTCGCCAGACCGACGACAAAGATGCGGGTCAACCCGCGTTCGCGGAGGTAGCCGGCCAGGCCGGTGGGTGTCTGCCGGTCGTTCTCGAAGAATGCGGAATAGGAATCGATCTCGCGGTGGTATCCTTTGCGGATAATCAACTCGCAATTCACCACGTCGAGTGCGGGGTGGAAATCAGCTCCCGGCGTGCCTTGCACACAGTGATCGGGCCAGAGGATTTGCGGGCCGTACGAGAGCTCGATGCGCTCCAGCGGTTGCATGCCCGGATGCGACGAGGCGAACGACAGATGATCTTCGCAATGCCAGTCCTGCGTGAGGATGACGTGAGCAAAGCGACGCGCGAGTCGATTCACGATCGTGACGACCTGATCACCGTCGGGAACCGCCAACGCACCGGCGGGGCAGAAGTCGTTCTGGATATCGACCACCAGCAGCACGCGGTTTTCCCGCGGTGAAGCCGGTCGCAGGATGCCGCCCGTAATTTTCGCCGAGGGAATCATCGAACTGCTGGCGGTCACCTCGGTCGTCTGAGACACGTGCTCCAGCGTTTCACTCAGTGTCGAATGGACACTCTGAATCGCATCGACCAACTCGCCGTAAGTCTGGAATCTGTTCGTCGGCACCTTCTCCAACATGCGGCGAACAAGTTGTTCCACGTCCACCGGTACGTGCCGCGGGAGCGGGACGGGATCTGCTTCGTTAACCTGCTTGAGAATGCTGAAGAACGAGTCACCCTGGAAGGGCGTTTCGCCAGACAGCAGGTAGTACAGAGTTGCGCCCAGCGAGAAAATGTCGGCGCGGTGATCGACGTTGCGGGCATCGGCGAATTGCTCGGGCGACATGTAGCTCGGCGTCCCCAGAGCCACTCCGGCGGCTGTATGGGCGGACGTGCCGCTCTCGGCGTCCACGATTTTTGCCAGCCCCAGGTCAGCCAACTTCACCTGCCCGTGTGAGGTGAGCAGGATGTTGGCCGGCTTGATGTCGCGATGAATGACGCCCTCCTGTTGGAGCGCTTCACCCAATGCCAGGGCGAGCGATTCGGCCACCTGCAGCAGCTCGGGCTACCGGCAGCGTGCCCCGACTCCCGAACCTGTACTTCCAGACTTCGGCCGTCGACGAACTCCATGACAATGAAAAAGTGCCCGGCGGCCTCACCACAGTCGAAGACACGCACGATGGATGGATGATTCAATCGCGCCGCCAGTCGGGCCTCGCGGAGGAACCGCTCGGCACTCGCCGTCTTCTGGAGCAGATGCGGGTGCAGGAACTTGATCGCCACATCCAGGTCCAGAACCTGGTGGTGCCCCTTGTAGACGACACCCATGCCCCCTTCACCAAGACGCTCTAGAACCTTGCAGTGGCCCACGTCGGAGAGTTTCAAATAGGGATCATTCAACATGCTGGACCTCGGTTGCATCCGAAATGGCGGGCACCGTGATCTGAGGGAGCCTGGACGGAGCCAGAATCTCGTCGTCGAGCAGATACTCGAACATCAGGTACTCAACCAATTCACGGTAGGCGTTGCCCACATGCGTTGTGCACTGCTGAGCGTAGTCGGTAAGGAACGTCTCGACACCTGCCGCACCGCGTTTCTCGAAGACGAGTCCCGCTGTCCGGTCAATTTCTTTCTGCATGCCGAGATACCGCTGCTCCGCGGGTTCGATAACCCGTTGAATGTCTTTCATGGCGTCCTGGTATCGGAAGCTGTTGGCCAGGTTGTGAACCAGGCGGAAATTCCACTGAGGCTGTTCCCTGTCCACACGCGTGAAGTTGGCCGCTTGGTCCCAGGTATCGGGCAGGTCGGTGACGCCAGCGTAGACCGGCACAAAGCAGCTGGTGTTCGCCGGCCCGTAGGCAAACCACAGACAGTTCCCCACGGGGTCCGGCAACCAGTCTCGTAGCTGAGCGACGAAGACGTACCCGCTCGTGGGCGTACAGATGGTTCGTTCCGGCTGGATCTGCAGCAGGTCAAACAGTTCGTGGGGACCCCAGGGACGCGCGAACGGGCTCTTCTGACCCTGGACCTGGAACGCCGGCTGCTCCGTCAGGTCGAATCGCGTACCCTCATAGGCGTCTCTCATCACGTGGAAAAGAGCTGGGACTGTGATGGGCTTGTCCGGCTTCACCGAAAACGGATATCGATCCACCGCGGGATCGCCGGTCGCCTTCAGTTCCAAGGAAGGCGCAGCCAGGCTCAGAACCCGCCATTCGCGCAATGAGTTTTGTTTGCTTCCAGGACCACCGTAGACCTGGTGCCACACGAACGGCACCCCCGGTTTCCAGAATTCCAGCTCTTGCGCAGAGAGAAGATGTTGATGGATGCCAGGAAGTGGTCTGCGTCGTCCAAGTCCACTTCGCCGATCCGGCTGCGGTTCGCACTGCACCCGACCTCTCCGTCGGGAACTCGTTGGGCACACCACACGCCCCCCGGTTTTCCACTGCCGGGAGTCCAGTTCGCGCCCGGACCGAAGATTTCCATGAGCCACGTTTCATGCTCATCGGCAATGGGCAGCGCGACTCCCGCGTCGGGAGCACGATAATACAGGAACCCATATTCGTCGATCAGCGCGCCGATCACGCGAATCGCTTCGCGGGCGGTCCGGGCCCGCAGCAGGCCATTCGCGATGAGTGACGTGGTCCAGTGGTTGCTGTTGGGACCCACGACACCTTTGTCGCACGCCAAGCCCGCTCGCATCGGCAGAAACTCGATGGCGATGCTCACGCCATGTTCGTTCAGTCCGCCGGTGGTCATGCTTTCCAGGTTGCCGGCCAGCATGAGGCTGCGAAAGGTCCTGGTTGTCGGCAGAGATCCGACCAGGTCGTATCCTTGGGTGACGTTCGCACGGTACTGCTGGTAGGTCTTCGGTCTGGGCACGTTCCAATACATGGGCAACTTCGTGTCCGGCGGATAGGTCCGGGCCGGCATGACGTAAATCAAGCCCATCCCATCGCCGTCACACGAACTGGCCATCAACACGGAACCGTCCGATGTGGCTCGTCTGCCGACCAGCACCGTGGTGCAGGCGGCAACCGGTCCCACGGTCGACCAGACGACACTGAGAACCACCGACAGAGTCACGGCAAGTTTCGCTTGCGAGTTCTTGATCTCGATCATCGATAGCTCCTGAACCGCCTCTGGATCCGCGGCCTGAACGTGCTAACCGATTGACTGTGAACGGTACTGCAACGGATATCCGCAATAAGGGAATGCCTGATAATGCACTCGGCACTCAGCGGACTCTGATAGCATACCGCGCAACCAGGTCGACAGCGCTCCGTGCCAGCACCGACGGTCCCTTGGTGGAAGAATCGCGCGCGACGTGCCGGTCCCGCGCGCCGATTCGAGCAGCGGGGGCCGGGCCTGGTGGTGGTCGAGCGGCAGTTGGACAGGTTTGATGAATTGGTATCGGCCCGTGCCGGTACTTGGTGTAAATTGTCGACAGACATGGATTGCCTCCCGGGGCACTGCAGGCCTCGGCAGGACAGCCCGAAATCCCGCGCATGGAGGGTACGAAACCGATGACAAGTTGGTCAGCCAGTACATTCAGAAACCGGATTGAAGATCATTTTGAAGCCGCCGACATGGACGTCGTCTGCCGTAAAAGGAAAAGCGGGTATGCGGTTTATTGGAGCGACGACCGGCATCCCCTGGCGAAGCTGAGGCCGACCGGTCGGGATGATGAAGTGGAGGTGTACCAGTGGACGGACGATCGCTGGCAGAGGATCACGGACTCCGGGCTGACACTGGGGCTGGACGAGGCGCTCGAGTTCATCACGGACGACCCGGACGATCTGTTTTTCGAGTCCGATCCGCATACTTGGGAAGCCGGAGATGAGCCTGCGGAGTTCTCGGAGGCGCGGCGCGAATTGGCGACGATGTTTCTCGTTTGTGGCGTCGTAGGTGGCGCGGTCGGTGGTGGTTTTTCGAGTCCGGTAACCGGTGGGGTCGTGGGCGTGGCCACGAGCGTTCTGTTCGCCGTCGTTCGCGAGTTGTTCGGAGGCACTTGGAAGACGGCGATCGCGGTGCAAGTGTTCTGCGGACTTCCCGGGGCACTGCTTGCGGGTGCCTCTGCCGTACTGGGTGCCAGCCTCCATCAGGGCGTAGGCAGTGGGTTCTGGGGAGCGGCCTGTGGGGTCGTACTTGGCGCAATGTCCGCGATCATCATGTTGGCCGGACGACCTGTGGCATGGGGACTGGGGCTGGCCGCTGGCACGCTGTTAGGCCTGCAAGTTGTGGAGAGCAGCGGATTGTCAACTCAGGTTCTCCGGTACGGGTTGGTGGCGGTGGTTGCCTCGGTGAGCGCGAGTCTGCTGGCATTTCTCCAGTCGACGTTTCGACGACTGGGGTTGTTACCGCCGCATCCCACGGAAGAGACTTGACATCAGCGGCTCTTACTTCTGCCCGCGAAGATAAGCCGACTGGTCGCCGAGCGTGCGTGGCGGACTGCCGATGTCACTGCCGGAGGTCTCGCTCCAGCCTCGTCCCACGTCGCCATTAGCGACGCGGCCAAGCTTCGCTACACGGCACTGGACGCGCCCACAACGTGACGCCCTTCCAGGACGCGCTCGATCCACTGGTCCTCCACCCACAAGTCAACCTGCCGGCAGGGAGACTGAGTCGAAACGAGGACGCGACCTTCGGCAACTTGGAGGACATGGCATCGCACGGAACTCGCCTGTCGCCGCACCGACGCGATGAACGGAGCGACATTCACCAGAACGCGATCACCCTCGTGGACGTTCATCTCAATATCCTCCCACTGCAGACTTCCGATTTGCGTCGCAGCTTGGCGACGGTCCCAAGAACTTGGGCCGCATGGCTCGAGTCGCTCGTACCGCACCCTCGAGTCCACTCGCAGACTGGATTAACGATGTGCGCTGCAACCGCAAGAAATGTTATCGGAGGACCGCTGGTTCCTGCAATCCTGGCCCCCCGAGAATGTACTGTGCGGAGGAGCAATCGGTTAGAATCCGGGTTCGATCCCGACCCGGGAGGGGATGTCTGCAAAGACTGTATTGATTGGGAAACGTTTCCGGGCCTTGGAGTTGCGTCGCTGTTGCTAAAGGTGGGGCATTCCTCGAGGAGAACGAACGTGATCCACTGTGTGGCGAATGTGTACAGTCCAGCACCATCCGACAGTTGTCTGCAGAGAGAGCCCGCATGAACCACCCGATTGCGATCGCATTCGCCATGTGTGCCACCGTATCCAGCCTGGCCCGCGCCGTCGAACCAAGTCCCGTGCCGCCGCCTGATTCTGCGGAGACGCGGCAGTCCGGACCTCTCGTCGCGGCGGTGAAAGACCGTCCCGAGCAGACGGTGGCGTGTTGGCTGCAAACGTCGCTTCAACGTGTGTATCCGACTTCACCTGCGGGCGACCAGTGTACGCTGTCGTTGTTGTCCGCCCGCAATCGCCACGTGTCGTTCCAGGCCTGCCTGGCCAACCGCGGGCCGTCGGCGCTCGATGTCGGTTGCACGGTCACGGGGGCCGCCGGCTGTGACGTGCTCGTGCGACGCGTCGGGTACGTGCCCCAGTGGCACGCGACGATCGACACGCCGACCGAAGAACTCGATGGCGTCGGGCTCGTTCCAGGGCTCGTGCCCGATCCCCTGTATCCGCAAGCGACAGCGCGCATCGGGCCGCGCGAGAACCAATCGTTTTGGGTCACGATCACGGTTCCCGCCGAAGCGCAGCCCGGCGTGCGAGAGCTCGCCATACGGTTCGAGCTGCCGAATGGCACACCGCAGGTGGAACTGCACGCGACGCTGGACATCCGGTCCCTGGTGGTGCAACCGCGGCACGATTTCCCCGTCACGCACTGGTGGCGGCCCGAGACGATTTACGAACACTACGCCATCGAACCGTTCGGCGAAGCATGGTGGAAACTGGCCGAGGCCTATATCCGCAACCTCGTGGCTCATGGAAACAACGTGCTGTTCGTGCAACAGCTGTTCCCGCGCCGCGAGTTTGTGCGACGCCCCGCACAGATGGTCAAGATCACGTGCCCGGCGCCGGGTCGCTACGAATTCGACTGGAGCCAGGTTCGGCGGCTCGTACGATTGGGCCGCCAGTGTGGTGCGACGCATTTCGAGTGGTCGCACTTGTGGATTTACTGGGGCGTCCAACACGCCATGCCGGTTTACACGATGAAAGACGGACAGGCCGTGCCGCTCTGGCCACCCGACACAGACGGCCACGGTGAATTGTACACCAACTTCCTGCGCCAGTTCTTACCGTCGTTTCATCAGTTCCTGCAGGAAGAGAATCTGCTGGACTGTTCCTACTTTCATCTTTCGGACGAGCCGGCCGCGGAACATATCCCCAACTATCGCCGCGCTCGTCAGACGCTGCGCGAGCTCGCGCCGTGGATGAAGGTCATGGATGCGTTGAGCGACGTTGAGTACGGGCGCCAGGCACTGACCGATATGCCGATTCCCGTGGTCAGCACGGCGCAAGCATACATCGACGAAAAGATCCCCCACTGGGTCTATTTCTGTTGCGCCCCGCGCGGACCGTACCTCAATCGCTTCATGGATACACCGCTGGCCAAGATCCGCATGTCCGGTTGGCTGTTCTACCGCTTGCGTGCCCAAGGTTTTCTGCACTGGGGCTACAATTGCTGGCAGAAGCTCGAACAGGATGCCATGATCGATCCGTTCACCGAAGGCGCGGCGGGCCTGTGGCCGGACATTCCGTACGGCGATCCGTTCGTGGTCTATCCCGGACCGGATGGCCCGTTGGACTCCATCCGGTGGGAGGTGTTCGCGGAATCGCTGGAAGACTACGCGATGTTGCAGACCGCCGGAATTGATCCCGACGATGCGTTGCTGAAAGATATTCGGACGTATGCCGAGTTTCCCAAGACCCAGGCGTGGATCATGGAGGCGACGGCGCGCGTGCTTGCGCGACAGGATCGCTGATGCTTGCGCCCGACGGGAGTTTTTCGGAGCAGGCCGCAGGCAGAAGCACGAGTATTCCATGCAGCAGAACACTCACGACATCGTTGGCCTGGGAGTGATCGCGGTCGATGAGATGCTCTACGTGGACAGTTATCCACCCGCCGACGGCAAGAAGTTTCTGACGGGTCGCCGGCGACAGGGTGGTGGGAACACGAGTTGTGCGTTGGCGGCAGCCGCCCGGTTGGGATCGCATTGTGCCATGCTCGGTCGACTCGGTGACGACGAACTCTCAAAATTTGCCCGCGAACATCTGGCCAGGGGTGGCGTCGACCTGACGTTCCTGCTGCACGATGCCTCCTGCGGTCCAGTCCATGCCTTGATTGTCGTGTCGGCGGACACGGGATCCCGGGCGATCTTCGTAGATCCGGCGAGCATCAAGTCCCTGGAGCCAGCCGAACTTCGCTCGGAGTGGTTCCAGGGCGCCAAGGTGCTGATGGTGGATCATCTGTATCCTGCGATCATCCTGCCGGCTGTGCAAATGGCCCGGCAGTGCGGCCTGCAAGTGGTTTCAGATATCGAGCTGGAGATGCCGCAGCTGGCCGAGATCCGGGCCGGTATCGATCACTTCCTTTGCAGCGCAGAGTTTGCCGTGCCTTACACGGGTGGCCGTGATCCACGGGCCGCCTGCGAGATGCTGAGCCGATCCGCACCGCACCGGGCTGTCGTCGTGACCGCCGGTCGGGAGGGTTGCTACTGGTGTACTCTCGACCAGCCCGAGGTCAAGCACGTGCCGGGTCACCTCATTGATGCGGTCGACACGACCGGCTGTGGCGACGTGTTTCACGGTGCGTACTGCCACGGGCTGGCGGCCGGGTGGACGGTGGAACGCATCATCCACTTCGCCAACGCGGCCGCGGCGGTCAAGGCCACACGCACCGGAGGCTGGGCCGCCGTTCCGACGTATGAGGAGATCCAACAGATGCTCGAGAGGCAACCGACGTAGCCGGGCTGCCTGGGGTGCTACAAAACTACGAGCCCGTGGACTGGGCACTGGAGACCCATGACGACTGACAAGGCAACCGGGAAGCAAATCCTGATCAGCGCCCGGCGGGCGGGAACGGGTGTGGCCGCGTTCAATTTCACCGATATCTGGGATCTGACGGCCATTGTGAATGCGGCCCAGCGCCGAAACGTCCCCGTCCTGGCCAGTAGTTACTGGGGCGTGGCCGAAGCCTTGAGCCTGGAGGCGTGCCACGCGATGGTGGAAGCCTTGAATCGGCGAGCCACCGTGCCGGTCATCCTGCACCTGGATCACAGCAGCAGCGTGCCGCTGTGCATCGAAGCCATTGACGTCGGATACCCATCGGTGATGATCGACGGTTCGCTGTGCCCGCTGGCCGAGAACATCCGCATGACGCGCGAAGTTGTGGAATACGCCCATCGCAAAGGGGTGATGGTGGAGGGCGAGATCGGCAAAGTGCTCGGCCGGTCCGTCGAAGCCGATGCGCAGGGAGACAGTTTCCTGGCAGAGGTCGAGGAAGCCGTCGAATTGGTGGCGCAGACGAACGTGGACAGCCTGGCGGTCGGGATCGGCACGGCCCACGGGTTCTACAAGGAGGAGCCCAAAATCCACTTCGATCGGCTCCGAGAACTCGCCGCCGCCGTCGACGTCCCACTGGTCCTGCATGGCGGCACAGGCATCCCGGACGAGGACATCCGCAAGGCCATTCGCTGTGGCATCACCAAAGTGAACGTGGGCACGATCATCCACACAACCTATCTTCGCGCGCTGCGCGAGGAACTGATTCGGGCGGGAGACTTCCCTTTCACGATCGACGTGATGCGCAATGTCCTGCCCAAGATTGAAGACGTTCTTGACGACCGACTGCGCGTCATCACCAGTACCGGAGGTTCCACGCCGTGAGCGATCCGAAAGTAACCGCGCCGAAGATCGGCATCGTATCCAATAGCATCGACGTGTTCAGTAACCGTGGAAAGGAAGCGGTCGAAGCCCAGCTGCGGACCTTGCTCGACGATCTCAGGCGGGAGGGACTTGTCAGCGACGCATCGTTCTTCTTCCCCGAGCGGATTTTCGGGCCCACCGAAGCCGCGGCCGTGGCCGACCGATTCGCCGCCGAGCAGGTGGATGCGTTCGTGATCCTCGACAGCGCTTTCCCCAATGGTAATGCCTTTCTCACCTTGGCTGTCCACCCCTACCTCAGCCGGCTGCCACTGATCCTCACGGCACCGCCCGAGATCGACTTGGGTGATCGGGAATGGACAACCAACGCCTACTGCGGCTTGATCATGAACAACTACGTGAGCAAGCAGATAGGCCGGCCCGTCTTCACGCTGGCCGGTTGGCCGCAGGATCGCGCGTATCAGCGACAGTTTCGCCAGTTGATATCCGTGGTTCGCACGGTGCGGGGATTGCGCCACGATCTGCTGGGCAGGTTCGGCGACGCGCCCGGTGGATTCCACTGTGCGAATGGCAATCGGCTGGCCTATGCGCGGTTGTTCGGCACGCGGATTGAGACGATCGACTTCTCGGCCGTTCTCCAAACTTATGAATCGGGTCAGGCGCGCGGTTATCTCGGCGAAGTGTCATTCACGCAGGCGGATGTCGAAAAGACGTTTGAGCAAATGACCAGCGGTCGAGAGCTCCTGACCGCCGCGGAGAAAGTGCACAAGGGCGCTCGGCTGTATCATGCCTTCAAGGCGCTGATCGAGGCGAATGGTTTCACGTCGGCCGCCATTCGCTGCTGGCCAGAAATCATGCAGATCGAGAACATCTCGGCCTGCTTGTCGATCGGCTGGCTTCTGTCCGAGGGTGTGGTCCGTGCCGCCGCCTGCGAGGGCGATTGGCCGACCGCCGTGTGCCAGAGCATCGGCAACCTGTTGTCGGGCCGACCCGCCGCGTGCCTCGACTTCATCAACCACGTGGGTGCACGATCGGTAGTGCAATTGGCGCATTGCGGCGTGGGCATCCCCTGCCTGATGGAGGACGGGAAGATTGGAGAGATCAGTCCGGATCGCGAAGGGGGCATTTCCATGGGCCCCACCTGCATCGGCCAGTTCTGCTACGGCGTGAAGACCGGCATGGGGATGATCCAGGATGGCGACGGCGAATTCAAAATGCTCGTTTTCACCGGCGAGAGTCGGCCGGACACGCGGCAGGATCTGTTGGTGGCCGCGGCGGATGTGGAAGTAGCCCGGCCGGAGAAGCTGAACCGGCTGATTCTCAGCCACGGTTTTGCGCATCACCTGGCCATGGCGATGGGGGACATCAGCCAGGAATTGAAACTGCTGTGCGACTTCTATGGGATTGAGTATGTGAATCCCGACGAGGTGTGATCGTGCCGGTTCAGGAAGCGTTGGAGCCAGGGGATAACGTATGACGCCACGAGACCGCGTCCTCTGCACGCTGCGCGGCGGCCAGGCCGATCGCGTGCCGTATGATCTGACGCACTGCAGCAACGGCTTAGGAGGATTCAATCGGGAGGCGGCGCGATTGTTCCGCGAGCGGACTGGGTCCGACAATCCTGACGAGTATTTCGGCGTCGAACGCGATGTGGCCTGGGTCCACCTGCAGGACACAGCCCTGGACCTGATCGAGCGATACGCTTCGTACCATCAACTTCCCGCGCACCTGACCTACTGCCCCCGCGAACAGGACCAGACCGCGGCCACGTTTTCCTTGCTCGAGTGGGGCGTGGCCTTGGTGCCTGGCTCCAACACGGCCTATGACTATTTCATCCCACCGGCCCGCATGGTCGCGACCGACTCGTTGACCGAGATCGAACAATACCCCTTGCCGGATTTTGATGCCGAGTATCGCTATGCGCATCTGGGCGAGGAATTGGCATCGATTCGGCGCGGGGACTGGCAGCCGTGGCCTTCATGGCCATGACCATCTTCGAGACCGCCTGGCAAATCCGCGGTTTGGAGCGGCTGGTGACCGACATGATCACGGCCCAGGACTCGGCGGCCTGCCTGCTCGATCGGATTACGGAGCTGTCGGTGTGTCGCGCGCGGAGGTTTGCGGCGGCCGGGGTCGACGTGATTCACATCGGCGACGACATCGGTATGCAGGACCGGATGCTGATGAGTCCGGCCACCTGGCGCACGTGGCTCAAGCCACGATTGGCGCGCGTGATTGCCGCGGCCCGCGAGGTCAAACCGGACGTCGTCTTCTTCTACCACAGTGACGGATTCGTCGAGCCGGTGATTCCCGAACTGAGCGAGATTGGCATCAACGCGCTCAACCCGCTGCAGCCGGAATGCATGGACCCGGCTGTGATCAAGCAACGTTACGGAGATCGGCTGGCCTTCTGGGGCTCGGTGGGTATCCAGGACACGCTCCCCTTCGGCACACCGGAGCAGGTGGCGGCGGAAGTGAAGCTCAGGATTGAGACGGTCGGCAAAGGGGGTGGACTCTATCTGTCTCCGACCCATGTGATTGCCCCGGAAGTTCCTTACGAGAACTTGTTTGCCTTTGTCCAGGCCGCTCAGAAGTATGGGCGATACGAGTGATGTCGGGCTGTAGTAGCCGGTGCACGACACGCACGCGATCAGCGGACGCTCATTCCGTCAATCCAGATTTGCAGCGGTGGTGCACCCAGGAATCGCAGCCGATGGTCAGGTAATTCAGCGTCGCGGGCACGTCCCCCGTGCGTTCCCATTGTTCGTTACCTGCCAGTGGCACGACAAAATAGCTCCACCCTTCCCGTTCTTCGTTGTTGGGGCGGGAACTGAGAAAGTCGGTTTTCGGGGTGAGGACGGCGAACTTCTGATCCGACTCGTACAGTGTGATGATCGGCTGGGGACCCTGCCAGGCCGGCACGTTCTCATTAATCGCCCG
>CAVWHV010000051.1:0-329221 GCA_963754725.1 uncultured Planctomycetaceae bacterium
GCCGGCCCAATATCATGCGCTGATGGACTGCCGCCGGCAGCTTACTGCTACCGGCGGACTCTCCTGCATATCCTTCGACAACAGGCGCAAGAAAGGACGTCGCAACTAGGCTAGGCTGGTGAGAAGAAGCAGGCAGCCATCTCCAGCAGAGAGCATGACGTTACATCCAATCGACCACGACCGGGCAGATACGGCGCACTTCGTGCCAGAGTTAGGAGTGAAAAAATGTCTGTGCTTACTTCACACCAGGCCTTGGGCACCCTAGTCGACGCTCTAGAGGATGCCGGGGCTCCGCTGGCGATACACAGTATAAGCTTTGCATCACGACCTGGCACTCGCCCGATGAACGAGCTACACGTAGGCCGTCAACCCCATGAAGGACCTAACATCATCAACGTGAAGGGGATACCTATTGGCACAGCATCACCCGTAATCATGGCAGGGCCGTGTTCTATCGAAAGCCGGGAGCAGCTCCTCACCGTTGCGACAGCGATCAGCCAGTACGGACGGTTCATTCTCCGCGGTGGCAGGCGTTCAAACGAAGAACATCGCCCTACGGTTTCAGGGCCTTGGCATTCAAGCCCTAAGGTACCTGAAACAGGTGGCGGAGCAGTTGGATCTGGTTTCGATCACGGAGGTGATGGACCAGGGAAGTGGAGTTGGTTGCCTCCTTCACGCGGATATCCTCCAGATCGGTTCAAGAAACATGGCAAACTATCCGCTGTTACGAGAAGTAGGTGTCGCGAATAGGCCCACCATGCTGAAGACGCGGATTCGCCGCCACCATTGACGAATGGATCAACGCCGCGGAGTACATCCTGTTGGCGGGCGGAAGGGACATTATCCTTTGTGAGAGAGGGATCAGAACGTTCGAAAAGGCGACTCGCAACACATTGGACGTGAGCGCCATTGCCCTGGTCGAGCAGGACACACGCCTACCAGTGATCCCGGACATCCAGCCATTCCGCTCGTAGAACCAATATCGCGATCCCGCTGGCCAGGGCAGCTCTTGCAGCCGGAGCGGATGGCGTGATGGTCGAGGTCCATCCGAATCCGGCAACTGCCCTATCCGACGGCCGAGAGCAGCAACTGGATCTCGATGAATTGGGCCCTGATGCAGGCCCTTGGCTTTGCCCGCTAGGGGCTGAAGGGAGGTGTGATCATGAGTGCCTATCCGGAGATTTGGCAGAAAAAATCAGGCCACACTGCTCCACTCGAGGTCTTATGCCCGGCACATGACATTCCCACCATTAAGGCCGCGGCGGCAGGAGGCGGTAATGCCGTCTATTTTGGCATCGATCGCTTCAGTATGAGGCGGGATATGGCCGGCTTCGGTCCTGAGGATCTGCCCCGGGCCATCGCCACGTGCCATACTTGTGGATTGAAAGCCTACCTCACGACCAACACGGTCATCTACGACAGCGAGATTGATGAGGTTCGGGCACTATTGCACACGGCCAAGACGCTCGGGATCGATGCCGTGATCGTACAGGATCTTGCAGTCATGGCGGTAGCCCAGGAGCTGGGTATCGACTCCATACTTTTCCACTCAGTGTAATGTATGCAACCGCCTCGCAGCGCAGTTCTATATCGCCCAGGGAGCCAGCCGCCTTATCCTCGCGCACAAACTCAGCTTAGAGCAGATCCGCCCAATACGGGCTGCCGTGGAGGCTGAGATCGAGGTCTTCGTACATGGAGCCATGTGTTTCAGCTACTCAGGGCGTTGTGACTTCTCCAAATCTTCACCGGCAAACTCGACAACCGCGGCCGATGTACCAGCACCTTTGCCGGCGTTCTTGGCGACTGGTGGATACGCAGAACACCGACATCGTTTACGATGAAGGTCACTTCTTCTCAGCGAAGGATCTGTGCTACATCGCCCACATGCCGGACCTCATCGCGGCTGGCGCCTCCGTCTTCAAGATCGAAGGCAGACGGCGCCCTCCTGAATATGTGGAAGCGACGGCCCGCTGCTACCGCGCAGCCATCGATGCCTGTCTCAACGGATCGTTCTCCAGCGAGAAGGCACGCGTGGCAGGGACAGTTAGCAAACGTCTTCAACAGGGGATTTGGCACAGGCTTCCTTTACGGGATTCCCGGCCCGGAGGACTCAACGATCGCATTGCCCATCAACAAGGCCACCAAGGAACGTATCCGGATCGGTGAGGTGGTTGGCCATGAGCTGCTCTCGAAAGACCTTTGCATCCGTCTGACGTCCGGCGATCTGGCGGTGAACGAGGACGTGATCATCGAAGGTCCTGAGAGTTATGGGCACCTGCAGGTCAGCGAGTTACGCATACAAGGAGTGCCATGTCAAAGGGCCGCTGTCGGCTCAGAGGTAGTTATCCTCACAGATTGCCAGCCGACGCTCGGCGACCAGGTTATGCCTGGCGACCCAAGCCGCAGTGAAGAGGCCAGTCGGCGGAGCAGGACCCCGCCGACTGGATGCCATATCTCAGGAGTGCGCTGACTTGGCATGCGCTCAGGCCGATACAGCATTCTGCCATATCCGCCATCGAGGAGGTTCATATGTTGCAGATTGTCATGGTGGGCGGCCCATCCGGGGTTGGAAAGACACGGATGATCGATCGCCTGCTTCAGCAAGAGGCACGGTTCTGTCGCCCACGCTCTTACACTACTCGTCCACGCCGAGCCGATGTAGCCAACTCGGAATACGAGCATCTGTCTCGAGAGGAATTGGATGAGGGCTTGAGGGCGGGGCGGAGCCTTCGTCACTGTGGACGAAGTATATGGACATCGGTACGCCATGGCCTTCAAGTCGCTGGAGGACCTGGCCCGAAACGGCAGAATACCGATCAAAGAGATTCATCCGCAGCATCATGCTAAGCTGAAACACCTCTTGCCAGGAGCGCTGTCGGTCGTGCTCATGCCGGAAGACGTCGAGCAGTTCTGGTCGAAGGAACAACGCTGCGCTATTGGCCTCGCCGGGGAAAGGGTTGTCAGAACCGATGAGGACAGGAGTTCTATCGGAACGTCGGGCCACAGCGCATCCCATTGACGTGGTGCTTTCGGTCAACACCAGGAATCGGTCGATGTGCTGGTGGGCAAATTTCTGCAAGCTGTGCATGAACTGATTCCGGCTCCCGTAGATGAGTCTGATGTGGAGCGGCAAAACAGATGTGGCTATGAACCTGATCGCCGACGAATTCTCGGATGAGGAACGCATCACCACTGCCAACTTTCATTGTCTCGCCGCGGGGTTTTTCAGGGGTGAAGATCGCGTCTGGCACAACCTGGCCGCTTGGTGCTTGATCTGGGCACCGGTAGAGGGCGCCTTCTACCCATTCTGGAAGAAAGTGGAGCTGGCACCGTTCCTGGTGGATCTCGTCGCGCATGTTATCACTGATTCGCTGCCGCCCCGACACAGAGAAGATTTGCTGCACAGCCTCCAACTTACCGTTCCCGGCCGGAACCCTGGATCTCGTGGTTAGTAGTCTGGCGGACCCATTCCTCCGCACACCAGCGATTTGCGAGGTACGAAGACAGTGCTGAAAGCTCAGGGGACCTGGGTGTTCACGTCACCCTCGCGCATATGGTCAGAGACGCGTTGCGCAAGTCGTCCGGCATTCCACAAGGGATGGCCCAGGTTTGTACACTCATCGGGTCAGGAAGCCGAGGTGTATTCATTCACGTATCACGATGCAGAGCTTCGCGAACTCTTGACTTCATGCGGCTACGCACTTGACAGGTTCGTCGTTGCGCATGGAAGACAGTTGATAGGCCAGAGAATATCGCCGGCATTGATCCAGGCAGCTGCTCAGCTCCGGATGGAGTTTGACGATCTGCCGATCCTACAGATGGTTGTCGCTCGGAAACATCAGTGATACGAATCAAGATTGGAGGTAAGGAGCGATGACGGCTAGTAGTCAACCCGCGGCGGTAGATCGCCTGGCCGACAAGTCGCGCACAGTTCTTCTGAGAGCGGATACAAAGGCTATCCTGATCGCAACCTTGGGCGGCTCTCAGCAGGCGCTGGACGTTCGGAATGTTTAACCCGCGGGATACGGCCGAATATGGCACAAGCCGCAAGCCTCCGAAGTCGGCTGGGTCGCGACTTCATCTTCCCTTTTGAGCCAGCAGCGTACAAGCTGGGACTACCTCCTGAGCAAATCCAAACTGCTCAGGTCTTCCAAATCGCAGGCTGCAATTACCGATGTTGGTTCTGCTTCGTAGACTATTAGCTGATGATTGCGGACACCTCCCGATCCAGGTACTTCACGTGCGATGACCTGATCGAGCTCTATCGAGACCGGGATACCCCTCCCCAGATCATACGTCTCAGCGGCGGTCAACCGGATCTTGTGCCAGAGTGGATACCCTGGATGATGCAAGCGCTGCTCGATGCCAAGTTGCATAAAAAAGTCTACCTTTGGGCTGACGATAACCTCAGTAACGATTTCGCCTGGAGATACCTAACGACCAAGGACTGGGACCTGATGCTTGGTTATGCTAACTTCGGCAAGGTCGGCTGCCTAAAAGGCTACGATCCTGAGTCTTTCCACTTCAACACACGCGCGCCCGAGTGCCATTACAATCGCCAGCTTGATATCCTGCGCAGATTGGTGAGAAGCGGACTTGACATCTACATCTATCTTGCTCTAACCTCTACCTAACTGCGTAACATGCACGGTAAGATAGAAGTGCTGCTCGATAGGTTGCAGACCATTCACCCCAATCTCCCGCTGCGCGTCTCTCCCATTGAGATCAACCTGCATACTCCGACTGCGGCACGCCTCGGAGTAGCAGAGTGGGCGGCGTTGCAGCACAACCAGTACCGTGTGCTGGGTGTATGGCAGGAGTGCCTCGCCCGAAGATTCACGACCGATGCATTACAGCAACCAAGTTACGCTGTGAGGATTTCTTGATCGCGGAACCTAGCAGAGCACAAGAGCACCGGCTCGCTAGGTCATCTCGCAACTGTGCAACTCGTCCCACAATCCACATCAGGATGGCCGGGATGCTCGCGACTAGCCAAATGAATCATCAGCAACTGTCTCTTTTTTGCGATTCTTTTCCGATAACGGGCTGATTCGATGGAGCCGTTGGTCAGAAGACATGAAGCACAGGTTGCTGTACTTTTATCCCTACAATGACCCGCCTCCGCGCGGCAGCAAGACAGCGGCCCTTTGGGAGCAGATCAATAACGGAACGGCGGCCGGCAAAATCGAAGGCAGCGTTGCGGCGCATGTGTGGTTTGAAACGCCCCGTGCCCGATATCTGTGGGAGGAGGCCCGGCCGCTTGGCAACACCGGTCGCGTTATCACGCAGCTCACGATTGAAAGCTAAATAGTTTTCTGGATTCTTTTCCGGCGTCCCGCCGTTCACGCGAGGTCTGTGATAGAGCCGAGCATGTTGCTCGGTCTGAGCGAGTCGAGTTTAGGGCCGGGACCGCGAATGTTCCGATTCACTCCTCGATCGCGTGGTAGGGCAACGGCAATCAATCTAATAAAAGGGTCTGGCAAATGCCTGACGATCAAGCACTCGAACATGAAGGACATCCCGAGCATCGCGAGGTCCGGATTCAAATCGACCGAAAGCGGTATGAGTCCCCCAATCCGACCACGGGCGAAGCCCTGTATTTGCTGGGCCACATCAAGACGGAGCATCGACTCTACCGGGAGGTCCAAGGCGACCGGGAAGACCAGCCCACCGAAAACAATGCCGAACCCGTTCATCTGACGGAGGACGACCACTTCTACAGCGAGGAAGTTCATCACCGGGAGTACACGATCATCGTCAACGCCCGTGACAAGCACGTCGCCACGAAGAAGCTCTCGTTCGAGGCCATTATCGCATTGGCGTTTCCCAACCCGCCGTCCGGGCAAGACATGATCTACACCGTAGCGTACCGGAATGGCGTTCATGACCAACAGGGCACCTTGACGACCGGCCACTCGGTCCGGATCGAGAATGGGATGATCTTCGATGTCACAGCAACTAATCGATCGTAGTCCGGACTTGAAGAAACTGCGCGACGAGGGCTATGACATCGAGGTCAGGCTCGGGTTTCTCCTCGTCAGGCGCGTACCGTATGTGAATTCAAGCAAAGAAATCAAATACGGAAAACTCGTTTCCGAATTGACGGAGGCGGGCGGCATGACCGCCCGCCCCGGTACGCATATTGCCTCCTTTGCGGGAGACGATCCTTGCCATGAGAACGGTTCACCAATCCAGCAGATTAAGCACGATGCCGTCAGACGCGAGCTTGACAAAGGCGTCTGGGTGGATCGGTCGTTCTCGAACAAGCCGCCCGAGGGCTATGCGAATTTCTACGATAAGATGACCACCTACGTGCGCATCCTGATGAGTCCGGCCCAGGCGCTCGATCCGATCGTCACGGCGACGCCGTTTCCCGTCATCCCCTGCGTAGAAGCGGAGTCCGTGTTCAACTATTACGACACGGCCTCCAGCCGGGCCGGGATCAGCTCCATCACCCGCAAGCTCGAATTGTGCAAAATCACCATTGTCGGCTTGGGCGGCACGGGGTCTTACGTTTTGGACCTCGTTGCCAAAACGCCCGTCAAGGAAATTCACCTGTTTGACGGTGACGCATTCCTCAATCACAACGCTTTTCGGTCGCCGGGTGCCGCGAGCGTCGAGGAACTGGAAAAGCAACCCTCCAAGGTGGCCTACTTCCGGGAACAGTATTCCAAGATGCGGCGCAACATCATTGCGCACGAATGCTACATGGATGCGACGAATGTCGAGGACCTTCAAGGGATGGATTTCGTTTTCCTGTGCCTTGACAAGGGGACGGCCAAGCGAGTGCTTATGGAGCGAATGCTGGAATGGAACATCCCATTTACCGACGTGGGAATGGGCGTCGAGGCCGTCGATGATGCGCTGCTCGCGAATATAAGGACCACGACGGCGGCCGGCAATGTGCGCGATCACGTCTGGAATCGAATTCCGTTGATGGATGGTGACGCCAACAACGAGTATTCAAAGAACATTCAGATCGCCGACCTCAACGCGATGAACGCGGCCCTTGCGGTCATAAAATGGAAAAAACTCTTTCATTTCTACGTAGACCTTGATCGCGAGCATCACAGCGTTTACGTCATAAGCGGCAACACCCTTCTCAACGAGGAGAAGGCATGAAGGGCAAAGTGATTCTCAGGCATGAATTCGTGGACTATGTTCCCGAGGTACTGCAAGACGGGATCGTTTACGTATCCATCAAATTCGCGACGGCGACACACAAATGCTGCTGCGGGTGCGGAAATGAAGTCGTCACGCCCATTTCGCCCACGAGCTGGACGCTGATCTTCGACGGGAAAACCATTTCCCTTGACCCATCCATCGGAAACTGGAGCTTCGCCTGCCAGTCTCATTACTGGATACGCCGAAACAGAGTCAAATGGGCACCGGCCTGGTCTCGCGAGCGAATCGCGGCCGGACGGGCTTACGAGTCCCTCGAAAAGGAGCGTTGCCTCGGTTCCGCTGGTACGGAGCATGCTCACCGTACCGATCCAGCCCAGGGAAGAACAAAGGGCAAAAGGCCCAGCGAAGGCTTCTGGCAAAAGGTCACGACCTTTTTTTCATGGAAGTGACACTTAAGTACATCCAACTCCGCTTCTACGGCGACAGATCATACGGAAGCCCGCTCCCAAGATGCAGGTGCGTGGTTGGTCACGGCGTTCCTCGTGTGAGGGAGCATCAGTTTCATACCTTGTTTCTTTCCAAGACGCGGGCGCTATGGCGCTTTGACTAAGAGCAGCCACCATTTCAATGTGTTAGGTGCGGTCAGGCAACGGGGGTAAGGTGTGCGGCCCGACCGATCGGGAAATCAGCAGATCACCATGATAACGCCGCATTACTTTCTCCATAGATATATTGAGTGGGCGTCTCTCTCCCGCGCCCCACCGCTCTCTCTTGCGCTGTGTTTCTCACTCTGCTTGCGACTTAGTTTATGTGTCCATTTCGGATCTGGCTTCGGGCCACACTCATCATGTATGATTCGGACATTACCGTGGAATTGGGCGGGGCGAACAACGCCATCTCCCTCCACCGTAGCTACCCCAAGCAACCGCAAAGCCGTCACCGCGTTCTCAACTGCCTAGGCACTCAACATCAATGACCTGCGTCCGGTTCAGCACCACCCGATCACCATACGCGACGTGATGAACATACACCGGCTCATTTTTTAACGTACCAACGAGGTCGTTGTCGTCGACGTGCGTTACAACCACCCACATTTGTTCTACCGGGGAATCCGCCGACTGAAACTTCATCTTCACGGCCTTGCCGACAAACCAGTCCAAGGGTTTGCGTGTCCACTCCGGGCTTGGGGTCGCGGCACACTCAGCATGTATCCAACGGACATTACCAGCGTTCGTACTCATAGTTTATCCTCCAATTAACACAAAATGGATCGCAGGACGAGCTACAGCCCAACAACAACGTGCGATCACTTTAACGTATTTGCGAACTACATTCGAAGCATGTTGTTGTCGTCAACCAGGAACAACCCAGTAGCGCCGTAGCCCTGACCACAAATATAGAAGAGTATTCTACAACAAATAACTCAACAAAATATTTATTGTGTTTGTCCGGTTGCCTGCGAGCCCTTTGTGATTCAACTAATTCGACCGTCCCACGTTGTGTACCTGCGATTGCGACGACCATCGTGACGGTGCAGCCAGTTGCTCTCCGTGGACCAATTCGGAATGTGTCTCAACCAGTTCCGGTCCCCATTGATCGCGATCATAGCCCCCAAAAAACCCGATTATTAACGCTTCTCCCGCGCCGGGGCGGACGGAAGCGGTTTCTACGGGGATTTTAGGCGTTTTGGAGGAGGTAAAGGAAAGCGTCGATGTACCAAAACCACATACGCAGTACTACTGCCGTTGCCACCATCACCGCCATCAACTCGAACTCTGGGCGGTTGCCATGGGCTTGCCACTGAAAGTTCAGAGTCCAGCAACTGGTAGGTCGTTGTCTTTGGATGAGTGGTGGTAGGGAGTAAGGTTGCTCCTATCCAGTGGATGATGATGTCAACAGATTGCCCAATACCCGTAATCGGAGAACACGTTCTTGATGAACTCATATTTGCACGGCAGAGGATCACACCACGAGACAACAGTCTCAGGCGACCGTTTACATCACCCTGCCATGACACGTGTCATGGGTTCACCACCCCAGACTGTGGCTCGTCGACAATGCCAGTGTGTGCCGTGTCTCCCGACAACGCCTTACTTGTGGTCCATTCGTCCAACATCTTCTCCTGGCGTTTGACGGCATCATCGAGCTTTCCGATGAGTTCGTCGGGTGTTACCGGCCCTAAAAGCCGCAGCCGTTCAGTCCACCGTGCAATATTTGCCTCGCAGGTGACCCGCCATCGATATCTCTGGTCGGCGTTGAGTGTCTCCGCAATGTCGAATGGATATTCGAACGGTGGCTGGTCAAGTCGTTCCTGCAAACCGCTCATAACCATCTTGACGACTTCAATGTCGCCTTTCAGTTCGTCATAGCATTCAGGATGGTTCAACTGGTAAGCCTCAATCTCGTCAATCGCGTCAAATAGTGTGTCCGAAATCATTGTAATTGTCCTTGTGTTTGGTGATGATCATGCTCTGTCTCCGATTCCATTGATTCCGTTTCGTAACGCACTGTCGGTAGCCCTTCGTCAGATTCACCGAGCGGGCAAGCCAACACTTCATGGTCAGTGGGTACAATCGGATCGTAGGCGTCATGGTAGGTCCAGTCTGCTCCCGATGCGTCGGCCAGGCGACCTACTGTGTCCTCATCAATTGCGCTCTCGTCCAGGTCATCGGGTACCTCCGCGATAAACTCCCGAACATAACAATTCTCACCAAAGCCGAATTGCCTAATAACGATTTGTTTCATGACTGTCCTCCATATTTGTAAAAGTGATTATCGATGAACGTAGCGTTGAGCCTAATTGTGGCCCTTCTGCCATGTGTGTGATACCTGATGCTTTCTGGGACTCCCTTATCAATAGTGTTGGCCAAATCGTTTTCCTCGTGTTGTGTGAATTTGTTTTCCACCGAATCAGATGTGTGCGAATGCGCCCATGTCGCACTGCCCTCGCGCGAAGTGACGACGGGACACCAGCGATTCCGACGACGAAGGGGAACAGATCTGGCGCCCAAGGCACAACGAACTAAATCTCGAAAAGAGTCCAGTCGTTGCAGAATTAACAATGGAGAACTTCTCGGCGAATTCTACTGAGGGCCGGTTGCCGTTAGCCACCTGCACCGACATCGTGACGGTTTCTTTTATTAACAACTCGACGACTCGCGGCCTGGAGGGGCGGAATTCACGTGAAGCCTCAGCCCCGATAATGAAGCGACTGGGATTTTGCGCGGGGCAATTGCGTTCGTCGCTGGTCGGGACACCATCACAGCCACCCAAGGCCACACACCAATATCTATCCATCCTAAATCGCCTACGCTTCATTCTCAGTCACTGTGCTCTTTGCAGGTCTCACGACGCCTACTGTTCCATTTGTACTCTGTAAATTGATCCTGGTGCGTCTGACGCCGCCTTCCGGGACCGCCCCCAGCCAACCGATCGAAAGGGGAACACCAACCGACAGTCATGCAGATCAGCCCCCTAGTCGGCAGCCTCCTTGGTCGCCTGTCGAAAATACTGGCCGAACATCTGCGTGGCCTGATCGATAGCACTCTGCTTCGTTGGAAAAGTGCCAAGGCAAGTTCCCCAAGGTCGGAACAACCCCCATTCGTCACCACGGCGACCAATACACACCGGCGTGGATCGATTCAGGCCGACAAAGATATCAGGATCGCTGAATTCCAGAACCATTGGCACCACGTGATCCGGTGGCAAATGATTCGTGCGGAGTTCACCTGCGTCCATGTCCTCGATCACGTCATACGAGTATCCAACACCCCAGTCGTCGCCCACACGAAACGACACGATCCCATCGCCGTAACGGACTCCGATCTCGTCCACTCCAATTGCCTGCTCGTGGAACCTACGCTCGCCCTGTTCGTAATCAGTTCGTGCATCCTGGCGATACTTCCTGGCAAGCTCACGCAGGTCTTCGTCGTCGATGGCATCCACGTCGACTGCTTGACCACTCGACGGTTCAGAATAGTCCCCATAGTAACCGACTGCATTCACACTGCGCACCATTTCCAACCACCTTCGCGGTCGTTTCAGCATTGGCGCCTGATGAAACATTTCGACCCATTTGCCTTGCTCGAAGACCACTTGCCAATGACAATGCCCGTCCTGAATCACATCCACATCGAACACGAGATCCGGGAAATTCTCAGCCATCCACTGTGTGTGCCTGCCAAAATCAACGTGCCACGAGTCCAGGCACATCAGAAACCCACCGTCCCTGCACCTGTGCAATCGAATGCGGTCGACACAGGTGTCCGTTTCCGTTTTGATAAAATCGATAAACCGCTTGTGGTTATGGTAGTTCGTCCGTATGCCGAAGCGTGTCGCGCCGGCCGCTCCGTCATCAACGTCGAACATACCCTCGTTGATGCCGCACCACCGACTAAACTCGCCGAGCCGATCCGAAGGGCCCGTGACTGTCAGGTGGTTCGAGTAAATAGTAGGCATGACCGTTCTCCATTCTGTTGATTGTTAACAATTATTAATTCATGCTCGCGAGCCGTGTCTGAATCCGGTGATCGCCAGGTCCATTAAGTCCTGCGCCGGAATGCCCCGGTTTTCCGGGGTCACATAGATTATTTGTTGCTTATCATGCGGTCTATATTCAAATAACCTGTCTCGCACGGGGACGCACTATAGCACAAATGCACAGCCAGGCCAATAAGAATATGCCGCGTACGCCATTTATATTTGCTTTGCGACAACGGCCGTTTACAACGAGCGAAAGAACTGCCATTTGTTATAAAATATTGCAATACAACTACGCATATTCAGCAGACGTGCGGCATAAGAGTGATCGGTGTCTGCTGCTGTGGGAGGAATGGACATAAGCCCTCGCCGTGCGCTGGGACATATTCCCGGTATCCACAATGTACTTTCGCACCATTGCCCCTTAAACGGCCAGTCCTCACGAGCTGCTGAGGTGGTCCATTCCGTGGAATCTAATGCCCCAGACCCGTCCAGAAAGTTACGGGTGTGTTCGCCACTGATAAATGTTTGTCTCGAAATATCCTGTACTTCTCATGCCACTAATGGGCGAGTTCATCACAATCTAGATTGAGTCCCGTTTCAAGATGATCCCATCTTTCTCGCACCGTCGTTTCTTATCTGTCACTGAGATGCATTTCGTACTTCTCGTTCATTTCCCACCGTCCTTTGTTATTCTAAGTTGTGGGGTCACGAGCGGGACGTGAGCCCGCTCGTGACCCCTGCGATGTCGCTATCCTGCCGGTTCAGAATGCGAGTGCGGCACACACAACACCCCGTCCCACTTTTCCAGCGCCTTCTCGAGAGATCGCAACTTCTCCCAAGCCTCCTCCAGCTCACTGCGCTGCATCTCAATGTGATAGCCAGCAGCCTCCCGTGCCTCTTCGGGAGTGTCGTAAAGATCCCATTTTGACCGCTCACATTTCACGCTCCACGTCCCTGCTTTCATAAGTCGCACAGCCTCTTCTCGATCCTCCTCAGCTACATTAATCCAATAGACGTCACCCATATCACCAACGTCTACCGCCAAATCTCCTTCCAATGTGTCCCGTTGTGAACCATTGTCCGTAACCTTAAACGCACGAATGCGGATTCCGATGGGGACAGGATTGCACTCACGCCAGTCGACAACATAATACTGTCGCCCAACCAATAGCTGTTTGTCACGTTCACTTCTGATTTTTTTCAACTCCGCCACGACATTGTCGTTGTGACTCATCGCAATCTCTCCCTATAGGATTAAAAGAACACATACAGATAGCCGAGCGGGACTCGAACCCGTTCGTGACCCCATCGGTCCGGCCACTCATGTAATACCTCCTGTCGTGTATAACGCAGTCTCGTTTTCAATTGCCTGTCTTGCATCGCGACGCACTCTAGCACAAATTCAAGGCAAGGCCAAATGGATTTATTTCGCGTACGCCATTTAAAGTTATTTTGAGGCAACGGCAGTTTAGAACGAGCGAAAGAAGTGCCATTTTTTATAAAATGTCGCAATACAACTACACATATTCAGCTGACGTGCGGCATAAAAGTGATCAGTGTCCACTGCTGCAAAAGGAATGGATGGAGTGTTAGATAGCGGTCATTAAATATGTGGACGCCATGCGCTGTCTGTGGCCATACAGGATTCTGATTGGACGCAGCCAAGAGTTGCTGGACTGGTACGGCAATGGACTCTGCCAGCGGTTCTCCAAGGTGACGAAGGTGATCTGCGACGACGTATTCAGGCAGATCGACAAGCATGACAACGCCGTCTACTTATTGGACATCCGGCCTGGATACAACGATGCCACGAATGATAGACCCGTGAGGCAAGCAGATCGCAATGTAGGGCGCCACAACGTGTGGGCGTGAGGGAGACAATGAACACACAGAGTCAACTCTGTTTATTAACCTCGTTGAACAATGCCGTATCCCTTTCCCCAACACCATGCGGTTGACGACTACAATACAGGGAAGGCACGCACCACGACCCACACAACACTCAGCAAAGAGAATAGGCGTCTTTAAATCGTGTTTGGCTGTGTACGCCATTTAGTTGTGTATTGTGAAAAACGCGGGTTATAGAGTATCTCGAAGGCGAAGTGTTGTGAGGGCGGTGTGGGGTCGCTCAAGCAGCGATGAAAATAGTCCAAAGACCCAGTGCATCCAGTTCAGCGATACGATCAGTCCAATTGAAGGTGATTGTCCAACAATTAATAGGTCGTTGTCCTTGGATGAGTGGTGGTAGGGAGTAAGCTTGCTCCTCTCCAGTAGATGATGATGACATTAGATCGTCTAACACAGCCTCCATCTCGTCCGTGATGGACCACTGCATCGCTTTGCCGGGGCTGTATTGGGCATTCGCCCACTCGATATACCCGTAGTCGGAGAACATGTTGCGGATGTACGCCCACCGCTTCGGATCGAACGCTCGTGCCGTGATTCCTTGCTCCCGCAGTACGTTCCAGATCGCCCGAATGCGGTTCCCTGGCGTATGTCCTGCTTTGTTCGCTCGCTGTTTGGTGAACCGGACGATCCACAATGCCACCGCCACGTCCTCAGGGGTGACCCGGACCCGGTTAGATAACACGATCTGCGGATGATAGGCGTACACGAGCTTCCGAGCATAGCCGAACAGCGAATCAATGTCTTCACGTTCGCAGATCAGGTTGGAGCAGGCGGGTGCGGGAGCCACGACTTTCGTTGCGGGGATGGACGCTTCAATTTCATCCGTGATACGGACGATCTCCCAAGGAGTCAGCACGCACGTCCCCATCGCGGCCTTAATGTTCCGGGGCATCTTGATGAGAATTCCCATCTTGCTGTTTTCGGTGGCGCCTTTCTTCTGCTCCGCCACAATCGTAGCCGGTAGTCCCTTGGCTTCGATCTTCTCGATGTCGATAGTTCAGTGACCGGCACTTTCGATCCAACGCATCGCAGAGATTGAGCCAGATGTCTTTGACCTCCTCTGCCGTCCAGTCACCGTACTCCACGACGACATAACCATGCCCGCCGACGCCTCCGGTACTGACTTCGCTGTAGACTCCGGGAAGCCATTGTTCCACGAATGCCCGTGCCTGCCTCGCTCCCTCGGCTGATCCCGACTTGTGGCAGTCGATGTCGATGCCGAGGAGACCTTTGCCGCTCGTGGAGGGCGTGTAGTAGAGGGTCTCGCGACCTTCGACATGGGCTTGCAGGTCTCGATTGGTCAACGACTCGGATGATCTTCCAGCGGTCGCCAGGACTGGTGTTCAACCAAGCCATCCACTTGGCTTTGGTCGGGCGGCTGATCTTACCCGGCACCTTCCGACCGTAGTCGGTTCTTGCTGATGAGCTTGTTAAACCAAGCGTATTCGGGTTTGCGGATGCCAGCCATGAAAAAAAGGAAAGCCCGTTGCGTCTCTTTTGTATTCGGCCAGAACCATCAGGTGCAACGGGCTTCTTGTTTTGTGTTTACCTGATGTGTCTGGCCACTCTTTATATAGTATTGTCGCAAGTCATTTCCATTTTGTTTTGGGACAATATTTTCACTTTTTTTTAAACATGGTGGGGCTGAGATTCGGAGAAGTTCTTTTGATTCGCCCTTCGATTCACTCTTGGACACGATCCGGGGATGCCTGAGGCAACTTGCATCCCGTGGCGTCCGAGTGGTTGAGATGATCCAATGTCCCGCCCCACAATTGCGTTCACGTTAGGTCCTCCTGGCAGTTCCATCAGGGCAGCGCGAGTACGATCTTCTCGGTTGTCGGACGATAGCAACCATCCGCACTCCGAGAGAAATGGTCTTTCTCAAGTTA
The DNA here is from genome assembly GCA_963754725.1 of uncultured Planctomycetaceae bacterium. Classification (GTDB taxonomy): domain Bacteria; phylum Planctomycetota; class Planctomycetia; order Pirellulales; family Pirellulaceae; genus JAAYDI01. Next base: position 15,405 of record CAVWHV010000051.1, read on the forward strand.
TTCGCGGTCGCAGCGCCGTTCACACCCGATTTCCAACGCTTTTCCTACAACGATGCGGACGAGAGCGGCAACTATCGGGTTCTCAGTCGATTCGGGCGATGTAATCCAAGGACTTTGCCCTCACAACTTCCAATAGCGTCTTGTTACTCTTGTGCCGTGCAGTCAATATCCTCGCTTGCCTCAGGGCAACCGACCTTGATGTCAACGAGAACATCCTCCACCAGTTGATACACGTAGTCGTTTAGTTCCTGGTCGTACTCACATGACGACCCGTCCAGTACCGGTTTGCTCAAGCGGCACACCATTTTCTTTCCGATACCAATGCGAGCAAGTTGCTAACCAGCCTGACCTCGCGATACTTCTTCCACCAACTCGGGCAACGACACGTTAAAATTCCGTTTGAGGCGGTCGGCCAGGTTGTAACTCGACATGTCCAGTTCGGGAATCCGCCCAAACTTTCGGCTAATACGAATACCGTTTCGCAAGTACTTGCCGACAACCTTCCTCACCCCGGGTAACGTAAGCGGTTTAACCTGTGGTCCCAAGATCTTCTCGACTTCCTGCGCCAGCGTCAGGCCATAATTCCACGTCAACCGGCCATTCAATGCATAACTGCTCATGCCAATTTCAGGCAAGTCACCAAACTTATTACCGATCCGGATCCCCCTGGACCAATACTCCCTGATCAACTCCTGGGTACGAGTCAACAGGTTGTCGTTCGTGTCGCCCAACACAAACCGCACTTCCTTTGCCAACGTTGTCCCGTAATTCCGTCGCAATACTTTGTCCACGGCCCTTGCCGACCGGTTTAATTCCTTCATCCATTCAGACTGGTGGAACATCGGACGATTCCCAGTACGCTTGTGGAACGATTGGATGGCTTCTCGGATCTGCTCCAAAGCAGGGATCTCATGGACGATGCTCAGGAGTTCACGCACACTCGCCACATCGATATTGTCAGTGCCGTAGCACAGCACACTCGACACTGGCGATATCTTTCCCCACACTTTGTCGAATCCTTGGCGTCGAATTGACTCGGCGTCGATCCCCTCCGGCTCCAGAGACTTACGATCAACGGCCTTGTTCTTGGGATGGGCAATGCGGATAAGTTGCCGAAGTAGCCCATTCCTAAGTTCCTCCTCGTTGACCTCAACTGGAATGCCATATTTCGCCAGCACACGATCCACAATCGCCTCGACCTCAGCGGCGTCCATCTTGTTTCCCACACATTCGTAACCCTTGAGAAGCTCCGCGATTACGTCAGGGTATGCATCACCCAGAACTTCCTGCAACGAAAGCCGTTCAGGATGACTTTCACCTTTGCGTGGTTTGACCTGAACGAGACACGGTACGAGTTCGCCTTGTGTTACGATACAGGCCAAAAAGGCATTCAGCCGATTCGACAACACCTGTCGCTTCTCCTCTAACGTCATGTCGGGGGACAGATCGGGGAGGTAGTTGTAGATGCGGACATCTTTCTTTCGCGGATGGTACCGTAGTGGCCGGAAAAATCGCTGCACTGCCAAAGTCACACTTCGTTCGCATGCGTCCGTATTATGCATCCGTGTGCATGGTACCCAATCGCTCCCTTCGTCGAACAACCGACACGCGACGACAACCCGAAAATCATCAGGACGCTCGTGGAGCAGCTGTTTGTGACTCTCTTGTGTGCCGGGAGTAACGAGATCGAGAAGTTGACGTGTCGGCAGGATCTTTGACAACCCCGTCATGATGGCTGCCAATGTCTCTTTCGTGCGGTAACGATGCGTCAGCGCCGGAATGATAATCAAGTGTCGTTCGGTAGGCTCCGCCTCGATCATTTTGAGTACCATGTCGATGGGATCATTACCATAGCTCAGGAAGTCAAATGTGAAATTGTCGATCCCCAGCGTCTCGAAGTGCAAATCCCACGGAAGGTAGTAATGCACGAACTCTTTCTTGAACCCCTTTGACAGGATCGTGCGATTATCACCGCGAAAAAAGGTGGCTGTAGCCAGATGCAGCTTGACGGTATCATCGCCGTTGCGTAGCACGTATTGCACGAACCGACCCAGACGAGTCGCGTCACCAAGGATTTCCTCCCTGTCCTTCACATTGAACAGATCCAGATCGCTGTGGTGAAAGACGTTGCTGATATGATGAGCTTCATCAATGCGGAACGTGATATTGTGTAAAGCCCGGCGCTTCTCGGTTCGGCTCATACTATTCCAGGCCAGCACCATCGCTTTGTGGGATGCAATCGCAGCCAGCCGACCCGTCTTTCTCAATGTCCGCACATCTGCCAGCAAGAACGCCTTGAGCATTTTTGTTTTGGGATCTTTCTTTGAAACGGCGCAGAAATTGTTGCGAACAACCCACTTTGATGCCTTCCTGGCACCCGGCAGCGTGAACTCGATGGCGTCTTCGTCAAAAAATCCGTGATGAATGTGGTTTTTTGGTACGAGAATCAGTTGTTTGTTGCCGTTATCCTCGATGTCGGCTTGAGCCAACATGACCTGTACCAGGCTCTTCCCTGCTCCGCCCGGCGACTGAACGTTAAAGTACCGCGCGGATCGTCCAAGTTGAACAGCCTCAACCTGCCAGCCTTTGAGTTGTTTAATTCTTTTCATTTCTAGTCCTCTTTGGTGTCGTGTTGTAAATCCAGCCCTTACGTCACTGCTTGGCTTTCACGGTGCGTATCTTCTGATGCGTGCATGCTCTACCTTATCAATAGTGTGGGCGAAGTAGTTTCTGTTCGTGTTGTGGGATTTTTGCTATTACCCGATGCGTACTCGCTCCAAATACCATCGCCGCGGCTGCTTATGTGACAGGTATTTATCTGTCGCACACACCTCTGTTATTAACGGGGGGCCGCAGTCTAGCAAATCTGCGAAACAAGGCCAAGCGTTTTTTCAACGAACTGCATTTTGGTGTCACTATCGATGTGCGATTGATTGCAGAACTCTATCGAAATAATCAAGTCGAATCAAGTATTTCCTCCTTCGTCGTAGAAACATGTGTTATAGAAAATGCGGCAATACAAAACCACAAACGCCACGCACGACGGAAAATGATAAGTACGGGCAGTGTTCGCAGTGATCTGTGTGTTATCATCGTCGCTATCAACACATTGTCGATAAAGACCAGGCGCGCATCTGCGTCGCTTACTGAGCAGTCGAGATGGACATGAAAGAGTGAAGAAACGCAGGACGCGGAAGAAGAAAGCTAGAACTGACGTACTCACATTGATAAGCTCAGTAAGAACTATCTCGTGGTCAGGAACAGCATGAACGCCGAATTAACAGAAATTGTGGAAAACACCGTTAGAACAACAGACCGCAAATCCACCTCGGCACCGGAAAGTGGACGCATCAGCGAAGAAGTCGCCCGCGCGAATGGAATCCGATCTCGACACGCCTGGAACAAGAGCGGCCGGAAAGTTCAGGACGATGCGGTTGCCAAATACATGGTCGAACCCTGCAAGTGGTTCGCCGATGGCAGACGTAGCCCACGTCGACCTTACTTTGGCTTTACAGTAGATCAGACGGTACCGAAACCGAAGCGAAAGCCCAAGAATAAATTGCCCATCACGAGTACCCGAAGGGCTGCCCCTGAAACGATTGCGTCAGGAGTTCGGTGATGACTTGGATCGTGTGTTATGGCTGCTCGGTACCATTTGCTTGCGAAGAGTGTTTGACCGCCGGTGCCGAGATGACGATACCTACGTGCGCCTATACAGCCCCGTGCTGCAACGGATCATGGGAAAACAGTACCGATCCCTCATCAATCGACTGAATGGCTGGATTATTGAGGTGGACGACAATTACGACTGGCAGCGTGAGCATTACTCCAAGGGCTATCGCTTCACGGAGAAGTACGCGGGTCGTCGCCTGCGGCAATGGACGATCTCCGATCCGAGGGTCATGGACAAGATCGCTGAACCACGACCCACGAGCCGAATTGATCGCCATTTATGGAAATTTCTGATTAAAGTCCGAGTCGATGAAGCAAAAGCGTCCGTCGTGACGAAAGACTGGCTCCAGGAACAGGTGCTTACGCAGTTACGTGAGTGTCGCTGGAGATATGAGGTGGATGACTATGGCAGAAGGCACACCAATCTGACGAACTTGTGGAAGGAGGGTCGAAGGTGTCTCACGTACCAAGATCAGCCGCTCGTCGGGTGGGACGTTCGCAACAGCCAGCCGCTATTTCTAGCCATCGCTGCGATGGAATGGTGCAAAGCATAATCACACGTATAACACATACAGCGAGGAACCAGGGGTACTACATATATACCCTTATGTTGATCGCGACGTCGAGATTCTACTTGAAAACACGGTGGTTTCACTGACTTCTAAGTCCGCACAAAGCGTTAATAACAGGATTCCTGATGATTTACGGCAGTTCATTAAGCTATGTGAACAGGGAATGATTTATGAATATTTTATGAACGCTGTCGGAATGACGAACCGGAACGCTACGAAGGATGTGTTATTCGGCGTCATCTACGGCAAATCTAACTACCGCAACGTGCGACTCTGGCGGTCGGTGGAAGATCACGAGTTCTTTGTGCTGCATCCCAACAATGAGAAGGAACATCGAGACAACGTGCTGCCGCTGACGAAAACTTACGTATGAGGTCTTTGAGGATCAGTTTCCCACGATGGCTGCGTTCATGGCGGACATCAAAGGGCGAAGGAGACAAACATTATAAGAACTTATCGCATCAGATGCAGGCTGCCGAGGGCAAGCTGATCTTTGGAGGCTGTTGCCGTGAACTTATGGATCACCATCCTGACGTGCCGATTTGGACCATCCACGATAGCTTGCTGACGGTACCGGGGTGCGAGGGACTGGTGCGAGCCGTGCTGCTCGACAACTTCGCGCGGCTCGGGATTGTGCCGACGTTGAACAAAGAGGATTATGGTGAGGTGGCGGAATCACTTTACATTGTAAATAATATCTCTCCGGTGGATAATGGGATTATGTGACAGTCCATGTATGCCATTTAAAGGCTCAGGCTTGCGTCCTGCGGGGCCTGAGCAGCCCGAGTGGTGTTTATTCTCCACAATCTCAGCGGACGCGTCTGTGAGCCGCTGGCGAGTTCATTCCTACTTGCCCATTGTTCACGAGGTCGGACTTCATGCCGGTCGCTCGAACTGCTCAAGCAAAAAGCGCAAGAGAAGGCAAGAGGAAAGACAGGGGCTTACGCTCAACTGGAGTCCCGCCTGAGGCTCCCTGCTCTGTAAGACTTTGAAGAAAGTTGTTTTATTATAAATTATGAAACACGGTCACACGAGTAAGGCAGTCGGAGATGTTGTCCCGCCTAAGAAGTTACTGGTGAGCGATTGCCTGAGGGCTACCACGCATCTTCCGAGTCGAGGGCTGGAGACGCTGGAGCATCCCCGATCTTTGCCAACTCCTGATAAAACTCCCGGTCGTCCTCAGAGCAGTCTGGCGGGATCAGAATCCTCGGCTCGGGTTGCTTCATCCCAACGATGGTCCGCCACGACTCTCGCCACGGACGACAGCCTCGGGCGCTCGTTGGTGCGAATGGTGTTCCTGCTGCCGTCGCATGCGGCTCAGGAGATCGACAGGAGCAACACGCCGAGACGAGGAGGTCGGCACCGCCAGCATTCAACGTGATTCATATAGAATCCCTTTTTTCGAAAAATCCCGTAATTCCTATTTCAGAAGCCCACACGACGAGCCACACCGAGGAATCACAGCAAAATGAGTTGGGCCAGCAACGGCCAGAGGTAACCGCAGTGCGGTTGCCAGTTGATGAGGTTGTGAAAGTTGCCAGCAGTCTAATGATCCGAACAAGTCCGATCAAGCGAATTGGCATGTTTCTCGCAAGGTCACGTTGCAAGTCCTACAGTACCTTGCTGATGACGTGTGCGGCTCGTGTACCCATCGTGACGATCCGATAAGCCGTTGGCCCCGGTCGCATCGTTTCGCCCCAACTGACCCAACCGCCTTCCACCAGCTTGTCCAGAACGATGGACATGTCTACGCCGTGGGCCGCTGCAAATATCCGCAGGCACGTCTTGGACGTATTCAACTGCGGGCCGTGTAGGACGCGATTCAACACGTCGAGTGCGAACGGCTCGATTGTTTCTTTCGGCACGACGTGTTTCAAAAGCAGGTGAAGGTCGATGAGGTCGTCCGCAGTGAGCGTGATTGTCTTGCGATTGATCGGCACCCTTGGTGTGTGGTGTGCGAAATAATCGCAGTTATCGAAGAAGTCCCTTGGTGGTCGTGACTTGGATTCACAGGGGGGTTTTGCGAACGTGGGCAGCGGGATGTCGCCGGTGTACTCTGTCCGATCCGCATAGACTCTTGCAGCCTCCATATAGAGAATTGGATTGAGCTGGATCGTCAACAGCCACCCGAGATAGTTTAGCTCTTCGTCTGCGATGAACTCAATCGTTTTACCTTTGTATTTGCCAAATGGAATTATCATGGTCTCGTCTCCTTGCTTAATGTAGTGATGGGAGACGCGAAATCCTGAATTGTTTTTCCAAACGCAAGAAAGAGTTGATTGAGCAGGCGGGATCAGCGAGGCATCCACACATGCCACTTAAACGCCCTGGCTTGCGTCCTGTAGCGTCCGAGTGGTCAGGGTGTGCAATCCTCTCCGAACTCGATGGACGCTTCAGCGAGCCGGTGAGCGAGTCTGTTCCCACTTACCGATGGTCACGAAGGAATCAACCAGAAACGACTCGGACGATGTGTTCGGCGTTTCGCTCGCCGCCGAATTGCAGCGTACCATTTCCTCCTCGCCGCAATATGCTTTCAAATCTTGGATATTATACAATGTTTAACATGGGCGATGCGGCGGTCAGTGGTCACGCCGGTGGCTCAAATTGCGCATTCGATGATCTCACACACTTGCATCTCGACCTCCTGAGCAAGATTTCGCAGGAGGGGCATGAAGAAAGAACGGGTTCTTATAACTGGCAGGAGTCCCGTGTGAGCCTCCCTACCCTGTAGAATTTTCAAAGTAATTGTTGTATTGCAAATTATGTCGCCACCACTTGCGTGAAAGACGTTCCCAGACGTGGCCGACAAGTGATCGGCGGCAGGGGTCATGGATTGAGCGGCAATAGGACTTGCTGTACCCACCCGGTACCTCCATCCCTAGTTCAGGCGTGATGTCCGCCTCGGCGAAAGGATACCAGCGATGGGCGCTTGAAAGGATACCAGTTGGACGCGAAAGGCATGAGCTGCTTCGATGTGTGGTTTTCCACCAAGGACACGGCGAGGTGCGGGCCCCTGACGCATGGCGGCCACCAGAATGACGATGGCTCCCTGGAAGACCTTCCGGCCGAGGTAACGGACGGACGGGGGCGTGGTCCGTTTGCGGCAACCGTCGCGATCGCAGCAAAAGCTCAGGCGGCTGTGGTAGTCCTCGGGCAGATCCCCAGCTCCGCGGGGCTTGCGGGGATACTTGGCCCCATGCAGGCGTCCCCCACAATCGCACCCCCGGCTCTTGGCGGTGCGGGCCAGATCCTCGTCCACGGTAAAAAGAAACTGCCAGAAGCTGGCATCGCGAAGCAAATCACCATACATGGTGGAGTACTCCAGGTTGTGTGGTAACAACTAAGGAGTACACCCCTCGGAGACCTCGATCAAGCGATCAGGCTCTTCGAGGGGGCTTTTTCTGAAATCCTCAGCCAGTTCGCGCAAAATCGGCCCGGAATCCCTCCCTGATCTTGCTCACGCTCAATGCTCAGTCCGCTTGCGTGTTGCCTGGCTATGTGTTCTGTCCAATACTGCGTGTCACGCTGTGCTCGTCGCGCCATGATACTGGCCTTTCGTCGAAAGTCTCACCCACGCAACCGACCCTCGGCTGCCAAGCAAAACCTACTCGACGCTTCAAGACTAGGTCGGATCAAAATCCATATGGCGGTGGTGTACGCTTACCGCTAGATTTCAACACCGTGAATGGAACGTTGCCTGTATCGAGTTCCAATCGGAGGGCCGGAATCTCAGAGCGAAGAATCGTGACATCGAAGATCGCAGAGTACGTGCCGCCTTGCGTTACCAATCTTCCCTGAATCTTTTCGCTGCCGTCTTGCCTTGGCGCTTCGGCGTCCTCTTTCGTCCCGACAACCTGAAACCTCGCTTTGGGTAAAGTGGTCGAGAAGGCATCGTCCGATGAAGCCCTGGAATACGATGACAGGACGCTTACACCCGTAATCGGTGCTACTGCGCCGGGAGCAAGTTTGAGATGGACGTACTGCTGGGGGCTGAAGAAATCCACGGGCGGTTGCCGCTCGAACATGATCGTGGAACCGGTCTTGTCTTCCACGTTAAACAGCCAACCATCGCCTGGGTGCGGCAAGGCGAGCGAACATTCGATCGGTTGATCGGTCACGTTGGCGACAAACAGATCCGCTTGGATGGTCGCACCGATTGCGTAAGCCTTCGGATCGCCGGCGAAACGTGCTCCAACCTGCAATCCGGCGATTGGCTTGCCCCAATGAATCTCGCTCTTTGGAAGTTCAGTGACTTTGACCGTTGATTCGCCAACGATCGTAAACGGAATGCTGCCGCGATGGGGAATCTCGTGCGTTGTATCGTGAAACGCAGAACCCAATGCAGCTTGATACTTACCCGGCTCCAATCCCGTTGTGTCGATCGAAACGAGATGTTCTGTATCGATGAAGACGTCACCGGGTTCGATCGTGAGCGTCACGGGCTCGCGTTGCCGGTCGAGAAAACCGCTAATGCGATTACCGTGACCAAGTGATGTGAACTGCATGCCCTTGTTCAAGTAGCACTTGAGTGTCTTGGTATCCGTCGAAACATTGGCTAATCGATATTCAACAACCAGCGGTTGCCCTGGTTTCAGTCCGTCTTTGGGCAGTATCAATCGTGCGCCGGGACGCAGTCCGTTTTCGTCCCCAAAGCGCGACCACTGGATGCCATCACCCAGTCGATCATTGGCATCGCTCGGCGAATCTACTTTGCGATTGATTAGTTCGTCAGGCAACTTCCATGCGGCCAGCAGCGCGCCATGAGCGGCTCCACTGAACTCGCCCACGATCATGCGGCCATCGTCGCTAAACTCCACTTTGCGCACCCATTCACCGGTGGCGATCTGGAAGACTGGCTTGCCGCGCGACTGTAAGTCCCACACATGGATACGATGCGGAATCGTGAGTTTCGTTTGGTCGACAGAGACTTCGTTGTGAGCTACTAAATATCGTCCGTCGGGTGTGATATCCATCGAGGTAACCATCAGCGGTGAATCGACTTCGTCTTTCAGCGACGCGACAACTTCCAGCGTCCGCATGTCGCGGATCTGAATGTCTTCCCTCGTGTCTGGTCCTTCTGCCAAGTATTGACCGTCAGGCGTAAACACAAGGCTATCGATCTTTCGCCCCACATGAATCGTCTTCACAGGAGCCTGATCGCGCCATCGCCAGAAGTGCAGATCGTTTTGATCAGAGACAACTAGCCACTCTCGATCAGGGCTGATGGCGACCGCATCGATACGTCTTGGTCTTGACCGGCATCGTCGTTTCGACTTGCCCGGTTTCGGTGCGATAGACATGAACTTCATTGACCATGCCGAGCAGAAGAAAATCGCCACCATTCTCGACATCCACATCACATGAATCGGCGATAAACATCCCTTCCGGGGTGATGGTAGCCCCAACTTGACGGTAGTCCGATGCCCGAAGGACTCGCAGATCATAGGAAGAACTTGACCAAGTATTTCCAGGCATGCGAACGGACACTTCAACAATGAAAGCCCGGTCCGACGATTTGCGGCGCAAGACTGGATCAAGTGTTACCTCGAATTCATAAGTGCGCGGTAGCCGAGGGAACGGATTGGGAAGTAGCTGTCCCGTTCGCAAATCAAAGTCCTTGTCGATGCTCAAGACCCGTCGGCCCGCAATAACCACGGGTGAAATGCGAAACATTTCGGAAGCAACGTCGTCAGCGGCGAGCTTGGTTTGCCAACTTGGTTCGGGAGTGAAGATTTTCTGCACTGCTGCCTCTTCCGAGTTTTGCTCCGACGTTATTCGATTCTGTCCCCACGCAACGAGCGAAACCGTCACCAGTGATACCATCGCCAATCCAATCGAGAAGCTGCGGCGAGTGAATCCCACTCGAGTCGTTTCTTCAGCACCAATCAATCTTCGAATGCGATAGCCGAGGTCCGTGGAATTTTCGCCCGTTGCTGACAAGGTTGCCAGAGCCGCGGTGCGTCGTCGGTCGTTGCCAATGCACAGTTCTGCCATCTGCAATAGTGCTCCCGCGTATGGCAATCGTCCCATACAAGCCGCCGCTAAATCGTCACAGCAATTCTCACGTTCGATGCTTACGCGGCGGCTGATCCACCACGTGACCGGATGAAAAAAGAGCAAAGCTTCGACCACGCGCTGTAGCAAATTGACGATCACATCGTAGCGCCGAATATGAGCCATCTCGTGGCTGAGAATTGCCGCGACCTGATTCGGATCGAGACCGCACAATAACGCAGGCGGCAACAGTATCATCGGCTTAACGATGCCAACGACGACCGGCACTGATACTCGCTGACAAATCGCTACCAGAGGAATTCGCTTCAAACCTACTCGCGCACATTGTTCTGCGATGGTTTTCAGCAACTTTGCATCCGTAATCGGCTGGATGGTTTGACGCAGTCGAGAACTGCCAATGATCGACAACAAGAACCGAGCCAACATGAAACAGACACCGACCATGTAAGCGAGCAATAGGTACGGCGCGAACGCTTGAATGCGCTGCACTGGTGACGTCTGGGGCTCCACCACAAGAGTCGGCAGTTCGATCGGTTCAGTAGCTGGTACCTCCGCATTGAGTGGGCGTTGCTGGCGGTGGCAGAACGGGAATGTCAGTGTTAGCCATTGTTGGGATGGCTTCATTTGCAGACACCATTGGCGACGTTGGAGACTCCACTGGATCACTTGCGACCAACAAGATTGGTCCGCGCGATTGATGAACCCACGCAAATGTGGCGATAACGCAGATCGGTAATGAGAAGAAGGCAATGCAGGCGATCGTATAACGAATGTTAGCGGAACGGCGCGAGCCGTCCGGTGTTGCTTCGAAGGACCGGAGGGCTCGCGCCCTGCCGCTAACGATCTCGAATGCCTGCTCCCCTATGGCCAGTAAGATTGCAACAACACAAGCCTGCCACAAAAAATGGCCAAACGTGATCATCACTTGCAGCGAGAGTTCAGACCAATCCATCGAGAAACGACTCATGACTTGGCCTCCCGCATTTTCTTGTTCAGCAACTTGCGAAGGCTGGCGAGTTCTTCCTCGTCCAGCTCCTTCACATCAAACAGACTCAGCATCACCGCTTCGGCGGAGCCATCGAAGACTCGCTCGACAAGGTCGCCGAGCATGCCTCGCGAAACATCCTCGCGTTTCAGCAGAGGCGAAAAGCGAAACGCTTTGCCCTGAGTTGGCTCTAGCTTTTCGATCTGCCCCTTGTCGACCATGGTGCCGAGCATCGTGATCACGGTGGTATGCGCCAAGTCGCGTCCACCAGCAGCGAGCGCGTCTCGCACATCCCGAACCGTCATCGGCTCGACATCCCACAGCACTTTCAGTATTTGAAGCTCCAACTCCGTTGGATACTCCGAATTCGGTCTCGCCATGCATTGCGTCTCCAGGAAGGGCTGCCATTTCTATTTCACTAGAGAATAGGCATCTGAGGGCAGTGTGTCAATCTGCATATCGATAAAACTAGAAAAGTAGTCGATGCTGTCCGGGATCGTCGCTGCTTCCACCTGCACAATGACGCGAGTTCCAGTTACTTGTCCACCGCTTGGCAGCAATGGCTACGCGCGGCAAGCACGAAATGAATGGCGAAAGTCGGAAATTTCATTTGCTTTCAGGCTCCTTGAATTTAAAGGCTCAGGCGTGCGTCCTGTGGGGTCCGGTCAGCTTAGGCGGGGTTCTTTTCCACTATTTCTGCGGACGCGTTAGAGAGCCTGCCCCTGGCTGCCCATTCGTCAAGAGGTCGGTGATCAGACGGGGCACGTCGGTTCCTTTAATACTCCGCGCGGACCTAACAAATGAACTTTTCTTCCCCCGCGGCATCGTCGCTCAGAGCAAGATGTAGGGTGAGTCCCTCGTAGTCGTCGATGTACCATTCGACGGAATTCGGATCTGCCATAACGCCCTGCACCATCCCGAGCAGTTCTGCGTGTTCACCAGCGGCGATCCAAGTTGTCACTCTAGCCTTCGCTATCAGCATGCACCTCTTCTTCCCATTGTTGTCGGTGGAAGCTGAATGTTGATTCTCGTACTTAATTACGGTTGTTTCGATCTTCTGTAGCAGGTCGTCGGGAACCAGCCCGGCCAGCGTGTCTGTAATCAGTTCTTTTAGACGCATGATGATCTCCTTTTTCATAGTAGAGTGCCGCCTGAGAAGAAAATGCAAAAGAGAAGCGGGAAAAGAAAGAGCCGGGGACTTAAGCAGGTAGGAGTCCCATATGAGCCTCTCTGCCCTGGAGGGATTTGGAAATAGTTTCTGAATTATTAACTTTGTTACTGGGGTGGCGACAAACGACTGGGACAAAACCACTCGACGAGCCGTGTGTGCAGGGGAATGCGAACCATTTGGGGTGTGTGGATTGAGAGACCGAGTCGCACGTCGTCGCTCAGGTCATTGAGGTGTGGAGACGAGGCAACGGTCAAGTCGATTCAACCCGAGCGATCCTCACCTTGGCTCAGGATTTGGTGTGCGACCCGACTTGGGTTATAACGAACGACGTGCGAGGTACTCACGGTAGCGGTCAAGGAGAACCTGATGCCCAACTTGAAGATCCGACTGGACCGGCTGGAAATGATCGCGGCGACGAAGCAATTGCTGGAAGCGGAAGCCGACCATTCACAACTTGCCCAGGGCTTGCAAGCCGAAGTGCCAAGCAACTGGCCCACCCCGCTCTACGACAACGACGCTCGACAGTTCTTTCTTCGTGTGTTGGGCGAGAACCCGGATACGACGACTGGAAATGGGACAAATGCCAAGGCGTAACCGCAGCCCTACAAGAGTTCCTACGAGCCAACCCGTCAGTCGCATGGACCGAAGGCAGCAACCAAGTCGCCCTCTGGAAAATCTAAACCCACGAACGACAATCAAACCCCAACAAACTAGACCCCGTTCGCTCAAACACAACCAAATAATAACGACCAAACCACTTCTTGATTGAGAACACTGTCAGCATCGTGACCCCCCAACCCAACTCCCCCCAACCCCTCAACCGCACAGGCGTCAAAGACAAAAACGCATTATGATTGATTAAAAAAATCACACGCTTCCTAGCCACCCCCAAAGACTTATCCAAAAATGGTATCACCAAATTCTGCCCCCGCTCCTTAAACGGCGGGTTCGTGATAACCGTATCGACCTCACCCACATAATCAAAGAAATCCAAACCCTCCCTATACTCACAATACTCACGCACCACACACGCTGGCAACGCATTATAAAAACCACCATCACCACGAGCGGGTTCTAACACCACCTCACCAGCCCCCCACTCAAACAACCCAACAATATGCGAGCACAAAGATACCGGCGTCTGATCGTCCACACTGCAAAAGCGGTTGCGGGGCTTGTTGCTCGAACTCAGTTCGCCTGTCGACCTGCGGGCAACCGACATCCCGCCAGATGCGGTCTTGTCGCGTGTCGTAGGTACCAAGGCGGTCGGCATGGCACGTCGTTGAGGCGGCTTCCGAGGCTTGGTCGTGTGGGTCCGGGACTTGGGAGTTGGGCGTGGCTTAGGGCGACGGGGCATGGCATTGGTCCTGGTTGTTCTGCGATGGGTGGAGGTCATGATGGTGTAAGTCCAAGGCTTCGGAGTTTGGCCGCCGACAACTGATGCCAGTCGAGTCGCGATTGCCTACCGGGGGTCAGCAAGTGCTGGAAGACCGGGTTCAAGGCGCCTCGTTGCTCGGGCCGCTAAGATCCGTTCTCTCGCCTGCTTTGCGAACTCCGGATTGAGTTCAATTCCGTAGCAAGTGCGACCCAGTCGCTCAGCCACGACTGCCACCGTCCCCGACCCAAGGAACGGATCGAGCACAATGCCGCCTGGGGGGCAACCAGCCTCGATGCAGGTCTCCACCAGTCGCTCCGGGAACACCGCGAAATGAGCACCGTGGAAACGAGCGGTAGGTATCTTCCACACGCACCGCAGATTGGCTCCGGCCGGGTTGAATACGTCCGGACTGTGGCCATGAGGCGCGGTCGATGTGCATCCCGTGGGTTGTCCGTCCCGGAACCACCAGGTTCTTGGCACGTTTAAGTGGGGCCTTGGGGCGATCCTTGTCTTTCAAGGTGTTCTCGGCGTCGGGTCGCAACTGCTGCTTGAAGTAGTACTGGGGGTTCTTCGCACAAAAGAACACCGGTTCGTAATCGACGGTGAAGCGGTCTTGCACGCTCTCGGGCATGCCATCGGGTTTGTGCCAGATGACCGCGTTGCGGACAATCCAGCCGCGATCCACCATCGCAATGGCAACCCGATACGGGATCAAGCACAGAGATTTCGGGGGCATGCCGTTGCCCTCAATCACCGTATCGCCATTATTGACGTCGTGGATCGGACCAGTCTTCGAGATGCGCTCTACCCCGTGAGTTCCCGCCTGCGTGCTGTACGTGTCCCCGAGATTCAACCACAATGTCCCGTGAGGCATCAGAACTCGATAGATCTCGTCGATTACCTGCAACAGGTTGTCGATGTACTGGCGAATCGTCGGCTCCCTGCCAATCTCACCCGGACCAGCGTGATAGTTCCGTAGCATCCAGTAGGCTGGAGACGTGACGCTGCAATTGATGGATTCGTTGTGGATGAGTCTCAGTTTGTCCCGTGCATTGCCCACGGCAATCTTGGTCGCCACCTAAACCTCCACAAACGATTCCTCGAACGACTCGCGGGCATGGGCTCTGATTTGTTCCACAGCCTGATCTAACGCGTCGTCTCCAAGACGCTCTCGCACCACGATCCCCAGCTGAATAAACTTGTCCAGGTCAGGTTGGGTGGTAGCTCGCGGCGGCCGATGGGGCGGTTCTTGGTGCTGGTTGTCTTCCCCCGTCGCTCTGGGATTCGCTTTTCGGGGCTGCTTGGGTGGAAGTGTCTTGACAATGGCGCGAACGGACGCGAACCCAACGGCTTGCTCGTACGTGTACAGCCGTGCGATCTCCATTGCCCAGTGGGCTTTGGTACGGCTAATTCCCTCGGCAAGTAGCGTCTGACGAACGACAGCATCACCGAACCGTCGATTGGACTCAATAATCAGCGTCCCAAGCCTATGGTACATCCCTGGGAAGTGAGCCTCGATGGAACGAATTTCTGTGCACTCGGCCTTTATTCCCGTCATGATGGACTGATCGTCCCATGTGGCGACGTTTCCAGCGCCACCGCAAGTTTTGCGCAAAACTTGCGTCGCTACCAGTGGACATTACGGAGGTTTCCTGGTGGGCGTCGCCCAGTTCGACCCTTTCTTCTGGTACTGAATCTGCCGCGGTTTCCTGGGAGTGGACCAATTGGCTGAGTGGCACGAGCCGGTTCGGGTCGAGCGGGTCAAAGGCGATGCCGTATTTGCGCATTTCCTTTTCAGTCTTGAACTGCACGGATCAGCCCTCGGTACTAGTCGTCATGGGCGGCCAATTGAAGGTCGCCGCGAGAGTCGGGGGTGACGGCATCATAGTGGTTGCTCATGGTACCGAGGATCTTGAGGAACTCGTTTTCGTTTTCTTGGTCGTAGGGGTCTTGATCGTCTTCGAGGGTAACTGCTTCGTGGTTGGTCATGGTTGGTCCTTTCGTTTACTTGGGTGAATAGGCACATTGTCAGTTGGCCCGAATGGGCCAATTTTTTTCCAGGTCTTCGTGGCTCTATCCCACTGGCTGGCCCCATAATAAGTTTCGCCTGGATGCAGGGGCTTATCCGGCCATCCATCTAATTCGTCGAGCATTTCGAGGTAGTCGGGTTCGGTCATTAGGTGGTAGTGCATTCGTCCGGCGCACCACATGACATGGGCATGTAATGCTGAAATGGGGCCAGCCAGATGCACGAATATTTTGCGCTTGTGATCGATTAAATAGGTTTCGCCTTTCGACCACGACACCAATTCATCAAAAATCAATTTGGTGTCGTTATCAAGTCTATAAAAGAATGGCCAGTCCATGATGATGTATTGCAAAAATTCTTCCTCGTTCATGATTTGGTTCATTTGGTTATCCTTATTTGTTGGGCGTAGTCAGCGCTTACGCTGGCGACGATTTGGTGTCCGTCAGATGGTCCTCGTCTCCCCTTCCCATATATTCAGTCTTGACCTGCCAGTCGCCGTAAATGCACGGAAGCGGATAGAGGGGTTCCAGTCAACACAGTAATACTGTCGCCTAACCACTAGCTGTTTTGCAGGTTCACTGTCGATCCTATTCAAAAGGGCTAAGAAATCACCGTCATCAGGCATCATCGCATACTCCTGTGTCGGCGTTACACCTTCCACACTGTCCTTTTCAAGTTCAGCACGCGCAACAAGCATGCACTTCTTTTTCCCACTGTTTTCGGCGGAAGTGGACTTGTGATTCTCGTATTTGATTACGGTGGTTTCGATTGCTCCCGGAAGATCTCATCCAGCCGCTCTGGCGGTATCACGTATTCCATAATTCCCCGCATCATCACCGTCACGGGGCTGTACGCAGCGAATCGATCGAACACCTTCCCCAGCATTGTCACCGCGGCCTCCAGCCATTTTTCAACTCCCGCAGGCGGTCATTTAGCTCGATCCACGAACCAACCGTTCCCGACTCGCAGCCCAAGTCGGACAATCGATCCGCCACGACGGCACGTAATTCAGGTTCCGAGAACGGATATTCGTTCCAGCATTTTTTCAGCGATACACAGACCTCCAAGGGGTATCTCAGACCACGGAGTCCATTGGTGATCTGAGCCTCCATGGCCGCCGTGTCGGCAGAGCAATCCTCTCCCTCATTAAACTCTTGCTCGACAAGCACACAGTAGCGGTGGGCCAACTCACGGAGTGACGCACTTGCTCGCAAGTGGTCGGCACAGTGGCAACAGATTGCTTGCAGGTCATCCGATACATGCTTCGATCACCAGAGGTTGGTCCGGGCTCGTGGGCTGGTTCTGAGTGACGACGGGGACATGACGTTGGTAGACGCCCTATCCCCGGTCCGCATTGCAGGTCCGTATTAACGGCAGAGCCACGACACCGCCTACCATACCTTGAATCCCCCGCAATGCGCAGGAACTCAACCCATTTCCTCAGGTGTTCATCCTCGACGCGGTACAGGGATTCGGTTTCCACGTCGGGATTGGCCGCGAGTTCCTCCTCGCTGACATACCGTCCGTCCTTCGTGACTTTTCCGCCTGGAAGCTCCAGCCCCTGGACATTGCGCTCCACCCATTGTTCGAAACGGCTTGCCATATCACAACACTCATCTTGATCTTCCGGACCATATCCATCATTGTGTTCCATTCTCGCCAAAGTCTCGTCATCTAAGATGTCGGAGCACAGTTCACGAATAAGGGCGTGAATGGGACGCCACGCCCAAATGCTCGCCCAAAAGTACTCGCCCGCAGGGGAGTCCGCGTGTCGACCATAAATATCCATACCCACTATTTCACCGGCCTTTCCGCATTCTTTTGCGACAACACTATTCAACTCAATCGATTTCGTTAGCCCGAGAGACCGCCTCAGCCCTCGGTATAACTCGTCATCGGCGGCCAATCAAAGCTCGCAACGACATGGTTGTCGGCTCACTGCCAACCATGCTTCCTTTGTAGCCAGTCGACAAAAACGACCATATTTAAATGGTCCTCTTGTTCGTCGTCGATCCACTCTTCCCAATAACGCCACATTCGATCGGTGAGTTGTTGCGCGAGAGGAGGACATAAACTTCGGGCAATTCCAAGGCGCCCAGATACCACTTCTCGTGACACTCTTTGGGTTTTCTGGGGGGAGAAGCCAAGTAGTAGGATCAAAAATGAATGTAATGTGCATATGTTGGATATCTTTCTGCGAGGTAAGCGGATCGCTCGTTGCGATCCGGGTTTGGTTCGGATTGGTCCAGTTCGGTTATGGGCTTCTTTTTAGTTAATTTCGTGTTGGACGAACTCTAGGCGCAGGTCCACTCGTGGACTAGCCTCGGCCCGCGTTTGTGGCCAAATCCCATGACACCCGGGTCGAGGCCGATCAAGTAATCGTTGCCTTCATGTCGAGGGCGATGGGGTCTGCTTCAAGTCTGTTTGCCCAAATAGCCGAGTAGGCAGTGGGCTGCGCGGAGGGTGTGGATGTCGGGGAGTGGGCGTGTTGCAATGATGGTGTGGGCGGCGTGGGCGAGTAATTCTTTGTATTCTTCCGTGAATTTTAGGCGAAACACCTCCTGGCTGAGAATGTTGAGCATCGCCTTTTGCGGACGCTGCCTCTTCATTTGTTTGTCTCCCATTAGTGGTTGTGTAAGCGTTTCTCGTCACTGATGTGATGGAAAGCGGTCTGCAATTACGTCAATTACGTCAGGCACGCAAGAACTATATACGACCAGCAATTGGAAAACTAGAGGGGCAAATAAAATGTGCCACTTTTATTGCCGCCAGTCATGTATTAGTTCCGCTGCAAAACGGCTATTGTTCTCGTCGCAAGCCAGTTGCTATATGGTCTTGTCGCTGAATGGACCAGCGGAACAAAATTGCTGATGGATCGACGCTTTGAAACCCGCAAGCGTGAGGTGTTGGGGGACTGACAGGTGTCTCCAGAGGTCTTCAACGGGATGTTGAATCGACTGGCGCAGGTCGTCGAACCGTTCATTGAGTGTCGATGCCGTGATCAGTGTTGACCCATTGGCGTTTCCAGAGAAAGGGAATAAATCGGTCGGTGTTCAGCGTCAGTGGCGTGGACGTCTTGGAACAGTTGACAATTGCACTCGTTGGTTGGATCGAACTGAACTTGCTAGAAATACCATTACAAACGACGCCACCGCGTAGAGTCGATCAACGAAAGAATCGTTTACAGTAGAATTAGAGTGGTTGTGCGATGACTCACGAGAACCCACGAAATGTGCCAAAATTGGTTACGACTGAAACGAAATCCGAGTGGACTGTGTTCATTAAAAAAGTAACTTATAAATAGATGAATTAATGTGTGTTCTAGATGCTATTTATCTTTAATGTAATGTGTCAGTTAATGATTGACGTTCTCGGACAATGCGGCATGACGGAAGAGCTGAGCGTGGAGTTGAGTGTAACTTTTGGTCTTTGCGATGAAGCATGGCGAAGAAGATGACTACACCGAGGTCGGAGGAAGTCAAGGCGGAAGAACGACGGGCTGGAAGGTTTTCCCCGAGTGCCACGAGTCATGCGGAGTACGCCTTGGGGAGTGTTAGGCGGGTACGTATTCCGCCCGAAGGGTGAACCCACTGGCAAGGTGGCCCTGTCTCCGTACCATCTCCAGGCGACAGCAATTTGTGGCGGTAATTGGCGGGTTCCCCGCGGCTAGGGCAGGCGTTGTACGAGGTAGAGGTTTTTCTTGATCAGGTGGAAGCGTGGAAGGAAAAGGTAGGAAAAGGTCCGACCTGAGACCATCGTGGCGCCACGGAGGGGACCAATGGAGGGACTCGGCCACGCATCGGTTAGGAGTGCCATCACGTTGTCGACCAACTCATTCAGCGAGCTCCACCGCTTGGTCGTGGTCGTGGCTTCGCCATGACGCGCTCTCACGCGTAAGCGTTCGCGGAAATTACGCTGTTGTGGCGAGCTAAGGATGGAGAACGAGTGCGATACTTGATCGTGGGTAGCATCGAGACGAGCAGAAGAGCAAGCGACCGTACCGCGAGCCGGCGTTTACGATTTGTCCGGCAGCAAGGAAGTCGCATCTTCCGAACGGAGGTATAGGCGGTAACGGCCGCGCACACGAACTCAAAGACGGAGAGCTTCTGTGGAGTACACGTTTGAATGGCAGTCCACTAAAGACCAATTTGCCGGATGTTCCGAAAGCACTGGTCCGGTAGTTTTGCCTGTGGCGTTTTTGACGGACGTGGATCTATAGGCAAGCTGGCTACTTGACCGGCGACTTTAATTACCAAGGATCGGTGTGGATCACGGTCTACGGCTGCACGGGATCAGAATTGGGTGTCCGCCTCGGTGCCGTGAGCCATCTTGCCGACCCGAAGCCGCTTTGGGGTGAGCGCCACGCGTCTCCCAATGATTGCGTGTGCGGCTTTCCTTGCGGAGCGGTCAGTCCGCGTCGTTGCAGCAAGGCAATTCCTCGCGGACACACGCCAGACCTCCCAGGTTAAGTTCGACCACCTTCCTCGCACGCCCGCCGGATTTACAGCACCGGTCTTGGATGGATGGAGGACTTTGCCGTCTTTGGTCAGCTCGTCCCACCAGCACTGCCTACTATCCGATTTCTGTACGTCGGGCCGCGATTTTGCTCCACGCTGCCTTCAGACCTCGCCTCGCGACGACGCCCTTGCGCTTCGCTAATCCTTCACCTCCATCGAGTTGGATAAGGGACTTGCACCCTCAAGTTGAGAAACATGCCTGGCAAACCCCTGCAAAGCCCGCAATCCTTGCGGGCTTTGCAGGGGACTTCACACTACCACAACTTTAAACACTCAGTGTATTGCTTCACCGCGTCGTCTTCTTCGTCAACGTCCCAGCAGTAAATCTCTGTTTCCGCTGGGCAGTCGACGCCAAAGAGTACATATTCGTCGCCCGTCTCCATGCAGGTGTAGTAGCCCTTGACCACGCTTACTCCGGTGGCGTGGAAAATCTCTTCACACTCAACGTTACCGAGATCCGGGTAGTATTTGTTAAAATTCTCTTCGTCCACGCTCCTGGGGGCACTGTTGGTTGACTCCTCGTAGAAATTCGTGTATGTCAGCGGGCGTTCTGTGCAATCAATAAACCACTGGTTCATTCTCATTTCGTTGTCTCTTGTGGGCTTGATGGGAAACACAATCCCGCCACGGTTGGCGGGCTTTCTAGGGGAGATCGTTAGTCGATTACTCGTTACTCCTTTCATGGCTGGTCCTGCTGTGCGGATTTGTTCTACGATTTCTGCTTCCGAGGCGCATCACTTCGGGGATTTGCCAGTCGTTCGTGACCTTTGTCGACCTGCGGGCGAGCGACAATTCGTGGGAGGCGATCTTGTCGCGTGTCGCGGGTACCAAGGCGGTCGGCGTGGCACGTCGTTGCGGCGGCTTTCGGGGCTTGGTGGTGCGGGTCCGAGGCTTGGGCGTGCGGCGTGGCTTAGGGCGGCGGGGCATGGTATTGGTCCTGGTCCTGGTGGCTCTGCGATTGGTGGAGCTCATGATGCAAGTCCAGGGCTTCGGAGTTCGGTGGGCCGGGGATTCACTCCCGCTCAAACGGTTTGAGCGGGAGTCGCTATTCCGGCTCATCTTCGCCCTCGTCCCGAACGTGCGGGGAACGGGAGTTCAGATCGAGCACCCAGTAGACCTTGTGGTACTTCCCGCTGCCATCTCGTCGAACACCGAGCGCGTCAACCCTCACGAACCAACTCCTCCTTCGCCCGCCTCAACGTTGCGAAGGAGATGAAACTCCGTCGAGCGACCTCCATGAGTGCTTGGAAGTCCATTTCTCCACCTGACCGCTCCAGAGACCGGAGAATGAACTCCTTGGCCTTGTCGAGCTTGGCACCTTTCCCGCCTCTGCCGCACAGGTCGCCCGCAGTCAACGGAGTAGTCCCGATCCAGTCCAACTTGAACGCCTCACCGCTTTCCACGCACTGGAAAGCCAGCGTGGGTGAGAGACCTTGGAGAGATTGCCCTTGAAGTGCACGAGCAGACGAACTCCGTCGTCTTCCGGGTGCGACCAGCATTGGAGCCCGCTTCTAGCTGCCCCGATGATGGCAACCGAGCCGCCACCCCGGTAGAGACTGCTCGTAGCAGACCCCTTAACGAAGTGTCGGATTCCAACTACGGCGTAGCCGAATCGCTCGCAAGAGGCCTTCAGCGGGATCAGCACCTTCTGGCGAATCGTCTCCGAGAGGGTGTTCCCCTCCAGGAAACACGAAAAGGTATCGAGGACGAGGAGTTTCGCGTTAACTTCGCGGATGCCTCGTTCCAGGGTCGGCAGATCGTTGGGGATCGTGGGATATTTCTTCGGTACGGCTACCAGATCCATGTTGGCCCCGGCTGCCTCTAAGCGATGCCAGATCGTCTTCCGTACTGAGTCCTCTCCGATCAGAAACAGAGTCCCGGCTGGGTCCGTCCGAGACTCCTCGCACGGCATCGAATCGCCACGCGATAGTCGAGCAGCCACGTCAATCGTGACGGCGGTCTTGTTTACGTCGGGGTACCCGTCGAGGAGCGTGATCTCCCCTTGCGGGATGCGGTTATTCCAGAGCCATTGAGTGGATTCAGGGGCTATCTGGGAGAACTTCTGGATCACGGACGACTTAGGCGGGTTTTTCACGATGAATCCATCATTTTGGGGGATGTGAAGTTTCGAACGCACATGCTCGACTTTAGTCGCCTGTCCCGCCGTGTCAACGTAACTCGTTTGATAACAATAACTTAAACATTTTTTGAATATTTATTGAAATGTTCTAATTAATGATTCTAAAAAGCGTAAGTCCTTATGATTAAATGACTTAGGAAATATACACGCGACTAGCCCCCCCATAGTAGCGTAACCGCAAAAAAAATTGAAAAATTCTGGGATTGTGGTTTTGGAAGTCAAGTACGCCGACCGCACCTAGCTAAGGGACGGGCGACAAAATCACACAGCGGGGGGGTGTGAGGATGGCATGACCTATCGCCAGGATTTGGATCGGGAGGGTATGGCGATGGCGACTGGGGTGCCGTGACCCGGCATAGCCCGTCGCAGTTGCAGGCCGTCAGGTTCGAGTTGAACTGGGTCAGGGCGTGCAAGAATACAGGAGCCCCGGCAGGCGTATTCGCCCTCGGGCCTAGTGTGGAAGCGGGGGTTCCCGGGCAACTCGTCAGCGACATCCAGGCATCCACACGATCTCAGGTTCATGGCCCCGCATCCACCGGCGACAACTACGCCGCCGTGGCGCTGTGAAGAATCGGTAGGGGCGTTCGTGGGCGAGGGCGGTTGGAGCATGGGGGAGGCGAGGCTGGCAAGGGACAAGAGGAACCGACCACATGGTGGGCGTGCCGAATTCGCCAGCTACCGTTTATGTGGACCCGTCACACACGCACACACTTTCGAAGGGGGGTTGGGGATGGCGATCAGAGTGACCCGGGGGTGTGCATGGCGGGGCAGGATCGAGATTGAAGGCCGTTTGACTCCGCTCATTGCGTGCTTATACTCGGAGGTGACTTAATAAGGGCCTCCTAGCACTCTGCCCATCTGGCAGTTCGCTTTCGGTGCTCTCTTCACCGGAGGACAGCTTAAATGGATCAAGGCCCTCCCGTTGCGGCAGACGGGTGCTGAAAAGGCAGTAGAAGCCAATGGGGCACTTTGGCCTCGCCATCCTCACGGCACGGTGCCGGACGAGTCCGACAGAAGTTCCTCCCAATCTCAAGGGTTGGTAGGAGCCGTCCCGAGTTCGGGATGCAGATTCCATCAAGGAGCCGGTTGCACAACCTAACATTCGCCCACCCGTGGCGACGGTCTGTGCTTTCGGCTGATGGTGTTCTTCGTGGCTCCCGAGAAATCTCGTGAACGCGCTATCGATGGCGGTCAGCCCATACAGTATCAACAAGCGGCCGATCTCAGCCATGCTGTCTTGCCACTCCTGCAATGGCTCGCAGGTACTATCCAAGGTCGCACTCAAACGACCATTGTGCCAGCCAGCCCTGTCGTGACCCCGGCGGCACAGACTCGCTGGGTGCGGCCCCCATTCAAGAGCTGCACGCCAAGATCGACGCCCTGCGAGCCGAGCTTGCCGAGGTCAAACAACTGCTGACCGCCGAGCGAGGCGAGGTCGTCAAGGAGGCGTACACCGTCGAGGAGGTCGCCAAAAAGACCGACTTGGCTTGCTACACGATCCGGCAAGCGTGCAACACGAAGCGGATCAAAGGGGCACACAAGGGACGGGATCGGGCGTGGCGGATTCCCCACGCTGCCTTGACGGATTTGCTTACGAACGGTCTTCCGCCGAAGTAGTCGGCTTTGCCGCCATGAACTGCGACTCCATGAACCCTCGCGTGTCCGAAGGAAATAGATGGCGGTATCGCTTCTTGATGTCCTCATCGCCACGATGCCCCATCCAGGCATCGATGATGGAGTCGGGTACTCCGTTCCGCGCACAGTTCGAACAGAATGAGTGTCGAAGGACGTGCCAGCCCTTGAGAACTTTCCACTTGCCTCCATTCAGTGTCCGGCGCAAGTGGTCGTGGGCTTGGTCTGGTGCTAGCGGTGATGGCACGAGTTGCTTTTTTCGACTGTTCGCCATGTTCGCCGGGACCACGATGGTGAACTGACCACCCGGATGGATCTTGAGCCACTCCTGCATGATGGCTTCGAGCCTGGGGTGGATGCTGACCTCACGGAAGGTCGTCTTCTTCTTGCGGCTCCCCTTCTTCTCACGAATGCGAACGATTCCTCGCTCGAAGTCCCAGTCTTCGATTTGTGACCGAACAATCTCGGAACGGCGAGCCCCGGTGAATGCTGCAAAGGCAATGGCGGCGTAGATGAACGGATGCTCGGCTTTCTCCTGAACGTACCCCAACAGTTCCAAGACCTGCTGCTCATCGAGAAAGAGGCTGTCCCAATATTCCTTTTGCTGCTCCTCGGTCAGCCCACCCCGGTTGATGATCGTTTCGATCTCATCCCAGGTCATGAAAGGGGGCTTCTCATCGATCAACGCCAGCTTCACGCCTTTGGTTGGGCTCGGGCCAGTGACGTACCCTTTCGTCAGCGCCATCTTCCAGATTTGGTTGAAGGTGCGGAACTCCTTCTTGATGGTCTCAGGCGATACCTTGCGTCCCCGGAGACCGTCTTCCTTCGACCTTTTGGTGGCATAGCTCTGAAGTCGGTCTGTATCGAGGTCGGCAAACAGAGCGTCTTCTTTCAGAATACGGAGGAAGTGCCTCGTGTGGATGCGTTCCCCGGTGACCGTCGTATCCTCCTTTCCGGCGATGTAGGCGGCGAAATACTCCTGAATCACCCGCTGGATTGATACGTGGTCCACGACCTCAAGCGGTTCGCACTGTCGGCCGCCACTCAGAATAAACCGGATGATCTCGGCACGGCTCGCGCCTGCGGGGAGAGACAGCCTTCCCATCTCCAACTGTTTGATGGTGTCTTCAACCACTCCCCGCTGGTTTTCTGCGTCCCGCTGTTTGGTGGTCTTCAAGCTCGGCTTGAACTGCTGCCCTCCGAGCCGGAAGAAGATGTGCCAATTCTTGCCATTCTTATGGATGCTGGCCATCGTCTGACACCGCCGAAGCCCTTGGATATCTCGGTTAACACCGGCGACCAGTCTACCACGGTGAACTACGACGCCAAAGGCGACTGGTAGCAAATTGGTAGCAATGTTGGCAACAAGTGGGCAATGCCGAGGGAATACCTGGGCAATACAGAAATGTCATAACATGCTGACAGTAAATGACTAACAACATTGCAGCAATGCTGCGGCAATACGGCGGCAACAAGGATTATGTGGACTGTCGATCCAGTGGTTGCGGGTTCGAGTCCCGTCGGCCTCGCCTTTACCGAATAAGGACTTACGACAATCGTTCGTGAGTCCTTTTTCTATTGGGAAAATGAGTCTGCCTCATTTTTGGCAAATTGCGCAAGCCCGAAGCTTGCGCGTTCTACCAAAAATGAGGCAGACTCATTTTTCGCGACATGCGGACGGGTTACGACGCTTTCCGCAGGAGGGTAGTTCGCACACCTTGCGGTTGTTTCCCGGGCATGCCCTCGGCCCGCGTCCGAAACGATCCCGTGTGCACATTCGTGCGGGCCGGTGAAAACGACAGATATTCCGACCAGATACACTCGCCGTTGATGTTGTGGCTGAGCTTCCAGCCATACGGTGTGGATGCCAGTGAGTAGGTCACCACGGTACTGCTCCTGAAATCTCGAAATCCCACCTCCTCCAGGTATCGAGCGCATCCTGCTGACGAATGATCTCCGTAGTACCGGTAGTCATCGGCGTTCTGCCAACAACGGATCATTGCTCTTCAGCGAGTTGCCGCCGGTTACTATCAGCGAAATCTGGAGGCGTGGACCGGTTGCGCGGATGGGCGAGGGAGTCTATCTCGATACCACGGATCTCACGGAGTCCGACTGCGTGAAAGCGGCATGGCGTTCAGCCACGTCAGCGAGGCAGAGCGGATCTCCAAGCCCGTTTTCTGGAAAATGGGGAAAATGAGTCTGCCTCATTTTTCGTCATTTTTGGTGGAGCACGCAAGCTTCAGGCATACGCAACTTGCCAAAAATGAGGCAGACTCATTTCTCAATTACGCAACTTGCCAAAAATGAGGCAGACTCATTTCTCACAGGCTACGGTGATAAGCCAGGCGTGCGCCTCCCGCCTCCAGCCTGCCGCCTCCCGCCTCCAGCCTGCCGCCTCCAGCCTGCCCTCTGCCTGTCCTGCACGTGTGGCGGCAATTACACTGAATCTCGGTGGTGTCGCAGTGACTGCTGATTCTCGGAGGGGCTTTTCATGGCTGCGATTACGTTGGCCACAGCGTCTGCGGTCGCGCCGTCTGCGCGGCCGGGAATGGGGACGATTCTTTTTCCGGGAGGCGTCGCATTTCGCGTCTGGGCGCCCTTCGCCACGGAGGTGTTCGCAGCGGGGACGTTCAACCAGTGGAGTAGCACGGCCAATCCGTTCGCTCACGAGGGAAATGGATATTGGTCGGTGGAGGTGCCGGGTGCGAAGATCGGCGATGAATACAGGTTCGTCATCCGCCACGGCGCGCAACCGCTGATCTGGCGCCAGAATCCTTACGCGAGCGAAGTGATCAATTCATCGCGCAACGCCATCATTCACGATCCCAGTTTCGACTGGACGGGCGACCACTTCACGATGCCGCCGTGGAATGAACTGGTGATCTACGAAATGCACGTGGGCACCTTTCACGACGCTCCCCGCCACGGCCACGGCACGTTCCACCAAGTCCTGCCGCGACTGCCTTACTTGCGCGATCTGGGAATCAATGCCATCGAGATCATGCCGGTCGCCGAATTCCCAATGGATTACTCGTGGGGCTACAACCCCTCGCAGCCCTTTGCGGTGGAATCCGCGCTGGGCGGACCATCGGGCCTCTACAAGTTCGTCAAGGCGGCGCACGCGCACGGCATCGCCGTGATTCTCGATGTGGTTTACAACCACTGCGGCCCAGGCGATCTGGACTTATGGCGATTCGACGGCTGGTCGAGTGCCGATCACGACGGAGGGATTTACTTTTACGATCAGGAGCGCGCCCGCACCCCTTGGGGCGGTACTCGTCCCGATTATGGCCGGGGCGAAGTCCGCCAGTACTTCCGGGACAACGCGCTGTTCTGGCTGAACAAATACCGGCTGGATGGACTGCGCTTCGATTCCGTGGTCAATATCCGCAACCGTAACGGCAACAACAACGATCCTGCGGGCGACCTCCCGGATGGCTGGGGCTTACTGCAATGGATCAACCAAGAAATCCGCTGCACCCAGCCCTGGAAGATCACGGTGGCTGAGGACCTGCAGAACAACGCCTGGATCACGAAGGACACTGGTGCTGGTGGAGCGGGATTCGGCTCGCAGTGGGACGCGGGCTTTGTGCATCCGATCCGCAGGGCCATCACCTGCGTGAACGACTCGGACCGCGACCTGCTGGCCGTGCGCGATGCACTCGATCACCGATACAACGGCGATGCCATGCAGCGGGTGATCTACACCGAGTCGCACGATGAAGTGGCCAACGGCAAACAGCGCGTGCCGGAGGAGATCTGGCCCGGTCGTGCCGACAGTTGGTTCTCGCGAAAACGTTCCACACTCGGTGCCGCCCTGGTATTCACCGCGCCCGGCATCCCGATGATCTTCCAGGGGCAGGAGTTTCTCGAAGACGGATACTTCCAAGACACCGTTCCGTTGGACTGGGCGAGGCTCCGGGCCTTCTCCGGCATCCGTCTGCTCTACCGCGATCTGATCCGGATGCGTCGGAATTGGTTCAATCAGACGCGCGGTCTGCGCGGACAGCAGCTGAACGTCCATCACGTTAACAACACGGACAAAGTGATCGCCTTCCACCGCTGGCAAGACGGTGGGCCGGGCGACGACGTGGTAGTGGTGGCGAATTTTTCGAACCGCAGCTACGACAGTTATTGCCTCGGTTTTCCACGGGCTGGCCGGTGGCGCGTGCGTTTCAACAGCGACTGGCAGGGATACAGCAGAGACTTCGGTAATCACTTGAGCTACGACACCGTCGCCGAATATGGCTCGCAAGACCAAATGCCGTTTCACGCGAATGTGGGAATCGGGCCCTATGCCGTTTTGATCCTGTCGCAGGACAATTCGCGGTAGCCTGGCGTTGCACTTGCCTGGATCGAATGACCACGTCCCCGCATTGTGCCTGCCGCGTTCTCTTTCGATCGCCACCAAGCGACTTGACTTTGCCGCTGGCGGCCGGTAACGTGACCACGACGCGGCGGTTCTGCGAAGAAGACGTGCCGCGTTTCCTCGTAAGCGAGCGAAACCATGAGAGCCATCCTGTTCGAAGCGCCGCGGAAGATCCATTTGCTGGACGATGTCCCGAACCCGAAAATATCCGATGGCGAAGTTCTCGTGCGGTGTAGCCACATCGCCCTCTGCGGCACGAACATGGGACCTTACACGGGTGACGGTCTCTGGGCCAATGTCCCGTGGCCGCCTCCGCCGGGCTGGTTGGGACACGAGAATATCGGCGTGATTGTCGAGTCGCGTGTCGAAGGCTGGGATCCCGACACGCTGGTGCTCGCCCATCCCAATGACTACAACGGCTTTGCCGAATTCATCGTCTCGAAGGCCAACGGCTTGGCTCGATTGCCGTCCGATGCGCCCGACGTCGGCGCTGGTCGTGGCGCAACCGCTGGCCACCGTGTTGCGGGCGATGGTGCGGACGGGTCCCGTGATCAATCAGCGTTGTGCGGTGGTCGGCCAGGGCCCCATGGGACTGATCTTCACGCATCTGTTGGGACGCATGGGTGCTCGACAGGTCATTGGAATCGACCGAGTACCCTGGCGGCTCGATTGGTCCAAACGGTTTGGCGCCACGGACGTCGTGGACAGCTCCCGCGAGAACGTCGTCGAAGCGGTCAGGGAGCTGACCGACGGCGCGATGGTTGACTTCTGCGTCGAAGCGGTTGGCAAACCCGATGCCCTCACGACCGCGGCCCATTTGCCGCGCCGGCGGGGCGGCTTTTTGTGTTCGGCGTGCCGCATCATGAAATGCAGGAATTCCCGTGGTTTCACACGGTGAAGAACGAGACGGAGATCATGACTTCGATGGGACCCGAGTGCATGGAGTACTTCCAAAACGCGGTGGACATGATCGTCCAGGGCCGCACGGATCTCGTGGACATGGTGACGCCGCGAATGCCCTGGGAGAAAGCCGCCGAGGCTTTTGAAATGTACGCTGATCCAGCCCGCGCCGAGGGCTCTCTCAAACTGACGCTGGTGCTTTGACTGAAATGGTGCAATCCGAAATCGTCGACGGCATTTGCGTTCTTCGGCTCAATGCGCCGCCACTGAACACGATCACGCTCGAGGTACTTGCACAGCTGCGCGAGTCGATTCGGCAGTCCGGCGAGGACGCGGCGGTTCGAGGGGTGGTCATCACCGGTGATTCCGAACACTTCAGCGCTGGCGCCGACGTCCACTTGTTCGAGCAGATCGCGTCGGCCGAGGACGCCGTTCGCTTATGCCAGGTCTTCCAGACGGCGTTCCAGGAGATTGAAGACTGCGCCAAGCCGGTGGTCGCCGCGGTCACGGGTCGAGTGATCGGCGGTGCCCTGGAACTGGCCATGGCGTGCCACTTTCGAGTCGCGGGCAGTAACAGCCGGTTCACCATGCCCGAGGTCAAGCTGGGCATCAATCCTGGCGCCGGCGGGACCCAACGGCTGCCGAGACTCGTCGGGCCGGCGGCGGCATTGAGAATGCTGTTAACGGCCGAAACTATCGATGCCCAGCGGGCCCTTACCTGGGGATTGGTCGACGCGGTGTGTCCGAGCGAGCAGGTGGTCAGCCGCGCCCGCGACCTGATCCTGGCCTCTCCTTCTTCCAGGCAGACCAGCCGGCAGACCGACAAGGTCCAAGACCCGCAGGTCAGACACGCCGCGTATCACGAGGCCGAACGACTGCTCTCCGGCGCTCGACCCGAGATCATCGCTCCCTGGAAGATTGTCGAGGCGGTCCAGGCGGGCTTGGAGGAATCGTACGAGGCAGGTTTGTTGAAGGAGCAACACGTCTTTGATGAGTGCATGCAGTCGCTTTCTACGCAGAACAAGATCTATCTGTTTCTGGCGACCAGCCAGACCAGCAAGATTCCCGAACTGGCGGGGGAAGAGACCACTCCGCTCACCCAAGCCGCCGTCGTTGGCATGGGCTCGATGGGCACCGACATTGCGCACGCATTGATCCTGGCCGGTGTGCCCGTTGTGGTGCTCGACGAAAACGATTCGGCCTTGGCCAAGGGTACGGACAAGATACGCGATGCGATCCAAAAACGTGTGGCTCAGGGTAAGCTTTCGGGGCCGCAGGCCGAACAGACGCTGGGCGTGTCTGTCCACGACGACGAGCTGGGACGATGTTGCTCAGGCGGATCTGGTGATCGAGTCGGTGTTCGAAGACATCGCTGCAAAGCGGTCGGTCATCCACCATCTGGAGTCCGTTTGCCCGGCCAGCACGATCCTCGCATCGAATACGTCGACGATCCCCTTGGACGCGTTGGCCGCGGGCATGCGGCATCCGCAGCGGCTGATCGGCATGCACTTTTTCAATCCGGCTCACCGCATGCCTTTAGTGGAGATTGTGCGGCGAGAGGCCACGCCACCGGCGATTCTGGCGACGGCGATCCGGTGGTCCAAAACACTTCGTAAGACTCCGGTGTTGGTCGCCTCCCGCGAGGGGTTTCTGGTGACTCGTGTATTTGTCCCCTACGTGCAGGAGGCCTTCTGGCTGTTGGAGGAGGGGGCTTCGGCGGCGGCGATCGACGCGGCGGCGGTCGCGTTTGGGTTTCCGATGGGGCCTCTTGTATTGATGGACATGACGGGGCTTGATATCCTGGCACACTCGCAGCGCGTGTTAGCGTCCGCGCTGCCCCGCCACGGAAGTTTGTCCCCGATTGTCGGCTGCCTTGTCGACCGCGGGCAGCTGGGCCAAAAAGCGGGGTCGGGGATCTATCGGTACGAGCCGGGAAGTCACGCGCCGCGGGAGTGCGACACGACCACCGAGGTTATTGCCAGCGTGCAACGGGAACGCGGACGCGTACCTCGCGACATCGAGCAGGACGAGATCACCGAGCGACTGGTGTTGCGGATGGTCAACGAAGCCTTCTACGTCCTGGAAGAGGGAGTCGCTCGGAGCCAGTCGGATGTGGATGTCGCCACCGTGCTGGGAGTTGGCTTTCCCGATTTTCGAGGAGGCGTCCTGAAATACGCGAAAGATCTCGGACTCAAGCGGGTCCTCGCCCGGCTCGATGAATTGGCAGGACGTTTTGGCGAGCGGTTTTCTCCCTGTCAACTCTTGCAGAAAATGGAAGGAGTTTCGTGATGTCGGCTGCTCCGGAACGTAAGGATTTTGCGGCGACCCAGCAGATGAAGAGCGTGATGGCCAAGCACTTCGGTGACCTGGCCCAGGGGCCCGCCGAGGGAAAGAAGACGGCTTGGTGTACGAGTGTGGGTCCGGCTGAACTGCTGCGGGCCATGGGCTTCAACGTCTATTTCCCCGAGAACCACGGGGCCATGCTGGGGGCCACACGCAAGGCCATGGAGCTGATCCCATTGGCCAACGCCGAAGGCTTCTCGCCCGATATCTGCTCGTACCTGACGAGCGACATTGGCTCGTACTTGAAAGGCGAGACACCGCTCCAGAAAATGGGCCTGTCGGGCGTTCCCAAGGCGGATGTGCTGGTCTTTAACACGAACCAATGCCGCGACGTCAAGGATTGGTTTCAGTGGTACGCTCGACACTGGGACGTCCCCTGTCTGGGTATCCACACGCCCCGCGGAATTGGCGAGGTGGATGCATCGGTGGTTCGGTATGTGGCAGACCGGACCGAAGCGCTGATCGAGCCGCTGGAAGAAGTGGCCGGCGAGAAGTTCGACATCGACAAACTGCGGGAGATCATTCAGTTATCCAAACAGTGCACCACGCTGTGGAAACAAGTGCTGGAGACCGCGGCCAACGTACCGTCCCCGATTTCTTTTTTCGACGGAACGATCCAGATGGGACCCGCCGTGGTGATGCGGGGGACCCCAGAGGCGGTGGAGTTTTACCGAGTGCTGCTGGCCGAATTGGAGCAGCGCGTGGCGGAGGGAGTGGCGGCGGTTGAGGGCGAGCGATCACGGATTTACTGGGAGGGGATGCCGATCTGGGGAAAACTGAAGGACCTCTCGAACCAGTTTCTTCAGCTGCGGATCTGCGTCGTTGCCTCGACCTACTGCAACAGCTGGATCTTCGACGATCTGGACCCTGGCGATCCGTTTGCGAGCATGGCCCGGGCCTACTCGAGCATCTTCATCTGTCGCAGCGACGACTGGAAAGAACAGTACATCGAGCAAATGGCCGAGAAGTTCCAGATCGACGGCATCCTCTACCATGATGCCAGGACATGTCCCAACAACTCCAACAGTCGTTACGAGATGCCGCAGCGCATGCGTCAGAAGCTGGGCAAGCCCTTCCTGACGATCAACGGCGACTTGAATGACCTGCGGCTTTACTCGGACGAACAAACCCGCACCAACATCGAGGCCTTCGCCGAGCAGTTGGCGGAAGTGTAGGGCGTTGAGCCATGCAGTATTTCTGCGGTGTTGATATTGGCGCATCCGCGGTCAAACTGGTGATCATCGACGAAGACCGGCGGACGCTGGCGCGGGCCGTCGGCCGATCGGGGGTGGACTACGCCCAGTCGGCGAATCGTTGTCTGGCGGACGCCCTGTCGGCAGCGAAATTGGAGAGCCAGCAGCTCCAGCGGTCTGTGTCGACGGGTTACGGTCGCAACAACGTGCCCTGGGTGTGCGGTTCGGTCACCGAAATCGCCTGCCATGCCAAAGGAGCTTACTCGCATTTTGGTCGGGCCATGACGGTGGTCGATATCGGGGCGCAAGACAGCAAGATGATTCATCTGGACGGGCAGGGAAGACGCCTCGATTTCAAGATGAATCGCAAGTGCGCGGCGGGTACGGGGTCGTTTCTGGAAGAGATTGCCCTGCGACTCGATCTGCCTGTCGCCGAACTCAACGGACTGGCCGAGCGATCGACGAAAGAAGTGACGCTCGGCAGTTATTGCACCGTCTTCACCGCCACCGAGATCCTGGAGAAGATCCGCGCGGGCGAGCACGTGGAGGACATCGTGAAAGGGCGCGTTTCGCTCGGTCGTGAAGCGAATCCGCGAGATGGGCACCGTGCAGGGCTCGTTGGTGATGACCGGCGGCGTCGTGGCCCACAATCCCGCACTCACGACGCTGACCGAAGAGTCTTTTCAGACTCCCGTGCTGGTGCCCCCGGACCCGCAGTGCATGGGAGCCTTGGGAGCGGCGTTGTTCGCTCTGGAAATGCCTGAGAAAGGAGATTAACCAATGCTCGTCAAGGACCCACCGGTCGAAATCACCAGTCGCCTGTGGATGCTCGGCACGAATGCGTTCCCCCTCTACCTGTACCAGGGCGCGCAGGAAGGCACGATCTTCGAAGGGTCGGTCAGCGCCATGGGACCGATTTTGGACGAGCAACTCCAGACTCTGGGCGTCGCCCGCAACATGGTCAGACAGGTTGTTGTCACTCACGCCCATCCCGACCACGTGATGGCGATTCCCGTGTTCCGGGAGATGTTCCCCGACGTGTCGGTCATCGCCTCCGAGTCCGCGGCCAAGACGCTGCAGATCGAGAAAGCCGTGTCTTTCTTCTGCAAAACGGACGGCGCCCTGACCGATTGGCTGATCGGCTCGGGACTCATGGCCGAGGCCAGTCGCCGGGCACCGCGGACGGAAAACCAGATCGCGGTGGACCGCACGGTGCGCGAGGGTGACAAGATCGAAGTCGACCAGGGCGTCGCGTTCCGTGTGCTCGAAACGCCCGGACACAGCCACTGTAGTCTGAGCTTTCATGAACCGGCCGAGAATGTCCTGATCATCTCCGACGCCACGGGCTACTACATGCCCGACCAGGATTTCATGTGGCCCGGCTACCTGACCAGCTACCGCGACTATCTCCACTCGATCGAGCGTCTGGCCGAGATAGGTGCCGAGACTCTTTGCCTGAGCCACAATGCCGTGATCCGGGGCGCCGAGGACGTCGCGGCCTACTTTCGCCGAGCGGTTGCCGAGACTGAGCAGTACCATGAGCGAATCGTTGTCAAAGCGAAATCAGGCGCATCGGTTCCAGAAATCGCCGCCGAACTGGGTTCCGACATCTTTGACAGAACAGGACAGTTGTCTTTGGATTTCTTCAGCAAGAACTGCGCTTTGCTCGTCAAGCAATCTCTACAGCACGAGGGGATCGGGATCGACTCGTGAATGTCGCTTCCAGTTGGGCCGTGGCTGAAGTTGTGCGCCTGCGGGGACTGGAAGAATTTCGTCAGATCAAGAGGAGCGTCATGGCACACTCACGGATTCTGGGCACCGGGCACTACCTACCTCCTCGCGTGGTCACGAACTTCGACATCATGGGAATGATGGAGACGACCGACGAATTCATCGTCGAGCGCACCGGGGTCCGCCGGCGGCGGCATGCCGAACCGGACGCGGCGAGCTCCGACTTGGCGGCACTGGCCTGCCGGGCGGCCGTCACCGACGCCGGGTTGGCGATGGACGACATCGATCTTGTGATCATGAACACGATCACTCCCGACCACGCAGACCCGGGCTGTGCGTTCTTTCTCCAGGCCAAGCTGGGATTGGCCGGCATCCCGGTCCTCGACATCAAGCAGCAGTGCGCCGGGCTGATCTACGGTCTGTCGTTGGCCGACCATTTCGTGCGGGCGGGGACGTACCGCCACGTGCTGGTGGCTTGCGCCGAAGTCCTCTCCACACGCATCGACGGTTCGTACGACGGCCGCAATATCGCCATCCTGTTAGGCGACGGCGCGGGGGCCGTGGTCGTGGGCCCGGCGGCGGATGATGGTCCGCAGATCCTCTCCACCATCCTCCACGCGGACGGACAGCACGCCAAGGCGCTCTATACGGCCGCCCCCGGCAGCGGCCTGGGCCGCAAAGAGCACATCACGAAGGAGGACATCGACGCCGGCCGCGTGCACTTCCGCATGGACGGCAAGGCGGTCTTCCAGAACGGTGTGGAGAAGATGTCTTCCGCGGTGTTCGAGTGCCTGGAGGCCAACGGACTGTCGCTCGATCAGATCGACTGCCTCGTGCCCCATCAGGCGAATCTGCGCATGTTGGAGGCGATTGTCGAGCGCGTCGGCATTGCGCGGTCGAAGGTCTACGTGAACGTGGAAGACTACGGCAACATCGCCTCGGCCTCGCTCCCGATCGCCTTCCACGAGGCCCGACAGGCGGGGATGGTCGGCCCGGGTAGCCTGACCCTGTTGGTGGCGTTCGGCTCCGGGTTCGTGTGGGGCTCGGCGCTACTGCGGACGTAGCACGCCGTCCACCGCGGCCCGTTCGCGCAGCTCGAACCGCTTGATCTTGCCCGTGGCGGTCTTGGGGAGGGTTTCCACGAAGATAACCGCACGAGGATACTTGTGCGGAGCGGCGTTACGCTTGACGAATTCCTGGAGTTCGCGTGCCAGCTCGGGCGAGGGCTCGCGGCCGTTCTTGAGCACGACGTACGCCACGGGTTTGAGCAACCCTTCCTCGTCCTCGGCGCCGGTGACGCCGCTTTCCAGCACCGCCGGATGCCCATGCAGGACACCTTCCACGTCGGTCGGCCAGACGGCCTGGCCGCTCACCTTCATCATGTCGTCGGCGCGGCCGGCGTACCAGAAGTACCCGTCCAGATCCACCATGAACTTGTCGTGCGTATTGATCCACTCGCCGCAGAAGGTTTCCTTGGTGGCCGCGTGCTTGTTCCAATAGCCGGCGGCGACGCTCTCGCCCCGGATCAGCAGCGTGCCCACGTGCCCGGCCGGCAGATCGTGGCCGTCGTCGTCCACGATCCTTGCCTCGTAGCCCGGCACGATCTGTCCGGTGCTGCCGGCCTTGGCCTTTCCCGGCCGATTGGAAATGAAGATGTGCAGGATTTCCGTGGAGCCGATGCCATCGAGGATCTCCACTTTGAAACGCTCGCGCCAGCGGAGGAAAATCTGCTGCGGGAGAGTCTCGCCGGCGGCAATGCACATCCGCACCCGACCGAGGTTGGTCCGGCCGGTATTCTCCGCGTGGTGCAGTAGAGCCGCGTAACTCGTCGGAACACTGTAGAAAACCGTCGGCTGGTAGCGGTCGATGACCTCGAAGACCTTTTCCGGCACAGGCCGGTCGGGTAGGAGCACGGTGGTCCCGCCGGTCGCCAGCGGGAAGTACAGGCCGTTTCCCAGGCCGTAGGCGAAGAACAGTTTGGCTACCGAGAATGAAGTGTCGGATTCGTTAAGCCCGATGGTCGCCCGGGCGTACTGGTCGGCCTCGACGATCATGTCATGGTGCAGATGGATCGCTGCCTTGGGCGAGCCCGTGGTGCCGGAACTGTAGAGCCAGAATGCCGTGTCGTCTCTGCTCGTCTCGGCCGGCGCCAGCGAGGACGAGGCTCGCTCCATCAGCTCGTCGAGACTCAGCTGTCGCGGCCCGTTCTCGCCGGTCGTGATCAGGTGCTCCAAGTAACGAAGGTTGTCGCGAATCGGGCAGATCTGGCCCACCAGCGAGTCATGCACAACCAGCACTCGAGCGCGGCTGTCGTTGAGCAGGTACTCGTAGTCCTTGGAAGCCAGGAGCGTGTTCAGGGGCACAGCCACGGCCCCGATCTTCATCGTCCCGTAGAAGGTATAAGCCCACTGCGGACTATCGGGCAGGAGAAAAGCGACCCGCTCCTCAATACGGACCCCCAACTCCAGCAGCAAGTTCCCGAAGCGGTTGACCCCTTCCTGCAATTGGCGATATGTGACCGCCTGGTCGCCGTACAGGATCGCCGTTTTGTCCGCCCGCCCTTCATTCGAGTGGACGTCCACGAAGATCGTAGCAGCGTTAAGCCGCTCTGGCAGGTTGGCGGACAACATCGAGAGAGCTCCTGGCCGTGCGGAATGCCCGGCGGATCCTGCCACTAATCTAATCGTCGGTCGGGGCGTGTCAACCCAACCGGGAGAGTTGACTTTCGCGACGCTGGGCACCAGAATGTCGACCGGTGGCGGAACGTGCAAGGTCAAGCAGGAGTCCTTCCATGAGAATCCCACAGCTTTCCCTCACCATCGACAACAAGCCGGGGAAGTTGATCGCCCCTTGCGTTTTACTCGCCAGCGCGGGGATCAACATCGTTACCCTCTCGCTCGCCGATCACAAGAAATTCGGGACGCTGCGACTGATTGTCCGCGAATGGCAGCGCGCGAAGGAAGTGCTCGAGGCGGCGGGGCTGAAGGTCACCGTGACCGAGGTGCTGGCGATCGAAGTCCGCGACCAGCCCGGCGGTTTAGTCGGGCTGCTGCAAGTTTTCGATCGGGCGGGAATCAATGTGGAGTACATGTACGCTTTCACCGCCCGTCTTGGTGTGAGCGCAGTGATGGTGTTCTGCTTCAATGATCTCGACGCCGCGATCTTCGCCTTGGCGCGTGCCGAGATCAATCCGGTCAGCCCCGTCAATCTCTACGACCGCCTCAATGAAGGCTGAGCGGCCTAGCGCTTCGGGTACTCGGGCCGGTTGGGAAACGCTGGCGCCGGGTTGTCGCGAATTTGCTGCAGGATGACTTCGATCGCCTTCTCCAGCTGCGGATCCTTTCCGGCCACGACCGCAGCCCGGATCGTTATCGACGACGATGTCGGGATCCGCACCGTGATTCTCGACCCACCACTTGCCTTCGCGGCCGAAGAAGGCGTTGTTGGGCTGTTGGATGGTGCCGTTGTCGATGGTCGGTTGCGGATTCAGGATGCCGACGAGCCCACCCCACGACGGAACGCCCACGACGGTGCCGAGTTGCCGTGCCTTGAAGTGCTCAATGAAGCACTCGCCGTCCGATCCGTTGTACTCGTTGGACACGGCGACGTATCTGCGGTTGCCGGCCGGGCCCGGATAGCGGAAGGGCTCCATGCCGCGGAGGACATTGAAACCGACCTGTTGTCGCTCGAGCTTGTCGATCAGGAAATACTCGGTCCAGCCGCCCGAGTTTCTGCGCACGTCGATGATGATCCCCTCCTTGTAGCGGAACGCGCGCCAGAACTTGTCGAACTCGCCGACGCCCGCGGCGCCCATGGCGTTGATGTGCATGTAGCCCACGCGTCCGTCGGTGGCGGCGAGCACTTTGCGGATGTTCTCGGTGAGCCAATGGCAATAGCGCAGGTCGCGGTCCGCGCGAATCGGCTCCACCTCGTACGTCCGTGCACCGTCCTCAACCGGCGTGTCGTTGACGGTCACTTTGACCTTCTGACCTGCCACGACCTGCAGCAGTTTCCAGTAGTCGTCACCCGTCTTGACCGGCTTGCCGTCGATCGCGATGAGGAAGTCGCCGGCTTTGACACGAATGTCGGGCCGCGCGAGCGGTGCCTTCAGGTCGAGGTTGTATTCTGTCGGGCCGTAGATCTTCTCAAAGCGATATCGTCCGGCGGTGGCATCGCCGACCAGGTCGGCGCCGAGCAGGCCTGTGAAGACCGGCGTGCCGGGAGTCGACGCGGGCCCCATGTCGCCGCCCGAGATGTACGCGTGGCCGACACAGAGTTCACCCACCATCTGCGAGATCAGCCAGTTGAGTTCCTCGCGTGACGAGAGGAACGGGATGCATGCGCGATAGCGATCGCCAATGGCCTTCCAATCGTGGCCGTGCATGTCCGCGTCGTAGAAGAACTCGTTGTACCAACGCCACGTATCCGAGAAGATCTGCTGCCACTCGGCCTGTGTGTCGACGCGGTAGACCATGCGGTCGAGGCTCACGGCGTCGCCGATGTGCCGGCTGTCGAAGGCGCTCTGAAGCGTCGTCAGCGAAGATGTTGTTTCCCGCGCGGCACACGAGCCGCTCGCCGTTGACCGACAGCGCGTAGTGGGCAATCTTGTCCTCCACGGTCCGCATTTCCTTGGCGGCCATGTCGAAGATGTGCAGCGTCCACTTCGTCGCGCCGCGCAGGCTTGAAGACCTCCTCGTACTCGTCCTCGGTGAATTTCGGCACCGAGCACCAGGTGACCTTGCCCTTGCCGGCCCGGAGGTAGAAGTAGTTTCCGGCCGGTACGGGCAGCGGGAAGATGCGCGCGGCAATACCCTCCAGTTCGACGCGATTCTCGCCCGCGGGCGCGGCGTCGGCCTTCTCGCCCTTCGGCTCGTTGGCGAGAAACGGCGGCTTCCGGCCCGCCTGGAGTTGCACGGCCATCACCTGGTACGGATTCGCGATGACATGGTTGTCCTCGTAGAAGTCCATCTGCACGTCGAAGTTCCGACTCGACAGGAAATAAAGGTACTCGCCATTCGCGTCGAAACACGGGTTCAGATTGTCGAAGAAGTCGTCCGTGAGCGGCACGCTCTTCTTCTCTTCCAGGCTGTAGAGAAAGACCCGGCTGTTGCGGTTGTGCGCCACGGTCGTATAGCACACCCAGCGTCCGTCGGGCGACCAGGCGTAATCGTCGATCTCCCAGTAGAACTCGTCGTTCTTGAGCCTGATGCGACTCGGCGATCGTGACGAGTTCCTTGGTCGCCACATCGACGACCAGACACGCGAAGTCCTTGGTCCCGAAGAGGATCTTCTGGCCGTCGGGCGACCACACGGGCCGATAGGGCGTGCGGTTGAGCGACGTCGTGAGCGCCGTCCATTCGCCACCCTCGACACTCTGCAGGTAGAGTTGATAGGTGCCCGAGCGGTCCGAGAAGAACGCCAGTTGCTTGCCGTCGGGCGAAAGGCGCGCCAGACGTTCGCGCGTCCCCGGCGCGTCCGACAGGTTTCTCGTCTGCGCGTTCTTGTCGGCGGGAACGGCGAACGAGATCGCCGCGCGCCTCGATGATCACGCCGCGCACCGTCGTCGGACGCATCCAGGCCCTGCACGTAGTCGCGCGGGTTGATCACGCGGTTCCGGACCTGCCAGCGGTCGGACGGCGCGTCGATCGAGATCTTCGCGTCGCTGCCGTCGGCGCAGTTCAAGACGTGCATGATAGCCGTCCTGCACGTAGACGATCCGCGTGACCGTCCGTGTCGGGCATCATGACATCGAGCGTGTCATAGTGCGTCACGGGCGTGATCGGCCTTCGTGGCCAGGTCCTGGACGTACAGGTTCGAGACGCCGTCACGGTCGGACACGAAGAACATGCGTTCGCCCACCCACATCGGATACGCGTTCTTGCCGACGTAGTCGGACACGGGCGTGAAGGCACGCGTCGTGAAGTCGTACATCCAGATGTCGCAGTACTGGCCACCCTTGTAGCGTTTCCACTGGTACTCCTCGCGCCCTTTGCGGCAGTAGAGCATGCGATTGCCGTCCGGCGAGAAACTGCACAGCACGCCGCGATCGATCGGACAATCGCTCGGGCGCCGAACCCTCGCGCGAGACGAAATACAGGTTCGGGATCGCGGTAGATGAACGTCTCCATGAACGAGCGGATCACGACACGCGTGCCGTCGGGAGTCCA
Source organism: uncultured Planctomycetaceae bacterium (assembly GCA_963754725.1). Classification (GTDB taxonomy): domain Bacteria; phylum Planctomycetota; class Planctomycetia; order Pirellulales; family Pirellulaceae; genus JAAYDI01. The sequence goes on from CAVWHV010000051.1 coordinate 56,219, forward strand.
GCCGAGCACCTGTGCCCCGCCCGGGGAATAGGTCAGAGCGTTTCGGTTCGCCACCTTCGGCCGGCATGAGGTACGCATCGGACGAGCCCTCGTAGCTGGCCGTGAACGCGATCCACTTGCCGTCCGGCGAGAAACGCGCCATGGACTCCTTGCCCGGGAACGTCGTGATCCGCCGCGCGGTACCGCCCTGCGCGCGCAACGGTCCACAGATCGTTCTCGTAGCTGAAGACGATGCGATCGCCATGGATGTCGGGATACTGCATGAAACGTGCCTCGCCGCCGCCCGCCATGCCCACGTCGAACAACGTGGCAAGAGCCCAAATCAGTGAGTGCGAGGCAACGACGCCGATGCGGCAGCAAGTTCGTTCGGGTGCTCACGGATTCTCCTTTACTCTGATTGCGCCCCTCGCGGTTCGTGCGACCGCGAGCTGGCCAGGATTCCAGTATACGATCGGCGTGCGCGCGAAACAACCAAACCAGCCAGCCCCAATGTGTCGCCGGCCGGCGAACGGTTACAATCAACGGGACCTGTTCGTACGATCTTTCCCCAACTGAGTTGTGATCCACCATGAAGAAGAGTTTCCTTAGCGTCGGGTTCCGGGCGATCTTGGTCAGTCTGGCTTTTCTGCTGTTGCTCAGTAACGCTCGCGCAGACGTGCGGCTGCCGAGCGTGTTCGGTGACCACATGGTGCTGCAGCAGCAACAGAAGATTCGCATCTGGGGCTGGGCGGCTGCACGTGAATCGGTTGTCGTGACACTGGGTGAGCATACCGCCAAGGCCACGGCCGATGACGCCGGCCGATGGAAGGTTGAACTACCGCCGATGACCGCCAGCAAGGTTCCGATGACGGTTACCGTGCAAGGCAACAACACCGTCGAAATCAAAGACGTGCTGATTGGCGAAGTCTGGTTGTGCTCGGGCCAGTCGAACATGGAATGGACGGTTGCCTCCAGCACGAATGCACAGGCGGAGATCGCCGCTGCGAAGAACCCGATGATTCGTCACATCAAGGTTCCGCTGGTGTCTTCCGCCGTGCCGCTGGATGATTTCCAGTCCACCTGGCAGGTGTGTTCGCCGGAGACCGTCGCCGGCTTTACGGCCTGTGGCTACTTCATGGCGCGGCACCTTCAGAAGGAACTGGATGTCCCGGTCGGTCTGGTGAATTCCTCCTGGGGCGGCACGCGAGTCGAACCGTGGACCGCTCCCGTCGGCTTTCAGCGCGTTGCGGCACTGCAGGATATCTATCAATCCATCATCGGTCGAACTCCTGGAACGCCGCAGTATCGAGTGCGCCTGGCAGCTCACATCAAAGCTCTGGAAGAATGGCTGCTGAAAGCGAAGACGGCTTTGGATTCGCACGAGATTCTCTCGCCCAGTCCGAACTATCCGGCCGAACTGACGCCGTTTACCAGCAACCAGGATCCGGCCATGTTGTACAACGGCATGATTCACGCGCTGGTCGGTTTTCCGATTCGCGGAGCCATCTGGTATCAGGGGGAATCCAATCACACGGAAGGCATGTTGTACGTGGAGAAGAAGAAGGCGCTGATCAACGGCTGGCGCGAACTCTGGGGACAGGGTGACTTCCCGTTCTACTACGTGCAGATCGCTCCGTTTCAGTATGGCAACGAAGATCCGACCATCCTGGCGAAGTTCTGGGAAGCGCAGGCCGCGGTGCAGCAGATTCCCAACACGGGCATGGTGGTGATTAACGACATCGCCACGCTCAAGGATATTCATCCGCCGAATAAGCAGGACGTCGGACTTCGACTGGCTTTGCTGGCACTGAAGAACGATTACGGCAAGACGGATGTTGTGGCCAACAGTCCTGAATTCGACACGCTGGAGGTGCTGGGCGATCGCCTGAAGGTCAACTTGAAAAACACCGGAGGCGGCCTGAAGACGCGTGACGGCAAAGCTCCGACACACTTTGAAATCATTGGCGTGGGTTCGAACGGTTTCCAGCCGGCGACTGCACAGATCCGTGACGATGCGGTGATCCTCACGTCGGAAGCTGTGAAAACTCCGGTCGCATTCCGCTTTGCCTGGCACATGCTGGCCGAGCCAAACCTGACAGGAGGAACCGGTTTGCCCGTGGGAGCGTTTCGAGGTGGGGCCGTGCCGGATTTCATGAGCTCGCTGCCCATCGCCCGCGAATTCAAGCTCGTCTACGAACTTGACCTGAGCAAGCTGGGCCGCGATATCAAGTACGACGTGGACAACAGCAGTCAGATCCAGGCCTTTGACCGCATTGGCTACCTGCTGGAACTGACGACGCCGGGCGGCGAACAGCAGAACGTGTTCGTGTCCATGACTGCGTTCTCTGACGATGTGAAGAAGATCGCGATCCCGACCATGGCGTCTCAGGCGACGTTTCAACAGCCGGTCGCTGCCATGGATATCTTCAGCAACGTCAAGGAAATCACGACCGGGACCAATCTTGGAACCGGCAACATCGAATTCTGGCCCAACAACTATGGCCCGGCGAATGCCGGGAACGTCAGCGGTGCCTCGGCAACGGTCTATGATTTCGGCGACGAGATGGATCGCCTGATCGACGGCTACGGCTCCATGCAAGTGCACAACTCAGCTGCCGGTCAGACCTTGTTCGCAGTCAATCACTGGAACGTGGGTGCTACCGCCGACATCGGGATCGGGAACAGCACCGGCCAGACTCGTGACTGGACGTTTACCGGCAACGCAGGTTCGTATTCCTCCAAGCGCTTGCAGGTCTATGTACGAGTGAAGCGGGGTTAAACTCTAGGGCGTCCGGCCATTTCTGCAGTCTGCCGGGGCACCTTTCTTGCGCAGCATCGGGAAGCCATGGATCTCAAGAAATTCCGCGACGGCATTAATGCGATCGACGACCAGATCCTGGATCTGCTGGCGCGTCGCCGCACGTTGGTCGCGAGCGTGGTGGAACTCAAGGAACGCGAGGACCTGCAGCTGCGCGACGCGCATCGGGAAGAGCAGTTGCTGGCCCGGCTCATCGCCAACGGCCGCAAGTTGGGGCTGGACGCGCATGCCGTCACCAAGATCTTCCACGAGATCATCGACGACTCGGTGCGGTCGCAGCAGCTGTTCCTGCAGCGCAATCGCAATCCGGAGGCTGGGCAGCGTCCGTTGCACATCGCGTACCAGGGAGGCGAGGGTAACTTCAGCTCCCTGGCGGCCCGCAAGTACTTCGCCGACCGGGAAGACAACTGCACGTTCGTCGGTTATCCGTCGTATGCCGAAGTCGTGGAGGCGGTGGAAGAAGGGGTGGCCGACTACGGCGTGCTGCCGGTCGAGAACACGACGGCCGGTGTGATCAACGAAGTCTACGATCTGCTGCTGCGGACGAAGCTGCACATTGTGGGCGAAGAGGTGTTTCAGATCCACCACTGCCTGCTGGCCGTCGACGTCGTGCCGCTGTCGAAGATCCGACGCGTGCTGTCGCAGTGGCAGGCGCTGGCCCAGTGCAGCCGGTTTCTGGCGCAGTTGGAGAACTGCCACAAGGAGCCGATGATCGACACGGCCATGGCGGTGCGGAAGGTGAAGGAGGATCAGGATCTGTCGCAGGCGGCGATCGCCAGCGAAGAAGCCGCCCGCATCTACGGCCTGAAAGTGCTGGAACGCAACATCACCGACCAGCCGGAGAACCTCACGCGATTCATCGTCGTGGCGCCGAAGCCGGTGGCGGTCGACTTGCGGATCCCGGCCAAGACCTCGCTGATCATCGCCACCGCACACGAAGCCGGCGCCTTCCTCAAGGCCCTCGTCGTGTTCGAGCGATTCGGCCTCAACATGACGAAGCTCGAGTCGCGGCCGCGCAAAGGATCGCGTTTCCAGTACGTGTTCTACCTGGATTTCGAAGGCAACATCGCCGAACCGCGCGTGGATGAAGCCCTGGTCGAACTGCGCGGAGCCACCAGCTTCCTGAAGATCCTCGGCTGCTACCCGATCGAGAACCGCGAACGCACTGCACCCACCGTACGCAGCCTGGTCGGCAGTCGCGATACGTCCCGCAGCGAGGCCGCGGCCGCCGACGCGGAAGTCAGCAGCGAATCGGTCGCCGTGGCACCATTCAAGAGCACTTCACACCCGTTGGCCAGCCGTGAGACGAAAATCCCGCAACACGATCATCAACGTTCGCGGGGCGGAGATCGGTGGGTCCGATCTCGTCATCTTCGCCGGCCCGTCCGCCGTGGAGTCGGAGGAGCAGATCTTCACCTGTGCCCGGCAAGTCAAGGAGTGTGGCGGCAAGGTCCTGACGGGCGGCTGTTTCAAACCGCGAATTACTCCGCACGGTTTTCAGGGGCTGGGGTACGAAGGGCTCGCCATGCTGGCCAGCGCCGGACGCCAATACGACCTGCCCGTGATGACCGAAGTGCCTTCATCGGCCGATGCCGAGCGGATCGCCGAACTGGCGGACATCCTGATGGTCGGTCATCAGAACATGCAGAACTTCAGCCTGCTGAGCGAGCTGGGAGGGATGCAGCGCCCCGTCATGCTCTGCCGCGGTCTCTCCGCGTCGCTCGAACAACTGCTCGACGCGGCCGAGTTCATTCTCGCTCGCGGCAACCAGCAAGTCATGCTGTGCGAACACGGGATCAGCACCTTCGAGACGACGACTCGCAACACGTTGGACCTGGGCGGCATCTCGATCCTGAAGAAGATGAGCCATCTGCCGGTGATCGTCGACCCGACGCACGCGGCCGGACAACGTGACCTGGTGCTCCCCCTGGCACTGGCGGCCCACGCCGTCAGTCCGCACGGCCTGATGATCGAGATCCATCCCGACCCCGATCGCGCTCTGTGCGACGGCCCGCAGGCGCTGCGGTTCGAGAACTTCCGCGACCTGATTGCCGAGATTTTCGGGTAGCTACACCTGGTCCTTCGTCGGACAGGCGAATCCTTCGCGATACTCGCGGGTCATCAGCGCCGTCGCTTCGGGCGAGTCGGGGAAGACCTCTGTCTGCGGATCGAACTTGAGCAACGGGCCGAGCGACAGCGGGTACTTTTCCAGGTCGACTCCGTTGTCGGTCAGATGCCGCACCGTGCGATCGACGGTAGCCTCATTGTTGTCGAGCGATTTCACGCTGGCCAGGGTCTGCTTGATTTCGGCCGCCGACACGCGGTTCTTCTCACCCAGGTAATACGAGATGTTGCCCAAGTGGGCCATCGAGGCCGAGAGATGGCCTTCTCGCACGTCGGCATGCAGCTGCTCTCGCTTGCGGCTCTTGCAGGCGTCCAGGAAATTGCCGTAGTGATCGCCGCCTCCCCGGAATTCCTTGATCACCTGCATGTTCTTGTCATAGGCGATGCAGTGCTCGTACGTCAATTGCACGAGAGTCCCCTGACTGCCATAGAACACCACGCCGACCTTGTTTCCCTGCGTGCTCTGAAACAGTTTGTTGAGCTCCTCGTCGGCCGAGTTGTCGACAGAGAGGCCGCGTGTTTCGAACACGATGCACTTGTCGCCATAGTCGAAAATGGAGACTTCCGTATTCGGAGTGTCTCCCGCATCGACGTAGTTCGGATCCTGGCGTTCAGCCTGATAACCGAGCCGTCCGCCGTAGGTGATCACGCTGACGGGATGCGTCTGGATCCCGAGTCCCCAGCGGGCGATGTCCGTCTGGTGCGGGCCCTGGTTGCCGGAATCGCCATTTCCATACAGGCGCTGCCAATGCCAGTCGTAGTGGAACCGAGGGCGCGTGAGCGCGGTTGCGTCTCTGGGGCCGGACCCGACCAGAGATTGAAGTCCACGTTGTCGGGTACGGGATAGTCTCCCAAGGGACCGATCGAGCCTCGCCGCTTGTAGCACAGTCCGCGGGCGAACCGCACGTCGCCAATGCCCTGGTCCTGCTGCATGAAGTCGACAGCTTCTCGAAGAGCGCGGCTGGAACGGCACTGCGTCCCGACCTGGCAAATGCGCTGATACTTCTCCGCGGCGGCCACCAGAGCGCTGCCGGCGGCGATTTCGTGGGAGACCGGTTTTTCGATGTAGACGTCCTTGCCGGCCTGCATGGCCCATACGCCGCACAGGGCATGCCAGTGGTTCGGCGTGGCCGTGCTGACGACATGCACATTCGGATCCGCAAACGCTTCCCGCATGTCACGCACGTACTTCGGGGTCACCCCTTGCTTCTCGGCGACCTTCTGGCATCGGTCCTGTCCGATCTTCTCGTCGATGTCGACAATATACAACACCGTCGTACGCGGATCGGCCACAAATGCGCTCAAGTGATCACCGCCCCGTCCGCCGACACCCACCACGGCGACCCCCAGCTTTTCGCTCGGATTCTGCCCCCGGCTGATATGCGGACCGATCGAAACGGCAGCGGCGGCTGCCAGGGAACCGCTCAAGAATCGACGTCGTGAGAACCTCGTCATCGGATACTCCTTGTGCTGGATCATCGTCGCATGCGGCGCTGGTCATGGCGGGTACGAACTGATTCTACACGCGCTCACACGCAGGCTCCATAACCCCGAGCCGAATGGCGAGCGAAATCGGCTGACCGATCGCCATCCGCAGTCCGCAAACGGCCGATCTCGCGCCGGAACGTGATCTCGGAACCTTGACGCGCCCACACCGGTCGTATGAAGATGATACTCTTCACTGCGGACTTCGGCGGTTGCTTGTTCGTCAACCTGCGGTTCCTCGGCGGAGAGAGCTGAATAATCCGTGAACGCTTCCCCCCAACTCACTCACCAAGGGCTCTGTCATGCTGTCCCGACTTGCGCAAGGATTCGAACTGGTGCGACCGTGTGTTTGCTGCTGTGGGGCGTGAGTGAAGTCACGTCCGTAGCTTCGGCCCCCCTCGCGGCAGGAGAGCTTTCTTTCATTGAAGTTGCCACCGAGTGGACCACGGCGCTGCGATGTCGCGACACCGGAGAGCCGTTCGTGGCCGTGGGGCTGAACTACTTCGGTCCGCACGTCGGCTGGGCGCCCCGACTGTGGCAGCAATTCAATGCCGCCGACGTGCGAAAGCACCTGACGCTCGCTGCGCGACCAGGGGTTCAATACGATTCGCGTGTTCCTGACGCTGGAGTCCTTTCATCAGCACCCGGGGAAGTGTGCGCGGAAGGAGTGGCGAGGTTCCGCGAGTTGCTGGAGATCTGTCGCGAGCTGGGAATTCGCGTGATTCCGTCCGGTCCCGATCATTGGGAGGGAGTCCCCGATTGGCGGAAAGGCAAGGACCCGTTTGCCGATGAGGAGGTGCTCCGCGCCGACGAACAGTGGTGGGAAGCCTTCACGGCGCTTTTCCGGGATGACCCGGCGATTCTCGCCTGGGACCTCTTGAACGAACCGGCGATCCGCTGGGATTCACCGGTCATGCAGCGGAAATGGAACCAATGGCTCCAGAACAAATACGGAACGTTAGAGAAAATCGCCCAGGCCCACCGGCGCACGCCACAACAACTGGGGTCGCTGGGGGAGATCGCCGCCCCGGCCGCTGCGCCGGCGGCCGATGATCCTCAACTCTATGACTATCAGTTGTTCCGCGAGTCGATTGCAGACGCGTGGACTCAACGCCTGGTGGCGGCGGTTCGCCGCGGCGATCCGCGGCACCTCGTGACCATCGGGCACATTCAATGGGCCAGCACCGTCTATTTACTGGGCGTGCAACATTACGCGGCCTTCAATTTGCGAGACAATGCGCGGCACGTCGATTTCGTCACCATCCACTTCTATCCGATCGCGCCTCCGAAACCTGGCGACAGCCCGGAGGGCATCGACGTGAATGCCGAATATCTGGAGAACCTGCTGCAAGAGTGCAGTGTGGGCAAACCGGTGATGATCGGCGAATTCGCCTGGTATGGCGGCGGTGATATCCGGAACGATGATCGCGTCATCATGCCGGCCCAGACCTGCGAGGACCAGGTGGCCTGGAACGAGCAGCTGCTGCAGGTCAGTCGAGGTCGCGTGTGCGGTTGGCTGCATTGGGCGTTTGCCGACACGCCCACCAGCCGGGACCTGACGCGTTGGAGCGGGTTGTGGACCGAAGAACTCGAATTGAAACCGTGGGGGCAGTCGTACGGTGCATTCGCCCGCGAGGCAACTGTGCGACCCGAGGAGCTGCGGCCGTTTCCCGCCGCCTTGCCGGCAACGGAAAGTGACCGGCGAGCTGCGTTGACCCATCCCCTCCCGCACCCGGTGCCCCGCGGCAAGTAAGTGACTCGCCTGACGGCCGTCGCCTGCCCAGGGCGCACCGGCGGCAGTTCCCTTCCCACCCACCGCTGACCGGTGTTCGACACAGGCTACTCGGGATAGAATAGATGGCGCGTCAGCAACAAGTCGGATCGCCGGCTTTGGTCCGCGGAGGAATTCCGTTGTGGTTGACCTACCGCATCGTCCCGAAGGGCTCAGGCCCCCTCAACTTGAACGACTCGAAGAACACGTCCGCCGCGGGCAGCTCATGGCGCCCGAGGACTTGTTGCAGGGTGCCTATGCGCATCTGGAGGACATTCAGGGACTGTCCGTCCAAGACCCGCAGGTGGACGTCAAATTGGCCGAGTTGATCAGCCATGTTCTCGACCGGGTTGTCTCCGAGTGGGACACGTTTTCGCCGGTCGAACAGTCGTGGTTGCGGGGTATGATGCGGTACTTCGCCAAGAGCAACGACGAATGTCACGACTATCATCACGCCGGACTGCGCGACGATCTCGAAGTGCTCAACGCATGTCTGCGGCACGTCCACCGCGACGACCTGCTGTTGTCGGAGCCGTGAATCGTCATCGTGCCCCGTGCCGCACGGCAGTTCGCAGGTTGACCGGCGGAGACCCTGCGCCGTGTGGGTCGTTAGGTTTGCTCGGTCCGGCGCCCCGACTGCCAGTGAGGCCGCAGCGTCGCTAAAATCGCTACGACCGGCGCACCTTGGCATACTTTGGCCACCCAGAAATTCCGTCGCCGCCGCGCTCGAGCTGCTTTCCGCGATCTATATTTGGGTTGTTCCGGACTATCGGACGACCGGCGTCCCCGAAGTGGGTAGACGCGTTGCGTCAGTGCATCATGTGTGTTGGATTTGGGGAGCATTGAAAGAGTCATGAGGAACTACTTGCTGAAAGGTTTGCTGTTCTGTGGTCTTTTGGTGGCCACCGCGTCGTTCGCCAAAGAACCGGGCTGGTCGGGCCCGATCATCGCGCGGGGTGAGCAACGCGAACAACTCGAAGCCATGGACATTCTGGACCGGCCTTATCGTCCATTGCATTTCTATGGTAATACCGTGCGACGACAGTATTACCGCGGACGTACCGCTCCCGCAGCCCGCGATGTCGCACGTGGCTCCGCGGCCAGGGCGCAACGCAAGTAACCGACATCGTCCGGATGATGGGCAGACCACGCCGGATGACTCGTCCTCGCACACTCGCCGCTCGCAGCCCCGGCGACCGTCCCATCCATCCCGCCTCGCTAGACGATTCACTTGCTGCTGAGCGATCGTAGCCCCTTGGAGGGGGCGACGGTCGGAATGCGTTAATTGGTGTTGTCGACCGACAGGGCTAGGGGATATGTTAGAGCCTGGGAGAAAACCGTTTTCCCCGAGAGGATGGCGAAGTGAGTCCGGGTTTCCTAACCCGTGCCCCGAGCGAGGAAAGGGATCGCGATGGAAAGCACAATTGTTGGCGAGGACTACATTCGCATCGACTCCGCGGCGAAATCGTCCGGTGACGTGATGCAACGTGTCAGGGGGAAGCTGTCGCAGAGCTGCCATTTCACGCGTCATTGGCGAGAGATTGAGTGCGACTACCGCGAGGGCATTCTGACGTTGCGCGGGTGTGTGCCGACGTTCTATCTCAAGCAGGTCCTGCAGTCGATTCTGAAGGACGTGCCCGGTGTGCGGCGCATTGACAACCGCGTGGATGTCGTGTCGGCGGCAGGCTTGAGCAGCGTTCGCCGCGGGTGAGGTCCAGCGCCGAGTTGCGACCGCTGTAGAGCAAGCGTCTCGCTTGCTCAGGCGCAACTGTAATCTCACGTAGAGCAAGCGTCTCGCTTGCTCAGGCACAACTGTAATCTCACGTAGAGCAAGCGTCTCGCTTGCTCAGGCACAACCGAGACGGTTATGCTACGGCGTTTGCACAACCGAGACGGTTATGCTACGGCGTCTGCACAACCGAGACGGTTATGCTACGGCGTCTGCACAACCGAGACGGTTATGCTACGGCGTCTGCACAACCGAGACGGTTATGCTACGGCCGGTTACCGTCGCCGTCGTTCGCTGGGAGTCTCGCGTTTGGATCGCCGCGGGCTTTCGGACGGACTGCGGGGTGGCGGTTCGATGACCTGGTCGCGGCGATCGTGCGGACCCTGCAGATGGGCACTGGGGGTTACTTCGACGGGGCGCTGGATGCGATAGAAGATCATCACATCATCCTGGCTTCTCTGAATGTTCACGACATCCGCAGGGATCCCGGCCAGCTCCAGCAACCGCCAGCTGTCGTGTCGCGTGCGTTGCAGGAATCCGGTCCAGTTGACGAGCCAGTGGTAGTCGATGGTGTCGTAGCGATCGCAGTCCTTGAACACGGCGACCAGGACTCCTCCCGGATGGAGCGTGGCGTAGAGTGACTGGAGGAGTCGCACGAGCACCTCGTCGGTCAGGTAATCGAGCAGTCCGATGGTATAGATGACGTCACAGCGACCGAACTCGCGGATGTTCTTCTCGGCGTTGATCATCCGCAGGGCGTTGTACTGTCGGAACGCGACGTGTTCCTGCAGTCCGCATTCCAGGACCCGGCCCGCCGAGTAGACGAGCGCTTCGGAGTCGAAATCGACGCACGTGAAGTGCGCCCCGGTCTCCAGGATGACGGGGGCCAGTTCGACGACTTCACGGCAGGGTCCGCAACCGATATTGAGAACCTGGGCGGCCGGCTTGCGCCGCATTTCCTCCGCCAGGATTTCGCGCATCAGCGCGCGTCGATAGCGGATGCCGTGGGCCAGGGTGGTGGTCAGGAAGTACTGGTCGAACAATTGGCCGAGTCCGTTCGAGAGGGGTTGGTTGTTGTAGGCTCTCTCGATGATTTCGTAGTCACCGGGATATCCTTGGGGCCAGGTGCGTGCGCGGTTCATGAAGAAACTCTTGGCGAACAGCGAGTCGGTTCGCCGGCGGAACTCCGCCTGCTTCTCGCGGATCGCCGCCCGGTCGTCGCCCAGTTGCTGTTCCATGTCGCGACAATACGATTCGACTTCCCGCAGCTGTCCGGCGAGTTCTTCGGCCAATCGACTCATGTCCGCACCCGGCGCCTCGCACCGGTATTCGATGTTATTCACCGACTGGTTGAAATCGGCGATGGCCTGGTCCAGCCGAGTCTCGATGGAGATTTCTCCACCAGACTCCGTCGCCATTTTCGTGTGCATTCCCGCGATCTTTTCGTGTGTGTGCCCGTTGATGTTTCTCATACACTGCCCCGTATCGTGAATGAAGAAATCGACCACAACAACCCCTGCGCACAGCGATCAGAGTCTTTCGAGAGACCCGCGCGCCAGCGTCATTGCAGAGAACGACCCTCAATGTATCAGGGAAAATCAAAACGCAAATAGGCGCGCGGACATGCGTCGCTTGCCGCCAACGTGTGCGCACCACCACGACGCTAAAGTGTGATAGTCGTAGCGGTCCTGCAGTCCCGCCACGCGCAAATTGCGTCAGTGAAGCGACCGTCGTGCATTCGATACAGGCCGTATCTTTTCACGAGCGCAGTTTTCCCAACCGTCATGGCCCGATCCCGGAGGTACTCTTGCAGGGTACACGAAATTCCACGACAGAGCGTCATGTGGAGTGCGACACGCACGTCAAGCAGCAACCGACAAGATCGTCGCAAAAAAGTCTCAGAATTTTTTCCGCCGCAGCGCATTGGTGCACGGACCAAGGCCGGCACTGCGAATCGGATCTTGTAGAACGGAGATCAGACCGAAGGGGACTGGCCGCGGCTGACAGTGGTTTCCACGACGCGATAGAGCGTCTGCGGATCGATCGGTTTGGAGATGTACTCGTCCATCCCGGCTTCCAGGCAGGCGTGCTGGAATCCCTTGAGGGCATGCGCCGTCATGGCGATGATGGGAGTCCGGCGGCGATGCGAGCGTTCGGCTTCGCGAATCAGTTGCGTGGCTTGAATACCGTCCATTCCCGGCATTTCGACATCCATCAGCACGACATCGAACACGTCGGTCTGCAAGGCGTCGACAGCTTCCTGGCCACTGGACACGAGGTGGACCTGGTGACCGCGCAGTTCCAGCAGGCCCACGGCCACCTCGCGGTTGACCAGGCAGTCTTCGGCCAGCAGGATACGCAGCGGGCGCACTTCCCGGCCGCGATTCACCGCTGTGGGGTGCTCCACGACCAGGTGGACGGTACCCAGGATCTCCGAGAGAGTCTGGCAGAGTTCGCCCGTGCTGATGGGTGTGTTGACGACACAACACTTCTGCCACCGGCCGGGCGCGGCAACTCCCGTGTCATCGCCGGCGCGGGCCAGGAGCAGCAGTGGAATGCCTCGTGTGTTAGCGGCCTGGCTGATGTGGGCCGCCAACGCGTGTGCCGAGCGATCGGGATGTGCAGCGCCTCCGACGACCACGATGTGGACGGATGAGGTGGGCGGTGTCGCCTGCTGCAGGTGCTGGATGGCCTCGTCACTGCTGGCTGCGACGGTGACCCGGATTCCCTGCGAGGCCAGCATTTCGCGGTACACTTCGCGACTCAGCGGGTGCGGGTGAACCACCAGGGCCGACAGATGATGGGGAATCACATCGCTGTGTGTGCACGGCTGTTCCTGTTCGTCGTACTCGAAGTCCGCAGTGACGTGGAAGGTGCTTCCCTGGCCCACTTCGCTGTCCACCCAGATCCGGCCCTGCATCAATTCGACGAGCTGAGCGGAGATGGCAAGTCCCAGGCCGGTACCGCCGTAACGTCGCGTGGTCGAGGCGTCCGCCTGGCTGAACGATTCGAAGATCCGTTGGCGTTTGTCCGCGGGGATGCCGATTCCCGTATCGCGCACGACGAAGTGGATGCGTGCCCGTTGAGCGAACAGTTGCTCGAGTTGCACGTCGACAAACACTTCTCCTTGCGCGGTGAACTTCAGCGCATTGCCCACCAGGTTGACAAGGACTTGTCGGAGTCGGCCGGCATCTCCGAGGACCTGCTCCGGTACGTCCGGGGCGATGCGACAGACCAGTTCCACACCCTTGTGCGCGGCGGAGATTGCCAGCACGCGAGTCGCGTCGATGACGACATCATGCAGCGGGACGGGGGCACATTCGAGTTCCATCTTGCCCGCTTCGATCTTCGACACATCCAGTATGTCATTGAGCAGCCGCATCAGCGCATCTGCAGACTGACCGACGGTGTTCAAGTAATGTCGTTGCTGGCCGTTGAGCGGAGTCTGCAGCGCCAGTTCCGTCATACCCATGATACCGTTCATCGGCGTGCGGATTTCGTGGCTCATCGTGGCCAGGAACTGGCTCTTGGCCTTGCTGGCCGCCTCGGCGGCTTCCTTGGCGTCGCGCAGATCTTCTTCCGTCTCCAGCAGTTCCTTGGCGAGTCGTTCCAGCTGGTCGTTGGACTCTGCCAGTTCGCGGGCCCGCGATTCGGCGGCCGCCGTCCGCTCTGCGACGCGCTGCTCCAGGGTTTCGTTGAGTCCCTGGAGTTGCTGGAACCCTTCGGCGTTTTCCAGGGCGGCGCCGGCAATCGTCGCGATGAAGTTGGCCAGCCGTTCTTCGTCGGGTCCAAACAGGTGACGCACTTGAGCGTGCGTGACATAGACGCAGCGCGACGGGGCGGCCCCGGACAAAGATCGGCACGCAGAGAGCGGAGCCGGCACTGGACATTGCTTCGTGGGCGTGGCGGTCGACGCACGAGTCGTCGGTGAACGCGATGGCCCGCCCTTCCTTCGTGGACCGCTCGACCATCGACCCGTGATAGTCGCCGGCGGGCTCACCCTCGAACGGCTCGATCTGCAGCAGTCCGCCCATCTGCATCACGCGGAGCAGCCGACACCGTTCGCCGCGCAGCAGATGCTGGGCGGCGTGCCGCACCTCCGTGAACACGTCGGCCGGTGACAAGGCCAGGGCGATGCGGCGCCCGGAGTCCAATACCGTGCCGAACCGATCGACCAGCGACAGCGTGGTGGACTCGGCGGCGGCCACTTCCTCGGTCTTCCCGCCGCTGTGTTGGATGGTCAGCGCATGGAGTGACTCGCGGGCTTCGGCCACCTGTTGTTCGGCTTCGGGCCAGTTGCATTCCAGGCCGATCTGGCCCCGCAGCAGCAGCGTCTGGGCATATTCGTACGGATCTTTATGGGCGTGCGCCAGGGCCAGGCTCTTGTCGAACGTGCGGCGGGCCTTGCGGAGCTTGCCGCGCATCGCGAGGACGGCGCCGAGTTCGCGCCAGGCTCGTGGAATGTCGTTCCGGCAGATGCAGGCGGTGCCCAGTGCCTGGCGGGCCGCGGACTCCGCGCGGCGAATCAGCGTCGCGACGTTTCTTGGGGGCCAGCAAGCTGCACCGCTCGGCCTGCAACCGGCGGCAGGTGGCCAACCAGGCCAGTACGGGGACGGTGTACACGGTTCTGACCCGCGCGCTGTTGGTCACCTCGACGGCACGCTCGATCGCTTCTGCCGCCTTGTCAATCTCGCCGGCACCCAGTTGCCGGACACTCTCGGCCAGCAGCACCTGCGCGATGCTCTGCGCGTCGTTGCGGTCCCGTGCCAGTTCGCTTTCGACGATCTCTTTCGGGATGATCCCGCCGGCCGCCCGCGACCAGACGTCGAGGATGATGCCGGAAGCCTGTTCGTCACCCAGCTCGAGACCGGACCGGTAGTTCCGCTGCGACTCTTCAATCGCACCCTTCATGTCGCCCAGGTGGTAGAGGGATGCCGCGATCTGGTAGCGCGCCGTGTGGACCTCCCAGTAGTCCCCGGTGCGCTCGAGCAACCGGATGGCTTCCCGGCACGCATCGATGCACTCGGAGAACCGGGATTCCATATAGAGCAGAATGCCGGAGTAATGCAGTGACTGTCCCTGTCCCCACAGGTCTCCGAGCGACTTGCGGATGTCCAGCGACTTCTTGGCGTAATTCATGCCGCGTTGGAATCCGGAGATCAGCCCGCGACTGAACCCGGAGATCACACCCATGGCCGGCGCGTGAGCCGAATAGGCATGCGCCAGTTCCAGGGTCGGCGGATACCGTTCCGCCAGGTTGACCTCGCGCAGATGGGCCCACAGCGCGATGTGCGTGCTGCGGCCGTACCAGTAGGCCAAGGTCAGCCCATTGAACAGGTGGACGGTCAGCAGTTCCGCGTCGCTCGCCTGACGTTTGCGGCGATGAACGAACAGGCGGGGGAAGAGCGTGTGCAGCAACTGCACCCAGAGCTCCCAGCCCAACATCGGCAGTGCCAGGACGTCGGAACGGGGGATGATCTGACCCAGCTCGCGGAGTGCCGCTTCATAGCTCTCGATGGCATGCTGGATCGCGCCGCGCTTCTGGGAGAGTTCCGCGAGTTTACCGCGGATCTGCGCCCTGGCCACGCGTCCTTCGGCCAGCTGAGTGGCTTCTTGGAACAGCTCCTGTGCGGCCGCATAGCGTCCCCGCAGCATGAGCACGTCGCCGAGTCCCTCGACGACCTGAAAGCGGACCGCGGTGGGCGCCGACGTCGCTCCGCGCTGGGCGATGCGATATTGCTGTTCGGCAATCTCCAGGGCGTGGCGTGTGCGGGCCTGGCGGGCCGCTTCCAGAGCGTATCCCAGCGCCTGGCGCTGTCCCCCGCCGCATCGAAGTGATACGCCAGGTCGGACACGCGTTGCGGCGCGTGCGTGCGGAGATGCTCGGCCGCCCGGCGATGCAGTTTCGTACGCTCGTCGGTCGGCAGTCGTGCCAGGAGTGCCTCCCGGATCTTGTCGTGCACAAACACGCATTGAAAACCGTTGGCCCGGACCCACACCATGTGGCGAACTCGGGCCTCGTCCAGTGCGGCGACCGATTGCGAAGACGTCTGACGGGCAAGCGTGGCGGCGAAGGCCAGGTCGAACTCCTTGCCAATCACGGCGCCGCTGCTCAACAACTCCATCGTCTTGGTCGGCAACAACTCCAGGCGATGGGTCAGGAAGGAACCTGCCTGACTCGAGGACTGCAGGTTGGCGATGGCCAGCGGTTCCACACGCCAGCCGTGTCGATCCGCCACCAGCGCGCGGGATTCGAAGAGTCCGTGCAACACGGCCGAAGCCATGAACGGGCTGCCGCCCGACAGTTCCCGGACCACGTCGACGGCTTCGTCGGGCAGCGGGCCGGCCATCGACTCCGCCAACTGCCGAATCTCCGCCGGCGAAAACGGGCCCAATCGCAGGTGGGCCTGTGTGTCCAGACTGCGGAGCGGGTGGTTCTGGGGTAGTTCTTCGGAACGAGCGGACACAACCAGCAGCACGTGACGCCGTTCGTAGGGCAACTCGCTCCGCAGGCTGTCCCAGCGTTCGAGCAGCTTGACGGTCAACTCGTCGCACCATTGGCAGTCGTCGAGAATGATCGCCGCGGGTCGTGAATCGGTCCCCAGCGCGTGCAGGAAATGGGCCAGCGCTTGCACGCTGCGGTTCGCGCCGAATTGCTCGGGCATGTGCCGATTGGTCGGCGTCCAACCCAACTCTTGGGCGAGGTGGGGCAGGGCGGCAATCACTCCGTCCCGGTAGACTCCGAGCTGCTCCAGAACGGTTTCCTGAAGGCCCGGCTGCGAACCCGCTTCCCGCAGGAATTCCTCGACCACGCCGTCGAGTAACTGGAACGGGTGTTGTCCCACGCGAGACGAAGCCGTGCCGCGCAGCACCCACATCCCTTGTTGGGCGGCGCGCCGCGCGATTTCCGTCAACAGACGAGTCTTGCCACTGCCCGATTCGCCCTCCAACAGAATCAAGGTCGATTGGCCGTGTTTCACCCGCTCGAGGCAGGCGGCCGTGCTGCTGAAGTTCCTTGACGCGAGCTACGAGCGCCGGTTCCGTCAGGCTCGACCGGATGTCCGAGCTGCCAACAACGACGCGGGGATCTCGTTCGCCGCGTTCCCATCCGGCCAGGATGGCATGCAGATCGGTCAGCACGCCGTCGGCCGACTGGTAACGGTCGCGGGGATCCTTGCGCAACAACCGCTGCACCACTTCTTCCAAGGCGTTCGGCGCGTCGATTTCGCAGGCGCTCAATTCGGGGACGGGAGCGGTCATGTGTTCGAAGAGAATCTTCCCGACCGTCTCACCGCAGAACGGGGGACGACCGGTCAGGCACTCGTACAGCACGATGCCCGCGGAATACAGGTCGGAGGGCTCCGCCACATCCACATCCACCGAGCCCGCCTGCTCGGGTGACGTGTACAGCGCGGCGCGCAGCGCCTGCTCGTCGGGCAACCCGCCCGCCAACACCGTGTGGGCCAAGCCGATGTCGACGAGTTTGGCGCGAAGCATGGAGTACCGATCGTCGATGATGACGTTGCTCGGCTTGATATTCCGGTGGAGAACGCGGCGAACATGGAGTTCGCGCAAGCCATGGAACACGCAGATGGCAATCGACAGCGTCTCGCGGATGGGCATCGGTCCGCTGCGCAATCGCGTTTCCAGCGAAAACCCTTCGACGTACGGCATGACCAGGTACAGACAGTCCCCGTCACTGCCCAGATCGAGCAGCGGAGGTTGCTCCATGTTGTGCAGCTCGCACAGCAGGCGACATTCCTGCTCGAGCCGCATGCGCGTGCCCTGCGGAACCGACGCGCAGAGGAGCGTCTTGACGATGACCGGCTCGCCTTGTTCCAGGTCGGTGGCCAGCAAGGTTTGCGTACCGTCACCGTCTTTCAGGACGCGGACTGCCTGATAGCGACCGCCGAACGACCGTTCCGCGCACCGGCGGCACCGGGCAAAGCAAGCCGGGAGTCCGTGCTGTCGTGCGCTGGTACCATGGTCCGCAATCCGCGTCTATTCCGGCGGCCGCACCGGCCCGCCGTACGTGTCGGGACCGCTTGGCAGCTCGAGAGTTGCGTTCCTCGACAGCTGCCGTGCAGGGCTAAGAAAATGTAGCTTTCGCCCGGTTCGACTTGGCGGGAATGTGGGAAACTTTCCGGGCCGGTCGTGCCGGTCATCGCGGCCGCAACAGGCGCGGAACGCAGTGGATGCCGTACGCGTCGGTCCGATGGCACCCATCGGGGGACTCAACAGATCCACGGTCCGCGACGTTCGGAGAGCCGGAACGGCGCGAACGGGGCGAGTTTCGGCCACGACGGTTTCACGGCGCGCATCGTGTCGCGACCGCTCAGGTGCGAGTTTCGGCCAGCTGGAGTGGTTCGGCGAGGGCCTCTTTCAGCCGCAGGAAATCCTGCTCGCGGCGCAAGAACGCATCGATGATCTGGGGGTCGAAATGCGTGCCTCGTCCTTCCAGGATCATCGCCTTGGCTGTCTCGTGGCTGAAGGCTTCCTTGTACACCCGCTTGGAGGTGAGCGCGTCGTAGACATCGGCCAGAGCCAGGATGCGCCCGCACAGGGGAATGTTGCGGCCGGACAGGCCGCGCGGATAGCCGTGGCCGTCGTAATGCTCGTGGTGCGTCCAGGCGATATCGCGTGCCAGCCACAGGAACTTGGCTTCCGGATGAGCGGTGGCGAGCACGTCCAGCGTCTCACCGCCGATCACGGTGTGACGCTTCATGATCTCCATTTCTTCGTCCGTGAGGGGGCCCGGTTTGAGCAGGACCTGGTCCGGGATGCCAACCTTGCCGATGTCGTGCAGCGGGCTGGTCAGGTAGATCATGTGCACGAAGTCCCCGTCGACATCTTCCGACAGGTTGGGAGTGCGCACGATCTCTTCCGCCATGGTCCGACAGTATTCACGCATCCGTTCCAGGTGTGCACCGGTGTCGGGGTCCCGCGATTCGGCCAGCTTGGCCAGGGCAAAGATGGTCAAGTCGCGGCTTTCCAGCGAGAGGACTCGCTCCCCCACGCGGAGTCGCACTTGCAGTTCTTCCGGCTGGAAAGGCTTGGTGATGTAGTCGTCTGCGCCGGCGTTGAGTCCTTCCACAACGTCCTTGGTCCGCGAGTTCGACGTCAGCATGATGATGTACACGTAGGTACCGCTGCGTCGCTGCCGGATTTGGCGGCAGAGCTCCAGGCCGGTCATCTCCGGCATGCACCAGTCTGACACGACCATGCGGATTTCACCGGATCGAATCAGGTTGAACGCTTCACGGCCGTTGCGCCAACGGTCACGTCGTAGCCAAACTCGATCAGCGAGTGTTCGAGTACGGCTGCCGTGACTTCGTCGTCATCGACGACCAGCACATGCATACGTTTGGATGCTTGTTTCAATTGTGTCACTCCGAACGCACCGCTGCCAGGTCAACCAGCGTTGCAGGAACCGAGCTCCAGAGATGACGCTTCATGCACGAAGCGGGACCACTCGTCGCGCAACTGTTCGAGCCCATGCGGGATGTCCGACAGGCGCCGGTGCGTCCGAGTTGTTCGATCTCGGCTGCGTGTTCGTGCAACCGGGAGGCCGCCACGTTGGCTGAGGCTCCTTTAATGCGATGGGCGGTCCGCGCCACGGCGTCCGCATCGCGGGCCTGCAGGGCCTTGTCCAATTCCTCCAGATCGTGTTCGAAGCGGTCCTGGAATTTGGCCAAGACGCGCTCGGCGAATCCGATGTTCCCCATGCACCGCGCAAGCAACTCGTCGGTGTTGAGGACCCGTCGCGACGAGTCCTTCGTGGTTAACCCCATGTTCTGCCCCTCAGCTCCAGCACCAGTTCGTGATCTCATGCGTGGCGCACGACCGAGATGTCGGCTCGACCTCACGGGAATCCCCAACGACTCGGACCGCTCACCTCAGTCTTCACGAGTCTACCTTGCACTTTGCGGTCGGGCAAAAACGGTGCCAGTCAGGGAGAATCTGCGATACCGTTAGAATCGATATGCCCCGCGCACGTGGGTGCGCGGCGTAGCCGTGCACGGGCATTTGGCCGAGGATCCCATGAAACCGCAGATTGACGAACCAGGAACCGCAGAAGGAAGAAGTACGGAGTGCCGGCACAATACCCTCCGAACTTCACATTTCTGCGGTTCCTGGTTCGTCAATCTGCGGTTCAATTCCGCGATCTGGGTTCCTTGTGCTGCGCAAATAGGCAGTCCGCCGTTCGTCGGAACAGGTCGCGGACCGCCAGGCCGGCGTCCGAATTTCTTGTCCGCCAAGCAGTTCGGCGCATTTCTCTGGGGACCCATCCAGGCCCTGTCAAGCAGCGGCACACGGTTTGCTTAACGGTTTGTTTAGAGGATCGGAGCTGGCCGTCGCCACTTCGCACGTGCTTCGCGGAGTGGACGCGGCGCAGCTCTTTCCCGGGAAAGCAGGCCGTATGACTTCGCAGAAAACGTTGAAGTCAACCGATGCGACGGACCCACTCACAGACCATGAGCGGGAACTGGACGTGTTGGCCACCATCGGCAAACTGCTGGCGGGTCCGGCGAGTCAGCGACGAATGCTCTCGGCGGTGCTGGACCAACTGGAGCGGCGACTGGGGATCGAGCGGGCGTCTGTCAGGTTGGTCTCGCCGGACGGTACGGAACTGGTCGTTGGCGCGGACTTCCCAGTCCGCCCCTACCCAAGTGACGATCCCGAATCCCGCGAGTACGGCCTCTTGTGCGTCCCCATCCTGCTGGCAGGTCAGGTCGTGGGGACACTGTCCGCCGACATCCGAGAGACGATTTCACCGTCGTCGGCGGAGCATGCCCGGTTCCTGGGAGTCGTGGCCAACTTGATTGCATTGGATGCCCAGACCCGACACCGAGCGAAACTGGAAAGGCACCATCTGGAAGTGGAGAATCAGCGGCTGCGCACCGCTTTGCAGGAACGCCATCGGCCCGACTCGATGATTGGCAACCTGCCTCGGACACCGCAGATGCCGGAAGGCGACAAGCCGGCCGCCGCCTCGCTTACGGATCGCGTGGAACTGCTCGAAAAGGACTTGATCGTCGAGGCGCTTCGGGCGACCCGCGGCAACGTGGCGGCCGCCGCCCGTCGATTGGGGATCACTCCCCGGATCATTCGCTACAAAATAAGGAAACTGCGCATCAGTGGCAAAGTCTAGGCCGGAAGGGGGTTTGATGGCCACAGATTGACTGCAATGGCTGGCGGTGGCGCGTAAGCTGCCGCCAGGTGGAGAACGCCCAGGAAACTGGTGGAAGGTGACGTAGACTGGAATTCACTGGGGTCACTATACTGCGACCGACCTTTCGGTCGATCTATGGTGGAGCGACCAGAAATCCGATCTATACGGATTAGGCTGATATCAAGGGCGGATCAGACCGCCGGTTCGTGCAAGTCGCGCCGCTACTACGGCTTGATGCGATCTAACAGAAAGAGGAATGAGGTTTTATGCTAACCCGCGAACGTACCACACTGTGGGGTGAAGTCTTATCTGTCACGCATAGTGCCAACAGCTGTCGAATTACCATCGACCTGAAGGGCACTCCCGATATGACTGCCATGATCATGAAAGAGTCCACCGTGGAGATCGGGCTTGCGGAAGGCGCAACCGTATGTGCCGAAGTGGACGCTTCGACCGTATTGGTCGGCATTTGTCCCGATGGCGTGCCGACGATGTCGGGTTGCGGGGTGCTGCCGATATCGACTTGAGTGCAGGTTGGCCGATGTCCGAAGGCGGACCGCGGCGGATGCATTCGTGAGGAAGTCAGGCATGCAGCTGGCCTGGACGTCCGACCTGCACTTGGTATTTCTTGCCCCGTCGGCGACGGGTGCAGGCGGACTATTGTCGTGGCTGGAGGGGCTGGCGCGAGAGCCATTTGATGCGCTGGCCATATCGGGCGACATTTCCGAAGCGCCGAGTTTGCGTGAACATTTGGGCCTGCTCGAATCGTACGTGCGGCGTCCGATCTACTTTGTGCTGGGTAACCACGACTTCTATCGTGGTTCGTTCGCGGAAGTGCGTCCGGCCGTGCGGGAGTTCGCCGAGCGGTCGCCGTTTCTCCACTGCCTCGACTTTCTCGACTTCGTGGAGCTGACCGCGACGACGGCCTTGGTGGGACACGGCTGTTGGGCCGACGGACTCTACGGCGACTTTTTCCGCAGCGAGATTGTGCTCAACGATTGGAAGGCGATCGAAGAGCTGCGCAAGTGGAAGCGTGGACCGTGGCGGTTGTCGTGTCTCCCGCGCTGCGGCGCCTGTGCAGCCGACGCTTGGAACTGGGAGGGAGCGGCGACGGACGTGGATCGCGAGTCGATGGCCCGGGAACTGAGATTGCTGGGCGATCGGGCCGCCGAGCATATCCGCCGTGTCCTGCCTGGGGCGCTGGAAGCCAGAGAGCAAGTCGTGCTCTTGACGCACGCGCCGCCTTTTGCGCCACGCACTGTGTCGACGAAAGTGGACTGGGAGTGCTCGGGCACCTCACGCGGGATGCAAGATGGCCGGCGACGCCATTGAGGAAATCATGGCCGACTATCCGGACCGGCGGCTGTTGATCCTGTCCGGCCATGTGCACGCTCCGTCGTGGATCCAGATCAGCCGGAACATTGAGCAACGTACCGCGTCGGCGAAATATGGCCACCCGCAAATCGAAGACACGTTCGAGATACCGGCTGCCTGATCGCGCCCGGCGGCGTTTCTTGGTGCCCACCCTTCCGGAAGTCTCATGAACAGCACGACTCCTGAGCCGGCCCTGCGAGCGAACGGGCGCACGTACCTGGTCCGCGACTTTGTGGAGACACGCGAGGGCCTGCTATTTGCAGTCGTTGCACACGGGCTCGAGGAGGGGCGCGTGCTGGGGTTCCTGCGGTACGTCCGCCGCGGGACGACCCTCAGCAAACTCAACACCGCCGAGGCCAATCTACTCCTGCAAAATCAGCATTCCGAGTACCTGTACCACTCGCAGCACCGCGATGCGGCGGTGCACGGGATTGAAACCGCACGAATCGAGCGGCACTACCGCCCCTCGGTGCGGTTAGCCGAAATCTGGGACCGGCCTCACGGGGTCGGCTTGGAGGACAAGGTGTGCCGGTTGGCTGAGCTCATTGGCGGAGTTCCTGGACCGCCACCGTGGCTGGGTGTGACAGGTTCGATGCTGGTGGGGTCCCATCGAGCCGATTCCGACATCGACCTGGTGTGTTACGGTCGCGAGAATTTCGCCACCGCTCGGCAGCGTCTGCAGAGTGCGAGCCTCCACGGTGCGCTGGATGAATTGCCCCCGGCCTTGTGGCGCGATGCGTTCCAGCGGCGAGGCTGCAGCCTCACGTTCGAAGAGTATCTCTGGCACGAACGTCGCAAGTGCAATAAGTTCGCCTGTGACGGCACCAAGGTTGATATCAGTCTGATCGATGCCGAGCCACCGGGAGCGACCGAAGGCGGCAGGAAGCTGCATCGCACGGTCATTCAGGGATTGGTGGTGGAGGACGCGTACGCGTTTGACTATCCGGCGTGCTATTCGATACAACATCCGTTCATCTCTGCGATCGTCTGCTACACGCCCACTTATGCCGGCCAGGCCCGAGCGGGCGAAAACGTGGCAGCGGCGGGGTGGGTTGAGCAGACTGCCGCCGGTGCTCGGCGGCTCGTCGTCGGAACGTCGCGGGAAGCCGCGGGAGAGTACGTCAAGGTCGTTCTTCGACGCGAAAGGAGAAGCCCATGGCGCTAACCGTTGCGGTTCCCACCATGGTCGTCTTCCGGAGTTCGGCGAATGTACAAGTCGCCGCCTTCCACCGGGCACAGGAATTCCACCACTCCAGTTTCATCTCCGGACGGACCGTCCGCTGCGCCGGCATGATCGTCATTCAACAAGGCATCGTCACGGCCCTGAACAATAACTCGGGACATTACAAACCACGTAAGGAACACGTCCTGAATTTCGTCCGCCTCCTGCGAGGCAATGGCGTCCTGTCGGAAAAGGCCGCCGTCGAAGTGCATCTGGGAAACAAGAACGCGTTGTTCTCGGCGACCCGTTCCCAGTTCTGGCATGCTTCCCGCTCGCTCGATTGGTCATCCCGGCCCGCGCTGGCCGCTTGGATGCGTCAGCTCATGTCTTCCAGCCCCACAAAGGCCAACCCACTGGCCGCGCCGAAGCCTGCGGCCGTACCTGCGACTGGGGCGTCGGCTGCCTCTAATTCGTGTGGAAAGGGCCTGTCGAGCCGGGACCGTGCCAACTTGCCGCAGACTCTGTGCTCTCAATTGTGGAAGTTGCTCGGCACCTGTGGGTCGCGCACGGCAATATCCTCCCGAATGGTCGGGTCTTGACTCTGCTCCACCAACTGGATCACGGTTTTCATTTTGTCGTTCGCCCACGGCCGTGGCGGCGGATGCAGCACCAGGTCGCGAATGCGCGCGTTGCTCGGCTCACCTTGCCTGAGGTTCGGTGGAATGTTGGGCCTAATGTACTTTGGCAAGCACACCCGGGGCGTACTACCGACCCATTGGAATTGGGCCTCATAGTTGAGCTGCCACCAGAACCAGCCGTGGCAGCGAATCACTCCACCGGGATCCTGCGTGCAAAGGCAGGTCCAGAACTCGCGGTGATCGCAGGCCCGGAACAGGTAGTTAAGCACCTGTTTCCTCTTCGTGCTGGTCGCCATGTTCACCACAACCGAGTGCCCATGCACGCACGGGTGGTCGCCAGTCGTGTTGGAATAGAGTCGGCCGGTGGCGGCCATGTAGGCGGGAGGAGTGGAGGGCGGCGCGGTCCATGGCCTGTTGTTCACGATGTCGCCATCGAAATCAGTCCGTTGACGCAAAAGTGGATGGCTGCCGGCATGGAGATAGACGCTACCATCGCTGGGGGTGGCCCCGGCGAACTGGAACTCCAACTCCATGATGTGTTGAACCTGCATGAAGCCGATCCGCCAACCGTTGAGGCTCGCGGGTGTTTCTCCCTTCGCCAGCTCGATCTCCACGCTCCCGCCCGTTTCCCACGCCCACTGGAGTTGGGCGGTGTTCATCATTCTGCGATAGTGATGGGACAAGTGGAAATAGAAGACGACTTCTGGCAGCGCTTGGCAATATCGCTCAGCGTCTTCGGATCGGGCTTGTCGAACCCTTGCAGTCTGCGAACGACCTGGGCGACAACTCGCCGCGCTGCAGCTTACGAAACTGGCTGGTCAAGTAGCCATTGACGAGTACCTTGATGGTCAGTCCAACGCCATTGGCTCGCAGAACGCGACCCGCAAGCAGTTCGTCGTTCTGTTCGAGCCACTTGTCAAGCGCCCGCTTGCCTTTTGTATCATCCGCAGTTTTGCCGAAGTAGCGGAGCTTGCCGCCGACGTTCTTCGCCCAACGGCCGCTGGCGTGTGGGAACCGCGGGAAGTCGGGCCGTGGCTTCTTGACAGCTGAGACATTAGACTTGGCCATGATACTCACCCTTCGCGGTAACAGGTGTCAGGTGGGTGTCAGGCACCCGTTGGCCACTAACCGGCGGGTGTCAACTTTGGCCACCTAGGATGCAAAGTACTGCCCGAGTGATACCGAAACGGGCTGTAGGTGTCAGAAGGCAAGCTATGGCAGACGATAATTGGCATAAGTGCTTTTGAAGTAATGATTTGCGCCCATAGCTCAGCTGGATAGAGCAGCGGACTTCTAATCCGCAGGTCGAAGGTTCGAATCCTTCTGGGCGTATTTCTAACTCCTTTTCTGGTAATGATATACGCTATTCGGCCTCCGATGCGACCTGGTCGGTGTCACGTAAAGTGTCACGTAACCGCTGCTCGTCGCTTTCCTTCTTCGTCCTGTTCGCCTGCTCGTACGCTTCCCGCAACACCTTGGCCGTCCTCTGGGCATTTCGGCCGACGTAATACTTCAGCGTCGTGTCGATACTCTCGTGCCGCATCAACTCCATCAGCACCTGCGGCATCACCAGGGCCGCCCACCGCTGGCCAAATGAGCGTCGAAGATCATGAGCCGTGGCTGGCTTGTCCTTGGCTTGGTCCACGATCACGCGATTGCGACGAGCGACCAGTTGATCGGATGTAGTCGATCCAGTCGCTGCCATTGATGTATGCGTGCTTATGCACGTAATACACGGGTAACCCGCCTGAGCGTGCGGCTCGAAGAGTGGCGTCTGTGACGCCGAGTCTCAGCTTGAATTCGCGGAGGGTGTAAAGTTCATCGCGGTGAGCCTTGGTAATCTGATCGGTTAGCAGGCGCGTGTCCTTGCCGGGCTGCTTCGAGACGGTAATCATCACCGCCGGTGCGCCATTGCCCGTGCAGATGAAACGCCTCCACGCCGAAGCGGCAGCCCTGCTGGGCGTAACGCCGCCCACGGTCGAACCAGCACCCGCACCAGAGCCCGCGGCGAAGATCGACGAGGCGAAGGAATTGCCCACGACCACGCCCGCACCCGAGGCAGCGAAATATGAGGAGAAACCGCAGTGAAGCCAAGCCTCGGACCAGCAATACGTGCCGGCTTCCAGCCGGTGGGCAGAGGACCCAACGATGCGCGACTGCCGGCCTTCAGCCGGCACCTTGTTTGCCACCACGTTCACGTGGTGGTGCGCAGTGCAACAGAGACTCTTCTCAGCTCGCTTCAGCGAGGCTTCTCGAACTGCCTTCAGGTGCCGGTGTCTGTGGTAAGTGCCCGATGCCTAAAGGCCGACGAGCAAGTCCGGCTGAAGCCGGCTGACCAACATGATTGGATTCGCGATCCACCGACTAAAGCCGGTGGCAGACAGGCTGCCGGCTGAAGGCCGGCAAGGAAGTCAAGCAAAACGCCCGGTGAGGTCCCAGGACAGCAACCACAGTCCTCACCGGCCAGACATCTCCCGAGCGGCTCGGTCTGTGCGCGAGGGCGATGGTGTTTTGGGTCTTAGATTTTTGATTTTCGCACTTGCATTAAAGTCACACCGGCACATTACCAAAAGGAACGTACGATGGCGGGCTGCCGAGAATTCCCACCACGAACTCCTGCGACCCGTTGCAGCTTACGACGCGCGAGTGAAAGGCGTTATGCTATCCGCATTCCTGCGGCAAGCGCGGGTGCCGATGCCCCCACTTCCTCCGGTAGACACGCTAGAGGTTTCGCATGTCTCGGCTTCCATGCACGATGGGTGCAACCTCAATCCCATCGCTCGTCTGTCTGAAGCCGACGAGGTCTTCGTCTGCCTCCTGATCGTACATTGTACGTTCCTTCGCCGAATACAATCAACCTATTGGTGAGTCAGCGTCACGTCGCCACGCAAGGTACCTGAAGGTCCTCCCTTTGCGAAGCCGTTGTGCACGAAAGCCCGGAGGCGTTGCGGCTCAGGAGGAAAACGCGCGTGTCACGAATACGAGAATTCAAATGGGACGGGACACATTCTGCATATTAAGAGGCTCAGCTACGGAACAGAAACCAAAATCATCACCAGTGCGCTCTGTCCTGGCCTTTCACCTTCCCACCAGAGATGTGATTGAGAGTCGCGCGATAGGGTCAAGTCCAAGCTTTGCCGTTGCGCAGGCGGTGTCTCGGCCGCCCGCATGACGGAGTCCAGCATTGTGACGCGGTCGCCGGCGCAGCGCAGCCACGGAGCAGACGGGGCCCCTCGCGTCTGGTCCAGCACGAAGCGGAGCGTACACCGCTCCGGGCATCGGGGTACGGCCGTGGGCGCGAGAAACGAGGTGTCTGTCGAAAACCGGAGACACCATCGCAGACCTCGGGGGTGGCATTCTCGTCGCCCGGGGAGTCAGTGCGTCGCTGAGTGGCCACGGCCCTCTTTTTCCCGTCGTCGAGTTGACGTCGCCTACAAATGTAGGCATAATGCCGACACTATGTAAGGTCAGTTCAAGCAGGAGTCGCCACCATGAAGGAACCGAAACAAACGCCTCCCATGTCCGATGCCCAGCGGGAGATTATGGAGATCGTCTGGGAACGCGGCGAGGCGGGAGTGGGGGAAGTCTGGCGAGCCTTGTCCCAGCGGTGCTCCGTGGTGCGCAATACGATCCTGACGCTGATCACGCGTCTGGTCGCCAAGGGATGGCTGGTACCCAGGCGCGAGGGAAACGCGTTCCGCTACACGGCGGCTTTCCCGAAAGAAGCAGCCCAGGCCGAAGAGGTTCGCCGTCTGGTGGACACGGTCTTCGACGGGTCGGCCGAGGGGCTGGTCATGACGCTGCTCGAGCACGGCGGACTGTCGAGCGCGGAAGCCAACCGAATTCGCCAGATGATTCTCATCAGTCGGCGCAAAGGCAGAAGGGGAAACTCGTGACGGCGCTACTACAACTTTGCCCGGGTGATCGTTACCTGGCCTGGATGGTCAGCGTTTTGTTGCAGGCCACGACGGTTCTCACGATCGCCTGGGTCCTGGCGAGCCTCTTGGCCCGTCGCAACGCAGCGGCGCGATATGCCACCTGGCTCGTGGCGCTGACGCTGCTCCTACTCACTCCGTTGACGAGTTACCTGGCCATCTCCAGCGAATTATCGCTCATCGAGTTGTCGCTGCCCCGCGACTCCGTGGACGAAGGTTCCACCGTTGTGCCAGTCGTCCTGCCGTCTGCTTCGACGGCTCAACTGGAGATTTCTCCTGCAACCATCGCGTCTCCTCCCGATGAAGAATATTACGGGCCATTGTCGCTACGTGAGCAGGGAGTTGCTCTTCCGGATCAGCCGACCGTCACTCTGTCACCACACTTGGCGCCGATGCGACCGGTTCCGGTTCCTGGAGTATCCGCTAGTGAGTCTCTCCCGGCGGTTGCACCTCCATCGCGCCCGCTCATCGACTACCTGCGAGTCGGAGCCTTGATCGTATCCGTGATTTGGGTGTGTGGTATCGGGTGCCTCGCGATGCGACTCGCCTGGCGGGCGAGGCAATTGTCGCTCCTGTTGCGCAGGACCCAACCACTGGACAATCCCGAGATCAACCGAGTTGTGCACGACATTTGTCGCGGCATGGGCCTCAGGAGCGTACCCGAGCTGCGAAGCTGGGAGTCGCCCGGCGCGAATCTGGCCCCCGTCACGGTCGGAGCCTTTCGCCCGCAGATCGTGTTCTCACCGGCCCTCTTCGGCAGTCTTTCGCACGATCGACTTCGCGATGCGCTGGTGCACGAATGCGCCCACGTCCTGCGGCGGGACGTACTGGTCGCCTTGATCCAGCGGATCACCGTGATCGGTTTCTGGCCGCACCCGCTCGTGTGGCTCATGGATCGCGGGCTTTCGCGCGCACGCGAAGAGGTGTGCGACAACTACGTCTTGCGGGATTCGGATGGCGCGAGTTATGCGGAGACATTGCTGGATGTTTGCCAGGGGCTCGAGCCCTCCGCGATGAACGGTGCGCAACTCGGCCTGTTCGAGCGGCCCTGGCGACTGGAGCAACGCATTGCGGGCCTGTTGGACGGCAATCGCGTGTTGCTGACTCGGGTTCGACCCGTTCGCGCCCTGGTCCTCTCTGCGGTGCTGTTGACGGCCGTGACCATGTCTGGCGGCGTGCGATTGCTAATTGCCGACCCGGCCGTTCCCAGTGAGCCGGTCGGAGAGAATCAGGCGTCGGAAACCACCATGGTCGTGTCCAGCATCGACGATTCGGCGGCACAAGACCAGAGCCTGATCGACGAACTGGGGCTCGAGTCAGTGCAATCACCCGAGGACGGGGGGATCGACGCGATCGGGTTGCCGAAGGGCAAACTCACTGCGGAAGTCGTTCAAAGACTCAAGGGCCTGTCGGCGCTCCATGGTTTGTGCTTGATCACGACGGATGCTTCCGACAATGATCTGGCGCTGCTGCAGGAACTCCCGACGATTGAACTGCTTTGGCTGAGCGGAAGAAACGTTACGCCAACCGGAGTGAGTCATTTGCAGCGGCTTGCCAAGATGACTCAGCTCTATGTGAGTGGTCCAGAGGTAAACGACAGCAGCCTGGAACTACTGTCAGGCGTACCGCAACTCGAGTGTCTTGGTCTCTTGGGGACGGATATTACGCCGCCGGGGCTTGGCGGCCTGAAGCGATTTCCGAAGCTCAAGCGCTTCATTTATCAGCGGTACGCACGTGATCAGGCTCGACCCGGTACGTTCGTCATCACCGATGCCGAACTCCAGTTGCTGACGGAAATCCCGGCGCTCACGTCGGTCAACCTGGGTGTGGAAAGTGATGTGACCGATGAGGGCATGGCTGCCCTAGCCAAGTTGCCTCAGCTCGAGGAACTCACTATCGGCCGAGTGCAATCACCGATGCCGGGTTGGCCCCACTGAAGTCATGTGCGCGTCTGAAGAAAGTGTGCCTGCGCGAATGCAAGTGGTTCACGGACGAAGGGCTAGCGCATCTCCGAGGTCTCACGCAGCTGAAGGAGCTCGAACTCGCCAACGGGGATTTCACCGATGCCGGTATGGCTCACCTGGAGTCGTTACGCAGTCTGGAGAAACTGACTCTCATTAGTGCCCAACTTTCCCACGAGGGGTTGACACATCTGCGTCCGCTAAGCAACTTGAAGAACGTGTTGTTTTTGGGGATGTCGTACAGCGACGCGGAACTGGAAGTGCTGGGTGGACTACCGCAACTCAAGAGCCTTTACTTGACCGGCAACGAGATCACCGATACGGGACTGGGCTATCTCAAGGGCCTCACCAAGCTGGAAGAACTCACGGTAAACAGTTCAGGCATCACCGATGACGGACTCGTCAGTTTGGCCAGCCTGCCGGAACTTCGGAGCCTGCACATTGCGGATGCTCCGATCGGCGATGCCGGTTTGGCGCACCTGGCAAGATCGCGTCGCCTCCGTTCCCTGCAGATTAGAGGGGCGAGCGTGAGCGATGAAGGGGTTAAGCATTTGGCTTCCCTCACGGAGTTGAAGTACCTTCAGCTGGAGGGAAGTGCGATTTCGGACGTCGGGCTGGCTGCCGTAGCCAAGTTCCCTAGGCTAACCAGTCTCATTCTATTCGGAACCGGTGCCAGTGATGCAGGGTTGGCCCATTTGAAAGAGCTGGACCGACTCCGGTGGCTTGTCGTGCATCGAGCACCGCTCGTTTCACAAGCCGGCATTGAGGACCTGCAGAAGGCGCTGCCGCAGTGCCGGATATCGTACGAACCCGCGCTGGAATCGCGGCCAAACAGACCGAGACGGGTAGGCGGGGCCAAAGTGCCAAGTGATGTGGCGAAGCAACCCTCCGACGCATCGCGTGGGGAACAGTCTGCGGTCACCGCCCAGGACTCTGCAGGAACTCCAGATAGACCGACGCCACCCGTTGTGCAGCCCAAACCGAGACCTGTATCTCCGACAACTGACGACGATCGAGCCAGGAACGAACTGACGGCCCTCGGCGTGAGCCTGTCGAAATCCTCAGAAGATCGTGAGCCCACCAACTTCTTCATTGCCAAACAGCGATTGACCCCCGATATCGTCTCGCGTCTGAGTCGGTTTTCCTCGCTGGATGATGCGGACCTGCATGACAGCAACTCCACGGACGTGGACCTTTCGCTCCTTTCGCAGCTTCCCAAGATCCGGACATTGCGGTTGAACGGCAGCCAGTTCACTCAGGCCAGTCTGCCGACGCTCTCCGCGTTGCCGAACCTCTGTGAGGTTCACCTGAGTGGGACGGAGGTGAACAGGGAGTCTGTAGAACGGCTGGCCACATTGCCCAACATCACACGCGTTGGCTTACGGGAAACGCAGGTCCCCGAGGAGTGTTTGGCGGTGCTCGCGAAGTTACCAAATCTCGAACATGTCTCGATCGCACCCGATGCGCGTGGACCAGACAGCGGTGCGCCACCGCTGATTACCGATGCGGGTCTAGCATTGCTGGTGGAAATCCCCACGCTCAAGACGATCGTACTGGGCCGTGGATGCCGGATTACCGAAGCCGGGCTGAAGAAGTTGAAGAAGCTGCCACAACTCGAGAAGCTGACCATTAACTGCGAACTATCGGACACGGAACTCGTCCACTTGCGAGGACTCACGAATCTGAAGCAACTGTCTCTGGGAATGATGAGTCTTCGCATGAACCCGACTGGCAGCCCTCGCCTCACGGACGCTGGTCTGCAGAACCTGAGCACGCTCACGCGGCTCGAAGAATTGGATGTCCAAGGGGGCGACTTCACCGACGCGGGGATTGCCCACCTCGGCGGTCTGACGAACATCAAGGCTCTGAATCTGGAGCGGATTCAGTTGACCGAGACAGGTCTCACGCAATTGGGAAAACTCACCAACCTTACCCGGATTCCTATGGTGACCGGCGAAATGACCGACCGGAGCCTGGAGAGTCTCAAGGGCCTGACGCGACTCGAGACGCTGATCATCAACCGTGGGAGGATCACCGACGCCGGACTTGGCAACTTGCGCGGGATGACGGAGCTTCATTTTCTGACGCTCAGGGAGGCGTCTGTGACCGATGCCGGTCTGGAAAATCTCAAGGGGCTAAACAAGCTCCAATATTTGAGCCTTGAGGAGAATCGGATCACGGATGTGGGGCTCAAACATCTCGCCAATTTGAAGCAATTGTCGACGCTGAGCATTTCCAATACCGGCATCACGGACGACGGGCTTGCCCACCTCAGCGGGTTGGACAATCTGCAGACCTTGGAATTAGGTGGCACATCGCTTGACGGTCGCGGACTGGTGCATCTCGTGAACCTCCCACGGCTTCAAGAACTGCGACTCGGAAGAACGGGTATCTCAGACGAATCGCTAAGACAGATCGCCCAGATGCCGGGGCTGACATCCCTTTGGCTGAACAATTGTCCCGTTACCGACGCGGGACTGGCGCACCTGAAAGACCTCAAGGATCTCACATCGTTGAACCTGAGCCGTACCTCTATCACTGACGACGGCATGGCGCACCTGGCGGAACTTGGCAAGCTCAGATTCCTGAGTCTTGGTGGACCCAACATAACCTCCGCCGGATTTGTCCACCTGGAGCGATTGGGGAACCTGTCGTCCTTGTTTCTTCACGATATGCCCCAGCTAACGGACGACGTGATTGACCATCTGAAGAACCTGCCCGAACTCAGGTTACTAGAGCTGGGAAGCACTGGCATCACCGACGCTGGTCTGGCGAAACTGGCGGGCATGTCCAAGTTGGAGACTCTCGGCCTTACCGGTACTCAGATCACCGACGCGGGTTTGGCACATCTCAGTGGACTCCAGAACTTGCGGATGCTGAACTTGGTTAGGACGAACGTGACCGATGAGGGACTGCAACACCTGCGCGGCCTGAAACGTCTTTCGTATCTCACTCTCAACGGAACTTCCGTGACGAAAGCGGGAGTCGATGAACTCCAAGGAGTTATACCAACGTCCAATATCCATTGGGATGCGCAGAGTACACGGGTCCCGCGCACTCCGGTGCCCGGGAGGCCGACACGACCGGCGATCGCAGAGTCCGGGGACTCTGGGGTTCAGAACATCCGAAGTGACGCCGATCTCGACAAACTGATCGCACGAGCAAGTGACATCCGGGCCATCTCGGTCTCCCAGGGAATGCTGACGCCGGAGGGGGCCAAACGCCTGAAGGAGTTTCCGTCACTGCAGCTGCTCTTCTTTAACGATTCCTTCATCGACGACTCGGTTCTGGAGGCCATCTCAGATCTCCCCAGTCTGGCCCATCTGTCACTCAGCGGCGCAAGAGTTCGTGACTCGGGTCTGGCGCACGTCGCCAAGTTGCCGAGACTGCAACGATTGGAGTTGTCGCAGACTGCAGTGACTTCTGTCGGGCTGCGAGTCCTGGAAGATGCTCCCTCCCTACAGGAGCTGACGCTCTGGGGTCGGCAATTCGACGATCCAACACTCGAGAACCTCCGCCAGCTTCAGTTTCTCAAGAATCTTGCCATCCATGGCGGGTCGGTCACGGACGAGGGCTTGAAGTATTTGATCGATTACCCACAGCTGGAGTCCCTCGTCGTTTCCTGCCCCGAAATTCCCGCGCAGGCCCCTCAGATCACAGACATGGGGCTGGAGTCAATTGCCAAAACGAAGATCAGTCGGCTCTTCATCGCCCGGGCGGCGATCACCGATGCGGGCCTGAAACACTTGGAGAAGATGACAACTCTGCGAAATCTCAGCTTGAGTGACACGCAGGTAACGCCCGAGGGAATCGAGTCGCTAGAGAAGGCATTGCCCGCCGTGCGCATTACGGCACGGCAATCGCACCAGTCTCCGCCGACGCCTGGGCGGAAGTGAGGTGTCCTTACCCGTCGCATGCTTGACCTGGGTCAGCTGGCGAGGCAGGATGTGGGTGTCACGATCGACGCGGGCGCGTTCCAGCAAAATCCAAGAGTGTGGATTGGCTGGGCTGGGTGCTGCCACTCAAGAGCAGGCGGAGGGCACATATGTCGGACGATGTGAGTAGCCACGGAGAATGCACCATGTTGACAGTCCGCCGGGTGGTTGCGTTGGTTTGTGTCGTCGTCTTTTTCGGGGCTTGTGCTTGGGCGTTCAGGTGGTTTCATCCCGTGTACGAAGCGGAGGCCGAATTGCGGGTGCGGCCAAGAAGTGCCATGGAATTGATGGTCATGGGACAAGATCTTGGCCATGCGGCTGTCGATGATCGGCTGACCATCGCTCAGGAGGCGGTCTGGCAAATCCGTTCGCGGGAGGTGATCGTGAAGGCCTTAAGGGCGATGAAAGACCATCCAACCATCACCGAGCAGGCTGACCCCGAAGATTTCGTCGCTCGACGACTGGACGTTGAAGTGATGCCGCCCGGTGTCATCTTCGTCCGGCTGTCACTCGAGGAAGATCCCACTCTTTGTGCCGATTTTGTCAACGCGATAGTCGACGGATTCAAGTCGTCGGCAGAGAACCAATTGCGTGTTCAGCAGGAAAATGAAATCAAGACACTCGAACAGCATGTGGCAGAATTGAAGGACTCGTACCGGCGTCAAGCGTCAGCCCTGGAAGAACTCCGTCAGTCACTACAGTCTTCCCCTGGAAGTCGTAGTGGAAGATCAGTCAGGTCGGAGTTTCTCGAAGTGAAGGTCGACCAACTGAAGCTGGCTGCCAACCGGACTTACGAGAGGCTGCTGGATGAACGTCTGTCGTCCGCCGAGGCTCGTGGCCATCAGGATCAGGAAAATGCCTCGGATTCGCAGCGGTCGGCTGCGGACGACAGTGACGCTTCAGACGCGACGAAGCGTCTGGAGACGTCCAAGCGGTTGCAGGAAGAATACGAGCGCCTCATGGCAGACCTGGAAAAGTCTCTCGAACTCCTGGTGGCGCAGGCTGAAGTTCCACGCGAGGAAATTGATCGCAGTAGTTTCGCGTTGGACGAAGTTCAACGCGACGTAGAACGATTAGGTCATCAGGTCGACGAGGCGAGCGTGCTGCTTGCCAAGACGAAAGCGATTGCGAGCTTCGAGCCGCGCATGGAAGTCGTTTCGCGAGCGGTGACGCCCGCTTCTCGGCGGCGATAGATCAGCCTGCACACAAACCCGGAGTGACCACCGAGATGGGCGCAGAGGGACTTGAAGTGGCCGGTCTTGTTTCGTGGCGGCACATCTCGCTACCGCCTCCGTCATTTTGGGAATCCTGAATCGCGCCGAGTACAGGCACCACCGCCTTTCGGTCAATTCTCGCGATATTCCCCGTCTCGTGTTGACGCGTCGGCACTTGCCTCCGTGGCAAGCTGCTTCAGTTTGCGTAGATCGAGCTTGCCGGTGCCGAGCACGGGGAGCTCGGTCACTTGAATGAAGTTGTTGGGCGACGGGATCCAGAGCGGCGGCAGGCCGGCTTGGCTCAGCTCCTTGATGACTTGGTCCACCGGCTTGCCCAGGCCCGTGTGGACCACCACCAGGCGCTCGCCCTTGCGACTGTCCGGGACACCCGTCACTGCCAACGGCTGGACATCTTCCGTGCCCGCGAGCACTTTCATGATGCCCTCTTCCACGCCCAGGTGTGGCACCATCTCGCCGCCGATCTTCGAGAATCGGCTCAGCCGGTCGGTAATACGTATGAACCCATCCGCATCGATCACCGCCACGTCCCCGGTCACATACCAGCCGTCGCGAATGACTTGGGCCGTGGCCTCCGGTTGATCCAAGTACCCTTTCATCACATTTGGTCCGCGGATCAACAGCATCCCCGGCTTGTCCCGTCCCAAGTCCTCGCCCGACACCATATCGATGACTTTCGCCTCCGCGCCGGGCATGGGGCGGCCTACCGATCCCGTGCGGGCACCTTGCCTGGCCGCACGCGGGCCGCGACTGGCCGGGACATTGCAACTCGCGATCGGAGACAACTCCGTGGCGCCGTATCCCTCGTAAGGCCGCACTCCGAACTTCTCCTCGAATGCGTCTGCCAGCACCGCCGGCAGTTTCTCGGCGGCCACGAACACCACCTCCAGCGTTGCGAAATCTCCCGCCTCGCATCGCTTCAAATACGGGCGAAGGAACGTGGGTGTGGCCAAGAGGATCGTCGCCCGGTGTTGGCGGCAGAGTCCGCCGATCTGCCGGGCATCGATGGGATTGAAATGATAGACTCCTTTCGCGTCCGTCGCGAGAATCGGCCAGAGCGTGGCCGTATAACCGAACGAATGGAAAAACGGCAGGAGCCCCATCACCACATCGGTCTTCCGCAATTCGAGAACGTCGTTGATCGCGTCGACGTTCGAGCCGACGTTGCGGTGCGTAAGCATCACTCCCTTCGGTTTGGCTGTTGTGCCGGAAGTGAAGATCACAGTCAGCACATCGTCCGGCTGGATGCTGGCCAGCGCGAACCAGCGGTCGAGCAAGGCCATTGGAATAAGCCAAGTGGCGACTACCGCGACGAGCTTGTCCTTCCAGGAGACCTTGTCCTGGAAGTCTTCCAGGTAAACCAGATTGGCATCCAGCTTGAAGGGGAGTCGCTCGACAAACCGCCGGCTCGTCAACACGTGACGGATTTGGCATTGGGCGATCGCGTCATGAACGGCATCTGCCGACGCCGTGTAATTCAGATTGACAGCGATACGGCGGACCAGCGCCAGCGCCGCATTGGTCGCGACGGCCCCAACCGACGGTGGCAACAACACGCCGACGTACTGTTCGTCCTGGTCCAGCACGTGGCCCAGCAGCAGCCGACGCAGGATCAGCGTCCGCGTCAACAAACCGGCGCCAGTCAGGGCCGTCCCGGTGGAATCGGCGACTTTCGGCCGCCGCAAGTTCCGGCGGCACATGCGCAAGAAACGCCGCGGAAGATCACAGTCTGACTGTTGATTCATGGCTACATCCCCAGCCCCGTGTCGTACCTGCTGGAATATCAACGCACTGTCCAACAACAGCGCTTGCCAATATACCCGCTTTGGGACGACTAGCCGACGCGTGGTCGTGGCCAGGGGTCCTGGCCGGAGCGAGGCGCAGACCAGCGTCGCGCCCTTGGGGCAGCATCTTGCCCGTCCACCCCCCACCAGGTGCATTGCCCGGCGTCGGCGTCCTGCGAATCATGGATTAGAAGGCTCGCAGGTTAAAAGGGGCCGACGCGATTAGCGACTGGTTCGGATTCGAGCGAACCGTCTGAGTTTCGGTCGGCATTCGAGAGTCTCCCTGGCAATCGCGGGCCTTCGCTATTTCTTGGCAGGCACGGTTCTGGCGAGAACT
This sequence comes from uncultured Planctomycetaceae bacterium, assembly GCA_963754725.1. Lineage (GTDB taxonomy): Bacteria > Planctomycetota > Planctomycetia > Pirellulales > Pirellulaceae > JAAYDI01. The sequence goes on from CAVWHV010000051.1 coordinate 93,656, forward strand.
GTGCGACCCGCCATGATGCTGCTACGCTGGGGCAGGAGACATTGCGATGTATGCCCGACTGGTCGAAGTGCACGGCAGCACGATCATCGACTTGGAGAAAGACGTGGTCCTGATTGGCCGGCGCGATGGCTGCGATGTGGTGCCCAATGATTCCGCCGTCTCGGCTCACCACTGCCAACTCCTCCGATCGCCGAACGGGAAATGGTCCGTCAAAGATCTCGGCAGCAAGAACGGAACCTGGGTCAACGGAATTCAGGTCACGGAGTCGGAAGTGGACTTCGGGGATGAACTCTGGTTCAGCAAACGCTGCCGCTTTCGACTCGAAGCGCCTCACCGTGGCTCGATTGCCTGACGTCTGGCACCGCAGCATATCCAGCCAGGAACCGTGCAGCGCGCCGGCTGGGAGCACCTTCTCCCGAACCCAGCCACCGTCATCGTCTCAGCCATCTTGGTCGAGGACCGTGTCTGCGTTTGATCACGCATTGTCATTCAGACGACCTTGGCAAAGGAGAACCCGCGGGCCTTCATTCGCCACAAGAAGAACGTGGCGCCCGCGACCATCAGGACCGCGCTGATCAGAAATATCTTCTCCGGGTGCTGCTGACCGGCGGCCGTACCGAAGCCGGGACGAATGACCCAGTAGAGCAGCGACGCGAGCGTCAGGAAGGCGAATGAGATGCCATTGGCCGTACCGAGAAAACGCCCCCGTTCGTCATCGGGCGAAAGACGCTGCAGCAGAGCCTGCAAGGGGATGATGTAGAATCCGGCGGACACACCGGCGCCGAAGACGAACACGGCAATGGAACTGGCCAGCACTCGCCACATCGGTGCCAGATCCGGCAAAGCCGGGGGCACGATCCCCAACAAGCAGAAAAAGACCGCCAAGCCCGCGGCGCCGATCGGAACTAATCGCGGTCGTATGGCGTGGCCGGAGATCCAACCGGCCAACGCGCTACCCAGGCCGATGGCCACGCCCATCACACCCAGCAACACACTCACTTCCGCCCGCGAAACGTGATAGGACTCGAGGACGACCGTGTATTCCGGAATGATCAACAGCGCCAGGCCGGCCAGAAAATAGAAGTACCCCCAGGCCAGCATGACCATCAGCAAGGGGGTGCGGGCCATGGCCCGCAGCGCACCGATATACGTCGCCAGCGGATTCAGATGGTACTTGAGCGTTCGATCGCCCGGCTCCATGCGGGGCAGAAACATCACGGCGACCAATCCGGCGATCGCCACGATCACCAGAGCTGCGCCCGGGAGCCAGAGATTGGCGGGCGCCGTCGCACCGCTCGCATCCGGACGAGGACTGTAGGCGTCCGCCAGTCCTCCGGCCACCAGCGTCCCGCAGATTACGGCCAGGTTGGTCATCATGTTGATCGTCCCGTTCGCTCGGCTCAGATCACCGGGTTCCACCAGTTCCGGGATCATGCCGTACTTCGCCGGCCCAAAAAACGCCGCCTGGCACGTCAGGGCCACCAGAGCACCCAACGTGATCCACAGGCTGCCAGCACAGAATCCGACCAGTGCCACGATCGCGATGGGCACTTCGATGACCTTGACCAATACGCTGACATACTGCTTGCTGTTGCGATCGGCAAACTGACCCGCATAACCAGAGAAGAGAATGAAGGGGAGCGTGAAGCAGATGCTGACAATGCCTTGTCCGCCCGAGCCGAGTTGTCCCGCCCAAGCGCCGTCGATGACCAGGTAGATGAGGATCCCCTTGAGGATGTTGTCGTTGGCAGCTCCGAAGAACTGCGTCACGATCAGCGAGATGAATCCGCGATTGAACAGCTTGCTCTTCACAGCCTAAGTCCGTCAGGAAACTCAGTTACGATTTGCGGCACCGATAGACAAACGCCGGAGGCAGATTGCGCCACACGATGCGACTGCGTCGCACATCTCCAAAAGACTCCTGCAGCAGTTCTGCAAAACGGACACCGGCGGGGAGGATCGTCCCTTGCAGGTAGGCGAACGTAGCGAAACAGCCGTCGTCCGACATGCGCGACAGCACGGCATTCATCAGGGATTGCTGCAGGCTCGCGGAGAATGCCGCCCAAGGAAGTCCGCAGATGATGCAATCGATCTTCGCCACCCCGCGCTCGTCACAGATCCTGTCAATGTCTGCCACGGAACGGCAGATCGTCTCGACATGGGGAAACTTCCTGGTCATCGTTTCCGCGAACTTCCCGTTCAGTTCGACGGCAAAGAGACGCGTCCCCGACTGCATCGACTCAAGAACACTTGGCGTGAACGCACCGGTACCCGGTCCAAATTCGACGCAGACATTGACCTTATTCCAGTCGATCCAGCTGACCATCTCCTTCGCCAGACGGGAGCTGCTGGGTGCAATTGCACCGGTTGCAATGGGGTGGCGCAGAAACGCAGAAAGGAATCGCATCACAATGACCTGCCATGGTTCTCGAGCGTATCAGGCCACCTTGATCTTGTCGAGTACGGGCAACGATTTCAGCGTGGCGCTGACTCGCCGCACGCGATGGCTGATGCCGCAGTCCTGTGTGCACCGGGCCCTCTTGCGGCGCAATCGGTCGTTGCCCCACCAGAACCTGGCCAGGTCGCCCCACTTCTTGAGTCGTGTGTCCGGGAATCCGGTGCGGGGACTTTGGGCACGAGCCTCTCACCGTCACAGCGCCGGGTTCGTCAGTCTGCCGAGGAACAGGATGGTGCCGGTGCGATTGTCGCGGATCAGGAACACGAAGGGGTGATCCGCGCGGAACACCGGTTTGGGTTGCGGGAGCCGGATCGCCGTGGGAGCCATGATGACCCCGGTGGCGGCCGCCGCCTCCGTGCCTTCCTCGTTCACGTCTACAAAGGCCTTGTGAACCACTTTTGAAATGAACAGGTCTTTGCCACCCGTCATGCCGGAGAAATCGGCGCTCGACGGTTCAAACGCCGACGGCATTCCCAGGTCGGTCAACGTGGCATTCAATTCGAATTTGGCGGTGGTCTTGAATTTAGGCAAGTAGACGAGGACTTCTTGCGATCGCAGCGGCCCTGTCCATTTCCGCAAATTGTCGAACGACATCTGTGATTCGAGATCGGCGAGTCCATCGACCTGCGCGGGCAACAGAACCACCATCGCCAGGCTCTTGTCGCCGTACGGGAGCTCCAGCACCTGCAGGCCGTCCGTGGCCGCATAGCGAAAGCGGCCTTCCTGGTGCATCAGCGGGGTCTTGACCGTCTGGTGCGACGTAATGCGAAAATCGTCGTCTTTCGTGAGTTCACTCTTGAACGGGCTTGTCCAGTCCCCTTTGAAATACACCGCGTTGGTCAGCACGAGCTTGGAGTCGCGAGTGAGTGCGCCGGCCGGAATCAAGTCGCTGATCTTGTTCTCGGTCTGCTCCTCCACCCAGCGATTGATGGTCTGTCGGGATTTCTCTGTGGCTTGGGAAAAGTCGAGGCGCGCCAGTTCCGCTCCATATTTCGTACGGGTTGTGTCCAGAAACGCGGGCAAGAACGTGTAGTTCTGCGCGGCCCACAGTCGATTGGCCACTCGCAGCCGAAATCCCTGTTGGCGGGTGCCGGCGGTCCAGGTCGCCAGCAGGGCTCGCATGGCTTCGTCACGATCGGCCGGGGGCATGGAAAGATGCAGGGTCTTGGCCATCTCCTCCCGGGTGATGCCCTCGGCACCGGCGGCTGTCATGGCCATGGCCATCGCGATGCTGCTCGGCGACAGGAAGATATTCCCGTCGCTCGTGCGCAACCGGGCATAGAGATCGATTGCGAATCGGTTCCCGCCTTCCACAATTCCCTGCACCGCGTCCGGGGAGGCCGCCTGTCCTGCCTGAGGTGGGAGGTTCTCGGCGGGTCCCGAGGCGGTACACAGAAGTGGGCAGCCGAACGCCATCAGCAGGCACGCGAGAGTGAGAGATTCCATGACGAGATGAACCATGGGTTGCTCCTTAATAGCTTTCAACTCAAGATCAGCTGCAGGTCTTCGGCGGTCAGTTTGCGGATCAGGCTGTCGTTGGCCGTGATGATTGCGTCGGCCAGATCGCGCTTGCTGTTCTGCAGTGCGATGACTTTCTCTTCCACGGTGTCGCGGGCGATGATGCGATAGGCGAACACATGCCGGGTCTGGCCGATGCGATGAGTCCGATCGATGGCCTGCATTTCGACGGCCGGATTCCACCAAGGGTCCAGGATGAAGACGTAATCGGCGGCCGTCAGGTTCAGCCCCTGGCCGCCTGCCTTGAGGCTGATCAGGAACACCGGGCAGTCGGCGTCCGCCTGGAATCGCTGGACGACCGCCTTGCGGTTCTGTGTCTTGCCGTCGAGGTACTCGTAGCGAATGGAAGCGGAGTCGAGTTTTTTCCGCACGATGGCCAGCAAGCTGGTGAACTGCGAGAACACGAGCGCCTTGTGCCCCTCACCAATCACCTCTTCGAGCTGCTCGAGCAGCAGGTCGGTTTTCGTGCTGGCGTCCTTGGCCTTCTTGGGATCGATCAGGCCGGGATGGCAGGCCGCCTGGCGCAGCCGCAACAGCGCCTCGAGCACGTGGATCTTGGATTTCTGCAATCCACGTTCGTCAATCACGTTCGACAACTTGGCGCGGTAGTACTTCTTCAACTGATCGTAATCGTGCCGTTCTTTCGGCGCCAGGTCGCAATACAGCGTCTGCTCGGTCTTGGCGGGGAGTTCCTTCAAGACCTGCTCCTTCGTGCGGCGGAGGATAAACGGTGCCACGGCGCGAGCCAGCTGGCACAGCGACTCACGATCGTCGGCCTTGGTGGCCTTGCACATCGCCGCAAACGCGGTGGAGTGGCCCAGCATCCCCGGGTTGAGAAATTCAAAGAGCGACCACAGTTCGCCCAGGTGATTCTCGATCGGCGTACCGGACAGAGCCAGCCGCCGGCGGGCCTGCAGCAGGAGACTCGCCTTGGCCATCTGGCTGGCCGAGTTCTTGATCGCCTGCGCCTCGTCGAGAATCACATAGTCAAACCAACGTTCTTTGAGTTCCACGATGTCCCGCCGCAACGTGCCGTAGGTTGTGACGACCAGGTCGGCCTGGTCCAGTTCCTCGCGCAGCGAGGCACGTTGCAGGCCGGTGTAGTTGTAGACTCGCAGCCGCGGCGTGAACCGTTGGGCCTCGTCGATCCAATTGAACACCAGGCTCTTGGGCACCACGACCAAGGAAGGCCGGCGCGTCTCACCCGGCTTGCGGCGGCGGCCGCGAAGCTGTTCGAGCAGGGCCAGGACCTGGACGGTTTTTCCCAGGCCCATGTCGTCGGCCAGGCAGCCTCCCAGCCCCAGGTCATCCAGAAAGCGGAACCAGCCCAGCCCGTGTCGCTGATAGTCCCGCAACGTGCCCTGAAATGTTTTGGGCGCATCCTGCACGGCCACGCCGGAAAACGACCGCAGCCGCTCCCGATACTCCTGGAAGGGCTGGTCCACACGCGAGTGCTGCTGTTCGGCCACCAAAGCATCCAGCAGCAGGGCCTGGGAACGCGTGAATCGCACCTTGCCGTCTTTGGCCTCGCCCAGCTCAGCGAGCGAGGTATAGCGATGCAGCCATTCGTCCGGCAGCAGGCCGCGCGTCCCGTCTCCCAGCTCGACATACTTCTGTCCGCGCCGCAAGGCCGCCAGCAGTTCCGGCAATTTGGCCTCCACGCCGCCGAAATCCATCGACGCATCCAGATCAAACCAGTCGATTCCCGACTGCACCTGCATGCGAAAGGCGCCCGACGAGCGATAGAGTTTGCCTTCCGCCTCGACCTGCCAACCGCTGGCCACCAGCTGATCCACAACGCTCGACAGTTGCTTCACCTTGATGCGGACCGCCTCGGATGGCCGCCCGTAGGTGCGGGACAGGACCACCGGCAGCCCACCCAGTTCCTTGATGCGGGCTTCTTCCGCCTCGCGATCGCGCAGGATGACACGGTCCAGCGGGCCGGCACCCTCCGCGGGCGTCTGCAAGATACCCTGGCTCGCGTCCTGCCCCCGCACCGACGTCTCGCCGTAGAGGAAGTCCACTTCGGCGGCCATCTCGGTCAGTTGGCCGGACTGCCGTTCGGGCTGACGAATGCGGATGCGAGGACGTGGCGTCTCACGCACCTGTTGCAGCCTCAGGTTGTCCGGCCAGGCAACCGGGGGCAGGGCGGGGGACTGCCACAGGGTCCGCAAGAATGCCTCGCGATCTCCGTAGGGTACGACGACCTGAGGGTGTTGGTAGACCCAGTTGACCCATGCCGTCGCCGGGGTGTCCACGCGACCCAATACGCCGGAAAGAAGCACCAGGCCGGTCGGCGCGAACAGGATGACGTCACTCATCGGGCGAGCTTCCTGACCGCGCACGAATCGCCCGCCAAGCGACCAGCGCTGCTGGGCGTCGTCCGGCGTAATCACAAGTTCGAACGTCCACGGATCTCCGGCGTCCCAAGTGACCGGCAGGGCATCGCTGAACGGCTGGGTTTCGTTCAGCATCCAGACGAACCGTCCCGATGCGGCGATGCGCGGCAACACGACATCGTACGTTGTTGGCGGAAGCTGGATCCGCGACATGCCGGCGTCGTATCGATAGGCATAGTATCGGGGGCCGTAAGCGTCGGAATTGCCGGTGAGGGCCTTCAGTTGCGGCAGCAGGCTTCGATCGGCAGGATCGTCGAACCCGTCGGCCATGTGATCGTGGAACGTCAGCGACTTGACTTTGCCCAATTCGCCGCTCTTGGTCCGTTCCTGCTGCATCAAGTCGATGACCAGCTGACCTTCGGACACGCTGCTCCCAATATTGAGCAAGTACCAGGCGACGCGGCCCCGTCGCTGGAAATGATCCCACGGATCGTTTGGTGCGCCCGGCAGCATGCGGTGGTCGAGCGTCTGGAAGGCCTTTTTCCAACCGATCGGCTTGGGTGGCTTGGACGACCGGGACAACGACGATAAACGCGGATTGCGGAAATCTCGAAAGGCCTCTGGGGGTGCGATGAAGCCATCGTTGTCGTCCGCGTCCGCGTCATCGTCATCGAAGCCATCGTATTGGTCGAAGTAATCGTCGTCGTCGTCATCGTCTGCAAAGAGGACTTCCAGGCTTCGTCGCCCGGGAACCAGGTGGTCTTTGTTCTGGGCGTCCACGGCCAGGATGGCGGCCCAGAGGTGTTTGCACAGGTGTCCGTCCGCATACCGGGGACACGTACAGGATGCGAACAAGCTGCCGTCGTACGCGTCGCCCCAATCCAGTTCGACGTCGTACGGTTCGCGGGCCGAACCTTGGACTTCCGCGGTCAGGCCCGCACGATTCAGCAGAAATACTTGAACCGCCCCGTTGTCAGCATACTCAACGCCGCGGGCGCGAGTGATCGCATCGAATTCAGAACGGCACCGAGTGGCGAGGTTCACGCGGATCCTCCGTGACTGCAAGAAGCTTCCTGGGGAAACGGGTGCGCACGCTTACCGATTCCCAGCGTACCCCGCGACGGCTCCCGGTGACAAGTCCGTTCCAGGCGACCTTGGTTGACCGGCTGAGAGCGTGACGTTACCGTGGATGACGATTTGGTGGCTTACGCAAAATAGACGTCCCGCGGGCGGTTCTTGGGACGAAAAGCGGACCATTCGTGCGGTTTGCATGGCGGTGATCCCGCCCGGTCACCGCGTTCATCAGTGAGTAGCTCAGGCGAGGGGAGTCAAGTCATGTTCCGAACCGACCGTCGATCGTTTCTGGGTGCCAGCGCTGCTGCGGCGGGCGCGATGATCTGGGGTGGGCCATCGGTTGTGGCCCAGGACGTTTCCACGAAACGGCTGCAGCTGGGTGTCATCGGCGTCGGCTGGTACGGGATGGTGGACGCCAGGGCGGCGTTCCAGGTCGGCGACGTCGACATCGTGGCGATTTGCGATGTGGACAGCGATCACTTGGAGGCCGGTGCCGTGGAACTCGAGAAGCTCCAGGGCCGTCGTCCGCAGACGTTCCAGCATTACGAGGAACTGCTTGACCTCGCGGCACTCGACGCGGTGATCATCGGCACGCCGCCGCATTGGCACGCGCTGCAGCTGTTGGCGGCTCTCGCCAAGGGCAAGGATGTGTATTGCGAGAAGCCTCTGGCCTATGACATTCGCGAAGGTCAAGCGATGGTGGAGGCGGTGGAGAAGAGCGACCGCATTGTCCAGGTCGGATTCCAGCGCCGGCAGAGCCGGGCCTTGCAGGAGGCCGCCGAGTTCGTGCAGTCGGGAGCGATCGGCGATCTTGTGCAGGTGGACGCGCAGATCCACTACCGCGCCGGACTGGAGGATCCGACACCCCAGGACCCGCCCGCTTCGCTGGACTGGAACCTGTGGTGTGGGCCCGGCCCGCTCATTGCGTACAGTCCGCAGGTGGGCCACAAGAGCTGGCGGCTGGAGCACACGAGCGGACACGGACACCTGGTGGACTGGGGTATCCACTTGATCGATGCCATGCGTTCCGGGCTGGGGCTCGGCATGCCGAAACAGGTCACCGCGGCAGGTGGTCTCTACCGCTACGCCGGCCGCATCACGACGCCGGACACCCTGTCGGTGCACTTCGAATTCGACAAGCTGCCGGTCCATTGGCGCCATCGTTTGTGGGGTGCCACGGAAATGGACCAGGAACGGAACAACGGGATCTTCTGCTACGGTACGGAGGGAACGGTGTTCGCGTCGGACGGGAGTTGGACCGTGGTCCGGCCGGGCAAGGATCCCGAGCAGCACCCAGCGGACGCCGACATGGGCACGCTGCACATGGCGAATTTCCTGTCGAGTGTGCGTTCACGTCAGCAGCCGTTGTGTACGGTCCGCAGTGGTTTCGAGTCCACGGCGACCGTGCAGCTGGCCATGATCTCGTACGAGACGGGGACCAGCGTGCGGTGGGATGCCCAGAACCTGGCGGTGATCGACAATCCGGCGGCCGCGGCACTGTTACAGCGTCCCTACCGCCAGCCTTGGCAGCACCCGTTTCGGAATGACGAATGACGAATGACGAAGGAGACCCGCATGACAAATTCCCATGGACCTGGCGTCCTCACTCTGTCATTCGTCATTCGTCATTCTGTCATTAGTCATTAGTCATTAGTCATTAGTCATTAGTCATTAGTCATTAGTCATTAGTCATTAGTCATTAGTCATTAGTCATTGACCACTCGCTAGCCGCGGGCATGCCGCGCGGTGGGGCGGACACTTGGTTAAGGCGCACGAAAAAACCCCTCGGAGCCACCGCGAAGTGGGCGAGGGGTTGAGCGAATAGTATGGAAATTTGTTCGCACCGGCCATTGGGCATCTCGTCCGAGGCCATGTCCAACCATTGCCCCTACGGGCGTGCCGAGCCTGCCGGCTCACGCTGCGCGTCGCGAGCTCAGCTGCCATCGTCATGCTTGTGCGTGGACGTCACCACCGATGTCGATGCCGACCAAGGCAAGCCGTAAGGCTGCCTCGCCGGTGCGCCGATGTGTGTGATAACTGGTGTTGTTCCTGGATAAAAAAGTTCGGATGAAACCGTTCCGGCACCGCAACTCGAAGCGTGGTCTGTAACCGCATTCACGTCAGCCCCACAGGGCACGACGGGTGCGAGGCACATCTGGGTCAGGCGTCGCGTGCTGCCGTCCTTCAACTTGTGAACCAGCTGCAGTCGCCGCAGTTGTTGCGGGCGGTCGAGAATGATCGCCGCGCGGGTGCCACGATCGAACCAGCCTACCGACGTGTCACAGCAAAGAGAAAGGATCTTGCACCAGAGAACCGACGAGGAGAAGCAGCCGACAACCGCTTCTCAGATTGCCATGCCCGGTGGATTCTGCATGGTCGCCCCTCCTGTTACACGAGAATGTTTCTGGGCGATGTGTGCTGGTGTTCAGATCCAGCACCAACGCTATTTTAGTCTAACCCACGACAAAAGCAACGGCGGTGTCCGGAGAAGAAGTTCTTGAAAGTACGCCCAGATTTTCCCCGAAATTCGCGGCGTACGCGGATCCGGCAAGAAATGCGTTCTCGGGTGGCATGCCCGGTGTACGCGGGATTTCCTTTCGGGAGAATTGACGGGTTGGCCGGCCGCTCCTTTTCGAGCGCACTGGCCGTGTAGAGAACGGTTTGGTTACGGTCGCGGCACGCCGCGACGATACGCCTACTGGAAAAGGTCGCCCATGAGCACGCCTCGGAATGTCCGCCACGAAGTCCCGACCGATCCCGCGCTGCCCGTCGTCCCGACGCTGGGCTTATGGGACGCAGTAAGTATCATTGTGGGCATCGTCGTGGGGACGTCGATTTTCAAAATACCTTCCATGGTGTTCAGCAACGTCCCCGGACCCTGGGAAGCGCTGGGGGTGTGGCTGTTGGGCGGGCTCCTGTCGCTCAACGGAGCCTTGTGTTACGCCGAGCTGGCGACCACTTATCCACGTTCCGGTGGTGACTATCACTACTTGACTCGGGCGTTCGGTCGGTGGATGGGGTTCCTGTTCGGCTGGGCGCAATTGGCCGTCATTCTCACCGGCAGCATTGCCGTGATGTCGTATGCCTTTGCCGACTACGGCGTCCGACTCGCGGGCGCCGTGCCGGAGACTTCACCAGCCACGTTGTGGCTGGCGGTTGGCGCGATCGTCGTCCTGTCGCTGTTGAACCTGGCCGGGATTGTGGTGGGCAAATCGGTGCAGAATCTGCTCAGCGCCGTCAAGGTCTTGGGACTCGTGGGGATCTTCCTGGCCGCCGTCCTCTGTTCGTCGCGCGGTTCGTTGGCAGCCACGGGGACGTGGGGTGGCAGCAGCCTGGGCCTGGCACTCGTCTTTGTCCTGTACGCCTACGGTGGCTGGAACGATGCAGCGTTCGTGGCGGCTGAAGTGCGCGGACAGCAGCGTCAGCTGCCGCTGGCACTGTTTCTCGGCATCGGACTGATCACCGTCATTTACTTGCTGGTGATCATGGCCTACCTGCTGGTCCTGGGGTTCGACGGTGCGCGAACCTCCCCGACGCCGGCCGCTGACGTGATGCAGTTGGTGGTGGGGGATGGGGGACGGTCCATCATCAGCGCACTCGTCATGATCTCCGCCTTGGGAGCCATCAACGGCCTGATCCTGACCGGTTCGCGTATCTACGCGTCGCTGGGGGCGGATCACGTCATCTTTGCGCGCCTCGCTCCCTGGAATCAGCGTCGCGGCACGCCCGTGGCTGCGCTGGTGGCGCAAGGTGCCATCGCCGTGCTGCTGGTGCTGAGCGTGGGGACGACAGCGGGGCGTCTCGTCATTGATCGCACGTGGTCGTGGTTCGGCGGCGCGGGGCTCCCCTGGGAGCAGTTTGGCGGAGGATTTGAAACGTTGGTGTCGGGGACGGCACCCGTGTTCTGGGCGTTCTTTCTGTTGACCGGCCTGTCGCTGTTCGTGCTGCGGTGGCGCGATGCAGGCCGGCCGCGTCCGTTCACAACGCCGCTGTTTCCCGGGCCGCCAATTGTCTTCTGCGCCACCTGTGTCTACATGCTGTACTCGAGCCTCACGTATGCCCGGGGACTCGCCATCATCGGTCTGCTGCCGCTGGCCGCCGGGATTCCGTTGTACGCGATCAGCCAGTGGTTGGGTCGCGAGACGCAGAAGCCTCTCGTGCCAAGTGACGAGTGACCCAGCGATGATCGGGCTACCAAGAACTCAGCCGCATACTTGCCGCAGGAAAACCAACACGAGGGCGTGAAACTTGGCGGGCTGATCCATGGACGCGGCCTGCCCGGCTCCTGCCAGGACGACCTTCTGACCGTGGGGAACGCCCGAGGCCAGTTGATCCGCTTATTCTGACTCCGGTGCCTGGGCCAGGGGAATCAGTTGCAGCGGACCCAGGGAACGGCATCGCCCTGCCATGCCGCCACGATGTCCAGCGTGTCGAACAACCGCGCATCGGGCTGGTCGAATCCGCGCTCCCCCACCGCAATCACTTCCTCCAATTGCCAGCCCAGTCGCTCCGCGATCTGCACGTGTTCCAAGGGCGAATCGACGTCGATCGTGGCCTGTCGCTCGCACGACCATTGAAAGGCGGCCACCGCCGCTTTCCGGGGACTGCTGGCTTGCAGGATCAGTTGAACCGAGCCGGATTGTACGTAGTACTTGGCCATCTCATGCCTCCTGGTGTTCCGATGTACCGCCACGCGGTGACTGTGATTTCGTCCAGACATGCGGCCAGGCAGGCAGCCGGTTGAGTCAGGCTGCCTTGACCTCGCCATAACAGATATCGCGAGGCGTGTGACACCTTTGGTCACACAGGCAAGAAAAACGCGCCGGCGGGCACGCATCCGCTCCAGAAGTGACAGATCCTCGGTCAGATGCCTGTCAGCGGGCCCGCGGCGGCCCACCACCACGAGGATTGCGCAGGGTTCCCGGATCGCGTCCTGCCAATTAGCGTTGGAGCGTGGTGTTGCCACGTGTCCCCACGACCGCGTCAGGCGCCGGCCGTGTGGACAACAAGTAGAGTCGCCCTCGAGCGCCGCGGCTGCGCGTGAACGTGGCCTGGCTCCCCAGAGTCTCCTGCAATCTGTCGATCCGATGGGGATCCGTGATGACGACTGCTTCGGGGTGCGTCTCGACAAAGCGTCGCATGCCGTCCAGGTCATGCTCGGTGAAACGACAGATCTGGTCGGCCGGCAGGTAGAACGAACTGCCGTCGCTTTGCCATTCGAAATAAACGACGGGCAGGTGACTGCCGTCCGCGGTGTTGCGAAGGCGTGCCGCATTGGCATTGATCGATCGGTAGAGCGCGAACTCGGGCACGAACTTCTGGAAAACGAACCCCATGATCAGCAGCGACGTGGCGACCACCACAACCCAATTCGTGGCGCGCGCCGGCCACGTCTGTCGGTGCACAGCTCGATAGAACAGAAACGCCAGTGACGCGCCGATCACGGCGTAATTGACCGCCTGACCCAGGCCGCGGTCCGGCTCGAGCCACAAGTCCAGGACCGCGATGCCGGCTCCGACCGCCGCAACGGTGTCGGTGGCGTGCACCGGCAAGCGGTGCGCGAGCCGCGCCCAGGCACTGGTGGCGTACGTACCGGACAACAGCTGGTGCAACATGAAGCCCTGGACCAGGCACAACAGCGGCACGGCGGGCAGAATGTACGTGGGCAACTTGCAGCTCGAGGCGGAAAAAAACAGCAGGATCCAGGCCGCGGCCAACGCGACGGCGCCAAGTTCCGCCGTCCGCAACCGACGCAGGCCGTCGCGGCGACCGAACAGAAAACCGAGCGCGGGGCCGAACAACAGGGAGCTGGGGAACATGCCGAGGAACAGCACCGGCAGGTAGTACCACACGGGCGCTTCATGATTGAACGCGGACACGAAACGAACAACGTGGTGCTTCCACAGGAAGTGGCTGGCGAACTCGCCTTGCCGCTGAGCGATCAGGATGAACCAAGGAGCGGTGACCAGCAGAATGACGGCGATGGCGGCGAGCCAATGGCCGATGCGGACCCGCGCATGACGGGGATCCAGCCACAGCAAGGATACCAGTGGCGGGACGACCAGCACCACGGCCACGGGGCCTTTGGTCAGGATGCCCAGACTGCAGGCGACTGCCGCGAGAAGCCACCACGACAGCTGCACGTGCCGACCCCGCACCGCCAGGAACGAAGCCAGCAGACAGATGGTGGTAAACAATGCCAACGGTCCGTCCATGATCAGGAAGCGGCCGGATAATACAAATCCCAGACTCAGGAGCAGCATCAGCGACGCGAGAAACGCGGGGCGTGATCCAAACAGTTGCCTGCCCAGCCCAAACGTGATCAGCACGGTCAGTACCGCGGCGAGCGCCGACGGGAAACGTGCTCCGAACTCATGCGGGCCAAACGCCTGGAAGCTCGCCGCCGTGGCCCAGTACAACAAGGGAGGTTTGTCGAGATACGGCTCACCGAGCAGACGGGGCACGACGAAGTCGCCCGATTGCAGCATCTCCAGCGAAATTTGCGCATAGCGGCTCTCATCCGGCTCGACAAAGGGATAGGCCAGATTACCCAGGAACAGCAGGCCGGCAAGGAGCCCCAACAGAGCGGTGGCGGCCCCGTTCCCGGCCCGCCCCCAGGAAGCCGGTCCGCTGGAGGTCGCGGCCGGACTGGGGGACGTGCGCGACGGAAACAGCACGATCGACCACCAGAAACGCAACAAGGCGAAGAGCACGGGCGGGATGTGCCGGAAAGACACGGTGCTTTGACCGCGTGGCCGCGGCCGATGCGTGACGCCCACTTCCACGACCGATTTGCCGGCCATTCGCGCACGCGTTAACAGTTCGGCATTGATGAGAAATCCGTTCGTCGTGATCGGTAATTCGGCCAACGTTTCACGTCGGAACATTTTCAAGGCACAGTCGCAGTCGCGTACTCCGGTTCCCAGCAGCAGTCGCACCAGCGCGTTGTAGACTTTGGAGTAGACGATGCGATGCCACTTGTCCTGACGATCGATGCGATAACCGCACGCGATGTCACAATCGGCCAACAGCAGGGTCAGGCGATTCGTCTCGCGCAGGTTGAACTGGCAGTCCGCGTCCGAAAATCCGACGTAATCCTTGGTGGCGGCCTGGAAACCTGTGCGCAAGGCGGCGCCGTAGCCCCGGTTCGTTTCGTGCGAAATGACACGCACCGCCGGTCGATGCGCCGCCGCCTGCAGCGCCACGGCGCGCGTCGCATCGCGACTGCCGTCGTCGACGACCAGGACTTCGTAGTCGTCGGCGATCCCTGCCAAAGCCTCATCGGCTTCCGCAATCGCTTGCTCGATGACTTCTCGTTCGTTGTACGCGGGCAGGACCAAAGCAACGCTGGCGACGGGCCTTGGCTGGACGGCCACGGATCCCGAGGGGCCGGCGGACGTCGGATGAACACTCCGAGTAGCATCCATGCTGCTGATTTCCCAAGAGCAAGTTGTCCCAAGAGCCGACGCCCGCCTCAGCCGGGTGAGGCGGGACACCCGTCATGAGTGTCCGTCCGAGATACGGCCCGTGCGTCGCGATCAGACGAAATCTGCCCGCGCGATCCCGCGATGTGGTGCAGGCTCGCCCCGGCAATTGTGCATGATGGCAGGATTTGCCATTTGGAGCTACCTCGATTTGTGTCGGATCGGCCAGGGGCCAAGGTATTCTGGCGGAAATGGTGCAAATCGGCGGTCGCGACTGCTAGCAGATTCGGGCGGTTACGGCCTGCGCGGAGCGGGTGTCGACCATGGTCCGTGCGGTCTGTCGGCAGGTTCATCCTCGGGTTTCTGCCCGGTCGTCGCGCAGGCCGCTGTCGGTCAGGCCGGATCCTCGCCATGTGCTGGCAGTTCGAAATGGAAGGTCACGCCGGCCAGCGGATTATCGGTCGCCCACAGCCGACCGCCGTGGGCTTCGATGATGGAACGGCTGATCGCCAGCCCCATCCCGGTGCCCTTGGACTTGGTCGTGAAGAACGGCTCGAAGAGGAGTCTGTGTTCTTCGGCCGTCAGGCCTTTGCCGCAGTCCTCGACGTGGACACTCACGCGGTCGCCCAGGTGCTCGGTGCGCACGGCCACCCGCCGTTCGGCCGGCGGCACGCCTTCCAGAGCGTCAAAGGCGTTCCGGACCAGATTGACCACGATCTGCTCGATCTGGACACGATCGGCCAG
Source organism: uncultured Planctomycetaceae bacterium (assembly GCA_963754725.1). GTDB lineage: Bacteria > Planctomycetota > Planctomycetia > Pirellulales > Pirellulaceae > JAAYDI01. Next base: position 109,213 of record CAVWHV010000051.1, read on the forward strand.
CACCAACGGCATGGAGGAGGCAAGTTCCAATCCAAGACGCACCTGGTGACTGCGCGCCTCCAGACGCAGCAGGTCGAGGGAGTCGACGATCAGTTTGTTGAGATCATGAGTCGAACGTGGGGGGGGCGATTTGCGGACGAAGTCGCCCAGCTTGGCGATGATCAGACCCGCACGCCGTGCCTGGTGCTCGATTTCCTTGATCCAGTTCGAGACTTTCTCTCGCGAACTGTCGGTGCCTTGCTGCATCGCGTTGTGACAGGCGCCGGCGTAGTTGCTGATGGCATAGAGAGGCTGATTGATTTCGTGGGCGATGGCGGCCACCAGTTGGCCCATCGTGCTGAGCCGACCCGCGTGCGCCAGTTCTTCCAGGTGACTCTGCCGCTGCTCCTCCGACTGTTGCCGCGCCTCTTCAATCGACTGCATGACCGGTGATCGATAGTGTTCCCGCCACCGGCCTTCGGAGTCGATCTGGAGGCTCCACCGGCCCGCGGAAACGGAGGCGGTCAAGTGTTGCAGCTCCTCCTCCAGACGCTGCTCCACGGAAATGTCGCGGAGCACGGTACAGACCCGCAGTGGCCCCTCCTGGTCCAATGCCCGATGCGTCACTTCAACCGCCACGGTCTGGCCGTCATGTCGCACTAACCGTGTCCGGTATGAGGACTGCGAGGTGGACTCGCTCTGCGGTGACCTGGAATCGCAGGTCGGCAAGCCTGTGTCGGACAGGACGCGGTCGACACATTGACCGGCCAGCGAGCCGGCGTCCGCGCAGCCGGCCAGGAAGGCTGCGGCCGGATTGGCGTACTGGATCACTCCGCCCGCATGGATCAGCGCAGCGCAGGGTATCTGGTCCAAAACCCTCTGCCACGGGATGCTGTCGAGCAGCGGTTGGAGGGGGGAGTTGATCGTCGGAGAACCGAGCTGTTGTTGATTGTCCTGCATAGCTGTTCCACCTGCCGCCATTGTGACGAAGCCGGCGGCCGAGGGCCAGCTCGCTGCGCCGGCTGAGAGTTCGCAGCAGCCCCGGCCGGATATCCCGCGCAGTCGGCCGGGCCCTGGCACGAACGTCGACGAACACCGGGAGTTGATCTCAGGACGCGGCCCGCTACGATTCAGTGACTCGCGGCACGCGAGTTGCGTGATAGCCATTGAGGTCCGAGGCCGGTGGGTCCTTGGAAAATCATCGAAACGTTCCGGAGGGTAAGACTATGAAGAAGAAGATGATGCTTGCGCTGCTCGCCACAGCACTGTTGACAATGACCGTTTCGACTGCGGAAGCGGGCGGCCGATGGCGTTACGGTCGGCCGGTCGTGGCGTATCGGCCCTACGCTCCTGTGGTCCGGGTAGCGCCGCGTTATTACGGCCCAGTGTTTCCGGTGTATGCCGCGCGTCCCTACTACGTCGGTCCGTACCGCTACGGTTACTACGGGCCCGGCCCCGGTGTCTTTGTCCAGGGTAGCTACTATCGCGGTGGAGGTGTCTTCGTGCGCACGCCGGGTTTCGGACTGAACATCGGCTATTGACCCCTTCGTTGGCGCGGGGCGAGGACAATGTTGAGGGCAGGGCGGGGACGGACTGGGAAGTCCTTCCCACGTACCTGCCGCACGCCTGGACCGTAGGGCGGACTTCCGAGTCCGCCCTTTTTCGTACCTGCAGCGCATCGTGTTCCGACCTGCCGCGTTCGTGCGCCATCGAAATGATTTCATGAGATATCGATATGACGGCGCATCAGTTCAATTCCGTGGCCTCTTCCCAGTGGGCGAGGAGTTGTTCCAGCTGGCGGTGCTGGTCATCGAGTTGCGACTTGAGTTCTTTGATGCGTTGTCCTTCGCGCCAATCGGGCGAGGCCAAGGTCTGATGAAGTTCTTCGATGCGCAACTCGCAGGCCCGAATGTCCGTTTCCAGATCTTCCACTCGGCGATACGGGAACTTGCGTTTGCGGCGTTCCGGTCGCTGCCGGTCCGACCGCTTGGGGCGAGCTTCCTCCTCGTCGCGTTGCGGCGCGTCGGTCGGGCCCGGAATCAAACCCTGGTTCACGAGATGCAGGTAGGCGTCGTAGTTTCCTTCGATCACGTGGAGTTCGCCTTGCTGCATCACGATCAGATGGTCGGCCACCTGATTGAGGAAGTAGCGGTCGTGGCTGACGAGCAGGACTGTCCCGTCGAATTTCCGAAGGGCCTTTTCGAGTGCGCCGCGGGCCCACAAGTCGAGGTGATTGGTCGGTTCGTCGAGGATCAGGAGATTGGCGTCCAGTGCGGCGAGATAGGCCAGTGCCGTGCGGTTGCGTTCTCCGCCGCTGAGACTCGCGACGTGCTGAAAGACCATGTCGCCGGTGATTCCGTAGCGGGCCAGCAGATCACGGCGTTGACCTTCGACGAACTCCTTGTGGGCGGGTCGAATCGCGTCCACGACCAATTGGGACTCGTCGAGGCACTGCAGCAGCTGATCGAAATAGGCCACCTTGACTCCCGTTCCCAGGGTGGTGCGGCCTGAGTCGGGTGCGACCTGGCCGAGCAGGCAGCGAACGAAGGTCGTCTTGCCGCACCCGTTGGGACCGAGCACGGCCCACTTCTCGCCGCGGAGAATGTCGAGGTTGAGGTCCTGGAACAGCGGTCGTTCGTAGGACTTGCTCAGGTGTTCGACCCGCAGGACCACATCGCCCGATCGCGCGGCGGGCGGGAAAAACATGGGGGGAGGCGTGATTTCGCGGGCGCCTCGACGCGTTCGATCCGTTCCAGTTTCTTCCGACGGTCTTCCGCCTGCGTGTGCTTCTGGCCGTAGTGGTGTCGGCGCACAAAGTCTTCCATCTTCGCGATCTCGGTCTGCTGCCTCTCGAAAGTGCGTCGTTGCACCTCCAGTCGTTCGGCCTTCTGGCGCTGATACGCCGAAAAATTTCCCGCATACTGATCGACCGTGCCTTGGTACAACTCCAGCGTGCGGTTGGCGACTTTGTCGAGGAAGTAGCGGTCATGGCTGACGACCAGCAACGACTGGCTCGTGTCGACCAGATAGTCTTCCAGCCAGCGTGTCGCCTGCAGGTCCAGATGGTTCGATGGTTCATCCAGGAGCAAGATCTCCGGATCCTGCAGCAGCAGTTTCGCGAGCAGCAACCGGTTCTGCTGCCCGCCGCTCAATTGGGTCACGTCCTGTTGGAACGACGCGGGGCTGAAGCCCAGTCCGACCAGGACTCGTTCGATCTTGTGATCGAGATGATACGCGTCGCGCCGCTGCAGTTCCTGCTGCAAATAGTCGAAGCGGCGTCCCAGCCGTTGACGCGTCGCGTCGTCCGAGGTCTCGGCCATGCGATGGGCCAGTTCTTCCGCTTCCTGGGCGAGCGCCACGAGTTCGTGGAGCGCGTGCAGAGCTTCCTGCCAGACGGTCTGTCCCCCGGTGAACTCTGGTTGCTGTTCCAGGTAGCCCACGGTCGCGGACGGATGCAATTGGCACTTGCCTCCGTCGGGCTCCTCGCGGCCGGCCAGGATTTTCAACAGCGTGGTCTTGCCGGTTCCATTGGGGCCGACCACGGAAATCCGCTCGCCTTTGCGCACGTCGAACGTGACGCCGGCGAGTACGGGCTCGGGACCGAAATGCTTGGTGATGTCTTGGACGCAGAGCAGGATCATGGAACATTAAGTCTAGGGAGGACGCGATGGCGGCAGACGTGGGCGGATGCCGACGCGACACGCGTGATGATATCGCATGCGCTCGGGGGACAACATGGCCGATGCTCGGTCACGGCCCGCGACTTGCTTGCGAGCGGCACGGTCCCTGCCGTATGATGGGGCCATGTTGAGCCTGAAATCCACCACCTCCGAGCGTTGGCTGCACCAAGTGGCGGAGCACTTGGACGAAATCCTCATCGACCATGCCCACTGCGAAAAAAAGGCGGCGGGCACGGCGATGAACCTGCTGTTCGCCTACGTGGAAGACGTCGAACTGGGGCGAGAGATGACGCGGATCGTTCAGGAAGAACTCGACCATTTCAACCAGGTGCTGGATCAACTGCAGCGTCGCCGCATTCGCTTCCGGCGGCTGAAACCCAGCAACTACGGCGCCCAGCTGCACGCCCTGATCCGCAAGCTCGAACCGGGACGGGCGATCGACCGGTTGCTGGTGGCCGGGCTGATCGAGGCTCGTTCCTGCGAGCGGTTCGATCTGCTCCGCAGGCACGTGCCCGACCCGCTGCTGGCAGATTTTTTCGGGAGTCTGTTCGAGTCCGAGGCCGGCCATCACAGCACTTATGTCCGGCTGGCCACTCATTTTGGCGAGGAAGCGGCGGTCCGCGGTCGGTTGACCGAACTGGCCGAGGCCGAGGCGGAGATCATTGCCCGAGGGGACGAATTGCCGCGCGTGCACAGTTGACCTGGCCGGTCGTCGCGCTACGATTGCTGTACGCGGCGAGTTGGAGACACGACGGCACGGTACCGTCTGGCCGCGGCGCTTTTCTGCAGCGAGGAGCGGGGCTACGAGCCCCTGCCGGATCGTTGGACTGAAGAGCTTTCTTGCACGTCGCGCGGCGCCACGAAGGTCGCTGCGTTTCCGCCGGCCCTTCGAGGGCCGCGGGAGTCTTTTCGCTGCCATTGACGGCGGCCCCTGTTCTGGCAAAGGAGTCGCCCTATGTCTCGCGTCAGGCCGTCTCTCGTCATGTCGTGTCTGCCATGCAAGTCCCGCGCAGCACGGTTGCCTCGTCCGATCCGACTTGGCCACCGCCTTGGTTGGTTCGCGGCGTCGCTGTGGGTCGGTTTGTCGGCCCTGCCTCAAGCCAGCGGAATCGCGCTGGCGGGCTCGTCGGAAGTGCGTTTCGATACGATGTATCTCGTATCGTGTCGCGATATCACGCCTGACGCGGCTGGGATGTCCGATCCGCAGCAGCGCCTGGTCGAAGCGCGTTTTCAGGTCACGGCATTGCCGGCCGAAGGGGAACCCGCGGCGGACATGCAGTACGTATACCAGTTCCTCAGCCCGACGGGCAACCTGCAGATTGTCGATTTTCAGCCCCGCACCGCCCAGACCACTTCGATCGCAGGCACCGTGGCGATCGAGCATTCGCAGGAAGGCAACAAGTCGCTGGACGCATCGGTATCGGGCGGCTTTCTTCCTTTTGTCCAGGGGACGGCCGGCGGCGATGTCGCCGAAAAGAGGCTGTCCCACATGCGGTACGAACTCAAACCGCCGATGGAAGTCACGCTGGTCGCCGGCACTGTGCAACGCGGTACGGGCGTTTACTTTCGGCTGCTGAGAGCCGCGGAAGTGTCCTGGGAGGGGGCTCGCGAGTTCGTTGTTGTGATGCGTGTGCCGCGCCGCTGGCGGGCGGACCTGATGTATCTGCGGTGCGAAGCGCAGCAGGAAAACCAGGACCGGGTTGTCACGCGCGGCCTATCCCGATTTGTGATTGGTCTGTACTGCGAAGGGGACGACGAGGCCCGCGCGGCGGTCGAGGCTCTCAATCTGGCGGAAGTTGCGCTGCGCCGCACGGCGGCCCAGCGGCAGCGCGACATCGAGCGACGTTCGATCCCGTCGGTCGTGCACAGACTGGGAGCCCTGCTCGATGTGTACGATCCGCGGATACCCGATGCCTGGCTCGACCAGTTGATCTACGGGCCGACGAACATGCCACAGTACGAATTCGTGAACCATCTTCCCGCCGACGTGCGGCGTTTGGCCGATCGCTATGTGCAGGCCAGGCAAAGGCTGTCCGATTACAGCGGCAAGCGACTGGCGATGCACCAGGCCGGTCTACCGCTGGGCATGCGGTGATGGCGCCGGTCGGTCAGTCAAACGTGCGGCACAGCATGCCGCCCTCCGCGAGGAGGGCGGTGCCGGTGATGTAGGCCCCGGCATCGCTCGAGAGCAGCAGCGCGGGACCAACCATGTCCTCGACACGTCCCCAACGCTTGACGGCCGTGCGTTCGGCGAATTGCTGTTTCTGCGCGTCGTTGAGCAGGCTCATTGGCAAGTCGGTCATGATCGGGCCGGGGGCGAGGCAATTGACCGTGATGCCGTGCGGGCCGAGTTCCAGGGCCTGCGCTCGGGTCATCCCGACCAGCGCGGCCTTGGTGGCGGAATAGAGCCCGCGTCCGGGATTCGATGCGAACGCCATCACCGACGACGTATAGACGATGCGTCCCCACCGCCGCTGCATCATGCCGGGTGCGACCGCGCGGGCGAGTCGCATGCAGCTGGTGAGATTCAGTTCGAGAATCTGATCCCACACATCATCGGTAGTGTCCAGCAGCGTCTGCGGCCGATTGCTGCCCGCGTTGCTGAACAGGATGTCCACGCGTCCCATGCGCTGCAGGACGTCGCGGGCCAGCCGATCCACGTCCGCACGATCGGTCATGTCGGCCACGACATACTCGACGCGCACCGGAAGCTGGTCGCCGATCTCCTGTTTGGCTGCCTGCAGTTCGTCTGCATGGCGCGGCGCTGATGACCACGTTGGCGCCGGCTTCGGCGTAACCTCGGGCTACCGCCTTTCCGATGCCTTTGCTGCCGCCGGTGACCAGGGCAGTGCGACCCGACAGATCGAACAGAGACATCCACATATTGCTCACGGCCCTCCGGTCCCGGATCAGGAAGCGGCCAGTGCTTCCACCACCAGGTCGCCGACTTCGCTGGTGCCATATCCCATCTTGCCGGCACTCTGACTCTTCATCTTCGTGCTGGTGACCACTTGGACGGCCTGCAGCACGCGCTCGCCCGCGACGGGGAAGCCCGTGTGTTCCAGCAGCATGGCCAGCGCGCTGATCGCCGCGATCGGGTTGATGACATTCTGACCGGTGTACTTGGGAGCACTGCCGCCCATCGGTTCGTACATGCTGCAGCCGCCCGGATCCGGATTGATGTTACCGCCTGCCGCGACGCCCATGCCGCCCTGCAGGATCGCACCCAGGTCGGTGATGATGTCTCCAAACATGTTGGTCGTCACGATGACGTCGTAGTACTCCGGGTTCTTGACCATCCACATGCAACACGCGTCGACGTGGTTGTAGTCGGCCTGCACGTCGCGATAGTCCTGAGCCACCTCGCGGAAGGTGCGGTCCCACAGGTTGTGTCCGTAGGTCAGCACGTTGGTCTTGGCGACCAGCGTCAACCGCTTCCCTTTGGGGTTGTTGCGTTTCCGCGTGAATTCGAACGCCCACCGGATGCACCGTTCGCAACCTTTGCGCGTGTAGACGGCCGACTGCATGGCGACTTCATCCGGAGTGCCTTTCTTGAGAAAGCCACCGACGCCGCAATAGAGGTCTTCCGTGTTCTCGCGCACCACGACGAAGTCGATGTCTTTGGGTCCCTTGCCGGCCAGCGGTGTTTCCACACCCGGATACAGCTTGACCGGGCGCAAGTTGATGTACTGATCGAGCTGGAATCGCAGTTCGAGCAGCAAACCTTTCTCGAGCACGCCGGGCGCCACGTCGGGATGACCGACCGCGCCCAGCAGAATGGCATCGAAGGACCGCAGCTGTTCGACGGCACCGTCCGGCAGTATCTCACCGGTTCTCAGGTAACGGGCACCACCAAAGTCGAATTCTTCCAGCTCATACTGGAATCCCTCCAGGGTGGCGACGGCCTTGAGCACCTTCAAGGCTTCGGCCGTGACTTCAGGACCCGTTCCATCACCCGGGATGACGGCGATCTTGATCTTGTTCTTCTGGTTCACGTGTGCGTTCCCGTAACCGTTCTTTCACGTTCACTGCCACGCGGAGCACGTCCCCGCGCCGAGCGCAGACTGCCAGGGCGTTGGAAGCGAGCCAAGTCGAGCGAGTACTCGGCGACACGCCTCGAACCGCGCTGCCGCACCATGCGGACGGCCGATTCTAGCAGTCGTAACGGGGGATCTCAAGGCACACAGCCAAATCGCCGCACCGCGATCAGTTCTGGCTGAACCCGAACTGGGCCCGCGAGTCGTGCCCCAGCGGGTCCTTGATGAAGCGGCGATAGCAGTCGGCACACAGGTCGAAGCGGCACCGCTGATACAGATCGTCGCTGACCAGCTCACTGTCCGAATCCTCGAGTCGCTCGAGGATCTCCTGCACTTCCAGCAGATGATCGCGATCGTCTTCGAATTCGTCGACTTCGACCGGCTCCATCGCGGCTTCGACTTCCAACTTGACCACGTAGCGGAGATCTTCTTCGGGATTGATGAGCCGCTTGCAGCGGTCGCACGAGTAATGAATCATCACTCGGAGTCCTTGTGTGAAGCACGAGAAATAACAGGCGAAGTCCCTTTTCCGCCTGACAGCCTCAGAGCAAACGTCATCCTACTGGGCGGGCGCAAGGCCGCAAGCCGTTTCCCGATTATTTTCGCCGCGGCCGCTGGGCCGCGCCGATTCGCTGCTCGTCGTTTCGCCGCGCGACGGCCAGGCACCCGAGTGGTGCCCTGTGCCGGCCAGGATGCGGCCGACGAGATGTCTGGTTCAGCTTGGAGCGGATCACCCGCGAGCGCACCGCCAAACCGCGCGCTCGCGGGCCGTTCACCAGCGTCCGAATCGGATGATTGTCCTCGCTCCGCTCGCCGTCCCGTGCCGGCGCCGATCGATTCTCTCCGATTGGTGACCCGGAGTGTGCTGCGGCAAATCGAACGCCGCTACGGTTGCTGTAGTAGGACTATCCAGTCCATTGCGCACAACCGCAACCTAGCGCGAGGCGTCTGCAAACCGGCGGGCCACTTCATCCCAGTTAAGGACGTTCCAGAATGCGCTCACATAGTCGGGCCGACGATTCTGATATTTCAGATAGTACGCGTGTTCCCAGACGTCGAGTCCGAGAAGGGGAGTGCGGCCATCCGACGCCGGGCTGTCTTGATTCGCCGTGCTTTCCACGGTCAGCTTTCCGCCGGCAAGCGTGAGCCATGCCCAGCCGCTGCCAAATCGCGTCGCGGCCGCGGTGGCGAACAACTCCTTGAATTTGTCCAGATTCCCGAACGCGGTGTCGATCGCCTTGGCCAACTCTCCCGAGGGACCGCGGCTGGCGTGCGGACCCATGACGGTCCAGAACAGCGTGTGATTCGCATGGCCGCCGCCATGATTCCGCACGACCGTGCGGATGTTTTCCGGCACCGCGGCGAGGTCGCTGATCAGATTCTCCACGCTCTTGGCTTCCAGAGCCGAGCCGGCGATCGCTTCGTTCACCTTCGTGATGTACGCCTGATGGTGCTTCGTATGGTGGATTTCCATGGTCCGCGCATCGATGTGGGGTTCGAGCGCATCGTAGGCGTAGGGGAGTGTCGGGAGAGTGTAAGCCATGATTCGGTACCTTTCTGTGGACAGACCAAGCGAATGTGTATTTACGATATTGTAGGAGCGTGCCAAGCCCGGTTTGACCCTGGGGGGCGGCGGCGGGATTTCCATGTTCCGCCAACTTTGTAGTGCGGCGTTCCGGGAATGCAAGGGCAGCTGCTGGTGAACGCGTACCCCGGAGGCATCTGGCGGATGCCCATCCGTCACCGCTGGCGCGGGTGCTCGTTGGTCGGGTGGCCCCAGAGGTGGAGCAGCGAGAGAAGGCGCCGGAAGAAGGTTGGATTGGCCCGGCTTTCGTCGGGATCGAAACTGCCGTCAAACGTCTGGGCCATGAAGTACGACTTCAGGCTGGCGAACAACTGGCGCGCGCGTTCGTAGGCGTTTCCTCGCCGTCGGTCGCGGTTGTTGGCGAGCCGGATGGTGACGTGGATCATGGTGCGCGACGAGCTGGGCACGGAACGGGCCTTGTCGTCGACCTTTTTCTCGACGAATTGCAGCGCCACGAGGAACGAGATGGGGCGGTCCGTGACGTGGTGGCAGGAGACAGCCTGTTTGGTGATCTGCAACTCCAGCTTGCCGTCTTCCGTGGCCACGATTTCGGCGTGGTGATCGGACACGAACCCGCGCAGTTTCTCCATGGTGACCGCCAGCGGCACGGCCGTCACGAGGGTCTCTTCGAGCAGACGCGTGGAGGGACTGGGCTGGAACCACCGCTGCCATCGGCGTCGATGCTTCTCTTTGACGTCGTGCGGGATACCCGTTCCCAGTTGGACGACGCGATTGCGTCCGCTTTCCTTGGCGCGCATCAGCGCCCGATCGGCGCGGCGCAGCATGGTCTCGGGAGTGTCCCCGGCCTGGATCTCCGTGACGCCGAAGCTGGCGGTGATCGGCCGATTGTCGAGGCCCGGATGGGGAGTCGCCTCCAGCTCGCGCCGGATCGCCTCCGCCCGCTGGGTCACGATCGCGTTGTCGCAGTCGGCGCACAGAATGACGAATTCCTCCCCGCCGTAGCGTGCCACCAGGTCGCCTTGGCGGCACGATCGCTGCAGCATGGCGGCGAAGTGGACCAACACTTCGTCTCCGGCCTGATGGCCGAACGTGTCGTTGACCGCCTTGAAGTGGTCGATGTCGCACATGATCAGGGCACAGGGCTGCGTTCGCTTCTGGTGGTTCTCGACGAATTCGGCTTGGACGCGGTCGAACTCGGCTCGGTTGGCGACGTTGGTGAGAGGATCGCGAGTGGCTCGCACGTGCAGGGACTGCACACGCTCTTCCAGATGGATTTGCGACGACGCGTCGTGGAGCAACAGCGTCGCACCGTGCATCACTCCGTCCCGGCCGATCACCGGCACCGCGTGTGCATCCACGCTGAGCCGTTCGCTGTTGCGCCCGGTGACGGTCAGCCGGCGGAGTGTCTGGATGCGGGAGTGCAGGGCCAGGTCGACGGGGGAATTTTCGGCATGGATAGTCAGGTTGTTCTCGTCCCGCATCCCGATGAACTCGGGCGACCACCGCTGGTGAAGGGCCTCCCTGGCGGTGAGTCCCGTCAATCGCTCCGCGGCACGATTCCACAACAGGATGTTCAGCTGCGTGTCGACGAAGATGACGCCGTCGTGCATGCTGTCGAGCAGCTTCTCGTGGAACAGCTTGTCGATGACCTCACTGTCCAGGAAATCCTCCACGCCTGCCGCCGACCGTCGCCAGATGTCGTTGGATCGGTCGGGACTCAGTTCGTGCAGCCAGCGCCGTGAGACATCGGGCGTCATGCCGATCGTATTGGCCGACAGCAAATCACAGAAGTGCTCGACTAGTTCCGGGTCGAATTGCGTGCCGGCACACGCAAACAGCTCCGCCGTTGCCCACTCGGAGGACATCGCGCGGCGATAGACCTGTTCGGTCGTCATCGCATCATAGGCATCGATGATCGCGACCACCCGAGCTCCCAGCGGCAGTTGTCCGCCGTAGCGATCGAATCCCGGGCGGCTTCCGTCAAACCACGCCGGTGCGTACTTGACGATGCTCAGCACATCCTGGGATGCGCAGCAGCTCAACAGGATCTGTTCCCCCACGGCACGGCGCTGGTCCAAGGTCGCTCGATCTTCGCGCGTGAGCGGATCCGGCTTCAACAAGACTCGGTCGGGAACCCCGATCTTGCCGATGTCGTGCAGCAAGGCGGCCACTTCCAGCTCGTCGCGGTGTGGCTCCTGTAAGCTGAGTTGCGGCGCCCACGACGAGCACCCCAAGGCCACACGCAGGCAGTGCGACGCGGTGGCTGCGTGCCGGGCCCGCAGTGCCGCAAATAAACTGCTGGCCAGACCCAACCGAACTTGCACCAGCTGGTTCTGGTACTTCAACTCCACGGTCGAAATACGCAACGAGGACACGATCGCCACCCGGTCGGTGTCGCGGTGGACGGCTGGCGCAGAGTCGAGGCGTGGCTGCGCATCCACCGGCAGCGGTGGCGGCAGCGAGGCAAATGGCGACTCGGCGGTCGGAGTTGACGAACTGTCCATGAACGTGCCCAATCAGGACGCGAGCGCAGTGTCTCTCCCCCGGTGGCAGAAACATCCAGACGCAGCAATTCCCAAGTAGTTGGAGAGCCAGCGCTCGAGTGCCCTGTGCTTATGAAAACCTAGGACGCTACAGGGTTTTGGTCAAATTTGCGCAGGCGCGGCAGGCATCGTCCAAACGATGGGGTGATGTCATGCGCGGCGGAACTGCCGCGCGTTCCACGAATGCGGGTTGCGCTGGCCCGGCTGGTTCACGTAGGCCGGTACGAGGTCGCGCAAGTCCATGCCGGAACGGCGCAACCGCCGAAGCGACCGGAGTTCCGGCCGTACCGACGGTTGCTTGTTGCGGCCTACGCGCTGCCGCGGGTTCCACCCGTGCGGATTGCGCTGGTGGTATGGCCAAGCGGTGCGCGGGAGGTGCCCGGGGGTCGAGCGTCGGTGAGCGATGACGAGCAGACGGGCCGCGCACGACCTCCCGTTGCCGCGTGAGATTCTCTCAAGAAAATTCAAGTTCAAGTCGCGATGTGACGATCGCGTCAGATCTACTCGTTCCCCCAGTTTGCCTCGAAAGCCAGAGGCACCCGCCGACCGAGAAAAGCGACTTGCCAACGGTTCAGGTTTTGTGGCGACGCGTGCCGAATTCCCAACTAGGGACTGAAGGGAATCGTCTCAACCAATTGACGCAATGCCATGGTGTTTCACAGAAGCAATCATCGGGATGAGCGCCGTCGGCGCGTGTTGATCGAAGAGACGGGCTTGAGTCCGACCGAACCGTCGGCGGGGCCCGCCGCGCGGGCCGTGTCGGGACCCGTCAGATCGTACACCGAGGAAGCCCTCGCTCCGCACCAGCCTCGCGTGGTGGATCTGATTCCCTCCCGGTGCTGGACGATTTCCGTGCTGACATTGCTGGCCATCTCGACGGCGACGGGCCTGGAAGCGCTCTATGGCCACCTGGCACTGGGCCATTCCGTGTTGACGGTCGCTCAAGTTCCTGCCGTGGACCTGGCGGCGTCCGGCAATGTGGCCGAGTGGTTTTCGAGCGTGCTGTTGCTGGCCGCCGCCGGTTTGGGGATTCTGACTTCCCTCATTCGCCGCCACCGCGTCGACGATTACCGCGGGCGGTACCGCATGTGGTACTGGGTTGTGCCGCTTCTCTTCGCGGCCAGCTTGAACCAGGTGTCGGACCTGTCGACGTCGCTCCAAACGGTCGTGCTGGTGTTGGCGGGAGTTCCCCGCTATCCCGACGCGGAACTGATCTGGACGGCCTCCTTGATCGTAGTGGCCGCGGTTGTCGGCATTCGACTGGCGATCGAGATGCGTGCCTGCCGCCTGGCGGTGGTCAGCCTTGCCGTGGCGCTCGCAAGTTACGTGGCCGTAGGTGCGATCGAACTGAACTGGATGCTGGCAGGCGAGGGTCCGTTTCGGGTCATGGCGGTCGGCGGCCTCAAGCTGGCGGCCAACATCAGCCTGTTTCTGGCCATGTGTCTTTATGCTCGCCACGTCTTCCGCGACGCCAGCGGGTTGGTGACGCCGAAAACGGGTCGCGTCATCCCCAAGGCCAAACCCCGTCGCAAACGCGATGAGTCGACCTCGCAATCGGCGAAACCGTCAGAATCCGCCGCGGCCGAATCGCCGCGCCGTCCGGCCGACTCGAAAGTGCGCATTGACGCGCCGCACACGACCTCCCCAGCGGCCGGCATCAAGGTGCAAAAACCCAAGCCAGCCGAATCGCTCCCCGACAACTCGAAACGCCGCCCGCCAACCCCGAGTGTCGTGGAGAAGCCGGTTGCCGACTCGGCGGATGACGATTTCGACCTGGACGACGACGCGGAAGGCGACAAGTTGTCGAAGGCCGAACGACGTCGCCTGCGCAAGCTGCAACGCCGGGAACGATAGCCCTCCTGCACGCGGAGCAGCCTGCTGCGATTCCTGATTGGTCGAACTGCGGTTCCTCCGCCGGGTGACTGCCGGTGCGCCGGAATGCTGGCCCCCTTTGACGGGTTCCTGCCACGGGCTCTATTCTGACCGTTTTGCCCGGCGCCATCCGCTGAGACCCGAACATGGTACGCACGCGATTCGCCCCCAGTCCCACCGGCTATCTCCACATTGGTGGAGTTCGCACGGCGCTCTTTAACTGGTTATTTGCGCGACAGCAGGGCGGCCAGTTCATCCTCCGCATCGACGATACCGACCAGCAACGGAATGTGACCGAAGCGCTCCAACCGATCCTGGACGGATTCCGCTGGCTGGGAATCGACTGGGATGAAGGACCGGAAGTGGGTGGCCCGTGCGGTCCGTACTTCCAGTCGCAACGGCATGTGCGCTACCAGGCCGCCGTGGAACAATTGCTGCAGCTCGGTTTCGCCTATCGCGATTTTGCGCTGCCCGAGGAATTGCAGGCCGAACGAGCGGAGGCCGAAGCGGAGAAGAGACCCTATACGTACAGTCGCCGCTGGATGGCCGAAACCGAAGCCGAGGCCGCCCGCTGGGAAGCGGCCGGCCGCCAGTCGGTCGTGCGACTCAAGATGCCGCGGACCGGAGCCTGCCAGTTCCACGATCGCATCCGCGGCGACGTGGAATTCCAGTGGGCCCAGGAACAGGATCACGTGATTCAGCGGGCCGACGGTTCCTGCCTGTACCACCTGGCCAGCGTCGTGGACGACCAGGATTTCGCCATCACGCACGTGATTCGCGCGGTCGAGCACCTGTCGAACACGCCTCGCCAGGTCTTCATCGCGCAGAGCCTTGGATACGAGCTGCCCGAATACGCTCATCTGCCCTACGTGGCGGAACCCGGCAGCTCGAACAAGCTCAGCAAGAGAAAGCTGGACAAGTATCTCAAGAATCCCGACTTCAAGAAGCTGTACGATCACGGACTGCGCATCGCGGCCGCCATCGGCCACGCCACCAGCGGAGAGACGTTTAATCCGGTGATCGTGGATTTCTATCGCACGGTCGGCTATCTGCCGAATGCTCTGATCAACTATCTGCTGCTGCTCGGCTGGTCGCTGGACGACAAGACGGAACAGTTCACACGCGACGAGATGATCCGGCATTTCTCGCTGGAACGCGTGAACAAATCGCCGGCCAGCTTTGACCCGCTGAAGTTGTGGGCCTTCCAGCAGCGAGACATGATGGCTCTGCCCATCGAACAGAAAGTGGAACTCATGGGGCCCTTCGTGCAGCAGGCCGGATGGGTGTCGGCTCCGCGCACCCCCGCCACGGACGCGCAACTGCGACAGGTCGCTCTGGCCGCCGGAGACCGCCTGAAGACTGCCGGGGACATCCTGGACTATCCGGAGTTCTTCGGCGCAGCCGATCAGCTGGCCATCGAGGCAAAGGACTTTGACAAGCGGGTGCGGCAAGCCGATGCCGGGCCGCTGCTACGCCGCCTGCGCGAACGGTTGGCGACCGTCGAGCCCTTTGACGCGTCTGGAACCGAGACCGCCGTGAAGCTGTTTCTCGAGCAAGAGGGGCTCAAGATCGGCGACATCATCCACGCGCTGCGCGTGGCGGTCACCGGGAGAGCCGTGGGGCTGGGGATGTTCGATGCCCTGGAAATCCTGGGGCGTGACCAGGTCCTGGATCGCATCGACCGAACACTTAGAATGCTCTAAGATGCGTGCCTGTTCGAAGAAGCTTAGACGGAGCAGGCGGCTTGAACCGCAGAGGGACGAACAGGGAACCGCAGAAGTCTGAAGCACGGATTTACGGAGGAAGTACCGATGGGTGCCCCGAAAAATGATGCGGGATCGAACGACGGACGCGACGATCGACCAGCCGAATCGGGTGACGAAAATGTCCCGGCCGGTCGGCCTTTGAACTTCATCGAACAGATCATCGAAGACGACCTGCGCACCCAGAAGTGGGACGGACGCGTCCACACGCGGTTCCCACCGGAGCCCAACGGCTACCTTCATATCGGGCATGCCAAGAGCATCTGCTTGAACTTCGGGCTGGCCGCCAAATACGGCGGGCTGTGCAACCTGCGGTTTGACGACACCAACCCGACGAAGGAAGAGGACGAGTACGTCGACTCGATCCAGGAAGATGTCCGCTGGCTCGGTTTCGACTGGGAAGACCGGATCTTCTACGCGTCGGACTATTTCGAGCAGCTCTACGAGTGGGCCGTCCAGCTGATCCAGGATGGCAAGGCCTACGTCTGCGACCTGAGTGCTGACGAAACGCGCGAGTATCGCGGAACGCTGACGAAACCGGGACGCAACAGTCCCTTCCGCGATCGCAGCGTCGAGGAGAATCTCGACCTGTTCCAGCGGATGCGGGCCGGTGAATTCCAGGACGGCCAGCGCACGTTGCGGGCCAAGATCGACATGGCCTCGCCCAACTTGAACATGCGCGACCCGGTCATGTACCGCATCCTGCATGCCACGCACCACCGCAGCGGCGACAAGTGGTGCATCTATCCGATGTACGATTTCACGCACGGCCAGTCCGACTCGATCGAACGGATCACGCATTCGATCTGTACGCTGGAATTCGAGAACCATCGGCCGCTGTACGATTGGTATTGCCAGGAACTGGGGATCTATCGTCCGCAGCAGATCGAGTTTGCACGACTGAACCTGACCTATACGGTCATGAGCAAGCGCAAACTGCTGACGCTGGTGCAAGGAAGGACGCGTATCGGGGTGGGACGATCCGCGCATGCCGACGATCTGCGGGCTGCGGCGGCGCGGCTACACGCCTCAGGCCATTCGCAGCTTCTGCGATCGCATCGGCGTGGCGAAGTTCAACAGCACGATCGATATGGCGGTGCTGGAAAACGCTCTGCGCGAGGATCTGAATCGCCGCGCTCCTCGAGTGCTGGCCGTGCTCCGCCCGCTGAAGGTCGTGATCGAAGACTATCCGGAAGGGCAGGTCGAAGAACATGGAGGCCATCAACAATCCGGAAGATCCGGCCGCCGGGAACGCGCCAGGTGCCGTTTTCGCGGGAGATCTACATCGAACAGGAAGATTTCCGCGAGGATCCTCCCGGAAAATTCTTCCGGCTGGCCCCCGGCCGCGAGGTCCGCTTGCGCACGGCGTACATCATCAAATGCGTGGACGTGGTCAAGAATGCGGAGGGGGACGTCGTTGAACTGCGGTGCACGCACGATCCGGAGTCGCGCAGCGGCACACCCAACGCCAACCGTAAAGTGAAAGGCACTCTGCACTGGGTCTCGGCACCCCATGCCCTGCGCGGAAGTGCGGCTGTTCGATCACCTGTTCAAAGTGATGGATCCCGAAGATGTCCCGGCGGGAGAAGATTGGCACGCGAACCTGAACCTCGGTTCACTGGAGGTGCTCAAAGAGTGCTATCTCGAGCCCAGTCTCGCGGCGGCCAAGCCGGGTGACCATTTCCAGTTCGAACGCCTGGGCTACTTCACGGCGGATCTGGTGGATTCGCGACCCGGCCACCCGATTTTCAATCGGAGTGTGCCGCTGCGCGACACTTGGGCCAAGATCGAAAAGGGCCAATCGTAGCGCGGAGTTCGCTCCGTTTTCTCTCCTTTTGCTGGCACCCCGTGGCACGGAACTCTTGCCGTGCGCAGGGGAATTGCTCTGTCCGCGGGGTGCATTCTGCAGCCCGACGGAGCCCCCCCTGTGGTGTGCCGTGGCGCGTCTCTCTCCACGCGGCAGGCCGGGCCATCGCACGCTGGGTGGTTCGGATTTTCACATTTTTTCGTGTGTCCGGGCGGCGAGGTTTGTCAGTAATGTGTAGTTCGCGGGTAATAATAAGTGCCGAAAGAGGCTGCATTTCTGTAGATACGTGTTCGTAGAAACTGCAATTTACGATGGTTGTGGGCTGAGTTCTGGTGGGTTAACCAGCTTTGCACCGCGGGTCCTTTGTTACCAGTTTCCCGCCACTTTGAGAATTCAGTCAGCTGATCGATGGCGTTAGCTACATTGAGGAACTTGAGATGAGATCGAAGAGACGGGTTCTGACTTTGCTGGGAATCGTGCTGGTGATGTCTGCGGGTATGGCCCGGGCCGATGTGATTATTAACTTCACCGAACTGGGACCGACAGGCACCAACCTTGCAAATAGCGTTCAGATTCCCCTCAACTTCGGCAGTGCGCCGAATACGCCGTCACTTACGGCGTGCAGAATGACTTCAACAGACCTCCGCTGCGTGCCTACCTGAATTTCTTCAACGCGGCGGGTGACTTGGCGAATGTTGCATATGTAGATGGCTTGGATACTACGGGCGGGATACCTCAAGATGGTGACCTGTTTATAGTTGGCCGGGTGGCCATTAGTGCGGTGGACGGAAAAATTATTGATTTGATCTCATTCGATCTGGGTATGGTCGGTGCTAACCCGGATGGTGACGGGTTCTACGAAATCTACGATTCGGTTGAAATTGGCGGAAACCAGCTTGACTTGGGAAATGGCCTTATTCCAGCGCAGCACATCTTACGGTTGCTCCGGTCGATCTGTCGGATCCGCTCAAGCCGAAGCCGTTCTCAGCGCAGACGATTAACATCCAGTGGCTTAATGCCAGCAGAGTCGCCATCGACAACATCAATTTCCGTATTCGCGATAAGAACCCCATCGTTCCCGAACCGGCCACGATGGTGAGCTGGCTGTTGGGGGTAGGCGTTCTGGGATTTGTGGCGTATCGTCGACGTCGTCTGGCGCGTGGCTAGGCTGGCGAATCGACGCGTGATTCGATGAATACTATTCAACGCCGGCGGCCAACAAGTCGCTGGCGTTGATTTTTTTCTTGGCGGCACCCAAGATGGCCATGACACGCACTTTCATCGCGGTCGAAGTCTCGGAGCTGGTCCGATCGCGCGCCGCCAGCCTGATTAGCCGACTACGTGCCAGCGACGTGAAGGTAAGTTGGGTTGCACCGGCGAACATGCACATCACGCTGAAGTTCCTGGGGGACCAGCCGGATGACGCGGTGGCGGCGATTTGCCGAGCGGTGCAAACCGCGGCGGCCAGCGTGCCGTCCTTCGAGTTCCGTTGCCAGACGGCCGGAGCTTTTCCCGGCGTGGTGCGACCGCGGACGCTATGGCTCGGAGTCACCGACGGGCTCGCTCAATTCCAGGCCCTGCACGCGGCCATTGATGGGGCGCTGGCCAAGCAGCGATTTCCGAAGGACCGTCAGCAGTTCCGGCCGCATCTGACGTTAGGCCGTGTCCGTTCGGCAGGGCCGCAATTGCAGCAGCTTGCGAATGCGTTGCAGGCGCTGCACGACTTCGATGGCGGCTTCACCACGGTGGACGAAGTGACCGTCTTCTCCAGCGAGCTAAGCCCAGCCGGCCCGACCCACGAGGTCCTCGCCCGCGCCCCGCTCTCAGCGTAGGCCTACCGGCGGACGGAAAAAATCTGGGAAAAATTTTCGAGTGTGACCAGAGGTGTCCGGCCGTTTGCGATCATAGGCATAGAACATGACAGCGCGTCTTGACGCGGACCACATCTATGGTATCCATTTGTACACCAGTGGGGCACCAAGTGGCCCGCGCAGGGCTGGTCCGGCGGTTCCGACGGCAATTTTGCGAGACGCGAGCACAATCGACAGCGGTCGTTGTATAAAGGAGTGAAATCGTCATGGTTACCACCACGGAAAAATCGAGTGATGTGATGGCCAAAAAGGACAAGACGGGCAAGTCGGCGAAGGCGAGCGGGTCGGAAAAGAACGGCAACGAGACCAGCCGAAAAGATGTTGGTCGACAATCCGCACTTGAAGAACGACGCTGCAGCAGATCGAGAAGCAGTTTGGCGAAGGGTCGATCATGGCCCTGGGCGGCGACCAGGCTGGTGCAGATCGAGGGATCTCCGACCGGCAGTCTGTCGTTGGATATGGCCTTGGGCGGGCAGGGTGTGCCGCGCGGCCGTATCATCGAGGTGTTTGGGCCCGAGTCGAGCGGCAAGACGACGCTGGCGCTGCACGTCGCGGCCGAGGCTCAGAAGACAGGGCGGCATCGCGGCCATCATCGACGCGGAACACGCGTTTGATCCGACCTGGGGCAAGAAGCTGGGCGTGGAACTGGAAACGCTGCTGGTCAGCCAGCCCACGTCGGGCGAAGAGGCGATGCAGATCACGGAGATGTTGATCAAGTCGAACGCGGTCGACGTGATCATCATCGACTCGGTGGCGGCGTTGGTTCCCCGGCAGGAATTGGAGGGCGAAATCGGCGATTCGCACGTGGGTCTGCAGGCACGCCTGATGAGCCAGTCCATGCGGAAGCTCACGGGGGCGATTGCCAAGAGCAAGACCTGCGTGATCTTCATCAACCAGATCCGCGAGAAGATCGGCGTGATGTTTGGCAGTCCGGAAACGACGCCGGGCGGCCGGGCCCTGAAGTTCTACAGCTCGTGCCGCATCGACGTGCGGCGCATCGGACAGATCAAGGACGGCGAGGTGGTGGTCGGGCAGCGGGTGCGGTGCAAGGTGGTCAAGAACAAGGTCGCTCCGCCGTTCCGGGTCGCCGAATTCGACATGATGCACACCAACGGCATCAGCTACGAAGGCGATCTGCTCGATCTGGGCGTGGCTCAGAAAGTCGTGGCCCGCAGCGGGTCGTGGTTCAAGTACGGCGACACGCATCTGGGACAGGGCAAGGAAAAGGCCCGGCAGTTCCTGATCGACAATCCGCAGATCGCGGCGGAAATCAAGGAGAAAGTGCTCGCTGCCGGCGGCTATGCCGCTCCGACCTCCGCCGACGGTGCCGACGAACTGGCGAATGCGGAGTAGACCGGCTGGCTGAGCGGGCGCGGACGAAGCATAGGCTGGCGGTCGGCGACCGGGTACAATGCGGTCGAGCAAGTCCGCAGTCTTCGGAGAGTTCGATCGATGTTGCTGGGTTTGTCTCCTCGCCAGTCCGGGTCTGGAGTTCCTCGCGGATCATCGTGCGCACGTGCGTGGCCGATCGCTGGTCGAGTGCTGTGCCTGGCGTCGTCGCCTGCGCTCGTGCCGCGAGTCGGTCGCACGTCAGGAGCCCTCAGGGTTGGAGGCGGCCACCGCGCTTGCAGGACGTGCTGGTGTCCGCCATCGAGCGGGCTGGCAAGTCGGTGGTGGCGATCGCGCGCGTGCGCAAGGGAGAACGGACCGTCCGGTCTCCCGACGGAATTGCGCGATCCGCTGCAATTCGACGCCTCGTCGTTTGGCTTCCTGCCCGACACGAATCCGACTAGTCCGGATTTTGTGCCGAACGAATTCGCATCGGGTGTCGTGCTCGATCGCGAGGGCCACATCGTCACGAATTACCACGTGCTGGGTGATCCGGAGCAGAATGACTACTTCGTCTGGGTGCAGCGCCGTCCTTTCAAGGTGGCGCAGGTCGAGGTGCCGCAGGAGGTCAAGGCGGGCGATCCGTGGACGGACCTGGCCGTTTTGAAGATCGCGGCCTCCGATCTCGAGCCGATGCCGTTGGGGGACGCCTCGAAGCTGCGCAAAGGCATGATCGTCATCGCACTGGGCAATCCGTACGGGATTGCCCGCGACGGTGAGGTGAGCGCCAGTTGGGGAATCATTTCGAATCTGCGTCGGGCCACTGCACCGGATCCGCAAAGTGCGGGATCGGGCGCGGAACGGAGCACGCTGGAAGCAGTACGGCACGTTGATCCAGACCGATGCGCGGCTGGATCTGGGCACCAGTGGCGGTGCGCTGGTGAATCTGCAAGGTGAGATGATTGGGTTGACCACGTCGCTGGCGGCCATGGCCGGCTACGAGCAGCCGGCCGGATTCGCGATCCCGGTGGACGATGCGTTTCGCAGGACGGTCGAGACGTTGCGACAAGGACGCCTGCCCGCGTTTGGATTTCTGGGCGTGCAGCCCGATCACCTGCCGCTGGCCGATCGGCAGGCCGGGCGATTCGGGGCGCGCGTGCTGCGCGTCGTACCGGGAACGCCGGGCGAGAAGGCGGGACTGCAACCGGACGACGTCATCACGCACGTCAACCAGGAACGAGTCTTCGACAAGAACTCGTTGTTTCGGGAACTGAGCCGGCTGCCGGCCGACGAGACGGTCAGCCTGACCTACGAACGGCACGAGATGCCTGCGTCAACAACCGAAGACGCTGACGACGACGGCCGTGCTGTCCAAGAAGTACGTGTCGTCGACGCGCGTCGCGTTCGCCCAGGTGAAGGATCCACCGTGGCGCGGAATGCTGGTGGAGTATCCCTCGGCATTGCCACCGCAGCTGAGTCCACTGGGGCTGCAGGCCGTCGATCCCGATGGGTGCGTGGCGGTGGCCGAGGTGCAGCGGGACTCGCCTGCCTGGAAAGCCGGGCTGCGGCGCGGGGAGTACATCAGCCATGTGGGAACTCGTCGCGTGTCCACTCCGCAGGAGTTCTACGCGGCCGTGGCCGAGCAGCAGGGCACAGTGCGTCTGCAGATGACGGCCGCGCACGGCGAAGCAGCCGACCGCACCGTCTCCGTCGAATAACCTTTCCCCACCAACATCCGCAATCCTCTCCCCACTCCAGCCTCCAGCCTGCCGCCTGCCGCCTGCCGCCTGCCGCCTGCCACCAGTCTGGTCGGTTGTGCAGCGAGTCGATATCATGTGCGGTTTGTCTGGAGCTGACGAACGGCCTGGGTGTGACGAGCGGAATCGCCATGAAAACGGACGAACTGCGAGAGAAGTACCTGGCCTTCTTCGAGTCGAAGGGGCACACGCGGCGTGGCAGCGACGTGTTGGTTCCCACGTGGGATCCGTCGGTGCTGTTCACGCCGGCCGGCATGAACCAGTTCAAGGATCACTTTCTGGGCAAGGTGAAGCTGGAGTTCACGCGGGCCACGACGTGCCAGAAGTGTCTGCGGACGGGGGACATCGAGAACGTTGGCCGCACGGCCTATCACCACACGTTCTTCGAAATGCTGGGCAATTTCAGCTTTGGCGACTACTTCAAACGCGAGGCGATCGACTGGGCCTGGGAGTTCTGCACGGACAAGAAGTGGCTGGGGATCGACCCGGCACGGTTGACGGTCTCGGTGTACCTGGACGACGACGAGGCGGCGAACATCTGGACGGAAGAGATCGGGCTGCCGAGCAATCGCATCGAGCGGATGGGGGAAGGCGACAATTTCTGGCCGGCCAGTGCGCCGAGCGAAGGGCCGGACGGCGTGTGCGGGCCCGTGCAGCGAGATCTTCTATCACGACAATTTCGGCGAGACGGTCGAGATCTGGAACCTGGTCTTCACGCAGTTCAATCGCGTGGGCGATCCGCCCGACAATCTGCGTCCGCTTGCCGAGCCGCAACATCGACACGGGCATGGGACTGGAGCGGACGGCGGCGACGTTGCAGGGCGTGTCGACGAACTACCACATCGACATTCTGCGTCCGATGGTCGAGGCGGCGGCCGATGTCTGCGGGTGCACGTACGATCCGCAAGTCGGAGAGTGGACGGCGGTTCCGCCGCATCGCCGACCATGTTCGCGCCTGCACGTTTGCGGTGCACGAGAACGTGTATCCCGGTGCGAAGGCGGAGAAGTACGTCATTCGCCGGCTGCTGCGCCGTGCCGTGCTGGACGGTCATCAGCTGGGTGTGGAGGAGCCGTTTCTGCTACCAGCTGGTGCCGGTCGTCGTCGAGATGATGGCCGCGCCGTATCCGGAACTGCACGACACGGTGGAACGCGTGGCGCAGGTCATTCAGCAGGAGGAGCAGTCCTTCTTCGCCACGATCGATGCGGGCTGGCGCGGGTCGAGGGGATCTTCGCGGCCATGGCCAAGGATGGACGCATCCTGGTCGATGGCAACGACGCGGCCGAACTCTACTCGACCTACGGCATTCCGCCGGAACTGGTCGAGTCGCTGGCGGCCGAGCGAAACTACACGTTCGATACGGAAGGATTCCGCCAGGCCATGATCAAGCATGGACTGGACTCGGGCAAGCAGCAGATCGAGCTGTTCAAGACGGGGCCGATCGAGGCACTCGAAGAAGGCCATCCATCTCACGCACTTCCTGGGCTACGAAATGGAATCGTCGCCGGCGGAAATCAAGGGCATCATCGCGCAGCACCAACTGTGCGATCGGGTCAACGAAGTGGGACATGCGCAACCGATCACGGTCGTGCTCGACCAGACTCCCTTCTATGGCGAGTCGGGTGGCCAGGTCGGCGACATCGGCGAGATCGTTGGCGGGAAGGGTTTCGATTTCGCGTGGCGGACACGCAGAAGGACGGCGACCTGATGCTGCATGTCGGGCATCTGCTGTCGGGCGAGATGCGGGCCGGGGCCACCGTGACGGCCCGCGTCGACGCGGCGCACCGGGCGGCGATCCGCCGAGCCCATTCGGCGACCCACATCCTGCACTACGCGCTGCAGAAGAACCTGGGCCGCCATGCCCAGCAGCAAGGCTCCAAAGTCGATCGCGACTGGCTGCGGTTCGACTTCACGAATCTGTCCGCCGTGGGCGACGAACAACTGCGGCAGATCGAACAGGACGTGCAGCGAACGCATTCAGGCGGCCGCGAACCGGTGGCCTGGGATTACGTCCCGTTGGCCGAGGCCCGCGAGAAGGGGGCCATGATGTTGTTCGGCGAAAAGTATCCCGATCCGGTGCGACTGGTCACGATGGGAGAATTCAGTCGCGAACTGTGCGGCGGCACGCACGTGTCCAACACGCGGGACGTGGAGGAGTTCGAGATCATCTCGGAAGAGAGCGTGTCGACCGGCACGCGCCGAGTCGTGGCGCTGACCGGCGACCGGGCCAGCGAGCAGGCGCAGCAGACACGCATCACGTTGGACCAGAGCGGCCCAGCTTGCTGGGCGTTACCGCCCTGGAGGTGCCCGCGGCGCTGCGGGCGCAATCGCGAATGCTGCGCGATCTGCGCAAGCAGCTGTCGTCCGGGGCGGAGCCGTCGCCGCCGGCGGCCGAGCAAGCATCCGGAGGCGGCCTCGCCCCGGCACCCGCGACCTACGAGCAATTGCGCGGCGCGTCTGCGCGAGGCGGCCCGCATGCTGAACGTGGCGGCGATGGACGTGCCCGAACGCACCGCGGCACTGCTGGCGGAAGTCGCGCAACTGAAGGCCCGCGTGGCGGAACTGAGTCGCAGCGGACTGCTGTCGGCCGATGCGCTGATCGAACGCGGCGAATGGTCGACGGCGTGCACGTCGTCGTCTGCGAAACGCCCGGCGCGAATCCGAACCTGATGCGGCAGTGGATCGATCAGATTCGCAAGAAGACGGATCAGGCGCCGATCTTCTTGGCGGCGTCCCAGGGTGAGGACAAGGTGCTGCTGGTGGCCGGACTGAGTCGGACGCTGGTCGACCGTGGCTTGAGCGCCGGCGATTGGGTGAAGGAGGTGGCGGCCGTCGTCGGGGGCGGCGGTGGTGGCCGCCCCGATCTGGCCCAGGCCGGGCGGCAAACATCCCGAGCAAATTCCCGCGCGCTTGGACAAGGCCCGCACGTCCGATCCGCGAAATGCTCGGTCGACTCGGCAGCTGAGGCGGGCGGTTGTCCACGAGCACCCAGGCCGTCGGCCTGGGTGACATGGACAGAATACGTTCTACAGCCAGTTCACTTCGAGTTGATTGTCGATCAGTTCCACGCCGTCGACGCGCCGAATGGCCTCCTGGGCCATCTGCTTCTGGAAGTAACTGTTGACGGTACCCTTCAGGACCACGGTGCCCTGCGTCGGCTTCGTAGCCGAGCTTGCGGCCAAACAGGTGCGGGTTGGCGGACAATGCTTCGCCGAGACGGTCGAGCAGACAGCGGGAAGGTTCGTTCATGGATGGTGCCCCTCTTGATCAAGCATCCAGGACCATGGGTGGAGACAGTAGGTGTGCCTGGAACGCGGCGAGTCGGTACGGCGGTGGGGCGCGACCGGTCGACATGTCTCCTACGCGCGCAGTTGGAGCAGAAGGGCTGTGGCGTCGGAGACTGGTGCGTCAGGCTGACAGTAGATTCGTCATTCCGAATGGGGAAGCTGCGAGTTTAACTGTTAGGAAAACTCGCGGAAATCGCCGAGACTCGGCCGGTTGTGCCGATTGTCGGATCGCACGGAACCCGCGGCCGAGAGGTCAGACGATCGTGGCCACCAACGGTGTGAGGATCCAGAGAACGCACGAGCGCGCCGTTGAACCATGCCACGCGCCGGCGAAACACGTGGGCGACGCCGCGGATCGTGCAGCGCTCGCTGCAGGAGGTGGACGCGAGCCACGGTGCTGGGATGCAGCCACGTGGCCCGTTGGCGTCGATCGTTGCAGAGATAGGACAGCCGATCGATCGTCGCGATGAACGTCTCGGCCTGTCCCGCGTCGAACACGCACAGGTCCGCGTCGTGTTCCAGCAGCCGCGAATAGCGTCCCAGGGCGAGGACGGCGAAGGCCAGCGTGATACCGGCCGCGATCAGGTATCTGGCCGGCCGACAGTTCACTGGCCAGTCCGGATTGCCAGGCCGTCGCCAGTTCGCTCACCTGCGGCGAGAAGGCCTGGAGATTGGCCGAGAATCCACAGCGGCAGTCCCAGCAGCAGCAGACGCAGCAGCAGGTGGCGGCGCGCACGTGTCCCAGTTCGTGAGCGATCACGGCTTCCATTTCGTCGTCCCGCAGATACAGCAGCAGCGCATCGGTCATGAAGATCGTCCGCACCGACGGCAGCAGGCCCGCGACTGCCGCGTTGAGAACTTGGCGGTCGGTTTGCCAGATGCGGAAGTCCCGGCACCGCACACCCATGCGGCGAGTTAATTCGGTCAACCGATCGCGCAGCGGGCTCGTGGGCAGCGTCGACGTCTTCCAGATCCGGCTCAAGAGGTGCGGAAAGGCGATCGTGAAGGCCAGCAACGGCACGAGGTAGACGAGCCACGCGCCGCGAGACTCCTCCCACTGAGGTGCTGCCAGGGACATCAGGTCCTGGAATACCAGCAGCACCAGGACGGGCAGGATGCACAGCCCGAGGTAATGGCGTGCGATGCATCCAGACGTAACCGCTCCGCGACGCAAACGGGGACGAGGCGTCCGACAGGACGCCCTGCGTCAATGCGCGGTAGATGGCCAGTTCCACTTCATAGAAGGCGGCCCAGGAGAGCAGCAAGGGCATCCAGATCGGCGCCAGGATCAGCAGGTCCTTGACCAGGATGGCCTGATCGAGTCCCCAGTTGTACCGCACGAGCTGCGGCCAATCGAAGCGCAAACATCGTCGTACCGGCGACAGCCAGCCAGGCGCCCAGGTGGACCTGCTTGAGTTGCGAAAACTTGCGGAGCCACGTCAGACGGCGGTCCTGGTCGCGGTCGATCGCCCGCGCGACGGTGCGGGAGCCGACGGCCGCCAACAGGATCACCCCCAGGCCACTCGCCAAGGCCAGGCACAGCCGCAGGCCGCCGGCATCCACCGGTTCGTGCGGTGCGTTCTCGGAAATCACGATTGCGGCCACTAGGGCCACCAGCAGGCCAAGCTGCATGGGATGTCCCGAGAAGATCAGCCCAGGAAGATGAGTCTGTAGTCCAGACTAGTCGGCCACTGGTACGTGATCAAGTTCGATGACCGGACATCCGCACGTCAGTGGGGGCTCCGCGGACGCGTCGCGGTCTCACACCAATCCCTGCAGCCAGGCGGGCAGCTGTCCGGCCGGCGGCAGTTGCACGAGATGCACGGATTGAATGGACGGGATCTTCAGCACTTCGTCGATGGCGGCCTGGGCGGGACGGCGTCGAGATTCAGCACGCCGATGGCCGTGCCGCCCGGCGTCGATTCCTTCGCGTCCCACCGACATCTGCGCGATGTTCACGTTGTGCGAGCCGAAGGCGGAACCCGACCTTGCCGATCATGCCCGGCACGTCCTGGTGGGTGAAGATGCAGAGCACGCCGTCGAGATACGCTTCCAGGCGGTACTGACCGAGCCGGATCAGACGCGGCATCTTCTTGCCGAACAGGGTGCCCGCGGCGCTCCAGCGTTCCGCCGTCGCTGGTCACATCCGCGGCGATCGACGAACTGAAGTCACCCAGTTCGGTGTCGCGCTGTTCGGTCAATTGAATGCCGCGCTCCTTCATCAGCATTTCGGAGTTGACGATGTTGACGTCTTCGTCGAGCACCTGTTCGAGCAAGCCCGGCGCAGAACGAGGCGGTCAGCAGTTTCGTGTCCTGGCTGGCCACTTCACCGCGATACTGCAGCTGGCAGGACGAGGCGGCGCCCCGTGCCACTGGGCCAGCAGGCGGCCCAGCCGATAGGCGACATCCAGGTTCCCAGCCATGGCCTTGAGCGTCTTGGGATCGACCGACGCCATGTTCACGGCGTGGCGGATCTCGCCGTGGTGCAGGAAGCGAATCAGCAGGTGGACGGCTTCGACGGCCACCAGGGTCTGCGCCTCTTCGGTGCTGGCTCCCAGGTGCGGCGTGCACAGCACGCCGGGCATGCCGAACAGCGGGCTGTTCGGTGCAGGGCTCGGTTTCGAACACGTCGAGCGCCACGCCGGCCAGCTTGCCGCTCTGGAGTCCCTCGACCAGCGCCGCTTCGTCGTAGATGCCGCCGCGCGCCGCGTTGATCAGCCGCGCGCCCGGCTTCAGCAGCTCGATCTCCCGACTGCCGATCAGGTGCTTGGTTTCGGGAGTCAGCGGCGTGTGCACGGTGAGGTAGTCGACCTGCGGGCAGCATGTCGCGGCCACGTTCTCGACCTTGTCGATGCCCAGCTTGGCGGCCTGTTCCGGGGACAGGAACGGATCGTAGCCGAGCACGCGCATGCCGAAGGCCACGGCCCGTCGCGCCACCTCCTGGCCGATGCGTCCCAGTCCGACGATGCCCAGCGTCTTGTCGGCCAGTTGCGTGCCCATGTAGTTCTTGCGGTCCCAGCGGCCTTCCCGCAGGCTCTGATGCGCGGCGGCGATGTTGCGCGACAGGCCCAGCATCAGCGCGAACGTGTGCTCGGCCGTGCTCAGCGTGTTGCCGGCCGGCGTGTTCATCACGACAATGCCGTGCCGCGTGGCGGCCGCCTTGTCGATGTTGTCGGTGCCGACGCCGGCCCGCACGATCGCGCGCAGCCGGCGATTGCCCTCCAGCGACTCGGCCGTGATCTTCACGCCGCTGCGACAGACGGCCCCGTCGAAGTCGGCCAGCGCCTCGCGCAGGTCGTCGCCTTTGAGCCCGGTGCGGATTTCGTACTCAATGCCCTCGCGCGGCGTCCAACAGGTCCAGGCCTTCTTGAGCCACGTCGTCCAGAATGATGCACTCGATACATGGTGAGTCATCCTCGTGTTCCGATCAGAAGCACACGCTCGACTACTTGCCGCGACGGTGCGCGAAGTCCATGCATGAAATCGCGCAGCTTCTCGACGCCTGCCACCGGCATCGCGTTGTAGATCGAGGCGCGAATGCCGCCGACGCTGCGGTGTCCCTTGAGCGTGGACCAGGCCCTGCTTGGTGGCCTCCGCCAGGAAATCCGTCTCCAACTCGGCGCTGGGCAGGCGGAACGTGACATTCATCAGCGAGCGGCAGTCCGGCCGCGCATGGCCCTGGTAGAATCCGTTGCTGCTGATCGATCGCCTCGTACAGCATGGCCGCCTTCTGCTGGTTCAGCTCGTGCATCTTGGCCAGTCCGCCGATGTCCTCCTGCAGCCACTTCGCCACCAGTCCCACCATGTAGACGGCAAACGTGGGCGGCGTGTTCCACAGCGAGTTCTCGGCGGCGTGCGTCGCGAAGTTCAAGTAGCCGGGCAACGACTCCTGGCTCCGCGCCAGCAGATCCTCGCGAATCACGACGACCGTCACGCCGGCCGGCCCCACGTTCTTCTGCGCACAGGCATAGATGATGCCATAGCGATCGATGGCCACCGGTCGCGACAGGAAATCGGACGACGCATCGCACACCAGCGGCGCCTGTCCGACGTCCGGCTCGGTCGCGAACTGCACTCCTTCAATCGTCTCGTTGGACGTGATGTGGACCATCGCCGCCTGCGGGCTGAGTTTCAATTCGGAGTTCGAGCGGGCACGTGATCGTAGTTGGATTCCTTGCCGTCCCAGGCGACGTGCACGTCCCCTTCGCGCTTGCCTTCCTTCATCGCGTTCTTGCCCCACGAACCGGTCAGAATGTAGTCGGCCGGCTGTCCCGTCCCGCGGCACGATGTTCATCGGGATCATGGAGAACTGCAGACGGGCACCACCTTGCAGGAACAGGATGCGATAGTTGTCGGGAATCTGCAGCAGGTCGCGTCAACCGGGCTGGGCATCCGCCAGGATGGCCTCGAACGGCTTGCTGCGGTGACTGATCTCCAGGACGGAGGCTGCCGCAACCCGGGCAGGGCCAGCATCTCGCGTTGGGCCTGTTCGAGCACCGGGAGCGGCAGAACGGCCGGTCCCGCCGAAAAGTTGTACACGCGATTGACTGCGGCGCTCTTGTCCATCGGTGCACTCCCTCAGGTTGCATTCGGCGCGGACTCGGCCTGCGACGGCCCGTGCCAACTCACATCGACAGCGATTTCCAGCTCACGGTGCCGCCGAGTCGGACAGTGCAGGCATGCCGAGGGCACGGATTCGAAGCTGACTGCGGGGTGAGAAGGCCGCCGCGAGGTGTCCGCGGAGCCCCGCGATCGTAGGCATCGGCCGGCGACCGATGAGCGTAGGACCCTGGCAGCGGAGTCATACCGTAGCGTCGTGCATCGGGGCGAGTACGCGTCCCGACCAGGTGTCGCCGTGCGAACGCCGGTCGCCGGGGATGCCGGTACGCCGGTCGCACCGGGACTCGACTTGTTGAGAGCCGCAATGCGGTTGGCCATGGTCGGGTTGTAGCCGTCCAAGCGCGTAGGCCCGCTGATAGTTGGCCAACGCCTGTGGCATGTCTCCGTTCGACTCCCGCAAATAGGCCATGGCCGTCCAGGCACGCTTGTTGGTCTGGTCCAGTTGCAGCGCCTGCTGCAACTGCAGTTCGGCCGTCTTGGTGTCGCCGAACTCCTCGTACAGACGCGCCAACTCCACTCGCGCGTCCGCATTCTGAGGACTGCGAATCGCCCAGTTCTTCAGCAGCGCAAAGGCCCGGTCGGAGCGGTCCGTCTGGACCAGCAGCACCGCCAAGGCGCGATGACAATCCGCATGGTTGGGATTGCGGTCCAGGCACTGATTGTACAGCGTCTCCGCCTGCTGCAGCATGTTCGGGTCCTTGTTGGTCGTCCCCAGTTGGTGCATCGTCGATGCCAGATTGTAGTACGCGTTCGGCGTCGGTCGGATCGCTCGCCATCGCCTGCTGGAACTTCTCCATGGCCGGGTAGTACTGACCCTTCTCGTAGAGCCGGGCACCCTGCATATTCTGGCCAGTGGCCACCATGTTGCAGCCACGCCGACAGACCGTCAGCAGACCGACAGGCCCAGCAGACGCCAAGGCACCGATATGCGTGCGGCGAGGATAGCAGTCCCCACCACCTTGCCACCTCGTTCGGAAGACGACACGAATCGACATGGAGCGTGCATCCGGTCGGGCGAGAGTGGCGGGAGAGTACCGGGATTTGCCCGATCGAACAAGGTCGGATTCGAGTCCGCCCAGCGGGGGTCCGGGGGTCGCTCCCTCGGGCGCGCGGACGCTGTCCGAGTTGGTCGAATTCGCGTCGTCGACGCTGGCCGTTCGGGCAAGCGTCGGGGCGCGGGTATCCGGACGTAGCCCATGTCGCGAATCACTTCGAGGATCTCGCTGCAGGTGGGGAACATCCGACCATTGGCCCGTTTGTAGGCGTCCAGCGCCTGCATGAACTCGATTTCGTCCTTCGAGTAGTCACGTTCGCAGGTGGTCGGGTCGATCTGGCGACGTCGTGGCACTTTCCGCCGTTCGGTCTTGCGGCGCTCCACCGCCACCGGGCGCGTTTCCTTGCGTCGTTCGCCACTCTTGCGGCGGTCCTTCGGAGTACGTCGGTCGACCACGACTTCGCTCTTCTTCGATATTGGCCACGTCTCGGTTCTCCCAAGTCTGCGATTCGCAAGTCAGCCGCGACGCGTTGCTGGCTGACGTGTGTACGAGAACCATCGGAATACCGCTGGGGAAACCTGAGGGTTTAGGGAAAATGTATGGATATTCGAAAATGGGGGGTCAGGGAGGTGTTTTCTGTTGTTTGGCTGGTAACGAATGGGGCAGATTGTGGCCTTGGGATGGCCCAGCCAAGTGCTAGGAGATCGCGCGGGCCGGCGGAAGGCAGCCCGAGGGATGCTCGCGGCTGACCTTTTCCTGGAGTGCGACCGACCGGGATGGTGCGGCGAATGGCGGTCACGGCGGCGTTAAACGGAGTGGCGATCGGCCGCAGATCCTCGGCGATTTCCGAAACCTGTTGCCGATGTCGTTCGCGAGTCGCTTCGGGATAGAGTTCCAGGATGGAATTACCGTAGACCGTCCACAGGGAAGGTCGGCGACCACTCGGTCGACGCTGTTAGAGGTCGGAGAGCCGGTGTAAGCGACCACTGGCGAGTCGCCTCCGCGTTGTGTCCACGTGGTTGCGCAGGCGATATCAGCGGGCGCAGGAACCAGTAGCCGGGCAGGAGGCTGAGCAGGAGCACGGCGGCGACGGCGACGGCCCAGGGCAGCCACCATGATCGCTGGGGATGGTTTGGTGCAGCAGGAACCACCCGCGAGACCACGCGTAGCGCGAAATCATCGGCCAGGGGTGGCACTTCCAACAGGTCCAGGCCGTCCAGTAGTTGGCCCATGGCCGCCAGCTGTTCCTGGCAGTCTGGGCAGGCCTGCGCATGATCTCGCAGCTGAGGATCGCCGCCAGGCGACCGGCGCTGATCCAGCACCTCATTCAACCGCACTTCAAACTCGTCACACCGCATGGCGAGACTCCACCACTTCACGGGCTTGGAGGCACCGGATCAATTCGCGCCGCGCGCGATGAATCCAGGTTCTGACCGTTCCGATCGGGCACTGCAGCGAATCGGCGATTTCCGCATAGCTCAGTTCATGCTGATGAAACAGCAGGAATGCCTGCCGGTACTGGGCGCGCAGCGTATCCAGGGCCAACGTGACTTCTTCGGCCAGTTGTCGGGCGGCCTGCAGGTCGGGCGTCCGAGCCGGCAGCGGCTCGATCAGCGAGTGGACCATCGGTTTACGCATCCGTCGCGCCAGGGCTGTGCGGCAGCGGTTGCCCGCGATCGCCAGCAACCACGGTTCGAAATCCCGTTTCGAATCCCAGCTCCGCAGGTTCTTCAAGGCCCGCACAAACGTCTCCTGGGCGGCGTCTTCGGCGTCTTCCCGATGTCCCAGCATCCGGTAGCAGAGTCCAAACACTTGTCCGCGGAATCGATCGACCAGATCGATCATGGCCTTCTGGTCACCGGCCAGGCAGCGGCGAATGAGCTGGCGAAGGTTATCGGTCAACGACTCACCTTTGAACCAAGAGGCCCGTGCAATGGGGAATACTCACTCGCCGTCCCACGAGTTTCACGGAATTGGCCTGAACGGCCCTCTCGGAGAATGGCAGCGATGCAGGTTATTCCCCGGCCAGCGGAAAATCTTGGATTTCTTTCCCGAAGGTCAGCTGCGATTAAAGAACCGCTTGAGCATGTCGGCGGCGGCTTCGCGCGAGTCCTTGCGACTGGCTCTGTGGACGTGGCGGCAATTTGCCGGGCGAGGTCTTCTTCCAGCGATTGCCGAGTCACTTCTTCTTGCCGTCGGCCGTATCCTCGTCGGACGATCGTCGTCCTCCTCGCTCGACACATCCTCGGCTGTTCCTGGGAATGGTCCCCCGCCGCGATCGACCTGTGTTTCCATGTTCATGACATTGGCCGTGTCGTCGATGCGGAACTGACGCGTCTCCGGCGAGGCGACGGCGCGCGACACGTCCGTGTCGTCGTCCGTCTTCCAGCCAGTGGGCGATATCGAGATCCTCGTTGTCGTGGTCGAGGCGGCCGTGCGCGCCGCGACTTCCTTGACGTCGCGCGCCGCCGGACGTTTGCTGCCGCCCAACGCGTGCTCGATCACGATCTCGAACTGCAGCGGGCCCACCTGCACCTGATCACCAGACTGCACCACGCGGGACCCTTCGACACGTTGACCGTTCACGTACGAGCCGTTCTTGCTGCCGAGATCGCGCAGAACCACCTGCTTGTCGCTCACCGCGATCACGCAATGTCGGCGGCTGATGGCATCGCTGCGCGGACGCAGATGACATTCCTCGCCTCGCCCAATCAAGAATTCCGCGACGGGAATGATGACTTCTCGGCCAGCCTGCGCCCCTTGCATCACCCTCAGTTTGACTAGCATCACCAGTGGTTCCTTTGAAGCGTCGTTTCTGCGATCGAGCAATAATAACCGGTCGGCTCAGTAAACCAATAATGACGTTCCGCGGACTTGAATCGCAGGACAGAAACGACAACTCGCACCTCCACACGTTGACTCGCAAGCGCGATGACGAAAGCGACGAATAATAATGTTTATGAGCTATGTCGTCTTTCGAGCATTGAGCTCCCGGGCCATTGTGCCGTCCACATCATCTCAGGGCTCCCAGCCCACTCTTCTATCATTATGGCCAGCGTCGGATACCGTCTGCAAGTGATGCGGATCAGGCGAACCGGAGAATACCACATCTTCGCGGACGGGTCAAAGTGCGAATTCGATCGTGGAGTTCCCGGTTTCCTCTCACCTCCGTCGGGTCCACAGGGCGTGGCCGAACCGGGCGTGCTCCAGGCCAGTGGCTCGTTCCACTTCCTGGTCGGTCAGGCAGGATGGCTGCCAGACCACGTCGAGTTCCCGGCCCAGGATGGCCGTCCAGGCATCCCGCCACACGTTCTGGGGGAATTCCCGGCCGACCAGTTCGGCAATCCCGGGCAATTCGGGAGCCGCCGGGGACCGCATCAACAGCAGACTCCCGTGCTGCAGGGCGGCCCGAGGAAGTCGTCGCTGGGCACTGCCGCCGATCTTGCTGGAATCCACCAGCAGATCGCCCGCCGCGCGACGCTCAAAGCACAAGAACCGCCGCTCACGCTCGGGATCGGTCTGTGGACAGCGGCAGGCCTGGACGCCCAGTCCGGCCAGTACCTGCACCCAGGAGTCGTGGACCCGATCGTACCAGCTCTGCAGCTCCCCGTCCGTCCGGAATCGGATGGGCGCGGTAATGCTGTAGGTGAGATCATGGTGGTGAACAATGGCGCCGCCACCAGTGGCCCGCCGCACGGCGGCACAGGCGCGACTGGCCGCGTGGCTCTCCCGCTCCACGTAACGCTGGAAATAGCCCAGGGACAACGTCGGTTCCGACCAGGCGTAGATCCGCAGCGTGAGTCGGCCGGTGTCGGCGGCCGATTGGAGCAGTGCCTCGTCGACTGCCATGTTCCAGGGTCCTGCGGCCGGTGCATCGAGGATCAAGCGAGCGATATTCATGTTCGGCGCCGCACTACTCGGCGGGCGTCCATTTCACGACCGGCTGCCGCGCCGCGGCCACTTCATCGGGCCGACTGATCGTGGTCGTGTGCGGCGCCTCGTGCAGCAGTTCTGCCGACTCGCCGCTCACGTGGAACAGAGCTTCGGCGAACGCGTCGAGCGTTTCTTTGCTCTCGGTCTCCGTCGGCTCGATCATCAGCGCGTCGTGCACGGTCAGCGGGAAGTAGACGGTGGGCGCATGGAAGCCGTAGTCCAGCAGTCGCTTGCCCAGGTCCATGGCCGGCTGCTTCAGTCCTTTCTCCTGTTTGAGTTTTTCGGCGGATGCCACGAACTCGTGCATGCAGCGATCGCCGTGGGGCACGGGGAGGAAGTGCTTGACTCGGCTCAGCAGGTAGTTGGCATTGAGAACGGCGTTTTCGGAGACTTGCCGCAGGCCGTCCGGACCGTGCGTGCGGATGTAGCAGTACGCGCGCAACAGGACACCGACGTTGCCGAAGAACGAGCGTACCCGTCCGATCGACAGCGGCCGGTCGTAGTCCAGGTAGAACCGCTGTCCATCCTGATTGACGACGGGGGAGGGCAGGTACGGTTCCAGTTTTTCGGTCACGCAGATCGGTCCGGCACCCGGGCCGCCGCCGCCGTGCGGACCGGAGAACGTCTTGTGCGGGTTGTAGTGCATCAGGTCGGCGCCGAAGTCGCCGGGCGCGTGATGCCCAGGATGGCGTTCATGTTCGCGCCGTCCAGGTAGATCAGCCCGCCCTGAGCGTGGACCAGTTCCGCGATCTCCGCCACTTGGGCGTCAAACAGACCCAGGGTGTTGGGATTGGTGATCATGAACACGGCGACGCGCTGGTCGAGCTTGGCGCGGAGTGCGGCCAGATCGACAAATCCGTTCGCGGCGCTGGGAATGGTGACCGTATCGAAGCCGGCCATGCTGGCGCTGGCCGGATTGGTCCCATGCGCGCTATCGGGGGTCAGCACGACGGAACGCCGCTCACCCAGCTCGCGGAAATGCGCTGCCGCCACCATCAGGGCGGTCAATTCGCCGTGTGCGCCGGCAGCGGGTTGCAGGGAGACGCCGGGCAAGCCGCTGATTTCTCCCAGGTACTGCTGCAGTTCGAAAAGCAGCTGCAGAAAGCCCTGCAACGTCGATTCCGGCTGGTACGGATGCACGT
Organism: uncultured Planctomycetaceae bacterium; assembly: GCA_963754725.1. Lineage (GTDB taxonomy): Bacteria > Planctomycetota > Planctomycetia > Pirellulales > Pirellulaceae > JAAYDI01. The sequence goes on from CAVWHV010000051.1 coordinate 145,373, forward strand.
CCAGCCAACCCGGCAGGGAGGCGAGTCGTTCATTGCGCTTCGGATTGTACTTCATCGTGCACGATCCGAGCGGATAGAAATGGGTGTCGACCGACATGTTCATGGTCGACAGGTTCGTGAAGTGGCGAACGACGTCGGGTTCGCCCAGTTCGGGCAGCGGCGGAGCGGACTCGGCCAGCGCCTCCCGCGGCAACAGCTCGCCGATTTCCGGCGCATCCACGTCGCAGGCCGGCACCTGCGAACTGCGGCGGCCGGGCTGGGAGAGTTCGAAGATCAGTCGAGTGGCTTGTGTGTTACGCATGGATCGTAGTCGACGACTGGGTGGCGCCGGCCAGGCAATCGGCCAGCAGGTGGATTTCCTGCTTCGTACGCTTCTCGGTGACCGTCACCAGGAAGCAGTCGGAGAGTTCCGCGTACCAGCGTCCCAGGGGGATGCCGGCGAGGACGCCGGACGCTTGCGCTTCGGCCAGGAGTTCGGCGACTCGGCCGTGGGTATCGCGAACGACAAATTCCTTGAACGTGGGTGGTGCGAAACGGCGTTCCAGGCGATCGCCGGCGGTGAGGCACTCCGAGGCGAAATGCGCTTTGCGTACACACAATTCACCCACGTCGCGCAAACCGTGCGGGCCCATGAACGTCAGGTAAATGGCGGCCCGCAGGGCGAAGAGCCCCTGGTTCGTGCAGATGTTGCTGGTCGCCTTCTCACGGCGAATATGCTGTTCCCGCGTCTGCAGTGTCAGGACCCAACAACGTCGACCGCGTCGGTCGACGGTCTGGCCGGCGATGCGACCGGGCAGTCGCCGCACGAATCGATCGCGGCAGGCCATAATGCCCAGATACGGCCCACCGAACTGCATGGGACTGCCGAGCGACTGTCCTTCCGCTACGGCGACATCGGCGCCCAGTTCGGAGGGACGTTTCAACACGCCCACGCTCAGCGGATCAAACACCTGCACCAGCAAGGCCCCGGCTGCATGCGCCAGCTCGGCCACCGCCTGGACTTCCTCCAGGCAGCCGAAGAAGTTCGGATGTTGCAGGATCACGCAGGCCACCTGGTCATCCAGTACCGCCTGCAGCATCCGGGGATCCAGACGTCCCGTGGGCGTTTCGACCGTAATCAGTTCGGTGCCCAGATTGATCAGATAGGTCTGCAGGATCAGCCGGTACTCGGGGTGCAGGCTGCCGGCCACGACGATTTTTCCGGAGCGGCGAGTCGCGCTCAGGCACAGCAGTGCGGCCTCCATCGTGGCGCTGCCGCCGTCGTAGAGACTCGCGTTCGAGACATCCATGCCGGTCAATTGGCAGATCAACGTCTGGTACTCAAACATCGCCTGCAACGTGCCCTGGCTCACTTCGGGCTGATACGGCGTGTACGACGTGTAGAACTCGCCGCGGGAGGCCAGCGTGTCGACGACGGCGGGAATAAAATGGTCGTAACTGCCGCCACCGAGGAAGCACACTTCGCGTCCCGCGTGCGCATTGCGGGCGGCCAGCGACTGCATGTGCTGCGTCAACTCCCACTCGCTCATCGCGGGCGGCAGGTCCAGCGGCCGCCGCAAGCGGAGCGGCTCGGGAATGCACGCAAACAACTCGTCCAGCGACTTCACGCCGATGGCTTCCAGCATGGCTTGCTGGTCTTGGGGGGTGTTAAGCAAGTAGGACATGGCCAGATGCGAATCGTCTCACTAGGGTTTCGTTCGAACCAAGCATCAACTTGCGGACTCACACTGCTTCTGATACGCGGCATGGTCCAGCAGTCTTGACAGGCTGCTCTCGTCGCGGAGGCGAATTTTGGCGATCCAGCCCTTCTCGTAAGGGCTGGCGCTCAAGTTTTCCAAGTGGTCGGGTAAGTCGCTGTTGACCGCGATGACCTGACCGTCCACCGGGCTGTACAGAGGGCTCACCGCCTTGACCGACTCCACCTCGCCAAACTCGTCGCCCGCCGCCACCGTCGTTCCGACTTCGGGCAGTTCCATGTACACCAGGTCGGTGAGTTGTTCGAGCGCGAATGCCGAGATCCCGACCGTGGCCACTTTGCCGCCATCCTCCTCGGTGACGTACGCCCATTCGTGTGTCTCGGCAAACAGGAGGTCCTCGAGTTTCACGTTCAGTTCCTTCGCTAGGAGGTACGAGAATAAAAGGGCAGGTCGACCACTTCGGCCGGCGCCAGACGACCGCGGATATCGATCTGCACAATCTGACCGGACGTGGCGGCGGCAGGCTCCACATAGGCCATGGCGATGGGTCGATCGAGGGTCGGCGAAAAGGTGCCGCTGGTGACTTCTCCCACCGCGCGACCGTCCCAGGTGATCGAGTAATGCTCGCGCGGCACGCGTCGATCCTGCAGCCGCAGTCCCACGCGTTGTCGACAGGCCCTGTCGGACCGCGCTGCCACCAGGGCGTCGCGGCCAATGAAATCACGCTGGTCCGTCTGGACCGCGAAACCCAAGCGGGCCTGGAAGGGATGAATCTGCTCGGAGAGCTCGTGGCCGTACAGCGGCATGCCCGCTTCCAGCCGCAGCGTGTCGCGAGCCGCCAGGCCGACCGGCAGCGCGCCCCGGGCCTGGCCCTGCTCGAGAATCCGCTGCCAGATGTCGAGCGCCGCGGGGCCGGGGACCATCAACTCGCAGCCGTCTTCCCCTGTGTAACCGGTGCGGCTGATCACCACCTCGATCCCACCGAACTGGGCGATGGCACCCGAGTAATACTTCATACCGGGCACATCGACGTCCACCAGCGGCGCGATCAGCTCGATCGCGGCCGGACCCTGCACGGCGATCATGGCGGTTTCCCGCGTCAGGTCGCGCAGCGCCACGCGGTCCGCCTCCCGCTGGTGACGCTGGAACCAGTCGACGATCTTCGGGCGGTTTGCAGCGTTGACCACCATCATCACGCGCGGAGCGCCGTCGCGCTCCTGCAAGTAATAGACCAGCACGTCGTCCAGGATTCCTCCCTGCGGGTTGGTCACCAGGGAGTAGCGGACCTGCCCCGGCTTCATGTTGGCCACCCGCCGCGTCACGAGGCGGTCGAGGACGGGGAGGGCTCCCGCGCCATCAAATTGCAGCCGACCCATGTGCGATATGTCGAACACGCCGATGGCCGTCCGTGTGGCCACGTGCTCGTCCACGATCGACGTGTACTGCACCGGCATCTCCCAGCCCGCGAAATCGACCAGGCGGCCGTGATGCGAACGGTGCCAGGAGGTCAGCGGAGTCCTCAGCAATTCTGCCATGGTTCTTCACACGCCTGACGCGCAGCCTTTGCACACCGCCGAGTTCTCTGCCACCGCGAAGCGACACGTCCGCGATCGGTTGGAGGAGCCGAATGGGATCCAGGGCATTGTAGCCAATCGGCTTGGCGTTTCCAGGGTCCTGCCCCGGTTTGGCCGCGTCCTAGCGACCGCGCTTGCCGCGCCGGTCGCCGCGGCTGCGGGGAGTGCGCCGCGTGGCCTGCGAGACGTTGCGGGTCTTTCCCGCGCGGGGCCAGAGGGACTGCTTCCCCCGCCGCCGGGACCATCCGGAAATCCAGTTCGCGGCGGTCGACGTCGACGCGCATCACCTCCACGTTCACCAGGTCCCCCAGGCGAAAGCGATGTCCCTCCCGATGTCCGACCAGGCTGTGCGACGTCGCGTCGTAGCGGTAGTAATCGTCCTGCAGCGAGCTGATGTGCACCAGTCCGTCCGCCGGGAGTTCGACTCCCTGCACGAACAAGCCGAAGTCTTCCACACCCGTGATGACCGCGTTCATGCGGAGGCCCAGTTGCTGGCTCAGATAGTTCAGCAATTTCACCTTCACCAGTTCGCGCTCGGCGTCGGCCGCGCGCTGTTCGCGCTGCGAGCAGTGGTCACCCAGGACGGTCAGTTGCGCCATGTCGTTGCGAGGCCGTTTGTTGGCCGCGAGCTGGTCCAGCAGCCGATGCACGGTCAGATCGGGGTAGCGGCGAATGGGGGAAGTGAAGTGACAGTAGTGGGTCTTGTTGAGGGCGTAGTGGCGTTCAGGCTCCGGACCGTAGACCGCCTTCTGCATGCTCCGCAGCACAGCGAAGTTCACCGCCGCCGCTTCCGGCCGCCCGGCCACGTGTTCCAGCACGCGTTTGATTTCGAACCGGCCCTCCAGGCTGTCGCACGGGATCCCCAGTTCGCGGACGAACAGGGTCAGGTCGCGCAGTTTGGTCAGCGATGGCGGAGCGTGGATGCGGCGCAGAAACAGGAGTTCCCGTTGCGTGAGCTGCTCGGCAACCGCTTCGTTGGCGGCCAGCATGAACTCCTCGATGATCTGATGGCTGGCGTTGTGTTCCACGACCTTGGCGCCGCGGACTTTGCCGTCATCGTCCAGTTCGAGTTTGATTTCCGGCAGCACGAGTTCGAGCGACCCGTTCTCCAGGCGTCGCTGCCGGAGCACCATGGCCAGTTCGTGCATGTGCCCGAGCAGCTGGAACACCGCGGGCGTCAGCTTCTTTTTCCACGGGGCGGGCTTGAGGAGGAAATCGTGCACCTCTTCGTACGCGAAGCGATACTGGCTTTGAATGGCGGATCGCTCGATTTCGGTGTGGGTCCGGAGTCCTTCCGGGGTGAACTCCATGAAAACCGTTTTTGCGAAGCGGACACGATGCGGCTGCAGGCTCGCCAGATGATTGGAGATGATCTCGGGGAGCATGGGGATCACGCGATCGGGCAGATACACACTGGTGGCCCGTTCCCGCGCCTCGTGATCCAGCGGCGACTTGGGCGGGACGAAAAAAGTGACGTCGGCAATGTGCACGCCCAATCGCCAATTTCCCTGCTCGGTCTTCTCCAGCGAAATGGCATCGTCGAAGTCCCGCGCGTCGGCCGGATCGATGGTGATCACGGGCAGCGCGGTTAAATCGACGCGGTCCTCCCGTCGCTCCGGATCGAACGACTCCGCCTGTTGCCGCGCCGATTCCAGCACCTCCTCGGGAAAGGTGTCCGGGAGTCCGTATTCGCGCATGATGGAAAGGGTGTCGACGCCGGGCTTCCCGCGCGGTCCCAGCACCTCGGTGATCACCGCGTCCCCATCCTGCGTGTGGGACGGGAACCGCACCATCTCGATCACCACGATGTCGTCGGGCCGCACGTTCTTCGCGCCCGGATCGCCGACCGGGATAGGCTGAGCGAACAGCTTGCCGTCGACTTGGACCAGAGGCAGACCGCCCCGCGGCTGGTAGCGGCCGACGAATTGGTGCGTGTCCCGTTCGAGCACTTCGATGATCTCGCCCCGCACGCGCTGCTCCGGTCCGGGAAGTTTCGATTTGCGTGTCCGGACGCGCACCAGGTCGCCCGAGGCCGCATCGGCCGTGCGATGGGCCGGGATGTAAATATCGGGCTCCCCCGCCGGACGCGGATCGGTGGCGCGAGGCTTCACGAATCCGAATCCGCCGGCGGCACGCCGGAAGACACCCACGATGCCCACGGGGCTGGCGGCTTGTGCCGCGGTCGCCGGTTGCACGACGTGGTTCGAACCGTAGGCCACCAGGCCGCGCTTGACGAGCCGCTTGATGGCCTTCCGGACTTCCGGCCGACGGGCTTCCGCCAGTCCTAGTTGTCGCGCGATCACGCGCGGCTTCACAGGTCGAAAATCGGGGGACTTGATGTGATTGAGTAACAGGAGTTCGAGATCGGTGAGGTTCATAACGTTCAGTTCCGAGCCGTGGGGCAGGTGCCCGTCACGACTCTTCGGAAGGACTATCCGTGGCCGCAGCCTTGAAGAGCTTGCGGCCCAAATTCGGCTGGTAGGGCGTCCAGTTGCTCTCCGTGTTGGCGTCGCTCTGGATCAGCAGGCGGAACAATTCCAGCTTGGCGTCCAGGTTGTCGAGATAATGGAGGGCCACGGCTTCCGGAGTCATCGGAAGTTTGGGGCTCCCAAACTCGTACTCCCCGTGATGGCTCAGAATCATGTGCTTGAGCAGCAGTTTCAATTGTTCGGGAAACGGCTCGTCACACAGAGCCTGCGACTCCTTGATCTTCAGGTCCAGCATTTCCACCGCCATGACCAGGTGGCCGATCAGCTGCCCTTCATCACTATAACCCAATTCCCGGTCGTATGTCAGTTCATTGATCTTGCCGACGTCGTGCAGGAAGGCGCCCAACAGGAGCAAGTCGCCGTCGATGTCCGGATAGAGCGGTGCGACGGCACTGGTCAGTTTCATCAAGCTGACAACATGCTCGACCAGCCCGCCCTGATACGCGTGGTGGTTCTTGACGCCGGCCGGAGCCCGCAGGAACTTGTCCATGAACGACTCGTCCATCAGAAAACATTCCGCCAGGCACCGCAGGTGATAATTCTTGACGCCCCGCAGCATCTCCGCGAGGCGCGCGGCGAGCTGGTCGATTTCGGTCGTGGCCAGGGTCTGGAATTCCGTCTCGTCGATCGTCGCGGGATCGGCGCGGTCCAGCCGCTGGGCAATCATCTGCAGTGCGCCGTTGTAGAACTGGGTCGTGGCCTGCACACGCACGTATTCGCCATTGTCAAAACTGCCGTACACCTGGTCGTTGGCGTTCCATAGCATGGCGGTCACCGAGCCGGTGCGGTCGGTCAGACGCAGTTGCAGATACAAGTTTCCGTTGCGGTTCGTGCGAAGCTGTTTGTCGGAGACCAGAAACACCTGATCCACCGTCTCGTGTTCACCCAACTGATTGATGTAGCGACGTGCCATGTTGAATCCATGTAGAGTGGCCCCTGAGAAGCGAAGCGGGAGCCGGCTTCGCGCGAGTGTCCGCACACAGGGCAGATTCTAGTGCTGCCCCTCCAGAATGCCTACCCCCAACTGCGGCTCGCGTTGACGCCCCACGGAGCGATCTGGGCATTCAATCGTCCCCGGTGTCCTCGGCGCGCGCAGCGCGCAAACGGGCCATATTGCCCGATTTGCAGCGGTTCACCTACAATGCCGCCTGCGAGAAACTGGCCCGTCATCGCACGGGACGTCAATCGGATGATGGAAGGAACTCGGATGGCCAAGACCAACACAGCGATTAGCCCCACTCGCGAAGAAGATTATCCGGAATGGTTCCAACAGGTCATCAAGGCGGCCGATCTGGCGGAGATCTCGCCGGTCCGCGGTTGCATGGTCATCAAGCCGTGGGGATATGCCATTTGGGAGAACATGCAGCACGTGCTGGATGGGATGTTCAAGGACACCGGACACCAGAACGCCTACTTTCCGTTGTTCATTCCGATCAGCTTCATGGAGAAGGAGGCGCAGCACGTCGAGGGGTTTGCCAAGGAATGTGCGGTGGTGACACATCATCGCCTGGAGCACGGTCCTGGCGGCCGGCTGGTTCCTGCCGGTCCGCTGGAAGAGCCTTACATCGTGCGGCCCACGAGCGAAACGATCGTGGGCGCGATGTATGCCAAGTGGATCCAGTCCTATCGCGACTTGCCGATTCTCATTAACCAATGGGCCAATGTCGTCCGCTGGGAGATGCGCACGCGGTTGTTCCTGCGCACCGCCGAGTTCCTCTGGCAGGAAGGGCACACGGCCCATGCCACGGAGCAAGAGGCGTGGGAGGAAACGCGTTTGATGTTGGATGTCTATGCGAAATTCGCCGAGCAGTACATGGCCATGCCGGTCATCAAAGGGGAGAAATCGGCGGGCGAACGATTTCCCGGTGCGGTCAGCACGCTCTGCATCGAGGCCATGATGCAGGATCGCAAGGCGTTGCAGGCGGGCACCTCGCACTTCCTCGGCCAGAACTTTGCCCGCGTCCAGGAGATCAAGTTCCAGAATCAAAGCGGCCAGGAAGTCTATGCCTGGACCACGTCCTGGGGCGTCTCCACGCGACTGGTCGGCGCCCTGCTGATGACTCACAGCGACGACAACGGACTGGTCCTGCCACCGCGACTGGCCCCCCAGCATGTGGTGATCCTGCCGATCTACCGCGACGATCAACAGCGCGCGAGTGTGTTGGAGTACTGCCAATCGCTGCGGCAGGAACTGCAAGCGGTGGACTACAGCGGCGGCAAGCTGCGCGTGGCGATCGACGATCGAGACATCCGCGGTGGTGAGAAGAACTGGCACCACATCAAACGGGGTGTGCCCTTGCGCGTGGAGATCGGTCCGAAGGACATCGAGAAGAACGGCGTTTTCGTCGGGCGGCGCGACACGGGGCAGAAACAGAGCGTCGATCGGCGACAGTTCGTGACGGATATCGCCCGCACCCTGGATGAAATCCAGCAGGGACTGTTCGATCGGGCGTTGGCGATGCGCGTCGAGCATACGCGCCAGATCGACAGCCTGGACGAGTTCCGTGCGTTCTTCACGCCGCGGAATGCCGATCAACCGGAAATTCACGGCGGCTTCGCGCTCTGCCATTGGGTCGAGGATCCGGCCGCCGAACCTCTGTTGAACGCGCTGAAAGTGACGCACCGCTGCCTCCCGCTCGACGCTGCCGAAGAGCCTGGTAAATGTCTCTTTACCGGCCGGCCGAGTCGCCAGCGCGCTGTTTTCGCGAAGGCCTACTGACCTGCATGAGAAGCTGCCATGGGTGAGGCTGCGGAGCACCATCGTGTCCTGTTGTTTGTGGCGGCGTTCAGCCGCCACGCCGCAGCCCTGCAGTGGGCTCGCCAGCGCCTGGAGGCGAACTGGGGCCCGATCGCCCTGGAGAGCGAGTGGTTTCAACACGAAGAAACCACCTTCTACGCGTCGACCATGGGCACGGATTTGCGGAAGGTCCTGTGGGCTTTCGAACACTTGATCGAACCGGCATCCCTGGTGGATCGTAAACTCCTGACCAATCAATGGGAGCAGGAATACGCGCGTCTGCACGCGGGGGTCGAGTCGCGACCCTTGAATCTGGACCCCGGTTACCTGACCGAAGCCAAGCTCATCCTGGCTTCGACCAAAGACCGCGATCATCGGATCTACCTGGATCGCGGCATCTTTGCGGAGAACACGCTGTATTTTCACGCCGGCGCCTGGCAAAAACGCCCCTGGACCTATCCCGATTATCAGCGGGCGGATTATCATCAGTTCTTGACACGCTGCCGCCAATTCTACCGGTCCCGAAAACACGACTCGTGAGCGGAAGGTCCCGGGGTGTGCGGCAGGTACGTAGGACGGACTTCCCATGAGTAGGACGGATTTCCAAGTCCGTCCGGGTTCTATCCGCCGGCAGAGTGGTCGAAACCACGGCAGCGGGGCGGACTTGGAAGTCCGCCCTACGAACCGGGTGTTGGGCAAGTACTGAAGGCGGACTTGGAAGGCCGTCCTGCAGATATGGGCAGGGGTGACGGACGATTCGTGGCCTGACCTCTCGAGCGGTGCGGCGACCGAACATGAGCGTAGCTGATCTGACGTGGGTGGTGTGCGGCACGGTGCTCCCGAGTTTCCTGATTTCCTGGGGCTCGGTTCGGTATGTCCGGCGGTGGGCCCTGCGCTGGCAATTGGTCGATCGCCCCGGCGCTCGCAAGGTGCACACCACGCCGACGCCGATGGGAGGTGGGCTGGCCATCTGGCTAGGCGTGATCGTGCCGCTGGCGGTCGGGCAGTTGATCCTGGGACTGTTGGCCGCGGGCGGCCCGCTGGCCGACTGGCTGAGTCGGTGGATTCCCGCCGTCGCCGCACCGCACTTGTCCGGTTTGACCGCCCGGTCCCCGGCGCTGTGGGTGCTGCTGGGAGGCGGCACACTGCTGATGCTCGTGGGCCTGGTGGACGATTGGCGAGGACTCGGCTGGCAGGTCCGACTGGGAATTCAGAGCTGTGTGGCGACGGTCTGCGTGCTCTGGCAGGGCTGGCAGCTCACGGCCTTCATCGATGTGCCGTGGATCACCTGGGGGTTGTCGGTGATCTGGATCGTCGGCCTGATCAACTCGTTCAACATGCTGGACAACATGGACGGCTTGTCGGCCGGCGTGGCGGCGATTGGCGCGACGATGTTGGCCGCCGTGCTGCTCGTGGCACCGGATAGCGCGACGCGTCAGCCGCAGTTGTTCGTGGCCGGGTTTCTGCTGGTCATCGTGGGTGCGTTGCTGGGGTTTCTCTGGCACAATCGCCCACCGGCGCGGATTTTCATGGGGGATGCCGGGAGTTACTTCGTCGGATTCTGCGTTGCAGTCACGACACTGTTGGCGACGTACACCGAGTACCAGGGGACGCACCAGCACGCGGTGCTCGCGCCCCTCTGCGTGATGGCCGTGCCGCTCTACGACATGATCAGCGTCATCTGGATTCGTGTGCGCGAGGGACGTAGTCCGTTTCAGGCCGACAAGAACCACTTTTCGCACCGTCTTGTGGAACTTGGCCTGAGCAAGGGCCAAGCGGTGCTGACGATCTACCTGACCACGGCCACCTGCGGTCTCGGGGCGCTCCTGCTGAATCGCGTTGACGCGGTGGGAGCCGTGGTGATTGTGCTGATGATCGTCTGCATTCTCGGCCTGATCGCGATTCTCGAGACGACGGCTCGGCGGAAGATGAACTCGTGAAGAAGATCGCACACCGAGACCGAACGGCGAACGCCGCGCCGCACCGGACACGGCGTCGCTTTGGTACGATCGATCGGCGCAGTGGCTGGCGGCGGCCGCCGTGGCCTTGTTCGTGGCCGCTCCGCTGATTCCCAGCGAATCGGCCGCTCCCTTGGGGACCCATGTCGTGCTGGTCATGGCCTGGTTCCCGGTGGCCTGCGGGTGCCTGGTCCGCCAGTTGTGGCGGCCGGGATCCCTGGGAGCGATCGGACGAGTCGATGGGGCAGTGCTGCTCTTCTTGTTGGCTCACAGTGTCAGTGCCCTGGTCATGCTACGAGCCGGCCAACCGCGTTCCACACTCAACGCCCTGTGGCTGTGGATCGCCTACGGATTGATGTATTTCTGCGTGCGTCAGCTCTTTGGAAGTGGTCAGGCTCAGCGGGCGGCGGTCAGCGCATTGATGGCCGTCGCGTTTGGGCTGGCGGTGTTGGGTTTCTACCAGGTGACCTACAGCAATCCCCGGCTGAGGGCCGAATACGCGCGGGACCCCGAGCGGGCGCTGCAGCAAGCCGGCCTGGACGCGCCTGCTGGTTCGCCCCAGCGCGCCCAATTTGAGAATCGGCTGGCCAGTACCGAACCGATCGGCTCGTTCGCCCTGACCAATTCACTCGCGGGATACCTGACTCCGGCGGTGATCCTGCTCTTGAGTGCCCTGGGATCCTTTGGCGAGCGAGCGGCGGGCCGCTGGCGGAACGTGCTGGGCATGCTGCTGATGCTGCTGATCGTGGTCGGTTGCCTGTTGTTGACCAAGAGCCGCAGCGCCTACGCTGCCCTGATCGTGGGCGTGGCGCTGTTGGCCATTTCCCGCACGCTGCCGCGGACCTGGTTTCGCGGGTCTCTCCTGATCGGCGTGGCCATTCTCCTGGTCGTCACCACCTTCTCCGCCGCACGCCTCGGCGGACTCGACCGAGAAGTCATCACGGAGGCTTCCAAGTCACTTCTGTATCGTCTGCAGTACTGGCGGGCCACTTGCGACATGATCAGCGACCGTCCGTGGTTTGGCTGCGGCCCGGGTAACTTCCAGGCGTATTACACGTCCTGCAAGGTTCCGGAGGCGAGTGAGACGATCGCCGATCCACACAATTTCCTGCTCGAAATCGCAGCCACCGCCGGCCTGCCGTCGCTGGCGCTGTTCGTGCTCGCCGGCGTGATACTGGCTGCGGTACTGTCACGGCGTCACGACGCATTCGCATCCGCCGAGGTCGCACAGCCAACGCGGTTCCCCACGTCCATTTCGCCCATCTCCGTGTACGTGGGAGTGGTGCTGGGATTCTTGCTGACGTTTCCCGCCGGCTGGGCGGGAGGCATGGCTCCGGACTTGGCCCTGCTCTGGACCGCACTGCCGGCCGCGGGAGTCGCCCTGGGGTGTTTGCACGCGTGGGTCCGGCACGGTCGTCTGTCGGCGTGGCCACTGGGAGTGGCTGGTGTCGCCCTGCTGGTGAACTTCCTGGCTGCCGGCGGGATTGGCTATCCCGGTGTCGGGCTGCTGGTGTGGTGGCTGGCGGCGCTGGCCGTGAATATCGTCGGTAACCATCCGCGCCACGACTCGCGGGAACCCGTCGCCGGGAGCCGCTGGGATTGGCGGCGGGCCCTGGCGCTGGTGCTCCTCCTGCTCCTGGCGGCCGCCTGTTTTCTGACCATGTATCGGCCAGTGCTCCGGGCTCAGCAATGTCTCGCGGAGGCGCGACGGGCGACCTCGGAATCGGCCTCGGAACAGTTGATCTTGGCCGCGGCCCAGGCGGATTCCTGGAGCGCAGAACCGTGGGAAATACTGGCCGACTTGAGGTCGCGTCGCTGGCTGGCGACTCCGGACCAGCCGCATCTGGCGGCGTTCTTCACCAGTCAGAACGAACTACTCGAGCGAAATCGCCATGCTGCCCAGGTCCAACGCCGCTGCGGCGACCGGTTGCTGGAAATGTATGCCGCCTCCCAGCGCGCCGAACTGGGTACCGCAGCCGTTCAGGCCTACACGCGAGCCGTCGAGTATTATCCCAACAGCGCCATGCTTCGCGCCCAGTTGGCCTGGGCCTGCCACGTCACGGGGAACGAAGACGAGGCCCGACGACAGGCGGATGAAGCGCTGCGGCTGGACGCCCTGATGCCGCACGCAGAACTCAAGCTCGCCAATCAACGAGTCGTCGCGGATTACGTGGTCGACTCGCCGCCGGGCAAAGGCCCCGGACGTACGGACTCGAACGCCGAACAATTGATGCTGCGCCTCCGTAAAGTCAAGGACCGTTAGTCGTTACCGCAATCAGTCAACTACCGGCCCAGCCGGTTTCAGTACCCCGCCGAAAGAGTGCCTCAAGAGGTTTTAGGGATGAAAAACTGGTGGATTCTGTTGTTCGCTGCATCGGCCGGCGCCGCGATCGGCGCGGGGAGTGTTCTCTACGAACAAAGTCAGTGCGTCGAATTGTTCTTTACCCAGGATTTCGCGGTCCGAACGGAACTCGTAGCGGCACACGCGGAACAGGCGATCGATCGCCGGACGGCATCTCGGGTCGAGGTCGTGGGGGACGCCGTCTTCGACTTCGGGAGCATGGAGCGGAATTCCACACAGCGACACGTTTTTCAATTGAAGAACGTCGGCGCGTCCGATCTGACGCTGGAATCGGGAGAAACAACCTGCAAATGCACCGTCAGCAAGATCAGTCTCGCCACCGTGCCGCCGGGCCAGATTTCGGAGGTCACCGTCGAGTGGACGGGGAAGACGCTTACGTCGGAACCCGATTTCGCCCAGACAGCGAATGTGAAAACCAACGATCCCGACCACAAACAGGTCGAACTCAAAATCCAAGGCTATGTGACGGAGACCATCCGTGTGCTGCCGGAAGAACTCGTGATCGGAAACGTCTCATCCAACACAGGCGCCGAGGCGGAGTTCCGACTGTTTGGTTTCCGCAACGATCGACTGGACATCCTGGAAACGACGTGTGAGACTCCGGACACGGCGAATTGTTTTGATGTGTCCTACGAACCATTGTCCTTGGAAGAGGTAAAAAAGGAAAAAGGGGCGACTTGCGGGCAGTTGGCAAAAGTCACCATAAAACCTGGGTTGCCAGTCGGGCCAATAATCCAGACAATTCGCATTAGAGCCAGCGGAGAAAAAGAGGCGGTCGTGGAGCTGCCGGTTGTTGGGCAGACCCTGGCCGATATCCGCATTGCTTCCACACCCAAGTTCAATTCGAACCGGGGCATGCTGACGTTCGGCGCGGTGAATCGGTCGGAATCGGCCAAGGAAGTTTTGCAGCTTTACGTGACCGGCGCAGCACCGGAACGAAGTTCAGTTGTCGGTCGGCCGAGTCGAACCGTCGGATTACTTGAAGGTCCAGATCAGTCCGCCCAAAGAGTTGAACAACGGCAGAGCCATTCAGTACCTCGTGACGATCGAGATCCCGGCTGGCGGGAAACCGGTCAATCACATGGGTGCGGAGAAAGCGAATTGGGGTCACATTGTCTTGGATACGACGCACCCACAGACCAAACAAGTGCCAATTCATGTCAAGTTTTCTGTCGAGTAGCGCGATTTACCTGGCAGAACCCACCTCACGAACTTGCGTTTTCACGGTAGGTTTCAGAACCCGAACATGTCACAGAACGGAGTCGTTCACGATGAAACGGTCCGGACTATCGCCGAACCTTTGGCATCTCCTGGGGGCCCTGGCGGTGCTTGGCCTGGGCAGTTGCAGCCGGCCTTCCGCCTCCAGCGATCCGTTGGCGGCAGGTGTCGTGCCGGTGTCGCACAGCGTGTCCGGGGACACTGCGATTTTGCCGTTGCCGCCGACGGGCGACGCCGAGCCGACCGCGACCGTCGGGAATTCCCCGCTCGCGCCGATCGATCGAGCCGAGGCGCTGGTTCCCTCGATCTCGGACGCGACGATGGCAGCGTTGGAGACCCCGGTATCCACGGAGAACGAACTGGCCGAGCCGCCGCTGAAAGATCCTCGGCGCTCAAGCGTGGCCGATCCGCCCGTTCCGCCGGCTCAGCCCGGTCAGGGCGGCACCACCGCCGGGGCTCCTGGATCAGGTGCGACGGCCTCGCTGTCGGATCACGAGCCGTTATTTGTTGGCTGGCCGCAGCCCAAGCTGGCGCTGGTCTTCACCGGACGACAGGACGGATACCTGGAGCCCTGCGGATGTTCGGGATTGGAAAATCAAAAGGGTGGCCTGGTTCGCCGCCACACGCTGCTCAGGCAGCTGACGGCCAAAGGCTGGCCGGTCGTGCCGATCGATGCCGGCAATCAAGTGCGGCGGTTTGGCCGGCAGTCGGAGATCAAATTTCAGATCACGGTCGAAGGCTTGACGAAGATGGGGTACCGAGCCATCGCGTTGGGTCCGGACGACCTGCGGCTTCCCACGGGTGAGTTGGTGGGAGTGATTGAGCCGAGCAAGTTCGTGTGTGCGAATGTGACGGTGTTCGACGAATCGTGTACCGCGCGTTATCTGGTGATCGAAGCGGCGGGGAAGAAGATTGGAATCACGTCGGTACTGGGCGAGCGTAATCAGAATCAGATCAACAACGATGAGATCACACTGCGTCCGGCCGCGGAAGGGCTGGCGGAAGTGTGGCCGCCCTTGCAGCAGGCGAAGTGTGATCTGTACGTGCTGATCGCCCACGCGTCGATGGAAGAGTCCACGGCGGTGGCCCAGAAGTTTCCCCAATTTCGCCTGGTCGTCACGACCGGGGGCGCCGGGGAGCCCACGCTGGAACCGGAGAGAATTCCCGGGACCCGTTCGTCCATGATCCAGGTGGGAACCAAGGGCATGCATGCCGGTGTGATCGGGTTGTTCGATGACGCGGCCCAGCCTTGGCGCTATCAGCGTATCCCGCTCGACGCCAGGTTTCCCGACACCGACGATATGCTGCAGTTGTTGGCTGCCTACCAAGACCAGCTTAAGGAGGCCGGGTTCGATGGCTTAGGAATCCGACCGCAGGCGTATCCGAACGGAGGCAAGTTCATCGGTTCGGAGTCGTGTGCCGAATGCCATGAGAACGCCTGGAAGGTGTGGAAGGACGGACTCGAAGGGAGTCCGCCCAAGCACTCCCATGCCTATGCCACGCTGCAGCATCCTCCCAAGCGGTCCAAAGTCCCCCGCAACTTCGATCCGGAGTGCCTGAGTTGCCACGTCGTCGGCTGGAATCCGCAAAAGTACTTTCCCTACAAGTCCGGATTCACGAGTCTGGAGAGCACACCGGAGCTCATCAATGTCGGGTGTGAGAGCTGTCATGGTCCGGGAGCGGCACACACCGCCGCGGAAAACGGCGACGTGGAACTCGAGGAATCGGAAATCGAGAGGCTGCGCAAAGAGCAAGTGCTGACTCTCAAGGACGCCGAGCAGAAGTGTCTCGAATGTCACGACCTGGATAACAGCCCTGCGTTTCAGGAAGAGGGTGCCTTTGAACGCTACTGGGAGAAGATCAAGCACGGCAAGGAGAAGAAATAGAGCACGATGTAACTCATTTCCTCGGCGTTGCGAGTCGACCCTCGGCGTAGACCACTCGCTCGGCGATCGTCACGCGAAAACCTCGCAGTGCCAGCCAGGGCCAGACGCGAATCTCGACGAGTCCGTTCACGGTTTCGGTTCCGGCCGGGAGCGTAAACGCGAGGCGGGGCGTGATCCGCCACCAGGAAGTTTGTCGCGCCACGACGCGCTGGTTGACCAACACGCGGTCGACGAGGCTGCGTCCGTTGAATTCGAGCGTGATCTCGAGGGGAGCTTCCACGACCAGGCGGCGATACAGCAGTCCGCGTGCCACGAGCGTGGCTCGCGCACGGGGAGCAAGCCGCCCACGTGACCGCCTTCCCCGCCGGTCAAACCTTCCGGACTGCGGTAGGGATTGGTCATCGATCGCGTGATCCGGGCGGAACCCGCCGGCCGCCTCCGCCCGGTTGGGCCGAACGTCGAGCTGCGTGGCACGGGGCTGGGTGCCTGTCGCGTCGCGCCGGGCAGCTCACCGGTGGGAGGCCTCGATTTCGGCCATCACTTCGTCCGACACGTTGAAGTTGGCCGAGACGTTCTGCACGTCATCGTGATCGTCCAACGCTTCGAGCAGCTTGATGGCTTTCCGGGCTTCGTCCACGGGCAGGTCGACGGTGGTCTTCGGGATTCGTGTCACCTCTTTTGCGGACACGGTGATTCCGGCTGTCTCCAAAGCCTCGGCGACATTCGCGTACTTTTCGGGATCGCACGTGATCTCAAAGTTCTCTCCCACCTGTTTCACGTCGTCGGCGCCCGCCTCGAGCGCCACCTCCATCAACTGATCTTCCGGGACGGTGTTGGCGGAAATCACGAACAGCCCCTTGCGTTCGAACATCCAGGCGACGCAGTTGGTGCCGCCCAGTTTGCCGTTGTGCGAATCGAAGATCTTGCGGATTTCCGGCGCCGTCCGGTTGCGATTATCGGTCATGATGTCGCACAAGACGGCGACGCCGCCCGGGCCGTAGCCTTCGTACAGGACTTCTTCGAAGTTCCCGCCGTCCAGTTCGCCGGTCCCTTTCTTGATCGCTCGTTCGATCGTGTCCTTCGGCATGCTGCCGGCCTTGGCGTCGGCGATGGCCGTGCGGAGGCGAATGTTCATGCTGGGATCACCGCCACCCAGCTTGGCGGCGATGATGATGGCCTTGGACAACTTGCTCCACAACTTACCGCGCTTGTTGTCAATCGAGCGCTTTCTTGTGCTTGATTCCCGCCCAATGCGAATGGCCTGCCATGGTGTTCGTCTTCCCCAGAGTTCCCTGAATGCCACCGCGATCGCTACTACGGTGCGTGCTGTTTGATCTTGTCCTGTACCTGCTGCCGTCGCTTCCCATCTTCCACGCGTTCGAATGCCGCCGCCGCTTTCTGCCAGGACTCCACCGCAGCCGGTAGCTGATTCAGTTTTGCCTGCGCATCGCCCAGGTGATCCAGGATCACACCGTCGGCCTTTTCCCCCGCCGCAGCGACCTGCAACTCGGTGAGGGCTTCGGCATAACGACCGAGCCGAAACAGGGCCCAACCCAGGCTGTCGCGGTAGGCCGTGTTTTCGGGTTCGGCCGCGACGGCCCGCTGGATCATCGTCAGGGACCGCTCCAGATGCTTGCCCTGATCGCACCAAAGATAGCCGAGGTCGTTGAAGGCTCCAATATCCTCGGGGAATTCGTCCAGCACTTGTTGCAGCCATTCCTCGGCATCGGCCAGCCGGTCCTGTTCGACGCTACATGGCCGACAGGACGAATCGGATGTCGCGGAGCGATTCGCGATTCTCGTCGGAAGCGTGGTCGGTGTCGAATCGTTCGAGCACGCTGGCGGTACGCGAGTTCCGCCTCGTCCAGCCGCTTGGCCTGGTACAGCACCCAGGCTTCACGCGCGACCATCCGCGGGGAGTTGGGTTCCCGCTTCGCGGCCTCCCGCGCGGCCAGCAGCGCCTTGTCGTAGTCCTTGGCCAGCGTCCAGGCGCCGGTCAGGTAGAAGTATAGGTCTGCGGCACGCTCGGGCAGCAGTTTGTCGTCCAGCACGCGTTGAAAAGCCTCGGCCGCGCCGGCGGCCTCGTCCTGCTCGAAGAGCAGCAATCCGTAGTTCACGGCGAAATGACCGGCGGCCGGACCGGGCTCTTCAGAGCCTCGTTCCAGAATGTCTCCGCCCGCTCGAGGTGGCCGGCCTTTGCCTCGAGCAGCGCCATGGCCATCAGAGCGCCGGCGGCCGGCCGCTGCTCCGGATCGGCGATCTTGGCCAGCGCCACATGGGCCAGTTGCTCGAGCAACGCGGGGTCTTCACCAGCGGAGCAATGCTCGCTTCCAGCGCCGAGAGCGACCCGGTCTGTCCGACGACTTCGCCCAGTTGTGCCAGCAGCGGTACCCACTGCTGCCGACTCAGGAAGATCTCGACCAGCCCCTGGTGTCCGTCGGCGGCCGATTCCAGCTCGAGCATCTGGCGGTATTGCGCTATCGCTTCGTCCGAGAGTCCGGCGGCCCGCAGGCGATCGGCCAGGAAGTATCCGAGGAACACGTTGTTGGGGTCATTCGCCGCCAGACTGCGCAGGTGGTCGAGCAGACCGGCCGGCGGCGGTCCCTGCGTCGGGGCCTCGGTGCGGTTCGGCGCGGCCTCCTCAGCCCAGCAGGTCGGCGAGCAGTTGGCACGGTACCATGCCGGCCGACGTGGTCTTCGCCGCGAAGTACTGGTCGAGCTGTTGCCGGGCCTGCTCGCGGTGGCCGCGTTCTTTCTCGATCAGGGCCAACCGCAGACCCAGCATGGCTGGGTTCGGTTTGGACTCGTCAGCTCGACGAAACATGGCTTCCGCTTCGTCCAACCGCTTCGCGCGCAGGAAACCTTCGCCGAGCAGCGCGTAGGTGACCTCGGGATTTCGCAGCAGGCGCGCGCGGTCTTCTTCGGTCAGCCGGGCCTCTCCGGCTTTTCCAAGGCGTCCCGGGCGACGGCGAACGCCGTGGCCGCGTCCTCGAATTTTCCGGCCAGCAGCGACAGCCGGCCGATTTCGAACTGTGTGAGCGCATCGGGCGGCTGGTCGTCGTGCGCCGCGAGCTTGTGGTAAAGGCCAAGCGCGGTCGAACTCGTCCTGTTCGGCCAGCACGGACGCCACACGTTGGAGCAGTTCGGTGGGAACTGTCTGTTGTTCGGCGGCCAGGACCGCGTACCGGGTGGCCTCCGCGCTGTGGTCGAGGGTGAACGCCAGCGGGAAAATGTCTTCCATGATCGGCACCAGATCGTGGTCGAACCACCAGGCTCGCTGCATGCACCGCAGCGCCTGCCGAAACAACGGGGCCGCTCGTCCCCCTCCAGCTGACTTCCGCGTTGCAGGATCGCTCGGCCCAGCGTGTATTGTGCCACGGCCTCGGCATGGTCCCGTTGCGACTCATTCAAAGAGGCTTCCGCGGAGAGAATCTGCGGCGGATCGTCGAGAAGTTGAGCCACGCCGGGCGGCGGGCAACTCGCCATCAGCAGGCCCAGGAGGAACCCGCGCCCGAGGACGGTCACCGTGGCTTTGCACCGCCCCGGCACCAAGGACGAATCGGGACCGGCGGGACGTGGCACGGCGAGCGCGCCCCGGCGCGAGGCCACGCTGGTCGTTGGCGAAGTCGCCACACATGACACTTCTCCGTTGCGATCAGGTCACCGAGGTTTCTTTTTGGTGAGTTTTTTGAGGGTGGATTTCTTCTTGTCCTCGGCCGGAGGCTTCCGGGTCGCATCAGGTTTGGGCGGGTCCTTCTTGACCGGAACTTTCTTCTTCGTGTCCTCGGGCTTGGGAGCATCTTTCTTGGATCCGGACTCTGCAGGCGCCGCAGCGGTTTCCTCGGCCGCCGGGGCTTCCCCCTCGTCGGCGTTCTTTTTGCCAGTCCGTTTAGGAATCGATCCTTGGCGTCGGGGGCGATTTCCAGCAGGATCGGCCCGCACGCGTGACGAGTAGGGAGCGATGGCGTAGTCGGCGCCCAGCTGGTGCAGCAACGACCCGAACTCGACGCCCTTGTTCTTGGCAATCGCCCGTTCCAGCCCGGGCACCTTCTGCTTCTCGGCTTCCTCGTCGGAGATGACTCCCAGGATCCGCAAGACTTCCAACGACGCGTCGCTCACCGCGATGGCATGGCCGTTGAGTCCGTTCTGGGTCACGAAGGCCACGGCGAACGGCGTGACGCCCGGGAGGCGTTCGAGCTGCTTGACCGACTTGCCGATGTTCTCTTTCTTGAGCCCCTCGAGGTCGAACGAGTAGTGGGCCTCAAACACCGACTGCAGCGTCCGTTTGAGCCGCGCGGCGGTTTCGGCCGCCCGCGGCAGGCAGTTCATCACCTCCGCCAGTTCGGAGATCGTGGTGACGCGGACCTCGTTCCAGTCGTAGTAGGCCTGCTGCAGTTTCGCGAAGGCCTCGTCCGCGGCCTCGTGAGTGGCCGACTGCAGGCAGCAGGCGTAGAGCAGCTGTTCGAGGAGGGGTCGATCGGCGACGGTGTACGGCTTGTAGTGCTTCTTCAGTACCTTGTGGGCCTTGGTGATTTTCGCTGCGCGGTTGGAGGTACTCATAAAGCGTTGTGAGCCTCTTCAACGGTGGTCAGGGGTGTCTTGATCAGACGGCTCTGCGATATCCCGCAGTTCGTCCACGGCATCGGTCGCGTCGGTGGTCTCCGGTTCGGCATCGAGCGTCTCTTCCTCGTCGTCCTCCTCCGTTGCCGGGGCCGCGGGCGCGGCAACACTTCGTCCAGGATGCGACTGACTTCGATCGACTGTTTGACACCTTGATCGAGCACGAAGCGGAGTCGCGGCGTGTAGCGTGTATCGATGCGGCGGGCGATTTTGCTGCAGGAAGCCGGAGGCATTCTGCAGGCCGTGGAGAGCCGAGTTTCTGTTTGGCCTCGTCGCCCATCACCGACACGTGCACCTTGGCCTGCCGCATGTCGGGCGACACCTCGACCGACGTCACGGTGACGTCGCGAGATGCGCGGGATCGCGCAATTCGGTCAGAATGGTCATGCTGACCACTTCGCGGATCGCCTCGGCCGCTTTCAGAACTCGTCGTGATGTCATGAGTGGATCGTGGTCGAAGGGC
Source organism: uncultured Planctomycetaceae bacterium (assembly GCA_963754725.1). Taxonomy (GTDB): domain Bacteria; phylum Planctomycetota; class Planctomycetia; order Pirellulales; family Pirellulaceae; genus JAAYDI01. The sequence goes on from CAVWHV010000051.1 coordinate 166,377, forward strand.
GAGCTAAGGCGGTCCTGGGCGGAAGATCGACGTCGTGTACCGATCGCTGCCACCGGGGTTACAACGTTCGGGCAACTTCCTCGATCTTGTACGCTTCCAGCACGTCGTCCTTCTTCACGTCATTGAAGCCGGCCAGCTTGATGCCGCACTCCAAGCCCGCGGGCCACTTCCTTGACGTCGTCCTTCTCGCGCCGCAGCGACTCCAGCGGATAGTCGCCGATCGTGCGGCCGTCGCGATTGACGCGGATGCGGCAACCGCGTTCGATCGAGCCCCGCACGACGTAGCAGCCGGCGATGGCGCCGAGGCGACTGATGGCAAAGACCTGCTTGACCAGGGCCTGCCCCAGTTCGACGACTCGTTCTTCGGGCTTGAGTTTGCCTTCCAGCAGGGCCCGGATGTCGTCGGTCACCTTGTAGATGATGTCGTAGCGGCGGATCTCGACCTGCCGATCCTCGGCCAGCGAGCGGGCCGCTTCGTCCGGGATCACGTTGAAGCCGATGATCACGGCCTGGGAGGCGTGGGCCAGGGTGACGTCGGCGACCGTGATGCCGCCGACCGAGGCCTGCAGGATCTTGATCTGCACTTCGGGATGTTCGAGCTTGCCGAGTTCCTTTTGAATGGCCTCGATCGAGCCGCGCACGTCGGCCCGGATGATCAGGTTCAGGACGACCCGTTCGGCGCGCGTCGGCCAATCGTCCGGCGGCCAGTCGCCGCTGGAATTCGTCGAACGAGACCTTGCTGTGCGCGGTGCCGGCCAGCGACTTCTGACGCGTCTGAGCGTGCACGCTGGTCGGCGATCACGCGGGCCTGCGCGATATCGGGCAGCACGTAGAACGGATCGCCGGCCTCCGGCGGCGGTATCGAACCCGGTGACGTTGACCGGCATCGACGGGCCGGCCGCCTTGACACGCGTTCGCCGTTCGAAGCGTGTCGTACATCGCCTTGACGCGGCCGAAGGCCGAGCCGCACAGCACGACGTCGCCGACGTGCAGCGTGCCGTTCTTGACGATCAGTTTGGCGATGACGCCCCGCGCCGCCTCCTGCTCGGCTTCCAGGCAGGAGCCCAGGGCCGGCCGGTCCGGATTGGCCCGATATTCGTTGCATAGTCGGCGATCGTGCAGGATCGTTTCGAGCAGTTCGTCCATGCCTTGGCCGGTCATGGCGCTGGTCGGCACGACTTCGGTTTCGCCGCCCCACTGGCTGGGCGTGAGTCCGTATTCGGTCATCTGGGTCATGACGCGATTCGGGTCGACACCGGGCAGATCGATCTTGTTCAGGGCCACGACGATCGGCACGCCGGCCGCCTTGGCGTGACTGATGGCCTCTTCGTCTGCGGCATGATGCCGTCGTCGGCGGCGACGACCAGCACGGCGATGTCGGTGACGTTGCGCCCCGCGGGCCCGCATTTCGGTGAAGGCTTCGTGGCCGGGCGTGTCGACAAAGGCGATGGCCGCGGCCGTCCTTCTTGATCTGGTAGGCGCGAATGTGCTGCGTGATGCCGCCCGCTTCGCCCGGCCACCACGTTGGTGCCGATGAGATAGATCGAGCAGCGAGGTCTTGCCGTGGTCGACGTGCCCCAGGAAGGTCACGACCGGCGGTCGCGGCTGGAGCTGCTCGGGCGTCGTCCTCGGTATCGCGGATCTTGGTGATCAGCGCGTCCTCGAGGGTCTCTGAGGCCTTGAATTCCAGGTCGACACCCAATTCGGTGGCCAGCAATTCGACATATTCACTCTCGATGATCGAGTTGATGGTCAGCATCGCGCCCATGCCCATCAGCGCCTTTTGGACCTGCATGACGCTGACGCCGGCGGCTTCCGAAAAACTGCGGACAGTGCAGGGGAGTTCCAGAGCGACTTTTCCTTTCCGAGGAGCGGCGGTGTTGGTGCCTTTGTGGATCAGGGTCTTGCGTTTGCGCGGTGCCTGAGGCTCCGATTCCCGCGGGTTGACCATCGTGGTGGATTTGACCTTGCGGGTGGCTGCGGCGCGCCTTGCGATCGGCCCGAGCGCTGGCCATGCCGACCATGCCCACGTCGGATGTTTCGGCGGTCTTCACGCCGCGGCGGCCTGGCGGGAGGGCCTCCGCGTCGGCGGCTGCTGTCGCGGTGCTTCGTCATCGAACGGTGCCACATGCGTGCGCGGCGTTTCGGTTCTTTGTCCTTCTTCGGTTTCTTTTCGGTGAGATGTTCCAGCGGTGGACGCCGCTGCCCTTTGCGGAGCGTGAGCGCTTCTTTGGGCAGGCGGATCTCGGGTTTCTGAGTCTTCGGTTCTTCCTTCGCCGCGGCAGTCGGCTGTTTGGCCTCGGGCATCGGCGCGGGGCCACATTGATGATGGGGGTGCGTCGTTTCGGGCGCCGTTCGCCGGTGTCCGGCCGCTTGCGATGGGGCCACCGATGATCTTGATCGAGCCCGCGTCGGCGTGTTCCAGTGGACGCAACGAGGGGGTTCCCGTTCGGGAACGTCCAGGAACGGTGCGGCTGGCGGAGTCTCCACCGGAGCTGTCTCCGGAGGCTGCCGTCTCGGGCGGTTCCGCAGCGGCCGGAGGCGCCTCGGCGCGGGACCGTCCGCAGACTTCGCCGGGGACCTCGGTCGTAGTCGGCGGGCTGCTTCGGCCACTGCTGCGCCGCGTGCCAATGACTTTGATCTTGCCGCCGAAACCGCTCGGGCCGATGTAGTCGTCGCGCGTGATGGGAGCCGCAGGGGTAGCGGTTGATTTGCTCCCGCCGCCCATGCGCTGCGCAAGCCACCGCTGCTGCGGCCCGATCTTCAAGCCACTGCCGGTCCGGACGGGTTCGGCTGGCGTGGCAGCGCCGACGTCGTTACGCCGGAGCTCGCCAGATAGGCCTTCACCTCGGATCTCCTCGTCATCGTTCAGGCTGGCCAGCGCAGAGCCTTTGCCGGGGATACCTGCCTTCGTGCAGATATCCACCAGCTCCTTGCTGTCGATTTGCAGGTCTTTGGCTAACGCGTAAATGCGAATGGGCACGTGCGCCCTCCTGTGATGGGCGAGCGATGGTCGGCTATTGATTCTTCTCGCTCGCACGACGGTTGCGACCAAATCATCTCATGTCCGAGTTCTCCTATGTTATGCGGCGTTCCCGGCAACCCCTGGGCAACGAATGGGACCTGGCGGAGCCCATCGATGGTCATCCCGCAATCATCCACGCCGGGCCCCGGACCTTCCGTGGGGGCGGTCGGCGGATTCCGCATCCTCGCTGTCTCGCTACGGCCTCCGAATCGGTTTCCTCCTCGGCCGCGGCGGGAGCCGAGTCGGTTTCACTGCTCCGCGGGCGCCGGGTCCGTTTTCTCCTCCGGCGTCGCCACCGACCGTCCCGGACTCGCCCTCCTCGGTCATCTGCTGCTCACGCTGCCGCCGACGTTCGACGGCCGCCGCCTGTTCGGCCACCTCCGCGCGCTGTTCGGCTTGCTCCACGATCCGGTCGACCTGTTCGGCCGTCAGGCCGCCCATCTCCATGAACGCTTCCGGCTCGATGACCGACAAATCATCGTATGACAAATAACCCTGCTCTACCAGGGCTTGCGCCAACTCTTCGTTGACCCCCTCCAGGACATGAAGCCGCCGACGGCCCGTTCGATCTGCTCTTCCAGCTCGTCGGCGGTCATGATTTCGATGTCCCAGCCGCAGAGCTTGCTGGCCAGCCGCACGTTCTGTCCGCGGCGGCCGATGGCCAGCGACAGCTGATCCTCGCGCACCAGCACGATGGCCCGGCCGATCATGTCGCACAACAACACCTGGTCGACTTCGGCCGGCTGCAGGGCGTTGGGGATCAGCACTTCGGGGTCGTCGCTCCAGCGCACGATGTCGATCCGTTCGCCGGCCAGTTCGTCGACGATGTTCTTGATGCGGTTTCCGCGCACGCCGACGCAGGCCCCCACGCAGTCGACGCGCTGGTCGCTGCTGCTGACGGCCACCTTGCTGCGGTAGCCCGGTTCGCGGGCGATGGCGTTGATGGTGATCACCCCTTCGGCGATCTCGGGAATCTCCTGCTCGAACAGCCGCTGCACCAACTGGGGGCGCGTGCGGCTGAGCACGACTTTGACGCGGCTGCCCTTGCGGCTTGACTTCGAAGATGACCGCCCGGATCCGTTCGTTGGCATGATGCGATTCGCCCGGGATCTGCTCGCTGCGCGGCAGGATCGCTTCGAGGCTGCCGAGCGACACGGTGGCAGCACCACCCTCCGATCGCTGAATGACCCCGTACACCATCTGCCCGATCTGCTCCTGGTATTCGTCGATCAGCGCATCGCGTTCGGCTTCGCGGATCTTCTGGATGATGACCTGCTTGGCGGTTTGCGCTCCGATGCGGCCGATCATCTCCTCGGGGTCGAGCGGCTCGCCGTTGCAGCTGGCGTCGATCGCGCCGTTTTCGCGGGTGATCCGCACCACGATGTTCGATTCCTCGCCGTACTGGCGTTTGGCGGCGGTGACCAGCGCCGCCTCGATGGCCTGGAACACGATCTCCGGGTCAATGTTCTTGTCCCGGTGCAGCGAGTCGACGATGCGCAGCAACTCATTTGGATTCATGGTGACCTAGTTTTCTGTTTGGGGTTCACAACCCGCCATGGAACGTCCCGCGGAGCTTCGTCCCGGGACGCGTCCCCTCACATTCTCACCCGTTCGTCCATCAAAAAAGTGGCCCGGGTTGGGTCCAACCCCACCGCGACCTCTTGTCCTTCCTCGACCGGCTGCCCCGCCGGCACCAGCACCGCCAATTCCCTCCGTTGCCGCGCGCTTGCCTCGCGCCCTCGGCCGTCGCTGCCGGCGGACCGCGCCGCGGTTCGCCTGCCAGCACCACGCTGGCCAACAACCGACGGACCGAGCAACTCGGTCATCACGATCCGTCCCGTTCCGATCACCAGCGTGGCCGCTGTCGGGGATTCGCCGCTCCGCGTCGGCGCGGAGCCGTCTGTACTTCCCGCAGCCGGAGATGTTCCGGTCGAATCCCGCACGTCACCGAGGCACCGTCCGGCAGAGCCTGGCGCCGCCGCCGCTGCGGCAGACACCGATTGCCAGCCCGTCCGAGACGAACCGTCCGGTGCCGCGCTGACCGCTACCAGCGGCCCTGGAATCAGGTTCATTCCGGGTGCGCCCAGAAACTCGGCCACACGGACATTCGCCGGTCGCTCGTACACCTCCCGCGGCGGTCCCGTCTGCTGGATCCGACCCCCATCCATCACCACCAATGCGATCGCCCAGCGCCAGGGCTTCTGCCTGGTCGTGCGTGACGTACACCATGGTGGCGCAGACGCGCTGGTGCAATCGTTTCAGTTCCTGCCGCATGTCGACTCGCAACTGCGCGTCGAGATGCGACAAAGGTTCATCCAACAAAAACGCCGCCGGTCGGCGGACGATGGCTCTTCCCAACGCGACTCGCTGGCACTCGCCCCCGGACAATTGCCGGGGCATCCGATCCAGCAGGTGGTCGACGCCCAGGATTCCGCCGCGTCCTGCACCTGCCGGGCGATCGCCTGCCGCCGATCCCTCGGCCGCTGGGCCTCCGCCGGATGACGCCATCGCATCCAGCCTCGTCGGATCCACCCTCCACCGACCGCCATTCCAACCCCACCGCCATGTTCTCGTACACCGTCAGGTGCGGGTACAAGACGCCGTGCTGAAACACCATGGCGACGTTTCGATCCCGTGGCGCTGTTCGATTGACCACCCGGCCATCGAACCGGATCACGCCGCAATCCGGATCTTCCAGCCCGGCGATGAGTCGCAACGTCGTCGTCTTGCCGCAACCGCTCGGGCCGACCAGCACCACCAGCTCCTGATCTCGTATCTCCAGATCCAGATCCTGGACGGCCGGTACCGGTCCCGCAAACATCTTGGACACGCCTTGTATTGACAACGCGGCCATGTCCGCAGGTCCCGCGCACGGAGCGTCAAGAAAACGACCCACTCCATCCGGGAGCGGGTTCTGCGACCGAAAATCGCTCGAACACGTTCTAAAATCACAACTTAGTGTGATTTTTGGTCCCGCTAGGATACAAGTATCGCTCGGAGGTGTCAAGTTGCAGATGTCCGGCGCGCAAAGATGGGGCTGCCAACCGCTCTGCCGGGCGATCGCCGCTGGCGACTGGCAGGTCCGATTCGCGGGATTCACCTGCCGAAGGACATCTCACGCGAACCGGCGAACGGCCACGGCACTCGCATGCCCCAGCGGAGTCAGGCTGAGACTCACGAACACGTCCCCGGCCGGGACGTCGCTGGACGTGACCACCTGGACCGGACATTGTTCGTCCGGCGTCTCGAAGTTGAGGACCGGAAAGAGCTGATCGTGTTGCAGCGCCAGCACACTGGCGATCATCTCCAGCACTCCGCAGGCCGCGCCAGTGTTGCCCAGGTAGCTCTTGGCGGCCACGACCGGAACGGGGCCCGATCGCCGAACACGTCGTGGATCGCCTGCGCCTCCGCCGCATCGGACCGCTGGGTCGCGACGCCGTGCGCGTGCACGTGGCTGACCGCGGCCGGTGCGAGCCCTGCACTGCGCAACGTCTGCCGCAGGCTGCTCCGCGTGGCGGCTCGCAAGTCACCCACTCCGCGCAGTCCATAATCGCCGACGATCCGCTGCCCAGCATCTCGCCCAGAATCTTCGCGCCGCGCGCCTGGGCGGTTTCGAGCGACTCGAGCACGATGGCGCCGGCCCCTTCACCCAGCACCATGCCGGTGCGATGCCGATCGAACGGTCGGCATACGCGCTGGGGATCGTCGCCCTCGCGGGCGATTTCCTCCTGCATCACGACGTGCAGCGTCCGCAGCGGATGGACTCGCGTGCCGGTTGCCCCGGCCAGAATCGTGTCGGCCGAGCCTCGCGCAATCAGCTGGCTGGCCTCGCCGATCGCCAGGTTCGCGGACGCTTCACGCATCGTGAGCGAGTTGCTCGGGACCCCGCAGATCGTTGTAGATGGCGATGTGGCTGGCCGGCATGTTGGGCAGGTACTTGAGCAGCCACAGGGGGGTGATCTTGGGAATGCCCTGGTCCGCCCATCGCCCGAATTCGAACTGGCCCGCTTCGTCCATGCAACTCGCAATCGCATCCACGAATTCGTCCGGCCCGGACAGGATGTAGTCACTGCCGAACACGACGCCGGTGCGTTCCGCATCGAAGGTACCGGCCGTCAGCCCCGCGTCGGCCAAGGCCCGCTGGGCCGCCGCCACGCCCATCTGGATTTCGCGGCACATCACCTTGATGCCCTTGCGGATCGATCGCTTCTGATCCTTGTCGAGCGGGCCGAAGTCCTCGATGTCGCCTGTGAATTCTCTGGCTTCGGCCGCCCACGGCATCTGCAGCAGCGCCCCAGGCAGACTCTGCACCGCCGTGACGCCCGACCGGCCGCTGATCAGCGCGTTCCAGAACGACTCGGTCGTATTGCCCAAAGGACTGATCAGACCGAGACCCGTGATGACGACACGACGCGGCGTGGGAGTGGACATAACGTGTATGCTTCAACGCGATGAGGAACGCGGTGGGGGAAATCGCCGAGCACGGTCCAGTGTCGACGGCACGCATTCCGACGTGGCCCATTGTAGAGTTCCGCGCGGGCAAGTCGAGGCGACCGGCCCGTGCCGATCCCGCGGGCCCCGCGCGGCCACTTCAGTAGCGGGCACCGGGTTGGACTGCCTCGCCGCCCACCGCATTGACGGAACCCGTGATCAACGCCTGGCTGGCCTTTCCCAGGCTCTCGACGAACAACAGCGCGTCGGAACGACCGCCGCCCGTCCAAACGGGTTGGGAATTCCCAGCGTCGACTGGCGATCTCGGGCCCGTCGACGCGATCACGCCGCAGCTGAGCAGCAGCACCTGGTTGCTGGGCCAGCGGAATCGTTCGTGCAATCGCCAACTGACCATCTGCGGCACCTGGATGTCCGCACGCTGCACCTGGCCGTTGAGGCCCGGCAGGTCAACCGGCACATTCAGACAATTTCTCGACCTGATCCACGTTGCACTTGAGCACCGCGTCGATCGTCCGCTCGTCCTGCGACAGCAAGCGGACTGACCTGCAGCGAAAATCCTTCCTGAATCTGGCCTCGATCCATGTCATAGCCCATCCAGGTGTTGTTCTGCATTCGCGTGCGATAGGACCGCACGTACACGCGCGGTCGCAGGTTCGAGACGGTCTGGGACTGACCGTTAAAGTACACCAGATTCGGTGCCGATTGTTCGCGAAAGTCCGTGCGCCGCGCAACTCGGCCAGCAGCAGGGCCGCGTCTTCTTTCGACAACAGCCAAGCGTCGATCCCCGTCGACTGCACGCTGATCGGTCGCAGGCGACTGATGAAGGACGACCGCCAGTTCGGATTGTCCACCGCCACCACCCGCAGGCCCAGGACGTGTGGATCCTGCGTGCCGTTCACAAACCGGCCGATCACGTCGGCCACGATCTGCTGCATTTCCGGCGTGTGGTAGACGCTCAACGTGGTGGTCGTGGCGTTGAGCAATCCCAGTGGCTGTTGAACCAGACCTCGGTGCCGGTCTCGCGCAGGATCCACTCCACGATCGCCTGCTCGGGGTGCTCCGTGCCCTTGACGTGGGACGTGTAGGCGCTGATGTCGTATTGCTGCCAGACCTGTCCCTGATCGTTGGGCAGCATGTCTTTGCCTCCCGAACGGACCGGCACGGCCGGTGTGGCGGCCTGCACGCGCTGCGCGTCGAGCGTCGCCGCTGGCGGCGATGCCAGCCCACTGGATTCCCGCTGCTTGTTCACGTCCGGTGCGCGCCAGTTCCCGGCGGCCGCAGTGCCGTCCGTCACCGACGCCAGTGACCGACGGTGGCGGGCCCAACGGCTGCGGATTCGACGTCGGTGCGGTCTGGGCGACCCGCTGGCTGAACCAGTGCCAGTAACACCAACAGACTGGTCCATGTCTGTGCGATCACGATCTGCCTCCCTGCCAATCGTGATTCACGGAGCCGGTGTCCCTCGGCCGATCGGGTCCGCGATCGACGCGCTGCGCCGTTCACGGCCGAGAGGTGTCCCGCCGCGTCGCCAAGGACTGCCCACGTCCGCGAACCACCGGCCGGCCGGCGGCCGGGCTGTGGCGGCGCATGGTGACGCCGGAGTATAGAGGCACTGGCGTGCGACTCACAAGACAGATTTTCCCTTCGTCAGGGGGGTGTCGAGTAAACGCCTCGCTTGCTCAGAGCCGGTTACAAGTAGCGGTTGATCAGGTTCTCGAGCATTTCCTGACGGCCGCTGGCGTTGGGAGAGATCTCGCCCTTGCCGAGCATGTAGGTTCGAGCGATCTTGAAGTCGGCTTTGCCCGCTTCGATCGTCGCCCCAATGCCGCGATCCCAACTGGCGTAACGCTGTTTCAGCAGCGACGCGAGTTGTCCTTCGGCCCGGATGGCGGCGGCGATTTTGAGGCCGCGTGCGAACGCGTCCATGCCGCCGACATGGGCGTGGAACAGGTCGACCGGTTCAAAGCTCTCGCGTCGCACCTTGGCATCGAAGTTGACGCCGCCAGGGGCCAGGCCGCCGAACTTCAGAATCGACAGCATGCACTGGGCCGTCAGGTAATAGTCGGTTGGGAACTGGTCGGTATCCCAGCCCAGCAGCATGTCGCCGGTGTTCGCGTCGATCGAACCCAGCGCACCCTGCATGCCGGCATATTCCAGTTCGTGCATCATGGTGTGGCCGGCGAGCGTGGCATGGTTGGTTTCGAGGTTCAACTTGAAGTGGCCCAGCAGATCGTAGGCCCGCAGGAAATTGAGGCAGGCGGCCGCGTCGGAATCGTACTGGTGCTTGGTCGGTTCCTTCGGTTTCGGTTCGATGAGGAACTGGCCGTGGAAGCCGATCGACTTGGCGTAGTCGACGGCCATGTGCAGGAACGCGGCCATGTGGTCCAATTCGCGGCGCATGTCGGTGTTGTAGAGGTTCTGATAGCCTTCCCGGCCGCCCCAGAACACGTAGTTGGAGCCACCCAGGTCCTTGGTCACTTCCAGGCATTTCTTCACCTGGGCGGCCGCGAAGGCGAAGGCGTCCGCATTGCAGCTGGTCGCCGCGCCGTGCATGTACCGCGGATTGCTGAACAGGTTGGCCGTGCCCCACAGCAATTGGACGCCCGTGCGTTCCTGCTCTTCCTTGAGCACTTTGGCGACCGCGTCCAGGTTCGCGTTGGTCTCGGCCAGCGTCTTGCCTTCCGGCGCGACGTCGCGATCGTGGAATGCGTAGAACGGCGCTCCGAGTTTTTCCAGGAATTCGAAGGCCGCCCGCACGCGATTGATCGCGTTGTCGACCGAGTCGGTGCCGTCATCCCAGGGCCGCAGCATGGTCGCCGGGCCCGAACGGGTCCGCTCCGGTGCCGCGGAACGTGTGCCAGTAGACCACGCTGAACCGGAAATGGTCCTTCATGGTCTTGCCTTCCACGACCTCGTTTTCGTTGTACCAGCGAAACGCGAGGGGGTTCTTCGAGTCGGGGCCCTCGTAGCGAATCTTCTGCACGTCAGGAAACGCGGCCATGGGATCGGTCTTCCTATACAAGGTCAGCGAAAAAATGAGATTCGGTCCTTTATCGTGCCACATTCGGCCCCAGTGGCAACGGGCGAGGGACCGGTCCCCGGGCGACCGGCGGCGGGTGGGGGAGCAGGTGGGCGAAACCGCCTGCAGCGTGACTCAGCGGGTCATCCGCGTGAGGATTAAGTCGCCCCAGCTCGGCCACAGCTGGAGAAGGGCGGCCAGCAGCCGCGCCGAAAAGGGGATCACCAATTCCGGCTGCCGTCGCCGGCAGGCTCGCAGAATCGCGTTGGGCGAGTTAGTCAGGATCGATTCCCTTGAGACGGACGCCGCCACCCGGGCGTTCCGGGCGGACGCCGGGAGGTCGGCCGGCTTCGCCGCTGTAACGCTGGCCCGCATCCGGCCGGGCGATCGGGCCGGGGCAAACCAGCAGCACGTGCAGGCCTTGAGGGCCCAACTCCAGACGCAGTTGGTGCGTGTAGGCGGCCACGGCGAATTTGCTGGCCGGGTACGCCCCCAGGTAGCGGGAGGCCATTTTGGCCGCCAGCGAACCGATGTTGACGATGTGCCCACGGGTCTTGAGCAAGAGAGGGGACAGCGCCGCGCGTGCACCGAACGGTACCGAGGAAATTCAGGTCCAGGAAGGCCTGGAACTTTGGCCGGGTCCGTGTCCAGGACCGCCCCGCGTCCCGAGCGACCGGCACAGTTGATGAGCGCGTGCAGGCGACCGAATTTCTCATCCAACGCCTGAAACAGTCGATCGACCGAGTCCTGATTCGTGATGTCGGTCACGACTCCCTGAACCTGTGTCCCCTGTTTTTCCAGGTGGGCCGTGGTGCTCTCCAGGGCGACCGCATGGATATCCGCCAGGAGCAGTTTCGCACCTGCGGCGGCAAAATGCGTGGCCAGCCGCCCGCCCAATCCGGCGGCGCCGCCCGTAATCATCACGACTTTGCCCTGCCAATAGTCCATCACACCACCACCTGCCTCGGACTCGCCGCACCGCCGCACAGCATAACGCGTGCACCCGTCATGTCGCAATTCCGTGCCCCGCATGTCCGGTCCAGCAGATGCTGCCCTGCGGCTTGTGGTTCCGAGGATGCCGGCAGGGATTCAACCGAGCGCATGGTCCTGTTACACTTCACGCCGACGCGACGCGGGCATACCTGAACGGACCCTGAGGCGAAAGTCGGCAGGGCAGGGGAGGCCGCGTGGCACACAAAACTCTGGTGGCCGTGCCGAACCGCGGGGGCGAGCACCCGCTGGTCTGGGTGTTCTTCGCGGCCTGTCTGGGCGTGGTCGCCGATCGGCATCTGGTGGTTCCCACCGGTGTCTGGTGCGGCGGGTTGATACTCGGGTTGGCGGTTTGGCTCGTCGCGAGTCGGCGCCATGCCACCACCAGCGCGGCGATCCTGACCCTGGCCAGCGTCACGGCTGTCGCGGGGCTCTGGCATCACGACCGCTGGTGGTTGTTTTCGGCCGATGAGATTGCCCGCTACGCGCGGGATCTGCCGGCTCCGGTCTGCGTGCGGGTGTCGGCGTTGGAACCTCCGTGCACGAGTCCTGCGGAGGAGGCGAGTGCCCTCTGCACGCTGGCCCGCGGTGAAGTCACTCGCCTGACGGTTCGTCTGCTGGCGTTGCGTCAAGCAGTGCGCTGGGAATCGGTTTCCGGTCGGGCGACGCTGCTGGTCGAGGGCCAGCTGCCGCAGGTGCTGCGAGGGGACGTGCTGGAGGTGGCGGGCACGCTGGCCCGCGTGCGATCGCCAGCCAATCCGGGCGAGCCGGACCTGGCGGCGCTGCGGCGTCAGAGTCGGGAGTTGGTCGCGCTCTATGCGGGGTATCCCGCGTGTGTGCAGCGCCTGCAGCACGGCGGGGAATGCAGTGTTCTGCGTCAATTGGGCCGGCTTCGCCTGTGGGCAGAAGGCGTGTTCGATCGGCGGATTGGCCCCCCGCAATCGTCGTTGGCGGCTGCACTGCTGGTGGGCAGTCGCGAGCAGCTGGATCGGTCGACTGTCCAGGCGTTCTTCCTCACGGGAACGATTCACATGCTTTCCATCTCGGGCATGCACGTCAGCATTCTGGCGTCCGTGCTGTGGGTGGTGATGCGACTCGCGTGGTTCCCGCGACATTGGATGCTCCTGCTCACCTGCGTGTTGGCCGTCGCCTACGCGATGTTGACCGGCGGTGAACCACCGGTGGTGCGAGCCACGATCCTGATCGTCGTGTTCTGTCTGGCTCGCGGCACGGGCCGACAATCCGTGGCCTGGAATTCCCTGGCGGTGGCCGGGCTGATCACCTTGGCGCTGAGTCCCGGTGAAATCTTCGATATCGGCACGCAGTTGTCCTTTCTGGCGGTGGGAGTATTGTTCTCGCGCTGGCCCGCATGGGGGCGGTCCCGCGCGCAGGATCCACTGCGCCGGCTGATCGAGCAGAGTCGTCCCGGGTGGCTGCGCGCCTACGGGTGGCCGGCGACGGTGTGGGGCAACTGGCCGTGACTTCTCTCGTCGTCTGGCTCGTCACGTTGCCGTTGGTCGCCAATCGTTTTCATCTGGTGCCGCTGTTCGGAGCCCTCTTGACGCTGCTGCTGTGGCTGCCGGTAGCTGCCGCCCTGTTCTCGGGGCTGGCGGTCCTGGTGGCTGAACCTGTGCCGCTGGTCGCCGATGCGCTGGGTTGGACTTGTGGTCGTGCCTTGGAGCTGACGCAGAGCCTGACCGAACGCTTTGCGGCACAGCCGTGGGGACACGTATGGGTGGCTGGACCGTCGGACAGACTGGTCCTGGTGTTCTATTTCGCGTTGGCGATCCTGCAGTTCTCGGCGCTCCGCCTTCCCAGGCGCTGGTGGCTGGCGCTGCTGGCCGCCTGGTTGACGCTCGGTGTGGCGTGCGGCGGCTCGGCGGCCCGCAGCCTGCGATCTGTATGGCCGCAGCCCCTGGTCGTCTCGTTCATTGCGATCGGCCATGGTACCAGCGTGCTCGTCGAAATGCCGAACGGGGAGACGATGCTGTACGACGCGGGCCGTATGGGCAGTGCGCTGTCGGCGGTCCAGCCGATCTCCGCCGTGCTATGGTCCAAGGGGATATCCCACTTGGACGCGCGTCGTTCTGTCGCATGCCGACGTCGACCACTTCAATGCGGTCCCCGGCTTGCTGGACCGCTTTTCAGTCGGCGCGGTTTGTGTGTCTCCCGTGATGTTCCGCGGTGAGGTGCCGGCCTTGTCGGTCCTGAGATCGGCGATCGAATCGGTCGGTGTTCCGCTGGAGCAGGTCGGCGAGCGTGACGCGGTGATGACCGGTGGCGGGGTACGATTGGAGATCATGCATCCACCGCCGGAAGGCTGTCGCGGGGGGGACAACAGCAACAGTCTCGCGTTGCGAGTGGAGTATCTGCAGCATCGCATCCTATTAACGGGGGACCTGGAGGGGGACGGGCTGGACGAGTTGCTGGCCGAACCGTCCACGCCCTGCGACGTGCTGATGGCGCCGCACCACGGGAGCCGGCTCAGCCGACCACACGACGTCACCGCCTGGGCGTCGCCGACCGAGGTGATCATCAGCGCCGGTGCGGCCTCGGGCGGTAACCGGCTCCTGTCCGACTACGCCGGGAACGGCACGCGTGTCTGGTGGACGCACCGTGACGGCCTGATCGAAGTCCGCATCGCCCCCGGCGGCTGTCAGGTCCACGCCTGCGCGAACAAAACCCCGCGGGAACGCGCTACTCAGCACGGGACCCGTGGTGATGATGTCGCAGCTGTTCCCGCATGAAGGAAACGCGCCCGGTGAAGCCGGCTGCGGACCGTGCCGACCGACACATCGAGAATCCGGGCGATCGACCGGTAGTCGAAACCGTCCACGTCGCGCATCACCAGCACGAGCCGGTATTCTTCGGCGAGTCGGCTGAGGGCCCGCTGGATTTCCGTCGCACGTTCTTCGCGCATCAGCCGATCGGAAGGGTCGACGCCCGGATCGGGCAGTTCGTGGCCTGGGAACGCTCGGACGGCATCCAGGGACGGTTCCTGTCGCCGTCGCCGCTGTCGATACAGGGCGGTGTTGACGGCGATGCGGTAGAGCCAAGTGTAAAACGAACTGTCCTGACGGAAGGAGTTGAGCTTGAGCATGGCCTGGACAAACGCGTCTTGCGCCACGTCTTCTGCTTCCTCGCGACTGGCGACGACGTGCATCAGGCTGGTGAACAGGCGATCCTGATAGCGACGTACCAGCTGACCGTAGGCGGCCGTATCGCCGAGGAGCGCCTGTTCGATGAGCTGCTGGTCTTCGTTCACCGTGTGGAGAACCCTTCTGGAAGGGTGGGAGTACCCGTGATCTGCCGGCACCATGGCGCCAATTCCCGCAAATCGCCGGGATCTGCACCGATCTCGCTATCCTGGAGGCCCCTTCATCTTCCTGTCAACGCCGTGGGTTGTCAAATTGCACCAGGTGTCGGAATGGCGGTGCGTCGCGAACCGCAAGTGACTGGAAGGATTGCATTTGGGCGACGCGGCGCGGACCCGGTCAGGCCGATCCCGAGGGTGCGCGGCGAGCGGGCTGGTACGGCGGCCGGATGAGTCCCGCGCGGGCCGATCCGGTGGGTTGCTGGACGGGCGAGCCGCGGATTGGCCAGGGAACTTGCATTTGCGGTTGCAAAAAGCTGGCACGTCGCTAAATTGATCTACTTAAGTTGTTGGTAATGTTAAGTATGTAGGGACAGTCCTGACGGACACCGGGTCAAGGAGTATGGGGATTTGGCGGGTGACAGGTGAGCAAGGCCAGCCGAACGCAGTAGAGGAACGACGGTAGCACATGACGATCACGAAAGAGCGGAAGCTAGAAATCATCCAGGACTTCAGGCACGACGAACAGGATACAGGTTCGCCGGAGGTCCAGATTGCGATTCTCACGACGCGGATCAATGGCCTGACGGAGCACATGCGCTCGCACTCGAAAGATTACGCGAGTCGGCGGGGGCTCCTCGCGATGGTCAGCCGTCGCCGCCGTCTTTTGGACTATCTGCGACGCATTGAACCGCAGCGTTACCTGTCCATCATTGGGCGGCTGGGTATTCGCAAGTAGGTCGTACCTTTCGTCCATGCGGCCGGCGCAGTCTGCGGCTCGGCTCACGCCTGATTCTCTTCCTGTCGCGGCTTGCGACATGAGCGCGTTCGCGCGCCGGTTGGCGTTGCGCTGACCGTACTCAAATACCCGTTCCGTGTCAGGGCGCAAGCAAAGTTAGGAAGAAGGACGTGAAGGTACGTGTAGAAAAGCAGATTGGTAAACACATTCTTTCGATGGAAACGGGCCAGTTGGCCCGCCAGGCCGGCGCGGCAGTCGTCGTGCAGTATGGAGGGACGGTCGTACTCAACGCCGTCACCTCCGGACCGCCTCGTCCGGGAATCGATTTCTTCCCGTTGATGTGCGATTATCGCGAACGGTTCGCCGCGGCGGGTAAGTTTCCCGGTGGGTTTCTCAAACGGGAAGGTCGGCCCAGCACCAAAGAAACCCTGACCTCCCGGCTGATCGATCGCCCGGTGCGTCCGTTGTTTCCCGACGGGTATGCCGACGAAGTCCAGTGCCAGAGCATGGTGCTGTCGAGCGATCGGCAGAGTGACGCGGACGTCCTGGCGATGAATGGGACGGCGGCCGCCCTGCTGATTTCCCCCCTGCCGTTTCTCGGCCCGATCGCCTCCGTGCGCGTCGGTCGCATTGATGGTCAGTTCGTGCCGTTCCCGACGCACGAGGAACTGGAGGAAAGCGAACTGGACCTGATCGTGTCCGGTACGGATCAGGCGGTGGCCATGATCGAAGGCTTCGCCCGCGAGTTGCCGGAGGACGTCATGGCCGACGCCATCGTGTATGCGCACGACGTCATCAAAGAAGTCCTGGCCTTGCAGCGCGAGCTGGCCGAGCAGGTGGGCGTCCAGAAAATGACCTTTGTGCCCCCCGCCGACGATGGACTCTACGACCGTTTGAAGAGTCGCTACATGGACGAATTCGAAGCGGTCAAACAGACCGAGGGCAAGCAGGCGCGGGCGGACGCGGTGCGGGCCCTCAAAGACCGCGTGTTGGCCGAAGTCATTCCGAATCCCGAGGCCGACGGGGCGGTGAGTCCGCTGGCGTTCGACACGGCCTGGCGGCGTCTGGAATCCAGCGTCGTTCGCGATCTGATCCTGGCCGGCAAGCGTCCCGACGGCCGCGATCATCGGGATCTCCGCAACATCCAGTGCCTGGTCGACGTCCTCCCGCGCACGCACGGTTCGGCCGTGTTTCAGCGGGGCGAAACGCAGGCGCTGGTCACCGTCACGTTGGGCACCGCCCGGGACGAACAGCGCGTGGACGGACTGGTCGACGAGTACTCCAAGAAGTTCATGCTCGACTACAATTTCCCGCCGTTTTCGGTGGGTGAGTGTCGACCGATCCGCGGCCCGGGCCGACGGGAAATCGGGCACGGTGCGCTGGCCGAACGCAGCGTCAATCCGGTCCTCCCGAGTCCGGAAGAATTCCCCTACACGATCCGCGTCATTTCCGACATTCTGGAGTCCAACGGCTCCTCCTCGATGGCCTCCGTATGCGCTGCCACGCTGGGCCTGATGTCGGCGGGCGTGCCGATCACGAACCCGGTGGCCGGGATCTCGGTGGGCCTGGTCCAAGAGGGCGGTGACAAGTGGGTGCTGCTGACCGACATCATCGGTGATGAAGACCACTACGGTGATATGGACTTCAAGATCGCCGGTACTCAGAACGGGATCACCGGCATTCAGCTCGATCTGAAAATCAGCGGCATCAGCCAGGAGGTCATTCGGGCCACGATGGTGCAGTCCCGCGAAGCACGGATCGAGATCCTGCGGGCGATGCTCAGCACGATCTCCCGACCCAAGGACAATATCTCTCCCTGGGCTCCCCGCCTGATCCGGACCAAGATCGAGCCCGACAAGATCGGCGCTTTGATCGGACCCGGTGGCAAGAACATCCGCATGATCCAGGAGACCACCGGCACCGTCATCGAAGTGGACGACGACGGTACGGTCACGGTGGCTGGCAACAGCCAGGAATACGTCGAGCAGGCGTTGGCTCAGATCGAAGCCTGCACGGCCACGGTCCAGATCGGCAAGATCTACACCGGCCGCGTGACCAGCATCAAGGACTTCGGCGCGTTCGTCGAGATCCTGCCCGGTCGGGATGGACTGTGCCACATCAGCGAACTCTCCGACGGCTACGTCAGCAGTGTCGCGGATGTGTGCAGTGAAGGCGATGAGATGAAAGTTGTGGTCATCGGCGTGGACGATCACGACCGCGTCAAGTTGAGTCGTCGCCGGGCGTTGGAAGAGCTGGGCATCAAGGATGAAATTGTCTCGGCCGAGGGTGGCGAGAAGGGGGGCGACCGTGATCAAGCTCGGCGGCCGCGCGGCGGCGACCGCGGTGATCGCGGCGACCGAGGAGGTGATCGGGGTGGCCGCGGTGACCGTGGCGACCGGGGACGCCGGCGCGACTGAGCCGACCGAAGGCCAGCGACCGCCGTGGGCACGTTGCGCGGGGGCTCTCGGGTTTCGGGAGCCTTCCGCCAGGTGCCGTGGGCGGGCGGGCCGTCCTTTCGAATTCCTGCGCTGAACGGGGAGACGTTTCCGCGATGGGCGCTGCGCCGGACCCAGACATCGACCACGACCTGGCGGTCGGCCACGAACACTTGGTATCGCACTACAACGAGCTGGCCGAGTTGGCCGGGTCGTTGGCGCACGAGATCAAGAATCCGCTCTCCGTGATCCGCATGAACATGGATCTCCTGGCGGAGGACCTGGAGGCTGCGGAGACGCCGCGCGAGCGCCGTGCGCGGGCCAGAATCGACCTGGTGCACGACCAGTGCACGCGACTCGAGAACCTGCTCAACGATTTCCTGAAATTTGCCCGTGTGCGGTCGCTCGACCTGGCGCCGGGCAGCCTGAACGAACAGTTGCTGTCGGTGCTGCGCCTGTTCGACGTTCAGGCCGAGGAGATGGGAATCCGGATCTTGCCCCATCTCGACAACGAGTTGCCCAGCGTGCTGCTCGATCGCGAGACGATCCGGGCGGCCCTGTTGAACCTGGTCAAGAACGCGCTGGAAGCCATGTCCGACGGCGGTGCGCTGACGGTGATCACACGCATCACGCGCCATGGCGTGGCGCTCGATCTGATCGACACGGGAACCGGGATGGACGAACGGACAGCGCTCCACATGTTCGATGCGTTTTACTCGACCAAAGACGGTGGATCCGGCTTGGGGCTGCCGACGGCCCGCAAAATCATCGAGGCTCACGGCGGGCGAATCAGTGTCCAAAGCGACGTGGGACGCGGTACCAAGTTCACGCTCGAGTTCCCGACACCCCGGCGGATCTGAGCCGCGCTGGCGGACCGGGACGGCCACTGTTCCGCGGGAACCCCGATCTTGTATCATCGAAGTCATGTCTGAGACCTCTGCTGCCTCCGCTGCGACGATTCGCGTGCTGATCGTCGACAACGACCCGCTGCTGGCTCAAGCGATTGCCGAGAGCCTGGAGCGAGTGGGCTACCCGTGTCGTGTCGCCACGTCGGGACCGGAGGGAGCCCGGCACATCGAACAGGACACCTACGACGTCATCGTTACCGACCTGGTGATGAACGACGTGGATGGCATGGAACTGCTGGCCCGTGCGAAGCAGTGTCTCCCCGACGCGGAAGTGATCATGATCACCGGGCACGCCTCGATTCCCAAGGCCGTGGAAGCGATGCAGCAGGGGGCGTTCAATTTCCTGGAGAAGCCGATTACCCCCAACCGGCTGCGGGCGGTGGCCGAGCGGGCCGCCGACGCGGTGCGGCTGCGCCGCGACAACCTGGAACTCAACAAACGGCTGGATGAACGGTTCGGGTTCGAAGGGATCATCTACGCCAGCGAGAGCATGAAGCAGGTCATCGACCGTGTCAAACGGATCGCGCCCACCGATGCGACGGTGTTGATCACGGGCGACAGCGGCACGGGCAAGGAACTCATCGCGCAAGCCATCCACCAGAACAGCCCGCGCAAGGGGAAACGGCTCTTTCCCCTGAACTGCGCCGCCGTGGCCGAAAACCTGGTGGAAAGCGAGCTGTTCGGGCACGTGAAGGGGGCCTACACCGACGCGCGGACCGATCGAGTGGGTGCCTTCGAATATGCCAACGGCGGCACGCTGTTCCTGGACGAGGTCGGCGACATGCCCCGGGCCACCCAGACCAAACTGCTCCGCGTGCTGGAGGAGAATAAGATCGCCCGCGTGGGGGACAACAAGCCGATCGACGTGAATGTCCGGGTGCTCTCCGCCACACACCGGAGCCTGGAGGAAGCGATCAAGCAGGGCGATTTCCGCGAGGACTTGTACTATCGGCTCAAGGTCGTCACCGTCGACCTGCCACCGCTGACCAATCGCCGCGAAGACGTGGTGCCCCTGATGGAACATTTTCGTCGGCAATTTGCCAAGCATCACCGGAAGAACGTGGAACGCTTCTCGTCCGACGTCCGCCGCAGATTTTTTGAATATCCCTGGCCCGGCAACGTCCGCCAGTTGCGCAATGCGGTCGAGACCATGGTGGTCCTCGACGTGGACGGAGTGCTGGATGTCGACGACCTGCCACCGGAACTGGCCGACGCCAAGCTTCCCACGGTCTCGGTCGCCCACGGGCTCGACCACCTGGTGGGTCAGCCGCTGGACGCCTACGAACAGTATGCGATCCAGGAGACGTTGAAGCTGACCAGCGGAAACCGCGAAGAGGCGGCCCGCATCCTGTGCATTGGGGCCCGGACGCTCTACCGCAAGCTCGAGAAGTACGGGCTCAGCTGAGAGGGAAACCGATGACCAGTCACCACCCCGTGCGCGACATTTGCCGACTGCCAGCCAGCGTGGTCAACAAGATCGCGGCAGGAGAAGTGATCGAGCGTCCGGCGAGCGTGGTGAAAGAACTGCTCGAGAATTCGGTCGATGCCGGAGCGACCCGCATCGACGTGTCGGTCGAGCAGGGCGGAAGTACCTTGATCCGGGTCAGCGACGACGGGTGCGGGATTCGAGCCGACCAGTTGCCGCTGGCGGTGGCCAGTCATGCGACCAGCAAGATCAGCGCGGCGGACGACCTGTTTCACGTGCGTTCGCTCGGTTTTCGCGGCGAGGCGCTGGCGTCGATCGCCGAGGTCAGCCAGTTTGTGATCCGCAGTCGCACCGCCGACGCGGAAGTGGGCGCGGAACTGGAAGTGGTGGGGGGCCATGCCAGCGACCTGCGCCCTGCGGCGGTCCGGTGGGAACGACGCTGGAGGTCCGCAACCTGTTCTTCAATACCCCGGTGCGACGCAAATTCCTCCGCACCACGCAAACGGAAATGGGGCACACGATCGAGTCGTTTACCCGCATCGCTCTGGCCTGTCCTGACAGGCACCTGACGCTGCGGCACAACGAGCGCACCGTGTACGACTTGCCCGCCGTGGACCGCTGGCTCGAGCGCATCACCGCATTCTTCGGACACGAACTGGGGGACAGCTTGATCTGGATCGAGAGCAGCCACGACGATGTCCGCGTGACCGGCTACGTGGCCGATCCGAGTGTCAGTCGCGGCAACAATCGCATGCAATACCTGTTGCTCAACGGTCGGCACATCCGCGATCGGTCGCTGCAGCATGCGTTGGGGGAAGCGTACCGTGGTCTGTTGCTGACCGGGCGTTTTCCGGTGGCGTTTTTGCGGATGGACCTCCCGCCGGAAATGGTCGATGTCAACGTCCATCCGGCAAAGCTGGAGGTCCGGTTTGCCGACGGCCGCCAGCTCTACAGCCAACTGCTGGGTACACTCCGCAACAAGTTCCTCACGACCGATCTCACGGTGCGCGCACCGTTGCCGGCGGCGCCCGACGCGGGAACCGATCACGGACTCGATCGGCGGGAGCTGGAGCGACACCGGGAAGAGACGCTGAATTGGGCCCGCGGAGCGCTGCCGGCCGCGGCGAGCGAGGGAGGTTCGACGCGGCAGTTGCCGTGGGGTCCGGCGTCCTCGTCGGTGCCGGAATTTCAACCGTTCGGACTGGCCGAGGCGCGGTCTCCGCGACCGGCCGTGCCCGCGGAGGATGACCCGTCGTCGGGGGCGGCCCGTGTGGATCCGCCCCACGCCTGGCCTCCGCGTCGCGTTGGCGACGGACTGCAGGTGCACAATCGATACCTGGTGACGGAAACCGAGGAAGGATTGGTGGTCATCGATCAGCACGCGCTGCACGAACGGATATTGTACGAGCAGTTGCGTGCGCGGGTCCTCTCCGGAACGCTGGAATCCCAGCGGCTCCTGGTGCCCGAGCCGGTTAGCCTGACGCCGACCGAGGCGGCCGCGGCGCTCGAGGCCCGCGACGTACTCGCACAGTTGGGGATGGACGTCGAACCCTTTGGTGGCGATACCGTGCTGGTGTCCTCCTATCCGGCCATGCTGGCCAATTTCAATCCGACGGACGTGCTGCGGCAGGTCGTGGAGCAGTTGCTCAACAGCGAGAAGTCTCCCGATCGCCGCGACCTGCTGGATGATTTGCTGCACATGATTTCCTGCAAGGCGGCGGTGAAGGCTGGCGACCGCCTGTCACGTGAGGAGGTCCAGACGCTGCTGGAGCAACGCCACCACTACCAGGACGCCCACCACTGCCCGCACGGCCGTCCCACGGCGCTGGTCTTCACCAACGCGGAACTCGACAAGCGTTTCAAGCGGATCTGAGGCGACCGCAGCGCGGACCGGCGGTGCGGACCGCGGGCGACCCAAGGGGCGGGTCGGGTTCGGCGGCGGTTTCTGCCGCACACACCGCCAAGTCGAGGCAGCCCGGAACCTGTTCGGTCCGCCTCGGCCGGCCGACTGCTGCACAGGTGCGCGGTTGGTAGTAGAATAGACAGCGGCCTTGTGATCGCGACGCCGGGGGGCTGTGCCACGCACAGCCGTCACTGCCGGCGAATCCCGTGGGCAGCCAGGGATGCCGCTGCGAAGAATGAAGGCACCCGGAACGAACCCGCGCCCCGATATGTGGATTGCGTCATGATTTGCGTGAGTATCGCTCGTGGTCGTCACAGGCATGTGATGGCGGAACATCGGCACCTTGTCGAGCAAGGAGCTCAGATGGTCGAGATCCGCCTGGATTACATCCGGCGGCAGATTAACCTGAAGCGGCTGTTTCGCGACCGCGCCTGCCCGGTGATCGCCACTTGCCGCCGCATCGAGGACCAGGGGAAATGGGAGGGGAGTGAAGAATCGCGATTGATGCTGCTGCGAGCCGCGATTGCGGAAGGTGTCGAGTACGTCGATCTGGAGGCGGATATCGCGGACCAGATTCCCATTTACGGGAAGACGAAGCGGATCATCAGCCTGCACAACTTCCGTGAAACACCGGAGAACCTGGCCGAGATTCATGCCCGGCTGGCCAACCTCGATGCCGACGTCATCAAGATCGCCACGACGGCCAACGAACCGCACGATAATGTGCGGATGCTGGAGTTGGTCCGCGACAGCAAGATCCCGACCGTGGGGATCTGCATGGGCGAAATCGGTATCCCCTCCCGCCTCCTCGCCGGCAAGTTCGGTGCCCCGTTCACCTACTCGACGTTCCATCACGAGCGGACGCTGGCCCCCGGACAACTCAGCTTCTCGCAGATGAAGGACATCTACCACTACGACGAAATCAACGCGGACACGCGCGTCTACGGCTTCATTGCCGATCCGATTGGACAGAGTATTGTGCCGATTGTGCACAATGCGGCCTTTCGCGCGTTGGGGATCAACAGCGTCTGTGTACCGTTTCGGGTTCCCCGCGAGCACCTGTCCAGCTTCATGCATGACAGTCGCGAACTGGATCTGTACGGCTTGTGCGTCGGCTTGCCGCATCGCGACACGCTCATGCACAGCCTGCACAAGCTGGACAAGGCCGCGGATGGAATTGGAGCGGTCAATACGGTGGCTTTCCACGACGACCGATCGACGTTCGGCTACAACACGGATCACCGGGCGGCGATCGCCGGGCTGGTCCGGGCCAGTGGTGTGAAGTCCGAGAACCCGCTCGACGGCAAGCGGGCGCGGTGCTCGGAGCCGGCAGCGTGGCCAAGGCGGTCGTGTTCGGGCTGCGGCAGATGAATGCCGACGTCGTGATTACCTCGCGGACGTTCGAGACCGCGCGCGAGCTGGCCGAGGCCACCGATAGCCGCGCCGTGGAATGGGACAGCCGCTATTCGGTCAAGATCGATATTCTGGTCAACTGTACTCCGGTCGGCATGCATCCGAATGTCGACGAGACTCCGTTTGCCGCGGGACAGCTGCGTCGGACCTGGCTCGTGTTTGACGCAGTCTATAATCCCGAGCAGACGCTGTTGGTGAAGGAAGCTCGTCTGAAAGGCTGCCGCGTGGTCACCGGAGTGGATATGTTCATTCGCCAGGTCGCGCTGCAGTTCAAGGTCTTCACCAACCAGGAGCCGCCAATCGACGTCATGCGATTGGCGCTCAAGCGGGCCGTCGGGGCGGCTAAGTTCTGAGTTACGGTGGCAAGGGACGGGCCTCCGCCGCGACGGGGATGGGGAAAGTGACTGTGCACGCATTGCTGAACCTGCCGATCGGGATTCGGTTGGCCTTCGCATTCTTCACCGGTCTGCTCGTGGGCGGGCAGTTGAATCGAGGCATCTATCGCCTGGCCTGGTTTCCGCGGGATTGGGGACCGTGGTCGCCGCCGCCGGCCGATGCGCCCCCCCGCAGTCGCTGGGATTGCCTGCCGGTCGTGGGTTGGTGGGGGCTCCGCCGTGAGTCGGCGTGGCACGGTCGCGGCTACTGGATCCGTCCCGTGCTCATTGAACTCGCCACCGGGATCGGGTTCGCCGTGTTGTACTGGGGCGAGGTCGACCAGCGCTGGCTGTGGCCGGCCTTGCCGGGTGTCACGGCACCTTCTCCGGCCACGTTGTACGCCCAATGCTTCAGTCACCTGGTGCTCGTCTCGCTGATGCTCGTGGCCACGTTCATCGACTTCGACGAGCAAACGATTCCGGACGCGATTACCGTCACCGGCGCGGTCGCCGGCCTGCTGCTCTCGGTGGTGATCCCCCTGGCCGCTTTTCCCACGATCTTCGAATCGAGCCTGGGTTCGGCCAGCGTGCACCAGCTCGTGGTGACTTCGTCGACCACCGACTTGACGTGGCGAGCGGGACTGGGTGGCCCGAATTCCTGGCCCGCTCCGCTGGACCGGTCGGCTGGGCTGGCGCTGGGCCTGCTCGGCGTGTGGGTCTGGTGCTTCGCGATTCTGCACAAGACTTGGACGCGGCGTCGCGGGCTGGTGAAGGCCCTGCGTTATATGTGCGTCAGCGTGGTACGCCACCGGACCTGGCAAGTGCCGGTGATCTGTGGCAGTTGTCTGTCGGCGGTCGTGGTGGTGACCTGGCTGATCGGTGGGGGACGCTGGGAGAGCCTCCTCTCGGCGATTGCCGGGATGTGTTTTGGAGGGGGACTGATCTGGCTCGTGCGGATTGTCGGCGGACAGGCCCTGCGTGTCGAGGCGATGGGTTTCGGGGATGTGACGCTGATGGCCATGATCGGGGCCTTCCTGGGCTGGCAGGCGGCGTTCCTGATATTCTTTCTGGCCCCGTTTACCGCGGTGCTGATTGCCGTTACGCAGCGGATCCTGACCGGGAAAGGTCACATCGCCTTTGGCCCGTACCTCTGCCTGGCCGCGGTGATCGTCATCGTCGGCTGGAACCTGATCTGGGCGCAATGGGCGAATCCGATGTTCTCGCTCGGCTGGTTCATTCCGATTCTGCTCACGTGTTGCCTGTTGCTGATGGGCGGGCTGCTCTGGTCGTGGCGCCAGGTGCGGGACGCGTTTTTCTAGGCACGTTCCGGTGGGCGGACGAAGCCACTTCCCTCTCCCCGTGTCTTTCTTCGGCATGAGTTGCGACTCGCTGCGATCATCGTGCGGCTTGGTCCCGCGCGCGTGCAACGAGTTCGTCGAATCGCTCCACATATTGCGCGTGAACCGTGGCGAGATGTGCCCGCAGCGCATCGATACGGTCGGGGTTGGCGAGAACCAGCTCCACGACGTCACTCTCGTCACGCGCACGGCCGGCTGCCAGTTTGAGTTCGATGAGGCCGGGCAGATCGATATACCTCAAGCGTCCCTCTTCGGCCCCCAGTCTCGCAGGATGGGGAATCCGTGTGGGAGCGGGGTGCGACGGCGTGCCGGGCAGAGCGTCCTCTGGAAGAATGTCC
Source organism: uncultured Planctomycetaceae bacterium (assembly GCA_963754725.1). GTDB lineage: Bacteria > Planctomycetota > Planctomycetia > Pirellulales > Pirellulaceae > JAAYDI01. The sequence continues at coordinate 192,070 of CAVWHV010000051.1, forward strand.
ACATCCACACCCGTCTCCTTGTGGTGGAGTTTGGGCCAGACGCCGGGAGCCACCCTGGAAACTTCAAAGCCGCTGACGGCAGCGGATAACAACAGCGCATCGAGATGATCGATCGGTACGACAATGTCCATATCCTGAGTGACACGTCCCACATAACCGTGCCGCCAGACTGCCCATCCACCAGCCACCACGGCCTGCCCCTGGATCGCCTGCAAAACGCGGTCGAGCGCGCGAACTACTCGGCCATATCGCCCGGGCAAGTCTTGGGGGTCCAGCATACGATCCCTCCCGGCCCGCAATAGTTCGGCCATCTCAAGTTGGGCGGCAAGTGTGTCGGCCGAGATCACTGGACCCATTTTCCGCTCCGCGCATCGCCTCGATTCGCCCTGAAAAGTATACGCCACCGCCGTCGACCAACCCAGGGATATAATGCACCGGGCCCCGTCATTCTTGAATCCCATGCTGCCGCCTGAGATGATGTCTTGTTCTGTGGACCTTGTGCTTCCATCCGTTGGACATGAGTGAGATAGCTCTTATGCGGACCAACACACGGCGATACCTCTTCCTGGCCGCCTCCTTGCTGGCGGCATTTCCCGTCACCCGGTCGGCGGTCGCCGCCCCCCCACACACCTTTGCCATCGGCACGGACGATTTTCTGCTCGATGGCCAGCGGTTCCAGATCCGCTGCGGCGAAATCCACGCGCCGCGCGTGCCGAAGGAGTACTGGCGCCACCGCCTGCAGATGGCGCAAGGCGATGGGGCTGAACACGGTGTGTGCCTATCTGTTCTGGAACCTGCACGAGCGGCGGCCCGGCGAGTTCGACTGGTCCGGTCAGGCGGACGCCGCGGAGTTCTGTCGCATCGCGCAGGAGGAGGGCTTGTGGGTCATCCTGCGACCCGGGCCGTATGCCTGCGCCGAGTGGGAGATGGGCGGCTTTCCTGCCGTGGTTGCTCAAGCACGACGATATCCAGCTGCGTTCACGCGATCCGCGGTATCTCGACGCGGTGAAGCGTTATATGCGGGAAGTCGGCCGAGTGCTTGGCCCGCTGCAAATTACTCGGGGCGGTCCGATCCTCATGGTGCAGGTCGAGAACGAGTACGGCTTTTACGGCAAGGACGCGGAGTACATGGGCGAACTGCGGAGCATCCTGATGGACGCGGGCTTCGACGTGCCGCTGTTCGCCTGCAATCCGCCCTCACGCGCTGAAGAACGGCTTTCGCGCAGGACCTGTTCCCCGTGGTGAATTTCGGGTCTGACCCGGCGAACGGCTTCCAGGCGCTGCGCGAAGTGCTGCCGACCGGCCCGCTCATGTGCGGCGAGTTCTATCCCGGCTGGTTTGATACGTGGGGTCAGCCGCATCACCTCGGCAAGACCGACCAGTACCTTGCCGACCTCGAATACATGCTCAAGGCCGGCGCGTTCGTTCAGCATTTACATGGCGCACGGCGGGACCACCTTTGGCTTCTGGACCGGTGCGGATCGGCCCTTCAAGCCTGACACCTCGAGCTATGATTACGACGCGCCCATCAGTGAGGCGGGCTGGACGACGGAAAAATTCTTCAAGACCCGCGACCTGTTTGCGAAATATCTGCTGCCAGGCGAGACCATTCCCGAGCCGCCCGCCAAGAATCCGCTCATTACGCATCGCGCCTGTGGAAGTGCAGGACTTCGCGCCGCTCTTCGCCAACCTGCCCGCGCCGCGGACGGACCAGCAGCCACGCAATTTCGAGCAATACCAGCAAGACTTCGGCTGTATCGTCTATCGCGTGCAGGTCCCGGCCGGCCCGCCGGCGACGCTCCAAGCCCAGGACCATCCACGACATCGGCCAGGTATTTCTCAACGGCCAGCGGATCGGCTTCACGGACCGGCGGCAGTCAGCGGTACGCGGTCGAAGTGCCGGAACGCACAGCCGAGTCCACGCTCGACATTCTCGTGGAGGCCATGGGCCGCGTGAACTTTCGGTCCGGAAGTGCACGATCGCAAAGGCATCCATGGTCCGGTGACACTGGCCGGCAAGGAGTTGACGGACTGGCAGATCTTCAACCTGCCGCTCGATGAGGCCATGCTTCGCAACCTGGCATACACCAGCTGCGAAACCGGCCGGCCCGGCCTTCTATCGCGTGCGGGTGCATGTCGAAGAGCCCGGGGATTGCTTCCTGGACCAGCGCCCTGGGGCAAGGGGATGGCGTGGGTGAACGGACACAATCTCGGCCGCTATTGGAACATTGGCCCGCAGCAGACGATGTACGTGCCCGGCGTCTGGCTGAAGGCGGGCGACCAACGAAATGGTGATTCTCGACCTGCTCGGTTCGGAACAGCCTCAGGTGGCGGCGACTCGACGCTCCGATCCTGAACGAGCTGCGACCGGCGCTGGATTTCTCCCAGTCCACCGCGAAAGTTCTGCAAGTGGATGTCGCGGCGCCGTGCACACCGGGTCGTTTGCCCCGGGAGCCGCGTTGCAGGAGATCCGGTTTGCGGCACCGGCCAAGGGACGTTACTTTGCCCTGGAGAGTGTCAACGCGCACGATGGCAAGGCGTACGCGGCCATCGCCGAATTGGTGCTCCTCGGAGCGGACGGGCAACCTTTGCATGCCGAGAAGTGGAAGATCGCGTCGGTGGACAGCGAGGAGAAGGAACGGGAAGACGGCAGTGCGGGTAACGCGATTGATGGCCAGGCCGCCAGTTTCTGGCATACACAATGGAGCGACGCTTCCCCGGAGCATCCGCACCTGATCGTGATTGATCTGGGCCAAGCTGAGACAATCGTTGGCTTCCGCTACACACCGCGCCCGGGGACGGGCGGCGGCCGCATCAAGGAATTCCGGGCCTTTGTCGGCAGTCGACTCAAACCGCCGGTGAGTGGCAAACCGTAGGCGGTACTGCAGATCAACGGCCCCGCCTCGATGACGGCGGGAGAATCGGCTACACGGACCAATGCCATGGCACTGTTCGAGACCGTATATGACTTGCGTCGGCAGGCGGATATCCTGCGTCGGCGGCCGTATGGGGTGATTGTGGTCGAAAACAGTTGCCTGCGGGCCATCCACCTGCGTCCTTGGCCTAAAGTCTTTTCGAATCCCGACCTGTTGGGGGTCGGCCGCGGATTCGATCGGCGGTCGACAGGAGATCGCTGTTGGCTCTACTACAACCAGCCGCGCCGGCTTCGCAACTTCCTGGCGTTGAAATTCGTGGTGTCCAGTCGCGCAGCGACTTTTGGCACCTTCCGCAGCACGCTGATCGTGCTCGACGAAATCGCCCGGATCAAAGGCACCGATGCCATCGTGGCCGAAGTGCGCAGTTCGCGGATCTCGGATCGTCTGCTGCGGCGCTGGGGTTGGGAATCTCACTTGCCGTCCAGCCGGCGGCGCCATTTCATCAAGCGGTTTTACGGAACCTATCCGGACCCGCACCAGGCCTGGGCCCTGATGCCTGCCGACGCGCCGGAGTCCTGCGGGTAGCCATTTCGGCCGCCGCCGCGGACGACACGGACTTTGATTGCCCGTCTTGCCCAGCCTCGCAGCCAGCCATTCCGGCCGCATTTTCGCTCTTGTGACGCCGCGCCCGGATTGCTACCATCCCCACCGCCTGTCGAAGGGCCTGCCGCGCACCAAGGTGTAGCGGGCAAGTTGCTGGCACGCGCGCCCGTACGTGGCGCGTGCCGAACGTGTCGGGGCCGTCGCGGATTCGGAGGGTTGATCGACGAGGCGACAGGGATGTGAAAATTGCTCAAGGAGAGCCGTACCATGCTGCCCACAGTGCGATACGCATGGTTGCTGGCTTTGGCCGGAGTCGCGGCAAGCGGCTGCGGTCAAAACGCCTTTCTGACGCCGCAACAGCAGACGGCGATGCAACAGCAGCAAACCGCTTACGTTTCTCAGGTACAGGAGCTCGAGCGGCGGGTCAACGAGTTGGACATCAGTAATCGCGACATGCACACGCGGCTGGCTCAATCGGAGCAGCAGCAGCAGATCTACCGCGATCAAACGGCTCTGTTGCAGCAGCAGCTGCGTGACACGGCCAACCAGCTGCGTGACACGCAGCTCGCGCGCCAGGAAGCCGAGAGCAACGTACAGATGCTGCAGGCATCGACCCGCAAACAGGGTGGTGCCGTCATTACGGCCAACAACAGTGTCCGTCAGTCACTTTCCACGATCGACATTCCCGGCCTGGAGATGCGGCAGGACCAGGACGTGATTCGCATCGAGATCCCTGCCGACGAGTTGTTCCAGCCGGGCACGGCGCAGCTGTCTTCGACCGCGTACACGTATCTCGACCGTGCGGCCGACGCGATTGCCCGGAACTACCCGCGGCAGCGCATTGCCGTCGAAGGACACACCGATAGCGGCCCGACGTTCGTGGGCACCACGACAACGACTCACCAGTTGTCGTGCACGCAGGCGTTGGCCGTCTTTGACACGCTCACGCGGCGCAATCACTTGCCGGCCCGCCAGCTGTTCGTGATGGGGATGGGGGCCAATCATCCACGGGCGTCCAATGCCACCGATGCGGGGCGCGCCAAGAACCGCCGCATTGAAATCGTTATCTACCCGCAAACGACCGATTAGCGGCGCGGGCCGTGCGACGTCCCCGCCCCGGCGAAACGACGACTAGCCCGATCGCCTGCTCTTCCCCTTGCCGCTCTTACCGTCACCCCCACGGTGGACTACAATCGCAGAGTCCCCGGTCGGGCCGCAACAGCCGCGATGTTCGCCGGCCGCCCGAGCCTCGGCCGACATTGAATCTCAGCCGACATTGAATCTCGGCCGACATTGAATCTCAGCCGACATTGAGCAGCAGTCCACGGAGCGTGGCGGGCACACATGATTGTCATCGTCGACTATGGGATGGGGAACCTTCGGAGTGTCCAGAAGGGCTTCGAACGCGTGGGGGCAGTGGCTGAGATCTCCGGAGATCCGGCGGAGCTGGCCAAGGCGGACAAGATTGTCTTGCCAGGTGTGGGCGCGTTTCGAGATGCCATGGCCGAACTTCAGCGGTGCCAACTGATCGAGCCATTGCTGGCGGCCATCCGCGACGACAAGCCGCTGCTGGGTATCTGCCTGGGTCTGCAGCTGCTGTTCGATGTCAGCTTTGAAGGCGAAGAATGCCGTGGCCTGGGAGTGATTCCCGGCAAAGTCGTACGATTCGACTTGCCACGCAGCTTCAAAGTCCCGCACATGGGGTGGAACCAAGCCATTGTTCGTCGTCCTGCCCCGCTGCTCGAGGGCATCCAGGATGGCGACTATTTCTATTTTGTGCATTCCTATTATGTCGTGCCGGACGATCCTGCGGTCGTGGCGATGGATGCGGACTACGGGGGGCCTTTCTGTGCCATGATCTGGCGGGACAATCTTTTTGCGACGCAGTTTCACCCGGAGAAGAGCCAGGCCAAGGGACTGTGCGTGCTGGAAAACTTCGCCCGTCTATGAGCGGGCCCCAAAATGGCCGCTCGGGTGACGCCGTGCCGCCTTGCCAAAGGGGCCTTCGTGTGGCATATTGCGAGTTTTCGTAAATCCTGCTGTGGTAAAGACAAGGGCCTCGTCTTGATGCAGATTTGGCCGGCCATTGACCTGCGGGGCGGCAAGTGTGTCCGCCTGCGGCAAGGGGACTATGGCCAGGAGACTGTGTTCGGCGATGATCCGGCGGCGATGGCCTGTCGCTGGGTGGAGTCGGGCGCGCGTCAACTGCATCTGGTCGACCTGGAGGGGGCCCGCGACGGGACTCTGGCCAACCGTGCGGCGGTGGCAGCGATTCTTGGCGCGGTCCGCATTCCCTGTCAGCTCGGCGGCGGGATTCGCGACGAAGCGACGATCGCCGATCTGTTCGAATTGGGACTCCAGCGGCTGGTGATTGGAACCCAGGCCCTCAAACGGCCCGCGTGGTTTCGCGATATGTGCCGGAAGTTTCCCGGTCGGCTGGTCGTCGGCATCGATGCCCGCAACGGATACGTGGCCACAGACGGCTGGCGGGAGACGAGTCAGGTGGAGGCCACAACCTTGGCGCAGGAACTGGCCCAGGAGCCGATCGCCGGTGTGGTCTATACGGACATCGCCAAGGACGGAATGATGGCGGGCCCGAATCTGCCGGCGATGGCGGAGATGGCCTCCAGGGTGGCCATCCCGGTCATTGCATCGGGAGGTGTGACGACGGTCGAGGATGTCCGCGGGTTGGCGTCGACGGGCGTGGCCGGGTGCATCATCGGGCGATCGTTGTACGAAGGAACCTTGACATTGAGCGACGCGTTGGCAGCCGCCGGACCTCCCTAGCCGCGGCCGTGCCCGGAGGTCGCGCCCCGGGCCATGGGAGGCGAACAGCTCGGCTCGCCAGCTCCTCGGAATACAACACCACTCAACATTCGCGACAAGGGAAACAAGGGATTCGAGCAATGGCGAAAGCGAACATTCACGACATTCGCAATCTTGTGCTCTGTGGACATGGCGGGTGTGGCAAGACGACGCTCGTCGACAGCATGCTGGTCAAGTCGGAAGCGATGACCGCTCACCCGAGCGTGGACGAAGGAACGAGCATCTGCGACTTTGATCCGGAAGAGAAGCACCACAAGTACACGATCGAGGCCAAGATCGTCTATTTCCAGCACGGCGGCAAGTTCTTCCAGGTGATCGACACGCCCGGTTACCCGGATTTCATTGGCCAGACGATCGGAGCGATGCAGGGGGTCGACATGGCGTTGATCGTCGTCAACGCCCAGTCCGGCATCGAAGTCAATTCGCGGCGCGTGTTCAACGAAGCCGGTAAAGCCGGTCTGGGCCGCATGATCGTGATCAACAAAATGGATGCGGAAAACATCGACTTCCCGGCGCTCGTGGACGCCATTCGCGAAATGTGGGGCAGCTCGTGTGTGCTGCTGAACGTTCCCGTCGGGCACGGAGCGGGATTCAAAGGGGTGGTCAGTACGCTCAATGTTCCGGCCGACACGCACGGGGCGCTGGTCGATCCGCAGGAGATCCACGATCCGTTGCTGGAGTCGATCATCGAGGTCGACGAGAAAGTGATGGAGCGTTATTTCGAGGGCACGCCGCCGACTGCGGAAGAGCTGTCGCGACTCATCGTGCGTGCGATTGCCGAGGGCACCCTGATTCCCATCGTCTGCTGCTCGGGAAAGACGGGTGTCGGACTGACGGAACTGTTGGACGCCGTGGCCGCCTGCGGCCTGGCCCCCGATTCCATCCCGCGGACGATCACCAAGGACGGCACGGAAACAGCCGTCAAAGCCGATCCGAACGGCCCGCTGGTGGCCCGCGTCTTCAAGACACGTATCGACCCGTTTGTGCAGAAGCTGAGTTTCATCCGCGTTCATTCGGGCACGCTGAAGCGCGATGATCAGGTCTCGGTCAGCACGGCCCGCAAACCGGTCAAGCTCGGGCCGCTGCTGCGCGTGCGGGCGGCGGACACCCAGCCCGTCGACCACGCGGGGCCGGGCGACATTGTGGCGATCGCCAAGATGGAGGAACTGCCGACCGGCGCGACGCTCGGCGAAGGGCGTTTGCCGGCGATCCAGTTTCCGACGCCGATGGTCGGCCTGGCCGTGACGCCGAAGAGCCGCGGTGATGAGACGAAACTGTCGGGCGCCTTGCACAAAGTGGTGGAGGAAGATCCCACCTTCCGCATCGATCGCGATGCCCAGACCAAGGAACTGGTGATCACCGGCATGAGCGAACTGCACCTGATGGTGATTCGCGAACGTCTCGCGCACCGTGACAAGCTCGAAGTGGACACCAAGGAACCGAAAATCCCGTTCCGCGAAACGATCCAGATCAAGGCCGAAGGAATGTATCGGCACAGGAAGCAGTCGGGTGGTCGCGGGCAGTTCGGGGAAGTCCATGTGCGCATGTTTCCCCTGGCGCGCGGAACGGTCATTGAGGAGTACGCCACGAAAGCGAATTTCCCTCAACTCAAAGAATACCACTACGACGAGGCCAACAACTTCCTGTGGGTCGACTCCGTGGTGGGGGGCGTGATCCCCGGCAACTTCATGCCCGCGATTGAAAAAGGGTTCCGGGATCGATTGAATCGCGGCGTCATCGCCGGTTACCAGGTGCAGGACGTGGGCGTCGAAGTGTTCTTCGGCAAGCACCATCCGGTGGACAGTTCGGAAGCAGCGTTCAAAACGGCCGCGTCGATGGTGTTTCGGAATGTGTTCCAGCAGGCCAAGCCCTCGTTGCTCGAACCGGTGGTCAAGCTGGACGTGACGATTCCCGAGGCCAATGTGGGCGATGTGTACAGCGACATGTCGAGCCGCGGTGGACGCGTGTCGGGAGCCGATGCCGCGGGTGGTGGTCTGCAGACCGTGCATTGTGAAGTGCCGCTGCGCAGTGTGACCACCTATGCCCGCACCCTTTCCAGCATGACGGGAGGGCAGGGGAGCTACACGATGGAATTCAGCCACTACGACGTGATGCCGCCGAACGTCATGCAGGAGATCATCGCCAAGTCGAAACTGGAAGAAGAGGAAGAGGACTGATCGGGACGCACCGCTCGCAGCGGGCGCGGGCAGCCGGGAGGAAATATCACCAAACTTCCTCAACCTGCCGCCCGGCACAGGCCGAAACGACGTACAGTAGCCAGGAATACCAGCCATGGCTTCCGACTTCCGACTGAAAGAACAACTGCCCAACCTCACCAATCGCATCGTCGCCACCTACGCCGAAGTGGGCAGCATCAACCATTTGGGCCATTGCCCGCTGCCACAGTACGAGGCGGTCGTCGAGATCCTCGATGACCTGAAAGAGGTGCTGTATCCCGGCTACCGGCGCCGCGTGGGACTCCATATCGGAAACGTGACCTACCATACCGGTGACCTGATCGATGGCCTGCACGACAAATTGACTGTGCAGATCGGTCGGGCTCTGCAGCACGAGGCCCGGGTGCGGCACGGAGAGGATTGTGCGCCGGGACACGACGATCACGAGGCCAAGGGACAGGCGATCGCCATCGAGTTCCTGGAACGGATCCCCAATCTGCGCCGTGTGCTGGCCACCGACGTGCAGGCCGCCTACGACGGTGACCCGGCCTGCCAGAGTCTCGACGAAGTCATCTTCTGCTACCCCGGCCTGGATGCCGTCACCGTCTATCGGCTGGCCCACGAACTGTCCGACCTGGGCGTTCCGCTCATTCCCCGCATGATGACGGAATGGGCTCACAAAGAGACCGGGATCGATATTCACCCCGGCGCCAAAATCGGACATTACTTCTTCATTGATCACGGTACCGGCGTGGTGATCGGCGAGACCTGCGAGATTGGGGAAAACGTCAAGCTGTACCAAGGTGTCACGCTCGGCGCGCTGAGTTTCCCGACCGACGGGGAGGGGAACTTGATTCGAGGCAAGAAACGGCACCCGACGATCGAAGATCGCGTCGTCATCTATGCCAGCGCCACAATTCTCGGCGGCAATACCGTGATCGGACACGATTCGGTCATCGGCTCGAGCGTGTGGTTGACCAGCAGCGTCGAGCCCTACGCCACGGTGACCATGGAAAAACCGCGGCTGCGCATTCGGGCCGGGACGGAAGCCGAGACCTGGGTCGACTATCAAATCTGAATCAAACACCACCGCAAAGGACAAGCACGAAGAACTTAGAACTTAGGACTTAGGACTTAGGACTTAGGACTTAGGACTATAGAACTAAGAACTAAGAACTAAGAACTAAGAACTAAGAACGACGGAATCTGGTTTGCTGGCGCCGAGTACAACGGAACCAACCCAGGCCGGCTGCCAACGCGAGCCAGCTCGCCAGGCTGACCGCGCCGGCTGCGTACAGATCACGCGGCACGTAGCAGAACTCCAGATGGTGCCTGCCGGCTGGCAGGAAGACACCCTGCATGATGCGGTTCGTGCGCACGACGGGTGTCGTTCGCGGGTCGTCGGTGCCCGACCGAATCGCGACCGTCCAGCGGGGATCGTAGAGCTGGTTCAGGACGACCAGGCCCGGGGCGGACAGCGCCACATCCAGTTCCACACGGCGTCCGCGCGCGGCGGTGACATACACCGATTCTCGAGCGGTTTGGCCGACATCCTCGGTCGTGGCAGGCGCCACGATACGTGGCGCGCACTCGATCACCGCTGTGTGACGCAGGTCGCGAGGCCCGCCACGCGGGAAGAGCAGTTCCTCGATATGGCGGCGAATCGCCTGCGGGTCGGTCGAGGCGAACGGCGGCCAAGCCTGCACGTCGTGCACAATCCAGGCGGCGGGGAACGCCCAGGGATTCTTCCACACGGCCACTCCCGGCGCGGCGGTGACCACGTCGTTGTCCAGCCGCCAGGGTGCGGCCGGTGAGTACGTATCGGGCAAGATGACGTATTCCGCTCCCAGGGCCGCCAGGATCGCCGGATGCGGGATGCCGCCGCTGCCGGCGCCGAGGAACGTGCGGAAGTCGTACGATCCGACCGTACTCTGCGGCGCCAGTGAACGATGTGTCCCCAGCAGGTGCAACTTGGCGTACAGTGTCGCGACATCCCATCTCAGGTTCTCCGCAGCACGCGAAGGTGACGAGGTTGTCCGCCACTGGTCAGGAACCCACGTCCGGGATGGCCAGCGGTAAAATGTCGAACCGGACGGCCGTGCCAGGGCACCGTCGACGACGGTCGCGACGGTCGACGAAGAAGCCGGAGCCGTGAGAATCAGCCAGCCGTTGGCCCAGGCGATGTCGCAGGCCGTGAGCAATAGCAGCCACGTGGCCAAACCGCGTTGGTCGCTGCGCTGGCGACTGACGCAAATCCAGGCGATGCCGCAGACCAACGCGGTGTGAGCGCAGGCCGTCCAGGTGTCGAACCACGCACCCCTCGCGCTGAACGGTCCAAACAGTTCGTCCGAATCCGCCGCGCCGAACCACGTCCCCCACCACGGTTGAGTCAGCCCCACGCCCACAGCCGCCAGCAGACTGATCGTTCCGACGATGCGTAACCGTCTCGCAAAACGCTCTCGCGAGCCGGCCAGCACCTGGTCCAAGCGGCTGCCCGCCAGGACCGCGGCTGCCAGCGTGGCGACGACCATCCATTTGGCCGGGTACCGGAATTGAGCGTAGCCCGGCAATGCCACCACCATGAACCAGTACAACCCGCCCACCGGTTCGCCGACCGTCGAGGTGGATGGTTCGCCCGCGAACAACTGCTCGACGAAGTGCGTGAAGAGCCCCAGCCCGTACGAACCGAAGCTGGCGATGATCGCCAGGATCAGGATCCAGGAAAACCACTTCACAAGTGGTGCGGCATTGCGCAGCCGCCACGTGCCGATGGCCAACAACAACGGCAGGATGCCCAGATACAGGGACGGGGACCAGATGCGGTCTTCCGCGCCGGCGGCGGACAACCAGCGGTGGTTCTGCGGAAAGGTGCGGCCCGCGCAGTTGGGCCACAACATTTCCACCAGGCGCCATGGCGCAACGCTGAAGCTGTACACTTGCCCATGATGTTCCCGGGCTGCGGGCTTCCCGAAAAATCCCCGGGCGGCGCCGGCCCAACTGCCGGAACACGTCGCCGAGTCGCCGACCGGCGCCGTTGCGTCGAGGGCCGGGCTGCGCTGGAAATAGGCCGGGAGATCGTAAAGGCTGCGCGGATACGTGAACACGCCGCGATCGCTGTGGCCGACCCAGGACCACGCCGGCACAATCTGCACGGCCGCCAGCAGGCCGGCGACGACGGCCGAAGTCGCCAGCCAGCCGATCGCCCCGACCGTCGAGATCCGTTTTGCCGAGCGCAACTCGTCGCCGTTTCCGCGATCCGCCACCGTTCGACGACCCAGGATCGCATACAGGATCCCGAGCAGTCCGGCATGGTAGGCGGTCTGGGGATCGCCGCCCAGCACCGCCAGCGCCAGGCAGACTCCCACCGCCAGCACCCAGGGTAAACGGCGGCGTTCATGGAGCAGGTGATGCATGGCCAGCAGGGTCCAAGGCAGCCACGCTGCCCCCACCAGGAAGACCACGTTGGCATACTGAAACAACACCGTGCCGCCACACGCATACGCCACCGCCGCGAGGCCGGCCGCCGGCACACTCAGCGGCTCGGGTGCGGCATGTTCCACCGCGACCGGCCCCACCTGCGCCGGGCTCTCCGCCTTGATACCCGCTTCTCGGATCACACATCGCGTCAGGCGGTACGCACCCCAGGCGGCCAGCGCCACGTGCAACACGACATACAGCACGAAGCGTGTGTTGAACGGCAACGGCAGAGCGAAAACGAGTTTGCCCGGATAGAAAACCGCCGAAGTCGTCTCCGCCACGACCGGCATGCCGTTCCCGTCCTGCCGATTCCAAAGCGGCACGTCGCCGTGCGACCAGCGATCGCTGATCCAGGCTTCCAGCGGATAATAGAAGTGGGCGACATCCCGGTAGGCGAACACGCGTCCGCCGGCGAGTGACGTCCCGAAACACCACAGCAGGGGAATGGAGACCGCGACGGCCACCAACAGGTTCAGCCAACGGTTACGCATCCGCGTGGTTCTTTGCACCGGAATCGCTACATGGCCGCCAGCAATTTCTGAATCAAGCGGCGAAGTTCATGCTCCAGGTCGGCCCGCAATTGGGGCAGATCGGCGTGCAACAGGTGAATCGATTCGACTGCATCGTACACCTGGCACAGATCCAATTCCACGCCTTCGGGGAATTGCTCATCCGGTGGCAGTCCACAGTCGCGCCGCAGGCTTCGGAGCATGTCGCCAATCGTCGCATCCATGCGGACGCTCACCTGGGGATCGGTGGCCATTTCGATGATCCCGATGAGTTGGGTCTGATGCGACATGGGGCCTTGTTCCTCTCGCATGACTACAGGCAGCGTTGGCGGTTCTGTGGGGTTTCGGGCGTCGGTTCGTCCGATCCCCGGCAGATGGACAGGCGGGACGTCGGGCACGGGAACGGGTCCGCAGTCGACGGCAGTTGGCCCGGGACCGGTTCGTGGATGCGCGCCACGAACGAGAACTGGCCGATGTCGATGTGGTCGAGGTCTTCCAACAGGACCACCTCCAACGTTTGACCGTTGATGCGGATTTCCGGGGCAGCCCCCAGGTGCCTCAATCGCACCCCTTGCGCCGTGACCAGGATGTACGAATGGACCGACGGAATCAGGGCGTCCCCCAGGATCAGGTCGCAGTCCATCGAAGAACCGATGAGAAACACCGGTCCGGTGACTCGCCGGATCCGCTGGCGAGCGCGACCGACGGTAATCAGCAGTTCCACACTCGGAGCCGCGGCGAAAATATGCGGCCGCCGGCGAGTTTGTCGATTGTGAAAGAAGTTCGGAGCGTGCATCAATCGTCTGGTATTCTGGCTGAAGAGAACTTCCACGTCCCTGTGGTTGGCGTCGATGCCACCGGCCCATCGACGATCTGCTCGGCCACACAACTGCACTAGTTCTGTTCGGCATCTCGTGAAGGCAAAATGGAGACCACTCCACACGGTCCGACGTCATTCGGTGGACAGAGTGCCGGTGAGACGCTCTGGAAAAGATGGGCAGGCCCAAGGCGTGAAGCGGTGACGCACTCCACACGGAAATGGCCGCATTTATCGGCGGCGAGAAACTCGCAACTGACCGTGTGCCTGGGCCACCACGCGATCGCGAATCTCTTCCTGATCGGCAGTCAGGATCGGCATTGACTTGGCCTTCTTCAGCTGCACCCGAGCTGCCTCGGCGTCGACCTGGTCTGCCGCGACGACTCGATTGGTCAACACGGACACGACGTTTCCCGAGACCTGCACGAAACCGCCGTCGAGATAGTACCGACTGACTTTGTCACCAATTTTCACACGCATTTCGCCGAAACCGAGCCGCCCGATCAGGGGCGCATGGTGGGCGCCAAGCCGATCTCACCGTCGAACAAGGGGAGCGCGATGAAGTCGGCCTGGGTTTCCACGGCCGTTTCTTCCGGCGTCACGACGATGCACGTTAGTTGCGACATACCCGTTTCTGCCCATCGCTAGAGGCCACTCGGAGGTCCTGCCGCCTGCTGTCGGCACATCACCCCATTCACTCAAACGTCCCTTACTGGATCAGCTTCTTGGCCTGTTCTTCGGCCTGCTCGATCGGCCCAACGTACATGAACGCCTGCTCGGGCAGATGGTCCCATTTCCCGTCGCAGATCTCTTCAAAGCTGCGGATGGTATCTTCCAGCGGCGTGATTTCGCCCGGCTTGCCGGTGAACACCTCCGCCACCAAGAACGGCTGAGACAGGAACCGCTCGATGCGGCGGGCACGATGGACGATGAGTTTGTCCACTTCGCTCAATTCGTCAATGCCGAGGATCGCGATGATGTCCTGCAGTTCGCGATACCGTTGAAGCGTGGTTTGCACCCGCCGCGCGATGGCATAGTGGCGCTCGCCCACGTATTGGGGATCGAGAATCCGGCTGGACGAAGCCAGGGGGTCAATGGCCGGATAAATGCCCTTCTCCGAAATCGACCGCGCCAGGTACACGAACGCATCGAGCTGGCCGAAGGCGGTGGCCGGAGCCGGGTCGGTCGGGTCGTCGGCCGGGACGTAGACGGCCTGCACGGACGTGATCGCTCCCTTGCTGGTCGACGCGATTCGCTCCTGCAGAGCGCCCATTTCGGTGGCCAAGGTCGGTTGGTAACCGACGGCCGAAGGCATGCGTCCCAACAGGGCGGAGACCTCGCTGCCAGCTTGCGAGAAGCGGAAAATGTTGTCGATGAACAACAGGGTGTCTTTGCCGGTCGTGTCGCGGAAGTACTCGGCGATCGTCAGCGCCGACAACGCCACTCGCAGACGGGCGCCCGGTGGTTCGTTCATCTGGCCGAACACCATACAGGTTTGATCGATGACGTGTCGGCCGGTGTTGCCGATCTTGGCTTCCTGCATTTCCAGCCACAGGTCGGTGCCTTCGCGGGTCCGTTCTCCCACGCCGGCGAACACGGAGTAGCCACCGTGTGCGGAAGCGATGCGGGCGATCAATTCGGTCAGAATCACGGTCTTGCCCAGTCCGGCACCGCCGAACAGGCCGGCCTTGCCGCCGCGCACGAACGGTGTGAGCAGGTCGATCACCTTGATGCCGGTTTCGAACAACTCGGTGGTCGTCGACAGATCCTTGACGGCGGGAGCTTCCGCATGGATGGGGCGACGCTCCTTGACCTTGATCGGCCCGCGACCGTCGATCGGTTCGCCCAGCAGATTGAACACGCGACCGAGCGTGGCGTCGCCCACGGGCACCGAGACCGGCGCTCCGGTGTCGACGCAATCCTGGCCCCGGATCAGGCCGTCGGTGCCGCCCAGTGCGACGCAGCGGACTCGGCCACCGCCCAGGTGCTGTTGGACCTCGCCCGTCAGGTTGATGCTGACCCCTTTGTGTTCCGAGACGACCTTGACGGCGTTGTAAATCGCCGGCATTTGACTCTCCTCGAACTGAGCGTCGAAAGTCGAGCCGATGATCTGCGTGATGCGGCCGATGTTCTGCGTGCCGGTGGCCATGTCCTGAAAACCCCTGTCCTGAAAAAAACTACGACTGCAACGCCTCCACACCCCCAATGATCTCCATGATTTCGCCGGTGATCTGGGATTGGCGAGCCCGGTTGTACGTCATGGACAACTGGCGAATAATCTCATCTGCGTTTTCCGTGGCCGCCTTCATGGCCACCATGCGGGCGAGGTGTTCGCTGACCGCGGCGTCCAGGAAGCACTTGAAGAGCTTGACCCGGAAGCTGGTGGGGACCACTTCCCGCAGGATGCTTTCGGCCGAGGGGAGGAATTCGTACGACGATTCGACGTGCGGACCGGACTGCGACTCGGCCAGTCCGTCCAGGGACCACAATGGCAGCAGCGTTTCGCACACCGGTTCCTGCCGGGAGCTGGACCAGAACTTCGTGTACACCACGTCCAAGCGATCGATCTTGCGGGTGATGAATTCCTCCAGGTAGCGGTTGGCCAGGACTTCCACGTCGTGATAGGTGGGTCGATCCTCGAAATGCGTGAAGGTCTGGTCGAGGGTGATCTTGCGGTACTTCAGAGCGGAGATGCCGCGCTTGCCCGACACTTCCGTGCGGACCGCGGGGACTTCCCGCAAATAGCGTTGATAATTCTCGATGGCCAGACGCAGCACGCCCGAGTTGAAACCGCCGCACATACCTCGATTGGCCGTGAGAATCAGCAGCGCCACGCGTTGGGGGTTGGGGCGGTCTTCCAGCAACGGATGGCGAACATCCAGACCACTGTGGGCCAGGTCGGCCACCAGGCGCGTGATGCGCGTCGTGTAAGCCGATGCCGAGGTAGCGCGATCCATTGCCTTCTTGAACCGCGCATTGGCGATCAACTCCATCGTCCGCGTGATCTTGCGGATGTTGCGGATGGAGCCGCGTCGCTTGTCGAGTGTCCGTGCTTTTGCCATGTGAATCCCGTGTTACCGCTAGACGAGGACCGTCTTGCCGGTGGCCGACTTGTGGCTCGCCTTGAAGTCCTGAATGGCTGCCACGAGCTTGGCGGCGATGGCGTCGTTCATGTCGTTGACACGCGTCAGCTCGTCCACGACTTCCTGACGCCGCTCGTGCATGAACTTGATGAACGCCTCTTCCCAACTCCGCACATCCTTGACCGCCACGTCATCCAGGTGCCCGCGCGTGCCTGCATAGATGCTCATCACCTGATCGATGACGTGCATCGGCTGGTATTGCGGCTGCTTCAGCAACTCGACCATGCGGTACCCGCGATCGAGACGCGATTGCGTGGCCTTGTCGAGTTCGGTACCCATCTGGGCGAAGGCTTCCAATTCCCGGAACGACGCCAGGTCGAGTCGCAGGCCGCCGGCCACTTTCTTCATCGCCTTGACCTGGGCGGCGCCACCCACTCGAGAGACGGAAATGCCGGCGTTCATGGCGGGGCGAATGCCCGCAAAGAACAGGTCCGGCTGCAGATAGATCTGGCCGTCGGTGATCGAAATCACGTTGGTCGGGATATAGGCCGAGACTTCCCCTTCCAACGTTTCGATGATCGGCAGCGAGGTCAGCGAACCGCCGCCCAGAGCGTCACTCAACTTGACCGATCGCTCGAGTAACCGGCTATGGCAGTAGAACACGTCACCCGGATAGGCCTCGCGACCGGGCGGACGCCGCATGAGCAGCGACAGCTGCCGGTAGGCGACGGCCTGCTTGGACAAGTCGTCGTAGATGATCAGTGCGTGCTGTCCCTGAAACATGAAGTGCTCAGCCATCGCCGTACCGGCGTAGGGAGCGATGTACTGCATGGGAGCCGGGCTGGCGGCGCCGGACAAGATCACGGTGGTGTAGTCCATGGCCCCGTGATCTTCCAGGATCTTGACGACCCCGGCGACCGAAGAGTCCTTCTGGCCAATGGCCACGTAAAAACACTTCACGCCGGAGTGCTTCTGATTCAGGATCGTATCGAGGGCGATGGCGGTCTTGCCCGTCTTGCGGTCTCCGATGATCAGCTCGCGCTGGCCGCGTCCGATCGGAGTCATGGCGTCGATCGTCTTGATGCCCGTCTGCAATGGTTCGCACACCGGTTGCCGCTCGGCCACGCCCGGCGCCAAGAACTCCACCGGCCGGCGATCGGTCGTGGCCACAGGCCCCTTGCCGTCCAGCGGATTTCCCAACGGGTCGAGGACACGTCCGATCACGGCATCACCCACCGGCACCGACAGCAACTTGCCCAGCGCCCGGACTTCATCTCCTTCATTGATGTCGAGGTAATTGCCGAGAATGATGATCCCGACGCTGTTTTCCTCCAGATTGAACGCCAATCCGTTCACGCCGCTGGGAAAGGCCACCATCTCGCCCGACATGACGTTCGACAGCCCGTACACGTGGGCAATCCCGTCACTGACGTCCAGCACGGTCCCCACTTCACGGACGTCCAGTTCGCTCTCGTATTGCTCGATTTCCTTCTGGATCACCGAGGCAATTTCGTCAGCATTGAATTTCATCGAGGCCCTCTCCGGGGTCACTGCCTAATCTGTCACCAAGAACCGCTGCAGCGAATCACGAATGATCTGTGTGGTGCGATTCGCCATCTCGAATTGCATTTTGTCCAACCGGTTGTCCAGGCTGCCATCGAAGACCGTGTCGCCCACGCGTACCAGCAGACCGCCCAGCAATTCGGGATGGACAGAGCACTGCAGCACGACTTGTTGTCCCAAGGCCGCCACCAGGCGTTGCTCGATCTGCGTCCGCACCGACCCGCTCAACGGCGTTGCGGTCTGGACGACCACTTCCACACGGCCCTGCATGGCGTTGTACTGCTGGTGCGCCGCGGCACGAATTTCCCGCAGGCAGTCCAGACGCCCGTGACGGGCCACGACTTTCAGGAAATTCAGGAACAGCGGCGTCATGTGCGACGCGAAGGCGACGTCGAGCATCCGGTTTTTTTCCTCCAAGCTCACCCGGGGCGAGGCGAGGAACGCTTCGAAACTCGCCATACGCTCCAACACGTCGTCGACCAGCGAGTCGAGTTCGGCCACGACGCGATCGATGAGCCCTGGCCCCTCGGCAGTGCCCAGCAACCCCTTGGCATAGACCGCTCCCAGGCGTTCCCGGGAACTGTCCAACGTACTATGGGAGGACTCGGCCATGATCATCAGTTCTCACTGGGAAACTGCTCGAGAGACTCGCGAATCAGCGCCGTGTGGTCCTCCGGCCGCAGTTCTTTGTGGATCAGCTTGCGGGCCAGCGTGAACGCCAGCTTGGAGCTCTGATCGGCGATCTGCTGGACGGCTGCGTTTTTGGCGGATTCGATGTCCGCCAGGGCCCGCAGCCGTTCCCGATTCGCGTCCGCCCGTGCTGCCTCCAGCATCTTCTCTCCGGCGGCAGTCGCATCCCGCCGGGCCTGCACAAGCACCTCGTGCGCTTCGGACGCCGCCTCGGTCAGTTTCTGCTCGTAGGCCTGCAACTTCTGGGCGGCTTCGTCGTGACTCCGCTTGGCATCGTCGATCATCTTGGCGATCGTGCGTTCACGCTGTTCCAGGCCCGCCAACAACGGCTTCCAGGCGAACTTCGTGAGCACCAGGAGCAGCACCACGAACACGATCAATGTGAACCACGCCAAGTCCGGATCAAACGTGAGCGGATTGATACTGTTGGACGGCGCGCCCCGGCTTCTGCCGCCACCGCCACGATGCCCGTCTGCCAAGCCCCGAGGAGGACCGTCGCCGAGGAAACGATGTTCGAGATCTTCATGGCGATCCGCCGCTTGCTGGGAGTCGAATCGGAATCGGAATCCGAATCGGAATCGAAAACGGACGCGGAAACTCCGCACCTCTACTGGTTGAACAACATGCAGATGATCAACGCGAAGAAGGTGGCCCCTTCGATCAACGCCGCCGAGATCAGCATCGCCGTCTGAATGTTGCTCGCCATTTCCGGCTGCCGAGCCATGCTCTCCACGGCCCGTGCGCGAATGTTGCCGATCGAAAAGGCGGCACCAATAATCACCATGCCGGCGCCAAACGCTCCACCGAAGTGAATCAGGGCCGTCGGTTTGTCCTGTGCCATCAAGGGCGCCGCGACGAACATCAACGCGAACACCAACGCCGTAATCTTGACCCACTTGATCATGTCATCAGTCTCCATTGGGAAGAAAGTTGGCCTACGCTGCATAGGCCTCAGTCAATATCAGTGGGGATGGACAGCCATCCCGATGAACAGTCCCGACAAAAACGCAAATATGTAGGCTTGCAGGAAGGCCACAAACAACTCCAACAAGTTCAGCGCCACGGAACCCAGCACGCTGGCCGGGACCACGCCGAAAAACGCCAACGTGCCGGCCGAAGCGCTGATAAACGCTACCATGACGGCCAGTACCACGTGCCCTGCCATCATGTTGGCTAACAGACGCATGGCCAACACGAAGTGCTTGATCAACAGCCCCAATACTTCGATGGCAAAAATCATCGGCTTCAGCACCACGCCAATGCCCCGCGGTACGTCCATCTGCGGCACCTGGCCGAGCCAGAAACCGAGCGGACCCAGTTTCACCGAGCCGGACACGATCACCGCGACAAACGTGATCACCGCCAACGCCGCCGTCGTGGCCAAGGCGGCCGTGGGCGAACCCGCCCAGGGAACCAGCCCCAGCAGATTGCAGATCAGAACAAAGAAAAAGATGTTCAACAGGTAAGGGGCAAAGCGGTCCCCGTCATGCGAGCCAATCGTGGGACGAGCCACCTGATCGCGAATGAACACCACCATCGCTTCCAGCAGATTCGTGAGCCGTCCCCGCGGCCGGACGCCCGATTTCAGACGACGAGCCAGGGGAATGAAGAGCGCCATCAGGATCAGTGCGCCGACCACCTCCAAGACCATGAACTTGGTGATCTGCAGGTTGAAGGGCTCAATCAAATTGTCGATGGGGGCGAACCCCGTCTTGATCTCGACGATGGCGTCCTTCGAGTCCCGGATCTGTGGGATATAGATCTTGCCCTCCGTGCGCGGACTGAACACCCGCGGCAGAAGGAAGTGATCCGCATCCTTGACGTGATGCATCAAGGTCTCGGCCGACAACGGATCGTGCGATCCATGCTCGTCCCCACCATGCTCCACTTCCACCGCGGGCGAATCGTCGTGCGCAGTCGCCTCGGCTGAAACGGCGGTCGCCTCGGGCTGTACCTTTTCGCTGGCCATGATCTAGACCGTTGACTTCTCGGTCGGTCGCTCCTGCGCCACACCAACCAGTAAGACTGTCTCGACAACCAGTGTCACGAAGTAAAACACCAGGATGTAGTACACGAAGCCGGCGTCCACCAGCGCTCCACCCTTGAGGTAAGCCACCATGCATACCGCCAGCGGGATTCCCATCCGCGGAAACATGCCCAGCAGCACCTGGGGCACGACGCTGTTCGGACCATTAAACAACCGAACCAGTCCCAGTGCCACCAGCCCACTCACGAAACATGTCATCCACGCCACCGCCGCACTGGCGGCCCCGGCTTGCTGCCGCACGACGTATGCCACCGGAATCACGATCGCTGCAGCCACCAACAGGAATCCCAAGAGTGCCAACGCCTGACCAGTCTGGCTGCGGACCTTCGATCGCACGCAATGCCTCACTCCGCTTCCTCGCTTCCCCCGGCCGTGCCGACCGCCGGAAGCTCTCCGCGCGCCTCACACCCCGTCGCCCTTGCCGCGCCACGGTTGCGCCATCTGCACCAGTTCCCAAATGCCAAACGTGACCCCGATCCCGAACCCCAGGATCGTCAGCAAGGCACGCGTGCCCAGGCGATTGTCCAGCCAGTAACCGACCAGTCCCGGAACGACCATGCCCAGAGCAATCGTCATCCCACGCGTTGCCCGACTGTATGCACGTGCCAGTAGAGCCCGATCGTCGGAGGGCGTTTTCACGCGAGTTCGCCAAGTTAAGTCTGCGGTCAACTAACGGATGTAAGACTATATTCTCAAATTACTTAGTTCGATTATCAGGGGTCCGCGTGGGAGGCTGAAAGCCACCACGCGCCCACCTGCAAAGTTCCCAAATCTATCCCACCGGGTGACGATGGTCAACCGACCCAATTCGGCGTCCCGAAGATTTTCAACGGCGCCCCAGCCGCAGCCATAAGTCTCTCACGAAAAGCGGTTTATGCTCATCCATTAGGCGGCGATTGGGGGGCATTCCCGTGCCGTTAAGCGGCCCACTTCCCACGCTCGCAGGGCCGCGTGCCCTTCCGGCCCCACAAAAACTCGTGGCAGCCCTCGCTCCTTAAGTAGTGAATATGCCAGACTTTGTAATTAGCGATGTGGATTTGGTCACCACCTTATTGGGTGGCATGCGTTGCGTTTTTAGACATTTTGGTTACACTCGGTTTATCAGGAACTTGGAGAGCCCACCTACCAGGGGACATCATCCCGTTGGGTGTTACGAAGGGTGCCCGGAGCGCGTTGACGCCGAAATCGATGCGAGATGCGACGGGACAATCGGAAAGCTGACCCGGTTTCGATCGTCCTTTGGCCCCCACGCACTGACGGTGGGACGTGGCCATTGGCCGACTCACGGATGATGCTCGGCACGACTGACACGACGTGGTACTTGCTGCAAATCCGTTGAGATAGGGTGAACCCTTTGATCACGACAGCCGACCTCCGATCCCAGACCGTGAAAGATCTCACTTCGCTGGCCCGTAAGATGGGGCTGACCGGCATTCACTCGATGAGCAAGGACCAGTTGGTCCGTGCTTTGGTGAAGGCATCCAAGGCCAAAGCCGCCAGTGCCAGTCGTTCGGCAAGTCGTGCCAAGCCTGCGGTTCGGAAGCGAGCCACGATCGTCGCGACCTCCGCGTCGCGAGAAGCCAGTCGCCCGGCGACGCGCAAGGTGGACGCGAAGCCGCCGGCGGTCGTGACGCCGGCGAAGACCACCGATGCGCGCGTGCTCCGCAAGATTCACAAGATCAGTGAGGTGCGGGAGCACCGCAAGGATTTGTCGCATGCCACGACGGTGGCGTCCGAAAACGGTGGCCAGCCGCGGCGGCCGACCAAGCCGACGCCCATGCCGGTTCCCGGCAAGGATCGAGTGGTGTTGTTGGTCCGTGACCCGTACTGGCTGCAGGCTTGCTGGGACGTTACGCGTCAGAGCGTGGCGCGAGCTCGTGCGGCGCTGGCCGAGCACTGGCACACGTGCGAGCCGACCCTGCGATTGATGCACGTGGACGCCGGTGCCACGACGTCGACGGCCGAATCGTTGGCGCGGGACATCCCGATTCACGGTGGCGTGAAGAACTGGTACATCGACATCCAGGATTCGCCCAACAGTTTTCGCGTTGATCTGGGGTATCTCGCTGAGAACGGTCGTTTCTATACGCTGGCCCGCAGCAACGTGGTGACCACGCCCCGGCCGGGCAGCAGTGACGCCATCGATGAGAATTGGACCGACATCGCGGAAAACTACGAGAAGATCTACGCTCTGAGCGGTGGGTACGAAGAGACGTCGGCCGGTGGCGATTTGCAGGAGCTCTTCGAGGAGCGATTGCGCCGTCCGATGGGTACCCCGTTGGTGGCACGCTGCGGCGGTGGTGTGGAGCAGGTTTTGCGGCGCGACAAGGACTTCGACTTCACCGTGGATGCGGAGATGATCATCTACGGCAAGACGAAGGCGGGTTCGCATGTCACGCTGGCCGGTGAGCCCGTGAAACTGCGTTCCGACGGAACGTTTACGGTCCGCATGAGCATGCCGGATCGCCGCCAGCTCCTGCCGGTGGTGGCGAACAGCCGCGACGGAGCCGAGCAGCGGACCGTCGTGCTGGCGGTCGAGCGGAACACCAAGATCATGGAACCGATGATTCGCGAGTCGCAGAATTCATAGGTTCCGTCGACCCGCTCTGGCGGTTCGGCCGCCCCGTAATCCATCCCCCGTTCTCGTAGCTTGCCTCACGCGTCGGGCACTGCTAGGATGCGCGGGTGGTCCTTTCGGGGATCACGGGTAAATTCCTCTGCTATGCGCGTGCTGACGGTGTCGATTTTTTGGGGAGCCGTTAAGAGACCCGCTGGGGACTGAATATAGCCTTGGCCGCGTGTACAGCCAGTGCGACGGCCTTCTTGGCCGATCCGCTTCCTGGATCACACAACCCGAGGTTCAGGTTCCCACGTTTTTACTGCGGGCTCTCACAAAACGCATCGCCACGGCATTGTGGTGGAGGGTTTACCTTTTTTTTGTCGAATCGGTGCTGGAGACCGCGACGGGCTCCAACGCCGCCGCGAGTTGTCCCCGCTGAGGCGATGCCATGCCCGACCTAGCCATGAAGCTCGCACAATTGCTGGAGCTGATGCGGACGTATCCGAGTTGTGCCGTCGCCTTTTCCGCCGGTGTCGACAGTTCGGTGGTCGCCAAGGCGGCCGCGCTCGCGCTCGGTGATCGTGCGGTGGCGGTGACGGGCGTGAGTCCGAGTCTGGCGGACGGGGAATTGGAGGAAGCCCGCCGGATGGCCCAGCTCATTGGGATTCGACATCTGGAAATCGCCACCGACGAGATGTCGCAGCCTCGCTATGCGGAAAATGCGCCCGATCGCTGTTATCACTGCAAGACGGAACTCTACCTGCAGATCAAGGATCTGCAAGCGCGGTTGCAGGTCGACGTGATCGTCAACGGTGCCAATGCCGATGATTTGTCCGACTACCGGCCCGGTATGCGGGCCGCCCGGGAACAGCAGGTCCGCAGCCCTCTGGCCGAATGCGGCCTCACCAAAAATGATGTGCGGGCCCTGGCCCGGCAGTGGGATCTGCCGATCTGGAACAAACCTGCGACGCCTTGCCTGTCGAGCCGCATTGCCTATGGCGAGCAGGTCACGGTCGAACGCCTGACGATGATCGACCGGGCGGAGCAGTTTCTTCGGCAGCGCGGGTTTGCGACGGTGCGAGTCCGCTACCACACGGGTGATCTGGCGAGAATCGAAGTGCCGCTGCCCGAATTGCCCCGCTTGCTGCACGAGGACTTGCGTACGGTGGTCGCCGAACATTTCCGGCAACTCGGCTTCAAGTTTGTCACGCTGGATGTGCAGGGATTCCGCTCCGGCAGCTTGAATGTGCTGGTCCCGCTGGAGCAACTCCATGTCTGATCGTCCGTCGGCGAAAGAGCCTGCCGGCTCCGATCCCGATCTGTCGGGACAGAAGCTGGGCAATTACCAGTTGCTGCGACGCCTGGGACGCGGCGGCATGGCGGACGTTTATCTGGCCGAGCAGATTTCGCTGCGTCGGCAAGTGGCCTTCAAGGTTCTGAAGCGGAGTCTGGCCGAGGATCAGGCCTACGTGCGGCGGTTTCACAATGAGGCGCGCAGCGGCCTCGCTGGTACACGCCAACATCGTGCAGATCCATGAAGTCGGCTGCATCGACGGGATCCACTTCATCGCTCAGGAGTACGTGGCAGGTCAGAATCTCAAGCAGTGGCTCGCTCGCCATGGCACGACGGATGCCCGGACCGCGGTCCATATCATGCGGCAGGTGGTGGCCGCGCTGGGCCGCGCCTCCCAGCAAGGCATCATTCACCGCGACATCAAGCCCGAGAATATCATGCTGGCCAAGACGGGCGAGGTGAAAGTGGCCGACTTCGGCCTGGCCCGCGTCTCGACCGATGGACAGGCCGTCAACTTGACCCAAGTGGGCGTGACGATGGGGACGCCACTCTACATGAGTCCCGAACAGGTGGAAGGACGTGCCGTCGACCCGCGCAGCGATCTGTACTCGTTCGGTGTGACCAGTTTTGAAATGCTGGCCGGTCGTCCGCCGTTCGAGGGCGAGACCCCCTTGAGCGTGGCGGTGCAACACCTGCGGACGGAACCGGAACGGCTGGAGAACCTGCGACCGGATCTGCCCGAAGGGCTGTGTCGCATTGTGCACCGCCTGTTGGCTAAGAGTCCGGCGGAGCGATTCCAAACCACGGCGGAAGTCATGCGCGACCTGCGAGCGCTGCAGATCGAAGGACTTGAACAGTGGCCGGCCGGCATCGATGAATGGGATGCGCCAGACCTCCTGGCATTTTCCGAAGGACGTTCGCAAGCCACCATGCGACTCGAAGCGGTCATGCGGTCGCAGTCGGTGGTTTCGCGGCGACGCGTGCTGGGAGTCTGGGTCGGAGCCGCCTTGGCCGGCGGATTGCTGCTCGGTGCGGCCGGTGCCGCATTCAACCGACCCGCGTTTTTGCTGCGAGTTACGGGCGAGACGGTCGAACGCAAGGAGACGGCCCCATTGCAGTATTGGCACGCGCTGAAGCTCAACACCGAAGAAGCCTGGCTGACCGTGGAGCGGTATTTTCCTCAGGATAACGAGATCAATCGCGTGTACGCCTGGCAGGCCAAACAACGGCTCGCCGAATTCTACCGCGAGAACCATCAACCCGATAAGGCGATGCAGTTGTATTCCGAACTGGCCGCTTCCAAGGAGATCCAATTCGCTGCACAAGGTCTCGTTGGCAAAGCGAATTTGCTGTACGAGCAGGGCAAACGGGAACTGGCCACGGCCGAATTGGGCGCAGCCGCCACGCTGCTTGCTCAGTTGCCGCAGGATGAGCAGATTCGCAGCGTTCTGCAGTGGCTCGATCCCGATCTCCGGGTGGCCTTCATGGAAGTCGCCAGCGATGTCGAGCGGTTGGAGAAGTTGCCTCCGGAATCGATGTTCGAGTAGCGCTGGTTGCGGGTGCCGCGGCCACTGCGCAGCGTGTGCCGCCCGCCCGCCGTGAATCGTTCGCGACTTGTTCGCGACCAGCGCACAAAAAAAACGGGCCAAGTTGGCAAATGCCAACTTGGCCCGCGTCATTGCTCAAGAAGACTGGATCACGCGTCGGTACGCTGCCTAGTTGCAGCAACCGGTGTCCGCCGTCTCACCACAGCTGCTGCATCCCGCGCTGCAACCTTTGCTGCACGCACGTCGGTGGCCAAGGATGCAACCACGGCGAGCGCGGCCGCAACCGTTGTCGGCGCCACAGTCGTTGCCGGCCGCCACGGAGACGGTCTTCTCGACCATCTTGCACACGCGGACGTCAACTTCCTTCTGAACCTGGTGCGGCACGCAAACCGTGTACGTGACTTCCTTCTCGTAAGGAACCGTGTTGCACACGGTTACCGTCCGGGTGCGGGTCTCGGTCTTCGGCACGCAAACCGTGTACTGCACGTCCTTGGTCATCTGCTCGGCAACCATCTTGCAGGTCTGGTAGGTCTTCGTGCGGGTCTCGGTCTGGTATTCGCAAACGCGGACCGTGCGGGTCTTGGTCTGCGTCTCGTAGTCACACACGCGCACCTGGCAGGTACGCGTCTCGGGCTTGCACACCGTTACGTTGCACTCGTAGGGCTGGTCCTCGACCACTTGCTTGCAGACAGTGACGGGAACTTCCTTGGTCACGACATTGGGGACCCAAACTTTCTTGCACACGGTGGTGGTCTTCGGCGCACACTCGCCGCAGCCACTGTCGCCACATCCGCCGCAGTCTGCCGCACAATCATTGGCACAGCCGCCGCAGCCCGTGTCGGCGCACTTGTCGCAGCCACGACATCCGCCGCATCCGCGATGCAGCAGACGGCAGCGAGCCAGCAGGCCACCGCGCCCGCCATTGGTGCTGCAGGGGACTTCGACCATCTGGGTCTCATAGTGCCCTTCGTCGACCGTGACCGTCTTGTTCTCGGTCGTCTGGACGACTTTGCAGACCTTCCGCGTGCCGGTCCGCTTTTCGACGGTGGGGACCATTACGGTGTAGGTCTTATCGACGAGCTTGTAGACCGGAACGCGGCAGGTATAGGTCTGCTCGACGTCCTTGTACGACGGGACGCGCACCTGATAATCACACGTCTTGGTCTCATACACGGGCTTGCAGACCGTGTACGTGACGGTCTTGGTCCGCGTTTCGGGAACCATTACCGTGACGTTGCAGGTGACTTCCTTGGTTTCGGCGACGCGCTTGTAGCAGGTGACCGTCTTCGTGCGCTGTTCCTGAGTGTACTCAGTGGTCGTGACCATGCGCTTCTCGGTGACCCACTCCGGTACCATCACGACCTTGTCAACCATCACCGGCTGTGCATCACATCCGGTTTCCACGGCGGCCCCGCAACAGGGATCGCCCGCAGCTGCCGTCGTGACCATCATGCCGACGACACATAAGGCTTGGAGAAAGCGGCGAACTAACATTTTTTCTTCCTTTCGTGAAATCAACGGAGGCTGAGACGAATCGAAACTCAAGTTGTTTGTGTGAGCGTCGGCTCCAGGATGCCGGCACTGATCTCATGGGGCAAGGCAGCTTGTGGAATCGAGCCTTGGCTTGGATCGCTGGATTAGTCATCCTGGGCCGTTCGCTATGTTCGGGACCGGATAACCGCAGGCTTCCCAATAGTTATAGCTTACGTAACGTATAGCCACCCTGAGCCATCGTCAATCCGCCAGCTTGTATAATCCAAAAAAAACGCGCGACATGAAATCTCGACCCATTTCGACCATGTTCACATCCGCTGAGGCTCCTAACGTTTATTGCGGCTGAATATACGAAAGGCAAGAAATTTAGGGGCCATTTTCCGATTTTTCTTGGCGGGTCGGCGCAAGGTGGCCGATCGTTCCGCTGGCGGCGTCTGACGAGTTTCATTTCGCCGTCGGGCCGAACCGGCCGGCAAGTTCCCTGGAGAATTATCTCCTGCCGCGGGATGCTGAAACGGTCGCTTGTGAGGCGCCGGGAATGTGCTAGAATACTGCACTCCTGGCAGGGCCCCCTTCGTCTAGTGGCCCAGGACATCGGATTCTCAGTCCGAAGACAGGGGTTCGACTCCCCTAGGGGGTATTTGTCGCTTTGTGAAACCAAGGCGTTTGCTTCGTTGCCAGCCACCCGGAGGCTTGTGCGTTATGCCGGCAGCCGGCCGGCGCGCCAATCGGTGCTCTTCCAGCGGCCGCGGGTGTAATCGGGAATCGCAATGGTGCCGTTGTTCTCATCCAATGAACGGCGCGAGCACTCATAGACGGCTGACCATGCCGCCGCATCGTAGACGTCAATCCAGGGTTCTCGGTCGTACCGCACCATGTCGGCCAAATCCTGCACCACGAAGTAATCCGACCCGCCATGGCCGGCCGCCGAGGCTGCCCCGCCCAGGCGTTTCCACAGCGGATGCTCATACGCGTTGACAAAAGGCTCCAGTCGCTTCCACTCGAAGCCGGGATGTTGCTCCAAGGGGGCCTTCTCATCCACGAGCGACACCCCGAACCGGCTGTCGACGATGCCTTTTGTGCCTTGCAGCAAATAGTAGAACGAATGCGGTCTGTTGGACTGAATGTCCAAGTCCATCTTGATGACTTTGCCGCGCTCGGTCCGGATCAGGCACGTCGTCATGTCGGCCAGTTTGAACGGCAGCTTGGACGCCTTCTCTTCGCCAAACCGCTGGGTGTAATATCGGCGTGCGGAGCGATTTGGCTCGGTGGCATAGCAGGTCAAGCGTTGCAGCCGATCCCCTTCGTTGATCCCGAGCCACTTGAAGACCGGTCCCCCGGAATGGGTCGGATAATGGTTTCCATGGGTGTA
Organism: uncultured Planctomycetaceae bacterium; assembly: GCA_963754725.1. Classification (GTDB taxonomy): domain Bacteria; phylum Planctomycetota; class Planctomycetia; order Pirellulales; family Pirellulaceae; genus JAAYDI01. Next base: position 221,005 of record CAVWHV010000051.1, read on the forward strand.
TTGCATCAGCTCGCCGCGCCAATTCAGTGATCCGTCGGCTTCATATTGTCCGGTCTTGTATTCATGGACATATCCGCATTCGGCGAAATAGGGCTCGCCCAACAAGCCCCGCCGGGTCATTTCCAGAACCGCCAGGTTGTCGCGAAGGTAGAGGTAATTCTCGAGCAACATGTAGCGCACGCCGTTTCTCTCCTTCGCGGCAACCATCGCGGCACATTCGCTCAAGTCCTCGCATGCCGGCACTTCGCTGCCGACATGTTTGCCGGCGTTCATCGCATCCACCGACATGACCCCGTGCCACTTGATCGAAGTGGCGATCAGCACCACGTCGAAATCGTCTCGTTGCAGCATGTTGCGGTAGTCGAATTCATCTTTCGAGTAGCGCGCGGGCGTGTTCCCTTTGGCTTGTTGAACAATGCCGATGGCGCGGTCCAGGTGGGCTTGATCGGTGTCGCAAATGGCTGCCACCTGCGTATCCGGCCGTTGGAGAAGAATGTTCAGCAACGCCGTGCCGCGGCCGCCGACACCGATGATGCCGAACCGGACAGTCTCTTTCGATATGGACTGCCCGTGGCAGTGCCTGGCCAGGGACAAGGCACCTGCCGCAATGACACCCGTGCCGGTAAATTCCCGGCGAGTCCAACCTGCCTTGCGCTTAGGCATCGGGACTGAGCAACTCCAGTCGGCTCCACGCCTCGCGCTTCCCGATCCCGCGCACGGCCACCAGGGCCGCCAGTTGCTCCTGACGCGGTCGCGTCTTGCCCTGCTCCCAGTTGTAGATGGTCAGCGCCGAGACGCCGACGAGTTTGGCGTAGTCCGCGGCCGACAAACCGAGTCGCATGCGTTGAGCCTTGACAGACCGCGCCGAGAACCGGATGCCTTCGGCGGCTTCATCCGTCGCGGGAGGCTCCGCCAAACGCTTCTTTTCCTGGCACTCCAGAAAAGCGATCTTTGTCTCCTGCTTCCGCACCTGCCGCTTCAGGCTGGCGATTTCTCGCCGGTACTGAGCCACGGCCTGTTTGGTCGAGCCCGTTTGGGACTTGATCTCTTTCCTCGCCAGACGCTGGATTTCATCTTTGATGGCGGCCGCAAGATTAGCCATCGGTTGTCTCCTTATAGAAGTGCATAACTCATGTTGGTGGTGGTGAACCTTCTTTGAATGTCACGGCCATTATAGGTTATGAGATAGCTGGCGTGCAGTCTCGCCGCCAATCTTCACCACCGAATAGTCGTGATCCATGAGCTACCCAAAAGCGGGGATTCTTGTGCCGCTGTGCATGGACAACTGTAGATATCCACCAGATCCATCATGCTTCCGTCCTAATCAGCGAACATGAAAATCAAGATCCTTGCCCGTCAGGCCGTTGCAGGTCGAGTTCGCGTTCGCGACACTGGAGAGGCGGTCATTGCCGAGACAGAACCTGCCTTTGACTGCCGATCGCTGCCCGAACCCCCACCGCTCGAGCGCACCTTTCCCGTCCACGTACGTGTCAGGAGGAACGAAACATGGTACTCCGCAATTCGTTGGCGTTGCTGATCTGGGGCACGGCGAACTCTGCCTTTGCTCAATCGATGCCGATCCATGTCGATGTGTTTGCATCCGCCACGAATGGCTACTTCGCCTACCGCATTCCCGCGATCGAGACGGCCCCCGATGGATCCTTGCTGGCCTTTGCCGAAGCCAGGAAGTACAACCTGGACGATCCCGGCTTCGGCAAACAGGACATCGATCTGGTTCTGCGCCGCAGCACCGACAACGGCCAGACCTGGTCACCCCTGGTCGTGATCGAAGATCCCGGTGAGTTGTGGTCGGCGGCCAATCCGACAACGGTGGTGGACCGACAAACCGGTCGAGTCGGCTTGTTCTACATGCGCTGCCAGCCGGAACGCAATACCGGCACAGCCCGCGCGGGCACAGACGACAGCCAGATCCTGATCCGCTGGAGCTCAGACAACGGCGTAACCTGGTCTGAGCCGACCGACCTGACGGACGTCAGTCGCGACATGCACGATCCCCAATGGCGCGTCACCGTGATTGGACCTGGTGGGGGTATACAGGGTCAGTCGGGTCGCTTGCTCGTGCCGGCCTGGACCTTCGAACCGTATCGCGTGTTTGCCCTGGTGAGCGACGATCACGGCCAAACCTGGCAACGCGGCCAGTTCGTGGCGACGGACAAAGGACTCGACGAGTCACAATTGGTCGAACTGGCCGACGGCCGTATTCTGTTCGACATGCGACAGAGTACGGGGCCGCACCGCTGGATGGCGGTCAGCGCCGACCAGGGCAATACCTGGTCGGAAACGTATGCCGGCAACCTGGTGTCACCGGTGGCCTGCGCGATCGAGCGGTTGTCGGCGGAAAACGTACCGGACCACCGCGAGCGGATCTTGTGGACCGGCCCCAAAGGACCCGATCGCCGCACGCTCGTCCTGCGGGTCAGTTACGACCAGGGCAAGACGTTTCAGAACGAGCGCCTGATTTCCGACGAGCTGGCGGCATACTCCGACCTCAGCGTCCTGTCCGACAAGACCGTTGGCTGTCTCTGGGAACGAGGTGATTACAAATTCATTACTTTCACTCGGTTTGACCTGTCGTTCATTGAGCCCAGGTAAGTCAGCGTTCGTGAGTCCCTGGCGTCGACCTGAATTTTCCACCAACGTGCGTCGAGGTTGCCATGTACCGGAATGACCGAATTGTGTGTGCGACAGCTGTGTTCCTCCTGAGTGTTGCCTTGCTGGTGTGTGCTGCTGCCGCCGAGGAAGCCGCGATAGCCGACAAGCTGGCGTTCACTGCGGGTGAGCATGGCGTGTTCACGTTTGACACAGGCGTGCTGCAAGGACGCCTACGCGGCGACGGGCGCGCGTTCGGCCTCAACGCGGCGACGCACGTCCCGAGCGGCCAGGCGGTGTCGGGAGCTTATGGCGTGCTGGGCGTCTACCGCGTGTTCTCCGACGGGAAACGCTACGGTAATGCCGGGTGGGAATGGCCGAGCGACGCGGCGCGAAATCCCGACGGATCCGTGACGGTCGCGTGTGCGGCGGAGGCTGCCCGCCCGTTTGTGTTGCGGGGTCAGTACCGTTGGAGTTCGCCGTCGGCGGTGGACCTGGAGATCACGGTGACACCTACCCAAGAGCTGCATGCATTCGAAGTCTTCGTAGCCTCGTATTTCGACAAAAGTTTCACGAACGCCGCGGCTTACGTCAGAGAAAACCCGCAAGCGGCAGGGAAGCCCGGGTTCATGTTCGCCCGCCAGGAACTTGGCGACTGGTTGATGTTCCCGCGCGACGACGCGGCAGTCACGCTGATCCAAGACGGGCGGTGGGAGCTGCCACCCAACCCGGTGCAGTGGAAGATTCTTCCCACCTTGGGCCAGGCCCTGGCCATGCGACGTGTGCCTGAGCGTCGGGTGACGGCCGTGTTGATGACCCGACCACAGGACGGCTTTGCGGTCGCCATGCCCTATCAAACCGAAGGGCATTTCTCCGTCTACTTGTCGCTGTTCGGGCGCGACATCGCCGCAGCCGAAACCGCCCGGGCAGTCGTGCGGTTGCAGCTGTTCGAAGCTCCCGAGGATGACGCCGTTGTGGAGGCCTATCGCGATTTCGTGAAAAACGCTGACGCCCGAAAATGAGCCTGTCGCGGCGCGACATGGACCGCGACCGCGTCGGCCAGATAGTCCGCGGGCCAGGGCTGCCGCCGTCGGGGTGGCTGGCAGACGCCTATTTCAGCATCCGGCAACCGAACACGCCACCGGCCAACTTGCCCGGATGAGCCTGAAAACGGACCGTGATCGAAGTCTGGCCGTTCGTCAGCGAAGTGGGGATCTCATACGCCACGTCGATGAACTCACCAGGTTGCTTGCCTTCCAGTCGCTGGGTCGCGATCCCGGTCTCGTTGACAAGGATGTCGAACTCGCGTTCGCCGCTGTCACTGCCCCAGTAGGTGCACATCAGAGTCATCGGCTGATCGGGCAGAACTTTCATCTGATAGCTGAACCATCCGCCCTGATCGGCGTGACGCCAAGCACGGCCCGAGAACGGCCCTGTCATGGTTCGTTCACCCTGTTGTTGATGCTGCTGTTCGGAATCGACCTGGCCGATGATCACCGAGTCGATGGTCCGTCGTTCCAGCTCCAATTGCTGAGCCTTGGCGGCCGCACGTGCGGCGGAAATCTTCTTCCAGGCTTCTTCCGAGTAACACTCCCAGTACACCGAATAGCGGCGACCGTGGACGCGGTAAAAGGGCAGCAACGTGATGTCGCCGGGACGCCCGATGCCCTCGGTGCGAAACTCCAAAACCGTGCCGGGCACTGGGTGGACATGCTGTACGAGCTGGGTGCAATCACCGACGAGTGCGGGAACTTCCGGCCCCGGGACCGCCACCAGGTCTGTCTGGTTGCGCATGTACAGGTCCACCGCCTCGAGGCCTGCCGTTCCCAAGTCTCCGGCCAGCACCAACGGGCCGTACAGGAAGGCGATCAAGTGGTCTGCGTGCGGGAGCGCTTCGACGCGCAGACTCAACGGCATCCGCAACGCGACGAGATCTCCCTCATGCCAGGTGCGCCGGATCGCGAAATACGATCCGGGTTGGCTGTCGGTCGGTTGAGGTTGGCCGTTCACATGGACTTGGATATCTTGTGTCGCCCAACTGGGGCGGCGGATCTGGAGGGTCAGGTCGACGGGTTGCTTGACCTGGAATCGCAGCTGGATCGAGTCGGCCGCCGGGAACTGCGTTTCCTGACGCACACGCAGTCCCTGCTCCTTCCAGTCCAGTTCGGCCGGAATGAACAGGTTCACGTACAACGAGTCTGTCGCCGTGCGAAAAGATCGTGTCGGCGTACTTGGCGTGATTTTCCAGGCCGGTGCCAAAACAGCACCAGAACGAATTATCCAGAGTGGAGTAACTCTTGAAATGTCCGGGCTTGAGCGACATCAAGTACACAAACATGCCGCGCTCCGGATCCTGTGAAGCGAGGATGTGGTTGTAGAGTGCCCGCTCGTAGAAATCCATGACGGTTGCCGACGGTTCGACTTCGAACAGGTGTCGCGTGAGTTTCAGCATGTTGTAGGTATTGCAGGTCTCGGCGGTCTCCGGTCCGAGATGCCTGGCGAACTCCGCGGGTGGGAAGAAATGCTCCCGGTCGCTGTGCCCGCCGATGACATAGGATCGCTCGAGTGCCACACGCTCCCAGAAGTTACGGGCGATGTCCAGATAGCGCGCTTCGCCGGTGACCTCGTACTCGCGTGCCGCCCCGATGGCTTTGGGAACCTGCGTATTGGCATGCAGTCCGTCCAGCCGGTCTTCGCTCTGCGCCAAAGGATCGAACACGAATCGATCATCGAAGACCCTGGCCATTCGCAAGTGATCAGGATGGCCCGTAACCGCATACAGGTTGGCCAGTACTCTCGTTCATCCCTCCGAATTCATTTCTGAGCATGGCCTGCTGCTGTTCCAGGGTTAACCGATCCATGCGGAAGCGGATCCACTCGGCCATTTTCGCCAGCACGTCCAGTGCCTGTTGGTTGTCACAGAGCTGATAAGCGTCCAGCAGGCCGGCCATGATCTTGTGCAGGACGTACCACGGGGCCCAGACGGATTGGCCGGCTTCCACGCGGTCGATGAACGATTCCGCGAAGGCCGACAAGTAGCCCGGGTGTGCGCCCTGTTGCGGCAGTGCTTTTTGGCATTCGGCCAGGGCGGCCACGATATGGTCCGCACGCTCCTTGAAGCGTGCGTCTCCCGTGGCGGCATAGGTCAGCGAACAGGCCGACAGGTAATGCCCGAGCGCGTGTCCGCGCACTTCGACGCGGGGCGCCTCCCAGCCACCGTACGGTTCCGCCGGGGACGGCAGTCCCGCCGTCACGCGAAACATGTGCAGTAACCGGTCAGGATCCAGTTGCAGCAGCACGTCGCAGTTGCGCTGCTGGGCCTCGGCAAAGGGCCCCGCCAACAACCGTACCGCCGACAAGGGAAATGGCCGAGCCACCAACGGTACCGGCTCAGCGGCCAGCAGTGAGCGAGTGACGACAACCAGGACGATGGCTGTGAAGCCGCGGAAGAAAGTGCCGCTCGAGCGTTTCATGATCGTGGTGTCCTCTTACCGTGCCGAGTGCCAGACCACGTCGGTCCAACCAGGAGAGGTGACTTGTCCTTCGTCCCCATCTCGGATCAGCCGCCGAGAATCCTTCGCCAGCGGGCAAGATTCCATTCGACCTTCTCGGCCGTGGTCATCTTGCTGAAGTCCGGGTCCTTCGGAAGGGAAGCAGCCGGTTGCGGTTTGCCTGCGGGTTGCGGTTTGCCTGCGGGTTGCGGATTGCCGGCGCGGTCGGTGAGCCGGGGCGATCCTGCGTAGCTGAGCGCCGTGGGAGTCAGTACCAGGTCCTCCGCCAGGCTTCGCTGAGGCCGGATCTTCAGACGTTGCAGGTCGCCGTGGTAGGCCCGGACGGCAGCTTCCGGCTCCATCTGATCGTCGGCGATGGCGCGCAGGTACGTGACGAACGACAACTGGTGCTCCGCGTTGTTGATCTTGCGGCCGTAGAGCGCGGCGCGAGCGCCGTACTTCTTGGCTTCCCACAGCATGTGAAACGCGTCGTAGGTCGTCCCGGCCGAGCCGCCCAGCACACCGACGACGAGCTTCGGATCGTAGGAAGCCAGCGCTTCCATGGCGGCCGGACCGAAGTAGGGAATTTTCAGGAACACCGGACGGCCGCGGCTCGTGACTCCTGCCAGCGTGCGCACGATGCTGTCGTTGATGAAGCGGGGCACGTCCTTCGGGCACATCTTGCCGCACGCGTTGGGAGCAAAAACTTCCAGGAAGTGACGAAAACCCTTCTGCTCCGCTTCCAGTCGAAACGCCTTGTACTCAGTCAAGGAGCGATGATCCAGCTCGACGTCGTTGTTGAGCGTGATCGAATAGAGTCCCAGGTCGGCGCCCAGTCGGCGTTCGTGCGGTTGACAATCGCTCTTGCCGCACATCGCGTGGTCGATGGTCGCCGTGCGGAACGACACCGAAGGCTGGGAACCGTACTGTCCGGTCCCTGCGGCCAACCAGATGTCGGACGTATCATTGGCGCGGATGGCGGGTGTCACCGGACTGTTGTCAAACAGGCGTTCCTGAATGGTCAGGATTTCGTTCGAACTGGCGCTCATCAGCGCAATGTCCACCAACCCCTGGCGGACCACGTCGCGGATCAATTGGCGGTATTCTTCCAGCGTGCGGAAGCGCGCCTCGCCCGCGTGATGTTCCGGACTCATGCCCGGCGCCGACAGGCCGAACGCCATGTCGGCATCCTTGGCGTCGGCGACGATGAAGTCGCGGCAGGTGGAATCGGCGAGGATGCGGGCGATTTTTCGATCGAGTGATTTTTCCATGGTCTTTGCGGTTGCTGGCAACTCGTTGGTCGTGGGCTGATCGGGCGGCAGGCCTTGTCGGACACGCGGAGCAATTCGTGCCGGCGCGAAGGGTGCTCCGCGCGGCACGCCCAATTATAGCTCAAATAACGATTGTATGTCGCCGATAGAAACGACGCTCTGGATCGGGTATGATCCAGGGCACGCGGGCGGTCTGGCCACGGAAAACCGCCGATCGGGACGGCCCGGTCGTGGGGGTCGTGGCGGCCCGGTGCTCGGGACTTCGGGGATCCAGTGGAGGAAGGCGTAAGGTGGCAGCCGACAAAAAATTCGACTGTGTGCTGTGCGGTTCGTGCGTGATCGATCTGCTGGTGCGGCCGGTTCCGTTAAGCACGGCGATCGGTGGCGGCCGATTGATCCAGGTCGATCCGATTGGCGTAACCACGGGCGGGATCGTGTCCAACAGCGGGATTGCCATGACGCGGTTGGGGATGCGTGTAGCCGCCTTCAGCCTTGTGGGGGCCGACGAGTGGGCGGCGGTGATTCGCCGTCGGTACTCGGACGAGCACATCAATGCCGACCGGCTCTTGACGCTCGAAGGCGGCGCCACCAGCACAACGGCCGTCTTGATCGATCCCAGCAGCGAGCGGAGTTTCGCGCACTGTGTCGGTGCGCCCAAGCAGATGAGCAAGGCCTTGTTCTGGGAGAACATGGACTTATTTGCCGAGAGTCGGATGACGCTGATCGGCTACTACTCGCTGATGCCGAATCTGGAATGCGATCTGGCGGAAGTCTTGGCGGCCATTCGGGCCAGCGGGTGCCAGACGGCGCTCGACGCGGCGGGAGACGGCGGCAGCATGCATCCGTTGGATAAGCTGTTGCCGCACCTGGACGCCTATGTGCCCAGCCTGGCGGAAGCCAAGCATCAGACGGGCCAGACCGACCCGCAGGCGATCATCGACACGTATCGCGGCTGCGGCGCACCGGGACTGCTGGGGGTCAAGCTCGGCTCCGAGGGGGCCTTGCTCAGCCCGCGCGCCGGCGAGTATCTGAAGATCGACCAGATACCGGCGCCGGGGCCGGTCGTGGACACCACGGGAGCGGGCGACTGCTTCTACGCAGGATTGCTCACCGGCTTGTTGCGTGGCAAGTCGCTTCCGGAAGCGGGCCGTCTGGCGGCGGCCACGGGTGCCTGCTGTGTCACCGGACTGGGGGCCACCGCCGGCTTACGCGACTATGTGGAGACGGCTCGCCTCGCCGGCCTGAATCCCGATTAGCATCTGGCCCGGGTCGGGGCCGATTTCGAGACAGGTATGCAACGAATTGGACTTAATTTCTTGTGAGGAGGTTGGAGAGATGTCGAACGACTACCGTTTTTCGTTTGGGCCATGGAACATCAGCGAAGGTGCCGATCCATTTGGACCGGCGGTACGCCCCACAATCGAATTTTCCAAGAAATTGGCATCGTACAAGAAGCTGGGCTTCGAGGGTGTGCAGCTGCACGACGATGACGCGGTGCCCGAGGTCGACAGCAAGACCGCCGCGGAAGTGGAACGCGAGGCGAAACAGCTCAAGAAAGTCTTCGAGGGGGAAGGGCTGGTAGCGGAGTTCATCGCGCCGCGGCTGTGGGAAGATCCCCGCGGCATCGACGGGGGCTTCACCGCGAATTGCGCCGAGGCGCGGAGTTGGGCCGTCGACCGCACGAAGCGCGCGGTCGACATCGCGGCCGCGATGGGCACGAACTTGATGGTCCTGTGGCTGGCTCGCGAAGGATCGTACATTCGCGAATCGAAGAATGCGATTCAGGCCTACGAGCACCAGATCGATGCCATCAATCAGTTGCTCAAGCACAACCCCCAGATGCAATTTGCGATCGAGCCGAAACCGAACGAGCCGATGGACCAGGCGTACGTGCCGACGATTGGGCATGCGCTGGCGATTGCCTTCAAGACGGTCGATCCGCAACGCGTCGGTGGGCTGATCGAAACCGCCCATGCCCGCCTGGCCGGCCTGGACGCCTCGGATGAAATGGCGTTCGCCCTGTCGATGGGAAAACTCTGGAGCGTGCATCTGAACGACCAGAACGGCCTGAAGTTCGACCAGGACAAGTCGTTCGGCGCGGCGGATCTGCGCAGCGCCTACAACCAGGTTCGAGTGCTGGAACTGGCCGGCTATCCGCAGACCGGTCGCTTCGTCGGCCTGGACGTCAAGGCGATGCGCACGCAGAAGGCCGAAGTGGCTGAAAAACATCTGGCCAACAGCAAGGCGATCTTTCTCCGCCTGGTCGAAAAGGTCCGCACGTTCCCCAAGGACGTGGAACGCCAGTGCATCGAGTCCCGCGACTATGAGGCACTCGAAATGGCCGTGCTCAACCACCTCATGGGCAAGTAGAGTCCCTCTCGTCATGCGACGCCGCTCGATCAGCCGGGGATCGACGGAGATGTTCGGGCAGCCGGGTTTGCTGCGGTTGTCGGTTGATCACACGCGTGAGCTCAGCGGGTGCGCGTGGGAAAGGAGAGAACCCGAAGTGTCGAGAGCGATGACGGACTTTTCGGGGCGGGTGTTGATGGTCGGTTTCGGTTCGGTGGCGCAGTGTACGCTGCCGGTCCTGATGAAGCATCTGCGGATTCCACCTCGGAACATCACGGTGCTGGATCTGGTCGACCAGTCGTCGCTGCTTGAGCCGTGGACCAGCCAGGGGGTCCGGTTCGTGCGTCAGCAGATCACGCCCGACAACCTGGCACCGCTGTTGGCGACCTACCTGCGAGCGGGCGACTTCCTCATCGACCTGGCGTGGAACATCGACTGCTGTGAGATCGTCCAGTGGTGTCATGACCACGGGGTGCTCTACATCAACACTTCCGTCGAAGTGTGGGATCCGTACGACCACACGGTCTTCGCTCGGCCGACTCAGCGGACGCTGTACTGGCGGCACCAGAATCTCCGCCAACAGAGCGCGAAGTGGTCACAGCCCGGGACGACCGCGGTGATCGAACACGGCGCCAATCCTGGCCTGATCTCGCACTTCGCCAGGCAGGCACTGCTGGATATCGGGGGCAGGCTGCTGAGCGACAAGCGCGTGACCGGAGCCGCTGCGGAGCAGCTTTCCCAACTTCTGGCCGACCGAACGTTCAACGAACTGGCCATGAAGTTGGGGGTCAAGGTAATCCACTGTTCGGAACGGGACACGCAGATCACCGACCGGCCGAAACGCGTGGACGAGTTCGTGAACACGTGGAGCGTGGAGGGCTTTCGTGAGGAGGGGATCACGACGGCCGAGATGGGTTGGGGGACGCACGAGAAGGAGCTGCCGCCGCTGGCCTACGAACACGACGAGGGCCCATGCAACCAGATCTGCCTGGCCCGCATGGGGATCAACACCTGGGTCCGGTCCTGGGTGCCCAACGGCTCGATTCGTGGCATGGTCGTCCGCCACGGCGAGGCCTACACGATCTCCGATCGGCTCACGGTCTGGGAGGCGGGCCGGCCGATCTACCGCCCGACCGTTCACTATGCGTACTGTCCCTGCGATGCGGCCATCGCTTCGCTCCATGAACTGCGGGGCAACGACTATCGTCTGCAGTCTTCCGTCCGCATCATGACCGACGAAATCACCTCGGGCGCAGACACGCTGGGAGCGCTGGTGATGGGCCACGCGTACGACTCCTGGTGGACAGGCACTCAGCTCAGCATCGAAGAGTCCCGGCGTCTCGTGCCGCACCAGAATGCCACGACCATGCAGGTGGCGATTTCGGTCGTGGCCGCCGTGAGGTGGATGATCGAGAACCCGAACCGCGGGCTCTGTGTCCCGGAAGACTTGCCGCTCGACTACGTCTTGGGAATCGCCAAGCCGTATCTCGGCAAGTTCATCTCGACGCCGTCGGACTGGAATCCGTTGAAGGGCTACACGAATGCGTTTGACAACTACGCCGACGTGTCGCTCGATGTTTCCGACCCGTGGCAATTCAAGAATTTTCTGGTGGGGGAACGAGATTGATGGTGAACTCCGCACAGCTCCAGGAACTGGCCCGCGAACATGGCACGCCGCTGTTCGTCGTGGACCACGACGTGTTGCGCAGGAACTACGAAGAGTTCAAGAAGCAGCTGCCCCGTGTGCAGGCCTACTATGCCGTCAAGTCGAACTCGGATCCTGCCATCGTCCGGACCCTGTACCAAGCGGGGGCCAGCTTCGACGTGGCGTCGATTGCCGAGTTCCGGTTGGTCCACGAGAACATCGAGTCGCTGCCCGATAAGGAGCGACAGGACTTCATCTGGGACAAGATCATCTATGCCCATCCGATCAAAGACAACCGGACCCTGGTCGAGCTCGATCCGTACAAGCCCCTGGTGACTTTCGACAATCAAGCCGAAATCGGCAAGATCAAGAAGTACGCGCCCCAGGCCGGCCTGGTGCTGCGGGTCAAGGTTCCCAACACGGGAGCCGTGGTGGAGCTGTCCTCGAAGTTCGGAGCAGCCCCGGGTGAGGCCGTCAGCTTGATTGAGTCCGCCTTCGACGCGGGACTGGTGGTCGAGGGGCTCAGCTTTCACGTCGGCAGCCAGTGCACGAACTTCGCCAATTACGTGCAGGCTTTGAACCTCATGGCAGGTATCTTCCACGAGGCCTGGGAACGCGGCTACCCTCAAGTCAAGATCCTCGACATCGGCGGCGGGTTCCCCGTTCCCTACGATAACCAGGTCAAGCCGTTCCGCACGCTGGCCAAGTTACTCCGAGCGGAACTCGACCGCCTGTTCCCCCGCGACATGGAGATTCTGGCCGAGCCGGGGCGGTTTCTGGTGGCCACCGCCGGATTCCTGGTGGCTACCGTGATCGGCAAGGCCGTTCGCGATGGCAAACAGTGCTATTACATCGATGACGGAGTGTATCACACGTTCTCCGGCATCATCTTCGACCACATCCCGTATCACGTCAAAGCGTTCAAAGAGGCGGAGAAACAGCTCTGTGCCGTCTTCGGGCCGACGTGTGATGCGTTGGATACGATCTCGCTGGCCGAGGAACTACCCGATCTCGAACTGGGCGAGCTGGTCTACAGCGAGAACATTGGCGCCTATAGCCACGCGTCGTCGACCCACTTCAACGGCTTTCCACCCGCCACTGTCGTGCACGTCAACCGCTGAACTGCGGGGGATGGACATGCGGAGCGGGGCGTCTCTAGAATCTGGTGACGAGCGTAGTTCTCCGTGCACTCTGAGTCTGTTCCCATGGCGATGCCTTACCCCACCGGCCTGAAGATAGTGGACGAGCGGGAGCTCCAGATTGACTGGAGTGATGGGCAGGTCCGTCGGTACGCGTTCCCGGCCTTGCGTGACGGTTGCCCGTGTGCAGGTTGCCGTGAAAAACGCACGCACGAAGCGGCCGCCACCAATCCGCTGCAGTTGCAGGTGCTGTCCCCCGCGGAGGCCCGACCGATACGCGTCCAGTCCATGCGGCCGGTCGGCAATTACGCCTACTCGATCATCTTCAGCGACGGGCACGATTCGGGCATCTTCACGTTCGAGTTGCTGTTGAGTCTGGGTCGGCCGCAGGGGCAAGACGCGTAGGTTCTTTCCACCGCCGTGAGGCTATCCGGCGGCTGATAGGCGGCGCGATCGCAATTGTCTACAATGAGCCCGTTGTTGTTTCCAGCTAACGCTTTTTCGGAAAGGGTGGAACTGTGGGTAGCATCGGTGTAGGCGTCGTCGGTTGTGGATTTGTCGGACGGGGAGCGCATGTGCCGGCCTTCGCCGGAATGGGAAACGCTCGCCTGGTGGCGGTCGCCGACGCGGACGAAGCGCGGCTGGGAAAGGTCAAGAAGAAGTTCGATATCAAGTCGGCGTATACGGACTACAAACAACTGGTGGACGATCCGGACATTCAGGCCGTCGTGGTGTCGCTTCCCACCGCAATGCACGCAGCGGCCTCCCTGGCGGCCATCAAGGCCGGCAAGCACGTGCTGTGCGAGATGCCGCTGGCAGCGAACCTGAAAGAAGTGGACGGGATGATCGAAGCGGCGGACAAGGCCAACGTGACGTTGATGCCCAGTCTCACGTTCCACTTCACTCCCAACTATGTCAAGGCCAAAGAACTGATCGACAAGGGCGTCCTGGGAAATATCTCCACGTTGATGTATCGCGAGTTCATTCCGGCCAAGGATCTCGCCATGCAATGGCCGGTGGGATGCTGGGTGTGGGACATCGAAAAGAGCGGCGGACCGCTCTACACGCTGGCCGTCTGGTCGATCGATCTGTTGCGGTGGCTGGCCGGCTCGGACATCGTGGAAGTGCATCCGACCACCAAGTACACGAAGCTGGCCAAGTACGGCGGAACGCTGGGCTACGACGCTGCGGCTTCGTTGCGATTCGCCAACGGCATGGTCGGTTGCCTGCAGTACAGCGGATCTGTGACCCATTCCGCCTCCGCGTCTCGCCTGGAAGTGATTGGCGATTCGACCTACATGATCGACGCCTCGCACAACGACAAAGCCACGCTCTTGGGGGAAGACCCCTTCAAGAGCGAATGGGATGTCAAGCAGACGGGCGCCCGCATGTGGGGGCACCAGCAGCAGGACGAGTATTTCGTCCAGTGCTTGTTGGACGGAAAACAGCCGAGCATCACGGCGGAAGATGGCCGGAAGGCCATGGCGATTGCCGACAAGATCGCCCGCGCCACGCGCTAAGCACGTTGGCGGGTGGGGATTCGCCAAGATCGACCAGAACCTGTCAATCACCCAGACCGTAGGACGGACTTCCAAGTCCGTCCCTCTTCATGCGCCGCCCAATGTCTGGTGTTCGATTCTTCAAGGCGGACTCGGAAGTCCGCCCTACGGTTCGGGTGTTCGGCAGGGCGTGGGCGGAATTGGAAATCCCCCTTTTTGCTCATCGCGTCTGGCAGCGTATCGTACGGGCCGACACCATCGTCTCCGCTCGTTACCCCACGCGGAACCGCGGATGGTTCTCGTCGGGACGCTCACCACGTTCCATGATCAATTGGCTGAGTGCCGTATCGATCATGGCCACGGCCGGGAACACGTAGGGCGCGTCTTCAATTGGTCCGTACAGGATGAAATCCGCGCCCATGGCGACGGAGGAGGCACAGACGGCCGCGACGCACGGCTTGACCGCCTGCTCGCCCATCTTCTTCTTGAGCCCTTTCCACACGGCGACGGCATTATGCACGCCACCACCGACCGGTAGTCCAAATTCGTTTTTGATGTCGTGCATGGCGCTGCAGGCCTGGCCGAGTGTGGCCAGGTCGAGCACGCACGTGTCGACCAGCAGTTGTTTGACCCCTGCGGCGTGGGCCCGCGGCAGCAACTCGCGCACGGCCTGGACGCGCCCTTTGGCCGTGAAGTCCATCAGGTAATAGGTCAGCAAGATGGCGCTCGTCACGCCGGCATCCTGGATGGCCGTGAATTCGCGGTCGGTGATTTCGGGTTGGATCGAGTTATAGACGACCCGGTCGGCCAGGCCCGCCTGGGCCACGTATTGCAGGCCTGCGATCCGCACTTCGGCGGTGGTGCCGTCGATCAACAGCGGCATCTCCGTAATCTTGGCCGCGAACTCCAGATTGCGGACCATTCCCTCCGGGGTGGCCCCGACGACGTCCAGCATGCATGGGTTACCGGTCCGCGCCGAGAAATCTTCTTGAACGCGAATGCGTTTTTCCGCTTCCTCGGCGTTGATTTCGCCGCGATCGGCGTTCGTGACCACGTCATGTTTATGATAGAAGGTGGTGCCGATCAACACGGTTGGCTGGGCACCGGGGCGGCCTCCGACCCGGGTATTGCCGATCTGGAAAATCTTCTGTTCGGTGGCGTACTCCAGCAGATCACGCGAGGTTGCGCCAGGGACGTCAGGACTCATGCCTTAGCTCCATAGGGAATGTCGAACGGGGAAACGGGATTGCACGGGCGGGGCCCGCGTACGTGGGCCTGCCGAACGCCCTCAGCTGGAACGAACTCGGGGAACTCACAAGCCATCAATGCGCGGAGCCGACAATCTACCAAATCCGGCCGGCAGTGACGACTCCTCCAGGCAGCTTTCCCAGGCACGAGTTTCCCAGGCGCTAGTTTCCCAGGTTTGGCGGGCCGGGATTCCTGCGTTTCTCTGCACACCACCTTGGACTACAATGGAAGCCGCGGTGTCAACGCCAGGGCGTCCGGCGTGCGAGCGAAAACGCGGGACTCTGCGGACGTCCGCCGGCGAAGATTATCGAATGGGGTGGGTCGGACCCAAACCGCGAGCAGTCCTCCAACCACCGCGGGTCAGCGTGAAAGACACCCGGGTGGAATCCGCCCATGTGGAAAATGCCCATGTCGAAAGTGAAGGAGTAGTCCCATGGCAGACAGACTCACGCGTCGGCAATTTGTGCGCAACAGCGCTTGGACGGCCGCGGCGATGGCAGCCGGCTTGACCGCCACGAAGACAGTGTGGGCCGGGAATCCCCACGGCGAAGACACCAGCAAAATCCTCAACTACAACCAACAGATGGAGTACCGGCGGTGCGGCAAGACCGGCATGATGGTGTCCGCAGTCGCGCTGGGAGGCCATTGGAAACGTCTGGTCAAAGTCATTGGCGGGACCGAACCGGAAGGCTGGATGACCCAGGACATTGAACGGGAAGATTTCCAGAAGAACCGCCGCGAGATTGTCAGCCGCTGCATCGATCGCGGTATCAACTACGTCGATGCCTGCTGCCGGGAAGAGATCCTGGCGTACTCCAAGGCCCTCCAGGGGCGCCGAGACAAGATGTACGTCGGTTATTCCTGGCACGTCAAGGAGAGTCGGTTCCAGGAATGGCGGTCCCGCAAGAAACTCAAGGAGGGTCTGGACGAGGGCATGCGCGAGGCGGGGCTGGACTACGTCGACTTGTGGCGGATCAGTCTGCTCGTCGACAGCCAACAGCACACGCCGGCGGAACTGGACGACGTGGCCGACGCTTTGGACTGGGCGAAGAAGACCGGCAGAGCGCAGTTTCATCGGTGTCTCGTCCCACGATCGGCCGCATCTCAAGCAGGTCATCGAGACATATCCCGCACAAGTCGAGGTCGTCCTGACCCCCTATACCGCCAAGACCAAGGTGGTTACCGACGAGGCGGGGTTGTGGGCGTCCATTCAGAAGCACGAAGTCGGCTGGTTTGGAATCAAGCCGTTCGCGAGCAACTCGATCTTCCAGGGAGACAGTGCCGTCGACAGTCCTCACGCGAAAGAAGACAACGAAATGGCGCGGCTGGCTATCCGCTGCATTCTCTGCAATCCCGCCATCACGGCACCGATGGCCGGCCTGATCACGCCCCAGCAGGTCGATAATGTCTGCCTGGCCGTGGTGGAACGCCGCAAGCTGGACCTGCAGGAACAGACACGGCTGGATCAAGCCATGGATCGCGCCTGGGCCCATCTGTCGCCACACTATCAATGGCTCAAAGACTGGGAATACGTGTAATCCACCCTCACAGGACTGACGATGAAGAATCTGCGTACTCATACGCTGTGGTATCTCGCGCTCGCGGCGGTCGCCCTGGCGACGGCTGTTTCCACCACGGGACGACGCACTCCGTGGGAGTCGTCCGTGCGAGCTCAGGAACAGAAGCAGGAACCAGAACGAAAGCAGGAGCAACAGGATGACCAGTCATCAGGCACGCTCCCGCCGCTGACGATCGATACCGACTCGCCGCTGTTGTTGAATGAAGCCACGGAGAAGCCGAAGCGGGATACGCCCGTGGCACCGTCCGTCGCCGAGAACAGTGCTTGCTTCGTGTGCCACGACAATTTTCAGGAGGAGCAACTGGTCACGCAGCACGTCGATGGCGAAGTCGGATGCGTCGATTGCCATGGCAAGTCGTACGATCATCGCAACGACGAGAACAACACGACGCCGCCGGACGTGATGTTCCCGCGAGGGAAGATTGACGAATCGTGTGTCGAATGCCACGACACGCACGATGCGCCGGCTGCGGAGGTCGTCACGCGTCTGCGCGAACGTATGCCGCGGCTGGGTGCATCGCAGGAACTGGCCTGCACCGATTGCCACGGTTACCATCGCCTGGCACATCGTACGGTGGTGTGGGATCGCACAACGCGAGAACTGCTGACCGGCAAGCAGGATGCGCCGGCCAAGAAGGCCGGCCCGACGCTGGACACGCTCAAATCGCTGGCGGGCAACTGGGTCCGAGCGGGCGAGAATGGCCAGCCGACGGATCAGGTCGTGTCCACCTTTCGCGTCACCGCGGCCGGCAGCGCGGTCATGGAGGTGCTGTTTCCCGGTTCGGACCATGAGATGGTCACCGTCTACTACCAGGACGGAGACGACCTGCTGCTCACCCATTATTGCGCGGCCGGGAATCAGCCGCGCATGAAATGCCGCGGCGGTTCCGATCCGCGGCACATGGTTTTTGACTTCGTGGACGCGACCAACATGCGGTCCCCGCAGGACGATCACATGCACGCGGGCACGATCACGATTGTCGATCCCGACCATCTCCAGACGCAGTGGCAGGGCTTCAGCCAGGGCAAACCGTCCGACGTCGTGACCTTCGATCTCGTGCGGAGTACCGCCCCGTAGAGCAAGCGTCCCGCTTGCTCAGACCCTGTCGAACGGGCGTCCAGTCCGTAGAGCAAGCGTCCCGCTTGCTCAGGCCTTGTCGAACGCGCGTCCCGCTTGCTCACGCACAACCGCGACCGCAGTGCTCCGCGATCGCTACTCCGGTTTGACATCCAGGACGACGACGGTCGCGATCGCGTCCGGAGCGGTGTTGGGTACCGCCACGACGGTTGCGCCCTCCTGATGCGTCAGGGACAACGACTTTCCGCCGTCGAGCAGCATGGCCCGCAGCGGCTTGCCGGCCACGTCCGGAATCGTCAGCTTGCCATCGGCGGGCCAGTCGAAGACGTGCAGGTAGAGTCGCGTGGTGCCGTCGGCGAGCGTCTTGTGTGTGCAGCGTCCCCACGGCGTCGCGGCAAACGGGCTGGCCTGCGTCGCGTAGATCGACTCGCCGTTCTTCTTCATCCAGGTGCCGATCGCAGCGAGTCGTTCGACTGACGGTGCTGGGATCTGGCCTTCGGCCGTGGGGCCGACGTTGAGCAGGTAATTGCCCCCCTTGGAGGCGATGTCGATGATGTTGCGAATCAACGTCTCGGCCGACTTCCAGTTCGTGGTCGTCGCTGCGGAACCCCCACGTGTCGTTCATCGTCATGCACGATTCCCAATCGACGCCCGGGATGCCGGTGGCGGGAATCTGCTGCTCGGGCGTGCCGAAGTCGCCGGAGTACTCCTGATCGCTCTTGTTCAAGCCCTTCCATGCCCGGCCGACCCTTGCCGACGCGGTTGTTGATGATGATGTCCGGCTTGAGTTCGCGCAGGAACGCGTAGATCTCGCGGGCCTCCTCTTCGGTCCACCAGTCGGTCCATTCGCCGTCGAACCACAGCACGGCCGACATCGCAGTGAGTCGACCAGTTCCTTGAGTTGCGCCTTCATGTAGTCGACATACTCGCGTTTGCGCTCGGGGTGGATCTTGGTCGGGTTGTATTGCTCTCGCTGTCGCGGTACTGGGCCGGATGATGCCAGTCCATGATCGAGTAGTAGACGCAGAACACCAGGCCTTGTTTGCGGCATTCGTCGGCCAGCGGCTTGAGCAGACACTTGCCGTAGGGCGTCGCGTCGACCACGTCGTAACTCGGTGACGGCCGAATCGAACAGGCAGAATCCGTCGTGGTGTTTCGACGTGATCACGATGTACCGCACGCCGGCGTCTTTGGCGATCCGCACCCACTCGGCCGCATCGAACTTCACGGGATTGAACTGCTTGGCCAGCTGCTCGTATTCCGCGACCGGAATGTTGGCGCTGTTCATGATCCACTCGCCGAGCCCGTCGACCTTCTTGCCGTTCCAGTTACCGGCCGGAATCGCATACAGGCCCCAGTGGATGAACATGCCGAAGCGCGCGTCGCGCCACCACTGCATGCGGGCATCGCGCTCGGCCGGCGTTTCTGCCGCCGCGGCTGGAACAACCATCGTCAGGCAGAGAAGGAGGTACAGCATGGGAATCAGGCGTCGGCGTATCATGAGGGGCTCCCTGTCGGGAAATTGGAACTTCAAGGCGGTGTCGTACATGGCGATCACATTCTCGGGCGGCACATTGGCTTGCACGTTGTGGACCGAAGTGAACACGTAACCGCCACCGGGCGCGAAGATCTCGACGTGCCGCTGCACTTCGGCGACCACGTCGTCCACGCTGCCGTACGGCAGGGTCTTCTGGCAGTCGAGCGAACCACCCCAGAAAGTCAAGCGGTCGCCGAACTGCTGTTTCAGTTGCACGGGATCCATCCCCACGGCACTGGTCTGCACCGGGTTCAGAATATCCACGCCCGTCTCGATCAAGCGAGGGTATCAGCGGGAAGATCGCGCCGTCCGAATGCAGCAGCACTTTCATGTCGGTGTGGGCGTGGATCCACTCGAGACCGCGCTGGTAGTGCGGCATCACCAGTTGGCGATACATGTCGACCGACAGGAACAGCGACTGCTGCGTGCCGAAATCGTCGCAGAACTGCAGGATCTGCACGCGATCTTCGACCGCGTCGACGAACCGTTTCAGATTCTCGATCCACGCGGTGACCAGGCAGTCGTACAGCCGGTGCACGTAGTCCGGTTCGCACGCCAGCGTGATCATCCAGCTTTCGAAATCGCCGGTTCCCAGTCCGTAGAACAACTCGTAGGGCGGACCCAGCGGCGCGACAATCGCGTAGTCGGTGTTGTCGTAGAGGACTTGCGATTGAGCGCGATAGTGCTCGCATTGCTCGTGGCGTCAGCAGCGGCGGTTGGTAGCCGTCCAGGTCGACGTGAGCCGCCCCGGGGAATTTCTCCAGGCGATCGAAGTAGAAGCCGCCTTGCGGCATGCGGGCAATCGGCTCGCCCTGCCGCACGATGACCAGGCTGCCGTCCGGCTCTTGCCGCGGCTGGAATCCGCCCGGCACTTCGACGCGCGTTCCGTCGAACATGGTCCACGGCTTCCAGTCCTCGTTGACGATGCCGAACGCCACGTCCGGTCGGTACAGTCCGATCACGTCGCCGCCGAACCGTTCGATCACCGGCTGTTCGATTTCGGCCAGCATCTGGTACAGGTCGAAGACTCGCGTGGGTGTGTGGAGTCCCAGTCGTTGTTTCAGTTGATGATAGGTGGAAGCGGCGATCCCCGACTGCCGCGTGCCGCCCACGTCGATCGGCACTCGATCCGCCGACCTGATGGTGGATGGCCCGCAGCACTCGCTCGCGTGATTTCATGAGCGAATCTCCTTGCACAGAGCGGCAATGTAGGCGGGCGAGGTGCCGCAACAGCCGCCGACGAATTGGGCTCCCGCCTCCAACAAGGCCGGCCCGTAGGAGGCGAATTGCGCAGGCGACGTGCGATAGACCACTTGGCCGTCCACGATCTCCGGAATGCCCGCGTTGGCCTTGATCCACAGCGGCCGGTCGGTGGCCGTCCGCATGCGTCGGCAGATGTCGACGTAGCCCGCAATGCCTTGTCCGCAGTTGGCGCCGACCACATCCGCCCCGGCTGCGGTCAGCCGCTGGGCCGCCTGTTCCGGCGTCACACCCATCATCGTGCGATCGTGATGCGCCCCGGAGTCGAACACGACGCAGGCCACGACGGGCAGCCCGGTCTGCCGAGCGGCCGCCACCGCCAGTTCCGCTTCCTCCAACTCCGCCATCGTCTCGATGACCAGCGCTTCGGCGCCGGCGTCGGCCAGCGCCGCGGCCTGTTCGGCAAACGCCGCCCGCACTTCGTCCTCGCTGACCTCGCCGGCCATCAGCATCTTGCCGGTCGGACCGATCGACGCGAACACGTGGGCCCGCTCGCCGGCCGCCTGGCGAGAAATCTCGCACGCCCTCGCGATTGATGGCGGCCACACTAGTCGGCCAGGTTGTAGCTGGCCAGCGCAATGCGATTGGCGCGAAACGTGTTGGTCAGCACGATCTGGCTGCCGGCCTCGACGTACTGCGCGGCACCTGCTGCACCATGTCCGGATGCGACAGGTTCCATGCGTCGGGACAGGTGCCGCCCGACAAGCCCTGCGCCTGCAGCTGAGTTCCCCAGGCGCCGTCCGTGACGACGGGGCCCTCGGCAATGAGATCGTCAATCCACATCGATCTTCGTTCACGTCGGTTCGGCGGGGCGGCTTTCGGCTGACACGCTATGGACTGGGTCGCCCGCGCGTAGTCGGTCAGCGCACGGACAGTTCGCGGCGGCGGTGGCGCGGGGGATTTCGCAGCCGGCTCCCGACAATGTATCGTGGACGAGTCTGGCGGTGGCATGGGGCGATCGCGGCTCGAATCGTCTCCGGAGTGCCTCCGCGCATCGTGCGGACCGGATCGATGTTCCCCAGCAGGACCTGGTTCTGTTCCCATCGCTTCTCGCGCTTTGTCCATCGGCACCATGAAGTCCAGGTCGACAATGTCGCAGCCCAGTTGGCCCATCAGTTCGAGAATCGACGGTCGTGTTGCCGCAGATGTGCAGCCGCACGCGCGTGCCCATCGCATGCAGTTCGTCGACCAGTCGTTTTTCGTACGGCCAGACGAACTCCCGATAGAACTCCGGACCGACCAGCGATGCGGCCGCATCGCCCACGCCGATCAGGTCCACACCGGCCTCGACCTGGGCCCTCGCAAATCGGATGCCCATCTGCAGCGTGAATTCGAACAGCTCGCGCACGAAATCGGGATCGTCGAAGAAGTCCATCATCAGCGTGTTGATGCCGCGCAGGTCGGCCGCTTCGGCGCACGGGCCCTCGATCCAGCCTTCAATCAGCTTGCGGTCCCCCACCCGCTCGCGGAACAATCGCGGCGGCACGCACGCGATCGCCCATGCGGACTGCCGCGTGCGGATCGGGAATGGTCAGCGCGGCCAGGGTGCCTTTGTCGGCCAGCAGGGCGTCCGTTTCGATGATCGCCGGGCGGCTGGTCGTCGAACATGGCCACCCGGGCGCCGCAGTCGGTCGCTTCACGCGCCGGGTCCGAAATGCACGACACGAAGTCGAAATCGTACGCATCGGCGATCGCGATCTGGCTGTCCACCAGCGCGCGGAAGTCGGTGGCGTACTGGCCGTACTTGCACCCCCGCGTGATCGGCCGCATACATCATCGTGATGGGCATCAGCGGCAGGCTGTCCACCGGGTCGCCGCCAAGGAAGGTCAGAAGTCGTTCTCGACCGTTCATGAGGCATGCTCTCCCGCACCGGGGTCCGTCGTGTCGCGCCGTGCCCCCTGATGGTACGGTACAGAGCCCTTCGGCTCCAGGTGACGCCGCGCGACACGGTCCATTTTGTGGTAACTTACACCAACCGTCTTAGCCAGTCCGCTTACGAAAAGGAACTAGACATGAACGCGAATTCGAAGTCAATGCTCGATCCCCGATCTTCGCGGCGCGAGTTTCTTGAAGACATCCTCGGTCGTGGCGGTGGCCACGGGGTTGGCTCTCAGTCGCTCCGCACATGCGGCGGGCAGCGACGTCATCCGGGTCGCTTTGGTCGGTTGCGGCGGGCGTGGCGCCGGCGCCGCCTACAACGCCCTGACTGCCAACGCCAACGTGCGCGTGGTGGCTTTGGCCGACGCGTTCCGAGAACCCTTGAACGCACCTACAAGTCGCTGCTCGAATTGGAAAAGGCCCGTGTCGACGTGCCGGACGACCGCAAGTTCGTGGGGCTCGACGCGTACCAGCAGGCGATTACCTGCGACGCCGATGTGGTGTTACTCTGCACGCCACCCGGTTTCCGCCCGGCTCAGTATCAGGCGGCCGTCGACGCGGGGAAGCACGTGTTCATGGAAAAACCGATGGCCGTCGACGCCCCCGGCGTGCGCAAGGTCCTGGCGGCCAACGAAATCGCCAAGAAGAAAGGACTGGCCGTCTCCGTCGGTCACCATTTGCGGCATGAAACCAAACACACCGAAGTGATTCAGCAGATCCACGACGGCGTGATCGGCGACGTGATCTATATGCGGGCCTACTTCAACACCGGTCGCATCTGGGTTCGCCCACGCATGCCCGAGCAGACCGAAATGCAGTACCAGGTGAACAACTGGTACCACTTCAATTGGCTGTCGGGCGACCATATCGTCGAACAACATGTCCACGATCTGGATGTCTGCAACTGGATGGTCAACGACCACCCGATCGATGCCCAGGCGCTGGGTGGCCGACAAATGCGCGAAGACCAAGACTACGGCGAGATCTACGATCACCACGCCGTCGAGTACACCTATGCCCAGGGGGTCAAGCTGTTCAGCTACTGCCGGCAGATCGGCAATTGCTGGAACAGTTTCTCCGAGCATGCCCACGGAACGAAGGGAAAGGTCAATATCGAAGGGCATGGCAGCAGCGTGCTGGAAGTCACCGGCCAGACGCCGCAGGAACGTAAACGCGACCCGGACGGTCATCAGGTGGAGCAGGATCGCATGTTCGAGGCCCTGTTGGCCGGCCGGCCGTTCAATGAAGTCGATTACAGCGCCAGCAGCACCATGACGGCCATCCTGGGCCGTATGGCCAGCTACTCGGGCCAACTTGTGACCTGGGACGAAGCGTACAATTCCCAGCTGGATCTGTCGCCCCAAGCGCTTGGCCTGGGACGCGGAACCGCCTGTCCGCCCAGGCCCCGACGGCGAGTACGCAACGCCCATTCCCGGAATCGCGACAGCCTTTTGAACCAACAAAATCGCGCCCCTCGTGACACGTCGAAGCCGTAGGGCGGACCTGTCCGGCCAGTCGCGCTACCTGTGCCTCCAGTCGCTTCGCGGCACGACACGAGGGGCCGACGTCATACCCGAAACGCAGAACGGACTTGGAAGTCCGTTCACGAATTGGCTGCACACCTGGGCTTACAGCAACGAGCGAGCCACGTCCACGGCGCTGGCCGCGTCCGGGGCGTAGCCGTCGGCACCCACTTCGTCGGCGTACTCCTGGGTCACCGGTGCGCCACCGATCACGATCTTCGTGACGCCGAATCCGGCGGCCTTGATCGCAGCGACCGTCGTCTTGATCGCCGGCATCGTGGTGGTCAGCAGCGCCGAGAGTCCGACGATCTGGGCGTTGTTGGCCCGCATGGCGTCGACAAACTTCTGGGGCGACACGTTGGTGCCCAGGTCGATGACGTCGAAGTTGGCTCCCTTCCACATCATGGCCACCAGGTTCTTGCCGATGTCGTGCAGGTCGCCTTCCACGGTGCCGATGACCGCTTTGGCCACGGGCGTAATACCCGCTGCGACCAGGACCGGTTCCAGCAGGCCCATGGCCTCTTTCATCGCGCGGGCGGCGATCAGCATTTCGGGAACGAAGATCTCGTTCTTCTGAAATCGCTGCCCGACGACGTCCATGGCGCCGACCATGACATCCAGGATTTCCTGGGCAGGAACTTTGGCGTCAATGGCCGCCTTGGTCAATGCGGCTGCCTTGTCGCGATCACCACGTTTGATCACTTCGCCAAGCTCTTGAAGATCCGGCATCGATCAATCTCTCCAGCATTGGTCAGGGATGTGCGTAACGTTCAAAGCAGCTTACAATATGGGACTCCCGCGAAGCAATCAGCCCCGCGGGCGAATCCAGGGGTCGCGGCGGCCGGGGTTCCCGACCGGCTCCGAGCGGCGCCCGGACTCCAGTCGTCGGGTGGCCGCGTCCGGCGGGGCCGTCGGCGGGCCGCGGACCCACCAGGTCTCCCGCCTTTTCCCCGGCGGCTCGGTGGCCCCGTTTGCCGACTCAAACCAGGACGTCTCCATGAGCCACGCGGATCCCTCGTCCAGCCCGCCTCAAGACGGCCGATCATCCTGTGCCAGGTGCTGGAGCTGGAGATCGAGCATTTCGCCGCCGGCGATCCCCACGTCGTGCGCATCGAACGGCTCCAGCAAGGCCTGCACAACGAACCGGCCAAGCTCCAGAAGCAGGTCCAGGAGAGCGATCGACGCGGTGGAGCGGGAGACGGACGCCGAGGCGATCGTGCTGGGCTACGGCCTGTGCAGTCGCGGCACGGAAAAGCTGCGCTGCCAACGCTGCCAGCTCGTCGTGCCCCGCGCCCACGACTGCATCACGCTGCTGCTGGGTGACAAGCAACGCTATTCCGATTACGTGGCCCAGCATCCCGGGCACGTACTGGTACTCGCCCGGCTGGATCAAGCACCACCTGCCGCCCGGCCCCGAACGGGCCGAGGCCATGTACCGGGAGTACTGCGAGAAGTACGGCGAGGACAACGCCAAGTTCCTGATCGAGACGCGAACAGCAGTGGCACCGCAACTACAATCGGGCCACTTACGTCGACGTGGGCGGGATCGGCACGACCGAGCAAGATTTGAGTTCACGCAGCAAGTGTGCCGCCTGGTTGGGGTGGGACTTCGACCAGCAGCGCGGCGATCCGGCACTGATTCGGGAACTGGTGGAAGGACCGTGGAACACCGAACGGTTTCTGGTCGTGCCGCCCGGCAAGACGCTGCGCATGACGGGTGATGACCGAGTGATTGAGCTGAGCGAGTAGGACTCTGTCAAGGGTTGACACACGCCATGTTTCACCTGACGATACAGCTGCCGCATGAAGAACGGCAGGTGGACATTGCCCGCGGACCGAGTCCAGCGGCGACTGACGGATGTGCTGCGTGGCATGGAGCTGCCGCTCAACACGCGGTGCGGCCAGCGTGGTCTCTGCGACGGCTGCCTGATCGAACTGCGGCTGGGGCAGTTGCAGTGGGCTGCCACGGGACGGGTGATCGAGGCGGAGGACCCGGCTCAACCGCTGCGCGGGTGCGAGGTGAGCCTGCCCGAGTCCGGCAGGCCGTCATGCACCTTCCCGGCCGATCGCTGTTGGCTCATCAGCCGCAAGTGGTCACGTCGTTCCGACTGAATGTGCCGCGCGCGCACGATCCGCTGTGGCAGAGCCTGCGGATCGCCCCGGCGAACTCGCCGGCGGATGTTCGTCTGCGCGAGGCCTTTCGCAGGCGCGTCGCAGCGCAACTGGAAGGTACTCTGCCGCTCGAACTGGATCCCGGTCTGGACGCGTTCACGCCGCGCGCCGACGGCGCATACCACCTGGCGCTCGAGCACCGGGGGGATCACTGCGTCTTGCGGGACCTGGACGTGGCGGAGCCGGCCTATGGAGTGGCCGTCGACATCGGCACCACCACCGTCGTCGTGATCGTCGTCGAACTGACGACCGGCCGCGTCGTCGGAAACGCTTCCGCGCTGAACGCCCAGACTCGACTCGGTGACAATGTGTTGACACGCATCAATCTGTGCATGCAAGAGCCCCGCATCGTGGGACGCATGCAGAAGGCGGTTGTGCGCGGCACGCTGGCTCCGTTGCTGGCAGAGCTCTGCAGGAGGCCGCGGTTGGGCCGCGACCAGCTGGCGTGCATGGTCGTGGCCGGCAACACGACGATGCTGCACCTGCTGCTACGGCGTCGATCCGACCAGCATGGGCATTGCGCCGTTCACTCCGACTTTTCTCGAACATCGGATCACGGACGCCGTGCAACTCCGCCTCTGGTGAGGACGCCGCCGGCGATGCGGCTGAGCGCGGACGCGAATGCGAACGCGGCGATCGAATCCGGGCGGAGCCGGCGGCCCGACGCGGGGGACGCCTGGCCGTCCATACGTTG
The DNA here is from genome assembly GCA_963754725.1 of uncultured Planctomycetaceae bacterium. Classification (GTDB taxonomy): domain Bacteria; phylum Planctomycetota; class Planctomycetia; order Pirellulales; family Pirellulaceae; genus JAAYDI01. Next base: position 247,979 of record CAVWHV010000051.1, read on the forward strand.
CCCGGCGCCGCGGCGTACGTGGGTGCGGACATCACGGCCGGTGTGCTCGCTACCGGCATGGCCTATCGCGATGACACGTGCCTGCTGGTGGACCTCGGCACCAATGGCGAGATCGTGCTCAAGCACAACGGACAGCTCCTCGGGTGCGCCACGGCCGCCGGGCCGGCGTTCGAAGGCGCCGGGCTGACCTACGGTGTTCGCGCCGGCCACGGAGCCATCGGGCACATCTGGCTGGAACGAGATCGCGCCGAGGCTCGCGTGGAAGTGATTGGCGGCAGGCCGCCGATCGGACTGTGCGGCACCGCCTACATCGATTTCGTGGCCCGCGCGCGACAGATCGGACTGATCACTCCGACCGCCCGCTTCGTATCCCACCATGCGCCGGGGGTCATCAAACACCCGACCCATGGCTGGGCGTTTCCGGTCGCGCCGGGACCCGACGCCGAACCGCTGCTGGTCACCGAAGCCGATATGGCCAGCCTGTTGCAGGCCAAGGCGGCCATCGCGGCCGGCGTGATCTGCCTGCTGCGACGAGCGGACCTGCAGGCCGCCGACGTGAGTACCGTCTACCTGGCCGGCGGCTTTGGGTTCCACATGCACGTCGACAGCCTGCTGGGGTGTGGCATGCTGCCCGGCTTTCGACCCGAGCAGATTGAACTGGTCGGCAACACGTCGCTGGCCGGCGCTACCTGACGCTGCTCGACAGCAGTGCCCTCCGCGAGATCCGGCAACTCAGCCACCGCATGAAGATCGTGGAACTCAATCTCGAACCGCACTTCGAGTCGATCTATATCGATCAGTTGTCGCTCGCGTGACTACTCCAGGCGGAGTCCCTTCGGCAGCGATTCGCCGAAGACCTGGCGCTGTTCTTCCATGTCCAGTTGACCGCCGTTGCGCACCAGTTCGATCAGGTGCGGTGGCGCCTGCTGGTCTTCCAGCCAGGCGACAACGTGTCGACGGCACTTGTCCGAGAGGTCGCGATAGCGATCGTCCGTGCGGCGGGCGATCTGCATGATGGCCAGCGTTCCTGTCGCGGGGTCCCCCGTGGCGTACGACAACAACTCGTCCAGCCACTGCTCGACGGTGTCGCGCGGCACCACCGTGTTCAACGGCCCGTAGACCGGCACTCGCTGCCCGAGCCGGCCGAGGGCCCAGATCATCGGGCCCTGCAGGTTCGCCAGTTTGCGTTTGGGCAGCAGTGCCACGAGCATGTCGCCCAGTTCGATCTTGCGGGCCACGTCGAGCAGTTCCAGGGAGCCTAGCAGTCGCCAGATCTCCGCCAGTTCGTTCGGTCGCAACGACGCGTCTTCGCCGCGCGTGGTGCCGGCCGTGTAGCGGTGGTGAAGATTGCGGATCGAGGAGAGCAGGGGGTCGGCCAGCGCCTGTTGCTGGCCGCGCGACAATCCGCCCGCGATGCGCCGCCACAGGATGATCGCTTCATTGCGCACGGCGGGACTGGCATGCACCAGTTTTCCCTGCACGGTTCGCCAGGTCTCCGCCACGCGCCAATCGTCGACGGCCAGCCCGTAGCCCGGCCGCAAGGCGAAGCCCAGCAGGTTGACCCAACGCGCCTCGTGCTCGACGCTCTTGCGCCGCCCGGACTCCAAGTCCATCAGCGATTCCCAGATGCGACGCAGCAGGGGCGTCGGCCATTGCTGCCTGCGCGCTCTGAAGTTCCTCCGTCAGCTGTTTGACCAGGCCCTCCGGCCGGTCCTTCCCCTGCGGCTCAAAGACGCCGGCAATCCGCAACTGGCAACGATCCCAGGTCGCTTCGTCCAGAAACCCTTCGGCCTCCGCTGCCGATCGATGCGCCGCGACGTCGGTCTCCGTGGCCGATCGGATGTCGAACTGCAGTCGCCAGCTGCGGTCGCGATCCGCCGCCGTACACCACAGATCCATCGTGCCGATCTCGGTCAGCCGAGCGTGCAGCCGGACGGCAATCGTGCCCGTCTCCCGGCGACTGCGCGTCCGCAACACGGTGCGGATCGGCGGCAGCGGCGACATCTGTTCCCGATCGATGGAGACCAGCTCGCCGGGCCGATCGGTCAAACGCAGGCTCGACACCCACAGCGGGAACTCCACCGGCTCGGAGATCAGCAGTCGGAACAGACGGTCGGGCATTTCGATCGTTTGACCCGGCTCGGCGCTGCCCGGCACCAGGCACACGGCCGCGGGCTGATCGCTTTCGACGCCAATGTAGTAGCTGCGTGCCAGGTTCGCGGTGATGCGTACGCCCTCGCCACGCCGCACCATGCCGAAGTAGGCGGCGCCGCGGGCGACCGCCAGGTCCAGCCGGTCGTTGTCCAGAATGATCGGGGACCAGTCCGGCTGCCGCTCGGTCTCGATACCAACTGGTCGATCAATGCGATCAGCCGTTGCCGCAGCACGGGCGAGGCGAAGAACCCGCCGTTGAACAGCACGATATCCGGACGGATGCCGGCCGGCGGGCTGTGGTCCGCGTCCACTTCGCCCGCCGCCAGGCGATGGGCAGTCAGGAACGCGGCCAGGTAGCGCGTGATCGCCGGGTCTGCGGCATAGGGCAGTCCGAACTCCTGGAAGCCCGACTGGCGTGCCAAAGGTTTGTCACTCAGCATGACGCGAGGCAGGAAGCCCTCGACCAGCAGTTCGCGGACTTCGTCGCGCGTCACTTCCACCTGCAGCCCACCGCCGATCAGTCGCGAGCCGAGGCCAGGCAGATTCACGGTCAAGCGTTCCGCGGCGCTGGTCGCCGAGCAGCTCTTCCTTGACGCGCTGGCAGATCCGGACCAGCACATCCCACTGTGCCGGGGGCAGCTTGTCTCCGCCCGCCAGTTTCTGTTCGAGATGTCGGGCCAGTGCCAGATCGAGATTGTCGCCGCCCAGGATCAAGTGATTTCCGACGGCGATGCGATGGAACTGGATGCGCTCCTGGCCGGACGATTCGCCCGCGGCCGCCGACTGGGGCTCGTCCAGGCGGCTGGCTCGCACGCGAATCAGGGTGAAGTCCGACGTACCGCCGCCGATGTCGCACACCAGAATCGTCTGCCCCGGTTGCGACCAGCGCGTGCCAGTCGTGCTGTGCTTGTAGACCCAGGCGTAGAAGGCGGCCTGCGGTTCCTCGAGCAGCACGACGCGCGGCAGGTCGGCGCGCGCGGCCGCTTCCACCGTCAGTTCGCGGGCGATCTCGTCGAACGAGGCCGGCAGCGTGAGCACAATGTCCTGGTCGGCCAGCGGTGCGGCCGAGGAATTGCGCGTTCCAGGCCGCCCGCACGTGCGCGCAGGATGCGCGCGCTGACCTCGATCGGCGACAGCCGTTCCACGTCCGCCGCGCCGTGCCAGGGCAGCAAGTCGGCTGTGCGATCCACACCGGAATGGCACAGCCAGGACTTGGCCGACGTGATCAGCCGGCCCGGGTTGCGCCCGCCCTGGTCGCGCGCAAAAACCCCACCGACCACGTGCGGATCTTCCTGGTCCCAGGGCAGACGCAAGGCTCCGCCCGCCGCTTCGCCCGCGGCCGCTTCGTAATGGAACGAAGGCAACGTGTCCCGCGCTTCCACGACACCGGACGCGACGAGCTGCGGGATCATCAGCACGCGCACCTGCCAGGGCGATTCCTGCGTGTCCACGTAGGCCACCGCCGAATTGGTCGTCCCCAAGTCGATGCCGACCACGTATCGAGCCGGCGGTCGGTCGATCAACGGGTCAAACGCGTGGTCATCGCTGAGCCACGAGATGCAAACGTGGACAGATCATCCGGTCCCTCCCTCGTCTCGCACGCTGAATTCGAGTTTCCAGCGACCGTCGCTCTGCGTGCTGACACACCACAGTTCGAACATGCCCAGTTCCGTGATGCGCGACTGGAAGCGGACCGGCACATAGGGCTCGTCGATCGCCGCGTCGGCCGGCAGGACCGTCTCCAGCGAGTCGGTTTCCACCAGTTCCTGTTCGGTCCAGCGATCGAGCACCGTGCCCGGCTGATCGTCCTTGCGCACGGCGGAACTGAAGAAGCGGAAGTGAGCCGGTTCGCCGAGCACCAGTCCGATGTCGCTGGACGGCACATCCACCTGCGTGCCTTCTTCCATGCCGAACGGCACGACGCACAAGGCCCGCAGCGGCCGCGGCGCGCCGGGAATCGCCAGGCCGGCCGTCTCGATGCCGATGTAGTAGCTGCGCGCGACGCCGCCGCGAATCCGCACGCCGCCCCGCTGCTTGGTCCAGCCGTAATGCGCGCGCGCCGCGCGCCACCGAGTGATCCAGGTCGTGTTCGCCCGCGAGCAATTGCGGCGCGCGTCCGCCTGTCCGTCCAGCTGCCCAGCACGTCGAGCAATCGTTGCTGCAGTGCCGCGGCTTTGAACACGCCGCCGTTGAACGAGCACGTGCGTGGGAACGCCGCGCCGGCTTCGGTCGCGTGGGCCGTGAGGAACGCGGCCAGGTGCCGCGTGATCGCCGTGTCCTGTTCGTACGGCAGGCCGATTTCGCGGAAGCCCGACGCTGCCGCGACGTTGCGGCCGATCGCCCAGTCTGACAGCGCGGAAAGAAACCGTCCACCAGCAATTGCGTGCGACCGTGTCTCGATCGATTTCCACCGAGACCGTGCCGCCGATCAACTTGCTGCCGCGACCGAGCACGGAAATCGCGTGGGTCTCCGGTCCGTCGGTGGCCAGCATCGTCTCCTTGGCGTTGCGGCAGGCATGCCACAGCGACACGGTCTGCCAGGGATCGAGCTGGTGACCCGCCGGCGGCAAACCGTTCGGCCGACATGATAGGCGAGCGCCAGGTCCATGTTGTCGCCGCCCACCAGCAGATGGTCGCCGACCGCCAGTCGCTGCAACTGCAGTTCTCCGTCGGACTCGCGTCACTTCGATCAGCGTCAGGTCGGTGGTGCCGCCGCCGACGTCGCACACCAGCAGGCGATCGCCCACGTGCAGCAGCTTGCGCCAGCGGTCGCCCTGCGCGGCCAGCCAGGCATAGACGGCCGCCTGCGGTTCCTCGAGCAGGATCAAGTCGGGCGGCAGGCCGGCGGCCAACGCCGCCTCGCGCGTCAGTTCGCGCGCGGCCGCGTCGAACGAGGCGGGCACCGTCAGGACCACGCGCTGCTCGGACACGGGCGCTTCGGGATGCTCGGCCTCCCAGGCGGCGACCAGATGATCCAGATAATGGCGGGCGGCCGTGACCGGCGAGATCTTCGGCACCTCGCTCGGCGCGTTCCACGGCAGGATCGGCTGCCGCCGATCGACCCGGCTGTGGCACAGCCAGGACTTGGCCGCTCCGACCGTGCGTTGCGGCGCATCGGCCGCTCTGCGCCGCGCGATACTCGCCGACCGCAAACTTCCGGTCATGGGCCCACGGCACGTCCAACGCGCCGCCCGCCGCATCATGTTCCGCTCGCCAGATACGTGAAGGCGGGCAACATCGTGCGGCGCTCGAGCGTCAGCGCATCGACCAGCTGGGGAATCGCCGAGCTCGCGAATGTCCGGCGCGTCGGCGTGCAAGCGGCGCGTACGCCAGGACACAGTTCGTGGTTCCCAGGTCGATCCCCAGGACATACTGGGCACTCATTCCGTGCCTTCTCCAGGTTCCGAGACTCGCAGGTCGCGGCTCGCGGGCCGCTCGACTATACCTCGACTTCCTCCGGTGCCACGATCACTGCGCGGCCGGACTGCCCGACCAGGTGGGCAGTTCACACCGCGCGGCGATCCACCCGTGGTGGACCAGACGTCCGCGAAACGGAGGCTCGCCGCCGACGTTGCCGGTGAGCCGGTAGCGGCCCGCGTCATAGCCGGCCGGCACTTCGACCGGGCTGCCTTCCTCCTGATCGACCACCGGTCGCAGATCGAAGAGCCGGTCGAGGACGCGACCGCAGTCGCGCAGCACGTCGCGCGCCGCGGCCCCCACCTGGGCGTCGCTGTACTGTGCCCAGCGGTTCCTTGACCATGTCGATCAACCGCGCTTCACGCTGCAGTGCAGCCAGCAGCGAGATCGCGTCGCTGCGCCGGGGTGCCGTGTCCACGACCGTCTCGACCACCTCGCGTCCGCTGCGAGGCGAATCGATGGTCGGCCGCCAGTGTCGGTCGAGGGTCGGTCCAGGGCCGCCCTGCACGGTGCGCGCGCAACGATGCGTCGAACAAAATCTTCGAAGAACACGCGAATTGCCAGCCCGATACGCATCGTTCATTCCTCCAGGGGAGTTGGTTGTATCGCGGATCAACGATATCCTAATGACCAAGGGCGATTTGGGCGAGGGAGGTGGGAATAACGTGTCGCGAAACCTGACGCTCGTGATTCATGCGCTGCACGGCGGTGGTGCCGAACGCGTGGCGGCCACGATGGCCAACCAGTGGACCGACCAAGGCGACCGAGTGACCTTGGTCACACTCGACACCGTCGCGTCGGACGTGTATCCGGTCCATCCGCAGGTCGAGCGGATCGGACTGGGACTGATGCGCTTCTCGCCCAGCTCGCTGGCACGCCGGTTGGAATAACGCCCAGCGCATCCGCGCTCTGCGGCAAGCGATTCGCGACGTATCGGCCGACTGCGTGGTGAGCGTGACCGACCAGATGAATGTGTTGACCCTGCTCGCCTCGCAACGGCTGCACACGCAAGTTGTGATTGCCGAACATTCGGATCCTCGGCACCAGCGCATGCACGAGATCTGGGAGCGTCTGCGCAGTTGGACGTATCCGCGCTGCACGGCGGCGGTTGGCTCTACCGACGCGGTGGCCCAGTACCTGCGTACGCTCGTCGATGATCGGCCCGTGTACGTGATTCCCAATGGGATCGGCCGACCGAGCGTGACGACGGCCAACGTCGCACAGAGGGACGAGCGGATGGTGGCGGCCATGGGGCGGCTCAGCCCCGAAAAAGGCTTCGACCTGCTGATCGACGCGTTCGCCCGGCTGGCCGCACTGCACCCGGATTGGCGGCTGGAGATTGCCGGCGAAGGACCGGAGCGGGACACGTTGCAGCGACAGATCGACGAGCGTGGGCTGCAACCGCAAGTGCAACTCGTCGGCTGGGTGAACGACCCCGAGCGATTCCTGTCGCGCAGTGCGCTGTTCGTCATGTCGTCACGCTACGAAGGCTTCCCGGTCGTCCTGCTGGAGGCGATGGCCTGCGGCTTGCCCGCGGTCAGCTTCGACTGCGACAGCGGTCCGCGGGAGATCATGCGACCCGATGTGGATGGTGTGTTGGTTCCGGCCGAAGACACGACTGCCTTAGCGCAGGCGATCGAACGACTGATGGTCGATCCTGCAACTCGCCAACGGCTCGGTACGCGGGCCGGTGAGGTGGTCGAGCGATTCAGCCTGGAAGTGTTTCAGCAGCGCTGGAACGAAGTCCTCGATGCGTGCCTGTCGTAGCGACCGAAATGGGGAGCCGTATATATTTGCCGGCCAGGGGCGAAGAATACGCAGGTTACCGCTCGGGATAGATCGAGTTGGCCGCGGCTCAAATGTGACAATTATGTGTCACACAAATAGCTCAGGCGACTTCGGTCGCGCAAGTTCTTGCCCAGCATACCTGGCAATGTGTACTACTCCCCTGACAACGGGCCGTGTCATGTGATCATGCCGGAACTGCGCGGACTTGTTCCGGCCTCCAGCCTGCAGCCTGCAGCCTGCAGCCTGCAGCCTGCCTCTGCCGTCAGGTGCCGAAGAATGCCCGCGGATCGAGGCGGTTGACGGCGAAGCCAATCAGGTCGCGTTCGCCGGCGTTCTTGAGCGGGAAGTGCCAGCGGCACTGCAGGCACTGGCCGACCACCTCGGTGTCCGCGTCGGACCAGTTGCAGTCCAGGCAGCGGCATGGCCCGTGGTGGCGTTCGAATCCGCCGTGTCCGTTCTCTTCGGGCGTTCCGCACTTGGGGCAGACGATTCTTCCGTCCTGGTCGAACTCCGTGATCATTCCCAGGTAGGCACAATCGGCGTGCAGAATCAGCTCGTGGCTGGCGATGTGGATCGAGCCGCAGGAGCGACAGCCTTTACGGAACGTCGGCATCGAATCGCACTTGGGACAGACATAGATTCGATCGACGAGCGTAGGCCGCAGGATCCCCAGTTCTGCCCACTTGAGGAGCGTCGCCGTGGGGAGTCCGGTAGTGAATCGGTGCGTATCGGGTCGCAGCGACGGGACCAGGTTCTCGTGGCGCAGCAGTTCGCGCTCGGCGGCGCGAATTTCGCGCCGACCTGCAGGCGGCCCGCCTGGGGCTTCCAATGCTGGACCTGCACGGTTGCGAAGTAGAGCACCCCGTCGTCCCCTTCGACGCCGGCCAGCAACAACTCGCTGGGCAATTCGGACAACCGTCCGATTTCGAAGCCGACCCCCGACTTGCTGATGTCGATGGTGAACCCTTCGGCACACATCGTCTGATCGGGCGTGAAGTCCGGATTGATGGGAATCGCCACGGCGGACTTCGTGACGAAGTATCGCGGGCAACGTTCCTGAAACGTCCGGACTCCCGCGGTACCGTGCTCGGGGGATGTCGCCGAGTCCTCGTCATCCGCCGAGTTGTGCGCGCTGCGCCGCTGCCACTTGCGGGCGAACGCCACGCGCAGGCAGCGGATCATGGCCGGTGACATTTCGACCGTATCGGCCAGGAAGTCATCCGCGCCGTGCCGCACGGCGTCGACCAGGAAATCGGATTCGGCCCCCTGGGCGCTGAAGAAGACGTGTGCGTCAGGCGCAAAGGCGCGGAGTGCCGTGATTAGGTCGAGCGATTCCGCCTGGGTGTCTTGAAGTCGCACGGCCACCACATCGACGTTGGTCTCGTTCAGGATCGGCACCGCCTCACGCATTCCCGCGACACTCTGGATATCCACCGGCAAATCGAAGCCGACCGTGCTGTATCATTGTTTGGTGGGGGGCGACTTCCTTCTAGCGGATCGATGCAGAGGACTCGTACCATGGGACTCTCCGCCAGCACCGCATCGTCGCCGTCGGCATACTGTTGAGGAGAGAAGCCCGGAGTTTTGGGCGTGGAGTAGCCCATGGCACCAGCGGTGTGCAGCAGCGTGGCGTGTGTGTCGTACCGAGCGACCGCCATACGAATGCGTTTCATCGAGAAAATCCGTATCGCATTCGTTCCGCAGGCAGACCTCGTCGGCACCCGCCTCGACCAGTCGCACCGCCGCGTCGACGTCTGTCGAGCGACGTCACGGCGATCAGCGGGCGATTCTTCAGGCGACTGAAGACGCGCCGGCAGGTGGCGCGCACTTCGTGATGCTGCTGCCGCAGGTCGAGTACGACGGCATCGTACGCCGACACGCCTCCGTCAGACATCGACTGCTCAAACGCCTTCAAACTCATGCGCTCGCACACGGCGACATTGTCCGACGACAGGGCGGCGGCCAGTCGCTCGACAAACGCACTCGTGGTTTCCAACAACAGGAGTCGCAACATGAACAAGGGTGTCCGCGGTCCGTTCCAGGCAGGCTTCCATGCGATGCGATGCGAGTCGAGCGGAACGATCGGCGACGGCACCCGCCGTGTCCATTGCCTCACAGGCTCCACTCCAGGCTTCGGCCGGCCGACCCACTGTCGACTGCCGTTCGCACCATCAGGTCACCTCCGTGCACGTAAGTGCACCCTCAAACGTAGCTTGCGGCACGCGTGCATCCCGCCAGCGGAGCAGGCGCGAAGTGAGAAATAATTGTCGAATGTGGAACGTCTGGGGGCGGGTGACGGGGTCCAACACCGGTTAGCTTCACGCGCCCAATCGCTACGCTCGGCAACAACGGCGCAGGCGGACCGGGGAGCGCTGCGCCGATCGCGCAGGGTGCGGGCCTATCGCAACAGCAGGCCCGCATAGCCCACGACGCGGTCGCTGCTGCCACCCGCGTCGGCACTCGTGCCGTAGGCCACTTCTCGACATTCCGTCAGCTGATTCAGGTTGCGGAGCGACTGCAGGACGATGATGGCGGGCAGCAGGCCGCACATGCTGATGTCGTGTTTCCGTACGGTGCGGAACAGGTGGGCCGGGTCGAGGCTGGCCAGGGCCTCCAGCGCGATCCGGTCCAACCGGCGGTTCTCGGCCTCCCCCGCATAGTGATTCAAGTCGGAGGAAATCATCAGCAGCGGGCGAGTCTCCTCGCCGCGCAGGAAGTCGGACAGCTGCTGGGCAAATCGCTGGCATTGTTCGAGATCGCCGTCGCCGATCGCGATGCCGACGATCGATGTGTGTGGCGCCAGGTGCGCGAGCAGCGGCAGTTGGACTTCAATCGCGTGCTCATCCTTGTGTGCGGCCGCGTCCAGTTTCAAGCCGGGAATGGCGGCGGCCAGGCGTCGTGCCCACTCGGGGTCCGCCGACATTTCCTGCCCGGGAATGGCCCACGCGTCGTGCGGCGCGATGGCCCAGGGGGTCCCCAATCGCGTGTGTTTCGGGGCCAGCACGATCACGCGCGAGGGAATCTCGACGCGCTTGAGCACTTCGGCCGCGATGCTCCCGGAGAATCGCAGACCCGCGTGGGGAACCAACACCGCGGACCACGGTTCGACCGGCGCGCTCGGCGTGCGCGCGAACAGTTCGCCGACCATGGCGCTCAGCGCAGCGGGCTCCTCGGGATAGAACACGCCGGCCACGGCGGGTGGCCGTGTGGCCGGACCCCGCTGCGGATGCGGCAGGTTCGTCACGGTCAGGGAACGACAACTGCAGTCCGCCGCCAGGCTGTACGACACCCGCCGCGTGCGGGTTGAGAACCTGGACCCGGTCCGCTGTGGATGCCAGCAACTCGTCGGGGGACAGACCGCCATCGTAGGTCCAGGCATACCGGTCGCGATCGACGATCACCAAGGCGCGCCGGTGCGGGTCGAGTCCTTGGAGGTGCGCATCGGCGACGGTTCCGTGCATGGCAGAGTCGTGCAGCACGGCGACGTCGGCCCGCAGCCCCGGAAGGGCATGGAGCGGCAGAGTGAACGACTGCACCGCGTGCGCGACGGCCTCGGCACATTGAAACAACGTGGACTGCAAAGGCAGCCCTGGCCGAAACGACAAGCGGGCGGACGTGGTCTCCACGTGCTGGTCGGGAAGCTTCACCGACAAGGCCACGCCCTGCACATTCGCGTCGGGACAGGATGGCAGGTAGTAGTTCGGCGTCGCGCCCTGGAGCAGCGCGATGACATTGCCGCGACAGTGTTCGGCCAGCCGCTCGATGTCTCCCGGCAGGAATTGCGGAGGAGACTCCTGCGTCGTGTTCGCCCAGAGGTCGGAGTCAATGCGGCCCTCGATCAGCACGGCTTCGAACGTCTGCAGCTTGGCCTCGTCGTCCTGCCAGGCGGTCGCCGGCAGTCCGGCCTTGCGACAGACCTGTTGCAGGAACGTTTCCGCGTCCCAGTGGTTCTCCACCGCCACGATCGGGAGCAGGAGTCCGCCCGACTCCTTGTGGTGGATCGTCAGGCCATGCCGTCCCACGCGGACCGCCTGCACACGCGCGGCACCCACCTCGGTGATCGGCTGGAATTCGTGCAACAACGACACATCGATCTGCAAGTGGGGCAGCTCGGAGGGGGAAATGGGAGGCAGTCGCACATCGTTCGTGGCGGTCCGATGGGCGGCACTGTGCAGCGCTTCGCTCAGCGGCACGGATGGGCCCAGGAAACCGCAACATGCGCGGAGGTGCGTTCCGCGCTTGAGCGTCACAAACGCGCCGGCGACGGGATGCTGTGCAGTGCCCGCTAATTGCGGATCGGACAGCTGCACCGGTCGCTGACAAACGCCCGCGACGACCGCCTCACACGCGGCACGCAGAATCTGCTGACGTTGATGCTCGGTTAACTGAGGACGACTCTGCGCAACCTGATCGGTCGAAAGACCGACGTCCCGGGAAGTGGTCATCTGCGAGTCTCCTGGGCTGGTGGACCGATCGGATCGTGGTGGTACAGCGCGTGCGAACCGAGAAATGTTGACCGGCAGGCATCGCCGACCCCAATCGCCGGGTTGTTCGAGGAATCGCCCGGCAATTTGTCCTTGGCAGGCTCCACAGCGGTCGCCCTGCAGGTGGTATGCACCTAATTCATGCCAGTTTCGTTCGATCAACAACGTCGCACAGAAGGGGCAGTATGTGCTGTCGTGGCTCGGATCGTGCACGTTACCCACGTACACGTACTTGAGTCCCTGGGACCTGGCCGTGTCGTAGGCGGCCAGCAGCGTGGCCAGCGGCGTGGCGGGACGATCGCGTAAGCGAAAATCGGGATGGAATGCCGTGAAATGCACCGGTACTTCGTCCCCCACCGTTGCCAGGATCCAGTCGCACATGCGGCGGATTTCGTCCGGCGAATCATTCTCCTGGGGAATGATCAGGTTCGTGATCTCGAACCAGACATCGGTGTCGTGTTTGAGCCACGCGAGCGTATCGAGTACCGGCTGCAGGTGCGAATAGGTGAGGTGCTGAAGTAGAACTCCTCACTAAACGCTTTCAAGTCCACATTCGCGGCGTCCATGACCTCGTAGAAATTCGGTTCGTGCCGCGGGCGAAATGTAACCGGCGGTGACCGCCACCGTCTTGATCCCGCGCCGTGGCAGGCGAGTGCGGTGTCGATCGCGTACTCCGCCCAGATCACAGGATCGTTGTACGTGAACGCCACACTGTGGCAATCCAGCTGCACCGCCGCCTCGGCAATCGTTTCTGGCTCCGCCGACTCACTGGCCCGCTCCACCGCCCGCGACTTGGAAATGTCCCAGTTCTGACAGAACTTGCAGCCCAGGTTGCAGCCGGCTGTGCCGAAGGACAAGACGGCCGTGCCCGGCAGAAAATGGTTCAGCGGTTTCTTCTCAATCGGATCGACACAGAAGCCGGTGCTGCGACCGTACGTCGTCAGGATCATCGCACCGTCGATGTTCTGACGCACGAAACAGAAGCCCCGATCGCCCGGCTTCAAAACGCAACTGCGCGGACAGAGATCGCAGTGGATGCGACCGGCCGGTTCGGTCTCATGCCACCAACCGCCCACCACCGACCCGTCCGCCAATCGTCGTCGTGCGGGAGTCATCACGGTGCGTCCCTGTCAGGCTGGAGGCGGCAGGCTGCAGGCTGGAGGCGGCAGGCTGCAGGCTGCAGGCTATGAACAACTGTCAGCATACTGCGCGGGGCTGAGGGGGCCAAACAGTTTTTCCGTGGGGCCCGGGCTGAAATCGCGAAACGGATACTCGGCAGGTTGTTATTCAGCGGAGGCGGGCGGACTTGCCGAGTTGGCTAGGTCCTGGTGCGCCCATTCGCGCACCCAGAGCGAATCTTCCCGGAGTTCCGCCAGCGTGTTCTGCAGTCCGCAAAACTCGCCACGCAGCCTGCGAATCCCCACCGCCAAGCCCACCGTGCCGGGCACGACGAACGCGGCACCGAAGCCGACCAACCAGCCGGCAAAGCCGAGCTCGGTCACCTGTGCGAGCTCCCAGGCGGCGGCCGTCAGCAACAATGGTACTCCGCACAGGACCATGGCGGCGGCGATGCCGCCGACCAGCGAAAACCGCTTCAGTAGCGCTCGATCGTGGCGGATCTCCAATTCCGCCAGCTCGCGCCGCAACTGAATGGCCTCCGCCAGCTCGCCCGCGATTTGCCGCGCAGTCGCGCCCCACCCGGTCGATGTGTTGAGGCCGGAGTCATTCATCGGACGCCTCCTGCCGTTGCCGCCGTGTTCGCCTGCGTGACTGCCAGGCCAGCACGCGCAAGCGGCGTGTCAGCTGATCCAGACCACCAGCCATGAACGTGCCGAATAGTTGATGGCGCCAGGATTCCACCAGTCGCGAAGGAATGTGCCAGCGGGTGAGCGCGAATCCCGCGGCCAGCAAACTCGCCCAAGTCTTCCAGGAACCATCCGGTGCGGTCGTGGAGAAGGGCAGCAGTCGCGTCACGTCGTAGCTCGCCGCGCGCGCTTGGCGATCCAGACGCCGCCGAGAACGCGCGATGCGCGTCCGAAGTTCCAGACATTGCCGGTCGAATTCACTCAGCATCGGCGTACCGCCTTAACGACGCGTCGTTCTCCCCAGCAGGAAACCGAGTGTTGCCACAGCGAGCAATCCGGTGACCGGATGGCGGCGCACGAATTCCAGCGTGCCGTCGAGGATATCTCCCACCGTCACGGCCCGGGCTCGTGAGGTCTCATCCATCACGCCTTGCGCCGAGCGCCGATAGGCCTCTTCGGCTCGACGCAGCGCTTCCCGCGCCTGCTCGAGGACCGTGGCCTCGGCGTGCCTCTCGGCATCCTGCGCCGGTGGTCGCGGCATCCGCAGCCTGTGGTGAGCGTTTCGGTTCAGGTTTCTTGCTCACGGGTGATCGTTCCTGGTGGGTGCTGGATGTAGTTCTTAGATCTTAGGATCTTAGTACTTAGTACTTAGTACTTAGTACTTAGGCATTCGATCGCAGAATCCTACGCCCTGAGCTCTAAGAACTAAGATCCTAAGAACTAAGAACTAAGATCTAAGCTTGTCACCTGTAGAGCCTAGCTTACCGCGACCGGTACCTCGAAATGTCCGGCCGAGGCAAGGGCCCGAACCGGTGCGCGAACCGACCTGAAGCACGCGCAATCGGAACAATCGTCATCTCTGGTCGTCAAAACTCGTAGGCCTGGTCGCCGAGCACGACGACGACCGATCCCTCCAGGGCCAGGTACTTGGCGACTTCTTTGCCGTGCTGCCGGCTCAAGGCGAAATACTCATCGCTGTACCGCTCAATGCGCTTCACGCTCTGGAGCTGCTGCTCGGTCAGGACCGAGTCTTCCCACCGCTCGTGGCGACGGAAGAAGGTCTTGGTGCCGACATTGAGCACGGTCGTGACGACGGACGAGTCTTCCGCCGCGCCGGATTGGCCGGGCAGGGCCGTCCCGGGTAACGGACTCCCCGCTCCGGAGCCGGGGTATGCCCCGCGGCCGCCCAGGGCACCGCCGCCAAGTGGACCGGCGGGAGCGGCCCCCGGCATGCTGCGCATCTCGAGGGACTTTTCCGCGCCGTAGGCGAAGCCGTCCGCCGCGGGCTGGGTTGTGGCCTGCAGGCTTCTCTTGATGACCCGTTGACCGACCCCCCATTGCCCACTCTCCTCTTTCAGTCGGTCCAGCGCCAGGTCGGTCCGCTGCAGGCTCTCGGCCACGTCGCGGAAGTTGGCGCTTTCGTCGGCCAGGAACGACGTGTAGGGTGTCAGGATTCCGTGCTTGGTGGCCAACGAGACCAGCTCGTTGACAAGTTCCTGGTTCTTGCCGTGCAGATCGATCTCGTCGATGATCTCGCCCACGCGACGGACGGCCCACAATTTCGCGATGAAGGCCTGCGAGTCGTCGGCCGATTTTTCGACGAGCTTGGCGGGAAAATGGAACGTCTGCTCCGTGCCGTCCACCTTGCCGGAAATCGTGACCTTGGCATCGCCTGGCTGCTTGTAGCGGCCCACCAGCACCAACTGATCGCCGGCGAACAGGTCGATGGTGTCCCGGGGATACACGCGACTGACGGGCGAGCCCTGTGCGGCCGGCGCGTTTTCGAGGTCGAAGGCGACCTTCAGATCGACCATCGCCGGCGCGCCGATCCGTCCGTAGAGCTTGGCCACCTGCGCTTCGATGTCTTCGTCTGGCAGCACGTACTGACTTTGCCCAAAACACTCTCGCGCCAGCTTGTCCAGCAGGCGGCTGTTGACGTCGTAGCCGACTCCGAAGGTAAAGACGCGCGCATGGACTTTGTTCGAGGCACGGGCCTGCGCCACGATCTGCGGCTCGCGACGTTCCCCGGCGGTCGGCAGACCGTCGGTGAGGAACACGAGGTAGTTCGGACGGCTGCCGTCCTGCAATTGAGCCAGGGCGGTCTGCAGCGCTCCGTCGATGTTGGTGCTGCCGCCCGCATAGATGCCTTCGATGAACCCCAACGCCTCATTGCGCGTCTGATCACTGTAACGCTGCAATTCCGGTCGAAAACTCTCGACCGCATTGTCGTAGGCAATGATGTTGAACAAGTCCGATTCGCGGAGATTGTTCAATACGAACTTGAGCGCTCCTTTGGCTTGTTCGATCTTCTTGCCACTCATGCTCCCGGAGCGATCCACGACGAACACCACGGTCTTCGGAACCGGGGCCGCGGCCGTCCGCTGAATGTCGGGACTGACCAGCAACAGGAAGTAGCCTTCGTCGTTCGTGTCGGAGCGATAACTCAAAACGCTCGCGCCGACCCGCTCGCTCCCGACGTCGTACATCAACCGGAAGTCCGAGGAGGGAATTTCGTTCGTCGCCGCGAATGTAATCCGCGCGGTGCCATCGGTCGGTCGCTTGAGCTCGATCGAATGGGTCGGACTGTAGATGTTCTTGATGGCCACCTGGCTCTGGACCGTCACGTCGACCGTCACCGTCTCGACGGGATGCGACGTGTACTTGGCCGTGCTCAGAGGAAACAGCCACTCGGTGATGCCGTCGGTCTTGCGACAGATCTGGCTGTAGCGCATCGTGACCGTCCGCTTCGCGCCGGGTGGAACCGGGAAGACGCTGGTCTTGAACATGCCGGTCCCCAGCCACTCCAGCAGCGCCGGGTCCTGGTTGCGGCGGATGTACCCTTCGTAGATGCCCCGCGCTTCCTCGGCACTCAACAGCTTGGCTTCGTACTCCTGGCCATCGACCATGAATGTCATCTGGTCCACGGCACCGTCGTACGGCAGCGGGAAGATGAAGGAGACTTCCATCTGCCGACTGCCCGGTGTTCACGAACGACTGCGAGACCTGCACCTTGGCGACCTGGTCGACAATCGTGGCGTTGACCGCCAGTTCCTGGATCTTGTAGGACTGAGGAGGTTCCGGGACGGGCCGCGGCATCGGACGCACGTGCACGTGCGGCCGCGGCAGCCGAAAGTGATGAGCCGGATCTTCGTCCACCAACAGGCCCTGGGCCAAGACGATCGATGGAACCAGGGCGACCACGGTGGCCAACAGGCCGCGAAATACTCGGGACATCAGATAACCCTCCCCGCGAAAGCCGTTCGAATACTGCCTCGGTCGACAAACCCGCCCTCACTCCCGACGGCGCCCGCGCAACCAGCGGGCGTCCATGAGTTCCGACGACACGAGTCCGCAAAAAGTTCCCGCCCGGGAAGCTCGATCATGGGAACTTGGGTCGATGCGAGAGAATGGGAGGTTGTTTGTACGGGGCGTCTCCCAAGCTGCTCTTGTCGCCGAACACGTTTTTTAAGACACTACCGCCCCATTTTCCAGGGCGATGCAGTGTGTCCGGCGACACCGGACCGAAGCCGGTGGGCCGGGAGACTGGTATGCGCTGCGCGGACGGCCGGCCACTGGTCGGTAGCGCGAGCGACAGACCTCACGACAAACGGACGACGCGATGCCTCTCAAAGCGTGCTGGATTTGCCTGTGCCTGCTGACCCTCGCTACGGGGTGCGGACTGCACCAGCGTCTGCAGGGGTTGCACTCCGGGAACCCGCCGCCGCAGGCCGCGCTGGTCCAGAACCCGCTGTACGTCCCGTCGAGCGATCGCGAGTTTCTGTGGAACCAGCTGGTCGACACGATGGACGACTATTTTGAGATCGAGCGGGAGGAACGTGTGCGTTTGGTGGGCGGAGTGCTGACGGAAGGACAGCTCGATACGTTTCCGCAACCAGGCGCCACGCTGTTCGAGCCGTGGCTCAAGGACTCGTCACCCGGCTTTGAGCGACAGTATGCCACGCTGCAGTCGATTCGGCGCAGGGCGGTGGTCCGTGTGAAGCCCCAAGTCGACGGCGGCTATCTGGTAGACTTGGCGGTCTACAAGGAACTGGAAGATGTGAGCCAGCCGGAGTACTCGACAGTGAATGTCGAAGGGCTCCGCCACGACGGGACGCTACGGCGGCCGCAGGGCACGCCGCAGGGTGGGCCGGCCACACTCGGTTGGATTCCCGTGGGCCGGGACGCCACGCTGGAACAACGCATTCTGGCGGAGTTCCGCGGACGGCTCGGAGTCGTCGGCACGAACTGACGGCGCTGGAGAGGACCGCGGGCGAATGGCGAATGACGAATGACGAATGACGAAAAAGCTGCTGTCAGCCGTTTGCTGGACCTCACTTCGTCATTCGTCATTACAGCCCCACCGCCGTCCCTTACCGATCGCTCATCTGCGTCGGGCTCGTGGGCTGCTGATAGGTTGCGGCTGTGGGGATTCCCAGCGCGGGAGTCGTGGCTGGCGCGCTGCTCGGCTTGGCCGCTGGGAGCAGAATGGTGAACGCGGTTCCCTTGCCGACAGTACTTTGCACGCGGATCCGCCCGCGATGTGCTTCCACAATGCTGCGGCAGGATGACAGACCCAAGCCCGTTCCACCCTTGCCGGTCTCGTCGGGTCCGTCTTTCGTGCTGTAAAACGCATCGAAAATCCGCGGCAGCTTATCCGCGGGGATGCCCACCCCTTCGTCACGCACGACCAGGACCAGCATGTCATCCGTCGGATCGTGATCGAGCTTGACCAGCACGCGACCGCCACGCGGCATGGCCTGCCGGGCATTGATCAGCAAGTTCAGGAGGATCTGCTGAATCTGGTTGCCGTTGACCAGCGCGTCGGGCACTTTCGCGATTTGCTTCTCGACCGTGATACGGTACTTGTTCATTTCCCGTTCGAGCAACACCATCGCATCGTCGATGAGTTTGGACAGATCGGTGGGCTCCAAGGTGTCGGTGCGATTGCGGGCCACGCCGAGGATGGAGTTGGTGATGCGGGCGGCCTTCTGGCTGGCCACCAGGATCTTGTCGAGCGCCTTGTCGCGCGTCGCATCGTCGCGGCACCGCAGACCCATCTTGGCGTAGTTGATGATGGTCATCAGCACGTTGTTGAACTCGTGGGTGGTCGTGCTGACCAGTTCGCCGAGCGAGGTGAGCTTCTGGGCGTGGTGCAGCTGCCGAGTCAGAATTTGGATCTGCTCTTCGAGCGACGGGCGGTCCGAATTGCCATGCGACATGGTTGTAGTGTCCTTTTCCACTCACGAATCGAGCTGGCCCATCGCGGGGCCCCACCGCGCGTCCCCATTTTGACTCGCTTGCCGCGTTCGCGGCCACCGGAACGTCTTGCCCCACGGCCGCGGCTTAACTTGTTCTGGGGCAATTGGTTAGCTCATAGGGAGGTATCGACGAATCGAACTGGGCAACTGAAACCGAAGCGGCTATAATCCGCCCTGCTCGAATTGGTTGGGGCCACGGATTTTTGGCGACATAGGGGAGCTGGGATGCACACAGTCGACTTGTTGGAGCAGGCCTGCGAGATTGCCGAGCAATTGGGGTATCGCACGCGTCAGGAGTGGCTCGGGGGAAGTGGCGGGGGGGCCTGCGAATTCGCGGGCCGGAAGTGGATCTTCGTGGACCTGGCGCTGAGCGTGTTTGAGCAGCTGGAACAGGTCACCGAAGCCTTACGACGCGATCCGGGCATCTATCTGATCGACCTGTCGCCCCCCATGCGCCAAGTGCTGGGAATTCGCAACGCGGCATAGCGCCGGGTGCGGCACGGCCTGATCGTGGATCGTGCATCTCGGCGCACGGCTCACGAAGCATGGAGATCAAGGGCGTTTTCTTCCACGGCACGTGGTTCATTATATTGTCATAGCTCGCTTCAGCGAGCTTCGTGCCGCCTTCAGGCCTACCGCTCATTCCATGCTTGAAAGCCTGCGCAAGTCCGGCTGAAGCCGGCTGACCTGCGTGGCAGGACCCGGCATCCACCGGCTCAAAGCCGGTGGCAGACGGAGTGCCGGCTGAAGGCCGGCAGGCGCAGAAAAAGTGCCCTCGGCTGTTCCCGTGCTGGACGCTTTCGGAATCCACCCGCGCGGCGGCGATTCAACGGGGGAGACGGGGCACAGAATCGGGACCTCCTGTGCCGTCCGATGTCCGTTGCGGCACTAGCGGTACAGCCCGTGGGTCTGGATGTATTTCTCGACGGCCCGCGGCGTGCGGTAGCGGATGCTCAGACCGTTGGCCACCCGCTGCGGATCTCCGTGCTGGCCAGCTCCACGATGGGCATCGTCACCTGGAACTGGCGAAACAGCTCCAGGCGGGACGGAGGGGCGACACCCGCCAGAGACTCATAGTGCGGCTCGGCTGACCCGGCTCGGCGCACGACTACCGGTATCGCCAGCTCGCAGATCCGTCCGGCGCTCGCCAATTCGGCAGGTCCTCGAGCGTATCCGCACCCATCAGCAGGAACAGTTCGGCCTGAGGTTCCTGGTCATGGACCGCAGCCAGGGTATCGACGGTGTAGCTGACGCCTCCGCGATCGATCTCCATCGTATTGACTTCGATGGTCGGGTGCCCGCCCAGCGCCAGGCGCAGCATTTCCGCGCGGTGACGAGCCGAAGCGGTGCCTCGATCTTGTTTGTGGGGCGCGGAGGCGGCCGGCAGCAGCCATACCCGGTCCAGCCGGCACTGTTCGCGGCACGATTCGGCCAACAACAGGTGTCCGTAATGCACGGGATCGAATGACCCGCCGAAGATTCCTAATCGCATGCGTTTGTCGTGAGTCCTTGCGCAAGTGGTTCTGGTAGACTGTTAGCCGGACTGGAGCATCATTGTCGGTTTCCGAAGTTGGTGTGTCGATGGGTCATGAGCAGCGAGATCTGTTTGACAAGCAGCCGCCGCCCTGGGAGTTGGACGATCAACGCGAGGTGTGCGTGGCGGTGGTCGTCTTTCCCGAGGTTCCGTTCGGCCCCTACGATTATGAGGTGCCGGCGGCACTGCGGGCGGAGGTCCAGCCCGGTGTGCGGGTGCAGGTCCCCTTGGGGCGCGGGAATCGCAAGCGGCTGGGCTACTGCATTGCCGTGGAAAACCGCTCCGGTGGCGCACGAGCGCTCAAGCCGATCGATTCGGTCGCGGACGGCCAGTCCCTGTTGTCACCGGCGATGTTGCGTTTGACACAGTGGATGGCCCGATATTACGTGTGTCCGCTGGGACAGGTCCTGGATGCCGTGATTCCGGCCGGTGTGCGCGGGCAGGCGGGCACGCGCGAGCAGGTCTACCTGAGTGTTCCCACGGCGACCGCCGCACGCTTGACTCAGCTGCGTCTGTCGGCCAAGCAGGCGGAAGCTCTGGGGATTCTCGCCGGGTCTTCCCGGGCCATGACACCCCAGGAGCTGGCGGCGGCCGCAGGCTGCACGTCGGGGCCGATCCAGGAACTGCGGCGCAAGAAGTTGGTGTCGGTCGAGGTGCGCCGCGTCCATCCGGCGCTCCCCGATGCGCAGCCCGTCGTCCGCGTCGATCACCTGAAGCTCAATCCGGACCAGCAGGCCGCGCTGGAGGCGATCCTCGACCCGCTGCGCAAGAAACGCCATGAGACGATCGTCGTCCACGGTGTGACCGGCAGCGGGAAAACGGAAGTCTACATCCAGGCCATTGACGAAGTGATTCAGTATGGTCGGCAGGCGATCGTCCTGGTGCCGGAAATCAGCTTGACGCCCCAGACGCGGCGGCGATTCCAGTCGCGGTTCGATCGCGTGGCCGTGCTGCACAGTCACCTGACGCCGCCCGAACGGCACTGGCACTGGCGCCGCATTGCCGCGGGGGAAGTGCAGGTGGTGGTGGGAGCTCGCAGTGCCGTGTTCGCACCCACACCGAACCTGGGGCTGATCGTGATCGACGAGGAACATGACGCGTCGTTCAAGCAGGACACGGCGCCGCGTTATCATGCTCGTGAAGTCGCCGCGCAGCGGGCGTTGGCCGAGCACGTGCCGCTGGTGCTCGGTTCCGCCACGCCGTCGCTCGAGAGCTGGTACGCCGCGCAGCGTGGGGACTATCGGCTGGTGGACATGCCGCGGCGCGTCTCCTCGTTGCCGTTGCCCGACGTGGCGATCGTCGATTTGCGCACGCAGTTGCATGGACAGCGCAGTCGGGGATCGATCAGTCAGTCGTTGTACCAGGCGGTGCAGGAGGCGTTGCGCGACGATGGTCAGGTGATCCTGTTGCTCAACCGTCGCGGCTTTTCGACGACCATCCAGTGCCCGGCCTGCGGACACGTGGTCAAATGCCCGCATTGCGACATCGCGCTGACTCACCATCGGCAAGGAGAAAAGGCGGCTTGTCATTACTGCGAGTACGCGATTCCCACGCCTCCGCGGTGTCCCGAGTGCGAGTTTGACGGGATCCGCTACAGCGGGCAGGGGACCCAGAAGCTGGAAGTCGAGGTGCGGGCCAGGTTCCCCGGCGTGGCCTGTCTGCGGATGGACAGCGATTCCATGGCCAAGCCTGGCAGTCATGAGGACGCCTTGGACCGCTTTCGCACGGGCGAGGTGAAGATCCTGCTCGGAACGCAGATGATTGCCAAGGGTCTGGACTTCCCGAACGTGACGCTGGTGGGAGTGATCAACGCCGACACCGCCCTGCATTTTCCGGACTTTCGGGCCGCCGAACGGACATTCCAACTGGTGACGCAGGTGGCAGGTCGCACGGGTCGCGGGGAACGCGGGGGACGTGTCGTGGTGCAGACCTTCAGTCCCGATCATCCGGCGATTGTGGCGGCACAGCGACACGACTATGCGATGTTTGCCAACCAGGAGCTGCCGCTGCGGCGCGAGTTCGCTTATCCGCCGATCGCGTCGTTGATCCGGATCGTCGTGCGTGGTCCGCTCGAGTCGGTCACGGAGCAGTATGCGGAGCACGTGGCTGCGCGGTTGCGCGGAGTCGGCCGCGAGAAATCTTGAGCCGCGCATGCTCGGACCGGTCGCGGCGCCGATGCCCAAGTTGCGCGGCAATTTCCGCTTCCACATACTCCTCTATCACACCGACCAGCCGGCGTTGCTGGAAGTGGTCAGCGCGGCCACGGCCACGTTGAAACCGCCCGAGGAAGTCCTCTGGATTGTGGACGTGGATCCGGTGGACATGCTGTAGGGCAGTTGCCCTGGTTCCGGGGCCGCGGAAACCGTAGAATACGGGCGACTTTCTCGCGTGTCTCTCCGGCCCTTTGCTTGCCGATGGATCCATGAGCTATCGCTCCATAAAACGTGTCCTGGGTGAAACCAGCCTCGAACGCAAGTGCCGTTTGCTGTTCGGAGGCTGTTTGTTGTTGCTCATCACCGGCACCTTCTGGGGCGTCGATCGGATTGCCGGCAATCTGGTCATGACCAATACGCGGAATCACGGCCACGACCTGATCGACATCATCATGATCAAGGTCCACTCGCTGTTCTTCGAGACGCGCGCCAATGCGGCGGACGCCGAGAATCCGGATATCCGCGGCAAGCGCGAATGGCTGCGGGAGATCATCGTCGACTTCGAAGAGAGCCAGGACTATCGCTATGAAATCGTCACGCTCGATCCGAATTACTGGCTGAGCCTCGATCTCGACAACGTCTCGCCTGCCAAGCCACAGGACGAGGTGGAACGGCAGCTGCTGACCGAATTGGATAAGAAGTTCAGGCACCAGAAGGGCCAGCTGATCCTCGAGGCGGAGGCGCCGCCGGCGAAGATGACGCCCGCAAGAGGCGTTGGGCGAGGCCGGGGAGAAGGTCATGCGACCCGTCTACGTGGATCGGCTGCCGGACAAGGGACAGGGGGAGTACCACTATTTCGAGCCGGTGTACTTCAAGACCGACCTGCCGAGTGTGCCACAAGACGGCCCTGGATGTGGGGACGGTGTCGGCGACCGAATTGGGACACTCGTACGCCGCAGGAACCGCCGCTGCTGGCCGTCAAAGTGATTTTGCCCTACGCCGACACGGCGGAAGCGATCAGCAGTTCGCGGGCGATCCTGATTGCCGTGGCGATTCTGACCGTGTTCATGTCGATGATCATGCTCTACCTGATCGTGCGCTACGTGATCGTCAAGCCGCTCAAACATCTGCGGGATGTGAGCGACGACGTGAGTCGCGGAAAGATGGAAGTGCGGGCCGACATTCACACGAACGACGAATTCGAAGATCTGGCCCATTCGTTCAACCGCATGTTGCGGCACCTGACCGACACGCAGGCCGAACTGCGGCGCGTGAACAAGGATCTGGACGGCAAGGTCGACGAATTGGCCCAGCTCAACATGCGGCTCTACGAAATGAACCGGCTCAAGGATGACTTCCTGGCCAACATGAGCCACGAACTGCGCACGCCGCTCAACAGCATCATCGGCTTCTCCGAAGTGCTGCAGGGCATCGAGGCGCTCAACGACAAACAGAAACGCTACGCGGCCAACATCCAGAAGTCGGGGCGTTTGCTGTTGGAGATGATCAACGATATTCTCGACCTGGCCAAGCTGGAGGCGGGCAAGATGGAGATCCGCCCCTCGGAGTTCCGCATCGACACCGTGGTCCAGGCCCAGTGCGACATGGTGCGCTCGCTGGCGGAAGACAAGAACATCGATCTGGTGGTCGACGTCGATCGGCATCTGCCGGCCGTCTACCAGGATCAGGCCAAGGTGCAGCAGATCCTCACCAACCTGTTGTCCAACGCCATCAAGTTCACCCCGGAAGGTGGTCGGATCGACGTGTTCGCCGGGCACGACGGCAACGGTCAGTTGCTGTTGACCGTGGCCGACACCGGCGTCGGGATCGCGGAAGAGGATCGCGACATCATCTTCGAGAAGTTCCGTCAGAGCGGCTCGATCATGGGCGACGACGGACTGACCCGCGAGTATGCGGGCACCGGGCTGGGCCTGTCGATTCTCAAGGAACTCTGCAAACTGCTGCAGGGCGAAATCGGTTTCGAGAGCGAGCTGGGGCGCGGCAGCACGTTCCGCGTGGTCCTGCCCTGGGTGGCCGCCGACCGATCGCCGCGCGAGAGCCGGATCAACGTCCAGTTGCACGACCTGGCGGCACCGAGCGCGGACGAATTCAAGGGCCCGCGTGCCTCCCATCCGGCGGGTCCGCGCCGCAACGGAACGGATTCCACGGCCGTTTCGTCGTCCACCAGCCCCGATCTCCCGCGGATAGGATCGCCATGACTCAGGATGGCCAAGCACAATCCAGGTGCACCTGTTCACCGACGGGGCCTGCAGCGGCAATCCGGGACCCGGCGGTTGGGCCTTTATCCTGCGGCATCTCCCCACCGGCACAGGAGAAAGAGGCCTCGGGCGGCGAACCGGACACCACGAACAATCGCATGGAATTGCTGGCCGTGATCCGCGGACTCGAGGCACTGAAGCGACCCTGCCACGTGGAGTTGTTTACCGACAGCGTCTACGTCGGCAAGGGACTCAAGGAATGGCTGCCCAAGTGGAAGCAGAACGACTGGCGCCGCCGTGAGGGACAACGCTGGGTGCCGGTCAAGAACGACGAGCTGTGGCGGCGCCTCGACGAATTGTCGCAGAAGCACCACATCAAGTACACGCGCGTGGCCGGGCCACAGCGGCCATCCCGAAAACGAACGCTGCGACGAACTGGCCGTCGAGGCCTGCCAACGCGTCCGGAAGCCGCGTTGATCGCCAGCTCAGTCCGGGTGGAACACTTCTTCCATGGCGGCCCACCATTCGCCGTCGGCGCGGTCGGACAGCGGCACCTGGCAGGGCATGCAGCACGACCACCAGCGTTGTGTCGTCGGATCGGCGGCCATCTTCGCCATGTCGCCGGAAAAATCGCTGCCGGTGTACTCGAAGTAACTGAACAGGTAGGGACGCCCGTCCTCGAGCGTCCGCAGATAGATGGAGTAGTTGCGGATGTTGCACTCCTGAACCATGGCCAGCACAGCGGGCCAGGCCGCGGCGTGCAGCTTCTTATATTCGGCAACTTTGTCGGGCGTCAGTCCGATGACCATGCCGTAGCGTTTCATGGTATTCCCTTTGTCAGTCGATCCGGTCAACTCGTCACGGTGACAATTGCTCGATGGCACGCGCGAGAGCTTCGCGGTGCTGTTCGATCGGCGCCGGGTCAGTCGTAAACGTGGTGAGGTCCGAGGTAATCGCCGTGGGCACCTCCAGCAGGGACGTGTATTCCGCCAACTTGCTGCGCACGTCAACTTTTCGCGACGTGCCTCGAGCAGCCGTTGCAGGATCGCGAAGTACTCGTAGTCCTCCAGGCCATCCCGCAGCATTTCCAGGCGGATCGAAGCGACGGGGCCTTCCAGCACCGGCGCGGTGGGTCGACCGTCCGCGGCCGACTCGGGCGGATACAAGAAACGTCCGTCTCCGTTCCCCCACGCCTGGCGCACACCGTCCGGCGTGCTGTAACCGCTCACCCAACCCATCGGATCCTCGTACGGGTTCTGCGGATGTGCCGGGTCGGGATACGCGGAGGACGATGTCCAGTAGTTGGTGTCCCAGACAAGAACGCCCGAGATGTTGCGCTGCCAGGTCTGCCAGAGCCAGACGCGCATTTCGGTTCCCGGATGGTCGATGAACAGCGTGCAGTAGGGTGCTTTGGGACCCGTGCACACATACCACCAGAAGGCATCGCCTGCCTGGCGGCGCTGCTGCGGCAACCTGCTTGTCGAACGAAGGCGTGAGCGGACACCAGATGTTCGGGCCACCGATCAGGCTCGGGTTCCACCTGTTCCGTCAGCATGCGCCGCACGTCGGGGGCCCATTTCTTCAGCTTCGCGAAGCCGTTGCTGACAAACGCGTAGTCCTTCGGGTCCGGCTCGTCGAACCAGTACACGAACGCTTCCTCCAGCCATCCTTGTTCGCGCAAGTGTGTTTGAAGTGTCCCGAGAAAGGCGCGCATGGCGCCTTCGTACTGCGGCGTGTGTTCCGCAAATCCCAGCAGTTCCGGTTCGTACCGCTGGTGGAACGTCCCGCCACCGAGTCCCGGTATGTTCAAGCGGAACGAGTTGAAATGGTACACGTCGATCGCTCGACGCATGGCTCGATCCCAGGCCGCAAAATCGAAGACCGGTTCGGGAATCGACTGTTCACTGGATTCGAAGCCACCGCCCGTCACGCGTTCGGTACCCGACGCCAGATCGATGAGCGATACGTCGTCGAACCACACGGTACCGGTGAGTGAACCGTCTTCGCGCCAATCGGTGGCACGCAATGTCACGCTGATGCTCTTGGCGCCCGGCGGGAACTTGTCAATCGTCCGCTCGAAGTGCTGCCAGGTTCCGTCACCTTCGATCGACAGGTCATTGTTACGGCCGGACATCCAGCGACCGTTGGCGTCCTGATGGGACACCGTCACCAGGGTGCGCTGACCGGGCTGCTGCGTCCGGTACCAGAAGCTCAGCTTGACTCCCTGTCCACCGACGGGAATCTGGGGCTGGTATTCGGCCGATACGTTGGCCGTCGCGGACTGGTCGACAAGCCGCAGGGAGGCGCTGCCCGCGTGCGCTTCCTGCGGATCCACTTCACCACCGGCCCAGGCAGGCAGGTTCTTCCAGGTGACGCGGATCGGGTCGAGGGGCGCCGGTTCGTACGGCGAGATGTGGTGATCCGCCAGGCACTGATGATACTTGTCGAGTACCAATCGCCGGTCGTCTTCGGTCTGCAGGCCGTGGTAGCGCCACACCTGATCGGTGTCGAAGCCGAATGCCGTTTGGCACTGCATCTGGTCCGGCAAGGCAAAGCCAAACACTTCCACCTGCAAGGGCATCTCGGCGCGGTAGTCGTCCGCCTGCAGCGTGATCGTCCCGTGGTAGGTGCCACGCGGTTGAGACTGTGGCACGCGGACACGTACCCACAAGGGCAGATTGCGGTCGGCCTCCAACGTCAACGGCCCAGTGAAGGGAGGCAGCGGATCGGGCCACAGACCCACGGTGGACGATGCATCGGTCGGCTGAGTCACCTGCACGTAGCGGACGCGCAGGATGTCGATCTGTTGGCTGTCGAGCTTGGCGCCGGCCGGGCCGGTGAGTTCGCCGGCGGTGGCCGTGAAGCCGGTCAGCGGTTTGGTCGGACGCACGACCAGCTGAGCCGCCTCCGCTTCGTTGGCCGCCGCCGTGATGCGGATCGCCGCAGGAGCGACGCGTGAGCCCGCCGACGGTACCGGTCGCTGGCTGCTGACTTTCCAGCCGGACGAACACCACCACAGTCCGACGGCTGCATCGGAAGCAGGCAGCGTCTGGCCATAATGAGCGGCGTGCAGGGCCGGCACATCGATCGTTGTCTCCGCCGTAAACCGCGCATCGCCGCTGATCTGTACGGCCAGGCGGTGCATTCCCACTCCGTCGAGCGTGTACGGGACCTGGACGGTCTGGTCGACGTTCGCGCCTGCGGGAACTGTGATGTCAACCGGTTGCGGACTGCCGGTCAACCGTGGCCAGCAGAAGCCTCGTCGACGGCCGAAAGCCGTTGTCGCATCGACGCGTGCTGCGAGTCGCAGCGGCTTGTCGGCATGGCTTTGAAGACGCAGCGTGACCTGGTTGTTGCCACCGGGAATGGCGTCGCCAATGTTGGTCACCAGTACTTGCAGTTGCGGATCGGACTCGAGTACCGCGACGAATCGCGTGGTACCAAGGATGTCCGTCGGCGGCCCAGTCCACCTGGGCCTCGTAGTGGTATCCGTGGAGTTGCAGGGCCGGAGGCTGCGTTTCTCCCGCGGCTGAGCGAACCGTGAAGCGGACCCAGATCTCGTCGGCCGGCAACATCGCCGGGGGCACGTCACACGCGACGGATCCTTCTTTCCCCAAGTGTTCCGATGATCTGCCAGTCCTTGCCGTCGCGACTGGCCGACACCACCAGTTCTCCGCGGAGGTACCAACCGACGGTCGCCTGCACGAGGGCTTTGGTCTGCTGACGGCCCACGTGCTGACGGTAGGTGACCGATGCCGATTCGCTCAACACCCAACGATTCGAATTGAACGAGCACTGGTGCCAGGCCAAGGGACGCGATTGATTAGCCGACGCCTGCTGCAGCGGTGCTTCAAATGTGTAGCGGTTTCCTTCCAGTCGTTCTCCCTCACCGAGCTGCAGATCACCTTGCGTTTGATACACCGGGATCACACGTTCGACATGCACGTCGTCGAAGGCCACGCTGCCGTTGAGCTGCCACTGCCCGAATCGCAAACTCGCGATGTCGTCCGAGAGTTGCTGCGGAGTCACGAAGAACGACTCCACGGCGGTCCAGTCAGTCCCCAGCGAACCGAGGTCCCGATTGCAGAAGACCGGACCGCTGACAGCCGAACCGCCCGTGCCCTGCAGCTGCCGAACCTGGAATCGCAGCCGGTATACGGCGTTGGGCTCGAACTGTGAGCGGTTCCGACAGCCAGGCGTTGTCCGACTGCCCATCGCCAGTGACCGAGATCGCACGTTGGCCGTCCGCACCGGGCGACATCAGTTGTCCGGGCGGTCGGGAGAGCGTCCAGGACGTCGGGGACGGCGTCACCCTCTTCGAACGAACCGTTGGGCACGACGACCTGAGCACGCGTGGTTCCCGCGTGAACGCAGAACAGAATTGTCAAGACGACGGGACGAGCAGCGTGAAGCATGAGCGTTCTCACAGTTGCAGTATTCCTGACTGACATTTCCTGCGGTTCTCCGTTTGTCAAGCGACGGATGTTCGACGGAGGTGAGCTCCCTTCTCCGTGAACTCGCACTCGCATCGCCGCCGTCTGCACATTGTAACAATTTGATCGAGGGGCGGGGGTGCTGCGCCCGCGGGGCGGCACCTTGCTCGATCGCTTGTGAGCGAGGTCCCACGGCGTCTCGGTGGCGACCAGACTTCGGCTGATCCGGCGGGATTTCGGCGACCGGCGGGACGGCCCAACGTCCGATTCTCCGCGGCACGTCCATGCCGTAAAATGTGTCGAGTCGACGCGACGCGGCAGACATGTGGACCGCACGAGCGGAGCAAATAACCGCTCGTGCCCGAATCGGGGAAACGCCAATGGGGACGGATGACAGCCGACAAGTCGATTGCCGAACGACTGAAGACCAAGGTTCAATTTCTCACGGGAGCCAATTCTCGCCTCGTGCCGCTTCTGCAGCGCCTCGGACTGCGGTCCGCACGAGACGTGCTGTTCGATTTTCCTCGCGATTACGAAGATCTCACGCGGATCTGCCGATCGGTGCCATCGACGGCAGCGGCCCGGTGTCGGTGTGCGGAGTGGTCGAAGAGTCCGAGCATCGCGTCGCTGTCGGCCGACCGCTCGGTACTGGGCGTTCTGGTGCGTGACGACACGGGAATACTGCGGGCGGTCTGGTTCAATCAGCCATTCATGCACGCAGCGGCTGATGCGCGGTCAGCGCGTGATGCTGTCGGGCACACCGAAACGGCGCGGGTTGTGTTGGGAAATGTCTCATCCACGCGTCGTCAATCTGGGCCAATCGGAACAGCCGACCCAGGGCCAGTTGCTCCCCGTCTACGCACTCACCGAAGGATTGCCTCAATCCCGGCTTGCGCAAGATCATTCACCACGTCGTGGACGAACTGGCCGACGAGATGCCCGATGTGCTGCCGGAGTCGTTGCTGGCGGGCCGCCAGCTGTGGCCGATCGGTCGCGCACTGCGCGGCATCCACATGCCCCGCGACAGCGACGATGTCTGGCAGGCGCGGCGGCGGTTCGTGTACCAGGAACTGCTCGCGCTGCAGCTGGCCCTGGCACTCCGCCGCTGGAACCTGCAACGCTCGCAACGCGCACCGCGCTGCCCGCCACGGCCAAGATCGATGCCCGGATCCGCCGGCTGTTTCCCTTCGAGCTGACCGGTGATCAGCAACAAGCGATTCGCGAACTGGCCGAGGACATGGGACGCTGCGTGCCGATGAATCGCCTGTTGCAGGGCGAAGTGGGCAGCGGCAAGACGGCCGTCGCCGAATACGCCATGTTGTTGGCCGTGGCACACGGGCGTCAGGCGGTGCTGATGGCGCCCACCGAAGTCCTGGCTCAACAGCACTTCCGCACGTTGCGCGAGGATCTCCACCAGAGCCGCGTGCGCATCGATCTGCTCACCGGTTCGCTCACCGGCAGCCAACGCCAACTGCTCCTGGACGCCGTGCAGGCCGGTAACATCGATCTGTTGATCGGGACCCAGGCTCTGCTCCACGAGCAGATTCCGTTTCCTCGACTGGGACTGGTGGTGATCGATGAACAACACAAGTTCGGTGTCCGACAGCGCGCCGCGCTCAAGAGCACCGGAGTCGACCCGCACTACCTCGTCATGACCGCCACGCCGATCCCCCGCACCGTCGCCATGTCCTTGTTTGGTGATCTGGACGTGTCGACGCTCCGTGAGGCACCGCCCGGGCGACAGAACGTGTATACCTACCTGGCTCAGGAAGACCAGCGTGAGCAGTGGTGGGAGTTCGTTCGCGGCAAGTTGCGCGAAGGTCGGCAAGCCTACGTGATCACGCCCCGCGTCGAAGAAAGTGAAACTCCGGCACAGGCCAGCGTCGAAGAGGTCTATGAACGACTGACCAACGGGCCGCTGGAGGCCTTTCGCGTCGATCTGATTCACGGCCGCATGTCGTCCTCCGAAAAAGAAACGGCCATGGAGGCGTTTCGTCGCGGCGAGACCCAGGTGCTGGTCGCGACTTCCGTGATCGAAGTGGGTGTCAATGTGCCCAACGCCACCGTCATGACCATCGAGGGCGGTGAACGCTTTGGGCTGGCCCAACTGCATCAACTGCGCGGCCGAGTGCGACGCGGCAAGTTTCCCGGGTACGTCAGCGTGTTCGCGCAGCCCGCCAGCCAGGAGCGCACGCGATCGGCTGGACGCCTTCATCCGCACGACCGATGGCTTCGAACTGGCCGAGATCGACTTCTCGCTGCGCGGACCCGGCGATCTATTCGGCATCAGCCAGCACGGTATGCCGCCGCTGCGCATCGCCGACCTGCAACGCGATCAGGACGTGCTCCAGGAAGCCCGTCAAGACGCGCAGTCGCTGGTCTTCGGCCAGGATGCTCCATTCTTTGGACCCGAATTCGCCGAGTTGCGCACCCGCGTCATCCGCCGCTACGGCGAAGCACTCGATCTCGGTGACGTGGGATAGAGAAAGAACGAACCGGAAGAGGCGAACGCGGAATGTCGAAGAGTGAAGACCGAATGCCGAAGCGGGCAAGGGAACATCGAACACCGAACATCGAACGTTCAACGTTGAATGGAGGGAACATCGAACATTGGACATCGAACGTTCAACGTCGAATGGGGAGGGAACATCGAACATTGGACATTGAACGTTCAACGTCGAATGGGGAGGGAACATCGAACATTGGACATCGAACGTTCAACTTCGAATGGGGAGGGAACATCGAACATTGGACATCGAACGTTCAACTTCGAATCGGGGAGAACATCGAACACCGGACATCGAACGTTCAACTTCGAATGGGGAGGAACATCGAACATTGGACATTGACGTTCAACTTCGAATGGGGGGAGAACATCGAACATCGGACATCGAACGTTCAACTTCGAATGGGGAGGAACATCGAACATTGGACATTGAACGTTCAACTTCGAATGGGGGGAGAACATCGAACATCGGACATCGAACGTTCAACTTTGAATGGGGAGGGAACATCGAACATCGGACATCGAACGTTCAACTTCGAAACGGGGGGAACATCGAACATTGGACATCGAATAAATGGACTGACCATCGAACGTCGATTCATACGGAGAAAATGTCGAACGGTGACCGTCACAATGTGAACCGGGCGGAGAGAGAATCATGAAGATGGGTTGGGAACACTGAATGTTCGCGTGCGAAAGTTGGGGCGTCGATTGACTTGCCGCGAAGTTGGCTCGGTGCATGACGCCAAGGTGTGTGCCGCAAGCGGACTACTCCGGCACGGTGGACGAATGATATGTCGGGGCGGGGTACTATGGGGAACGTGGCAGGCAGAAATGTGCAGCAGAGCAAATGGACACTCGGAAGTACGATCTCGAGGAGCGTTTGTTGAACTTCTCGGTGCAGGTGATTCAGACCGTGGAACGGTTGCCGAAAACGAGAGTGGGCAGCCACGTAGCAGGGCAGTTATTGAGAGCCGGCACATCGGCATATCCTAATCACGGTGAATCGCAGGCTGCAGAATCCTCCAAAGATTTCGTGCACAAGCTGCGTGTGTCGCTCAAAGAACTGAGAGAAACCCAGCGGTGGCTGCGGTTGATTCAGAAAGTGCCACTCATTGAGCCGGGCGAGTGGCTGGATCGGGTGTTGCGTGAGAATGACGAGCTGATCAGGATCTTCGTTGCGAGCATCCGAACCGCGGAGCGAAATATGAAGATCTCCCACTCGCCGCGCATGCCGGGCTCATCCTGATCCACGAAGATCGTTACTTCTCGATTCCCTCCGCCCAGTCGACAATCGGTGTTGGACGCTCCGTCCCTACATTCGACGTTGGGTGTTCATTGTCGAATATTGGCCGTTGCGTCCACCCCTTCGAAGTCCGACGTTGGGTGTTCGATGTTCCGTCCGCCGATTCGAAGTCGGACGTTCGATGTCCGGTGTTCGATGTTCTCTCCCCGATTCGAAGTTGGACGTTCAATGTCCGATGTTCAACGTTCCGTCCGTCCCTTCGAAGTCGGACGTTCGATGTTCGATGTTCAATGTTCCGTCCACCCCTTCGAAGTCGGACGTTCGATGTCCGGTGTTCGATGTTCTCCCCCGCGACGTTCAGGAATGTTCGAGTCCGTCCGACGTTCGAAGTGGACGTCCAGGATGTTCAACGTTCCGTCCGTCTCTTCGAAGTCGGACGTTGAAGTCTCTTGCTCCGACTTGTCTATTCGCGGAGCGCCTTGTCGGAGATGTCTTTCCGGCACCAGGCGCCGGGCCAGCGGATGCACTTGACGGCGGTATAGGCCTGGAGTTTGGCGGCCGAGATGGAGTTTCCCAGCGCCGTAACGCCCAGCACGCGACCGCCGTTGGTCAGCACCTGGCCGTCGACCAGTTTGGTGCCCGCGTGAAAGACTTTGACGTCGGGCAGCGCGGCGGCTTGTTCGAGTCCGCGCACGGGCCGACCGGTTTCGTACTTGCCTGGATAGCCTTCGGCGGCCATCACGACACAGACGGCCGGGCGCGGATCCCATTCCAGCGGAGCGATCTCGTCCAGTCGCCGGTCGACGGTGGCTTCCAGTACATCCACCAGATCGGTCCGCAGGCGCATCAGCAGGGGTTGGCATTCCGGATCACCTAGTCGCACATTGTACTCGAGCACTTTGGGGCCCTGATTGGTGATCATGAGGCCCGCGTACAGCACGCCGCTGAAGGGGTGTCGCGATCGCTTCATGGCGTGCACCGTGGGGACCAAGACGTGTTCTTCGATCCAGGCCAGCATCTTGTCGTCGACCAGCGGAGTCGGACAGTAGGCACCCATCCCGCCGGTGTTGGGTCCCGTATCGCCGTCGTAGGCCGGCTTGTGGTCTTGGGCCGGGGTCAGCGTGACGATGGTGCGACCATCGGTGATGGCCAGCACACTGGTCTCTTGTCCGTCCAGTCGTTCTTCGAAGACGATCTCTTTTCCCGCGTCGCCGAATTCGCGGTCGACGACGATGCGGTGGACGGCGTCGAGGACTTGTTCGCGTTTCGAACAGACGATGACACCCTTGCCGGCTGCCAGCCCGTCGGCTTTGACGACCAGCGGCACATCCTGGTCCTTGTCCGGGTAGCGATCGGTGACGAACCGGTTGGCGCTTTCGGCATCGCGAAAGACGTGATAGTCGGCCGACGGCACATCGGCATTGCGCAGCAGGTTTTTGCAGAACACCTTGCTGCCTTCCAGCTGAGCGGCAGCCTTGGAGGGACCGAACACGCGGAGTTGTTCCGCCTGCATCGCGTCGACAATGCCGGCGACCAGAGGCGCTTCCGGACCGACCACGGTGAGCGCGACCTGGTTCTGTTTGGCGAACTTGATCAGGCCGCGGATGTCGCTCGGGCCGATGTCGATGTTCTCGGCATCGTCGGCGGTGCCGGCATTTCCGGGCGCCACGAAGACTCGATCGACGCGCGGACTCTGGGCGATTTTCCAGGCCAGGGCATGTTCGCGGCCACCGTTTCCAACGACTAAGACATTCATGCGGGTCGGTACCTCCAGCTTGGAAAGTATCCCAGTATGCCGGTGCCCGTGGTGACGGTCAATTGCCGGAGCACGCCTGCTGCGCCGCGGACCGCTGGCTGTCCAGCCCTGAAATCGGCGTGGCGTCTGGCACGCGAACGTGTTATCTTCGAAGAACGGTCGGACAGCACCTCTGGGGGTGCACTCCGCGAAGTCAGACATACCCGATGGAACCGCCGGTCGGCCTGTTGGCTCGATGGGTGTGAGCGGTTCTCCCAGCCCCTAGGTGTCCTTTCGAATGGATGCGCGGTCAGCGATGAACGGCGGCAACGTGACGTCAGTCGATGTGCCAGGCGATCGGCCGGCCGGCACATCGCCGAGGATGGGCGACGGCCGGCCGGTGCCGGCGGACGTGCCGCGCCGCGGGTTCTTCCGTCGGATGGCCGCGTTCTGGTTCGGCTCGCTGTGGGCCACCGGTTTCACGGCCCTGGCCCTGACGCATTTGATGTGGCTGTTGGGCATGGTGCGGTTCATGTTTCCCAATGTGCTGATCGAGCCACCGACGAAGCTCAGGGTGGGCGTGGCCGACGATTATGGGGACGGGCAGGTGGAGTCGCGGTATAAGGCGGAGTTCGGGATCTGGATTGTGCGGCACGCCTATGACGGGCGGCCGCAGATCTACGCCTTGCGCGCGGTCTGCACGCATCTGGGGTGCACTCCCAACTGGCTGGAAGCGGAGCAGAAGTTCAAGTGCCCGTGTCACGGCAGTGGCTTCTACAAGGACGGGATCAACTTCGAGGGCCCGGCGCCACGCCCGCTCGAGCGATACGCGATCCGGATCGCCGAGGACGGCCAGTTGGAAGTTGACAAGAGCCGGAAGTACCAGGAAGAGTTGGGCCAGTGGCTGGATCCGGCCTGTTACATCGAAGTGTGACGGAACGATTCGCGGGTCGAACTCCCGGTGAGACACACGGGAGCAGACACGGAAAGAAAGACGACACGTTGCCCTATGCGATCGCTCGGAGAGATCATTCGCAACTCGCAGCTGTGGAGGAGTGTCTTTCGGCATCCTGCGCCGGTCGATCGGCGTAACCGGGTGGCGGTCATCTTAACGAACTTCTTCCTGCACCTGCACCCGGTGTCGATCAACAAGAACGGGATTGCACTGAGTTACACCTGGTGCATGGGCGGAATTACGTTCTTCCTGTTTATTGTCGAGACGGTGACTGGTGTTCTGTTGATGTTCTACTACCGTCCGACACTCGAGTGGGCCTACGCCGACATGACGTCGCTGCGCGATGTGGCCTCGATGGGCGTTTTGAGGGAACTGCACCGGTGGGGGGCCCACGCGATGGTGATCGCCGTGATGTTGCACACCTATCGCGTGTTCCTGACTGGCAGCTACAAACCACCGCGCGAGTTCAATTGGGTGGTGGGGGTGGTGCTGCTGGTCTTGACGCTGTTGCTTTCCTTCACGGGCTACCTGTTGCCGTGGGATCAGTTGGCGATCTGGGCGGTTACGGTGGGCTCCAACATGGCCCGTGCCACGCCGCTGCTGGGGTTTGAGGGTCCCGGTTCTTCGTTGCTGACGGTGGACGGGATCGACCTGATCACGAGCGCGTCGGACGCGCGGTTCGGCTTGCTGGGTGAGCGGTTTGTCGGCGAGTCTACTTTGAATCGATTTTACGTGCTGCATTGCGTGGCCATTCCGATCGGGGCGGCGCTGCTGATGGCGATCCATTTCTGGCGTGTGCGCAAGGACGGTGGAATCAGTGGGCCGCTGTAGGGGCCACGCATCCGTGTTCGCCGCACGACACAACTCGGACGAACCGTGAACAGCGCCAGCGAAGGTCGAACGGGAAGAACGGTCCGGGACCGCACAAGGACGACAACAGACCTGCGGGCAATGGATGACGCATGTTCGGACAATTGAGCGAAGTTGAGTTTCTGGCCCGTGTGAGCGGCTTTCTCGTGGCGTATTACTTCGCCGCGGCCCTGCTCAACGCCGGAGCGGTCTGGCATTGGTGGTCGCGTCGCCGCATCGCCGACGGGAACGCCGAGCGCAAGTTGGCGGGTGTCAATGTCCTGGTGTGGTTGTTGGCGTCCATGGGATTTTTGGGCTTGTCGCTGATTGCCACCCGCAGCGATTCGCGCTGGGCGCAACTGCTCTATCTGCCCGCCTGGTGGCGGGACGGGCTGGATCAGCTGCTGGGACCCACGGTCTTCATCGTCGGCCTCTCGGTGATTTTGTGGTGTCTCTATGCGGGCCGTCGGTTCTTCACGCAGCCGACCGTGGCCTGGGCGGGGCTGAACCTGTCCCTGCTCGCCATGGGCCTGTCACTGACCGATCCGGATTTTGCGGCGATCGTCGCCAAGCCGGACAACGTGCCGATTGTCGGTCTGATCTTTCTGTTGGGGTTTTTCACCTGGTTGTCGGCCCGCAAAGCGGTGCTCAACGATCAGCGGCTGGCACAGAATATGCCGCCGGTGGAGGCGGTCGATAACGAAAAGGTGCTCGTGTGGCCCGACCTGGTCTACATCGAATTGATCTGCATGGTGGCGCTGACCGCACTGTTGCTGGCCTGGTCCATTCTCTTGAAGGCCCCGTTGGAAGAACCGGCCAGTACTGTCCTGACACCGAACCCTTCCAAGGCGCCGTGGTATTTTCTCGGGTTGCAGGAGATGCTTGTTTACTACGATCCATGGATGGCCGGCGTGGTGATTCCCGGGCTGGTTATCATCGGTCTGATTGCGATTCCCTACCTCGATGTCAACGAGAAAGGGAACGGTTACTACACGATCAACGAGCGCAAGTTTGCCTACGTCACGTTCCAGTTCGGTTTCCTGGTGCTGTGGATCGCACTGATGATGATGGGAACCTTCTTCCGCGGACCGAACTGGAGCTTCTTCGGATTCTACGAGACGTGGGATGTGCACAAGGTTGAATCGCTCAACAACGTGCAGTTGTCGGAGCGGTTCTGGACCGACTTGCTGGGCAAACCGCTGCCGACGGCGCCGGCGGGAGCCAGCGGTCTGCCGAGATTGGGTCACATTCTGTTCCGCGAATGGCCCGGCATCCTGCTTCTGGTCGCGTACTACCTGTTCTTCCCGTCGGTGCTGGGGCGGCTGAGCCAGTCTGCCCGCACGATACGGTCTCGCTTGGGACGGGCCCGCTACGCGCTGCTGATGCTGCTCCTGCTGACGATGGCTTTGCTTCCCATCAAAATGATTTGTCGTTGGCTGTTTAATCTGAACTACTTTGTGGCGATTCCCGAGTACTTTCTGAATTTCTGACCCCAGTTGATTGTCATGCCCGCCACGGATCAGACCTGCTACAACCTGCGGAAGTTGCACAAGGCGTTCGCGGCTTCGAGCGTCGCGCTGCTGCTCGTGACGATCTGGATGTTCACGGTCGATCACAATCGGATGTGGAAGCGTGTGCAGCGCACGAGCGATCGGATTGACTTGCGGATGACGGAGTGGCGCAAGTTGCAGGTCTTGACCGAAGATGTGATGAGCGAGCGCGAGCGACTGCAGCAGGCGCTGTCCGAGTTGCAGTCGAAGGAGTTGCCGGCCGAATGGTTAGCCGTCTTTCGCGAGGAGGTTCGTGCCGACGCCGAGCGTCGCCAGGCAGCCCTGCCGCTGTTTACCGAGTTGGACGAACGGGTCGCACGCATGAACGCGTCTTCCGCCGCGGCGCAGGAGGCCCGGCGAGCGTGGCAGGCCGCCCGGTTGAACGCCGACCGGGCTCGCCTGGAAGCGGATGACGCGGCGGTGAAGGCCAGTGGCCCAGGCGAAGGCGATCGTGACCTGCTGCAGCGCACTGCGCGCGAGTTGCAGGCCGTCAGCGCGCAGGCCGTTCAGGCGGAAGAACAAGCCCTGAAGGCACGACTTCAAGCCGAATCGGCCGCGTTGCCGTACCGGCAGGCGGTCATCGCCGACCTGCAAGCGTCGGTCGACGCCGCCAGGTTCCGCCAGGAAGCGCTGCAGCGTCAACGGAAATTCGAACTGTCCGAGTTGGACGTCGCCAAAGCCAGGTTGGGGTTGGCCGTGCGCGATGCGAAGCCGCCGGAGACCTTACGCCAGCTGCAGGCCGACATCGACCGGCGGAAAGCTGACATCGACCAGGCCATCCTCGCCTGCGAAGCAGCCGCGGAGCATCGACAGCGACTGCAGAACGTGGTCCAGCAGATCGCCGATACCGAACTTGTGATTCGCAAGAAACTGGAATCCAACCTCTTCGAATCGCGACGGCTCGACCAGATCCTGGAGGAGAAGCAATCGTCTTATTTCACGTTCTACGGCATTCTGCCGCTGCCCGGAAAGAAATGGCTGGAACTGCCGATCCTGGATGCCTTCAATTCACCGCGGAAAATCGACAATCTGTGGAGCGAGGGGTTGGATCAACCCGCCGGAAGCTTCGGCCGCGTGCGCCGTTTCGACCGCTGCGCAACGTGTCATCAAGGCATTCAGAAGGAACTTGTCAACGCACCGATGCAGCCGCTCTTCCAGCCGGAGTCGACGATCGACTTTGCGCTGGAGCTCCCGCAACCGCCGAGCGAGTTGACGCCACAAGACGTGAACCCGGCGCCCAGCAGCGAGCAGGCTCTGCATGACCTGTTCGGTTTGCAGCTGGCCCAGGGAGGTTTGCTGCAGCCGCTGGATCTGACTGTCAAGCTCGTCCAACCGAACAGCCCGGCCGCTCGGGCGCACGTTTGGCAACCCATCGGTGTGACGGCCCGTGGTCAAGACCTGCGCGGCCGAATGCTCCAGTCCGGTCCGGCAGCTACGGATGCCACGCCGACGGCGGGACTGTTGGTGGGTGATGTGATTCAGGCGATTGACGGCCAGTTGGTGCCGCGGGACGAACAGCAGCGCGCTTGGGTGACGGACAAACTGGTCAGTGCTGCTGCGAACCGACGCGATTCCCCAGGCACAACGGGTGGGCCCCGGCCGCCTATCCGCCTGACGATTCGACGTGGTCTGCCGCATCCCTATGCCGGACATCCGCGTCTGGACCTGTTTGTGGGTGCGCAGAGTCCGCATCCCATGAATAGGTTCGGGTGCACGGTATGTCACGAAGGGCAGGGGAGTGCGACGGCATTCGAATGGGTGAGCCACACGCCGAATGATCCCGAGTCGCGTCGCCGGTGGAGAGAGGAGTTCGGCTGGTTCGACAATCCGCACTGGGCTTTCCCGATGTATCCCCGTCGGTTCGCCGAGAGCATGTGCCTGAAGTGTCACCATCGCGTCGTCGACCTGGGGGCCAGCGAACGGTTTCCCGACGCGCCCGCGCCCAGCTGCTCGAGGGCTATCGCACGATTCGCAGCTACGGCTGTTTTGGCTGCCACGAGGTCAACGGCTACGCCGGTCCCGATCGGCGAGTTGCGCCCGATCTGCGACTGGAGCCGAATTACTATGCCGCGGCGCTGCAATTCAAGGGCAGTGCCGGTACCGGCTACGATCGGCTCGACGTTGGCGAAAGGAACACGCTGGACCAGTTGATCGCCAATCCCGACGACGATCAAGCTCGACAACAAGTGCTGCGGATGTTTCGGGAGGATGCCAAGAAGTCGCGCCGAGCAATGCGGACGCGATCGCCGCGGCAGCCGAAGAAGGCCAGGCTGCCGACGCGGACGGCCAAGTGGGTGAAGAGCCGCGTTTTTCGCCGTATGTACATCAAACCCTGGCACCGCTGTTGAAGGACCAGGAGTCTCCTGGAACAATGCGCAAGGTCGGGCCGTCGCTGCGGTTTGTCAACCAGAAAGTCGACGCCGCGTTCCTGTACGATTGGATCCAGCGACCCGCCCATTTCCGACCCACCACGCGCATGCCTGCGCCTTCGGCCTGTGGAACCATCTGCCGGGCAGTTTGTTGCGGACGCGTATAGCCGCACTCGAGACGGAATTGGCGGCACTGGTCCAGGAACCAAGCGCGCAGGCGGACTCGCGACGCAAATCGCTGCAGACGGACGTCCGGGCGCTCCAAGAGGAACTGGCGCAGCAGGAGGAGTGGGAGCGGAAGTTCGAGCCGGTGGCCGTTTACAGCATCGTGACGTACCTGCGCGCGAAGTCAGGCTTACGATTATCTGCCGTCGCCGCAGGGAATTACACCGGTGGCGACGGCCGAAGAGCGGCAACGGCAGGTCGCACGAGGTCGCACCGCATTTCAGCAGAGCGGCTGCCTGATTTGTCATCCCCACTCCGATTTTCCCGACTTCGCCCAGTATCTCGATCCGGACGCCGTGGAATTGGGCCCCGACTTGTCAAATGTCGCGGCCAAGTTCGCTCCCGACCGCAATCCCGACGGGCTCCGCTGGCTCGACAGCTGGATC
Organism: uncultured Planctomycetaceae bacterium; assembly: GCA_963754725.1. Lineage (GTDB taxonomy): Bacteria > Planctomycetota > Planctomycetia > Pirellulales > Pirellulaceae > JAAYDI01. The sequence continues at coordinate 289,045 of CAVWHV010000051.1, forward strand.
AAACAGCCCGCACGCTACGACGTGCGCACCACCATGCCTGACGCGCAGCTGAGTCCGGTCGAGCACCGGGATGACGACGGTCAGGTGGTCGCCGTGAGCGATCCCGTGGCTGACATCGTGGCTTTCCTGATGAGCCGCGCGACAGACAACTGGCAGCCGGGTGGGGACGCGGTGCTGGAACTGGATTCCCAGCGGCTGCGGATGCTCGAGCTGCTCACGTTGACCCATTTGCGCGACAGTTTTCCGGAAGTCACGGCGCGGAAGTACTCGCTGGCGGGCATTCCCGCGGAACAGTCGCAACTGCTCAAGGGACCCGAACGCGAACTGATCGTCGAAGCGAGCGAACAGGGCGCGGTGTCGGAAGCGGATATGATCAAGAAACGTGTGTACTACGTGGCGCGCAAGTCGCTGGCGGGCAATGGCTGTTACGCTTGTCACGATATTCCCGGGATGGAAGATGCCAAGCCGATCGGGCCGGCCCTGACCGGCTGGGGACGCAAGAACACCGGGGAACTCGCTTTCGGTCACGTCGTGCAATACCTCCAGCAGCTCGATGTGGTCCGTGACAAGGTGAGCTGGCCGGCGGAAACTACCGGAGCAGCACTCGAGGCCGGTGCATCCGCACCGCCGCTGGCCACACCGTTGCCACCCTATTTTGGTGACGAGCTGAAGTCACAAAGCCGCATCGGCTTCATCTTTCAGAAGTTGTCGGAGCCGCGCAGTTATGATTTCCAGGAAACTCAAAACAAGAAGTACACGGCGCGACTGCAGATGCCCCAGTTCCCGCTGGACCCGGCCCAGCGGGAGGCTGTGATCACGTTCGTGCTGGGACTGGTTTCCGATCCGCCGACCGAGAAGTTCGCGTATGTGCCGGACGAGCGGACCCGGGCGCTGCTCGATGGCAAAGAAGTGCTCAACAAGTATAACTGCCGCGGATGCCACCTCGTCGAACCCGAGACGTGGCGGTTGGCCTTTCCCGCCGACACGTTTGGACAGCAGTTGCAGCCGACGACCTTTCCGTTTGTGCCCCGGCCTGTCGATGAGACTTCGTTGACCACGTCCCTGCAAAAGGACCGGCGCGATTTGCGGTCGGCAACTCTGCCGGGATGCCGGGACTTGGCAGCGACGGAAGGGCGGCGCTTATGGACGAGGACGAGTTCGCACTGGAAGATGAGGGTGACGAAGAGTTCCCGTTGGAGGGGCTCATGTACGCCTTCGATCTCTGGCAGCCCGCCGCGTTAGACGGCTGGCCCTACCAGGTTGGCGGCAGTCCGCTGGTCATCGCGTCGCGGCAACTGGAGCAGCGACGACGATCGTATGGCGGATCCCTGGCGAAATACCTGCTGCCTCATGTGGTCGAGCGCGAGAAGGCCCTCAATCCGAATGCCAAGGGCGCCGAAGCGTGGGCCTGGTTGCCGCCTCCTTTGATCGGTGAGGGGCGGAAAGTCCAGCCCGCCTGGCTCAATGACTATCTGCTCGATCCGCACCTCATTCGGCCCGCCGTTCTGATGCGGATGCCGAAGTACAACCTGTCGCCGCTGGAAGCACGCAGACTGGCGGACTACTTTGCGGCCCAGGACAACTCGCGATATCCGTACCAGTTCGCGCCGAACGGCGCGACCCGTACCTGGCCCAGGCCGATGCACAGTATACGCGGAGACTGGAGGAACTGCATCGTCAGGGACAGATCGCGGGCGACTCGTCATTTGCCAGTCGTCACTTGGTGGACGCGATGAAGATCGTAACCAGCGGCAACTACTGTGTGAAGTGTCATGGCGTGGGCGATTTTGTGCCGGCGGGTATCGACCGCGTGAAGGCGCCAGATCTGTCTGTGGTTTACCGGAGACTGCAAGCCGAATATGTCCGCACCTGGATTGCCAAGCCCACCGCGATTCTGCCCTACGCCAGCATGCCGGTGAACATTCCCTATGATGCCCGTGCGCCGCTGCTGGGAACCACGATGTCCCAGGATCTGTATCATGGAAACAGTGTCGAGCAATTGGACGCTCTGGTGGACTTGCTCATGAACTTCGATCAATACGCGCGGCAGCAGTCTCGCATCACGCCACTCGTGGCACCCCCTTCGCCATCCGGTCTGTAGACGCCGCTCGTTCCCGCGGCCATGTTGGCTGCCCGCCTCGATTTCGGCACGGCGCGATGGACCTGCCACGCCAGCGGCGTGTGCGCAGCCCTGTGCCTGCAGGTGTGGCGAGGTAAACCGTGTACAGCTGTGTTCGCGTGTGGTAGTCTATGGCTATCAGTGGCTGGGGACTCCGGCGGGGCGACACAGGAGTCCCGCACCTGGCAAGATCTTCTTCAAACTGTGGTCACGATGATGAATCGATACACACACTGGGCGATGGGGTGCGCTGTCTGGCTTCTGGGGACGTTCTGCCAGGTGAATGCTGGCGGGTCTGTCGCGGCGCAGGGTGTGGACTATGAACGTGATGTTCAGCCGATTCTGGCGGAGCGATGCATTCACTGTCATGGGCGGGACGCCGCGACGCGCGCGAGCGAACTGCGCCTGGACGTGCGCGAATCGGCGCTCCAAGGCGGGGATTCGGGCAGTCCCGCGATCGTGCCGGGCAAGCCGGAGGAGAGCGAGCTGATCCGGCGTGTGACTTGTGAGGACGAGGACGAAGTCATGCCGCCGGCCGAGGACAACAAGCGCCTGAGTGCCGCTCAGGTCGAGATCTTGAAGCAGTGGATCAGCGAGGGTGCGAACTATGCGGCGCACTGGGCCTTCGTGCCGCCCCACAAGGTGACGCTGCCGCAACCAGGTCCGACGCACCCTGTGGACGCGCTGGTGGTCGCCCGTCTGCAATCGCTCGAATTGCAGCCCGCGCCACGGGAGTCCGCACACAAGCTTTGCCGGCGACTGTATTTGGATCTCGTCGGATTGCCTCCGTCGCCGCAAGATCTGGACGCGTTCGACAAGAACGGCATCGAGGCGACTGTGGAGTCGCTGCTGGCACAGCGAACGATTCGGTGAAAAATGGGCGCGACACTGGCTCGATGCGGCTCGCTACTCGGACACCAACGGCTACGAGAAGGACATGCAGCGCGAGCAATGGGCTTGGCGCGATTGGGTCATCCACGCGCTGAATCGCGATCATGCCCTATGACCAGTTTGTCATCGAGCAGGTGGCCGGTGATTTGCTCCCGAATCGCCACGCAGGATCAAATCATTGCCACGGGTTTCTTGCGCAACAGCATGCTCAACGAGGAAGGGGCGATCATCCCGGAACAGTTTCGCATGTTCGAGATGTTCGATCGCATGGACTGCCTCGGCAAGGCGGTGCTCGGCCTGACGACGCAGTGTGCGCAGTGCCACTCGCACAAGTTCGATCCGCTCTCGCAAGACGAATACTATGGAATGTTCGCCTGCATTAATAACGTCGTATGAGGCCCAGTCGTGGGTCTACACCGCCGAACAGCGGCAGCAGATCCTGGACATCCAGCATGCGATCCAGTCGATCGAGCAGCGCGTGCGAATTCAACGACCCCAGTGGCAGTCGGAAATGGCGGCGTGGGAGTCCGAGATTCTGAAACAGCAACTCACTTGGACGTCCGCTGGAAGCCACGGAACTCGGCAGCATCAGCGGACTCAACCATCCCGACCCAGGAGGCCGACCTGTCGCTACTGATGCGCGGCCATCCCAGCGCCGATGTCTTCGTCATCGCCCAGCCCGGAATTGAAGGGCGTCACCGGGCTGCGGCTGGAGGCGCTGACCCACGGTGATCTTCCGTTCCTCGGACCCGGCCGCAGTGCGTCCGGCACGTTCGGCGTGACGGAGATCGAAGCGTTGGTTCAGAAGCCCGATAGCAAGGACTGGGAGAAACTCAAGCTCGTCAACGCCACGGCCGATTTCTCGGAGCCGGAACAGAAGCAGCCCGATGGCAAGAACGCCAAGCGGGCCGGTGAGTCTGCTGATCGACGGTACGGACGAAACCGCTTGGCGTGCCGATCGCGGAATCGGTCGCCGGAATCAACCGTCGGTGGCGGTCGTGCAGTTCGAGACAGCCGCTGGATCTGCCACCCGGCACGCAATTCAAATTGGCTCTGCGGACGAACGACATGCTGGGCTGTTGCCGTATCAGCTCGACCACGGCTCCCAGCCCCGCGGCGCTCCCGGTCGACCACGCGGCCATCCTGGCCATGCAGACGCCCGCCGCGGAGCGCACGCCCGCGCAGCAGGCGGCCGTGTTTGCCGCCTGGCGGCCGACCGTGCCCGACCTCAAGCCGCTGAACGATGAAATCGATGCGCAGTGGAAAAACTTTCCCCAGGCGCCGACTTCGGTGCTGCACCTGGCCGAGCGGCAGGCGGGCAACGTGCGAGCGACCCATTTTCTGGATCGAGGGAACTGGGATCAGCCGCGACAAGTGATCGAGCCGCAGATGCCGGCGCGCCCTGCATCCGCTGCAGGACACCGGCGAGCCGCCGCGCCTGGCCTTTGCGCGGTGGCTGGCCGACAGGCAATCGCCGTTGACCGCGCGCGTGGCCGTCAATCGCGTCTGGCAGGCGATCTTCGGTGAAGGTCTGGTCGAGACGCCGGAGGATTTCGGCACGCGCTCGCCCGTTCCCGAGCAGCGTGAATTGCTCGACTGGTTGGCGGTCGACTTCATGGAACATGGTTGGAGCCAGAAACACCTGATCAAGACGATTGTCACCAGTGCGACGTACCAGCAAAGTTCGGCCGTGTCGCCCGCGCTGCTGGAACGCGATCCGCGTAATCGGCTGCTGGCCCGCGGGCCTCGGTTCCGTGCGGACGCGGAGGTGGTGCGCGACATCGCGTTGAGCGCGTCCGGCTTGATCACGCACAAGCTCGGCGGCCCGGGCATTATTCCTCCCGTGCCGCAGAACGTGTTGGACTACAACTATACGTATCCCTCCTATTGGACGCCCGCCCAGGGTCCCGATCGCTACCGTCGCACGTTGTATGTCTTCCGCAAGCGATCGATGCCCGATCCCGGTGCTGTCGAGCTTCGACGCGCCCAACGGCGACTGTTCGTGCGTGCGTCGCACGCGTTCCAACACGCCGCTGGCAGCCTTGACTGGCCTCAACGAGACGATCTTCATGGAAGCGGCGCAGGCGATGGCGCTGCGAATCTTGCGCGAAGGTGGAGCCGATGATGCGCAGCGGGCCGACTACGCGTTTCTCCTCTGCACGGCGCGAGGACCGCTGCCGGGCGAACGGGATGAGATCCTGTCGCTGCTCCAGTCGCGACGCCAACGACTGGCGGACGGCTGGTTGAGTATTCGAGAAGTTGCGACCGGCGATGCGGCGAAGCTGCCCGTTCTCCCGCCGAACGTCACGCCGCAGGATGCGGCCGCTTGGACGCTGGTTGCGCGCGTGCTGTTGAATCTCGATGAAACCATCACCAAGAACTGAATCGCGTCATGAACTCCCCACAGACTTTGCGGCACGCCCACGCTCAATACGTCACACGTCGATGGTTTCTGCGCGATTGCGGGATCGGGTTGGCGGGTATCGCCGCCGGTTGCCTGGCGCGGCGGGAAGCCACGGCCAGCTCGGGGGCGAAGAATCCGTTGGCTCCCCGCGGCGCCGCATTTTGCTGGCAAAGCGAAACGCGTCATCTACATGTTCCAGGCGGGTGCACCCAGCCATCTGGAGTTGTTCGACAACAAGCCGGAACTGACCAAGCGAGACGGTCAGCTGCCGCCGGCCGAATTGCTGAAAGGATACCGCGCGGCGTTCATCAATCCGAACTCGGCGTTGCTGGGGCCCCGAATTCAAGTTCGAACGGCATGGCCAATGCGGCATGGAATTGAGCGAGTTGCTGCCGCACACGGCGAGGATTGCCGACGACATCTGCCTGATCCGCTCGCTGCAGACCGACGCGGTCAATCATGCGCCGGGCCAGATCCTGATGAACACCGGTTCGCAGCAGTTCGGGCGGCCCAGCTTCGGGGCCTGGACCCTGTACGGACTGGGCAGCGAATGCGAAGATCTGCCCGGCTTCGTCGTGCTGACCAGTGCCAAGGGAACGAGTGGCGGGGCCAGCAATTACGGCAGCGGGTTTTTGCCCACGATGTACGGCGGGATTCCTTTTCGCAGCGCGGGCGATCCGGTGCTGTACGTCTCCAATCCGCGCGGGATCGACGCGGAGACGCAACGCGCGTCGCTGGATGCGTTGCAGCGATTGAACGAACTGGCGCTGCAGTCGGCCGGAGATCCTGACATCGCCGCGCGGATCCAGAGCTACGAAATGGCTTACCGTCTGCAGACCAGCGCGCCGGAGCTGATGGACCTGGCCAGCGAGCCGAAGGACATGCTGGAGATGTACGGTGTCAAAGATCCCAAAGAAGCCAGCTTCGCCCGCAACTGCCTGCTCGCGCGCCGCCTGATCGAACGCGGCGTGCGGTTTGTGCAGCTGTTCCATGAGGCCTGGGACCAGCACGGCAACCTGACGGCCGGGCGTCAAGCAGAATGCGCTCGATACCGACCAGGCCAGCGCGGCGCTGGTGCGTGGATCTCAAGCAGCGCGGGCTGTTGACCGACACGCTGGTGATCTGGGGCGGCGAGTTTGGCCGCACGCCCGATGGTTCAAGGCGGCAACGACGGACGCGATCACCACAATCGCAGCTACAGCATGTGGCTGGCCGGCGGCGGCTTCAAGGCCGGGTATGTGCACGGCCAGACGGACGATCTCGGCTTCAATGTGGTCAATGACCCCGTCCACGTGCACGACCTGAACGCCACGCTGCTGCACCAGTTGGGATTCGACCACACGCGGCTGACGTTCCGCTTCCAGGGCCGTGACTATCGATTGACCGACGTGCACGGCAACGTCGTGCAGGGCCTGCTGGCTTGACGCGACCGATTCCCGGCGGAGTCAATTGCCGGGTGTATGACTGTCCGTCCGACAGGTGGTCTCTTGGAGCAAACGGCTCCGGCCACCCACGTTAGCTCCCAGAAACTGCGCGTCCTCTTAACGGACTACGATGACGCAGTTCGTTGGGCAACCGAGCCCCAACCCCGTGTTTGGACCCTGGCAGTCGCGGGCCCTGGGAACCTCGCGGCAACTCGATGCGCCGCTCGCGCAGATACTAGACACTATGTTCAAACACCCAGTTCGACGAACGGTTCGTGGACGCGTTCGCGCGTGAGCACCCGATCACCAGCCTCTATTTCTCATTGGCCTGTTCGTGGTAGGAGGCCTGTTCGCTCTCACCCTCTGCATAAGGACCGTTTGATGCTCGTGATCGGCGGTGGCGAAGACTGTCCGGTCGCCGTCGCAGTGGGCCGAGCTCAGACTGTCCGCGAGTTGACAGATCCCGACGCCATCGTTTTTCGAGGCGCTCAGGCATATACGCCCGATCCAAGCGAGCCGAAGGAACCAACGCCACGAGTACATTTCCGTGCCCACGTTGTGGAACAGAACGCATCCTGCAGCGAAATGCTTGTGGCGACTGCGGCTGGCCGAAGAAGTCGACCTCGGCCTCAGTGATTCCCGATCATCCGGCGCCGAGTCGCCGCTTCCAGTTCCACCTCCGGTCGCTGTTTGTTTTCGTGAGGATTGCCTGTGTTGAGTTCGCGGTCGTCGGCCGCTGCGGAAATGACGGATTCGTCGAGCGTCTGGCGCCGAATTCACGGTGTCTGGATTCTGTCTGGATTCTGCGAATTCAGGGTATCTGGATTCTGCGTCTGGATTCTGCGAGCGGAGTCGATCGTGTGCAGCCTAGGAATGGTCAAGTTGCCTCGGTAGAATGTTGAGCCTGGGAAGGACCATTCACTCACACGGCGGCGACTCGGTGAAATGCATCATGACCCCTGGAACAGTTGACTAGAACATGTCACAAGACGCCGAGGAAATCATCGACAACGTGCGTTCCCAGCGACTCACAAGTTGCCGTCTTCCTATTTTCCCTGTCTTGCCGGGGAAAATGTGCCAGGCCCCATTTGTGTGCGCGTTGGCTTTGATCTGGTTCGCTACGCCGCTGGTGGCGGCCGGCGGACAATGTGTTGCGCGTGGCTGCGAGCTCGGTCGAGCTGCCGGTTGCTGTGGAGTTGCCCGCGGGAACGACCGCGGATCGCCGCGTCCGCTTGGCGGTTGGTCCAGGAGGGAAGCGACGTTCCGTTCCGGTCCAGATCGGTGCTGGCGGTCTCGGATGACGGGACGCCGGCCGCAGATCGACAGCGGCTGTTGGCGGTGATTCCGCCCGGAGGGTGAAGAAGGCAAGGTGCGGCGGTTCCGCCTGGTGCCGGCTCGCCAGAAGCGGCTGCGGCGGTGTTTCGATTCTCGCGATCGTCTCGACCGGAGTCGCTGCAGCTGTGCGAAGGCAGATCGCCCTGTCTTCGTCTACAACCATGGAGTGATTACTCGCCAGGAGATACCGGAGCAGGAACATCGTCGCAGCCGCAGTTGCTACATGCATCCGCTCTACGGTCTGAGTGGCGAAGTGCTCACGGACGATTTCCCGCAGGATCACTACCACCACCACGGCGTCTTCTGGACCTGGCCGCACGTGCTGGTCGAACAGCAGGGACACGACTTGTGGGCGGGATCGACGATCCGCCAGAAGTTCATGCGGTGGCTGTGCGCGAAACGGGTCCGGTGGCCGCCGTGTTGGCCGTGGAGAATGGCTGGTATGTGGGGGAAGAGTTGGTCATGGTCGAACGGATCTGGATGCGCGCCTTTCGCGCGGCCGAGAACGACCGGGCCGTCGACCTGGAGCTGTACTTCACACCCGTCAAGTCGATCAGCCTGCAGGGAGCCGAAGGGAAGAGCTACGGCGGACTGACCGTCCGATTTGCGCCGGGCACGCGCGAGGAGACTCTGATCACGGTGCCGAGCGGACCGACGACCGACGACCTGCCGGATACGCCGCTGGCCTGGGCCGACTTCACGTCGCGGTTCGGAACAGATGGAACATCGCAGTGGCGCGGCGATCTTCGTGCCCGCCGCGACATCCCGACTATCCGCCGACCTGGTTGACTCGTCACTACGGCGCGCAGTGTGTCGGTTGGCCGGGTGTCAAGGCGCGCTCGTTCGAGCCGGGCAAGCCGTTCAAGTTGGACTACCGCTCTGTGGCTCCACCGTCAGGCCGCCGACATTCGGACAACTCCAGGAAGTGTACCAGGGCTATACGCGGGCGACGGACGTACGGTGGGACGACATACCCAACCCCGACACGCGGGGCTGCCGCCGCGAACGGTGGGTGAACATCGGCCGCCTCGTCCGATTCCCGAGTGGCTGCGGACGCACCTGCGCATCGGGCATCTTCCCGGCAGCCTGCCGATGGCCGAGCAGTTTCTGAAGGCCGGCTACAACGTCGTGACGCTCAACGTGCTCGGCAATTGGGAGATCGTGGGGCCTTCGGCAGCCGCGTATCCGGCCGAGCGGGTCAAGCAAGCCGAAACGTACATGCGGACGCACGTCGAACGTTGCCATGCGGCGGGCGCCAAGGCGATCTTCTACCTGGGGCCCGTGCAAGTTCCGTCCGGCAACGAGATCTTTGCCAAGGCCCACCCGGACTGGCTGCGCGATCCGCCCCAACGGCCAGCCGGACCCGACACCGAATTTCGCCAACATCCGCAGTGGCTACGCGGACTGGCTGCTGACGCAGCTCGCCTACGTGACGCGCGAATTCAAGGTCGACGGATTCTGGTTCGACGGTTATGCGCCGGTGCACCTGCACACCTACGATGAGGCGACGAAGCAGGCGTTCCGCGAGTTTTCCGGCGGCCAGGAAATTCCCCCGCCCGTCGCCGATGCGCCGGACAGCCCCATGTACTTCGATCCCGTGCATGACCCGGTGGCACGGCTTTACATGCGGTGGCACGAGGACCATTTCGTCGACCTTTGCCGACCGGATGCGCGACGCGATCCGGCAGGAGAATCCCGAGGCGATCATCTACGTCAATCATTCGGCCAACCGCACGTGGTATTTTCCCAACATGTACATGGGCGAGTACCCGGCGAACTATTCGAGCGCGGTGGACGTCTCGTCGGTCGAGCTGTACTGGGACGTGCCGGGCGATCCGCTCTATCAGCAGTTTGTCTACGCCTTTCTGCAGGGCATCACGCACGAGCGCGGGGCGGCCGTGTGGATCCAGCCCTCGGCGCACGGCATTTCCGGGATCTCGTCGCCGGTCGAGATCCAGCTGCGCGGGCTCGAGGGTACGCCCTGGGGAGTGTTACCCGAGTTCGTCGAATCGACGGGGCGCGAAGAGTACTACCAACTGCACCTCGAGAACATGCAAGCGCGCGAGGAGTGGCTCCAGAACTCGCAGGCGATTTCGTACGTCGGGATCGTGGCGTCCGAACAGACTCGCACGCTCTATGCCCAGGGGGCTCTGCCGCTGTACTTCTCGCACACGCTGGGTGCCTTTCGATCCTGCCTGGAAAAACACCTGCCGGTCCGCGTGCTCACCGAGTACGACCTGGAGGACGCCAATCTGCAGGGCGTGCGCGTGCTGATGCTGCCCAACGTGGCGTGCCTGTCGGACCGGGCCGCCGAGGTGGTGCGGCGCTTTGTCCACAGCGGCGGCGGACTGATCGCCAGTTTCGAGACGTCGCTGTACGATGAGAACTACCAGAAGCGGTCCGATTTTGCATTGAGCGACCTGTTCCAGGCAACGTACGTCGGCACGCATACGGTCAGCCAACGCGTCGAGAATCTCTACCTGACCTTGGACACAGCGCATCCGATCATCGACGATCCGCTTGATCAAGTCCAAGCGGAACAACGCCTGGGTCAATCCTGGCCAGCCGCCCGATCAAGGTCCATTGGCGCTGGTGGCCAGCGCCACGGAAGTCACGGCGCTCGCCGGTGGCCAGGTGATCTCGACGTACAACGTCAATCTCCCTGTGGAAGAATCACGCCGCGCGACATCCGGCGATCATCGTTTCGCGAGTACGGCCAAGGACGCGTGGTGTACTTTCCCGCGTCGGTGGACAAGGGCATGTTCTTCTACCCCGACACCTACATGCGGCAGATGCTGAGCCAACGCCGTACGGTGGGCCGCACACGACGTGCCGCCACCGGTGGAAGTGGCAGGACCATTGATTCTCACGACGACCTTTCGCAGGCAGCCCGAGCAGAAACGGACCGTCGTCCATTTGCTGAACCAGGCGAGTTCGTGGGGTCTGCACTCGATCTATCAGAAGTTGGCGGCGCTGCCCGAGGAACTCAACAAGCAGTGGGGCTTTCCCAACCAGTCGGAGCTGCGCGGCACGTATCCGGTGCGCGAGGAAATCATCCCGCTGCACGACATCAAAGTGATCTGCCGCGTGCCGGGCGTGCGGCAAGCGACACAGCAGCCGGAGGGGCTCGACCTGCCACTGACCAAGACGGCCGACGGTGTGGAAGTAACCGTGCCGGTCGTGAACATGCACTCCATGGTGGTCTTCTCTCACGAGGCCCGCGAGTAATCCATCAGCAGGAATTGGTTTTGACCGGTCCTCAGCTGTGCAATGTGCTGGCGGCCAACAGGCGCGCCGCCGCGGAAAAATGCCCTGTGCATCGGCGCAAGTTCTGGAAAGGGAAACCATGAAACCCACGTATCGAGTCTTGTGCGCCTGGTTGGTACTGAGTGTGGCTGGCCGTCTGGCTGTTGCCCAACCTGGTCCCGACGAGAGTCCCGCTGATAAGCTGCCGCCGCACATCAGCCGGGCGACTTGGTTTGGCGAACGTGCCGACTGGTCCCATGACGGGAAGCGGGTGCTCTTCCTGTCGAAGACGTTCGGGGACGCCCTGGAGCTCACGGCGCCGGTATTCGAACCTACCGCGCACTATCCGCACGGTGGCTATACCCGTGCGCTGTATCTGCGAACGGAGACATTCTCCTTTCCGGGCCGGAGCAGTTGGACCGCGGCAACCGGGCGCAGCACGCGAGCAGTGCTGGCTCATGTGCTCGACCGCAGCGGCACGAAGCCGGCATCCCGCTCGGTACCAAGTGCTCGGAAGGCCCGGCAGTTTCCCGCCGGCGCCTGCATATCGCCTGGACCAGATCGCGGCTCAATACCCCGACGAGATGCCCGCCGGCACTTCCGCGTATCCGGGAGGCAGACATCGTGTACCAGGACGGCACGCCCACGCTGGCCATCAGAAGCTCGTGCTGGACAGCCGCGAGCTGCCCTTCACCTGCACCTGGAAACGCAGACTTTCGTCCGCCGGACGAGCGGGAGCTGACCTTCAGTGCTTACGCATCGTGCAAGCAATCCCAAGTCATTCTGATTCTGCGATATGACAACATTGCTCCGGCTCACAAATTCTCATGGGGTACTTCGGCACGCTGGGCAGTCATGCCACAACGCACGGTTGCGACTTTGTTGGTGCTGGCTGCCTTGTTGGGATGCGATCGCGTGCCGGACCATTTCGAGGTCAACCGCGTATTTGCGCGGAAAGAGAAGCTGGCGGAATCGGCGGCTGCCTTTGCTACGCCGAATGTCCGCCAAAGAATGGACGATATCGAACGCGTCCTGATCCGGTTCTTTGGCACGCCGCGTGAACCAACGGTGCCGGTGATAGAAGGGGTCGCGTTGGATTCTCTGTTCCAGCTTCCCAATCTGCAACGGGCGGCTGGTTCGGTCCGTCGAGACGCGGATGGGGCAGTGCATGGACTGTATCGCAGCAACTGTGTGCAGTGCCATGGTGTGACGGGAGATGGCTGCGGTTCTGCGGCCCGGGGACTTGATCCGTACCCGCGGGACTATCGCCGCGGCATCTTCAAATACAAACGCACTCCGTCGACGTTGCCTCCGACCAACGAAGATCTGCGCGCTGTCTTGGACCGCGGTGTTCCCGGAACGGCGATGCCCTCATTTGGCCGATTGCCAGACTCCGAGAAGGTCGCCCTGGTGGAATATGTGCGGTATCTGACGATCCGTGGATTGTTTGAACGGGCCCTGATGAGTGAAGTGGCCGTGGAACTCGACGACGACGATCGCCTGTTGGACCCGGAAATGAAGGAAATTAGTCCGACCAGGTATGCTGAGCAGGTGAAATGGCTCGAAGCCATCCTGTCTGATGTCGTACAGCCCTGGCTGGACGCACGCGCTCAAGCCCTGACCGTGCCAGCGCCGCCCGCCAACTACAATTCGGGACCGTCGATCGCGCGGGGCCGTGAGCTGTTCTTCACGACGCTCACTAATTGCGGAAAATGTCATGGAGATACGTCCGTGGGTGACGGTCAGACGGAGGACTATGACGAATGGACGAAGGATCTCGAGCCGACCAGTCCCGAGGCGCTGGCCGATTATCTTGCACTGGGCGCACTGCCACCCCGCAAGGCACAACCGCGTGATCAGCGAATCGGTCTCTATCGGGGCGGACAGCAGCCCGAGGATCTGTTCGTGAAAATCAAGAATGGCATTGCTGGAACCACCATGCCGAGCGTAGCGACACAGCTGAGTGATGATGACATTTGGCATCTCGTGGCCTATGTTCGCCACTTGCCCAGCGACCCGCTCAGTCTCGCCACAAATACCAGGAGCCCGGCGGGTGCATGGCCTTCGCATCACGATATTGGTTTGCCAGGCAGGCTGGCCGCGGTGGGAGTGGTGGCACTGATCCTTTCCAGTCTTGTGCTCGAGTGGTCGCGCCGATCGTGGCGGCCGGCGCCAGAATGCTTGTCCTGTCGAGCTTCGCCGGAATGGGCTCGCCGTCGCGCGTCGGGGGTCCGCCAGGCCGGTTACTGGCCGTTGTCCTGGTGCTGGGGGTGATCGCATTGGCGCTGCGCATGGAGGAGTATCGGACACTGCATGTGAACGGGATCTCCTGGTGGCACGCTCGCAGTGCCATCTTCAACGATGCAGATGTCTATTACGTGCATGCGGTCAAAGTCCGCTTGAAACAACTGTTCTACGCATTGGAAGACAAACGCACGAATCGCCCCGACATCTTCTCGGACGCGGACCAACAGCAGCTCGAGCTGGTTACGACACTTCAACTCAGCCTGGTCAGCTGGACAGAGCAGGAGGTCGGGCACTGGCTGGACGACACGCAACAGCGACGGACGGTGATGGAAGTCATGGCTTACCAGGTCCATCCCGTGGCGCACCAGCAAGTGACGATTCGGGATTGCCTGGAGATGGAAAAGGAGGAGCTGAATCGTCGCAGGCAATGGTTGGCGGTTCTGCGAGATTTCTGCCAGCGAAAACTCGCCGAGTTCCAACGGCGGAAGGAAGCCCATCCACCGTCCGGGACGGCATCGAACGATGCTCCGGGAAACCGGACGAATCGGGCGACAGTCGTGAACTCGTGAATGAAGTGCGTGAGAAACTGAAACGATTGGGAGGCAGTGAATGGTCCTTTGCCGATGCGGTGCTGCAGGACGCGGTGGACAGTGTCATGGCCGGAGAACGACTGAATCAGATCAACATGGCTCTGTCGAACATCGACGATCGTGCCACGTTTGTGCGGGAGTTTCTCGATCCGCTGTGCGGCGATCCCTCACCGCCGGGGTTGAATCGACAGTTCCCTTTCTTGCGGCTGCCCGTCAGTTTTCCCCAGGCGCGAGCGTGGGTTGCCAGCTACGTCCTGATGACGGACTCTGGCACAGTGTGCTGTTGGTGAGCGGGCTTGGTGGCCGTGCTGTCGCGATTGTGTCGGTCCGGGACGTCGCGCTCTGAATCGGCAGTCCTCGCCGACGCGGTGGTTCTGGCATGCGACGGTGGTGATGGGCCTGCTGATCTTCGTCACGGTGTATTGCGTCTGATCGATGGATGGCCGGTCCACGATGGGCAACCCGGCGGCGGGCCCGTACAATGCGGCGAACTGTACAGATGACCCAGTCAGGGAGACCGATGACGATGCGAAGGCTGTTCTGGACATTGACCGTGTTGGGATTGATGGTGGTGGCGAGTCGGCCGTGTCGGCCGCCGAGTGGGGTAACTTGAGTGGCCGGTTCGTCTTCGACGGCGTTCCACCGATTCCGGAGAAGTTGAAGATTACGAGCGACCAACCGATGTGCGGGCAACACGATCTGCAGAATGAGGCGTTGCTGGTCAACCCGCACAACAAAGGTGTGCAGAATATCATCATCTACTTGTACCAGAACAAATCGGGTGCTCGGCTGACTCCCTACGACAGCAAGGAAGTGCCGATCCACGAAGACTATCTGGCCTGCGAAAAGGAAGTCGTGAAACTGGACAACAAAGGATGTCGATTTGACCCGCACGTGGCGTTGATCTGGAATCGGCAGAAGGTCTTGTTGGGGAATTCCGATCCCGTTGGCCACAATGTGAAGATCGATTGCCGAGACAACCTGCAGTCCAACGACACGATTCCATCGGGAGACACGATCGAGAAGCAGTTCGACAAGGCTGAACGGTTTCCGGCACCGGTGAGTTGTTCGATCCACCCGTGGATGAAGGGGTGGATCGTGATCCGGGATACGCCCTACATGGCGGTGACGGATGCGGACGGCAAGTTCGAAATCAAGAAACCTTCCGGCGGGCGAGTGGCAGTTCATGTTCTGGCAGGAGCAGGCGGGCTACGTCAGCAAGGTGAAGATCGGCGGGAAAGCCGAGGAGTGGAAGCGGGGTCTCAAGATGCTCACGATCAAGCCGGGTCCGCAGGACCTGGGGGACATTGCTCTTGGCTCCCGCTCTCTTCAAACAATGAAAAATGGTATGGCCTGAATGGGACTGCTGCCGGCTCGGTCTGCCACGTTGCTGCAGATTGCGACGGGATCGACGGACGTGCGATGACGTGGTGGTTTTCTGTGCGTGTTCGTGGCCAGCATCGGGAACTGCGCGTCCTGCGACGTGCCGTGCGGCAATTGGCCGATCTGCAGGTCGAAGAGGCCGGCAATGAAGTGCGTGCCTGGCTGGAACACGTCAACGAGTTCCTGAAGGACGGGCAATGGAAGGATGCCGTGGAGACATCTGCGGCGGGTGATGGAGAATCGTGGCGATCGATTGATCGAGACATCGCATTGACCCACAGTGGCAGACGCTCGGATTCGCGGAGTTCGTTCCGGTGAGCGAGTACTGCCAGATGCAGTTGGCGGTCTGGTTCAGCCGAGCTCCCATGGCGCTGGTTGAGTATCGCCAGCAGGTCGACGCGCTGGCCACTCGCCTCTATGACGAAGCGATCGACGAGGGCAGCGAAGCGAAGCTGCAGCGCGTGGTCGACGAACTGCTGCTCAGTTCCGTCGGCGATCAGGCGCTGTTGCGACTCGGTGAAATGGCGTTGGAACGTGGCAATTACACGCTGGCTCGCCGCAGTTGGGAGTCGATCCACCCGCAGTTGCGCGTGGACCCCGCGGTGGCTCGGGTGTTGAACTGTGCGGCCGGATGTTCCTGGTGGTCGGCGCTCCGCGGACGCGATGTCGAATCCGTGTGGACGGAGCTGGCCGGGCACGTGTACTCAGCCCGCGGGACCCGTCAACTGGCTGGCCTACCCTGACAGTGACATTCCGGTGGCGTCGGTTCGCGGCACGACTGGTGCTGGTGTCGTTGCTCGAAGGATGCCGGACCGTGCGCGACTGGAAGCGGACCTGCTCGGCCGCCTCCATCCGGACGCCAGGGGCTCGTTGGGTAGGAAGAGCGGTTTGCTGGTGGAGTTGGTGTCCGGGATGATCCGCGACGCGGAGACGTGGCCCGGACCGCCGCGGCCCATTGCCTGGTCGACTTTCGCCGGATGTCCGGCACGCAACGGTGTTGCCGACGCTGGGAGTCGATGTGGCCCTCCGTCCCATCTGGCGAACTCCCTTGCCACGTCTGGCCGACGAGCAGGACCGACTGGCTCAAGGCCAGGTGCGTGTGGCGGAGTCGGCCGACGGATTGCTTGCCTACCACGTGGCCGTGGAAAACGGCGTCGTCTACATCTGCCAGCCGAATTTGATTCGCGCCTTGCGACTGAGCGATGGCCAACCTGTCTGGCCGCTGCCTGCCACGAAAGAAGCCCAGTCGGGTGCGATTTTTGAGCGAGCGGGGCCGAGTCCGGACGTTATTCCAAGTCGATCCGCTCACGCCGGCGTGTCCCGTTATTGCGTGACGCTCGACCAGGGACGCCTGTTCGCACGCATGGGTACGGCCTGGACGGGTGGCGGAACCGATTTTCCGCTGCGTGACGATCAGCGGAGTTGTCTGGTGGGGATCGATCTGGACACGCAGAAGCTGTTGTTCAACCGGATCTTGCCCGAGCAGCCGGGCTGGGAATTCGAGTCGGCGCCGTTGGCCCACGGGTCGCAACTGTTGCGAGTCTGCGGCGACGCGATCCGGCCAGTGCCCAGGTCAAGGTCGTGGGTTATGCCGTGGCCACCGGTCGCCCGGTCTGGGAACGCGAGATCGGACGCGGCGACGCGATCCGCGACGTACTGTTTGAGTTGTCCAACAGCCCGCTGTCGTACGCCGACGACTACACTCTACTACAACACGAATCTGGGGGCCGTCGTGGCCTTGCGTGCCGGTGACGGGCGGGTGCGATGGATGTGCCGCTATCGACGGTCCGGGCTGAGCGACGATCAGTCGGACGGGAGCAGCCGGCATTTTTTCCGCGATCTGACCCCCTGTCTTGTCGATCGCGGGACGGTCTACGTCGCGGCGACCGATTGCGAGCGCATGTTTGCACTCGACGCCGGCTTCGGACAGGTTCTCTGGAACACGTCTGCCGGTTTGGCGGCGGATGCCGTACACTTGTTAGGGGTCGCCGGAGACAAGTTACTGGCCGTCGGGCGATTACTTGTACTGGGTGGATGTGGCTTCGGGTGCCGTGGTGGGGCAGTTTCCGGCTCCTCGCGATGTTGCTCGCGGCCACGCCCTTCCGCGGCCGCGTGGTTTTGGCCGCGGTGTGCTGGCGGGACGCGACGTCTACTGGCCGACGCGCGAACGGATCTATGTGTTCGATCAAGGATCGGGCCGGCAGGCGCGTCAACCCATTGAACTCGCGGCGATGGGTGTCCAGGGTGGTAATTTGGTGATCCACGAGGGTGTCATGCTGGTTGCCTCCGCGGGCGAACTGGTCGCGTTCAATGCGACAGGTCGCATCGAGATGCAGCCGGACGTCGCCGCGGAGCGTTGAAGAAAAGTGAGTGTGTGATCAGGTGCCATCCGATGGGCCTGGTCGGTGGCCACGGGTTTGACTGTCCCATTGACCTTGGATGCATCTCACCCATTGCGAAAGATCTCCCCCATGACGCTTCCCACAGAAGATCGGCAGTCGGTAGAGGCCCTGGCCGGGCCTACCGGCAGATCACCCACGAACTCGGCAAGGTGATCGTGGGGCAGCAACAAGTCATTGAGCAATTGCTCGTAGCGATTTTTGCCCGCGGACATTGCCTGCTGGTGGGAGTTCCCGGGTTGGCCAAGACGCTGATGATCCGCACGTTGGCCAGTGCTCTGTCGCTGCAATTCAACCGCATCCAGTTCACTCCTGACCTGATGCCGGCGGACATCACGGGCACGGAAGTGATTCAGGAGGACCGGTCGACGGGCTTCCGCGAGTATCGGTTTCTACCCGGGCCCGTGTTTGCCAACATCGTCTTGGCGGACGAGATCAACCGCACTCCACCCAAGACCCAGGCGGCTCTGCTCGAGGCGATGCAGGAGCAGCAGGTGACGGTCGGCGGCCGGAAACACGTGCTGCCCGAGCCGTTCTTCGTGTTGGCCACCCAGAATCCTATTGAGCAAGAGGGCACGTATCCGTTGCCCGAAGCCCAGTTGGATCGATTCATGCTCCACGTGTGGGTCGATTATCCCTCGGAAGACGAGGAGTTGGAGATCGTGAAGCGGACGACGGCCGACTGCACGGCCGAGGTCACGCCCACGCTCGAGCGCCGATCAGATCATCCGACTCACACGGATCATCCGCAAGGTGCCGATTGCCGATCACGTGGCACGTTACGCCTTGCGACTGGCCCGCTCGACGCGACCCAACGAGGGTGACGCGCCGGACTTCATTCGTGCGAATGTCATGTGGGGTGCCGGTCCGCGGGCCAGTCAGTACATGGTGCTTGGGGGCGAAAGTGCGAGCCGTGCTGGAAGGCCGTTTTCATGTCAGTCACGAGGACATTCGGGTCCTGGCTCCTCCCGTGCTGAGGCACCGCATCAAGACGAATTTCAATGCCGATGCCGAGGGATTGTCGGCGGACGCGATCATCCAGCAACTGATTGACATCGTTCCGACCGTTGACGAACGCGAGGGGGCCGGTGGAAAACAACCTACTGTCTTTAGATCCTCGGTCACTGGCTAAGATCAAAGGCCTGCATCTGCGTGCCCGGCACATCGTGGAAGGATATGTGTCGGGCCTGCACCGGAGCCCGTTCCACGGCTTCTCGATTGAGTTTGCCGAGCATCGCGAGTATGCGCCGGGTGACGACTTGCGATACGTCGACTGGAAGGTGTTCGGACGCACCGACAAATTCTACGTGAAGCAATACGACGACGAAACGAACTTGATTTGCCAATTGGTGCTCGATGTCAGTGAAAGCATGCGCTATCGTGGTCCCCATGCGGCGCTGTCCAAGTTCGAGTACGCTCAGTCGCTGGCTGCCGCTCTGGCCTGGCTGGTCCTGCAGCAACAGGACGCGGTGGGCCTGGTGACCTTCGATCAGCAGATCCGCTCGAGCGTCCGGCCGAGCAGCAATCCGTCCCACCTGCAGCAACTGTTTCAGGTGTTGGAGTCGGCCACGCTGGAATCCAAGACGAAAGCCGGTGCGATCTTCCACGAACTGGCGGAGCGGATGAACAAACGGAGTGTGGTGATTGTGCTGAGTGATCTGTTTGATGACGTGGACTCGTTGATGGCGGGGCTCAAGCATTTCCGCCATCGACGTCATGATGTGATCGTGTTTCACGTGCTGGATCCGCAGGAGATCGAGTTCTCGTTCGCGCGTCCCACGATGTTTCAGGGGTTCGAACAGATGCCGCACGTGGTGGCCGATCCGCGCTCGCTGCGGCGGGCCTATCTCCGCGAATTCGAGGAGTACCTGCGGACCGTGCGCAGCGGCTGCCGCCGCTACGGATTGGACTACCAGGAGATGCGCACCGATCGAGCGTTCGACGTGGCGCTGACCAGTTACTTGTCCTCGCGGGCGTCCCGGATGCGCGGAGCGTGAGTGCCTCTATGTTCACCGGCCCCCTGGCTGCCGATCTACTGGTGTTCTGGCCGTTTGCCAGCGGCTGGATGCTGTTGTGGGGACTGGCGGCGGCGATCCCGATCCTGATTCATTTTCTGAGTCGTCGTCGCTACGATGAGGTGCCCTGGGCGGCCATGGACTTTCTGCTGGCTGCCATGCGCAAGCACGCGCGCCGTTGGCGTATCGAGCAGTTGTTGTTGCTCGCGGTCCGCACCGCCATCCTGCTGTTGCTGGCCTTCGCGCTCGCGGATCCCGTCATGTCGCTCTTCGGCGCCGCTCGGAATCTGGCCGGCACGGCGGGGAACACGTACGTCGTGCTGGTCATGGATGCCTCGTATTCGATGGACTACCGGCAGGCGGATGCCACGCGTTTTGATCTGGCCAAAGGACTGGCCAGCGAAATGGTGCGCAGTGGTCGGCAGGGTGACGGGTTCTCGCTGGTTCTGATGGCGCGCCCCCCACCGTGGTTGTCGGCGATCCCGTGTTTGATCGCGAGGAGCTGGCGGGCGAAATCGCGGAATTGCGGCGTACCGATGGCGGAGCCGACCTGCCCGCGACGCTGGCTGAGATTGAACGCGTCATCGATCGAGCCGCACGGCGGGAACCGCATCTCCAGCGCCGTCGCATCTTTTTCTTCACCGACTTGGGACGCACCACCTGGGGCGAAGTGTCCGGCAGCGCGACGCAGATCGATTCTGGCTCGACTGGCCGACAAGTCGGAATTGCAGGTGGTGGATGTGGGACAGTCCGGCGGACAGAACGTGGCCGTGACCCGCGTGGCGGTGGCGGATGGCGTCGTGACCGTCGACCGCCCGACACGGATCGACGTGGAAGTCGAAAACGTGGGCAGCCAGGATCGAACCCAGCACACCGTGGAAGTACTGGTCGACGGACAACGGATCGCGGAAGAACACCTGGATATTCCGGCGGGAGGTCGCAGCAGTGCCGCGGTCGTGCACGCGTTTCCGATACCGGGTGAACACATGGTGGAAGTGCATTCCGCCGACGATCGGCTGGCCGTCGACAATTACCGCTGGCTCAGCCTGGAGGTCCGTCCCGCTCTGGAAGTGCTGTGCGTGGAAGGCCGGTCGGGCGCGGCCAAGAACGTGGTGTACGCGTTGGAACCGGGCACGTCCGCACAGGCACGCGTGCGGCCGACGATTCAATCGGAAATCGCGCCTGCTGGAGGAAGATCTGAATCGCTACGACTGCATCTTCCTGTGCAATCTGGGGCGGTTTGGCCGCGACGAGGCGCTTCTGCTGTGCAGGTTCCTGGCACAGGGCGGAGGCCTCGTCGTGTTCCTGGGCGATCAGGTGCAGGCCGCGAACTACAACAGCATTCTGGGCGCCGAAGCGGGTGAACTGCAAATCCTCCCGGCACAGGTGGGTGAACCGGTTGCGTTGGGCGAGTACTTCTTCAATCCGCTCGAATACCGCCACCCGATCGTGGAACCATTTCGGGGACACGAACGGTCGGGGCTGCTGACGACGCCGGTCTGGAAATATGTCAAGTTGACGCCGCTTCCCGGTCGGGATGTGCAGACGGTGCTGGCCTTTGAAAACGGGGATCCTGCCGTGCTGGAATCGACGCTCGAGACGCGGGCACGTGATCCTGGTGGCCACCGACGGATCCAACACGTCCGTGGATCCGTCCACGGATCCTCCCACGCCGTGGTCCGCCCTGGCCGGCTGGCCGAGTTTCCCGCCTCTCGTGCAGCAGATGCTCAAGTCGGCGGTGCGCGGGCGGACCCAGCTCCGCAACGCCACGGTCGGAGACGCGCTGCGAGGCACCATGCGACCGGGCCTGGCCGATGCCACCGTGATCGTCAGCGATCCTGCGGGACGCGAGCAGCGTGTGCCGGCGGAAGTCAGCGGCCATGCCAGCCAATGGACGTTCACCGAAACGATGCGCAGCGGCGTCTACACCGTGGTGATCGGCGGAGCGGCGGGAGAAGTGGATCGCTACGCCGTGAACCTGGACACGCGCGAGAGCCAGTTGGAGCGTTTGAACGCGGAGATGTTGCCGAGCCAGTTTCAGCGGGGAGCTGCCGAGGCGGGTCAGCCGACCGCGCGGGTCGATTCGCCGCATCCCTCCCGGTTGTTCCGGTACTTGCTGGCGGCTGTGCTGCTGCTCCTGTTGTGCGAGACGTTTCTGGCCTGGTTTCTGGGAAGGTCGGCGGCCTATGCCTCGGTGGGTGCATAACGCGTTGAACGGTCTGTTCGGCGATCCCTCTCCGTATGCCGGTGAGGGTGTCGAAGTGTCGTTCACGCACACCTGGCCCTGGCCGCCGTGGGTCACGCTGCTGTGCCTGCTGGTGTCCGCCACCTGCGTTATTGCCATCTACCTGCGGGAAGCCGGGACCGTTCGTCGACGCACACGTCTGATTCTGGCGGCCATCCGCATCATGCTGATCGCGATCGTGCTGACCATGATGTACGGTTGGATGCGCGATCGTTATCGCACCGACCTGCCGGATGTCCTGGTGGTGATCGATGACTCGGGCAGTATGCAAGTTGCCGATCAGTATGACGACCGTCGCCTGACAGACCGTCTCCAACGGCAACTGCGGCGCGTGGCACTGGATGAGGCGAGCCGCATGAACCTGGTCAAGGCCCTCCTGCTGGATTCCGACGAAGGCTGGTTGAAGAGTCTCCTGGATCGCTACAACCTCAAGTTGTACTTGTTGAGCGCCTCAGCCCGCATTCAGAGCGGACAGGCCGCGGAACTGGGCAATGTCGTGCGGGCGGTGGAAGCGAACGGGGAAGCGAGCCGGTTGGGAATCGGGTTGCAGGACATTCTGGAGTCCCAGCGCGGTCGGCCCACGGCGGCCGTCGTGCTGTTGACCGACGGCATCACGACCGAGGGAAAACCGATCAGCAATGTCGCACACTACGCGCGGCGCAAAGGCATTCCCCTGTACATTCTCGGCGTTGGTGACGAGCGACCGCCGCGCGACGTGCGCCTGTCCGATCTGCTGGTCGACGACGCGGTGTTCCTGGGCGACGTCGTGAACTTCGACTTCAAGCTGTCTGGCAGCGGATTCGGTTCCGAACAGGTCACGGTGTGGCTCAAGCGACAAGGCAGCGAGGAAGTCCTGTCGCAACAGACTCTGACGATTGTCGGTGATGCGACGT
Source organism: uncultured Planctomycetaceae bacterium (assembly GCA_963754725.1). Taxonomy (GTDB): domain Bacteria; phylum Planctomycetota; class Planctomycetia; order Pirellulales; family Pirellulaceae; genus JAAYDI01. The sequence continues at coordinate 312,236 of CAVWHV010000051.1, forward strand.
CGCACACGGTGCGTCTGTCGTATCGGCCGATGCAGGAAGGCGAGTACGATTTCGTGGCAGGCGTCGAGCCGCTGCAGAATGAATCGAACACGGAGAACAACCGGCTGTTGCAGCGGGTGCAGGTGCGTGACGAGACGATCCGAGTGCTGTACGTGCAGGAGTATCCCAGTCCCGAATTCCGTTACCTGAAGACGCTGCTCGAGCGCGGACTGAGACGGGCGGGCGGCGGCAAGGCGATCCAACTGGCGACGGTCCTGCAGGAAGCGGACCTGGAATACGTGGACCTGGACGAGTCGGCCCAGCGTGTGTTTCCTGTGAATCGTGACGAGTTGTTCGCCTACGACGTCGTGATATTCGGGGACGTCAATCCTTCCTACTTGAGCCGACCCGTGCTGGAGAATCTGGCTGCCTTTGTCCAAGAACGGGGTGGTGGCATGGTCGTGATCGCCGGTCCGCGGCATACGCCAGTCGCCTACCGCGGCTCTCCGCTGGAGGATCTGTTGCCGATCGATTTGAGTACGGTTTCGCTGCCGACCGAAGAGACATTGCTGGACCGGTCGTGGCGACGTCCAGCCCACACTGCTGGGTGCCGCGAGTCCGCAGTTGCAGTTATCCGACACCGCGGCCGGCAATCTCGAATTGTGGCGGAGTCTTCCGCCGCTGCGGTGGTACTTGCAGACGCGCGACACGCGGCTCGGCGCGAGCTCTGGTGGAGACCGTGGGAAATGCGGCGGCGGGTGAGTCACCCAGCCCGCTGATCTTCCTGCAATTCGTCGGCGCGGGCCGCGTCGTGTTCCATGCCTTCGATGAAAGCTATCTGTGGTCGCGGTTTCGCGGAAGCGACGTGTACTACGAGCGGTACTGGATGCAGACCATTCGCTACTTGAGTCGCTCCAAGCTGCTGGGCACCAGTCGTGGTGTGGAACTGACGTCGGATCGCCGCGCAGTATTATCGCGGTGAGTCGGTGCCGCTGCACGTGCGGTTCCTGGACGATCGCATGGCGCCGGTCGCGGACGACGGCGTGATTGTCGTTGTGGAACAAGAGCAGGGCAGGCGGCAACGCGTCAAACTGACTCGCGATCTGGCGCGACGAGGCATTTTCGAAGGGAGCGTGAGCAACCTGGCGGAAGGTTCCTACCGGACATGGATTGCGGCGCCGACTGTCGAGAACCAGCCACCCTCCGACGAATTCGTCATCGTGCCGCCGCCGGGCGAGCGGGCGCGACTGGCCATGGACGCGGCGGATCTGCGCCAGGCCGCCAAGACATCCCAAGGCAAGTTCTACGATCTGAAGTCGGCCGCCCGTCTCCTGGATGATTTGCCGGCGGGGCGACAGGTGCGCGTCGAGTCTTTGCCGTCCACGCCGGTTTGGAACTCCGCGGTGCTGGCCGGCCTGTTCGTGTTCCTGCTGACTGTCGAATGGTTGCTGCGCCGCCGACTGGGATGGTTATGAGCTATGTGGGCCTTGTGAACCATGTACCGGCCGTTGGCCAAACGACCCGGTTTCCGATATGATTTCGTGAGCGACACAGCCTGTGCGCCCGAATCCGCAGGGCCGTAGTGAACGGAACCATGTCGACCAACACCATCTCCAACGCGGGGCCCGATTTGCAGCAGCGCGTGCGGCAGGTGGCTCGCCGCGCGCGGGGCTTGGTGCGCCTGTACGGCATCAGTTGGTTTGTGGCGGTTGTCTGCCTGGTGGCCCTGGGGCTGGGACTGATCGACTACCTGGTCCGTTTTCAGGACCTGGGTGTGCGGCTCATTTGTTTCGCACTCCTCTGTCTGGCCGCGGCCTGGGGAGGCTTTCGGTATCTCTATTCCGCCTGGAGATATCGTTGCAGCGACTTGCAGGCTGCCCAGCGGATTGAAGGGCAGTTTCCCGCTTTGGGAGGTCTGTTGTCGAGTGCCGTGGCTTTCTGTATGCAGTCGGCCAGCGATGAGACGGCCGGTTCCTTTGAGCTGCGTCGCACCGTGGTCGCCCAGGCCGAGTCCGCCGCGGAACCTCTCGATTTCGCCGCCTGCCTGGACCGGCGGCAGTCGCTGCGTGCGCATCTGCGTGGCGGGAGCCGTGAGCGGAACGATTCTCGTGCTGATGTTGCTGGATGGACCGGCGTTCGGGCTGGCTGCCCGGCGTCTGTTGGCGCCGTGGGTTGAATATCCCTGGCCGCGCCGCCATGTGCTGGAATTCGTCGGGCGCCCGCGCGTCTGGCTGCGGGCGAGGATTTTGAAGTCGAACTGGTCGATGTGAACGGGTCGCTGCCCGACCAGGTCCAGATCCACTACTGGTTTGACGGCGAAGATGCGGCGGGCGTTCAGACGCAGGTCATGCAACCGCTCGGACAGAAACTCACGCACCGACTCACGAACGTGACACGCGGTTTTTACTATCGAGCGACGGGCGGTGATGACCAGCGGATGCCGTGGACGGAATTGCAGATCGTGGAGCCCGCCCGCGTGGTGGTCCAGGAGATCCACTTGGATCCTCCCCGCTACAGCGGCCTGGCATCTCGTGCCGCCGCCGGGAATTTCCGGACCTTGCGTGGAACCCGCGTGACGCTTCACCTGCGCGTCAGCAAGCCGCTCTCGAGCGCGGCACTCGAAACCGATACGACCGATGGCGAACGATCGATTGCCTTGCGGTTGGACGCGGATCGACGTGGGTGTTCTCTCGGCAGCGACGATGCCGAGAAGTGGGAGATTCGCAAGTCCGGTTCCTACGGGTTCCGCTTGGTCGACCGGGACGGCATTGATAGCGGTGCGAAGGACCGATGGGAAGTGGAGGCGATTCAGGATGCGCCACCCACGGTGTCGCTCAAGCGTCCGACGGCCGACATGTTCGTGACGGCTCAGGCCAAATTGATCGTCGAGTCCGTGGTGAAGGACGATCTGGCCATTCGGATGGTGGCTCTGCACTTCACCCGTTCCGACGCGGCGGAGCAAGGCGAGCAGGTGGTTGCTCTTTGGAACGGACCGGAACGTGCGACGGCCGAGTCAGGCAGTGCCGCCGATCGAGAGAACGAAGGGGTCCAGCGGACCGAGCAGTACGCGTGGGACTTGTCGTCGTTGCCGCAGTTGGAGCCTGGCGAGTCGCTGGCCTTTCGAGTGGTAGCCACCGACTACCTGCCGCAAGATGGTCCCAGCGTTACGCGCCAGATCACGATCATCTCGGTGGAGGACTACGAAGAGCGAATGGCGCAGCGCCAGGCCGAGATCCTGGCTCAAGTCGCCGAAGTGGCTCGCGTCCAGCAGCAGACGCACGGGCAGACGGCGCAGCTGGAGATTCCCTTGCGCGAGATCGGTGCGCTCGGTCGCGAGGAAGTCGATCAGCTCCAGGGTGCGGAACTCAATCAACGCCAGGTGCAGCAGCGACTCGGTCATCCCCACGACGGCGTGGGAGCCCAGGTTGCCGAACTGATTGAGGAACTGGAAGGCAATCCACTCAACAGCTCCGGAACCGTCGAGCGGTTGCAGGAACTGCGCGACGGTGTCCGTGCACTTAACGAGAACACGTTGCCCCAGATCGAACACCGCGTGATCGATGCCTTGAAGCTGGCTCGCGAAGGCCTTGCCGGGCGGGGAAAAGAGGGAACCGGCGGCGATCCCGCCATGCGTGATCCGCTGCTCAAGCTGGTCCGCGAGGCGGCCGCCGACCAGCAGGAGGTTGTCCGCTCACTCGAACAGATGCTTGGCCAGCTGTCGCAATGGGACAGTTACCGGCAGCTGGCCCGTGAAGTCGGTCAGCTGCGCCGCGAACAGGAGCGGGTGAACGAGCGTACGCAGGACCTGCGCCGCCAGACGCTGTCCAAGGACGTGCAGGGCCTGACCGATGCCCAACGTATCGCGTTGCTGCGTCTGACCGAACAACAGAACGACATCGCACTGCGTTTCGATACCTTGCGGGGCCGGATGGATGTCACGCGACAGGGCTTGGCACAGGACAATCCATCCGCGGCCGCCACGCTGGTGGAAGCGATCGAGATGGTGCAACGCGTGGGGATTGGAGGTGGCATGCGCGATGCTGCCCGCGGCATGCAGAACAACCGACTGAGTCAGGCGTCCGAGAAACAAGCGTGGGTGATCCAGCGCCTGGGCGAGTTGCAGGATATCCTGGCCAACCGTCGCGACCAACCGCTGGACCGCATGGTCGATCGATGGCAGGAATTGGCGGACGAACTGCGCGGCCTGCAGTCGCGCCAAGACGTATTGACCAACCAGATCGAACAGGCGGCCGAACTATCCCCCGCCCAACTCGCCGCGGCCGCGTCCGAGGAGTCCCAATTGTCGAACCAAGCGCGGCAGTTGTCGCCGCGGATGCGCCGTGCGGAAGCTCGCCGCGCGGAGGCAGCGATCAGCCGTGCGGCCGGCGAGCTGAAGATGGCCGCCGATTCGGCCGATCAGCGCGACAAGCCAGCCCTGCAACAGCACGCGGCCGAGGCCGAGAAACAACTGGATGCGGCGCAGCAACATGTGCAAGAATCGCTCCAGGACGCTCAACAGGCTCTCCGCCAGAAACGCGTGAGCCAACTGCTACAGGCCGTCGGCGAATTGAGGGATCGCCAACAGCGATTGTGGACCGAGACACAGCAGCTGGATCCGCAGCGACCGGCCGCCACGGACGCGACTGCCGCTCAGGCCGACGGCGCGTTGCCGCGTGTGGCCCAGGAACAGGCTACCCTGGGACGGGATGTCGTGGGTCTGCAGCAGACAGTCGCCGACATCGAGTCGTTGTCGCTGGCCTTGGGTGATGCCGGTGCGGCAGCGGCCGCCGCCGCCGGCCGGATCCAGCAACCGGACGACGAGGCCGTTCCTCAAACACTGACATACCAACAGCAGGTCATCGACATCCTGACACGCGTTCTGGCGGCCTTGCAGGATGATCCGCCGGGGCCGCCAGATCCCCAGGCACCCCAGGAAAATCCTCCCACGGCACCGTCTCCGCCGGAGGGAAACCCGAACGAGCCGTTCTCGTTGATGCAGCTCAAATTGATTCGTGGCATGCAGCAGGAGCTGAACGACCGCACGGCACGCTTGGATCAGGTGGCGCGGGACACGCACGGATGGAATGCCGATCGCGTGCGCGAGCAACTCGAACTCGCCACTCGGCAAGGAGCGCTGGCGGGACTGCTGGGGCAATTGCTGAACGCCGATGCGCCCGACGATCCTGCTGCCACTTCCCCGCCGTCCGTCCGTCCGTTGGAAGGACTTGAACCCGTCCTGGATCCGGATGCGAAACCAACCCCCGACCAGCCACGCACTGGCGAAAACACCCTCGATCAGGAACTACTGGACGGCTTGCCAGGCGCCCCGCCGCCTTCCTCCAGCCTGCCGCCTCCGGCCTCCAGCCTGCCGCCTGCCGCCTCCAGCCTGCCGCCTCCGGCCTCCGGCCTGCCCCCTGCGCAGCCTCCGCTCCAACGGATCCGTCAGCGGATGCGGGAGGTGGAGCAGCGGTTGGCTCAGCGGGATCTTGCCGAGCCCACCCAAGCGGAACAACGGCAAATCGTCGCCGAACTTCAGACACTCATTGCTGACCTGGCGTCCCAGCAACAGCAGCAGCAAAGCCAGCGGCGCGCGCGGAGTGGCGAAAGGCAGGGACAGGACACGACGGACAAACAAGGTCAGGAAGCGGCCGCGGACAGTACAGATCGCACGGCACAAGGCAGTTCCGCCGGCGACGGTTCGGAAACGGTGCAGCGGGTGGTCGGTGAGATCTGGGGACATCTGCCGGAACGTTATCGCCGCCAGATGCAGAATGCGGGAGCGGTGGAGTTCCTGCCGCAGTATCGCACGCTGATCGAGGACTACTACCGGCGACTTTCGGAAGATCGTGACCAGCGACCCTGACCTGGCGCTGGAGGAAGGCGGCAACGCACGCATGAAACCGATGGGACAACAACACTCGCTCGACCGACGAAGTTTCGTGGTCGCTGCGCTCGCGGCTGCCGGTGGACTCGTCAGCCGGTTGAGCGTCGTGGCACAAGAGACGGCGGAGTCTGCATCGGCACCCGACTTGATGACCGCGGACACCGAGAAAGCCATTCGGGAAGGACTGGCATTTCTGGCCTCGCATCAAGAAGCCGATGGCAGTTTCGGGGCGGACGGGTATCGCCGCAACGTGGCCGTCGTGAGTCTCGCAGGGCTGGCTTTCCTGGCCAACGGGAGTGCGTTGGGCCGTGGTCCTTTCGGACGCAACGTCAGTCAATGCCTCGAGTATATCCTGGACGCATACCGATGACAGCGGGTTTGTCAATGCACCGGAGAGCAGCAGCCACGGACCGATGTACGGACACGGATTCGCCACGCTGTTCTTGGCAGAAGTGTATGGCATGCGTCCCGACCCTGAGCTGCGACCGAAACTCGTCAAGGCCGTCAAGTTGATCATGAGCACCCAGAACGACGAAGGTGGGTGGCGGTACCAGCCTGAGCGGCGCGACGCGGACATCTCGGTGACGATCTGCCAGGTCATGGCGTTGCGGGCCGCGCGGAATGCGGGCATTTATGTCGGCAACGACACGATCGATCGCTGTACGGACTATGTCAAGCGCTGCCAGAATCCGGACGGCGGATTCGCCTACATGTTGCCCGGTGGGGAAAGCGCGTTTCCACGCACGGCGGCGGGGGTCGTCGCGCTTTACAGTGCCGGGATCTATGAAGGGGACGAGATTCGTCGCGGACTCGATTACCTCCTTCAGCACGTGCCCGATCCAAACATGTCGGGCATTGATAGTCATTTCTTCTACGGGCATTACTATGCCGTGCAGGCCATGTGGCACGCGGGGGGAGACTCGTGGCGCCGCTGGTATCCCGCCGTGCGCGACACGCTGCTGGAACGGCGGAAGACCGACGGATCGTGGTTCGATCAGGTGTGTCCCGAGTACGGTACCGCCATGGCCTGCATGATTCTGCAGATGCCCAACAATTACCTGCCGATTTTTCAGCGATGATCCTCGACCTGCCCGCCATCCTGGTTTGTGCCAGCCACTGGACCCGTTCCCAAAATGCGGTTCGCTCGCCGCTCGATCGACCGGCGCGTCGCCGCTGGATCTCGATCTGCCTGCTCATGGCCATGGCATGCCTGGTCGCCGAGGGACGGGCTGCGCACGTCACGGCATCCGAACCGTTCGCGACGCAGGTTACGCTGCGCACGGGCGAGTCGTGGGGAGCCAGACTGGTCGATGTGGTTGACCAGGACGAATTCGTGTTCGCACAGGATTCGCAACGGCGGTCGGTGAAGTTCGACGACCTGGTGTCGTGGGGATCCTATGCCGATCGAAGTCCAGGCACGCACCTGGTCATGGCGGACGGCAGTGTGCTGGTCGCCGATGTCCTGGGGATTGAGCAGGATGCCGTCGTGGTGGTTGGTCGTCTGTGGCAGGAGACGCGTTTGCCGCGGGCGGCCGTCCGCGCCATCCTCTTCCACGTGCCGGGCGATTTGTCCCGACGTGACGAACTGTTCCGGCGCGCCGTGGCCAACGACCGGCAGGAGAGTCGCCTGTTGCTCGAGAACGGAGACGAACTTACCGGGCAACTCCCGGACGTCGTGCCGCGAGAGGCGGGCGCTTTTCAATTGACTCGAATCACGTGGATCGGGGAAGACAGCAAACAGTCGGTGGAGGTGCCGTTGGACCGCGTTATCGCCGTGCTGCTGACCGCCGGCACGCAGGATGCGCCGCTCAAGAGCGTGAACACCGTCGTCGTGGGCCTGCGCGATGGAAGCCTGATTCGCGCACAAACCATGCGACGCAGCGAACGCCAACTGGAATTCCAGCTGGTGGCCGGGCCCCGCATATCCACGGAGTCCTTCGATGTCGCGACCGGTGATCCGTGGGAGGCTGTCGTGCTGCTGCAGCCGTTGGGTGCCCAGGTCACCTACGTGGCGGATCTGGACGTCCTCGGCTATAAACACATTCCGTTTCTCGACAACAGTTGGTCCTACCAGCGCGATCGCAGCGTCTCCGGGGGACGACTCCGGCATGCCGGCCATGTGTGGACGAAGGGGCTGGGGATGCACAGCAGTTCGCGTCTGGCTATTGAAGTCCGCGGTAAGTACCAGGAATTGCACGCCGAACTGGCGATCGATCAACGCGCAGCCGACCAGGGAAGTGTGGTTTTTCGCGTGTACGTCCAGGATGCCGCCGGCAATTGGAGCCTGGCCTACGAGAGCGGCGTGGTGCGCGGTGGCGATCCGCTCGTCGCGATGCGCGTGGATGTCCGTTCTGCCGAACGCCTGGCTCTGATCGTCGATTTCGCAGATCGCGCCGATCAGTGGGACCACGCCAACTGGCTCAACGCCCGGCTGATCCCCGCGGGCGATGAGAATGAGAAAATGACGAAGGACGAATGACGAAGCACGAAGGAATGACGAGGTCAACATGGTGACTCGAACTCCCATCGCACGAGTGTCGTCGGGTGCGCGATTTCGGACAGCCGCATGGTGGTTGGCCGCGGCCCTCTTGCTGCTCTCGCTTCCGGCTCTGCGCAGACGACCCGCCGGAGCCCGGCAAGGAAATTTACACGAATCTGTGTGCACGCTGCCACGGGCCTGCTGGCGAAGGAGTCCAGGGCCACTGCGACCGGCCTTTGCAGGGATCGTATGAGTTGGCGGACTTGATCCAGATCGTGGACGAAACCATGCCGGAGGACGACCCCGAGCAATGCACGGGCGAGTCGGCGGAGAAAGTTGCCCGGTACATTTTCGAGTCCTTCTATCGCCCGTCCGCTCAGTCACGAGAATCGCGGGCACGCGTCGAATTGGCACGGCTGACGGTGCGACAATACGAGCATGCCGTGGCGGATCTGATCGGCACGTTTCTGGGTGAAGGGAAACGGGACGATCAACGAGGGCTGAAGGCCAGGTACTTTGCCAATCGAGAATTTGCCGGCGATAAGTTGGCGATCGAGCGCGTCGACGCTCAAGTGTCCTTCGCGTACGGCGAGCTGAGTCCGGACAAGGAGAAGATCGCTCCGGAAGAGTTCTCGGCGGAGTGGTCCGGCACGCTGTGGGCGGACGAGACAGGCGACTACGAGTTCTCTGCAACAACAGAAAACGGCACGCGTCTGTGGATCAACGATATGGAGAACCCGCTGATCGATGCGTGGGTCGTGTCGGGGGACGCGACGGAGCATCGTGCGACCATTCGTCTGTTGGAGGGGCGTACGTATCCGATCCGAGTGCACTTCTCCAAATCGAAACCTCAGAAAACAGCCTCCATCGAGCTGAGTTGGGACCCGCCTCATAAGGCGCCGGCAGCCATTCCCGCAAGCAACTTGTCGCCCCACTGGTGCCCACCCAGCTACGTGGTCAAACACCCGTTCCCGCCCGATGACAGCAGCGTGGGGTATGCCCGCGGAACGACCGTTTCCCGGGAGTGGGATCAGGCCCAGACGTACGCGGCCATGGAGATTGTGAGCGACGTCGTGAAGAACCTGGGCAGGTTGGCGGATTTCAAAGAGGACAGTCCCGATCGCACCGAACGCATCAAGATATTCTGTCATCGTTTTGCCGAGCGTGCTTTTCGACGCCCACTGACCGAGGAACAGAAACAGTCGATCGTCGAGCAGCATTTCGCGGGCGAGGCCGCGCCGGACGTGGCGGCCAAGCGAGTCGTACTGCTGGTCCTGATGTCGCCCCGGTTCCTGTATCTGGACGCGGCTGCGCCGCAGGATGACTACAGCGTGGCGTCGCGATTGTCCTTCGGCCTGTGGGATTCCCTGCCCGACACGGCACTGCTCGAGGCCGCTGCGAACGGTCAACTGCGCACGTCGGAACAAGTTTCGGCTCACGTCCGCCGAATGCTGCCCGACTACCGTACGAAAGCCAAGATGAGAAACTTCCTGCATCATTGGCTCAACATTGAACACACCGACGACATTGCGAAAGACAGGGAATGTTTCCCCGGATTCGATGACCAGCTGGCGGCCAGTCTGCGCACCTCACTGGATCTGTTTCTGGAGGATGTGATCTGGAGCGACAAGGCGGACTTCCGCCAGTTGTTCCTCGCCGATACCTGGTTCGTCAACCAGCGGATCGCTGCTTACTATGCAGTCGCCGGGGACCACGGCGTCGAATTTCAGAAGGTGACTACGGAACCCGGCCGCTCGGCCGGGTTCCTGACGCACCCCTACCTGATGGCCCGGTTCGCCTACCACAAGTCCAGCTCGCCGATCCATCGCGGAGTGTTTACCGTGCGCAGCCTGTTGGGCCGATTCCTGAAACCACCACCGATCGCCGTCGCCCCGACCGACGAGGGGGTTGATCCGAATCTGACGACCCGCCAGCGCGTGGCGCAGCAAACCAGCGAGCCTACCTGTCAAACTTGCCACAGTATGATCAACGCATTAGGATTCACCTTCGAGCATTACGACGCGGTCGGGAAGTACCGAAGTGTGGAGAAGGACCGGCCGATTGACGCCTCGGGACACTACCAGAACCTCGAGGGCCAGCAGGTGGAGTTTGTGGGAGCCCATGAGTTGGCCGAGTTCCTGGCCGCGAGTCCGGAGACCCATCGGTGCTTCATTCAACAGTTGTTTCATCACGTGGTGAAACAACCGGTTATGGCGTACGGACCGGATACCATGAGCCACCTTGAGAAGTCGTTCGCGGAGTCCGGCTTCAACGTTCAGCAGTTGTTGATTCAGATCTTGACGACGTCCTCGCTGCGGACCGGTCGAGATTCGTGAGAGGGTCGATGATGGTGCACAGGAAGACACGCCGTGATTTCATGCGGGATCTGGGGCTGTCGGCAGCCGCCATGCCGTTCATCTGGAACCTGCCGAGTCTGGGTTACGGTTACACGAACCTGCCGAAGAAACGACTCGTCCTGTTGTTTAGTCCCAACGGAGTGGTGCCGGAAAAATTCTGGCCGAAGGAACCGGGAGACAATTTCTCGTTGCCGGAAATCCTCACGCCGCTCGAACCGTTCCAGGACCGGCTGTTGACCCTGCACGGAGTCTGCAACAAGGTCCGCGGCGATGGCGACAGTCACATGCGGGGGATGAGCTGCCTGCTGACCGGTATCGAGCTGTTTCCGGGCAATATCCAGGGTGGCTCCGATACGCCCGCCGGCTGGGCCAGCGGCATTTCCATCGACCAGGAGATCAGGAACTACCTGCAGGAGCAGCCCGAAGGTCGGACTCGGTTCGGCTCGCTGGAGTTGGGCCTGGTGGTTCCCCATCGCGCTGATCCCTGGACACGCTGGGTGTTTGCCGGCCCCAACAAACCGGTGGCTCCGGTCGACGATCCCTATCAGACCTTCGAGAAACTCTACGGGCGGATCCAAGATCAAGAAACGCTCGCCACCATCCTCGACGATGTCCAGCTCGATCTGCAGAAAGTGCGTGAAGCGGCCAGTGCGGAGGATCGAAAACTGCTCGAGGAACACGAGTCGTTCGTACGTGCCATGGAGCAGGACCTGCAGGCGGCCCGGGAGACAAAGCTGGACGTCGAGCCTCCCGTGCTGGAAGCGGGAGTCAAGAACACCAACGACAACTTGCCGAAGCTCAGCCAGATGCAGATCGATCTGCTCGTCCACAGCCTCGTTTGCGATTGGACCCGCGTCGCCACACTCCAATACACCAATTCTGTCGGACAGGCCCGCATGCGGTGGTTGGGCATCGATGAATCGCATCACGAACTGTCACACGATCCGGACAGCAAGATCGAATCCCAGGAGAAGCTGACCAAGATCAACAAGTGGTATTGCGAACAGGTCGCCTACCTGGTGCGGAAACTGGCGGAGACTCCCGAACCGAGCGGTGATGGTACGCTCCTGGATCACACGGCGGTCGTCTGGACAAACGAGCTGGGAAAAGGCAACTCGCATACGCTCAACGACATCCCGTTTGTGATCGTGGGCAACGGTCTGGGGTTTCGCATGGGACGCTCGCTGCAGTACGACCAGGTTACGCACAATCGTCTGCTGATGGCGCTGGCCCACGCGTTCGGCCACCACGTCGAAACGTTTGGCAAGCCCGAGCTCTGCGAAGGGGGTGTTCTGCACGACTTGGTGTGAGGCGGCAGGCTGGAGGCTGGAGGCTGCAGGCGGGAGGCGGACGACACGGGAATGGCACAGCACCGATACGTCTACCCTGAAAGGCAACGCTGTGAAGCATTCTTTGCGGCTCACCGTAGCCTGGTGCAACGCCCCAGAAGAATGATCGAGCATGGCAGTTGGCCGAAGGCCATAATCACCGTAGCCTGGGGCAACGCCCCAGGACATCGAAGCCATAGAACACGTTTGGCTGAAGGCCAAACTCACCTGTGGCATGGGCTCCCACGTGTGAATATGGCCTTCGGCCAAACACCCCGTTGTGCTCCCGTTCCTGGGGCGTTGCCCCAGGCTACGATGAGCTTGGCCTTCGGCCAAGACTGAAAGGGTTGCGTCCATGTCGCCGGGCATGAAAACAACGCCTCGATGGACCGAAGGGGACCTGTGGCATGCGGCGATTCCTGATCGCGGCGGGTTTCGCCGTTGCTTGTGTCCTTGTCGCTGCCCCAAAGAATGAACGACGCGAAAGGAGCCATTGATGTATCGTCTGACCGTGCTTTATGGACATCCGGAAGATCCGCAGGAGTTTCAACGCTATTACCGCGAGGTCCATCTGCCGCTGGCCAGCAACATGAAGGGACTTCAGGGGTGGACCATCGGCATGTGCGAATCGACCGATCCGACGCAGGCACCTCCCTACTACATGATCGTCGGGCTGTACGCCGAATCGCGCGCCGCAATGGAGGCCATCCTGGCATCGCCAGAAGGCCAGGCCGCGGTGGCGGACGTTCCCCATTTCGCAACCGGCGGCGCCGTGTTCATGTATGATGACGAAGAGGTGTTGATCCCCTATCGATTAGGTTAGGACACAATGATGAAACGAATGTCGCTTCTGCGAGCAGGTTTGTGTGCGCTGGCCGTGTGCGGTGCCGAGCCGTTGCAGGCTGCCGATGTGAAGACGGCCACATCCGCCGTCGCATCCGACGAAGAAACGGCTGCGGAGCGTGATCAGCGGATGCGATGGTGGCGCGAGGCGCGGTTCGGGATGTTTGTTCATTGGGGGCTGTACGCGATCCCGGCGGGCGAGTGGGACGGGAAGGTCTGGACATCGGGAGGCATGGAGTGGATCCAGAACTACGCCAACGTGCCGGCCGACGTCTACGCTCAGAGGCTGACGCCCCAGTTTCACCCGAAAGCAGGATTCGCCGCGGAGTGGGCTCAGGTCGCCAAGTCCGCCGGCTGCAAATATGTGGTGTTCACGAACAAACACCACGAAGGATTTGCCTTGCACGATTCGGCGGTGACCGATTTCGATGCCCAGGACGTGGCCGGGCGTGATCTGCACAGGGAAATAATCGAGGCTGTGTGCGCCGCCGGATTGAAAGTCGGTGCTTACCACTCCCTGTGGGATTGGCACCATCCGCAGGCCTACGCGGGACCCGGCTCCAACAATCCGGCCTGCCAGAACATGCAGGGCCGCGACCCACGCATCTACGTCCAGTTCCTGCACGATCAGGTCCGCGAGCTGGTCACCAAGTATGGCCCGCTCGATATCCTCTGGTTCGATTATTCCAGTGTCGAGATCCAAGGCGAAAGCTGGAAGGCGAATGAACTAGTGGCCATGGTGCGGGGGGCCCAACCTGCCATCATCGTGAACAATCGACTCTATCGCAGCCCGCAAGCCGGCTGGCACGACGATCACCACCTGGGACCGTTTGACAACCGGTACGGCGACTTCTGCACTCCGGAACAGACGATTCCACCGACAGGTATCCCGGGCGTGGATTGGGAAACGTGCATGACCATCAACAGCACGTGGGGCTATTCCCGGCACGACAATGCCTGGAAGCCGGCCGGAACCCTGATCCGTAACCTGGTCGACATCGCGTCCAAGGGGGGCAATTACCTGCTGAATATCGGGCCCATGCCGGATGGCACCGTGCCGCCGGAGATCGTCGAACGCATGCAGGCGATCGGCAAGTGGATGGACGTCCACGGCCAAGCGATCTACAACACGACTGCCAGTCCATTTGCCGAGTTGCCCTGGGGACGCTGCACACAGCGCGTCAATGGCGACGGCACCACCACACTCTACCTGCACGTGTTCGATTGGCCGACGGACGGCAAGTTGATCGTGCCGCAGCCGTCCGGTTCCCTGACCGGTGCCCGACTCATGGAGGACCAGCAGCAGCTGATGACAACCAGCTCGGACGCAGGTTTGACGATCCAGATCCCCGCCGCCGCTCCCGACGCGCACGTGAGCGTGATCGAGTTGACCACTCGCAAATAGGCGGAAGAAAGGAACTGTGAAGATCCTATGACGAGGGTGGTAAGCGATACAACGTGATCGACTCGATCTGCAACTCTCCTTCGTTCGCGGACGGATCGAACCGCAGTGTCTGGATCGGCTGCCCCGACCCGATCCGAAATAGGTACTGTCGGACCTGCGTGGCGGCGTTCAGCGAGCGAGTGGTGGTGTCCGTGGCGTTGAAGCCACCGCTGGCTGCGGCCCAGAAGAACTGAGCCGATGTCCCCTTTGTCGGTGACGCCTTGAGCTCCAGGACGAGTGTGCCGGACACAGGTTCGTCCAGCGTCGTGGCGATCTGCGGGTCGGCGCCGGTGGCCACGAGATAGGTCTTGCCTTCGCGCCGCTCGACTTGCAGATTGTTGCGGAGCGGCCACTTCGCGATGTCGGCATCCTGGCTGAAGTCCCAGGACATTACCGCCGAGGCTCCGCCAAGGTCGATATTCTCAGGGTTGGCTGAATTGTCGAGCGGTTCCGACGTCTTATCGGCGGTCTTGGCGGCCTGCATGACGCCGGACGAAGTGAAGCGATAGCTCCCGGACCCGACGGCCAGCACGGCTCGGTCTCCCTCCATGCGGACGAACTTCACACCTTGCGCTGCGCCAAGGGCTTCCCTCCCTCGCGTACTCTGTTCGCATCGTGCGCCGGCAGATAGATCGTGGCCGTCGTGTTGGCGGGGATCGTGACGTCGAGGTCAAATTGCTGTTCGGTCACACGCCAGCTACTGACAATCTGTCCTTGCACGCACTTGTACGACGACTTCACCCAATCGATTGGCTTGCGCTCGGCATTGCTGCCCGGCGCGGGCGGCGTTGGTCGAATGATGATCTTTCGATATCCGGTGCCGTCGGACTGAATGCCCGCCAAGGTGCGGAACATCCATTCACAGACCGCGCCGAACGAGTAGTGGGAGAAAGAGTTCATGGCGGCGTTGTGCCGGCCAAACCCGTCCTCCTTCGTGTAGCTATCCCAACGTTCCCAGATGGTGGTCGCTCCTTGTTCGACTTCGTAACCCCACGACGGGAACTCACGACTCTGAAACAAGAACACGGCCAGATCATGTTGGCCGACCGAGGAGAGGACCGGCAGCAAGGGGCGTGTGCCGAGGAACCCGGTGGACATCCGCGTGCCATTCTTGCGGATCATGTCGGCCAGTTTCTGCCCCGTGCGCATCCGCAGCGGTTCCGGAATCAGGTCGGCAAACAAGGCCAGGGCGTACGCGGTCTGTGTATCCACGCCGAGGCTGCCATCGTCCCGCACGTACTTCTTGTGGAAGGCTACCTGGATGCGTGCGAACTGGTCCCGATATGCGGCCGCTTCGTCGCTCTTGGCGATGGCGGCCGCCATCTCCGCCATCATGCGCGAGGAGATGGCGAAGTAGATCGTGTCGATGTAGTCCAGCGGCGTGGCGGCTCCTTGCGCCAGCCAGTCGCCCCATTCGTTGCCGTGCACAACGCCCAGATCCTGCCGACTCGTATTCTTCCGCCACTGCAGGAATTTCGTCATCGGCTCCCAGCAGACCTCGATGATCCGCGTGTCGCCATACGCTTGCCAGATCGTCCACGGGCAGATCACGCCGGCGTCGGCCCAGGCAGTTCCAAAATCCCAGCCATGTTGAAACGGGAAGGGCGCGTAACCAGGGAATGCACCGCTGGGACGTTGTGACTCCATCAGTTCCCGCAGCCACTTGGTGTAGAACGCTGCGACATCGGCGTTGAAAGCGGCGGTGCCGACGTACACCTGGGCATCGCCCGTCCAGCCCATCCGCTCATCACGCTGCGGGCAGTCGGTCGGCAAATCGATGAAATTGGCGCGCTGCGTGTACACGACGTTTTTAAAGAGCCGATTGGCCATCGGATCGGAGCATTCGAAACTGCTGACCAGCGGCGTGTCGGAATGCAGCACCAGTCCCGTGACCTTGGGCGGCGCGGCCAGTTTCTCGGTACCGGCCATCGTCAGTTCCACATATTGGAAACCGTGGAACGTGAAACGCGGTGTGTAGATCTCACCGTTCGGATCACCTTTGAGCACATAGTGGTCGGTGGCCCGAGCCTTGCGCAGGTTCTCGGTCATCAGGCGACCGTCGGGATACAACATCTCGCCATACCGTAACTGGATGACCTGTCCGGCCAAACCGCGGACTTCCAGGCGAATGCTGCCGGCAATATTCTGGCCCAGGTTGTAGATCGTGGTGCCGGTTTGCGAGGCGGTGACGGCGATGGGTGTGATTTCTTCGGTCACGCGGACAGGGAGACCGGGGAATGCCTCGAGCTGTGGACGTTGAAAGCCCAGGTCGATTTCCCGCCCTTGAATTTTGGGGCCACCCTCGGCGGACTGGGGATTCTGGAACTCGTAGAACGTGGTTCGAGGATGCCCGTTCTCGCTGGCTGCAATGGCCGCTTCCCATTGGCTGTCGTCGAAGCCCGCTTGGGCCCAGCCGGGTATCTCCTGGCGAGCATCGTAGCGTTCGCCCATCAGCAGATCGGCCTCCTGAATCGGTCCCGCGCCGGTCACCTTCCACGACTTGTCGGTCGTCACCAGCTCCCGCGTGCCGTCGGCGTACTCGAGCTCCAATTGCGCCATGATCGAAGGTGTCTTGCCGTACGTGTAGCGACCGATATGTTCCGTGCCGATGCCGGTGAGCAATCCGAAGCCGACATACCCGCTGTACCAGCCGTCAGCCACCCACGCGCCCA
>CAVWHV010000052.1:0-124793 GCA_963754725.1 uncultured Planctomycetaceae bacterium
GTGGCGGGCGAGGGTGGTGGGTGTGTCGACGCCGACTGCTTGGCCTGCAGTGACCCGTCATGGGCGGACGAATGGCTGTCGACTCGTCGGTTCGGCCTGCAGCATCATCCGAACTGTGCTTGCCCGCATTGCCGACCGCGGCACGCCTGGGCGAGTTTTGACGCGTTGATGTGGTGGGGCAAAGGGCGGAGCACGCCGCCTCTGGTAACGTCCGGGGTGAATGGTGTGCTGCCCAACGCTCCCATCCTGTTTGGGAATGGCTCAGTCGGCAACGACATGGCGGCGGGGGCCCGGGCCGATTTCGGCTTCTGGTTCGACGACTGCGAAACGCTGGGCCTGGGTGCCAAGGTGTGGGGTCTGCAGGGCGATTCGGACGGCTTCTATGCGGCGTCCCCGGACGGTAATCCCGTGCTGGCTCGGCCGTTTTACAACGTGGTCCTGGGCCAGGAGGACGCGTTGCTGGCCGCCAGCCCCGGTCTGATTGTGGGCAGCATCAACGCCCAGACCTCGAGCAGCGTGGTGGCTGCCGAAGCCTATCTGCGGTCAGGGATCCTGGCCGGACGCGGTTACAACCTGGACCTGGTGGGTGGCTATCACTTCCTGCGGTTTGACAACGACTTGTCGGTATTCAGCAACTCGATGTCGGTCGATCCGGGAGGTGCCGTTGCCGTCGGAACGATCATCAACGTGCTGGACGAATTTGGCGCCCAGAACGAATTTCACGGCGGAGCGATTGGCGTGGTGGGCGAGGCCCGGCACGGCTGTTGGACACTGAGCGGCTTGGCCAAGGTCAGTGTCGGCAACATGCGACAAACGGTCGACATCAACGGCTACCAGAGCATTGCCGCTCCAGGTGATACGCCGTCGGTCACTCCGGGTGGCTTGCTGGCTCAGCCCACGAACATGGGCGAATATGCCCGCGACGTGACGGCCTGGATCCCGGAATTCGGTGTGACCGCCGGGTACGACGTGCGAAACTGGCTGCGGTTGACGATCGGCTACAACTGCTTGTGGATCTCCGACGTGGCATTTGCCGGCGACCAGATCGACTCCAGTGTGAACCCGACGCAGTTCGGCGGCAATCCGCTGATTGGTCCGGCCCGACCCGCCTTCACATACCAGGAAAACGAGTACTGGCTGCACGGCCTGACGCTGGGCGCGACACTCATGTACTAGCCTGTAGCAAACGCGTCGCACGCAACATACAAAACTCACAGGACCCGGCCTCTCGCTGAAGCCGGGTCCTGTTGCGTTTTCCAATCGCCAGTTCAGTCTGGCTTAGGCCCAGTCACCGCGGGTGAACACGTCGTCCGCATCCCGAGCAAAATCAGCGGCATACATTTCGCTGGCTTCGCCTTCGGCTTCGCCCTCGCTATTGGCCGACAAGCTGCCGGGCAGAACAAATCCCAGATCCGCAGCCGTACCGTTGAAGAAGATCATATACTCGCCGGTCGTGTGATCGCCGGCCAGGTGGTACTTCTGGTAGCCGATCGTCTGGGTCTGCGTGGCGCCGTTGACATCCACGATGGTGAGCGTGCAACTTTCCAGATTGCTCGCCATTTGGACGTGGGCCGACTTCACACCTTCCCAACCTTGCAGAACGGTGAACCAGAAGTCCTGGCCCTGCATGTTGGTGGCCGCCGCCAAGCCCTTCTTGGTCGACGCCAGGTACTGGGCAATCGAGATGTACTTGCTCGACAAGCCACGCTCGCCGAACGCATAGTTCATTCTTGGCCGCCTGGGTGCCAAACAGCCCGAGGTCAATCCCGGTAAACTGATCATTGTGAGCTACGCCGGGATTGTATAACTCGTTGGCATCGCGAACCCCGTCGTTATTCACGTCGTTCCATTGGACGTCGGGATTCACAATGCTGTCAATTCCATCGATCAGGAACTTGGGGGTCGCGGCGCTGATCTTGTAGCCCAGCGTGTCGCCTTCCGCGTTGGGCAGGATGTCTACGAACTTGAACACGCCGTTCACATCGGTCTTGACCGTTTGGTCCACCGGCAGGCCCCGCAGGTTGGTGCCGGTCAGCGTGACGTCGACACCGGCCAGCTCGACCTCTTGCGGATCCCGCACTCCGTTGTTGTTGACGTCCAGGTAGATAACACCGGAGATGTCGGTGGGCACCGCTTCCAGCACGTCCACCTCGACGGTGGCGGTACTGGTGCCGCCGCGGCCGTCACTGATCGTGTAGGTGAACGTATCCTTCGGTCGCTGCGTACCGTTCAAAGTCGGCCTTGGGCGTGTAGAGGATCCTCTTGCCATCCGCGGAGATCGAACGACGCCACCTTCCGAGGTCGTACCGTCGTCGCCGTCGAGATTCGATCCGACACTCGTAATGGTCAGCGTTTCACCGACATCCGGCACGATCGAGTCGTTCGACAGCACGTCGAGCTCCTGGTTCACGAAGTTCTTGAGTGCCATCAACTGATCGTCGTTCGCCGTCGGGTCGTCGTTGACGTCATTCACGACCACGGTCACGGTGGCCTTGGACGTGCCGCCATTGCCATCGGAAATCGTGTAGGTGAAGGTGTCCGTACCGAAGAAATCGTCCAGCGGCGTGTAGAGCACGCTCAACTGATCGCGCGCAATCGAGACGGTGCCGCCCTGGCTCGTCAACCCATCGTTGCCGGCCGCATTCGCGCCGACGCTGGTGATGGTCAACGTCTCTCCCACGTCGGGACGAATGGTGTCGTTGGCCAGCACGTCCACGGCGTTGTCGATGCTGTCTTCCTGGACTGCCGGGAAGGTATTGTCGTCGTTGGCCGTCGGATTGTCGTTGACGTTGTCCACGGTGACCGTCACGGTCGCGACTGTCGGTACCTCCGTTGCCGTCGGAAATCGCGTAGGTGAAGGTGTCCGTACCGAAGAAGTCGGCCTTCGGCGTGTAGAGGACCTTGCCCGCCGAAATCGTCACCGTGCCGCCCTGCGAAGTCTGCCCGTTGTCGCCGTCGGCAGTCGATCCGACCTTGGTGATGGTCAGCGTTTCATCGACATCGGGCAGGATCGAGTCGTTCGCCAGCACGTCCAGCGGGTTATCAGTAGCTGTCTTCCAGGATCCGCCGGGAAGCGCTGTCGTCGTTCGCCGTCGGGATTGTCGTTGACGTTCGTCACCGTGATCGTCACCGTCGCCGCACTGGCACGCTCTCGATTTCCATTCTCGACATAATCATCGTCGACTTGGTACTCCAGCGTATCCGGGCCGAAGTAGTCCGCATTCGGCGTGTAGACGATAGTGTCGTCCAGGTCAGTCGTACCTTGTTGTCGACCGTGGCCGTGCCATGGAGCGGCTGTGACGTGATCTCGAACAGGTTCGGGTGGCGCCCGCATTGAACAAGTCGTTGGACCTGAACCGTCCAGCGCATTGTTGGTGCTGTCTTCGGACACCGTGTACTTGTCGTCCCGGGCCCGCGGACGGACCACCGGCTCGACATTGACGGTCACCGTGGCGGTGTCGCTGAACTGACCGTCCGTCATGGTGTACGTGAACGTCTCCGTATAGGGACCGAACTTGCCGGCCTGCGGCGTGTAGAGCACGCTCTTCTCGTCCGGGGCAATCGTGACCGTGCCGCCAGCGTTCGGTGTCGTCACCGCCGTAGATCGTCAGGTCGTGTCCGGATTCTCGTTGGGACCCGGGCTGTCGTTGCCGAGCACATCGAGTGAGTTATTCTGGGTGAGTTCATCGACGTCGAACTTGTCAGCCACCGCCACAACGGGATCATTCACATCGGTTACGGTCAGTGTAACCGTGGCCAGGTTGCTTTGAGCCCGCCGTTGTCGATGACCGAGTACTGGAACGAATCGCCGCCGAAATAGTCCTGTGCGGGCGCGTAGAGCACTCGCGTGTTGTTGTCCGTCAGCACCACCGTGCCGTGAGAGGTTCTGCGCTCAACGTGGCCGGGTCAATGGTCAGCGTCTGGACCTCGTTAGCCGGTCCGCCGTTGTCATTGGCCAGGACGTTGATCGTTTTCGGGGTGTCCTCGACGACGTCCAGATCCGGGTCATTCTGAGCCACCGGCGGGTCATTCACGTCGGTCACCGTAATGCTGACCGTGGCCAGATTGCTGACGGCCCCATCACTATCCACAACCGTATACTGGAATGAATCGCTGCCAAAGTAGTCTTGCACCGGCGTGTACTGGACCTGGGTGTTACCGTCGATCAGCACCACGCTGCCGTGGGCCGGCTGGGTCACCGGGTTGATCGTCAGCGCCTGGTCTTCGTTGGCCGGACCTCCATTGTCGTTGTCTAATACGTTGATGATGTTGGCACCGCTGTCTTCCGCCACAGTCGCCGAATCATTCCCGGCCACGGGCGGGTCGTTCACGCTGGTGACGGTGACGGTCACCGTGGCCGTGTCGGAGTTCCCCAGACCGTCAATGGCCGTGTAGGTGAACGTGTCCGGGCCGAAGTAGTTGAGGTTCGGCGTGTACTGGATCGTACTTCCGACAATCGACGTGGTGCCGTTGGCCGGCGGAGTGACTGCAGCCAACGCCAACGTCCCGGTCGATCCGGTTTCCAGGAAATCGTTCGCCAGGACATTCAGGGTCACCGCAGCACTGTCTTCGAGAATCATGTTCGGCGGGACGGGGAACGCGTCGTCGTCCGCGTTCACTGGCTGCGTGATCGTCATGGTCAACGGGAAACCAAAGTCAATCTGGCTCGCCGGAATCGGCTGTGTCACTTGAGGTGAATTCGGGTCATTCGGATCAAGCGGAATGGTCCCGTACAAGAGTGTTTCGTTGTTCTTCCCGTTGGCAAGTAAATCGGATTCGTTGGCCGTGAATGTCAATTTACCGGGACTGTCCGCCGTCAGCGTGACATACACGAAACGGATCTTGTCGGCACCGATCGGGTCGGTATTGGGAGAGAACGTGTAGACCTCGTCCAACTCGTTGGGCACTTGACCGCGTCCATGCTCAGCGGTGGATTCGTCACGGACTGATTCGGCTGATTCCGAAATCTTGCGAATAAAACGTCTTGGTAATCAATTGGGGAGGCGGGAGAGGGTAGGGGAACGTGACCTTATGGGCCGTGAAGAAGCTCTTGAACGTCGCAATGTCGGTGAAATCGTCGACCTTCGTGCCGTCCATCGAGAACAAAGAGGGATCGTTGTAGCCGACATCCATCGTGGCGTCGAACACCCCACCCTCTCCGTGACAATGTCGTCCGCAGGTCGTCGACGTAAATCTGCACACGGAACGTATCACCGACTTTCACGCGCAGAGCACCGTTCACCGGCTCGATCTTCACCCCGTTCGCATCCTGCAACTCCAGGCTGACCCCGACGAGCTTATCCAGACCCTCGCCGTCATTCAACGCGTTGACCACGAGCAACGCGTCGAGCGGACTGACCACATTGTCTTGTTCGTGTCGACCAGGCATCGACCGATGCCAGCTGCGGCGCATTCGGATCAAGTGCTCGCGAACCACCGGTGTTCAGCTGGTTGATGACAGCCAATGCGTCTCTGGGCGACAGGTTCCAGTCCGGCGTGACGTCCATCGGCACCAGATCATTGTGATACGGGAAGTCTCGACCCCGGCCAGGAGCCGACGATCCTCAAGCCGTTCGGCCAACAGGCCTCGCGATGCGGATCGCCGTGCCTGCTGACTTGCGGCGGCGAGCCAAGCTGATTACACCTTGGTGGTTCGTACGACGGCGATGCGTTTTCATTTCGTTTCCCATAGCTTACGGCTTACCCCTATCACGATCGTGACTTGTTCCGGTTCAAGCGGGCAATCCAACCCCACCCGTTCGGATGGCAAAAAACCCCTGTCAGACCTGCAATCCAGAAGATCAAATCTGCGCACAGTAGGAAATCTACGCAGAATGTCATCCGCCTGCGGCGGACATGTATCTTCCACAATAATCACGGTCTGAAAAGGTTGCAAACAATTTGCACAAGACGGGAATAGTCTGGATTAGGCCGGTTGTTTTGGCCTGTTTTCCCCGAATCCTACCCAGAATAGGTGGGTCGCTACGTGAAGCATGCGAAAAACTCAGGATGCGCCAGCCCCGCCGGGCAACGCGGTCCAGCATATATTGGCTGCACAAGACGGCTCTGGAGCGGCGGGAGCGACCGCGTCGCGTAGCGACGCCCTCGATTACGGTGAGCGATGGGGCATGTCACAACGTCAACCGAGGCCACGCGAGGGATTCGGCCGGCTGGCGAGAACGGCACGCGTCGCTACGCGACGCCATCGCCCCTAACGCACGACAACCGTGGGCTGAAAGCCCACGGCTACCGGCGAAATGTCGCTACGCGACAGCGACTCTCCCAGCCTCCAGCCTCCAGCCTCTAAAAACCGGGCCCCGAGAGCACGAATCCAGCCCAATCCCGCACGCGATACGTGACGCTTCGCGCGTGCCCAGCGGGTGGCCGCACATCGACGGGAACGGTCGCCGCCAGATCAATGCCTCGTGGTTTGGTTTGGTTCGCCTCTGTGCGACCAATCATGTGCAGTTGGGCTGCCCGTAGCGGCCAGCGGGGACTGAGGTACCGCCCCGAAGTGGGTAGAACTCACCCATCAATTCGGCCGTGGCTTCATCGGGCACTTTCCAGAGTCCCGCAATTACATTGCGCGCCCCCCGGCGATATGAAACGCACCCTGAATTCCCAGTACGCCTTCCCCCGTGGCCGCGTCTCCGCGACTCGTATCGCAGGCACTCAGTACGACCAGTTGCAGATGCCCGGCGTCGATGGCTGCCACGGTCTCAGCCGTCAAGACTCCTGCGGCAGACGTGGGGATACCGAATTCGTCGACAACGCTTTCGGCATTCGCACCCGCCAAAGCCAGGCCAGACCGCAGAAGCGGACTACGACCGAGCACGGAAGATCGCACACGATTCACCTTCAGCTCATTCGACGAGGGATCGTCAGCGGCCAGCCCGACCAGCGAGCCCAGCGAATCGTCGATAAAGAAACCGTGGGTGGCGAAATGTGCGACGCGTGCGGTGGCGAGCAATTCCAGGACGTTTTCCGGGGTGGCTTCGATTCCGGTCAACAGCGTCACATGCCAATCGGGCAAGGCCGACTCGATGGCCTCGAGTTCACGGCGACTGCCCGGCAGTTTATCCCACCGCAGATCACTGAGTCCCTGCCGGACGGCCGAGACATCTCGATCCCGGCTCCCGTACTCCACGTCGCCAACAGCCAGCACGGAAGCACGCGTCTCGGGCTCGGAGGGTGGCTGCCGCAGTTGGTCGAGCAGGAACGGCCCGTGAGGAACGGTCGCAATCGCGTAGTGTTCCAGGAGCAGGCTGTTGTCCGTCGCCGCCGGCAGGGCACTCCACGCAACGGCGCCGAGAACTCCATCGGGGGCGATGTACACCGTCTCGACGTGCGTCGGAAGGCATGAACTCACCGGGTCCCAGACGGCTTGGCGCAGCTGCGCACCGACGTGATTGTCGGCGTCTGCCATAATCGCCTCATTCCAGGCAACCACCAGTCGCGCGATATCCCGCGTGTCCCCCAAATCCACGCATTTCACGGGCCGGCCGTGGCAGACCACAAATGCCGCCATGCGTTCGGGGGTATCCGGATTTCGCGGGTCGGCACGGTGGCGTCGAACGGCGCGGCTACGTAGGAAAAGTAGTCGACAAACGCGACAGTATGGGGCAGCGTAGCGGCCAGCGTCTGTATCTCGGCGGCCGCCGGGAGTTCCGACTCGTTCGTTGGCAGGCTGCGTGCAAGTTCGTGTTCGAGCTCTTCCTTGACGGTATTGAGTCGTTCGAGCCAGACGCGTCGCTCGCTGTCATTTCCTCCGTCATCCGCCACCGACACGAGCAAAGCGCGCAGAGATCCTGCCGTGCAGCAAGGTATTTGTGGTAGACGGCGGGTTGGTTCTTGCGAGCCAATGTGCGCATTTGCCGGTGACGGTCGGCGATAATCCGGGCGACCAATCCGTGCCGCCTCCAGACAAACGGATAAACTTCTTCCGCGGGCAAGCCCGTCTGTTGCCAGGCCCGCAGCAGGGGCCCCAGCGACTGGAACCTGCGGCGCCGCAAAATTCAGGACTTGCGCTTCCGAACCGCTTCCGAAAAACGACTCTCCGATGGCGTGCTCCATGGCCACCGACTGAGCCAAAGCCCGGAAAGCTTCGTCCGGCTCACCCGCGTCCAGATGGGTCAGTCCCAAGTCCCGCCAGGCGTTGGCCAGCCGGGGATGGCCCAGAGGGAAACTGGCCAGCGGGAACAACTCCTGCCGAATGGCAAGCGAGCGCCGATGGTAGTCCAGGGCCGTCGAAAAATCCTCGGCTGCCGCGTGCGTCCTACCCAGTTCGGCCAACGCGAGTGCAATCGACATCCGGCCGCTCGCTTGCTCGCCACGCCCGCGCGACTCGTAACTCAACAGCGCCCGACTAAACAGCTCCTCGGCCGCTGCGTACTCCCCCCGCGCACGCTTGATTCGACCCAAGTCAATCCACGATGCCGCCAAGTCGTCATTTCCGGTCCAACTTGTGGCTGCCGTACAACGGTTCAAAATCATCTCATTGGCTTTGGACGCGTATGAGATTGCTTCTTCGAATCGTTTTTCCCGCGTAAGTACGTTCGCCCATGCGGAATACGATTCCTGCAATCTCCTATGCCCCTTCGGATAATCGTCTTCCGAGAATATCGCTTCGTTCATCGCGACGGCCTTGCGATATAGTTCTGCCGCCTTATCAGTTTCGCCGATGAGCCAATTGTGCATGGCCAAGTTCTGCGTCAGAGCCGCCAAGATCACGTGACCGTGAGGGAAGGACGTAGTCGGAAAGATGCATTTGGCTAACTCAAAGGCCTCGATGAACTGGATGTGTGCTTTGTCGTGACGTCCAACATCACCGTAGAACACCGCAAGGTCGTTACGAACTGAGACGATCTGCATTCCCATCTTGTGACTCAATGGAACTGACGTGGTCTCCGATGCTTCTTTGAGCGATTCAAGATAGTAATGCTCTGCGAGGTCAAAACGGCCCATATTGCGAAAAGCACGTCCCAAATGTCGTAGAATTTCCGCCACTTCAGCCTTATCCATTCCCCGCCGCAATGCGTCGTCACGGTCAACGAATTGCTTCTGCAATGCACCGCAGTACGCCTCTAACCCAGTCAGATCGCTCTGGTCTACGGAAATCGCAACAAGATTACATAGAACCGACTCAAACCTACCTGGACAACCGGCATCCAGACTTGGAGTGTCATGTAGTTTCGTTGCAGCATTTTCAAGAAGACTAAGTGCTGTCTCCGGACAATCGATATCTCGATTTATCAGGCCCAAGAATACAAGACCCTGGAGGCGCATTATTTTCATCTTCAGGCGTGCGAGTTACGACGTATAATCGCAAACTGGTATCATATGCTTGCGAGGCGATTTCCAATGCATCGGAGCACTTACCGAGTTTACGCAATACGCTTGCACGAGATATAAGATAATGTGAATATCGGCGTCGGCAGTCCAGCGTGTTGTGAACGCTTAGCCGACGCTGGATGCAATCCGTAGCCGTCATCCAGTACGCCGCCAGCCGAAGTCAGATCATCTTCTCGAAGGCTTACCTCCGCAAGGGAATCATAGATGACTGCCATTAGCGACTGTCTTACATTGCCGACATCTTCGTGAGTACACGCACGGTACTGCTCCAACGCAGCAAGGAACTGTTCGCGTGACTCCCGCAAATCCCCAAGGGAATAATTTGCGACACCGATGCAGTGGTGAAAAAACGCGGTGACTTCCGAACGACATTCGTCCGTGTCGTGGCAAGACAGTAGATTGTGGACGCGAAGTCCTTCCTCGCTCAGTCTCATGAGTCCCGAATAGTCTGCACGGGCGTCTGCAATTCGACACATATCTTGATGCACTTCGACAACATCCCGGTGACCGTTCGGGTACTGGTCCGCTGGATAGATCTGTTTGTAGAGCGCAAGCAGTTGTTGGAGGCGTTGCATGGCCTCGTCGTATTGCTTTTGTTGGTAGCACGCGTTGGCGGTGCGGATCAGTTCGTCACGTTCGGCCAGCAGTTGTTGACGGTGCGCGACGGGGTCTTGGTTGGCGGAGGGGACGGGCGGTTCGTCGGCGCGGAGAGCCGCGGTCAGCGCGGAGGACAACGGCAGCAGCAGGATAAAACACCAGAGCCAGGCGGCTGCGCCGCGACGACGACATCGTACGCCAACATGGGGAGCAGTGGTCGTAGAATGCCGAGTCACGGTTCATTCTCCGCGGACAGGAAAGCTCACGGCACGAATCAATTCGAAATGCGGGGTCAGTCGGTCGACCAGCGTTTGCTGCAATTTCAGCAGCGGGTCATCGATGGCCACGGTCTGCTCGAGCACCGGGTCCCGCCTCGACTCGTGGCCCGGGTCGGGCGGCGGCGGACTGTCGAGCGGCACGAGGCGACCTCCCTGAAACCACAGGGCATTGGGACGCGCGGGAATGGATGCTTGCGGGAGGTTCGCCAACACGGAGCGCAGATCGGTTTCGGCCGGTAGCGGGGTGCGCCGCACCAGCAACAGCAGGGTTTCCATCCCGCTGCGGGGCACGCGGACCTGCCAGCCGGCAGCCGTTTCCGCGGGAAGCGCCAGCGCTGCTGCCGCGGGGAGCGTCGGCGGCAAGTTCGCCCAATCTCCCCGTTGCCAGGGATGGACCGCCGCGGGCAGGCCGGCGACATCCATCCACACCACGTAGGCGTAGGCCGGCCGGTTCAGTTCCACCGCCAGCCGCACGCGGTCCCCGGTTCGCAGCGGCACCGCACGAGGATCGCCGAGGTGCACGCCCTGCCGCTGCGACTGCGTGGGACTCCAGACCATCAGATCCAGCGTTCCCTGCAACAGCAACGGACCTTCCGCCGTGGAATCCGCGGACGGATTTCGGTAACTCGCCGCCAGCCAGGAAAAAAGCAGCAGCACGGCCAGCACCGCTCCGCCGACCAGCCAGCCCCGGCGGGACGGGGACGGCCGACAGCCGGCGCAGCGCAATTCTTCCGCCAGATCGGCCGCCGTCGAATAGCGCTGGGCCGGCCGTTTCTCCAGACACCGCAAACAGACGCGCTCGAGCGACCTGCCAATCCGCCGGTCGATCTGTCGCGGCGGCCGCGGGTCGCGCGTCAAAATATCCTCGGTCAGTTCCTGACGGTCGCGGCCCCGGAAGGCCTGCCGTCCGGTGAGCACTTCGTACAGGATCACGCCGATCGCCCAGATGTCGGCGCGTCCATCCAGTTGATGCGATTCCCCGCGGAGTTGTTCCGGGGCCATGTACGCCAGCGTCCCCGCCCACTGGCCGCGGCATTCCTGCTGGCAGTTTTCCTGCAGAGCCAACCCGAAATCGCACACGTGCGGCTGCATCGATTCATCCAGCAGGATGTTGCTGGGCTTCAGATCCCGATGAATCACCCCCGCGCAATGCGCGGCATCGACGGCGTCGGCGACGTCGGCCAGCAGGCTGCAGGCCTCCGCGGGCGACACGGGACCGCCGTCGAGCAACTGGCGCAGGGAGGGCCCGGCCACATAGTGCATCACCAGGTAAACCGTCCCGTCCTCCAGCTCGGACGCGTCGTAGACGGCCACGATGCGGGGATGCTCCAGCCGGGCGATCGCCGGGCTTCCTCCAGAAACCGTTGCCGAGCGGCGACATCATCCAGGCGGGCAGGGTGGGGCACCTTCACCGCCACTTCCCGCTGCAGCTGCGCGTCCCAGGCCAGGAAGACCGTTGCGAAAGCGCCGCGCCCAGCATGCGCCGGACGCGATAGCGGCCAATCAAGCTGCCCGGCAGGTGACGCGGCGGAACGGCCCGCGCGTACGACGCCGTGAAGGCCGCCCGTACGCTGGCCTCGTACGCGGCGAAGCGGGCCAGGTAGTCGTCGAGTTTCGGTTCGTCCCGAATGCTGCGACGATAGTCCAATTCGAGCAGCAACAATTCCTGCAACAGCAGCGATTGACAGGCGGCGTCGATCCGACCCAGATAAGCCTCCAATACCGGCCGACACCCGGTCAACCATTCGTCCTCGAAGGCCAGGCAAATCGCATCGATCTGGTGGCGGGCCGCCAGGGGAAACGCATCGACACGCGGCAGCAGACTCATCCCAACAACTCCTGTGTCCACTCGTCGCGCAGCAGTCGCAGTCGTCGTTCGATCGTGGCGACCGACCGGTTGACACGTTGGGCGATTTCCTCGTTGGTGAATCCGTCCCGTTTCAGAAAGACGATCCGTCGCAGGTCGTCATCCAACCGCTCCAAGAGTTCCGACACCGAGGCCAGTCGGTCGGGCGGTGGTGCGCCGCCGTCGACGCGCGCCAAAGCCGCCTCCCGATCCTGCTCGGACCGCGTGCCGATCGTCGACTCCCCCAGCACCTTGCCGCTGCCCCGCTTGACCGACATGTGGCGGCGCACGCAGTTGACCGCCTTGCGATCGGTAATGGTGACCAGCAGCGCCCACAATTCCGCCCGCCCCCGCAGCTCGGGAAACTGCCCGTGCTGGATCCGCTGGAAGAACGACTCGAAGGCCAGTGCGACCAGATCCTCCTCGTCCGCCACGCGCCGCGACGCGCCGTTGAGTCGGCGCCGGGCAATCTTCAGCAGGTTGGCATGGAAGCGATTCCACAGATGCGTGGCCGCACCGGTGTCGCCGGCTCGCAAATCCTCAATCCACTCGCTCACGGATCCGGACTCGGACATGTGTCAGTTCCCTTCCGACATACAGCGGACAGCGCCCCGCGAACGGCCCCCGAGCCCGTTCCCACACAGCGGCCCGAAGATCGGTTGGACACTTGTATAACAACCCCCCGCGGCGGTCGCAACAAAATCCCCAAATTCTCTGAGGGGTTACGGCTCGCTTTGGTGATTACTCCGGTAGAGACCACCGCGATTCGCCAAGGGAATCGCATTTCGAGGGCCTGACCCCTCAAGAATTCCGGAGAAGTTTTCTGCATCCCGAGGATGAGCGCCGCGCCGGAGCGTCTTTGACCTGCCCGCGTTTCGCGTCGCTACCAGGCGCTCATCCTCCGGTTGCAGCCGAGCGGGGGTCGGAAAGAAGAGGCACGCGTCAGAACGCGCGAAGTCCGGACAAGTCGCCGCGAACCCGCCTAATTTGGGCGTTTTGCGGTTCCCCGTTCGTCCATCTGCGGTTCCCACGGGCCCGCGACCCCGGTGCGCAACGGGCGCCCTCACGGGACCAACGTGGCGGTCCCGAGATCGTCCGCGATGCGTCGCTCCTGGGCCACGTCGGCGGCGAACAACTGCAGAGCCTCTTCCAGCACTTTCTGGCGGACGAGGTCGCTGAGTCCACCCACCGGCAGCACACTCGCGACCGGCATCGAAGGGGCCGCCCAGATCGGAGATACGCGAGTGGTGCGCACGGCGGATACCCGCTGGTCGGCGGAGAGCCACGACGCTTCCCCTTCCCCAGCTCCCCCCGCCGGGTCGCCGCTGCTGCCACTGCCACCATTGCTGGCAGTCGATCGCGATCCGCTGATCACCGTGTTGTTCCCATTGAGCGCGTTGATGACCAACAGCGCATCGATCGGTGTGACGTCGTTATCGCCCGAGACATCCAAGTACGGCGGCGGAGCATGGCTGCCGGAGGGCGGAACCAGCGGACCACGGCCGATTCGATTCAGTTCGTTGATGATCAGCAAGACGTCGAGCGGCGTCACCAACCCGTCGTCATTGACGTCGTACGGGTCGATCGGATTGCGCCACGGCGGCGCCGTGGGACTCGGCCGCCCGATGAAATCGGCCACCGGATTGGTCACCCGGTCCCACACCATCTTTCCATCCGCTCCCACCTCCACCTCGCGCACGCCCGAGATGGGATCCGCGACGACCCAGGTGCTGGTAGGCACGGCCTGCACGTGATACGTACCCGGGGGCAACGCAGGAAGTTCATACGCTCCCGCACCATTCGTCTGCATCGACGAGGTCGGCCCGATACGCAGATTGTCCAGACGAATCGACGACTCGATTGTCGATCGCACCAGAGCATAGGCGATCTGGGGAGTGGCGACACTCAAGGTCATCGTCTCGACAGCGGTTCCTTCCAGGAATTGCGTCGTCGTTCTGCCCAACAGCGTGCCATTTGCATCGTAGACTTCCAGCCGACCGTAGCCTCCCTGCGCGGCGCCACCGCATCGATGCTGATGGTCGTCGTGGGTTGCTCCAGGTCGATGCGGAGGTTGCGACTGTCGGCGGTCCATTCCGTCACCCACGTATCGCTGCCACCCAGGCGCACGGCACTGAAGACCTGAGTGCCGGTGGCGGCCGGGGACGCCTCGACCGCTGCCACGCGAGTATCCTTCACGTCATATCCGACGGCCGTCACGGTGACGCCGGCGAGCGCATTGCCGAGCAGCGTGTAAGGCTGATAGGCATCCGGTTCCAGCTGCCGGGACAAGTTCAGCGGCTGACCAGCACCATCCACCAACCGAATCGTCCAGCCGGAAATTCCGCGTTCGCCCGCATCCCACACTCCGTCCTGGTCCCTGTCGTACCAGACATGACCCTGAATTCCCTCACCCGCGACCGACGTGGGAAACTCGGTCGTTCCCCAAAACACGTCGTCCGAGGTGACCACGACTCGCTGCGTCAGCGGATCCACCGCCTGCGTGCGAATCAGGATCTCTTGACCGACCTGGATCGGAATCGCCAGGTTCACGTCCGCCTGGTACTGGTTGTAGTTCTTGGCGACCGTCCAGGTCAGTCCGCCGTCGAGCGAGTAGGCGGCCTGGCTGACCTCGTTGATCGTGATGTCGTTGCGGCGGCCGGCCGAGTTCTTGTTGGCGAGCGTTTGGACGGCGGAATGGCCGGAGAAACGATAGACGCGGTCGACCGCATCGTAGAAACCGCTACCCGTGAGCGACAACGGAACGTCCAGCACGTCGAACACGCCGTCGTGGTCCGAATCCTGCCAGCCGATCATCGCCAGGGACGAATCCGAACTCGTATGTGCTTGCCAGGCCGCTTCCAGGCTCGCGCCGGCATTCATGATGCTGACTTGCGGCACATAATTCGGATCGGGGTTATTCGAGGCGTTCAAGTTCTGAGCGTTGTAGTAGCCGCGGCGACTCGTGTAGGTACCGGCGCCGGGTACTCGTCCATCGCATAGAAAATGTGACCGGTCTCGTGCGCAATCGTACTGGCCGGTCGTCGCGACGGCGCCACCAGGAAGCGGCCGCCGGAAAAGGCGAAGGCGTAATTGAAACTTCCGCCGGGCTTGAAGCGGCCGTCGTCATCCTGGTAGTCGTTGGCCACGAAGATCGTAAACGCCCAATCGGCATTGTACTTCAGTCGCTGAGCGTTGTTGAACGTACGAATGTCGGTGTCGATCCAGCCGGTTTCCTGGTGGCCGGCGACCTTCAGGAAATCGTTGACCCAGTAGCGGTAGTCATCCGAGATGCGGTCGATCGGCTCGTACCCGGTCCGGACGGGATTATAAGCGTACTCCAAATCGTAAATGAAATTCAACGAATGGACCGGAGCGACGTTGTCGTAGTTCCGGGCGTAATAGTTGGCCAGCGTGTCTTCCCACCACTCAAGTCCCTCGACAACGCTATCC
The DNA here is from genome assembly GCA_963754725.1 of uncultured Planctomycetaceae bacterium. Taxonomy (GTDB): domain Bacteria; phylum Planctomycetota; class Planctomycetia; order Pirellulales; family Pirellulaceae; genus JAAYDI01. Next base: position 15,523 of record CAVWHV010000052.1, read on the forward strand.
TTGCTCAGCTCGATGTAGTTCGGCCCGCCGGCACTGATCGTATCGCCGTTGCCATCTACCACGGGCTTACCGTTCTGGTCGCGCACCAGCGCGTTCCAGTTCTGCGTGCTCGGATCCAGGCTGCCGTCCGACTCGAAAAACACCACCGTGGCCACGACGTTGCCCAGCATGTACTCGGCCGTGTCCTGCCCGACCGCTCCATACGGGAGGCCGGTCAGCAAAGTGCGCGGTTCCAACGGTTCGAACCGAGCCCGACGCGCAGCGTGACGACGACGCGGGGTGCCTTGGCGCCGAGACTCGTTCGATCGTACACGCATGTGGATCCTGCCCCGCTGGAAGATGCTGGCTGCGACCGCCGTCTGCCACACCCGGGATTCGGTCGTGCCTGATCGGAACTCCAATCAGAAGGGCCACGGGCTTGGCCCACCCCTGATGATAGTCAGGCTGGCAAAATCCAGCAAGAAATTGGCACCCGGCCGCCGCCATCGGCACCCACCTGGCTGCCGGTTGTTACGGTCGCAGGCCCTGCGCGACCGCCCGGGACGCGGGGCCAGCCGAAAACGGGCCCCGACTCGCCTGGAGCCGGAGCCCGTACAGGTGGGCGGTCCGCGGTGCGGACCGCTCCGTGGCCTACGTAGAGCGGATGTCCGTCGGGCCGCAACGGAATACACCGCGCTCTACACGTGAACTCACCAGTGGCCTCCGTTGCACCAGCCTACGCTCCCAAGCCAGCAAACACCGCGTCGCGAGCATCGGCCACCGCGACCTGATCGCCTGTCTCCCCGACCAACTCCTCGAGCAGGTCTTCCAGATCCTCCGCCTGCAGATCGGTCAGTGCATCCTGGCCCAGCCGCTCCGCAGTGCGGCCGCCGGAGTTGCCCGTGGCCGGCGAAACCGACCGCGTTTCGACGACAGGCGCCGTCGGGCGGACCGCTGCGGACGCGACATTCGCGCCGGCCTCGGCTCCCGACGTGACCAGCAACGAGCCGCCCAGCAAGCCCGCATCCAGTCCCGTGTTGACCAGCGAACGCGTGCCCTCGGCCGCGGCCAATCCGTAACTCGCCGCTTCACCTTCCGGGCGCCTTCTCCCTGACCACTGCTGTTGAGGGCGTTGATCACGAGCAGGGCATCAGTCGGTGAAAGTGAGCCATCGCCGTTGACATCGTAGTAAGGCGGCGGAGCAAAGCCGGGGATCGGAGGCACGTAGAAATTGCCGTTGCTATCGATGATATTCGTCGATGGCAAGTTGAGCAGATTGACAACCAACAAGGCATCCAGCGGCGAGATTATCTCACGGCCCAGGGGATCGACATCGCCACTGACATTGCGTGGCTCCCTGCCGTTCTGCCAAGGATTGGCTGCAATCGTGACGACGTAGTCTTCCACTTCGCCATCGGCCGCCACGCCGGTCGACGCCAAGCCGCCCATGCTGCTGAAGCGGAATCGCATGTACGTGGGAACTCCGACCGCCGTGGCCCGTACCGGGAATGTCAGTTGGTTGCTCCCGGCCACAACGGCCCGTTTGTTGAAGATCTTCTCCCCGACGTCGCTCCAGTCCCCGTCACCATTGGCATCCAGAAAGACATCCAGGTACCCGGCAGCCGAGGCCGACACGGTGATGGTGGCGTCCTTACCGGCCGACATCGGGACCAGGGTGACACCGTCGTCGTTCAGATCCGCATTAGCCAGCACGGAGGGCTGACCATCGGGATCCGCCGTCACGCCGGCTCCCAGGTAGAAGCCCCTGACGATGTCGTGGCCGGCCCCGTTGTTGGCGATCAACACGGGGTACTTGCTCGCCGCGTCGCCGTAATCGGTACCCAGACCGGTCACGATGGTGAAGCGGGTCGTGCCGTCCGAACGGTTCGGCCGCAGGTCGTTGCCCGCCAGGTCGTGGATCGAGTTCAACGTGGTGAGCGTCAAACCGGTGACGCTGGCCATGCCGTCCAACCGCAGATCGGAACCAAACGCCGCGGCCGTGACTCCCACCAGCTTGCCCTGGGTGACGGCCGTCGTAATGGCCGCGGCCGTGGCCTGAGCCACCGCATCGCCCCGGCCCGGAATGATCACAATCGGTACGGCCGTGGTATCGACCGTGCCCGGTTGGCCGGTCTGGCTCAGCCCGCTCCCGGCAGTCGTCAAGGTCGTATTGGCATTGCCACCGATGTGTACGCGTCCCTGGCCGGCGTTCGTGGGAACGATCGACAAGCCGCTCGACACGATGGCCAGCGCGATCGCATTGGCCACATCCTCCTGCGAGGAGGTCGCCGTGAACGGCACGCGCACGCCGCTGGAGGTGAGCTTGTTGTTGCTGTCGAACTCGAAGAGCCTGGTCACGGCTCCCTGCTTGATGCTGAACGTGGCGCCGTCGGTGAGCGCGGCCCCGCCCGTCGGCGGGACCACAATCACGTAGCCGGTGTCGTATTCGAACTTGACACTCTTGGCGGTCGGCGTGGACTTGTCCACGATCGTGAAGGCGGCTTCATCGTCCGGTGTCGACGTCAGGAAACTGACCACGGTGCGAGTGGAGTTGACCAGGTCGATTTCGTACTGGCGATTCTTCTCCCAGATGCCGGCAATCGGCGAGAGACGAATCGTGTTGCTGGTCGTGTCATAGGCGAACGAGTAGTCCACTCCGCGGACCAATGTCTTGCCGTCACGCAACAGAGTCACCGTCGCAGGCAACACCGAGATGTCGTCCGGCCCGGTCCCTTCCCCACCGCCGGAGGCCGCGTCCACCAACTGGATGCTGAAGTTCGTGAGCGTGGACGTGATGTTGACGATCGTATCGGTTGGGTTGGCGTCGTTCCCCTCGGCGTCGTTGTCGCGGGGATTCAACAGCAGAGCAAACGGCCCGATGAAGTCGACGCGGTCAACGGCCCCGCGATCCTTGAACACGTTCTCGCCTTGGCCGGCCGGCGTGTTGACGCTCGGATCGTCTCCACGCAATTGGCCGTACACGTCGCGATCGGGAGCCAGAATCGGGGACTTGGAAATCCCCAGCGGCTCCTTCACGAAGACCAGGTTCTGGCGATCGTCCAGCGAGTCGATCGAACTGTCGATGGCCTTCGAGCCGGCAGCCAGCAGGAAGTTGTAATTGGCCGGATCGACAAACAGTGGGTCATCCGCACCGAGCACGATCGGGAACGCGCCGACCACGCCCGTACTGGACTGCGTGGCCACGTTCTTGAAGAGCAGGCCACCCATCTGCGTCGTGGTCGACGTCGCGTCGATGCTCACGCCGGTCTGAAGGTTGGACAGAACGGTGTTGAGGATCGTGGGGCTGGCATTCTCCGTGACCTGGATCCCCACGCCACTGCCAGTCCCGTAGATCGTGTTGTTGATGATGCGACCAAACGCCACGCTTCCCAGCTCTCCGGTGGTGGCCGCGTCGCCGCTGAAACGGATGCCGCCCGTGCCGCTGTTGGCAATCACGTTGTTGGCGATCACCGCGCCGGGCACGAGTCGATCGGAGTTGCGAACTCGCAGATTGGCGACCGGTCCGGCGTGCGGCAGCACTCCGGCCAAGGGCACCAGATCGGCGCGGTTCCGAGCTCCCGCGTCGGCCACGATCCCGAACTGCACCGAATCGCGAACGATGTTCGAGTGGATCAGGATCTGCCCTTGATCGCGGAACACGTTGCTGTCGCCGACCAGTTCGTGCTCGACTCCCGTGACGTCGGAGTAACCGTACGTGATCACTTCGATGTCACCAAAGTCGAACGTGGGGAAGACGTCGCCCGTGGCGTTGCCGAACAGGTTGATCACGTGGCTCGTGCTGGGCATCGCGAAGAGCGGCGTAAAGTCATCGGGGCGCGGCGGAGTGGCGGGAGTCGCGATTTCGCCATCGGAAAGTGCCGCGACGATATCGATGACGGACTGAGCCTGGTTGCTGTTGATGGCATCGCGGATGCGCCGAGCAATCACATAGGCCGGCTCCGGTGTGTAGTCGTTGGTGATCGGACTGTAGACCGTGGCATCGAACGGGATCCGCAAGCGGCCCGCGGTGACGCCGTCATTGATATCCACGTCGTCATACTCGAACACCACCGTGTCCACACCGTCGCTGATCTGGAACGTCTGACCGTCCCGCAACTGGTCGGCCGAGGGCGCCACAAGCGAGACGTGCTGACCGAGTCGGTCGTTGGTGTCGAACGAGCGACCGCCGAAGAAATCGTAGATATTGAACGTGACCGGGGGCACCATATCCGCCAGGCCGTACTCCGGCCCGCGGCGGATCTCGACCTGGTACATGCCTTGCCGTTCTGAGAAGTCGGGTTCCTGGGGATTGACCACGAAGTTGGCGTTACCGGCGGCTCCCGTCACCAGTTCACCACGCTCGGCGAAGCCAATGATGATATCGTCGATGTAAACACCTTCATGGTTATTGTCCATCCCTCGCAACGAACCCGCGAAGCGACCCGGCAGCGCTGGTGGTCCCGAGGCATTGAAGGCGCCAAATTCGTCACCCTGCAAGGTGGTGTTCACACCCAAGGGCCCCGCACTGGTCACCGTGTGGCCGACCAGCCGCACGACTTCCCGGAACATCTGCACGTTTTGATAGCCATCCCCGCCGACGCCGAAATCGCCGCCGGCAAATTCGTCTTCCAGCGCCTGGCGGAGGACGGCGGCCACTTCCTCCGCCGTCATCGACATCGTGACGTTCAGCGGCCGATTCGCACCGAGAACACCCGGCACCGCTTCGGGGAGCAAGGCCGAGTCGAGCGTATCGACTGTGGTGGCCAGCGGCAGGTTGAGGCGGTTGCCGTCGCGTTCGACGACCGTGCCCGTGGCCGCGGTGACCGCCGCCTGTATTTTCTGAGCGACCATGACGGCACTGTCGGTCGCGTCGAGCACGATGGGCAGGCCGCTCGATACGCCATCGCCGGCGAGATCGAATTCGAATACGGTTCCTTCCACATTGAGCTGCGAACCGTCGGCAAACGACGCGGCCGCGGGGGCCACCAGGATGTGGCCAAAGTCGAACTCAAAACCGATGCCGTCGATCCTGACGATCTCACCGTCGCGAATCTCCGTGGCGGCAATTCCTCGAATGTCCACACCACCGGTACCACCGACGTCCACGCTGGCAGCCGTCGAGAAGTCGAACCGCAACTTGAGGTTGTCCATACCGGCCCAGGGAGCCAGTTGAATCCGCGCTTGCCGCCAACTGTTCGTGTTGTCGTACAGCTCCTGAATGCCGCGCCGACCGATTTCCTGAAATTCCTGCGGAATAGCGCCTTCACCTAACTGGTACTCGTCCAACCAGTTGTCACTGCGGGCCGAATCGTTAGTCGCCAGCAACTGCCACTCGCCATTATCCGCACTGATGTAGACGCGGAACGCGTCCCGCATGGGATTGTACGGTGCGGGATTATACGTCGCGCCCTCGGTGGCCAGGAAGTAGTTGAAATACAGTACTGGGTCGTCACCGGCCGAATAGCCCTCGAGATTGAACGTGTTCGTTTCCAGGCTGCCGTGGGCGCCGCCCGGGAAATTGAAGTTATTGCGATTGGTCGGATCGAGGGTCCCCCAACCATTTGCGTCGGGGCTTTGGAACCCGAAATAGAAACTGTCACCGCCGTTGACTTGGACGCGGCTGTTGTCCACCGGAACGGCAATTCCATGGCCCGCATCGTCGCGACGGTTCCCGGACACGTGCCACAAGTTCTTGTCGAGGTTCGAGAAAGCCAGACCGGTCACGCTTCCCGTGGCCCCGGTCTGAATACTTGTGCGCCCGTCGACGAAGACAGACTGCAACTCGCCCTGGGTATTGAACGCGTACAGGCGGCCCGTGCGACTGATGCCGAACAGGAGATCCGAATAGACGCCACTTTCCACCTGCTGCGGACCGGCCGACAGCCCGGCGAATGCGACGCCACCGATGTTGGTAATGAACTGCGTGGTGAGCGCGGACGACTGATAATTGTTAATCCGGTACAGGCCGCCGCGATCGTCAACCGCGTACATGCTGTTGTTCACGACGGCAATGCCGGTGATGCTACCGCCCATACCCGCATTCGCGGCCACCAAAGGTGCATCGGCGCTGGTCGAGGCGTTGGCAAGTTCGACTCGATTACCAACGGCCTGGGCGGTGACCGTGGGATACAACTCGCGGTTGATGAATTGGGCCATCACCGTAGCCACTTGACTCGCCGTATCCTGAGCTCGCAAGGGAACGCGGACGTTCCCTGCGCTCACACCACCTTGCGTGCTCTGATCCACGAAAATCGGCACGCCGGCGAACCGGCCGCTGCGGCCACCCAGGAAGTTCGTGCGGTCGCCGCGCGAGTTCGCTTCGTAGTTGATGAAGTAACCGCCGTTGGTGTAATTGAACTGCGAGTTGTTGCTGAAATTTCGGAACTGCGTGCCGTTCAGCGAGAACGTATTGGCGTCTATCGCCGTGACGTCGAACAGGCCGTTGGCGAACACCTGGCCCGGGATGATCTGGACGATGTTGCCCGAGATGTCGCGAATCAGGACCGACTGGCCGCTCCGCAAACCGTGATCATTCGACGTAATGACGATCGGCGCAAAGGCATCGTTCGACGCGCCGGTTATCGCCCGCCGGATGTTCAACTCGTTGGCCAGCTGCTGCTGGAACTGCAGCTGAGTCATGGTCTCTTCAAAGCCGCGCAGGAAACCCTCAATATCATTGAACGTCGGATTGGTTGGATTCGGCGCATAGTCGAAGAGCGCCGCCAGGGATAGCGCCACGCTACCTTCCTGGAACAGCAAGTGCGGCCCGGGCACCGAGCGGCCGAGTGGAAGTTGCTGGCCGTTGACGAGCACATAGGCGACACTGTCTGTCAAGGTTTCGTAGACAACCCGAGCCTCGGCCGACGTGTACTGATTGACGTAAGCGGCCAACTGCTCAGCGACACTTACCGGCGTATCGAAGGACGTCACAGGGAACAGCACGTTTCCCGCCGCCACGCCATTGCCCAGATCTATCTCGAACGTCGTGGGACCGTCCGTCGTCACCACTTGGAACGTCTCACCGTCATTGAATCGTGAGCCGTTGAGCACGCTGACGATGGGAGCATCGCCCAATTCGCCCGACAACTTCAACGACGTCTCGACGTGCAGCCCCCACACATCACTCGACGGACGCAGCGCAATCGGCTGAGGCGACACACGCAAGTCGTTCAACGCGATGCCGATGTACAACTGGCTGAAGATGTCCGAGGCATCCGAAGTCGCATCGAAGTTAATCTGCACCGCCCCGGGATTCACCAAGCCGTTATTGAGTTCGGTATCTTCAAACTCAAACAGGACGGACTTATTTCCATCGTTGATCGTCAGCGTCTGCGCGTCGCCATAACCGCTGTTGGGAATCAGGATCGTCTCTTCCGCCGTCAGCTGGGCGGTCGGCCGGTTCAATGTCGACAGGATTGTGTTTGTCGTGTCAATCCGGAATCGACCGGGCATGTCAATCCGCGCGTCGTTCGTGAATGACACCAAGTCGGTACCCACGGCAGCCGCCCGCACGGGGAACACGGTGATGGAATTGAGGCGGTTGATGATGCTATTGCGCAGTTGCGCCTGCGTCGTCGTGGCGGTGTAGTTTACGACGACTGACCCAGGGGTCTCCTGCCCGTCCGGCGTAGGGCCGGTGACATCCTCGAGCTCCAGGCGCACCACCGCCCCGTTGTTGGCCGTCAAGGTCAGGATCAGTCCGTCGGGGATCGTGGCCCCGGCGGCATAGACTTCGTTATCGTCCGGAATGATCAGCGTCGAGCCGGTGTCGAACTGGAAGTAGTCGCCGTCAAGGATCATGAAATCGCCGTCGCGGATGACGTTCCCCGCGTTCGTATTGATGGCCACCGTGACTTCGGGACCGGTGTCAAATTCGAACGTCTCGGTTCCGACCGTGAACTCTGCGCCGTCTTGAATGCTCACCGCGGGATCGAACGGACCGACCGCGTTTGTCGCGTCAACCGTCGTAATGGTCGACCCGGTCGTGATGATCTGGCCACGTTCGCGAATCTGCGTGCCCGCACCGTTGTGCTGACACTCGTTGCCACCGGGCGGGCAGCCGGTTCGATCGTTGACGGTCGACGGCATGCTGTTCCCAGCGCCGGTGTTGATGTCAAACTCGTACAGTATGTTCGTTTCTCGCGTCACATGCAGTTCGGGGACGCCCAAGTCCAGCGGGCCACGGTCGCCCACGGCAAATAAATCGTACTGGTTATTGCCCGTAAACGTGATGGCGCTGAAGTACACACCGTTATCCACGGTCGACTGAACCCGGGCCTGTCGGGTTGGGAGAGTACGTCGTAATGCCATCGTCGCCTGGGCTGGTCACCGCAGCCGTCCCCGTATTGATCTGCAGATAATTTCCCACGAGAGCGTCGCTCTTGCCCAGAGTGAAGTACGACCGCGAGAACGAGAACAACTGGCCGTCAAACCGCATGGCAATGTCGCCGATATACGGCCGACGCCCCGTACCGTCCACGAGGTCGCCCAGGGTCGTTTCGAGGACCCCAGTGACCGGGTCCACCGTCTGGATACTCGACACATACGTCGGCTGATCACCCGGTTCCGTGCTCACAAATAACGTCACATCACCGAGCGTGAATGGCACGACACTTATCGAGTCCAACAAGTCGACCTTCGGAGAATTGGGGATGTTGGACCCCCCCGATGCGCCGATCCGATCCTCGGCAATCCGCTGGAGCGAATCGATCGGTTCCAGACGAATCAACGGATTCGCCGGATTGGACTGGACGAACTGAGCCAGTTCGGCCGGCATCCGACTGCTGTTGGTGACCGCCAGATAGTACGTACCTTGAGGCAGCGCCTGCGCGCCGATGAACGGGTCCAACGTCCCGGCGGATCCGCGCGACGTGTCGTCCATGTCCGGGCCATTGAGCGGCTTCGGCTGGTCTTCGGCGATATTGGAGTTATCGCGCCCGCGCACTCCGCTCGACGACAGGACCAGGTTGAAGTTCCGGTCGAATACCGCCAGCGAGGCGTCCGAGCGACCCAACTGGTCGGAGTAGTCCACATCGAAGATCGTCGACAAGTACAGGTACGGATTCACAATTCCGGCGCCTTGCACGGAATCGTAGTTGATTTCGAAGCGGTAGAAGTCCACGTCCGAGGCAGCAGTCAACTCGCCGGCAATGCTCAGCGCGGCACGGTCGGTGTTGAGGATGTTGCCCAGCGCCTGGGCACCCGCGATGGCATCGTTGGCGGCCGTGTTGGCCTCGGCCGCTTCGCCCCCGAGGGGCGAGTGGATCGGCTGACCGTACACCTCGATGCCGTTGGTGGCATACCGGATGTCGGCGTAGCGGATCGTCGAGCCGGGGACCTCGTCCGTTTCCTGCAGCCGGACCTGGAACTGGTAGCGTCCCATGCGTCTGGCCCGCGGCCAGATCGCTCAGATCCGCACTGCTGCTGCGGACCCGGATGTAGAACGCCGTCAAGTCGCTCCCCACCGTTCCCGGCAGCACGACACGCATGCCGGCATCGCGCGGGTTGGTGGTGTAGGCGTCACGCCCCTGCAAGTACGGCGACTTCTGCAGGATGTTGACGTCGGTCTTCGGATTCGTTTTGACAATCGATTCCGTCTGATTCGATCTCGTGGTACGAATCGTCGGAACGGGCGATCAACAGGCCGTCCGACCCGATGAGTTCCACGACGGTGTCGAGCGAATGGCGAGTCCGGTCGAAATCGATCCAGATTTCCGTGCCGGCACGGGCCTGGAAACTGTAGACGTCGATGTCGTTGCGGGCGTTGAGGAATCCGTGGACCTCGAAGCCCAATCGCAGGTTCTCGTCGCCGTTCTTCTCGCTCGACGCCAGTTTGCCGAGCTGTTCGGCCCGGTTGGTCGTGGCGTTGGAGTCCGGGCGACTCCACGTCGGCCGGCTCCGCCTCCAGGATGATCTCCACGTTCCGGTCGTGCGCGTACTGGTCGATCAGGATGCTGCGCCAATCGCTCGGCGCCGGGGTGGTCGCGGTGCCGTCATTGTTCGTGTCGGTCTGCGGCAGGCCGTCCGACGAGCGGAACCCGGCCCCCTTGGTGTCGTCGCGCAGCGACGTGAACACCACGGGCGAACCTGGCTGGCCCACCACCTGAATAATGCCACCGATGCGATCGTCGATGTCCAGCGGCCGACCCGTGGCCGTGAAGCCGGCCGTGGCGCCCTGCAACTTCACCACCAGACTTTCGGTCGGCTTGCTTTCCAGCCGCAATCCGCCGTAGATGTGGAAGTCGGAAATGTAGATCGTATCCAACACCACGTGCACGATGTCCGTGTCATCCCACACGCTCTGCGTGGTCAGCGTCTCGCCCCGCACGATCATGCCGTTGATGGCATTGCCTTCCAACCTGTTCAACTTGATCAGCGGACCCTGGTTGTCCAGCACGTCGGTGGCCAGATTCACCAGTCCCGTCGAGCGGCCCGGGTCGCTGACCAGGGAGAAATCGAGGGCGTTGACGTTGGCGTTGATGGCCGCCCCGAGATTGTCGCGAATGATGTTGTCGACAATGACCGGCTGCGCACCGCGAATGAAGATCGTGGCCGTTTCGTTGAATCCGCGTCCGAACCGGTGCGCGGGAGCTTGCCCTCCCAGACCGTTCGCGTTGCGCTCGAAAATGCTGTGCGTCACGCGGGCGTCTGCCTGGTGAATCTCCAAGACGTTGAAGCCGGCAAACGAACCTTCCACCGGAACCACTCCGCCGCCGTACGTGAACAGCGCGTAGTCGAAACTGGCGATCGCCGTCGGGCCGACGAAAATGCCACCCCAGTTGCCAGCAGTCGGCGCATCCACGGTCCCGTCGTTGCCGGTATCGAAGGTGCCGCCGGCACCGAACTTGTCGTCCAGCTTCGATGTGAAGATCACGCGCTGACCGTCACGACCTTCCGCCAGGATCTGGGCACCCATGCCGACTTCGATACGGGCCCCCTCCAGCTTCACGATGGTGTTCGGATCGATCACCAGGCTGGCGTTCAGCCGAGCGCGCCGCAGGTTGGCCGCCGCTCCACTCTGGTCCAGCAGATTGCCACCGGGATTGCCGACATCGGTGTACGTCGTGGAGGACGCGTTGAGCTGCGCGACCAGCCGATACTCGCTGGTTGGCAAGCCGTCCGCCTCGCTGCGATACAGCCGCCGCGCTACGAAGCCGGCCGGGGCCGGAGGCAGCTGCTGCAGGCGGATCTGGCTGGCATCGGGCACCGTCAGTGTCCGCGTGGGCACCGAGGCCAGACTCTCGTTCCCGTTGGAATCGACCCACACCAACTTGTAGTTGTACTTGCCCGCGGCGAGGTTCCCGCCCGCCAACCGCGTCAGCGTGATCAGTTGCGACGACGGCAACTCCTCCTCCAACACCGGGCCCCCAGGTGTGCCCTGGATGAGCAGTGACTGGCCGAGCACGTGGACGATGTCCGTGTCATTCCAGCGGGCGGCCACGGTCTGCGGCTTCGTCTCCGTCCCCGCCGGGGTCGTCACCCGAATGAACAGGCCGTTGGTCGTGTTCTCGACAAGCGTGTTGAAATCGATATCGGGACCCACACGCGTGTAGTCCGACGTGAACGGAGCATCCCCCTGGTACCGCGGACTGTCGTAGTTCCATTCCATGAAGCTGTTGGGATCGGCCGAAATCGCCGCATCCGAACTCTTCGTGATCTTGTTGTACGAAATCGTGGGAGCCGCTTCGTTGAGGCTGATCGGATTGACGATCTGCTGGACGCCGTCCACCTTCACGTTGCCACCGCCGAAGCGGAAATCGGCGTGATTGATGTAGTTCAGGAAGATCCCGTGCTCGTCCCACAGGAACCGCCGTTCAGCCCGATCCAGATCGTCGCGGATCATGATCCCGCCCCAGTCGCCGGACGACGGAGTGGTCACCAGCGGATCCGTGTCGACGCCGGTCTTCTCGTCCTTGAAGGAAGTGAAGATGACGCTCGAATCGGGAGTCCCCAGCACCTGGATCGCCCCGGCAGAAAGATCCTTGGACAACGTGGAACTGCCGACGCCGATGCGGGAATCCTTGAGCTTGAAGATCGCCCCTTCATCAATCATCAGCGTGACGAGCTTGGGGACGACCAGTTCCGGGCCGTCGGACAGGATGTTGTTGGGCAGATTGCCAAAGCCGATTTCATAGGCCAGGTTGTCCCCGACCGTGTTGACTTTCTTGTCGAGTCCGCCGTTACCCACCACCCGAATGATGTCGCCAGCCACCGCGTCGGCCGTCGCGGACTGCAGGTTGCCATACGGAGACGCCAGCGTACCCAGGCCGAACGTGGGACTCTTATCGACATAGATCGTGCGGGGCTGGCCAACCGCGGCCACGCCCTTGGGCGCCGCGGCGCGGAACCAGAAGTCGTAGACACCGCCCGCGATCCCGTCCAGGTCCCCGTCCAACCGCGTGCTACCCCGGGACGGATTGTCCTTGTCCGTAATGCTCCGCGTGGCTCCCGGACGGAAATTCAGCCGCAACTCGTAATTGCCCTGGCTCGTCCCGCCGATGCCGGAGTCCTCGATTTTCGGATCGTAATCCTCGTTGCCACTGGCGCTCACGCCGATGTAGTAAACGCCCGCGTCCAACGGGAGGGCCACATACGAATCATTGCTGTAGTAGTCGTCGTTCTGGGCGATCTCCTCGATGCCGGTGGCGGTCTGCTTGTAGATCTTAACGGACGTGTCGAGCAAACTGGCCGTGGGCAAGCGTTCGGCGAAAGTCTCCGCGGTGAACAAACCGCTGGCCATCAGCTCGAACCGGTAGAGGTCAATGTCTTTGTTTTCCGGACGGAAGATGTGCTGGCCGTGCATGATGTCGTATTGGCCAGGGAAGTCCGGCTCCGGCGTATTGTCGAAGGCCAGAATCGGTTCGTCGTTCTGAATCGTGATCGGCCCGAGCTCATCGGTATGATAGAGCCCCAACAGGTGCCCGATTTCGTGCATGCCCACCTGGAACCAGTTGTCACCGTACCGATCGCTCCAGTTCACGCCGGCATTCATGATCGCCCGGCCTTCCAGGTCCTTCGCCTCCGCCAGCCCCGCCACCGTCTGCGTGTTGACGTTTGGCTCGAGCGCGCGCAGATCACCCGTGACGATCGTCATGCCCGAGCGCCGCGGTTTCGATGAAATCGATCCCCAGATACTGGCTGTAGAGCTCGAAGATTTCGCGGGTTCGCTGCTTCTGGGCTTCCGTGATCTGGTTGTGCAGCGCGTTGCCTTCGGGATCAAACCCGTAAAAATCCTGGAAATTGTAGTAGGCGGTGGTGATGCCGTCGGTCAGTGTGTCCTTGGCCAGCAAGTCGGCATCGTACAGCGTGGCGGCCCATACGTCGTGATCGAGGCACGTACGGTCCCTGGACCGGAATCGAACGATTGCCGGGCTCATCCACCGCCCCGGGGAAATCCAGCGGAAAGTCGGTCGAGATAATCTGCTCGGACAATTTCACGCTGACAGCCTGCGGCGTGTTGAAGGACGCGGAGATGTTCTCGGCCGTGCCAAAACTCGAACCGGGATCGGTCGACGGCGTCAACAGGACCGGGACCGCGGGAATCGCCTCGTCGGTGCCAATCCGCAGCCGGAACGTCCCGGACTTGCTCGGCCCGGCCAGCTCGTCAATATTCTGGGCAAACGTCAGCACGGCCCGGTCCGTGGCCGCGTCGTATTGCACCGTCTGCGGCAGGAAGGTCACGTCGTCCCGGTTGCTGACCGTGTCCCGCGTCAGCATCAACTGATAGAAGGCGGGGTTCTCCGCCGAGGCGGCCGTGGGCTTGCCCGTGCCGTCCTTCTCCACAAACAAGTCGTCGTCGTTGAAGTACACGACGATCTTGTTGCGATCCTGCGTCAACGTCCCATTCGTGTTGCGGCGGATCGGCTGCGGCACCACCGATACGATCTGCGCACCGAGATCCAATTCGAAGTTCAGGCGGTAGTCGGACCCGTTGTCCACGTTGTCGTTCGTCAAGTCATTGAGCGCCATCCCCGACGTGTTGCGCAGCGCGTCGGCCGTCGTCCCCTTCACCACCAGGCGATACTGGTCGTCGGCCAGCCGGTCCTGGAAGCGCAGCACGATCTGGTTCTTGGTACCCGTCACCAGACCGACGTATCCCGGCGTCACCACCACATCGTCGCCAATCCCGTCGAGGGGGTCACCAAACAGTCCGTCGCCGCCGGAACGCGTGATCTGAAACGACTTCTGAAGCGTGGCCGGACTGTCCGCAAACACCTGGTTCTCGTCAAACTTGAACAACAGCTCCTGGGGCGCCACATTGCGGATATCCCCTTCGGCCAGCAACGACCCGGCGTTCGGCAACACGCCAATCAATTGCGGCCCCAACGCCATCAGACGACGATCCTCAAGGGCCTCGATCCGCAAACCACGTTTGCCGCGGCGTTGCTCCCGCAGACTCTCAGTGCGACGGGACTGCCTTGATTTCCTCAACTCATGCGATCGCCGGATGGCCATATACCAACCCTTCAACAAACGATAATGCGACTTCTCTTAACGAGTACCCGGAGGCAGCGAACACACCCTCATCCACCTAATCCGCCCAGACCGTCCACGCCGGCATTAAACTCAGAAAGCGACGCAGGCACCTCAGGTCAAGTGACTGGGCGATATAGGAAATACAGGTAATTAAGTTGCGTTATTCACGCCACATAAGTTGGATTGTAATCGCAACTAAACCTATTGCAACGAAAAAGCGAGTTCTGGCGAATCGTGCAAAGTCCTTCGCTGACAAGGTTTTGTCCCGCTGCACCCAGACAATTTGCACTGAGCAGCCTGACTATTCCGGGAGGGAGCACCTGGCACGCGCGAAAGGCCGACTATCGATGCAAGTGGCTTTTTAGAAAACACTTACAGATGGGGAATGGCGTGGAGGGGCTGCAGGTGGCAGGCTGCAGGCTGCAGGCTGCAGGTGGCGCGGTATGGTGGGGCGCGGACCGCTTGGGGAGAACTTGCCGTGCTTCGGACTTCGGTGCACCCCGGTTCGTCCAGGGCGGTTCCCACGTCATCGATGCAGACGTCATCGATGCAGACGGTCTGGGAACTGGGTTGTTAGGAACTGGGGCGGAGGGACGCAGCGCTCAGGAAGCCGCGAAAGCCTTGGCCGCGAAGCCCGTGCGGTTGCCCCCGCGTAGCGAGGCCTGACTCAGCTGCGACGCGGCGCGTTCGAGCAACGACGCCATGACGTCGCCGTCCGAAACCTCCACGATCCCGAGGCTGATCGTGAAATGCACGGTCTTGCCGTCGATTACGATTCCGGTGCGTCGCACATCTTTACGCAGTCGCTCGCCGATGCAGATCGCGTTGCGCAGCACGGCGTCGGGCAGCAACAATCCGAACGTCTTGTCATCATAGCGGGCCACGAGGTCCATGCCCCGCACGCTGTTGCGGATCGTCTGCGCGACAACGCCGAGCGCCAGGTCGGCAGCCTGCGGACCGTAGTCGCGCGTCAACTGGCTGTAGTTGTCGACGCTCAGCAGAATCGTAGAAAACGGCGTACCACCGCGATTCCATTCGGAAATCCGCCGATGCACGTTCTGGCAAAACATGGTCTTGTTGTTCAGGTTGCCGAGCGACTTCCAGATCGATACCTGCCGCATCGAGCAGTTCTTCATCGGAGACGAGCACGGAGGGATCCAGCGGCACGTCGTCGACCGCCGGCTTCCCAGCGGTCTCCTGGGTTTTGCTGACCATCGGCACGATCGACTCGGCCACGGCACCACGCTCGCTCTCCTGAGACTCCTCGGCCGGTTTCTCCCGCACGGGATGCGAATTGGATCCGTCGTGCCAGTACACGCAGTTGCGGCCGGCATGCTTGGCGGCATACATGGCCTGATCGGCGTGATGAACGAGGGTCACGAGATCCTCGTGCGCCCGCACCTCGGCAACACCGGCGCTGACGGTGACTTTGAGGGTCTTGTCACCGGCCCAGAAATGGGTCTTCTCGATCGTTTCCCGCAGGTGTTCGGCGCACCGGCCGGCGTCCTCGATCGTCACGCCGGGCATCAGAATGGCGAACTCTTCCCCGCCGTAACGGGTCACGATATCGCGGCCACCCACGTTCTCCAACAGCGTGATGGCGACGTCCCGGAGAAGGTCGTCTCCCCGCAGGTGCCCGTGGGCATCGTTGACGCGTTTGAAGTGATCGATGTCCACAATGGCGATCGAGAACGAGCCCTTCGTCGCCTGGAATTCCGCTAATCGCTTGGTCGTTTCCTCTTCGAAGACGCGCCGGTTGGCCAATCCGGTGAAGCGCATCGGTGCGAGCTTCGGTGGCGTGGTATGCCATCTTGTGGGTCAGTTCATCGAGCTTGGTCTCGGCGTGCGTGAGCTTCCGTTGCACTTCCTCATTGGCCTTTATCAGTCGAGTCACGAGGGTCGCAATGGCAGGAGCCGGGTGTGCAGGTTTGGCCGCCAACTCCCGATCAACCTCGCCCACCCGCGCGTGGTGCTCTCCGACGTCGGCCGCCATGCGCACCGACAGGCGGTGCAGGCTCGCCAACAGTTCCTTTGCCAGAGCCGCGTCGTCGGATCCCACAATCATGAGCTTTTCGGGCCAGCGGGAATTGAGCCACCAACCGGCACACAAGCCACCCACGGCAAACACGAAACTGAGTAACACGTGTGATACAAGGAGTTCCATCGTCGGTCGCCTACGTAAGCTCTGGCTGTAAAAAAATCACCCGGTCGCCGACCTGGTGCTCCCGGAACTGCGCCGCGCCGCACGTTCTGAGCGGCAGCCCTGCTCGCGACCATGTCAGCTGGCAGAAAGGGCCCCCATCAGGTGGCTTGCCGTGCCGTGCGCCGTGCGGTTGGCCGCCGTGTCGGCAAAGAAACATAGCTCGAGACTGATGTCAGGGCCAATCATGGGCGAATGCCACGGCCCCCAGGAAGATCCGTTCGTTGTATGCAGGTTGTGCCGGATAGGCAGTCGTTAAAAACCACCCATCTTGCCGCTGCGCAGCCGCGGACCGCTCTGGGTGTCTGACGGCCCCCGTCATTCGCACCGGGTTTTACCCAAGATTTACACGGCTGCTGATGGTTTTGGAGGGCAACTCGGATACTGTATCCGTAATGGAAATTGCCTGGGATCAAGCCGCCTCGATTGGGGCATCCACCCCCCTGGGCAAGAGATGACGGATCCTTGGCGCGAAGCACTGCATTAAGGGACAACCCGATGCTCGATAATCGTGAGCCCATCATCATTCAGGGTGGGATGGGTGTGGCCGTCTCGGCTGGCGACTGGCGCGGGCCGTCTCGCAGACCGGCCAGTTGGGTGTCGTGTCGGGAACGGCGCTGGATCTGGTGCTGGCCCGTCGGCTGCAGCTGGGTGATCCCGACGGGCATTTGCGGCGGGCGATGGCCGAATTCCCCTTGCCAGGAGTCGCCGAGCGCGTCCTGGATCGCTATTTCATCGACGGGGGCAAGCCGACGGATGCGCCGTTTCGCGCGGTCCCGATGGTCGTCGCCGCAGCCGACCCGCGAGCGGTTGGAGTTGACGGTCGATCGCCAATTTCGTCGAGGTCTTTCTGGCGCGGGAAGGCCACGACGGACTGATCGGGGTCAACTTCCTGGAGAAGATTCAGCTCCCCACGCTGCCGTCGCTGTTCGGCGCCATGTTGGCGGGGGTGGATTACGTCCTGATGGGCGCGGGCATTCCGCGGACGATTCCCGGCATCCTCGACAGTCTCGCGCACGGTGAAGCGGTGGAATTGTCGTACCACGTGGAAGGTGCCGAGCCCGACGAGCAGTATGTCACGCCGTTCGACCCGGTGGCGTTCTGCGACGGACAGCTGCCCTGGCTCGAGCGTCCGAAGTTCCTGGCCATCATTTCGTCGGCCACGTTGGCCACGATGTTGGCGCGCAAGGCGACCGGGTATGTCGACGGTTTCGTGGTGGAAGGTCCCACGGCGGGCGGTCACAATGCACCGCCCCGCGGTGCGCTGCAGCTCAACGAGCGCGGCGAGCCGATCTACGGGCCGCGCGACGTCCCCGATCTGCCGGCGATCGCGGATCTGGGACGCCCGTTCTGGCTGGCCGGGTCCTACGGCGATCCGCAGCGCGTGCGTCGAGGCGCTCGAGGCCGGCGCGGCGGGCGTCCAGGTGGGCACGGCCTTCGCCTACTGCAACGAGTCGGGATTGGACCCGGAGATTCGGCGGCAGGTGATGGCATTGAGCCGAGCCGGCCGGTTGCGATGTCAAGACCGATCCCTTGGCGTCGCCCACCGGATTCCCGTTCAAGGTCGCTGGAGCTGGCCGACTCCATCTCCCAGGAGGACGTCTATCAGCAGCGGCACCGCGTGTGCGATCTGGGCTACCTGCGGCATGCCTACAAAGCGGCCGACGGCACCATCGGTTGGCGGTGCGGCGCGGAGGCTGTCGACGCCTACGTGCGCAAGGGAGGCGACATCGCAGGACACGCAGGGCCGCAAGTGCATCTGCAACGGTCTGGCCTCGAACATCGGCCTGGCCCAGTATCGCCGCCAGGACGGGCCCGAGAAGCCGCTGGTCACCAGCGGCGACGACGTGCGGGAGGTGGCTCGATTCCTCCCGACGCCGGACGCGGACGGCTACTCGGCCGAGGATGTGGTTGCGTATCTGCTGTCCGCAGTGGAAACTGGCATGGTGGCCATCCGCTAGTTCACGTCACCCGCCGTGCCGCAGACATGTTCGAACGCAGGTCTCTGAAACTGCCGATCACGCTCGGCGTGTTGATGATCGTGTCGGTCATCGCCCTGACGGTCGGCTGGGTGCTGTCTGTCGACGTTCGGGGCGGTGGCCAACAGCCGCTGGGCCCCACTCTACTGGACGCTTGCTGACCGTCGGCACGGCGTTTCTGGTGTTCGTGCTGGTGGGCGTCGTCCTGTACCTGCGTCTGTCGGTCGAGACGATCAATCTCAATCGCCGGCAGTCGAACTTCATCGACAGCGTGACCCACGAACTGAAGTCGCCGCTCGCGTCCCTGAAGCTCTATCTGCAGACGCTCGAGCGGTGCCGGGTCGAGTCCGGAGGAGCAGGAGAGCTTCGTGCGATTCATGCTGGACGACGTCGAGCGGTTGGACACGCTGATCAACCACCTGCTGGATGCGGCCCGTCTCGACCATCGGCTGATCGACGTGGAGACCGAGGACGTCGATCTGTCGCAGATCCTGGCCGCCTGCGTCGACGGCCGTCTGCCTGCGGTATCGCGTCCCCGTCGACGTGGTGCAACTGGAAACGGAACCGCTGTTCGTCCGCGCCCGCGCGGTCGACCTCGACCTGGTGTTTCGCAATCTGATCGACAATGCGGTGAAGTACGCGAGCGACAAGCCGCAGGTGGAGGTGTCGGCCCGGCGCCGGGCGAAGGTTACGGAATGGTCCGCATCAGCGACAACGGCAAGGGCATCCCCAGCGACCTGCGCCGCAAGATCTTCGGCCGGTTCTTCCGGGTCGGCGAGGAACTGGAACGCGAGACACCCGGACTGGGACTGGGACTGTACATCGTCCGCACGATGGTCCGCCGTCTGCAAGGCAAGATCCGTGTCCGCGATCGCGAGGGCGGCCCGGGCACGACCTTCGAAGTGACGCTTCCCGGTGCTGTCGCCCAGCGATGGCGATCGTCGCGAGCGTCAGCCCCGCGACGCGTCCCCCGAGGCGCAAGTCACATGACGACCAAGACCAACCACATCGTGCATCGTCGAAGACGAGGAGCATCTGGCGATCGGCATCAAGTTCAATCTCGAGGCCGAAGGCTATCGCGTCACCAATTATCGAGGACGGCGCGACGGCCCTGACGGCCATCCTAGACACACCCCGACGACGTCGACCTGCTGATCCTCGACCTGATGCTGCCCGGCATGAGCGGCTACATCGTCTGCGAGACCTTGCGCGGGCACGGCTGGGACAAGCCCGTGCTGATCCTCAGCGCCCGCACGCTGTCGGACGATCGCAAGCGCGGATTCGACGTCGGCGCCAACCAGTACCTGAGCAAGCCGTTTGAACTGGACGAACTGATCAGCCGCGTCCGCAATCTGCTGACGCACTATCGCCCCGCACCGACGATCCGCGCGCCGATTCGAGTCACTATGAATTCGGCACGGCGCACGTCAACTTCGAGACGTTCGAGGCCACCTGCGACGGATGCCCGATCCGCATGACGCAGCTGGAAATGAAGCTCCTGCAGTACTTCATCGAGCACGAAGGCCGCGTCATTCCGCGCCAGGAACTGCTCGAAAACGTGTGGGGCATGCACGGCCAGGTCCAGACCCGCGCGCCCGACCAGTTCATCCGCCGGCTCCGCAAGGCGTTTGAACCCGATCCGGCCAACCCCCGCCACTTCCTGACCATCCGCGACGCCGGCTATCGCTTCGTGGCCGAACCGTCCGCCGTGGCCGAACTCGAGGACGACGGCGCTCGTAAGTCCCGCGTTCGCGTTCCGGGGCCCGGGACGGAAGGTCCGGTCAATATCCTTCCAGCTGCTCGGGATGGCACAGCAGCGTCTCCAGGTGTTGCGGCCCAGCGCCGCTGTTCGGTCGCCGGGCAGACCAGTATCAACATCGTGGCGCGATCCGCGTCGATGTCCAGTCGCCACGGCCGACGGATCCAGGGCGATTGTCTCGGCGGCGACCCAGTCCCCCTCCGCAAAATCCCCGACGACGGCCACGTACTCGCCCGGCGCGCGCGGCAATTCGACCGAACCCGTGTCCAGCGGCGCCACGAGCAACGCGCGCGACTGCCGCACATCCTCACCGTCGAGCGACAGCAGCGAGTTTCTGGCCGGGGCCGCCACAGAGATCGCTGGCCCTCGGCGGTCGCTGCGCCACGACGTATGGATGATCACGATGCGTCCGTCGCGTCGTGGTGACCGCCAGCGCCGGCCAACCGGGCCGAGTCCCGAGGCGAAGTTGCCCGGCGGACGTAGGAATTCCAATCTGCAGCGGCGTCCCGTCCGCGGGTGTGGAAAACAACCTGCGCCATGCCGCGCGCGGTCGGCTGCGCATCACGTGCAGCCACGGCACATCGGGTTCGACGCCAACGCCGACAGCCCGCAGTCCTGGACGACCGCCGCGATACAGGTTCCGCCGCAGCGCGACAGTCGCCGGATCGTCCGACGCCAGTTCCAGCGGATCGCTGCAGAAGTACACACGGCCCTGACCGACGCGATTGCGCACGAGCACCGGACCTGCCCTGGTCGTCGCGTCCCAGTACTTCCGCCGTCCCGGCCTCGAGCGACAGACAAGGCCGCACCACGCCCGCAAACGCATGGCCAAGTTCGAACCGGGCATGGCGGTCCTCCCCGCGTCGCGGCGGATGTTGTCGTAGTTTCGCCGCCACAACGCGGACGCCGGCCAATGCCAGCAGCCGATCAGTCGCGCGTCAACTGGCGATTCGTCGTCGTACGACAGGTCGCCGGTCACCAACAGCGTGCCGCCCGGTCGACCCAGGCCCGCAGCTGCTCCAACGTGTCCGTCGCTCACTGCGAACGGACAGGGATAGATCAGCAGCCGCGTCGCGGGCGGGATCGCTGACAGGTGATCGTCGTCCAGGCAGCCGAACGGCACGTGCAGCGCCAGCAGATCGGCGGAAACGCGATACGCGACGTCCTCACCGACCCGCGCCATCGTTACCCAGTCGCAGCTGGTTGGCCAGACAGGACGAGCACGGCCGGGGGACTGTACCGCGGCCTCAGGCAGCGCCACGCCAGCGACTGGTTGCGGTGCACGTAGGCCACGTCCTTGGCCACGAACTGGTGCGGGTAGAAGATGCCCCAGGGAAACACCCACGCCTGCACCGTCGCGCAGGCACCAGTTCTGGACCTTGGAGCATCCCAACCCCAGGCCGTAGTGGGCGACGGCCGCGAACAGCTGCTTCTGTTGCTCCTCGCGTACGGCGAATGTGATAGCCCGTCGCGCCGTTCGACTCCTGCCAGGCCGGGATGCGTCTTCACGCCATACTCGCCCAGACTCACGCCCTTGACCGCGGGCCCGCAGGTCGGCGAAACAGATCCGCCACGGCAACTGCTCGAGGTCCATGCCCCGGCCGATCGAAATAGCCGATGTTCGACACGTCCTGCCCATCGATCGTCAGCGGCAGGTCGATGCCTTCCGAGGCTCGCGCGTAGTACTCCGACGTGATCGGATGGTCCGGATCAATCGCGCGAACGGCCGCCACGTGCGCACGCATTCCAGCGTGTGGTCAGTTCCATGCGAAACCGCACGTCGTCGATCCGCGGCACGTCGTCCCAGCGCCCCGAGTTCGGCCGGCGGATACTCGATCTGGTCGAAGTCGCCCGGCAGACCTGCCCGGCCCCAGGCCTGCTGCCAGCGCCTCGATCGACGCGTAGCGCGACCGCAGCCACTGCCGCCACTCTCGCTGCACGGCCTCGGGGATGCTGCTGTCAGGTCCAATTGGTAGTCACCGTTGATGTAGTACAGCAGACCGGGCACGTCACCGCAGCTGCCGCGCGTAGTCCGCACACAACTGGCTCTGTTCCGCGCAGCAGCTCGGGCCCGATCGCCGTGTTGTGGCCGATCAGCATGCCGGGCATGAACACGAGTCCGCGCGACTGGCACAGCTGAGCCATGGCCAGGAACTTGCGCCAGTCGTCGTCGTGCATCTCGATGGCCCGGCCGCTGATACTGCAGATTCTCGTACAGGTTCACCCCCATGTCCCGCGCGGCGTCAGTTCCTCGAGCCACGTGCCTGGATTCTCGGCGGCCGACTGGTACGTCCGGGCATACGTGTCCGTGCCGAACAGGAACAGCGGCCGGTCGTTGAGTGTGAAGTAATTGTCGACGAATCGCAGGCGTGGTCCGGCCTGCACGACTTGCTCCTGGTGCGGCGACGACGCCCGTCGTCATCTCATCCACGAGACATCGCCGATCGACAAGCGGCGCCCGCATCCGCGCGATCTCCAGAGGCCCAGGCGGGATCCCCAGATCGGCCTCGAACTGCTGCGGAACTTCCCTGGGCCACGGTCTTCACCAGGTCCACGCGGACCGGATGGGGCAGGGCAGGGGAGGGCTCCCATTCCAAGGCCACCTGCACCGACTGATCCGCGCGCCGCGGTTGTCCACCACCACGCTCGCCTGCACGGACTCGCCCGGGCGATAGAGCGCCATGATTGGTCTGGAGATTGCGCAGGAACGTCTTGCCGGCCAGAAAGCGAACGGCCTGCTGCAGGAGTTGGGCCGCCGCGCCGTGGGAATCGGCAAACAGATCCACGTTGTCGACACCGAAGTAGACCCAATCCGAACCGGCGTAGTGACCGCCGTAGTGCAGCAGCATCGCTCCGGCCGGCCCGCGCGGATGACCGTAACGATCGAACGTCTCCAGCAAAGGAATCCACCGAGCCTGGTCGTGACCAATCACGCCGGCTGCGGCCCAACCGCGTCAAGGTTGGGTCAGCGTGCAACGGCACTTGCACCACGGACTGGCCGGCGGCCGTGCCGCAACTGCGTGGCTCGCTTGAGCGGATAGGACGGATCGAAAATCCCGATCTGCTCCGGCTCTACCTTCAGTCCGTCACCCGGTTCGCCGGTCGCCGTGTTGAGCGGCCGATAGGTGACATCGGTCAGATCGAACAGACGCACCTCGTCAAAGAAAGCGACGCCGCTCTTCAGGTAGAATCCCGAATTGGACCCGCACATGGTCGACGCGTTGCGTGGGCACGAAGCGATATTCAAAGGTCTGCCAATCGGCGGGCTCGCGGACGACGGCGAAATCGCGGAAATCGACAATGTTCCCTTGCGCATCGAACTGGTAGACGGCGACGTAAGCGATCCCCGGCCCGGCCAGCTGCGTGCGCGCAGGCGCACCGGAGGCGCGATAGTGGCGACCGGGAGTCACACCGACGCGCGCGTAACATCCGCCGCTGCCGAGACACGCGTCGTCGCGCAGTTCCACGCGCACGCACTGCGCGCCGCGATAGGGGGCTTCCCGGGAAAGGGTGGCGCATGCGGCGGTCCGTCGCCATCGGCCGTCGATCGCTTCGCCTCCGATCGGGGCTTCGTGCCGCCGCTTCGAATCCGCCATCCGCCACCAGCGACTGATCGTCCCGCGTGGCCGCGTGCAACTTCGCTGCGAAGACTTCCTGCTCCGGTTTCCACTGTCCGTCGACTTGCCGCACCAGGTCCTGAAATGCGTAGCCGCCCATCGTGACCAGGTCACCGCCAGCGTGCAGGAACTGGATCAGCGCATCGCGGGCCGGGGCGGGAAACGTCTCACCGGTCGGGATGACGACCAGCTCGAAGCGATCTTTGGACAGCAGGTTGGTGTCGGCCAGTTGCTGGGCCGATAACCGCTCCAGCGCCATCCGGCCGCGGACAGGATCTCGGCCACAACAGCGGGGGAGGAGGGGCACCCGCGCACGCGGCATCCCCGGCTCGTCCAGCACGGCGGCCGATCCGCTGTTCGGTGACTCGGCCGCCGCGGCCGTGACGCCAGCACCCACACAGCGCCACGACCGCCACCATCCACTGCGATGCGCAAACTCGTGCCATGAACGTCTCCCCGGCGTCACGCCGGCCGGAC
This sequence comes from uncultured Planctomycetaceae bacterium, assembly GCA_963754725.1. GTDB lineage: Bacteria > Planctomycetota > Planctomycetia > Pirellulales > Pirellulaceae > JAAYDI01. The sequence goes on from CAVWHV010000052.1 coordinate 40,009, forward strand.
CGGCCGAATGCCTGTCAACTGTAAAGTCACAACACAACTCGCTGTCGTTGTACCGCAGCCACGACCGACGGGGGAGCAGGGGAGCCATCGCATTCGGGCCCGACCGACCACCAACCCGCAAAGTTCTCCCAGATTCGCCGGTATACCAATGCACAGCCCGGCGCGGGGAATGGGACCAACCCGAGTCTGCCCCGGGTCCGCTCGCACATCGTGGCTCGTCCCGGTTTCTATGGATTACAGCAACAACGTGTGCCGATTCTACCAAGGACCCGCATTGTTCCGCGCGCGATGGTCCGGCCGGTGTGCATGGATGTCCGAGCCACGACCAGTACCCTTCGACGCCGAACAGGCCTGCGAAGCGCCGTGAAAAAGAGGCGGATCTGCATCCGCATCCAGGAGGGAGAAGTATGTCCGCAACCACCATCTTCAGCCGTCATGCGCGGACCGACGGGCAGCCGGTGAATCGTCTTGTCGGATGGCGTTGGCGCACGCGGCTCGCTCTCTTGAGTTGGTCCTCCGTGTTGCTCGTGCTCGGTGGTTGTGGACCGCTCAAGAACTGGTACCACAACGGCTTCAAGGTCGGGCCCAATACGGTCGTCCGGCCGCTCCGGTGGCCGACGCCTGGATCGACGCGTACGACGAGCACGTCCGGAGCGAACTGCCTGACAATCCGGCGTGGTGGGAAGTCTTCAACGATCCGCGACTCAATGAACTGGTGCGGTCGACCTACGAACAGAACCTGAATTTGCGGGCCGCCGGCATGCGGGTCGTCGAGGCCCGGCGATGCGCGGCGTGGCCGTCGGCGGGTTTGTTTCCCCAAAGCGCAGGAAGCGTTCGGCTACTACCGCCGCGACCAGTTCAGCACCACGACGGCCGGCATTCGGCCGACTCATCGGGAGACGGCTTCCCCATCGACCGCATTCAGAACACCTGGTCGACCGGCTTCGATGCGTACTGGGAGCTGGACGTCTGGGGCCGTTTCCGTCGCACCATCGAGGCGGCCAATGCCGACTTGGACGCGTCGATCGAGGACTACGATGCCGTCCTCGTGGCCCTGCTCGCCGAGACAGCGTCCGCGTACGTCGAGTATCCGCACGGCGCAGCAGCAGTTGGCCTATCGCCCGCGACAACGTGGAGACGCAGAAGGGCTCGCTCACGATCGCCGAGACGAAATTCGAACAGGGAGCCGCCAACGAACTGGATGCCAAACAGGCCCTGGCGAACTTGAAGAACACCGAACAGTTGGTGCCGGCGTTTGAGGCCCGCATTCGCGATGCGAACCTGCGACTCTGCGTGCTGCTGGGGATTCCGCCGCGCGATTTGACCCCCGAACTCGGCGACGGTCCGATCCCCGTGGCCCCGACCCGACGTGGCGGTCGGCGTCCCGGCCGACCTGCTGCGACGACGCCCGGATGTGCGGGCCGCCGAACGGCGGGTGGCCGCCCAGCTGCCCGCATCGGCGTCGCCACCGCCGACCTGTTCCCGCACTTCAGCGATCACCGGCGCCATCCGCGTCGATTCGGAACGCTTCGAGAAGCCTGTTCTCCCAAGCCTCCACCGCCGGCTTCATCTCACCCGGTTTCAACTGGGACGTCTTGAACTACGGTCGGCTGATCAACAATGTCCGCCTGCAGGATGCCCGCTTCCAGGAATTGGCCTATCAGTACCAGCAGACGGTGCTGTCGGCCAACGCGGAAGTCGAGTCCGCGATCAACAACTTCCTCAACGCCCAGGAGCGTCTCGAAGCGGCCGAAGAAGCGGTGGCCGCCTCACAGCGGTCGGTCGAGATTGTCGAATTGCAGTACCGCGAGGGAGTCGCGGACTTCAACCGTGTGTACAACTTGCAGCGGTTGCTGGTGCAGGACCAGGACCGATTGGCGGCCAACACGGGGTGAAGTCGCCCTGTACCTGATCGCCGCCTACAAGGCGATCGGCGGCGGCTGGGAGATCCGCAACGGGTACACCGGCCGGCGCGGCAGCCCTCGAACCGACTGCCCGCCGCGGCCGAGTCGCGCCCGCCGCAGCCGAAACAGGCCCGGTGCCGGCCGGACCGCGCCGTCACCCGAACAGGCTTTGGGACCCGAAACCAAGTAGTGCACCGACGGCAACTAGGCCGTAACAGGACCGGAACCGATGACATGGAAAACCAGTTCGTCGGCACTCGCGCTGCTGCGCCTGCGCTGCCGCCCGCCGGCCTCCGCCGTCGATCTGGGCCTGCTCCTGGCGTGCCGACCATGCTGGCCGCACTGCATTCAGCCAGACCTGCTGCGACGACTACTGTCCCAAGCCGCGCCGTGCGTGCCCCAGCTCGCTGCTTCGGCTGCGACGATTACCGCCCGAAGTGCGAACCGTGTACGCCACCGCCTCGGCTGTTTCGGGTGCGATGACTATTGCCCCAAGTGCGAACCGGTGATCCGCTGCGCTCCCACAGCCGGACTCGAAATGCGTGCCTTCGGAACCGGCCCGCTTTGCCTGCCAGTGCGGGCACTGCAGCCACTGCCAACACCGCGGCGGATCGAAACGCTGACCAGGCGGCGTGGCGTCACGCTCCGTACTTGCCCAGTCGGCCGGCGTTGGCCAGCGCCAGCGACATCAGGTACTTGGCCTCGAACTGGCCCAGGCCACCGCGGATGCACTCGCGTTCCGAGAACCGCTGACACGCCATCGGGACGACAGCAGTTGGATACGAGCAGCGTCGGCACCGGGTGCCAGCTGTGGCTCTTCAGGTACGCCGGCGTGCTGTGGTCTCCGGTGACGATCAGCACATCGGGGTTGAGGGCGGCGACGCGCGGGATCATCGCGTCGAACTCCTCGGTCCGCTTCACCTTCGCCTCGAAGTTGCCGTCTTCGCCCGGTGCTGTCGGTGTACTTGAAGTGCACGAAGAAGAAGTCGTAGTCGGCCCAGTGCTGCTGCAGCAGATCGATCTCTTCGTCCAGCGTGGCAGGCTGGCCAATGATCTCCATGCCCACCAGCCGGGCCAGTCCCTTGTACATCGGGTAGACGGCGATCGCCGCAGCGCGCAGCCCATAGACTTCCTGGTAGGTCGGCAGAGTTCGGCTTGCCGGCAAAGCCGCGCATGGTCAGGAAGTTGGCCTTGGGCTGGCCGGCCAGCAGGACGCGCGCCTGATCGCAGAAACTCGATCGCCACTTCGGCCGTCCGTCTCGCTCGCCGGATCCTGGGGGATCGGGTCGAGGGGCGGCACACCCGTGACTTGCGGATCGGTGTCAGCCACGGCGCCTTCCAGGCCTTCGCCTCGAAACACCACGACGAACCGATGTTCCTTGACCGGCTCCACGAACAGCTGCACGCCGGGAATGGAGATCTTGCGCAGCGAGATGGCCAAGCGGCGCACTCTCGTCGGAAGAAATGCGTCCGGCCCGCCGATCGGTGATCTTGCCCGCCGCGTCGATCGTGCAGAAGTTGCAGCGGATGGCCACGTCACCCGGCTGCAGTTCAAAGCCGACGCCCGGTCGCCTCCAAGGCGCCGCGGCCAATCACGAATTTCAGCGGATCGTAGCCGAACAGACCCAGGTGTCCGGGACCGCTGCCCGGCGTGATGCCCGGCAGCACCGGCAGGCTGGCACCTTGCACGCCGCGGCGCGCCAGTTGGTCCAGGTTCGGCGTCCGCGCCGTCTCCAATTCGGTCTTTCCGTCCGGTGTCAGCGGCAGACCGCCCAGCCCGTCGGCCACCAGCATGACGATCTTCGAGGTGCTCTTGATGTGCAGTTGTCGCATCAGCTCTTGAATATCCATAGACAAGTCTCTCTCATCCGGAGGTTGGGATCGCGGCATGTTCCTCATGTGTTACGCCGAACGGCCACTTCGCACAAGGCGGCCGCCGATGTTTTCTCGGACGCCTAGGCGGGCCGCTCACGCGGCCCACTCGACCGCTGGAATCGCCGCCCTGCGTTCGGTAGAACGGATACTCAACAAGGCTCCGATCATACCGGCGCGATCGCCGACCGTCAGGCGACGTCCCGCGACAGCCCGTCCCCTACGGCGGATACGGATCGTTCGCGGGTTGCCGAGTATGAAACGGGTCCCATGGTCTGCGCACCGCAAGACGGAGACCGGACATGGCAACGGAACTCACCTGGCTCGGACACGGCAGCTGGTCGCTGCGAATCGGCAACGACGTCGTGCTCTTGGATCCGTTTCTCGACGAATCCCCCACGTCGCCGGTGAAGGCGACCGATGTGGAGGCCGACTACATTCTGGTGTCGCACGGCCATTTCGATCACGTGACGGACGCCGCGGCGATCGCCCACCGCACGGAGGCCACGGTGATCGCCAATTTCGAGATTGCCCAGTGGCTGGCCGCGAAGCACCACGTCGACAGCACGGTCGGCATGAACCTGGGCGGCCAGATCACACTGCCGTTCGGGACCGTGAAGATGACCATCGCCTGGCACAGTTCCCAGCTGCCCGATGGCTCGGACGGCGGCAGTCCCGGCGGATTCCTGCTGAAGACCGTCGACGGGACGATCTACTTCGCCTGCGACACGGCCCTGTTCTCGGACATGCAGCTGGATCGCCGGCGGAGGTGTCGACCTGGCGGTGCTGCCCATCGGCGACCTGTTCACCATGGGCCCGGACGACTCGATCGAGGCCATCAAGCTGATCAATCCCGCCCGCGTGCTGCCCAACCACTACAACACCTGGCCACCGATCGCCCAGGATGCAGCGGCCTGGGCGGACCGGTCCGCGAGAAGACGTCGGCCGAACCGATCGTGCTGGAGCCCGGCGGGACGGTGTCGCTGTAAAGCGACTCGGGCCTACGGCATCGCGGCTACGAGTCGTCCGACACCGGACCTGGATCTCGGTCCCCTCCACGCGGACGTCGAAACAGTCGATCTTGATGGCGGCGATTGTCGCACCAGGTCCCGTCTCGCACATCGAAATCGCCAGGCGTGCCAGGGCAGTCGACGACCCCGTGCTCAAGGTCCCCCTCGGCCAGCGACGCGCCCTGGTGCGGGCAGAAATCGTCGATGGCAAAGAATTCGCCGCCGTCATTGAAGACGGCGACCACGCGTCCGGCGACCTCGAACCGCGCGCCGTGCCCTTCCGGAATCTCGCCCACTTTCGCTACTGTCGTATAATCAGACATGTCCTGACCACTCGTGTCGACCCTGCGGCTCGTCCTCGGCGCTTCGTTGTCCCGAACCGCGGGTCGTCAAAGTCAAGACTGTCCTCCGGTTGCAGCCAACCCAAGAAATGGAGTCGTCGAATTGGCTGCGGAAAATCTCAAGGAAGAACTGGTTCGCCATGTACTGCCCGGCGTGCAGACGCCCGCCCAGTACGTGGGCGGCGAAGTCAACATGGTGCGAAAGAACGCATGCGGACGTCCGCGGGAAACTCTGCTTGTCCTTTCCCGACCTGTACACGATCGGCATGAGCCATCACGGGCTGCAGGTGCTGTACAGCCTGATGAACGCGCGCGACGACTGGGTGTGCGAGCGGGCGTTCGCCCCCTGGCTCGACATGGAACAGGCACTCCGCACCCACGGTTTGCCGCTGTACAGCCTCGAATCGTTCACGCCGCTGCGCGCAGTTCGACGTGCTCGGCTTCTCGCTGCAGTACGAACTCTGCTCCCCGAACCTCCTGACGATGCTCGATCTGGCCGGCATTCCCCTGCGGTCGCGGGACCGCACGCTGGCCGATCCGCTGGTGATCGCCGGTGGTCCCTGTGCGCAGAACCCCGAGCCGCTGGCGCCCTTCGTCGACGTGTTCGTGCTCGGGCGACGGGGAACCGAGTCTGCCGCGGGTCTGCGACCTGTGGCTGGATTTGAAGGAGTCGCGTGGCGCGGCCAGTCGGGGCAGGGGAGGGGCGGCAGGAGCGAGCCGCCATGCTGCTGGAAATGGCCCGCACGTTGCCGTTCTGCTACGTGCCCGCGGTTCTACGAGCCGGAGTATCGCGAGGGTCGGTTCGTCGCCCTGCATCGCCTGCATCCCGACGCTGCCCGACACGATCGAGCCGGCGGTGCTTCGCGATTTCGACGGCACACCGCTGCCCACCCGGCCCACTCGTACCGTACGTCGAGTGCGTGCACGACCGGATCTCCATCGAGATCATGCGCGGCTGTCCCTGGCAGTGCCGCTTCTGCCAGAGCTCGGCGATCAAGCGGCCGCTGCGCGTGCGCTCGGTGGACACGATCGTGCAAGCGGCGCTGGAAAGCTACCGACCACACCGGCTTCAACGAGATCTCCTTGCTCTCGCTTGTCCTCCAGCGACTATCCGCATTTCGAAGAACTGATCCGCCGGCTCAAGGAAGTCTTCGGACCGCTGGGTGTGAACATCTCGGTGCCCAGCCTGCGCGTGAACGAGCAACTCCGCACGATCGCCGAGTCTGATCGGCAACGAGCGACGGTCCAGCCTGACTCTGGCCCCGAAGGTCGCGCGCGACGACATGCGCGAGCAGATCCGCAAGCGGATCAAGAACGACGACCTGTTCGAAGGTTGTCGCATGGCGTTTCGCAACAACTATGAGAGCGTGAAACTGTACTTCCTGTGCGGCCTGCCGGGCGAACGCCCCGTCGACCTGGACGGCATCGTGGAGATGTCCGAGACGATCGCGCGGATCGGCAAGGAAGAGCGTGGGCGGTACGCGCGGGTCACGGCCAGCGTGTCGAATTTCGTTCCCAAAGCCCACACGCCGTACCAGTGGAACGGCATGCAGACCCGGGAGTACTTCCGCTGGGCCCACGAGTATCTCTGGCAGGCGAAGTCGCTGCCGTGTGTGCAGATCAAGCGTCACGACATCGAGACGAGCCTGCTGGAAGGCGCGCTGAGCCGCGGCGATCGGCGTCTGGCGGACGCCATCGAACTGGCCTGGCGGCGCGGTGCCCGGATGGACAGCTGGCGGGAACAGTTCCAGGCGCCAGCGGTGGTGGCAGGCCCTGGCCGATACCGGGCATCGATGTCGCGGCCCTGTTGCACGAGCCGTATGCGGTCGTGGACGCCGCTCCCCTGGGATCATGTGAAGGTCAAGGCCGGGCACGCGTTCCTCGAAAAAGAACAGTTGCGATCCGGGCCCAACTGACGCAGATGCAGGACGTCTCCCGACCGGCAACCACCTGACAGATCTGGGCGGGCGTATTCACGCGGTCCCGGTTTCCGGTTATTCTGCGGTGCAGCATCGCTGTTCCCAGTCCCCCCGGCGTGGAGCGCCCTCGTCACGATGAACGATTCCCGCCCCGATGTGACCTTTTCCGGGTTCCAACAGCTGATTCGGGACATGTACCTCCGCAAGGACGTCGCCCGCGGCGTGGACGGCACGTTCATGTGGCTGATGGAGGAAATCGGAGAACTGGCGGCCGCCCTGCGCAACGGCAGTCCCGAGGACAAACTCGAGGAATTCGCCGACGTCCTGGCCTGGCTGACCACGATCGCCAATGTGGCCGAGGTCGATCTGTCGGAGGCCGTGCGGCAGAAATACGGCGACGGTTGCCCGGGCTGCGGCCAGTTCGTCTGTCAGTGCGCCGATTCGGGGAAACCGTGACGAAGTGTGCGATCCCAGGGGGGACCACCTCCGTACCTGGAAGGGCCGGGGCAATTCATCCATGACAAGGAACCGCAGCATGTCGCAGGATCGAGGGAGTGCGTGGAAATCCCGGCCCCTCGCCATTCGGCGCTCCCAGCTCGACTCCCGTCCGTCGTGCGCCGCGTCAGGCCGCGGGCCGGGCAGGGCGGGGTGGCCCGGCTGGGGGCTGATGCTGCTGGTGTCCGTGTGGGGATGTGGTGTCGCCACGACGTTGTCGGCCGCCGATCCCACGATCGCCGAGGTCTCGATCGGCCTGGGGGGCAAGTTCAAGGTCGGGTATTGGACACCGGTCCGGATCACGATCCAGGGCGGGGAGGCCGATTTCACCGGCCAGGTCGAGCTGACGCTGCCGGACAGCGACGACGTGTCCGCCCGCTTTGTCCAGGCGACTCCGGAGACCTTTCAGGTGCCGGCGGGTGGCCAGTGGGTCGGCTGGCGATACATGAAGTTGGGCAAAATTCGCGGCACGATGAAGGTCGAGCTCCGCAGGGCTGACGGAGTTCCGGTCTGCGCGCAGACCATCGGTGACATTTCACCCGAACCCGCCACGTGGCAATGGGTCGTCACGGCGGGACCCGACGTGGGCGTCGAGCAGGCAGCGGTGTTCTGGGCGCGCATGCGCGGCGAGAAGCTCATGACGAGCCAACTGCAGCAGGTCGACCAGTTCCCCGATCGCTGGTTCGGTTATGAGGGAGTCGACGTCGTCATGCTGTCGACCGGGGAGGTGAATCCCGCGGAGAAGCTGAGCGATGCACAGTACACGGCGTTGCTGCGTTGGCTGCAACTGGGTGGCCGGCTGGTGTTCTCCGCCGGCCGTCGTGCGCCGGAGCTGTTTCGGGAGAGCCATCCGTTCTTTCCGCTGCGGCCAGGCACTTGGGAAGAGATCGACAAGTACTGGAAGGCTTCCGGGTTGGAGAATTGGACGCGGGCGGCCGAGCGACTGACCAGTAACGACGAGTCGCCGCTGGCCGTGTTCAAGGACTTGCGGGGGACGGTCACTTGTCTGGAAGGAACGGGTGGCGCCAACGACCGGGCGCTGGTCGTCCAGTATCCGTTGGGCTTCGGCGAGGTCACCTTCGTCGCGTTGGATCTCGAACAGGCACCGCTCGCGCACTGGCCGGCCCGGCCGCGTTTGATCGCCCGCCTGCTGCAGACGCGCAGCGAGGAGGAAGATTCGGCGATCGGCAGCGAGGGACTGGGACAGGTGACGCATGTGGGTTACGACGACATCTCGGGCCAGCTGCGTTCGGCGCTGGACCAGTACTCGCATGTCACGCTGGTGCGTTTTTCGTGGATCGCCGGAATCCTCGTTCTGTACATTCTGTTGTTGGGCCCGCTGGACTTCTTCGGCCTGCACCGACTCGGCCGCCCGCATTGGACGTGGGTGACATTCCCGTTGATCGTGATCGCCTTCTGCCTGTTGGCCATCTGGCTGTCGCAGCGCTGGAAGGGAAATCGCGTCGAGGTCAATCAGATGGACGTCGTGGACGTGGACGTGGCGCAGGGCACGGTGCGGGGCACGACCTGGGCCAACGTGTACAGCCCGCGCGCGACACGATTGGACGTGAACCTGGCTCCACAGCCGGCCGTGTCCGCCACGCAGCCGCCCGAAGTACTGTTGTCGTGGAACGGTCTGCCCGGTGCGGGACTGGGCGGCATGAACACGTCGGCCGCCGTGGACGTGCTGGGGGACAAATTCACCTACACCATCCGATACGATTCGGCGACGGAGAGCCCGCGGCCGGCCGCCGTGACCGGACTGCCCCTCCAGACCTCGGCGACCAAAGGGCTGATTGCACGCTGGTGGTCGACCACCGCGGAGCTTCCACCCAGCGACCTGCACCTGTCCGACGGTGGCACGCTGAGCGGCGTGGTGGTGAATCCGTTGGACGTGGAATTGTCCCACTGCCGCGTCTACTACGATAATTGGGCGTATCCCGTGGAAGGGCGGCTCGGCCCGGGCGAATCGTGCGATCTGGAATACGTCACGCCGCTGGATCTCAAGTGGCAGCTGACGCGGCGACGCGTGGTCGAGTCGACGGACATCAGCTCGCCCTGGGATCGGGCCGATCTGACCGATCCGATGCGCATCACCGAGATGCTGATGTTCTACGGTGCCGCCGGCGGCCGGGCCTATACCCGGCTCACGCACAGTTACCAGGGGTTCGTCGATCTGAGCCGGCATCTGCGGACTGGGCAGGCCGTTCTGGTGGGCCGCAGCAAGCAGCCGGCCAGTGTGCTGACATGCGATCAGCCAGCCCAGTCGGGGAATACGGATCAGCACTGGACCTACTATCGTGTAAGCATTCCGGTCCGGCGGGAGGCGGCAGGCCGGAGGCGGCAGGCCGGAGGCCGGAGGTGAATGACCTGCAGCCTGCAGCCTCCAGCCTCCAGCCTGTTCCCCGGCGGAACTTTATTTGGGCAGCGTGACAAAGGCGGTGACGGTGATCAAGACGCACGATCTCACGAAAAAATACGGCGACCAGTTCGCCATTCGCTCGATCGAACTCAACTTGCAGGAAGGAGACCTGTTCGGTTTCATCGGACCGAACGGGGCCGGCAAGACGACGACCATGCGGATCATCGCCACTCTGCTGAATCCGACCTGGGGCGAAGCCTACGTCTGCGGCAACTCGATCTACACGCAACCCAAGGAGATCCGCCGCCTGGTGGGCTACATGCCCGATTTCTTCGGCGTGTACGACGACATGAAAGTGATTGAGTATCTCGAGTTCTTTGCGGCGGCGTACCGGATCAAGGGTCCCGAGCGACGGCGAGTCTGCGACGAGAAGCTGCAGATCGTCGACCTGGACTTCAAGCGCGACGCCTATGCCAACACCTTGTCACGCGGCCAGACCCAGCGACTCGGCCTGGCCCGCGTGCTGCTGCACGACCCGCAGGTCCTGTTGCTCGATGAACCGCTGAGCGGGCTCGATCCGCGCGCGCGCATCGAGATGCGGAATCTGTTGCGGCGGCTGGGAGAAATGGGCAAGACGATCATCGTCTCCAGTCACATTCTGCCCGAGCTGGCCGACATCTGTAACAAGATCGGGATCATCGACCGCGGGGTCATGACGGTCAACGCCCGGGTGTCGGAGGTGCTTGAAGCAGGTGCGGGAACGCGTGGTGCTGCTGGTGGAAGTGGCCGACAACCTGGAAGGCGCCGCTCGCGCTGCTGCAGGCTCACGCCTCGGTGGATGACGTGCAGCTCGACCACCACCGCCTGACGGTGACCTCGCGGCAAGGTGTGGAGGAATACAGCGACCTGTCCGCGCTGTTGGTGCAGGAAGGGTACAGGCTGCGGCTGTTCAGCGAACGCGAGGTGAATCTCGAATCGGCCTTCATGGCGCTGACCAAAGGGATGGGAGCCAAGATCTAGGCGGCAACCGCCCAGGAGGAGCACGATGAACGGATGGCAGCGGGGCGGGATCGGTCTGCTGGGAGCCTGGCTGGTCTGGCAGGTTGCCGCCGACCCGACTCCGGCACAGACCCGCGCCCAATTGGATGCCGCTCGTCACCGGATGGTCCAGACGGCCCTCATCGACGCCGGCGTGCAGAACTCGCGGGTCATCGACGCCATGCGGCAGAACACCGCGCCACGAGTTCGTTCCCCGGGCGTCCCGCAAACTGGCCTACGAGGACATGGCCCTGCCCATCGGGGAACAACAGACCATCTCGTCCCCGTTCATCGTGGCCTTCATGACCGAGGCGATCGATCCGCAACCCACCGACCGCGTGCTGGAAATCGGTACGGGCAGCGGATACCAGGCGGCCGTGCTCAGCGGCCTGGTCAAGGAAGTCTACACGATCGAAATTGTCGAACCGCTGGGACGCACAGCACAACGGACGCTCGCGGAACTCCGCTACACCAATGTGCACGTCAAGATCGGCGACGGATTCCAAGGCTGGTCGGAGCATGCGCCGTTCGACAAGATCATCGTCACCTGTTCCCCGGAAAGCGTTCCGCAACCTCTGGTCGATCAACTGAAGGAAGGGGGCCTGATCGTTATTCCGGTCGGACCGCGCTACCAGCAGGTGCTCCACTTGATGCGCAAACGCGACGGACAAACTCGTCACCGAGTCGATGCAGCCCACGCTGTTCGTTCCGATGACCGGAGCGGCCGAAGAGTCACGTCAGGTTCACCCCGATCCCCTGGATCCGATGTTGCACAACAGCGGTTTTGAAGAGTTGCCGCCGAAGGCGGACTTCATCCCGAGCTGGTACTACCAGCGTCAGGTCCGTTGGGTCACCGACTCGCAAGCTCCAGAAGGCGAACATTACATCGCGTTCCGCAACGACGAGCCGGGCAAGCCGGCGATCATCATGCAGGGCTTTCCCATCGACGGCCGACACGTGACCCGCCTGGACGTATCGGCCTGGATCAAGTGCGTCGACGTCCGGCCCGGTCACGACAGCGATGAGATGCCGGCGGTGGTCGTGACGTTCTACGATGACGACCGCAAACCGCTGGGCAACCGGCTGCTCGGTCCCTTTCGCGGGACTGTCGATTGGAAACAGCACCGGGAGGAGTTTCGAGTGCCCGGCACCGCGCGGGAGGCGATCCTGCGCATCGGCCTGTTCGGAGCGGTCGGCGAAATCGACTTGGACGACGTGCGCGTGCGCGTCCCCGCGGCCGATCAGTGAGTGCCATGGTGCCTCGGGTGGTGTGCGGGGCGGGCGGGCGGCCGATCGTGTCCAGCGAGGCAAAATCGCCCGGGGGAGGCTTTCAGGTCCCGTATCCCGCGGCGCACCTGTTCGGTAAAATCAGCATTCTCCGCCCATTCTTCCCACTTCCCCGGAGCCGGAAATCCCACGTAGATTTCTTGAATTACGTGCTACGCTTGCTAGACTGGTTCCGTGCCCGGTTTTCACATATGAATCGTTGATCGTCAGCACGCACAGAGTCGTCGCTGAGTCCATGTGTCGACGGGTGGTCATCATGCCGCCTGTCTCTTTGAGGGGGAGCATAGGAGATGAACAGAATCATGTTCCGCAAGATGTTATTGATCGGTGCCATTGCGGCCGCCCTGATGACGGTCAGTGCCACGGCCCAGGCCGGTTGGCGTCACTGGGGTGGTTACCCCGGCTTTGGTGTGCCGGCACTCGGTTGGAACGGTTACAACTACGGTTACTACGCGGGCTGGGGTGGTGCAGGCTGGGGCCGTGTAGGCTGGGGCGGTGTAGGCTGGGGCGGTGCAGGCTGGGGCGGTGCAGGATGCTGCGACTACGGCGTCTACCGACCGGCGTACGTGCCGCCCGTCACGGCGTGCTATACGGGCTGTTTTGATCCGTGCTGCGCACCGTCCTACCGCGGTTGTCTCAGTCGGCTGTCCTATCGTTGGAACGCACATCATTACGGCTACTATTGGGGCTACCGCCGGCCGTTGTGGAGCGTGGCCGCCTGCTGCCCAACGTGCGGCGAGATCAGCACCGACTGCGGTTGCGGCACAGTGTCGAGGGAGACGTGCAGTACGGCCAGCCATCGGTCGTTCCCGAGGCGAATCCCCAGAGCCCGACTCTGGCGGTTCCGCCCGCGGGTGGCCAGGATCTGCCCACGCCGGAGAAGCAGACGTCCCTGACAGTCGACAGCGCTCTGTTGACGGTCAGCGTACCGACCGACGCGCGCGTGTTGGTCAACGGGATGCCCACGCGGAGCGCCGGCGAGCTGCGCCGCTACGTTTCGAAAAATCTGAATCCGGGATTCAACTACACGTACGAGGTCACGGCCGAGGCGAACGTCAACGGCAAGCCGGTGACTCAGACCAAGACGGTCCACTTGCGAGCTGGCGATCAAGTTGAATTGGCGTTTGATCTGCGGACCCAGGAACCGGTGGAAACCGCGTTGACGTTGCATGTACCGAGCGACGCCAAGGTGTTCCTGGCCGGCAACGAGACCCGTGGACACGGCCCGGTCCGCACCTTCCGCACGACGAAGCTGGACGGCGGAAAAGCCTGGAACCAGTACGTGGTCCAAGTGACGGTGCTCCGCGACGGCGAGAACCTCACGAAAGAAAAGACGATCACGCTCCGCGCTGGAGACCAGACGGAGTTGACGTTTGACTTCGACACGGACAAGGTGGCCGACATTCGGTAACCGACGCGTCCGGAACGACTCAGCGCAGAACCCTTGCGGGGAGCATGCTTCCCGCAAGGGTTTTTGTGTTGTATTGCAGTGCAGTGCGTTGCATTGCGTTACGGTGCGGCGACGCGAGGCTTGTGCCCGTTGCCCGCAGCTTTATACTTAGGACCGCGTGTGGCCCAGGTCGCCAGACTCTGGGATCGTCCGCAAGACGCCCCATCGCTGGCGAGATGGGCCCTCTTGAATTGCGTCACGGCCTTGCCCTGTTTCCGAATAACGCTGGCATACGACGGGACCGCCTATGCAGGCTGGCAGCTCCAGCCGAACGTGCCCACGATTCAGGGGAGGCTGGAAGAGGCCTTGCAGCGCATTGTCGGCGTGCCGGTTCGCATCGCCGCCAGCGGTCGGACCGACGCGGGCGTCCATGCGCTCGGGCAGGTGGCCAGCTTCCGGTGCGAGACGCGGCTGACGCCGGAAGTGCTGTGCCGCGCGCTCAATGCCCACACTCCGCCGGACATTCTCGTGGCGGAAGTCCGGCTGGCCCCCGAGCGGTTTCACGCCACGCGCGACGCGGTGTCCAAACGATACCGTTACGTGATCCAGGACGGACCGCATCGCGACGTGTTCTCCCGCACCACCACCTGGCACGTGCCGGAGGTACTGGATGTGGCCCGCATGCAGGCAGGCGCCCAGCGGCTGGTGGGCACCGCACGACTTTGGCAGCTTCGAGGCGGCCGGGGCGCCGCGGAAGACCAGCGTGCGCACGATTCTGGACCTTCACTTGGCCCGCTTTGAACGGCACGCCCTGCAGCCGCTGGCGATTGAGGTGGAGGCCGACGGGTTCCTGTACAACATGGTCCGCAATATCGTCGGCTCGCTGGTCGTGGTGGGACGCGGCGACCAGCCGCCCGAGTGGATCGGCCACGTCCTGGCGGCACGCGATCGTGCGTGTGCCGGCCCCACGGCTCCGGCCTGCGGCCTGATGCTGCTGCACGTGCGTTACACGTGGTGAATGCGGAAGGATGATCCAACGCATGCGAATCGCACACATCATTACCCGCATGATTGTCGGCGGCGCTCAGGAAAACACCCTGCTGTCTTGTCAGGACGCCGTGCGCATGTTCGGCGATGAGACCTTGTTGATCACCGGACCGTCCTTGGGCCCGGAAGGGGACTTGCTGGCGCGGGAACGCGAGCTGGAATTCCCCGTGCAGCTGGTGCCATCCCTGGTGCGGCCGATCCACCCCCGTCAGGATCTCCGGTGCTACCGAGTGCTGAAGTCCCTGCTGCGGTCGTATCGACCGGACGTGGTGCACACACACAGCGCCAAGGGAGGCCTGCTGGGACGGTTGGCGGCCTGGTCTCTGCACGTCCCGGTGGTCGTGCACACCGTGCACGGCGCTCCATTTCACCCCTACCAGAACGCGGCCGCGCGGAGCTTCTTTCGCGGGTGCGAACGGTTTGCGGCCGGCCGGTGCCACCACCTTGTCAGTGTCGCGGACGCCATGACCGACCAGCTGGTCGCAGCGCGCGTCGCACCCCGGTCGAAGTTCACGACGATCTACAGCGGCCTGGAAGTGGAACCGTTTCTGCAGGCCGATCGCGATCGGCGGCACGACGCGCACGGAACTCGGCTGGGACGAATCGCACGTGGTGGTCGGCAAGATCGCTCGGCTGTTCCACCTCAAGGGCCACGGGTATGTGATCGAGGCGGCCCGCCAGGTGATCGCCCGCTGTCCCCAGGTGCGATTTCTGTTCGTGGGTGACGGCATCCTGCGAGAACAATTCCAACAACAGATTGCGGACAGCGGCCTGGATCGCTATTTCCGCTTCACCGGCCTGGTTCCCCCGACACGGATTCCCGCCCTGATCGGCGCCATGGACGTGCTGGTCCACGCCAGTCTGCCGCGAGGGACTGGCACGCGCTCTCCCCCAGGCGCTGATCGCCGGGAAGCCGGTGGTCAGCTACGACGTCGACGGGGCTCGCGAGGTCGTGCGAACCGGGGAGACCGGTTACTTGCTTCCGCCTTGCTCGGTCGACCCCATGGCGGCCGCGCTGATCACCTTGGTGGAGAGTCAGGAGCTGCGGCAGCGGCTGGGCCAAACAGGTCGCGAGCGATTCACCGAACAGTTTCGACACCAGACAATGGCCAGCCGGCTGCGGAGCCTCTATCAGCAACTGCTGCCAGCGGGAACAGCATCCTCCGTCGCCAACACGTGATTTGCCGAAGCGCCGCGGGACCGACCGACCGCGTACCGTGTCTCTTCCCAGCGGCTCGTAGCCCACAAGAGGTAGATCTTCCTTCGTGAAAGAGTGTGCGTTAGACTGGAGGCACTCGGGCTTGGCTTCGTATCGGGCGCACCGTAGCTGTGGAACAGCAGGAGAGGTTCCCAAACAACAACGTGGTTAGTGGTCGCGATTTTCTCGGTTCCTGTCGCATGGTGCGGCTGATTCGGACTGGCGGAACCTGCCAGGTGTGGGAGGCGGTGCGCAATCAACAGCGCGTGGCTGTCAAGTTCCTGCAGCCGGAAGTTCGCACGGACAAGGAAGAAATCGGCTACCTGAAGCACGAGTTGGAAGTCGGGCAGACGCTGCACCATCCCAACGTGATCGAGATCTACGAATTCAACGTGGACCGATCGGTGGCCTTCCTGGTGATGGAGTTCCACCCGGGCAAGAACATCAAGATGCTGATCCGCCAGGGCATCGAGACCTACGGGTATCAGACGCCCACGATCATCACCGACGCCGCTCAGGGACTGAAGTACCTGCACGAGCAGGGCTGGGTGCATCGAGACATCAAGCCGGATAACTTTCTGGTCGCCGAGGACGGGCACGCCAAGCTGATCGATTTCGCCCTGGCCCAACGGATCAAGACGGGCTTGAGCCGGTTGTTCGGGGGGCGTACCAAAGTCCAGGGGACTCGCAGCTACATGGCCCCGGAGCAGATTCGCGGCAAAGTGCTCGACGCGCGCACCGACATTTACAGTTTCGGTTGCCTGCTGTATGAACTGCTCACCGGCAAATTGCCGTTTACGGGCATCAGTCCGGAGGACCTGCTGCGAAAACACTTGACGGCCGCCGTGCCCTCCGTGCTGAGCGGCAACAAGAACGTCACGTCGGACTTCAACGATCTGGTAGCCCAGATGATGGCCAAGGAACCGGAGCATCGCCCGCAATCGATGGACGAATTTCTGCGGCATTTTCACGCCATTCGCGTGTTCCGCGCGTTGCCCAAACCACCGTCCGAACCCCGGGCGGATGCACGTCGATAGACGTCAGAGGATCTGTCATGGAAGTTCCCACCCCCGGACTGGCCTTCGAGCAACCGATCTACGAACTGGAAGCCCGTCTGCAGGAACTGCAGCGGCCGGAGAATCACCGGCCCGGCGTGGACGAGGAGATTCGCAAGCTGCGGCGCGAACTGGCCGAAACGATCAAGAACGTGTACGACAACCTGAGCCCGTGGGAGACCGTCCAGGTGGCGCGGCACAAGGATCGCCCCCATTCCACCGACTACCTGGGGCTGGTGTTCGACGAATTTGTCGAACTGCACGGCGATCGCCTGTTCGGCGACGACCGGGCCGTGCTGTGCGGCTTCGCCAAGCTGGATCAGCGCAAGGTCATGGTGATTGGCCACGAGAAGGGCCGGACGTACAAGGAGCGAACCGTCTGCTATTTCGGTTGCGCCCATCCGGAAGGATATCGCAAGGCCCTGCAGAAGATGCAATTGGCCGCCAAGTTCGGCGTGCCCGTCATCTGCTTCATCGATACGCCGGGCGCCTATCCGGGGATCGGTGCCGAGGAACGCGGACAGGCCTGGGCGATCGCCGAGAACATGTACGAAATGTCGCGGTTGGGCACGCCGATCATCTGTGTGATCATCGGCGAAGGGGGGAGCGGCGGCGCGCTGGGGATCGGGGTAGGGGACCGGGTGGCGGTCCTGCAGCATGCGTGGTATTCGGTCATCAGCCCCGAAGGGTGTGCGGGAATTCTGTGGAAGAGCCACGAGTACGCGGCGCGCGCGGCAGGCGCTCTGCGATTCACCGCCAAAGACCTGCTCGAGTTCGGCATCATTGACACCGTTCTCCAGGAACCCCTGGGCGGCGCACATCGCGACCCGCATCAAATGGCCGCCCGGCTCAAGATCTACCTGGTCAAGATGCTTCGCGAACTCTCCACGCTGGATCGGGCCACCTTGCTCCAACGGCGGTACGAGAAATTCCGCCGCATGGGCGTGTTCCTGGAAGAGGCGGCCGCCGCTCCCGGCGAGTCCTCCTCGTGATTTAGCCGTATCCCGGATGCAGCCAGTAGGCCGGAACGAGACCGCACAAGTCCGGACCGGAACGGCGCAACCGCTGCCGCAACCCAAGTTCCGGCAGTCCTGGCGGTTGCTTGTTCCGGCCCACACGCTTCAGGAATAATCTGAACGATTCCGCGCCAATACAACAGTTGCGCACTATGCTTTAGGTAGATCGCACGCGCACTGCAGACAACGCAATCTCATCTTGGAATCATCCCAGGGTCGCCACCCGTCTCGGAGCCGGGACGGACCTGGCGCTGATAGAGCAGACTACGACGGACTGGGTGGAGGATGGCCGAACAACGCCCGGCGTGATTGGTCGGGTTGTCACGGGCGCTCGGTCTCGCCACCCAGCCGTCCCTTTCTCCCACGCGAAGAACACCACGCCGCCGTGGTGTTCTGTCGTTTCTTGAGCGGCAGCACGGGGCAGGGGGGCGTCCGTCGCGTGCCTCCGTGGACGTGCTCGTGACCAACATCATCCGTGGGGACTGGGGGACCGCCGCGCAATTAACCGCCGCAGTCTCCACGAAGGCTTGTTCTGCTCATACGTGGCACAACCGGTCTGACCGTCACATGGTGGAACCGTGGCAAACGCGGTGCGGAGGCGTGATGGGTGGGGATCGGTTCAGAAAATTTCGAAATCGGCAGGCACATGCCCCATCTGTGAACTATGGTTTTCATTGAACGACCATCGTTCGCGAATTTTCTCGTCATGTCGTTAGCGGTCGCTACATCCTGTCTGTTTTTTTCGGCGGAGTTGAACCATGCGTCTCACTCGTTCTCGCGGCTCTCAGCCGCTCGTGACTCAACGATCGTCCCGTCGCCCACGGCGTGGGGCGATCATCGTCCTGGCAGCCTTTTTGATGATTGTCATGATGGCGATGCTCGCGTTGAGCATCGACACCGGCTACATGTACACGATGCAGTCCCAATTGGACCGGGCCGTGGATTCGGCCGCGTTGGCCGGGGCAGCGGCCCTGATCGAGGGTACGGATGTCGCCCATGAGGAGGCGATCGAATACTTGATCCGCAACCCCGTGGGAAAACAGGCCACGGCCGTGACCAGTGAAGAGATGGTCGAACTGACGGCCAAGTTCCTGGCGGACCACGGCAACGATTACGAGGTGCTGTGGGGCGAGTGGGATGCGGCTACGGGGGAAGTCAGCCAGACGGACCAGCTGCCGTCGGCGATTTCTGTCTCGATGACCTACCCGAACCTGCCGTTCTTCTTCGCGCGGGTCTTGGGCCAAGACACCTTTGACCTGACGTCCACGGCGACCGCCATGTACCAGCCGCGGGACATCATGCTGGTCCTGGACTTCTCCGGATCGATGGCCGATGACAGCCAGCTGAGCGCGATCCCCACGTTTACAAAACCAGTGATCGTCGCCGGATTGAATCAGATCTATTCGGAACTGGGCTCGCCGAAATACGGTAACGTGCTGCAGTTCGAGCCGAATTACATCACCGTCAAGGGCGTGGCGCCGGCGAACCCTGCCACGCAGCCGCAGATTTCGGTGGAGTACCGGTTCAAATCGGTTAGTGTCACCTCGACGCTGCCCTTAACCAATGTCACCTTGAAGTTCTCCAATGGTGCCACCCAGACCTTCACCGGGCCGGGGCCGTTTACTGGCACCGGCGGTAATGCCGGTAAAGCCATCTACAAGGCCTGGGTGAAGTCAGGCGACAACGGCACCAGCGGTGAGCTGTTCGACTTCGATTCGACCACCATTCGCGCCACGATCAAGACGGCCCTCGGGCTCAACACCGTCGCGTATCCGTACCCGAGCGGCAGTTGGAACGAGTTCATCGACTACGGTCGCACCAACGCCTCCAACAAGAGTGCCGGCTACGAATACAAGTTCGGTTATGCCAACCTGGTCGCTTATTGGCTGGAGAGCAGGAACTCCTACGCCGAGACGCCCGATCTCTGGAAGGTCAGCGCGCAGCCGGCGAAGTCCCTCAAGGACGCGACGTACGTGTTCATGGATTACATTCGCGAAGTCGACACCAATGACCGTGTCGGGCTCGTGGTGTACAACGCCAGCAACGGCAACGCCAAGCTGGAAACCGCACTGACCACCAACCTCGACCTGATACCCCAGATCACCGAGCACCGGCAATCCGGTCACTATCACGACTACACGAACATTGGGGCCGGCATGCAATCCGCCCGCGAACACCTGATCGCGAACGGGCGCGAGAACGCCTTCAAGATGATCGTGCTGATGACGGACGGCGTCGCCAACTGGAACAATGGCGCCTACAACATCGCGGCCGCCAAGAACCACGTGCTGTCGGAAGCCTCCGCCAGCTCGGCACTGAATTATCCGGTCGTGGCGATCAGCCTGGGGGCCGGGGCCGACACGGCCTTGATGCAGCAAGTGGCCGACATCACCGAGTCGCGGCACTTCAACGTGCCGGCCGATGGAAACGGAATTGAACGCTATCGCGACGGCCTGATGGAAGTCTTCAAAGCCATCGCCGACGCGCGTCCGTTGAAACTGGTTCAGTAGTCCGACCCGACGACATTTCACTCCGCCGCCGACCGTCAGCCGCTCTCCCGCGAGAGCGGCTTTTTTCGTTACTCAACGGCGCCGGAAGGAACTCCTGGTGGCGTACTGGCGGACGCGGTCGACGGCGCCGTGGCGCGGGCCGCGACCATTCCCGCCGCCGGTGTCCCGCGTCCCGCCGCGCCGTGCGGACGCCACCCGGGATCCAGCCCGCAACCCGGGGCTTTACTTGGGTTTTCCCAGGGTTTTCCCGGGCTTTTCGCCTCTCTCCACAACGTCCGATAATGTTTCTTATGTTCGGTTAAGGCCCCCGTTTTCCCGGGGATTCACGCGGTTTTCGCCACCAGGCCGCCCGGCGACCGGCAACTCCCGCCCGGTTTCGCCCGCGCCCACCCAACCAGCCCGCAGCCCGCCGCGCACCACGGGAAAAACCGCCGGTTTTGACCCGAGCTGGCGCTCAGAAGGAGGCCCAGCCAAACCGCCCCCAGCGGCCACTCCCCCCTGCTCCGCCGCCCGACTCGACACGCCCTTCCAACCCCTCGTCCAAGACGTCCAAATACGGCTGCAACACCTCGTGGATCTCGTTCGGCATCACTCCACGCGCACGATCCAGAAGTACGGCAATGTAATAGCCGGAGTGCGACTTGACGATCGCCGACCGCTGACTGTCCCCCAATAGAGTGACCGAAAAGAGCGTGATGAGGATGCACAACACAACGCCCTTGGCGAAGCCCAGCAGAGCGCCGATCTGGCGGTCGAAGTCCTTGAGTTTCACCCGGTCAATCAAACGGGATACCCATCGAAACGCGACCCAAATCGCCAGTGACGTGGCGAGATACAACAGCAACATCGCCAAGAAGACACGCCAGGGTGCCTGCACCGGGATCCAGGCCGCTACCGACTCGCGGTACCGGTAGGCCACCACGTAGCTCGCAAAGATGGCGGCCAGCGAGGCCACCTGCCAAGCCAACCCTTTCCAGGCCCCGAATGCTGTCGCTGCTGAGCAACACTCCCAGCATTACGAGGTCATACGTGGCGACGGTCATCGGCAGGACTCCGGTACGAACAGGCGGGCAAAGTATAGCGAACCCACACAGGCGAGCGAAGATGAGTTGGCCGCGAGGTGATTCGCTGTCCATGTCCGATCCTTGGTCGTGGGAAGGCCGTTTGTCGGCCGGCGCCCCGGCGCGAACCGGACTGCGATTGCGATTGCGATTGCGACTGCAAAACATGTCACGGGGTGCGAGCGGGTAGGGTGGGGCAGTGCGCCGCGGCACGGAGATGCGGACTGGAAGCATCCCGCCTGAATGCGCCAGACGGCGCCTGCAGGCAGGGCTTGGTCCGGGCGGAGTGCCCGTGAGGAGCAGTCGACTTACGTCTTGCTGTCGACGACCAGCGTCACCGGTCCATCGTTGACCAGCGCCACGTGCATGTGAGCGCGAAACTGTCCCGTTGCCACGGGCACTCCCAGTTCTTCCACCACGCGCACGAAATACGCATACAGGCGTTCAGCCACCTCCGGCGGTGCGGCCTCCACAAAACTCGGACGGCGACCTTTGCGACAGTCGCCCCACAGCGTGAACTGGCTCACCACCAGCATGCCGCCACTCACTTCCTCGAGGGAGCGATTCATCTTCCCCTGCTCGTCTTCAAAGATCCGCAGTGCAACCAGTTTGCGGGCCAGATAGTCGGCGTCCGCCGGCGTGTCTTGCCGTCCCACGCCCAGCAAGACGACCAGTCCGTGTTCGATCTGTCCGACGATTTCACCCGCCACCGTGACGCTGGCTGTGGTGACACGTTGCACACAAGCTCTCATGGATCATGCCCTTGCCGGCCGCCTGGTTCGCTCTGTCGTCGTAACATGACGGATGTCGTGCGAGGCAGCAAGTGGATGGTGGCAGCGATCTTCCGAACTGGTCTGACGAGCGATAGAATGTTCGCGATGAAACGCTTACTGGCCATTACGATGGGCGATCCCACGGGAGTGGGCCCCGAAACGATTGCGCGGGCGTGGGGGCACGCGTCGTTGCATGCTCAGACGCGGGCTGTGGTGATCGGGCATCCCGAGATCATGCGCCGCGCTATCCGCCTGGTACGATCGACGGCCCGGGTGGTCGAAGTGACGGGAGTCGAGGACGCGGACTCGTCCGCGGAGTGGATGCCGTGCCTTCGCTGTGGTGACGATCAGGTGGTGGATCTGCCCGCCGCGCAGGTGCACGCTGGAGGCGGCCAGGCGGCCTATGATGCAGTGACCATTGCGTGTCAGTTGGCTCAAACGCAGAAGGTCGACGGGCTCGTCACGGCTCCGCTGAACAAGGCCGCACTGGCGGCAGCGGGGCACGCTTACCCCGGTCACACGGAACTGCTGGCCGACCTGTGCGGCGTCGACGACGTGGCGATGATGCTCTACCTGGCTCGTAGCGATCAGGTCCGCGGTCCCGCCGGGCTCGGAGTCGCGCATGCCACGCTGCACGTCGCACTGCGCGATGTGTTTGCGTTGCTGACTCCACCGCGGATCATCCAGACTGCGCATCTGGCCCATGTGGTGACCCGCGCACTGCTCGACACGACGCACTCGCCCGGCCTGCCTCGCATTGGTGTGTGCGCCTCAATCCCCATGCCGGCGAGCAAGGGTTGTTTGGAGACGAGGAAAGCCGTCTCATTCGCCCGGCCGTGGAGCGCGGGATCACCATGGGCATGGACCTGCAGGGCCCCTTCCCTGCCGACACGCTCCTGACGCGGGCCGCCGCCGGCGAGTTCGATTCGGTGGTGGCCATGTACCACGACCAGGGTCACATCGCGCTGAAGCTGCTGGGCATGCACCAGGCGGTGAACATTACGCTGGGATTGCCTGTGATTCGCACCAGTGTCGCCCACGGCACGGCCTATGACCTGGCCTGGCAAGGCCACGCGCGGCTGCGAATCGATGGTCGAAGCGATCCGCGTCGCCGCGAAGCTGGTCGACTGCAGGAATCATTTGCAGTGGTATCCTGAACCAGCCTGACCATCGAACGACCCATGCCGAATTCGTCATTCGTCATTCGTCATTCGTCATTCGTCATTCGTCATTCGTCATTCGTCATTCACCCCCAGGAACGGTCAACAATTCAACGCTCCAGCCCACGGGACTCCTGCGACCGCCATGCCCTACTCCCCTGCCCCGACTGCCTGTCTCGCGTTCCTGGTTCGACACGCGGCCACCCTCAATAACCTGGCCTCACCGCCTCGCATTCAGGGGTCGGGAGAGGACCTGGCGTTGTCGCCCGAGGGACGCGCTCAGGCCGCGCACACCGCCAGATTCCTGGCCGATCAACCGATGACGGCCGCCTTCGCCAGCCCGCTGCAGCGGGCCCTGGAAACGGCGACCATCATCGCCCAACCCCATGCGGTAACACCCACACCCGTCACGGCGCTGCGGGAAGTGGACGTCGGACGATGGGAAGGCCGGTCCTGGGTGGAGATTGAGCGCACGAGCCGGCTGCCTACCACCGGTTCGTGAGCGATCCGGCCCACCACGGCTACGCCGGCGGCGAAAACTTCCTCCAGGTGCAACAACGCGTGCTGCCGGCCGTGATGGAATTGATGGAGCGCATCAGGGGTCGCTGATCCTGATCGTCGGCCATAACGTCGTGAATCGAGTGCTGTTGGCCAGCCTGCTGGAGATGCCGCTCGCCAAAGCGCGCGGCATCGACCAGGACAATTGCGGCGTCAACGTGCTTCGCTACCGCACCGGCCACGCCCAGGTCCTCACGATGAATGCCGCTTTTCACCTGGCATGATGGGTGTCGGCCCAAGTCCATGTCGGCAAGCGCGGTTCCGGACCACACTGAGTGTCACTCTGGGGAGTGGTCTGTGAGGAATTGAGAAGTATTGAGAAGTCAGACACTCTGGTTTTCTGGCTGGCTCTCTGGCGGGAATGGTACCTGAGCAAGCGCGACGCTTGCTCTACGTTTGTTCGATGTGGGATGGCGCCTGAGCAAGCGGGACGCTTGCTCTACGTTTGTTCGATGTGGGATGGCGCCTGAGCAAGCGGGACGCTTGCTCTACCTACCTACCTTCTGGAGTCCTGGCCCGCACCTGCAGCCGTTCTCGGCGAACCCGCCCCCTGCCGGTCCATAGCCGTTTGTAGCCGCGCAATCTACTCGTCCGTGCACTCGTCCACCTGCTGCGCGTCGTGCGGACGATAGTCAAACAGACTGGCATCCAGATCGGGGCGAAAGCGGACTTCAAACAGTTCCCAAGTGGCCATGAGCTGGCGTCGGGGCGGCGAACTCTCACCTTCGGCCGTCGCCAACCGGTAGTACGAAATGCCATAGGGAAAAAGGGGAATCACCTGATCGCGACCAAGCACGACGGTCACGCCATGCGGCAACTGAGGTGGGAGTTTCGACAGGTCCACCCGCTCGCCCGCTGCGATCTCCGCTTTCTGATCCGGCAGTAGATTGGCCAGTATGACGGGCTTCCAATGTCCTTCCAGACTCCAGACAGGCAACTTCCCCTTCCCGATGGTCATCGGCTTAGGTGGATCGAAGGCGAAATGCGAATCGAGCGCCGCCAGTAGTTTGGGCAAGCCCCCCAACGCCATCCACAGTGTCGGAGGTGGCGGAACATCGGACGGGCCCACGCGACTGGCCACTTCGCGCAGTCTCCGCAGATTAACTCGCGACAGATTCGTTTCGTCGCCATGGCTGCGGCGGACCCAGAACGTGTCGCCATCGCTGATTTGCTGCAGGCTCGTGGCCTGGTTAGCCACCTGCAGTTTGAGGTCCAGCCGCAGCATCAAACGCGGCCCCTTGGTCAGCTGCAAATAGGTTCCCGAACCGACCAGATGCTGGTCGAAGATATTCACTTGTTGGCGCGTCTTGGCCTCAATGCCGGGAAGCAGGAGGAGTCGCTGAGCGGCTTGGGCCACCAATTCCTGTCCGTTCGACACGTCCGGGGGAGCAGACTCAATCGGAGGGGGTCCGGACGCTGGACTCGCGGCAGTAACCTCTTTTTTTTCAACAACTTGCGGCGACTGGCTACTGACAAACTGCCACGCCGCCACAACGACGAGCAGGGCGAGCGGGATTGGCAACATGTGGTTCATGGTGCGGTTGTGTTGGTTTTGCCAAAGAATCTTGTTATGACACGCCGATCAAGATCCCAAAGAGACGTTTTCCCGCACTGCTTGCGCGGGATGATCCAGCGGCTTGTTTATTCCAGGCCGGAAAGTAGCGATCTGGTCACGAGCCGCCAAATAAGCGGGACCAACCTGGGCGGGCCATTCTAGGGTGGCATGCGAGGTGGTGTCCACGCCAAATGCCGACGGCGCAAGCCAACTATCAGGCCAGTGGAGCCCGCAATCGTCCGCACTCGTTCCGTTCCGACCAGCCAGGAAGTCACCAGCAGCTCGTGCCCAGATTGGTTGTTAGCCGGCAAGAGCACCGCGTAGGGGGGATTTTATGAAGACCAGCATGTCGCGTTGGATCATGCTCATCGCCATCGCCGCAACCGCGGTGGGGTGTGCTCATCACCGGTCGTACAACTTACCGCCTGCCGAGCGGTTGATGGAGCCGGGCCCAGGCGTGGGAGGCCCCGGACCCGGAGTGCTCGGGCCGCCACCGCCGCCAGTTGTCGGCGCAGGCATGGTCGGGATGCCCATGGACGGCTACATGCCGCCTGCCGGATATGCAGGTGGTGGGGCGCCCTGTGGCATGGGCGTGGTCGCCGGGCCGCCCACGACCGTTCAGATCCTGTTCGCCAGGCCCGAAAGCATGACGGTCGCCTGGGATGTCGGCGGAGTCGGGTATTTTGACTCGGAGCCGCTGGTTGTGCCCGGCCGTTACAGTTTTCCAACTGGCGGCATCTACCGCCTGAAGGTTTCGAACATCGAAGGGCGCGAGGGTGTCGAACGCTATCCCACGCTCGAAATCGGGCCAATCACGTTCCGCACCGAGGCCTACCTGGCCCACAATGCGATTCCGATTCAGCTCACCGACGAAGACTTCGACCAGGTGGCGGCCGGCAATTTCGTGACCAAGGTCATCTATCTGCCGGATCCCGAATTCCAGGAACTGGCGTTGGCCGGTGTCGAGACGTTGGTCAGCACGCGACTGGATCCGGGCATCGATCCGATCGTGGAGGCTGATCGACGCGGTTCCATCCTGGCCATCATTCGCATGGGTAACAAGGACCTGGAAGTCCCCGGCGCACTGGGGAACGGCGATGGCGGCGTGATGCCGGTTGGGGCGACAGGGTATGCGGGTGGAGCAGGAATGGGAGCTTGCGGTCCCGCGGGCTGCGGTATGGCCGGTTGTGGCGTCAACGGCGGTCAGTGCTTCCGTGGCGACTGCCTGCCGAGTGCCGGCGCCTACCCGGGCGGTGTTGTGCCTTACGGTAATGTGCCGACCTACCTGTCGGGCGTGACGGTCCCGCAATGGGGCATGCCGATCAGCGGCACGCCGATCGGACTGCCGGGTCCGCCGCACGTTCCGTTGGGGATCCCGGCCGGCCTGCAGAAACACGTGATCAAGAACCACACGCCGATGCACATTCCGGAACCGGTGCAGAAGTTCAGGATCGACGTCCGGCAGCAACCGGGATACAGCTATCCGGCCCCGCCGACGCACATGCGGATCCGCGAGCAGAACATCCATGCTCCGATCCGCTACGGACAGACACTCGACGACGCGTCGCAGTGTGTCCGGTAGACGGATCGTGGCCAAGCCATGAGTGAACGTGGGGGAGGCGACTCCCGTCGCCGAACGAAGGTCATGACTTCGGGCGTCGGCAACCGGAGTCGCCTCCCCTGTTTTGTCACACGAAGGATTCACACATCGCGAGTCGGACCGGTGTCCGGTCCACATTCGGCCCACGTTGGTCGCCATGGCAACGTAACGACTGGCCGGTGTCGCGATCGCATTGAGCCGCAGAGCCAGGGAAGGTAACGATGAGTGCGCGAGCGAGCCACATCCGTGAACGATGTTTCATCGCTTCCCCGACCCGATGGACGTCGTCCAGCGCCTGCGGGCTGGCCGCCCTGGCGATCCTCCTGGCCGCCGCTGCGGCCGCGCCGGCACAAGAGCGGCCCTATCACTATTTCCACTCCGCCGATATGCCGCCGGGAGCCATCGGCGCCGCAACTGATGCGGGGAGGCCCGCTCCCTGGATACTTCCAGGCGGTCGAAATCTCCGCGCCGCAAGACACGCAGGTCGCCTTGGCCATGGATGGCGTGTTCGATGCGCCGCAACCGGCCCCGCTGCGGGTCGGCCTGCTGGTGGGAAACGTTTACCGTTTGAAAGTCACCAATCTTCCGTTTCGTCCCGGCCAGGAAGTGTTTCCCAGCATCGAGATCATCAATCGGCTGTATCCGCCCAGCGGCAGCGAGGCAAAGTTCCCGATCCCCATTGAGCTGACGCGGGAAGAACTGGAACTCGCGATCCGCGGCCAATACGTCGTGCGCGTCATCTACCTGGAGAATCCCCGCACGGCGCTCCCCAGCCGCGAAGACCCGCGCCAGCAACGCTATTTTGAAGTCGGACCCACCCAGGATCCCCTGGAAGTGGCCGACGCGCTGGGACGGCCGATGGCCATTCTTCGCATCGGGTCGCGCGTGCCCGAACAGGACAATGCCACCGGCCGGTTCTTGTTCGACAGCGCACCCTGGGTGCAGTTGCCCACGTGGATCGAACCACCCACGGAGACGACGCCCGACGCAAGTCAACCGGCGCCAACCGAAGCGGCCCCCAACACGGCGCCGACTACCTCGACCGACACCACACGGCGGCCGTCCGCGGCCGTGGGAGCAACGCGATGACGCTCACGATTCCGTTCCGCCCCGTGTCCCCGATCTGTGTGCGATCGCGAGATCTCAGTCGTTGGTTGCTGATCGCCGCGGCCACCCTCGTGCTCTGCAGCTGCCGCGGCCTGGATCCAGTGTCCCGACCAGCCGGCGATGACTTACCGCCACCGGAGAATGTCGCGCAGTACGGGCCGACGATACCGGCAACGGCTTACGGTGCCGTCGACTCCGCGCACGATCCGAGCGTCCCGCGACTTCCATCGTCGCCCTCGCGTCAATCCCTGTCGGACCTGCCCGCCAACCCACCGGCGAACCTGCCCGCTCCTCTGCCCGCGCCGACTGCCCGGATGGTTGCCGGCCAGCATGCCGCGGTGCCCGCGGGACTCGCGACACCCGTGGCGGTGGCCGCTCGACCGTTCTACCCACCAGGGCGCGGACGGTGGTGCCCACCATCCTTGCCACCGACCAGGGCGCCCATGATGGACCCGTCGTGCGGACCCGTGGTCCCGCCTTGCGCGTCGTGTGGGCCGCAGGTCGAGAGTTGTGGTCCCGAGCCGGGTTGTCCCAACGGTTTGCCGTGCGGCGCCTGGACACCGCCCGGACTCGCCTGTCCCTGGCCGGACGACGAATACCTCTGCGATGGCGGCGACCAGAATCCCGGTGTGCAGGTGCGTCCCAACTGGCGCGTCGACGGACTGCAGTTGGAGGATACTGTCGTGCATTACGACACGGTGCTGGGCGAGACCTACGTCGAGCCAAGCAACCGTGTCTGTCTGTACGCTCCGCGTTTCGCCGCGGTCCGCAAGCTCTACGGCATCGCGGAAAACGATTACCAGGAGCATATCGCCGGCCTGGAGAATCCCGTCCCGCCGTTGGGCCTGGGCGACGTGCAGATCGCGACGACGGCGATTCAGCCGGTGCAGCCGGAGCTGAATCTGGGTACGGCTGCGGCGAGCGCCTTTCGCGAGCGTACACCTCCGACCGGCCTGGAAAACAGACAGGGCCTGATCGGCATGCATGGCGGACTTCTGCCCTACGAAGACTTCACGCTCATCCGCCGCGGCGTCATGGACAACTCGGAGAAGGCTCGCCTGGCGGATCGTGTGGAAGCCGCCGTCGCGTGGAGCCACGACACGGCCGTCCAGGTGTTGATCGACAACGTGGCGCTTCACGAGGACATCGGCGTGACCGAGGCGGAATCGCTCCATATCTACTCACTCGAGGGCAAATCGCGCCTGCAGGTCTGCAAAATCGCATCGCGCAAGGAAGCCCGTCCCGGCGAAACGGTGGAATTTACCATCCGGTTCGACAACGTCGGCGACCAGGTGATTGGCAATGTGACGGTGATCGACAACCTGACCACGCGTTTGGAATACGTCGAGGGCAGCCAGTCGTGCACGCTCCAAGCCAACTTCGCGGCGGGGGATAATCAAGGCGATTCGTTGACATTGCGTTGGGAGATCGTGGAACCGATGAAGGTCAGCGAGGGAGGCGTAATTCGCTTCCAGTGCCGTGTGCGGTAACGTCGTGGCGGACCGGGCGCATGCCGGCCGCCGCCCCGTCCCAGGCGTCTCCGCCGGTCCGCCCCACCAACGGGCTGGCTTCTTGCAAATTCTCAGCGTGCACGCCACGATGGGGAAATTCGCCGCTCTTTGCGTGGGGGACTCATGACCAAATCCTGGATAGCCGACCGGACGCGTCTCTTCGACAGCAGCGGGATCCGCAAGGTGTTCGACTTGGCCCGCAGCATGGAATCGCCCATCGACCTGTCGATCGGCCAGCCGGATTATGATGTGCCGGAACCGGTGCGGGCCGCCTGCATTGAGGCCATCGAGTCGGGCAAAAACAACTATGCCCTGACGCAGGGGATGCCGGTGTTGCGGGAGAAACTGCAGGCCCGGATCGACGGGCACTACGGGCATCCCGATCGTCAGGTCTTCGTCTCGTCGGGCACCAGTGGCGGCATCGTGCTGACGTTGTTGTCCGTCGTCAATCCGGGTGACGAAGTCATCATCTTCGATCCCTACTTCGTGATGTACGAGGCGTTGACGCGGTTGGTCGGTGGAGTTCCCGTGCTCATTTCGACCTATCCCGACTTTCGCATCCCACTGGACCGCGTGGCGGAGGCCATCTCCGATCGAACCAAACTGATTCTCCTCAACAGTCCCGCCAATCCAACCGGCGCGGTGGCGACCCGGGAGGAGGTGCGCGGCCTGGCGGACCTGGCACGGAAGCATGATATCGCCCTGGTGTCGGACGAGATTTACAGCCAGTTCTGCTACGACGCACCTTTCGTGTCGCCGGCCGAATTCAACGAGCGGACGATTGTCATCGATGGCTTTTCCAAGAACTACGCCATGACCGGCTGGCGGCTGGGATTCGTGCACGGGCCCGCCGAAGTCATCGAAACCATGGTGAAGGTCCAGCAGTACACATTCGTCTGCGCTCCGCAGCCGGTACAGTGGGCTGGCGCGGTGGCCATGGATGTGGACATTCACGAGCAGACCGAGGCGTATCACGTGAAACGCGACCTGATCGTCAACGGCTTGTCCGATCTGTACGAGATCGCCAATCCGCGCGGGGCGTTCTACGTATTTCCCCAAGCTCCCTGGGGCACGGGGACGGAGTTCGTGAGCAAGGCGATCGAAAACCAATTGCTGATCATCCCGGGCAAGGTCTTCAGCCAGCAGGACACGCATTTCCGCTTGTCCTACGCCGCCTCCAATGACGTCATCGCGCGGGGGATCGAGGTTCTCCGCAGAATCGCTCGTCGCGGGGGATGAAATCACGAGGCAACGCGCGTGTCACACCGACGCCGCGTGGTACTTCTGACGAATCTCCTGCATATCGACCGAGGGCTCGGGGAACTGCATGTTCATGTCCTTCAGCGTGTCGACGACGATCTGGGCAATGGCCAGGTTGCGAAACCACTTGTGGTTCGAAGGAATGACAAACCAGGGCGCGTGTTTCGTGCTGCATTTCTCCAACGCGTCTTCAAACGCCCGGGTGTAATCGTCCCAGTACGCGCGCTCCGAGTAATCGGCGTCGCTGATCTTCCATTGCTTGGCAGGGTCGTCGATCCGTTTCCCGAATCGCTCGAGTTGTTCTTGGCGGTCGATGTGCAGGTAGAACTTGAGGACCTGCGTGTGGTTGTCGTAGAGCAGTTCCTCGAAAGCATTGATGTGATCGTAGCGTTGCGACCACACCTTCGTGGGGACCAGGTTGTGCACGCGGACGACCAGGACATCTTCGTAGTGTGAGCGGTTGAAGATCGCCACCTGCCCGCGGGCGGGCACGGCCGCGTGACACCGCCACAAGAAATCGTGGGCCGCTTCCACGGCCGTCGGGACCTTGAAACTGGTCACCGTACACCCTTGCGGATTCATCACGGCAAAGACGTGGCGGATGGTCCCGTCTTTCCCCGCCGCATCGCGCCCCTGGAGGACGATTAACAGCGAGCGCTTGTTTTCGGCATACATGAGGTACTGGAGTTCGCGGAGCGACTCGCAGTGTGCCTCGAGTTGCCGCTCAGCTTCCTCGCGGGAATCGAGGTGACCGGTGTAGCCGGCATCGATCTGGTCGAGCTTCAGCGAATCACCGGGCCCGACCCTGAGTTCTTTGCGCAAGTCCATCGCGGTGGCCTCCGAGGTGCAGATAGGGAAGTGGACGGTCTGGAATCACGGCGGACGCCGACGGTGCCAACAAAAAGCCCGGTGGGGCGCGGGCCTCCAACCGGGCGGATGTCGCCTGGGGAAATTTTCCGGGCAGGAATGCCCAGCGTCAAGCGCTCTTGGTGCGCGGTTCGGGCAACTGGAACAGTTTCTCCCGGCCGTCGACGATCTCGTCGTTGATCACGTAAGCCGTCCCGGCCGCCTGGTCGGGCAAATCGTACATGATGTCCAGCATGACCTCTTCAATAATGCTGCGCAAGCCACGAGCACCGGTCCCCTTCGACATGGCCCGGTGGGCGATGCGGCGCAGGGCCTTGTCGGTGAACGTGAGTTTCGAATTCTCCATCTCGAACAGGCTCTGGTACTGACGAATCAAGGCGTTTTTCGGTTCCGTCAGCACGCGGACCAGGCCATCTTCATCGAGCGGCATGAGGGCACTGATGACGGGCAACCGGCCCACCAGTTCCGGGATCAATCCGTACTGCAACACGTCATCGGTGGTCACGTGCGGCAACAACTTGGCGGGGTCCTTTTTCTCCTGGGGCAAGGGGCTCTGCCCGAACCCCATCGTGGGTTTCCCCAACCGCTTGCCGATGATGTCCTCGATGCCCACAAACGTGCCGCCGCAGATGAACAGGATATTGGTTGTGTCCATCTGGATGTACTGCTGCTCCGGGTGCTTGCGTCCGCCCTGTGGAGGCACATTCGCAATGGTCCCTTCCAGCATCTTGAGCAAGGCCTGCTGCACACCCTCGCCCGACACGTCCCGCGTGATCGACACGTTCTGGCTGGTCTTGCCAATCTTGTCGATCTCGTCGATGTAGAGCACGCCGCGCTGGGCCGATTCCAGGTCGAAGTCCGCCGCATGCAGCAGCTTCAACAACAGGTTTTCAACGTCCTCGCCCACATAGCCGGCTTCGGTCAGCGTCGTGGCGTCCCCAATCGCAAAGGGCACGTTGAGCACGCGGGCCAGCGTGCGAGCCAGCAACGTCTTGCCCGACCCCGTCGGGCCGATCAGCAGGATATTCGATTTCTCGATCTCGATATCCGAACCTTCCCACCCCAAGGCCAGCCGCTTGTAGTGGTTGTGGACTGCGACCGCCAGCACCTTCTTGGACTCGGCCTGGCCAATGACGTACTCGTCCAGCTTGGCCACGATCTCGCGCGGCGTGGGAATTTCCTTGAACAGTTGCTTGGTCGACCCGCGACGTCGCTGTTCCTGTTCCAGGATCGATTGACACAGGTCGATACACTCGCCGCAGATGTACACGTCGCCGGGCCCTTCGACCAACGGACCGACGTCCCGATAGCTCTTCCGGCAGAACGAACAAAACGCGTTCTTCTTCGTCGTGCCACTGCTCCGTCGGCCTCCGCCCGAATCTCTTCCCGCGGGCATAATCACTCCTTTCGGATCGCCGGCCCTTCCGTCAGCCAGGCTGAGGTGGACCGGACAACGTTGTGCTTCCTAGGTGTCGCTCGATCCGGCCGAAAGGGCGTCGTCCCGTCTACTGTGCCCAGGCCCTGGTGGGCTTCCCTGTCCGCGATTCGTCGAGCTGCCAAATCCACGGTTCTGTCTGCCAGTGCGGCTGGCCTCCCAGGCCAGCGCGAGTTGCGCAGGAATGACCGGCATAGTCAGCGGATTCACGCCGCCGGGCAGGGCCCACGCGACGTGCTCAATCTTCCCCGTCCGCCTCCTTCAACTCGTCGTGGAGCTTGCGCCCCAGCACCGTCTTTATTGTTCGGAATTCCGTCTCGCTGATGTCACCCTCCCGGTGCATTTCTCGAAAATTCGTCAGCAGTTCGCTTGCTGTTTGCCGGTCGTCATCGGTGCGATCCCGAAACCTTCGCACCAGGTAGTAGCCCGCTGCCATCATGATCATCAGAACGGCTACCCACAGCACTGCCATCGTAGCCGGTGTCGTCAGAAAGTCCTGCATGGTTGGTGTCGGACACGCAGAGGGAACGATTCACGCAAGAGTTAGCTGATGGGAATATGTCGAATATTATGCACATTGGTTACAGCGCGTCCAGAATTTCCAGCCAGTACGACCTAAATCGCTGGCATACTCATACTTACGAACTGGACATCGCGACGGTTCGAAGACTTTCGCCAGGAGGTTTCCGTCGGTTTCTGGCGACGATGCGGCGACGGTGCCTGGGCAACGCGAACCACTTTTCTGCGGAATGGACGCGCCCGGCGTGCCCACCACCGACTTTGGCGGCGGGACAGCCGGACACCCCCACGTGGGCCAACGTTCCTTCCAGGACCAGCCGGCCCGGCGGCTCTCCGTGCGCTCGCGATCGAGTTACGGCCCACCGCGCTGCAGGTCGACCACAACTCCCAGATGGTCCGACCCCAGCGGACGAGTGAGGTGGCGATCGCTGACGGCCAGATCCGGCGTGATCAAGCAGTGGTCAATGGGAATCATGAGCGGAATCATCCAGGTGGGCCACGTCGCTTGCAGACCCCAACCGGCCCGCGTATCGCGCAATCCGCTGGTCGCGAGAAGCGTCTCAAACCGCGGTGACCACGACGTGCAATTCAAGTCGCCAGCGACGACGCACGCATGAGGCACGTCGCGCGCCAGGCGGGCAATCTGCTCAAGCTGTTGGTCGCGCAAGTGACTGGCCTCACGGGATACCGGCGGATAAACGTGGACGCCCAGGAGGGTCGCGATCGCATTATCCAACTGCATGTCGCAGCAGACGCACGGCGGTCCCGCCGTCCCCAACGCCAGCACGTCGACGCGAATCCACGGCACTCGACTGAACAGGGCGATCCCGAAATTATCCTCGCGAGGCTCCTGTCGCGTGTGCGCATAGGTGGACTCGAGCACCTGCAGGTCGGCCTGCCAACGGCCCGTGTATTCCAACAAGATCACGACGTCCGCCTGCTCTCGATCGATCATGTCCAACACCGTTGCGGCACGGTCGTTGGCCGCATGGAGATTGGCCATCAGCAGTCGCAGTCGGCCGTCGCTGACGGCGACTGCCGGAGATGGCCAGCACAGCGGCAGCATGGTGCCCGCCAGCACGAATGCCAGCGCGGCCAGGCCAGCGGCCACACGCCACTGCCGCACGCACACGGCGACCAGCGACAGAAGCAATGCCGCGGCCATGTACTGCACGCGAAAATGGCTGACCAACTCCAATCCCCACCACCGGTCGCCCAGCGGTCCAGCGGCGGACAACGTCGCCAACACCCCCCAAGCGCCCCATAACCCTGGCGCCACCCGGGACTTGCGGTGGGAGCGTCCATCGGCGTCGCACGCTGGCGGAGATCCCCCATTTACCATCCGGATGATCCTTGATTTGCGTTCTGAACACCCTCATGCCCGTGCCCCTTCAAGTTACAGAACCGGTGTAACCGATACCAGATCCGGGGGAGACTACGTCCCGACAACCCCGTGGATGGCCGGATGCCGGTCGGGCTTTGACTCGAACGGATTGCTGCCACGTTGCCGTCTGGGTTCTCGCCACCGACCCGGCGCCGCGGCTGGCTGGGAACACGGTGGTGATCATCCAACCCGATGGAAAGCGCGATCATGCGATGTGATGCGACATGCCGTTCGCTTTTCCTTTGGGCACTGTTCGCCTCGGCCGGCATCGCGCAAGTCCCGCCCGCACCATCGTCCGCCGCCACAGCGGACGTCATCAGCCAGCTCCCGCTGTTTGCCACGCGACAAAACGTCTTCGCCATTCCATTCTCGGTGGACCGCCGCATTGCCCAGCCGGTGGAAGTGCACCTGTATGTCTCGTCGGACCAGGGCGTCACCTGGCAGCTCGCCGGGCAGCAACCTCCCGCCGCTCGCCAGTTCAGCTTCCGTCGCGCAGCGACGGCGAGTACTGGTTCGCATCGCGCACCCTGGACGCCAGCCAGTGCGCGAGTTCTCAGGGACCGCTGCAGCCGGAACTGCGGGTGGTCGTCGACACCGTTCCGCCTCAAATCGAATTCACCGCTCGGCCGACGGGCAGCGGCGAGGTGGTGACGAGCTGGCAGGCGGTGGACCAGAACCTGCTGGCCACGTCCTTGAAAGTCGAATACCAGGACGGAGTCGGAAAGCCCTGGAAGCTGGTGGCCCTTCAGCAGCCGGCCGACGACGTCCTGCGAACCAACTATCAGGGACAAATCGAGCTGGTTGCCCGAGACCCGTGCGCCGGCGATTAACGTGCGGGCCGAAGTGCGCGATCGCGCCGGCAACCTGGCGGTCGTGAACCGACGACTGCTGCTGCCGGCCGCGACGGCGGCCAGTCCCGGACCGGGGACGAATCCGTCCTCGCGTCTGTCCGACCCTTTTGCCCGCGCGGGCCAACCGAGTGAAGGTGCCGTTCCCTGGCCGAGTGACAATGCGTTGCCAGCGGTCGCGGCGCCCGGTGCGGAACCGCCGGGACTTGACTCACGACCATTCGTGGCGACGCCAGCCACCCCCAGCCCAACCGCCCAGGGTCAGTTCGCTTCGACGCAGTTGGCCGGTCCACCGGCTGACACGCCGTCGTCCGCACCACTCCCGGTGACGCCTGACGCGACGCCGCACGCCGGGCCAGCTCCCGCACCAGGGCCGACGACCGCGGACCCGCCGACCACGCCGCCTCCGGCGGATTCGGCCTGGCCACCGTCGGCCAACGCCCCGCCTGCGAGTGTCCCCGCGACGGCCTCGCACCGTCCCACGACGGAGGCCTTGCGCGGCATGTTGCCACCGGGCGAGCGTCCGCAGATCACCAATGCCACGCGTTTTCAGCTGGCCTACGACGTCGACGCGGTCGGTCCGTCGGGCGTGGCCGAAGTGCAGTTGTGGGCCACCTCGGATGGAGGTCAGACTTGGCGCCTGTGGGGTACCGATGACGATCTGCAAAGCCCGTTTGAAGTGGTCGTGGAACAGCCAGGCGTCTACGGTTTCCATGTGGTGGTGGTCAGTCGCAGCGGGTTGGCCGGACGCAAACCGCGGGGTGGCGATCTGGCCGATATCTGGATCGGCGTGGACACGACCAGCCCTGACGCCCGCCTGACGGCGGCCGTCTATGGCGACGGGGCTAACGCCGGCAAGCTGTTCATTCGCTGGGAGGCCACCGACCTGAACCTGGGCGACCGCCCCATCACGCTGAAGTTCGCCGAGAATGCGGAAGGCCCCTGGACGGTAATTGCTTCCGCACTACCGAACAACGGCGAATACATCTGGCCGGCGGACCCCCAACTCCCGGCCAGCGTCTACTTGCGGCTCGAGGCACGCGATGAAGCCGGCAACGTGACCGTCGATCAGTTGAAAGAGCCTGTCTACATCGATGGCTTGGCTCCCAAAGCGCGCATTCGCGGTGTGCAACCGCTGCCCGACCTGGACCGCGAAGCGTTTCGCCAGCCACGTCGCCATTGATCCCCGTAGAGCAAGCGTCCCGCGTGCTCATCCCCAACTCCCGTAGAGCAAGCGTCCCGCGTGCTCATCCCCAACTCCCGTAGAGCAAGCGTCCCGCGTGCTCATCCCTGACCGTCCTTTCGGGCGTCCACCGTCGTACTTCCAGCGTCGCGATGGCTCCCTCGCCGCTGCTTCCCCGTTGCGGGAGTGCACCGCAACTGGGACAATCCAGTTTCCACTGCGTCCCGTACCTCTGACACTGCTCGCGAACTTGCCATGGGCCAAACGGTTCACGTGTTCGACTTCCTGGAACAGCGCCCGGCCCCCGCGCCGGTGGCCGTGTTATTTGGTGACGAGCCTTTTCTCAAGCAGCTTGCACGGAAGCAGATCTGCGGGCAGATTTGTCCCGACGAGGACATGCTGGCGGCGCATTTCGACGGTGCGTCGGTCGAATGGCGCGATGTCCGCGACGAGTTGAGCGCGGCATCGCTGTTCAACCCGACCGGGATGCGACTGGCGGTGGTGCAGGACGCCGACGATTTCGTGCAGAACCATCGCAGCCGGCTGGAAGAGTACGTGGAGCGCCCGGAGAAGCGGGCCGTATTGCTGTTAGACGTGACGAAGTGGGCCTCCAACACACGGTTGTACAAGCTGGTGGACAAACACGGGTTGCAGGTGGAGTGCCGGGCACCGGTGATCGAGCACGGCAAGCAGAAAGCGATCGATCAGCCGCGGATCATCCAGTGGCTCATCGCGTGGGCCAAGACGCGTCACGAGGTGCAGTTGGCGAAGAACGCCGCCGCCGTGCTCGTCGACATCATCGGTGGGGAATTCGGCCTCCTGGATCAGGAAATTGCCAAACTGGCGTTATTCGCCGGACCGAGTGGCAAGGTCAACGAGAAGCTGGTGAAAG
The DNA here is from genome assembly GCA_963754725.1 of uncultured Planctomycetaceae bacterium. Lineage (GTDB taxonomy): Bacteria > Planctomycetota > Planctomycetia > Pirellulales > Pirellulaceae > JAAYDI01. Next base: position 78,166 of record CAVWHV010000052.1, read on the forward strand.
AAGTGAGCGGTGGATGGCGGCGAAGACGGCTTGGGAGGTCATCGATGCGGCCGTCTCCGGCAACGCCGCGGAAGCGGTACGGCAGCTGGACCGGCTCTTGCAGTCTGGCGAAGCGCCGCGGCCCTGTTCGGTCCCATCTCCTGGTCGCTGCGCCGGTTCGCGTCCGCCACGCGGGTCTTTCAACGGGCGGAACGACGCGCCGGCCGATGCAGCTGACCGATGCGATGGAACAGGCCGGCTTCTTCAAATGGCAGCGGGAGGCGATGCAGGCGGCCGAGCGACAGCTCAAGCAGCTGGGGCGCGAACGAGCGGGCCAGCTGCACCGCTGGCTGTTGGACACCGACCTGGCTCTCAAGGGCAGCCATTCGTCGCCCGACATGGCCCGCTTGGCGCTGGAACACCTGCTGCTGCGGATGGATCAGCAGCTGGCGCCGCGTCGCGCGAGTCGATAGCGTCAGGAGTCCGATCGGCCGGAAGGCGCCCGCGGGCTCTGCCAGTGCCGTGCGACGCCTGACGCGTCACACCCGCACTGACAGAGCCACCGTCGCGCACCACGCCCACGCGAAGGACTCTGAGACCATGCACTACACGCTGGGGATGTCAAATCCCGCCCGTGCTCTGCCGCGCGAAGAACCGTGCCGCCAAATCGTCGCCCACGATCTTTTCGGCTTGGGGATCCCACTTGACGACGCGACCCAACCGGGCGGCGATCGCGGCCAGATGACACGCGTTCATGGTCTGCACGTGACTGAACACGTCGGACACCGGCAGACCGCCTTCCCGGATACAGCGATAGAAGTTGTCTTTGTGACCTTCGAACGGCTTGCCCTTGTAGAGCCGCACCAGGTCGTCGTCGGTGAACTTACCGTGATCCCAGTTCTCCTCGATCGGCTTGCCGGTGATCTTGCCGCGATTGACGAACATGCGTCCTTTGGTCCCCTCGAACAGAATGCCGTTTTCGCTGCGGCTGTCGATAATCATCTCGCGTGCCGTTGGCGAACTTGCACTTGATGGCAAAGTCGTGCGACGTGTTGTAGCAGTCGTCCTTCAACGGGTATCCGTCCTTGAACTCCACCGGGTGCTTGGCGTCCGTCCCGTCGAATTCGACCGGGCCCAGTGCCTTGCTTGTCTTGGCCGATGGCCCACGTGGCCATATCGACGTGATGGGCACCCCAATCGGTGAACTTGCCGCCCGAGTACTCGTACCACCAACGGAACTGATAGTGGCAGCGCTCCTGGATGTAGTCCACCTTGGGAGCCTGGCCGAGCCAGAAATCCCAGTTGAGTTCCGAGGGCGGTGGGGATTCTGGAAACGGCCCGCCGACGTCACCGCCATTGATGCCGACCGTCATTTTCTGAATGTCCCCCAACAATCCCTTTTGCACCATGTTGACGGCCCGCAGGAATCGGTCTCGATCACTGCGTTGTTGCGTGCCCACCAGGAAGACGCGGTCACCATACCGCTGGCACGCTTTGCGCATGAGTTGGTTTTCCTCCAGCGTGAGTGTCAAGGGTTTCTGGCAGAACACATGCTTGCCCGCCTGCAGCGCCTCGATGGCAATCTTGACGTGCCAATGGTCGGGAGTCACCACGCTCACCACGTCAATGTCTTTTCGCTCCAGGACCTGGCGGTAGTCGCCGTACGCGTCGGCCTTGCCCTTGCCGATGTTCGGATGGTTCTTCGCCTCCTCGGCATGTTTGGCGTCGACGTCGCAGACGGCGACGATGTCGCCGAACCGCGCGTGATCGCCCGCATCACCTTGCCCCATGCTGCCCACACCGATGCACCCGATGACCGGTCGATCATTGGCCGAGCTGTTGGCAAACGCCGACCGACTCCAACTGAAATAGGGCACGGACCCGGCGGCCGCCGCAACCGCCAGGGAATGCCGCAGGAATTCACGACGCGAGGACTGCTTCTTGTTCACGGAGGGCTCCTTCACTGGATAGGTAATCTGGAAATGAACACGCGCGGACCCGCGAAAGCTCGAATTATACGTAGAAAACGCGGCCGGTGGGCAGGCCCGGGGGCTGGCGCTGGGCGTCTCCCACGGTCGCTCGCGGCCCCGCGGCTACCCGGAAGCGGCCCAGGGGAACAGCTGGAACAGCTAGCAATTCCAGGTTCCTCTTGCGGGATCTGGCGGCATTTCCTAACATTCGCCCCTCTTCGAGCTGGACGGAAGGGGAACAAAACCTTCGTACTTTCATGCACCTGCGTCCCGCCGCCCTGGGGGGCGGCGATTTGGAGTACCGTTGTCCCGCGCACTCCGGCGGGGTCTTGGCCAACGAGCCCCGCACGATTCGTCACTATCAGTGTGCCGTGGGGCCATGAGTATTACCGGTCGAATATGGCGATGGGTCTTGCCGGGCGTCCTCTGTTGCGGAGGCTGCGCGACCCATCCGCTCGTAGAAGCGGCACCCACCGTGGCGCAGCAGGCGGTGGACGCCGGCGGTGCGACCGGCGGCACGGTGGCCCAACCCGTAGCGAAATCGGCGCAAGATGCGCGAGCGGTGGACGCGAACCGCGAGGCGGCGTCAGCGCCGGTACCAGCGGAGCCGAGCGTCGGCCGGGAAGCGGATCACGCTCCGAGCGCCTATGCGGATCTCTGTCGCCAGACTGCTGCGGGTCCTTCCGACAGCGCGTCCCGTCCGACAGCCGACGAGGGAGTGGCGTTGTCGCCCCTGATGGCCACGGCGAATACGCCATCGCCAGCGTCATCGGAGGCATCCCCTGTCGCCACGCCCGCGCGTGCAGCCAACGTTGCTGACACTGCGCCGCCCGACCCGCCACGTCGGTGTTCTCGCCCGCTGCCGCGTCGCGCGGCGAGCAGGCGCCGCCGCCGGCGGTACCCACGGTCACCGTGGGAGCACGTCCACCCGCCCCGTCCGCGGACGTCGCTCCGCAGTCGCTCGCGACTCACCGGCCAACCGGCAGCAACGCCGCCGATGCTTCGATGGCAGCGGGGGCCGAACACGTTGTGCCAACGAATTCACCGGCGACGGCCTCCCCGGACGTGCTGGCCGCAGAGACTTCGCGGAATGACCACGCAGATTCGGCTTCAGGTTCCTGGCGGCAGCAAATCAAATTGGCCGCCGAACAGCTGCGGAAGGACATGGATAGCGGGACGATGGACGACGAACAGCGTGCTCGATGCCAGGTATACCTGAGCCTGCTATTGCTGGCCGAAGAGGACCCGGAGAGGGCGGTCGCCGCGCTGGAGGACTTCGACGACCAACAGCTGGAGTTCTGGCGACAAACCGTACTGGGCATGAGTGTCCTGTTGGATTCCGAAGAGTTGCCCAAGTTGCGGCATCGAATTGATTCCGCCACGGCGCATTTCTACACCGGGGTCAGCTCGTTGTCGGTGCTCGGTCCCCTGCGGCTGTTGAACCTGGCGTTCTGTACCAAGGTCAATGGCTACGGCGATTTCGTCGAATGCAGCGACTACGGGCTGGAACCGGGCAAGCCCGTATTGCTGTACGTGGAAGTGGAGAACTACACCGTCGAGCCGGTGGACGCGGAGACGACTCAGAGCGACGGGACGCCGGGCACGACGCGACGGAACAGGATAGCCGCCAGCAAGACGCCGAAGTACGCCACGGAATTACATGGCCGGTACGAGATTCTCGACGCCAATCAACGGGCCGTCGTGTCGCGGACGCTGCCGATCGGCCGCGACGAGTGTCGCAACCGCCGTCGCGACTATTACATCTCGTATGTGGTCTATCTGCCGGAACACATCCAGCCGGGTCCCTACACGCTGGAGTTGACGATCGAGGACAAGAAGGGCGCCAAGTTCGGCAATGCCGTCATCGACTTCCAGGTCAAGTGACGCCCCGCCGGTCGAGTCCGCCCGCTCCAGGAAGTCAGCAATACGTGCCGTCCATCCCCAGGTTGACCTTCAGCTCGTCGAAGGTGCGGCTGTACCGTTCGCTCGACGAGTGCACGTGCTCCGCTTCGGTGATGAACCTCATGTCCGGCACGAACAGCACGTTGCGGGCCTCGAGGATTGACTCGAAGGCACCCAGCGGCTCGCCGTACACGATCAGCATCTTGTGCTCGTCGAACTGCACTTCCTGAGGAACGGCCGGATTGAGGACGGCGATCCCGGTGCAACCGTCGTTCAGAAGCATGCTCTCGAATTCCCACAGCACGCTCTTGAGCACTGGCGTGTCGATGTGTTCCCGGTACAGGTCGAGGTGTCCACCGTTGTTGTGGTCGTGACTGGTTTCGAGAACCACATCGACTTCGCTGCCCAGCGGTTCGAGCAGGTCCATGAACAGTTCGAACAGGACATCCGCGGAAGCGGAGGCCATCAACACCGGTACGCGAGCTCGCGTTTCTTCGTCCTGATAGACATCGCGGCGAAAACCCTGTTGTGGGACAACCTGCAGATCATACGAAGGTCGCACGGCATCGGTCAGCTGGAACGATCCGTAGCGACCTACGCCCAGGTGAGCTTCCAGCTCGTCCTCGGTGAGGTGCTCGAAACTGCTCGTGCGGGGAGTTGGCATTCCCTCGTGGAGCACGTTGCGGAAGAATCGCTTCAGGAAGCCCATCGTCAACCTCGGTCTCTCTGTGTTGTCGGTCCCATCTGCCGGCGACAGGGATTCGGCTCCGCCAGGATCCGGCCGGTCCTTCCACAATCGTAGGTCACGGTTTGTGGAGGCTGCCCGAGACAGCAACTCGTGTTCTGGGGCGGGATGCACAGCCGGCATAACCGGCACAGCCCGCCGCTGGCGAGCACCACGCAGTCCGCATCCAGCACCCAACACGAATACTCCTGCCCGCTCCTCTCGCAGACGTGGATGATCGAATCCTCGTGGCCTCACGAGACGCGTGGCACTCGCGTCTAGAGCAAGTCTAGCACCGGGGATTCTGCGCAGCGCCGCGGCCGCAAGAAAGCATGTGGAGCTGCCGATCGAAACGTCGACATTTCGTGAGGGCTTTTGCCGATTGGTCGCGTGGATACCACCCCGGCGGCATCCCGAGCAGGTGAGCGATCGCAGCCAGCTGTCTCGAACCAACGTCGGCACGTCTGCTATACTCCACCTCACCCGCCACTTCCCCGAACGGAGCCGAGCCGAACGTCAACAGGAAACTCCCCATGCGCCAACGGACGACTGTACTATCGCCACCTTCGGTAGCCACGCTGCGGTGCCTCAGCGCCGTCAGTTTCGGGATTCTGCTGGCGGTCCTCCCCGGCGGTTGTCGCAAGGGGGTGGAACCAGCACCGGTCGGGCAGGCGGGCAGCGACCCCAGCAGCGAAGACCGACCCGTCTGTGCCGGTGACTTCCGCAACCCGCCGCCGAAACGTGGGATGCCGTGTTCATCGGCGGCACCCAGGTGGGCAGCATCCACACCACCACGACCCCAGGTGGAGATCCTGTGCACCCGGAAGTCCGCATCGTCAGCGACACCCAACTGGTCATTCCTCGTTTCGGCGACGTGGCCCGCATGCGTGTCGTGACGGAGTCGGTCGAGACGACGGCTGGCGTTGTCCGTCGCTTCTCGCATCGCACCGAATCGGGTGCGTCCCCGATTGAGGTGGAGGGACGCGTGGAGCCGGACCGCGTGGTCTTGATCACGCGCACGGCCGGCAAGGAACTCACCAGCGAATTGCCCTGGAGTGCCGACCACGGTGGCTTTTTTTCCGTGGAGGAATCCCTCCGCCACAGTCCCATGGTACCGGGGGAGAAGCGGACGCTGACCTTGCTGATGCCGGGCCTGACGGGAGTGCAACGGGCCACGGCTGCTCTGGAGGCAGAACAGCACGAAACCACCGCCATGCTCGACGGCTCCTCGACGCTCCTCAAGATCAAACAGGAGCTCCGCGCCACCGGTCTCATCGTCCAAGGGTATTGCTGGATGGATCCCCAAGGTGAACTGCTGAAATCGAGCGTCGTCGAACTACAGCAGGAGACCTATCGCACGACGCGCGACCGCGCCGTGGCACCGTCCACGGGTGGCGATTTCGATCTGGGCTTCGACACCGTGGTGCGCGTTGGCACTCCCCTGCCCCGCCCGTGGGAAACCACGCAGGTCGTTTATGAAGCGACGCTGCAGCAGCGGAACCCGGCCGAGACGTTCGCGTCAGGCGCCGCGCAACACGTGGAATCGCTCGATGAGCGTCGAGCCCGGATCACCGTCCGTGCCATTCGCCCACAGCAACCCGCGAACATTCCGGCCGAGTCGCCGCCCACGGACGACGATCGCAACGCGAATAGCCTGATCCAGTCCGACGACGCACGGATTCGCCAATTGGCCGGGACGATCGCGGCCGACGCGACCGATCCGTGGCAGATCGCGGTCGCGCTGGAAAAGTGGGTCCACGATGGTATCCGGAAGAAGAACTTCAGCCAGGGATTCGCCACCGCCGCCGACGTGGCCCAATCGCTCGAAGGAGACTGCACCGAACACGCCGTGCTGCTGGCGGCCTTCTGCCGCGCCCGCCAGATACCGGCCCGCGTCTGCATTGGCCTGGTCTACTCGGCGGCCGATCAGGGATTTGCGTTTCACATGTGGAACGAAGCCTGGATCGCCGATCGCTGGATCCCTCTTGATGCCACGCTCGGACGCGGCGGCACCGGTGCCGACCATCTGAAGCTGCAACACTCCAACCTGTCCACCGATCAGGCCGAAGGTGCCGTACTCAGCGTGTTGCAGGTCATGAATCAACTCCAGGTGCGGATCCTCGCAGTGCAGTAGTCGCCCGCCGCCTGGGAATTAAGGCTCCTGCACCCCCTCAATCCCGCAGATCGCCCACGTGTGAAGCACGCTTGGTTCCAGTCTCCGGCCCGCCACCACGCGCCGACCGTACGCGATGCTTGGATTCTCATCCCGACCCGGCTAAGATAACCGAATCGCAAGCGAATACGTTGTCGTAAGTGTCGCCACCCGGGCCCCCCTTGCCGAGGTACGATGGCAGTTCTGTCGGACAGGACGCACTGGGTGCCAACGCTTCGGTTGTGCACCGGCGTTGGTCGTCGGGGTTCCATACACGGTTCGTTGCGGATGGAGTTCGAAAAATGACTGGACAGGGGTCGAACGAAGGGCGAAAGGGAACGCGTGTGACGTTCCTGGATCAGACGGGCGCCAAGAGCGTCGACGCCGTGATTGCCGATACCGTGACGGTGAGGCGGATTCTTCCCAACATCATTACGAAAATGAACTTGCCGGTGATGGGTCCGGACGGGCAGCCGATGAGCTACAGCCTGGATCACAAAGAGGGAGGTCGACGTCTGCGGGACGATCAGACGTTGATGGACGCCCAAGTTGGGGAGGGAGATCATTTGATCGTCTATCCGGAAATTGTGGCCGGTCGAGTAAATTTGCATGCGTGAGTCCCCGCGAATCCGCCGACTGCGAAACGACCGCAGGGCTCTTGAGCAGCTGCGCCGAGAGTTCGATTCTGGATTTCGACGCGGCGGGCGAACCGTCGGAGAAGTACATCATCCGGTTTCACGGTCAGGGCCTGTGGCGACCGGAGGCACCAGGGCACGTGACCCTGCGCACGTTGCACGAGGTGCGGATCAAATTGGGCGCCTCCTATCCGCGGATGATGCCCGAGCTGACCTGGCTGTCACCCATCTTTCATCCCAACATTTCGGCCAGCGGCGTCGTCTGTCTCGGCGGATACGGCACGCATTGGGTACCCAGTCTCAGTCTGGACGAACTGTGTGGCATGCTGTGGGACATGATCCGCTATCGCAACTTCGACGTGGAGAGTCCGTACAATCGGGAAGCCGCGCTGTGGGCCAAGACGCAGTCGCGGTTCGCGTTCCCTCTTGACGACCGCCCCATCCGCGACCGCATCGCGAACGGAACCCATCGGGAAACTTCCCCGCACGCCGCCTGCGCGGCACCCATCCTGTTGCACGACCGGCCCGCAACCCGGGAGGAGGTGTTGATCATCGAGGGTGGCGACGAGGAGGTGATTGACGCGGAGATCGTCCCGTCGGAAGAACAGGAAATCGTTTTCCTTGATTGAAGCCCCTCATGCAGCCCGTTCCCAAACCGATCCCGGTGGACGACGACGCTCGTGATTGCTGCGTGCTGGGCGAAGTTCATCCGGATGCCTTGCGGGTCTACGTGCACGAACTGGTCTTGGAGCAGATTCTCGACTATTCCGAACAGGATCTGGCGCGCGAGCTGGGGGGATTTCTCATCGGTGGTTACCACGTCGACCAGCAGCCGTACGTGGAGATCCGCCAGTTCGTGGAAGCCGTCGACGTGCAGTCCAGGGCGGCCTCGGTGACGTTCACCCACGAGACCTGGGCCCACATGAATCGGGATGTGGCCCGCCGCTTTCCCTCCGAGCAGATCGTGGGCTGGCACCACACGCATCCCAAGCTGCGGGTCTTTCTCTCCGGTTATGATCGATTCATCCATCGCCACTTCTTTCCGGAACCGTGGCAGATGGCCCTGGTCGTCGACCCCGTCGCTCAGGAATTCGGGTTCTTTCAGTGGCGAGGTGCGGAAATGGTGGATTGCGGGTTCGTTTGTGTGCGGGGCAAGTGGCAAAGTAAGAGAGTAGAGGACGCGAGGCACGGGGCCAAACGGACGGACCGCCACGATGGTGGAAATTCGCCCTGGGGACTGAGCAACGCGTATCCGAGTAGCCGCATGTCTGACGAGACGATCGTAATTGACGACGACGATCGCTATTCCCGGTTGCGGCTGATCGGTTGGTGGGACCAGGACAAACTGGCTCGGTCTCGCGTGATGGTGGTCGGGGCCGGCGCGTTGGGCAATGAAGTGCTCAAGAACCTGGCGTTGGTTGGCATCGGGGAGATCTACGTGGTCGATTTCGATCGCATCGAAAACTCCAACCTGACGCGGTCGGTCTTGTTTCGACAGAGGGATTGCGGTCGCCCGAAGGCGGTGGCAGCGGCCGACGCGGTGCGTGACATCAATCCCGACACGCGGGTCATCCCGTTCCACGCCAACGTCCTCACCGATGTTGGCCTGGGGTTGTTTCGCGATGTGGATGTCGTGATTGGCTGTCTGGACAATCGCGAAGCGCGGTGGTGGGTCAATCGCTGTTGCTGGAAAACGGGAACGCCCTGGATTGACGGCGGCATCCAGGAAATCAACGGGGTGGTGAAGGTCTTCGTGCCTCCGGACGGTGCGTGCTACGAATGCACGATGACCGAAAACGACTACCGCCTGATCAATCTGCGCTACAGCTGTCCGCTGTTGCGGCAGGAGGACCTGCAGGCGGGCAAGGTTCCGACTGCCCCCACCATTTCGTCCATGATCGGCGGCCTGCAGGCCCAGGAAGCGGTGAAGTTGATCCACGACTTGCCGGTGCTGGCCGGCGAAGCGCTGATCTACAATGGCGTGGCCAACCAGTTTTACCGGACGCGATTCCAACGGCGCGATGATTGCATGAGCCACGAAACCTACGCGGAACCGCTGGAGCTGCCGCTGCAGATGCGAGTACGACGGTGGCTCAGCTGCTGGCCGCCGCGTGCGACGCGGCCGGCATGCCGCGCGCGACAAGCCGCCTTGTGCTCGACCGGGACCTGGTCGTGTCGATCGACTGTATTCCCTGCGGCACAAGCCGCTCGATCATGAAAACCCAGACGCAAGTGGGCATTCGCCAGGTGTATTGTCCGGAGTGCCGGCAGATCGCCCGCCCGAACATCACGCATGAGGTGGAAGCCGATTCCGAGCTGGCCGCGTCCCGCCTGTGGGAGCTGGGCATCCCACCCTACGACATGGTGCGCATCGAGTCCGCCACGCAAGACGGCATCTTCTTGCTGACGGGCGACCGCTGCGCGGTGATCCCGTCGCTCGAGCGAGGATCGTGAACACCGATATGGACGACGAGATTCGATTTGGCGAAGTGGAAGAAGTGTCGCGCGGCAAGCGGATGCGCCCCGACCAGAACCGCCACTACGCCGTCGTGCCGTGCCAGTCGCCGAGTCACACGGATCTAGCGATTTACGTCGACGTGGACGTCCTGCGCGACATGGAAATACATGCGTTGTCCGATCCGGAGGTGGAGCTGGGCGGCGTGCTGCTGGGAGGCCAGTATGAGGACGAACAAGGCCAGCCGTTCGTCGTGATCACCGACAGCCTGCGGGCCGAGCACTACGAGAGCACCAAGGGCAGCTTCAAGTTCACGCACGAGACATGGAGCGATATCTCGCGTAAGCGTGACGAGTTTCCCGCAGATACTCAGATGGTCGGCTGGTACCACACGCATCCCGGTTGGGGTGTGTTCCTGTCCGGCATGGACACGTTCATCTGCGAACACTTCTTCAACAAGCCGTTGGACGTGGCGCTGGTGATCGACCCGTGCCAGCAGCAACGCGGGTTCTTCCAGTGGACCGCGACCCATGACCGGCAGACCCGCCTCACACACGGTTTTTTTCTGACCGGTTCCCGTTTCCGTCAACCTGAACTCGAGATCTACGCAGCTCAATTGGAGGGCAAGCTTCTCATGCCAACAGACCCTCGACACAGCGGATTTCCCGGCGGTTACCCCCCGATGGTCGTGCAAGTCAGCGAATCGAAACAGGCCTGGTTGCCGATTGCCGTACTGGGCATGATGACGATGCAGTTCCTGGTCGTCGCTCTGATCGCCTGGCGGATCCTGACGCCGCAAGGCTTGCCCACCTCCTCGGCCGCACCAGCCGGCGCGGAACTTGCCGCTCAACGCGCCGTACTCGACCGCGTCATCGGCAAACTCGACGTCGCGCCCGATGGAATTGTCCAATCGCTGGAAGAGCAACGGCAACAGAACGACGAACTGAAGTCGTCCAATCTCGGACTGCTCACGCGCGTGCGCGAGATGTCCGAGGCACAAGAGAAGTTCGACGCTCAACTGCAGGCCACGCTCAAGCGGAACGACAATCTGCAGGCCACGATTGACCGCCTCAAGAGCGACCGGACAGAAACCATCGCGCAAGTGAAGCAGCTGAAAGAGCGGTTGGCGAAATATGAGCAAGTCAACGACGAAGAAGAAGAGAAGACAGACGCGCGTGCCTGGCTCGCTCATTGGAAGTGGTATGTGGGAGGCTTCTTCGTCCTCCTGATGGCCATGGTGGCCGGTGTCTATGCGGTGTACGGGCCGGTGCGCGACGAGGACGACGCGAGTGTGACGACACCCGGTGGACCTCCCGCCGGTTAGCAGAACCCTCCCGACTTAGGTGCAAAGGAACGTCATGGTGGATTTCACAACACGCGAGAACCGACTGCGTGCCGACTTCGAGGCGCTCCAACGGCTGCGGCAGGCCAGTTCCGTGTTCTCATTCCAAGCCCACGGCGATCCCCCCGACCGATATGCGGTCGAGTTTCGCGGCCGAGGGATCGCGCGCCGTTCAGCCGGGCGCAGCGCCGTGGAGTTCGTCGAATTGCATCAGGTCGAAATGCGGTTGCCCTTGGACTATCCCCAGGTGCCGCCGGACCTGCGCTGGATCACACCGATCCTGCACCCGAACGTCTCGTTCAGCGGTTTCATCCAGGTGCGCGATCTGGGACTACCGTGGGATGACTCCGTATCGCTCGACGTCGTCTGTGAACGCCTGTGGGACGTGGCTCGACTGGCCTTCGTGCAGTTCGATCGCGCGACCAATTCTGCGGCCCACACGTGGCTCAAAGAACAGACGGCCGTGGCGCTGCCGGTCGACATCCGACCGCTGCGCGACCTGGCCTTGCCCGCCGCGAAGAACGTGATTCACTATCAGCGACGCGGGGCCCCTCCCCGACCGAGAACGCCCACGTCGAGGGAGGAAGTGCTGTTTATCGGCGAAGATACCCCCCTGCCACCCTGGCCTGCAGGCCGTCCGTCGCACCGAAACCAGCGTTCCAATAGCAGCGACGATATCTTATATATCGGCGACGAATAAGGGAGTTCGCGGACGTGGAGAGCTGCCTGTTCTTCGTCTTCCTGATGATCCTCCTGTACGCCATCGCGACCGACATGGTCGGCGGCAGCGGTCCGCGATTCGGCCCTCACAGCCAAACCCGGTTGTATGAGTCATTAATTCGGCATTTTGGCGGGACGTATCACAAAGGCGGGCTGCTGCGGCGCAGTGTCGTGCGTTTCCGATACGGTCAGACGTGGGTCACGGTGTCATCCGGCTCCCGTCGCGGCCACCGCCGGTCAACGCAAGTCTCACTCCAATGGCCGGACGCCCGCATGGACTGGCGACTGGCATCCCGGACCGAAGATGAACCGGTGGCGTCCGAGCGGGACCCAACCGGGATTCCCTCCGGTGACTTGGCGTTCGACCAGAAGTATCGGGTCACCGGCAGCCCGGATGAGGACGTCCGACGCCTGTTGAGTGACGGCGTTCGCTGGCAGGTCAACCGCCTCAGCCAATCTCCCCATCCGTCGCCGATCCGGATTTCTATCCGCCACGGACGTCTGATCGTGGAAAAACGGCTGCACAACCTACGCGCGGAAGATCTGCAGATGTACGTGCAACAATGCCTGGATCTGTACGATCAGGCCATGCTCACGCGCAGTGAGGGGATCGAATTCGTGGGCAGTTCCGAGGAAGCGATGCCGATCGGGGACCCGATCTGCAAGGTGTGCGGCGAGCCGATTGTCCACGATATGGTCTTCTGTCGCCGCTGCTGCACGCCCCATCATCTCGATTGCTGGCAGTACAACGGGCTCTGCTCCACCTACGGCTGCCGCGAAACCCGCTTCAAGATCCCCAAGGTCGCCCGGCCAGTGAGCGATCCCGACGAGGACGAGTCCTCCCACAGACCGCAACATCCACGCTAGGTGACGTTGCTGGAGCAGGCGAGACGCTGGCTCGACGGCCGCAACTTCCTTGTTTGAGCAAGCGAGACGCTGGCTCTACTGAGGCAACTTCACGTCGGCGATGAACAACTGGCTGGTACCGTCGGCCGTGCGGGTGCTGGTCCACATCAGGCGGTTGCCGTCGGGAGAGAAGACGGGCAACACATCGGCGGCCGGCGAATCGGTGATCCGGGTCACTTCACCCGGCACGAACTTGCCGTCCACCACCTGGTACGGCATGACGAACAGGTCGTAGTTCGGCCGTGCCCGGGGATCCGAGTGATCGGCACTGGTCCAGATCAACCACGGCTTGGTCGGATGCCAATAGGGCGCCCAGCTGATGCGGTCCGGCTGGTCGGTGACCACGACCTCGTTCTGGCCATCGACCCCGATGACGTGGATCTGCAGATACTCCGGCTTCAAGCGATCGGTACGAAAGGCGATCCATTGCCCATCGGGCGAGATGAACGGACCGCCGTCGTAGCCCGGCGCCGAGGTGATTCGCCGCTTGCCGCTGCCGTCCGCGTTCATCACATAAATGTCAGGGTTGCGTGGCGGTGGTTCAGCTCCCGCCGCATTGGTTGCGGTGGCTTCTTCCACGTGGCAATAGGCGATCAGTTTGCCGTCGCGCGAATAGGCTCCTTCCGCATCGTATCCGTACTCGGACGTCAATCGCGTGCGATTTTGACCTTCCAGATCGCACACGTAGATGTCCATGTACGGATCGAAATCCCAGGCAGTACCGACGGCGTTTGCCCGACTTGCGATCCTCTTCCTGCTGTGCTCGCTCCTGGGTCTCGACCGCGTCGAGATCCGGATTCAGGTGACTCGAGGCAAACAGGATCTGTTTGCCGTCGGGCGAAAAGTAGGCACATGTGGTGCGGCCGCGCCCGGTGCTGATCAGGCGCGGCGCACCACCCTCCAGCGGCTGCGTGTAGATCTGGTAGAACGGATACTCGGCGCGAATCGCCTGATAGACGATGGTGGCCATATCGGGCGAAAAGTAGCCCTCCCCTGCCTTCTCGAAATCCGCTTGTGACCTGCCGCACGTTGGAAATGATACTTGGTTTCCAGAGCGATCTTGGCCCCAGGCGCAGCGCGGCGGCCACGGCGGCCAGGCCGATTCCCCAAACACCTGCCGCAAAGAACAACAAAGAACGAGTCACGACAACAGATTCACAACACGGCTCCTCAGAATTCGCACCCTCGGGATGACACAACCCCCACAGCAAATCGTCCAGGCCTGAATTATAGTCACAGATCGCCCTTGTTGGACCCGACCGCCACGATAGGATGATAGCGTCGCCGCGGAGTTCGACAGGCGGGGCAGGTCACAATCCGGGGAGTATCGGGAATCCGGACCGCCGTTTTGGGTGCGAGGGCCGGCCGCGCCGGCTTCCGGGCCGAGCGTGCCAGCGCACGGTTGACTGCCGGGCGACCGCCCGGGCACGAGGAAGCCGATCGGGGAATGCGACCGTGAAGATTTACACCCGCAAGGGCGACGATGGCCAGACGCATCTCTGTCGCCGGTCCGCGGGTCGCCAAGGACGATCCGCACATCGAGGCCTGCGGCGCGGTCGACGAATTGAACGCCGTGCTCGGGTTGGCGCGAGCCGAGTCACTCGCTCCCGACATGGACTCACTGCTGCATCGGGTGCAGCACGAGCTGTTCAGCGTGGGGGCCGATCTGGCGATGCCGGGTCAGATCGCCAGCATGGTCAGCCTGCTCGGCGACCGGCACGTGGAGCAATTGGAACGGGAGATCGATCTGTTTGACGGTCAGTTGCCTCCGCTGACCGAGTTCATCTTGCCGGGCGGCTGTCGCGCGGCAGCCTTGCTCCATTGTGCCCGGACCGTCTGTCGCCGCGCGGAACGGCGGGTGGTGAGCCTGATCATGGCCCAGAACCCGCCCGGGACGGTGGCGCCGGTGATCCGTTACCTGAATCGGCTGGCCGACCTGCTGTTCGTCCTCCCGCGCGTGGTCAATGCGCGCGCCGCGATCGGCGACGAGAGCTGGCGCAAAGAGCCGTCGGTGGGGCGGTAACCGGACGAGGGCTGGGCGGGATGTCGCTGCGGCACAGCCAGCCGGCCAGCGGGAGTCCGCCTGGCCTGGTTGGGGTTCGGCCCGGAGGGGTACTTCTGCGTGCGGGCCGACACTACACTGGGAACAGGCGGCGGGCGATCCTGCCGCGAGTTCTCGGAGGGAGAGTGGTTCGATGAAGAAAGTGGAAGCGATCATTCGTCACTTCAAGCTGGAGGACGTCAAGAACGCTCTGGCAGAGCAAGGGATCCACGGCATGACCGTCACCGAAGTGCGTGGGTTCGGGCGGCAGAAGGGACATACGGAACGTTACCGCGGCGCCGAGTACGAGGTCGATTTCGTGCCCAAGGCGAAGATCGAAGTCGTCTGTTCGGACGCCAACCTGCAGCACGTGATTGACACGATCCTGCGCACCGCGCAAACCGGGCAGATCGGCGACGGCAAGTTGTTCGTCTACGACCTGCAGGACGCGATTCGTATTCGTACGGGAGAAACGGGAGAAGAGGCCCTCTGAGGTTCAGCGGTACGTTGTATCGCGATCGGATGCGATGACTGACGAATGACGAATGACGAGAGCATGACGAATTCCGGTTCCACTGGATTGCGACTTCGTTCGGCAGTGTTCACGGCTCGCGAACAACTGGCGCAGGGCCGTGCCCGGTTACGGGAACAACACGACCGGGGCTCGCCCGGCATGCAGGTCAGTTCCCACATGACCGATTTGCTCGATCGAATCGTGCGAGACCTCTACACGGTTTCCGTGACCGACTCGTGCAGGCAGGATATCGAGGGAGAACTCGCGTTGGTCGCCAACGGCGGGTTCGGACGTCGTGACGTCGCTCCCTATTCGGACGTGGATTTGATGCTGTTGACGACACCGGCGGGAGCGAGCGGGCGCGGCGAAGCTGGCCCGGCACCTGACGCGCAACATTTGTGACGCGGGACTGCAATTGGGATTCAGCCTGCGGACCCCCGCCGAAGCGTGCAGCGCTGGCCTTGAAGGACGCCACGATCTTCACGTCGCTCGTGGAATACGCGCTTCCTGGCCGGCAACGAGCGGATCTGCGAACGGTTCCTGGAACGGTTCCGCCAGGCAGCCCGCCGCCGCTGGCGGACGCTGGTCAACGCTGGCCGTCAAGGCCCGGCACGAGGAGCGGCATCAGTATGGCGAAACGGCCTATCTGCTGGAGCCGAACATCAAGCGTTCGCGCGGCGGCCTGCGCGACGTGCAGAGCGTGCGGTGGATCGGTTTCATGCGGTACGGCGAGCGCGAGCTGCAGAGCCTCGACCAGCTCGGAGCCCTGTCGTCCGACCGATCGTCGCCGACTCGTGCAGGCGCACGAGTTCCTGCTGCGACTCCGCAATGAAATGCACTTCCACGCGGGCAAGTCCCAGGATCAGCTGACGCGCGACGAACAGGTGCGGCTGGCCGAGGCGTACGGCTACCAGAAGTTGGCGGGCGTGCTGCCGGTCGAGCGGTTCATGCGGGATTTCTTCGAGCACACGGGTGACGTCCGCTACGTGTCCGTCCAACTTCATCTCCGGCGTGCAGTCTCCGTCCCGACTGCACCTCGGCACTGGCACCGCTGTTCAGCCACCGCGTGGAACGGGATTTTCGCGTCGGGCCGGTGCACATCAGCGCCACGCGCAAGGGGCTGCCGCAAGTGACCAGCAACCTGACGTCCGTGCTGCGGCTGATGGACCTGGCCAATCTGTACGGCAAGCGGATCGACCACCGCACGTGGGAGGCGATTCGCAAGGCCCTGTCCCAGCGTCCGCCCGGCCGAGATTTCCGAGGACGCGATCCGCCGGTTCCTGTCGTTGCTGAGCCAACCGGGCGGGCTGCCCGACCTGCTGCGCCACCTGCATGAACTGCGCGTGCTCGAGCAGTTCATCCCGGCCATGCAGCACGCTCGCTACCTGATGCAGTTCAACGACTACCACAAGTACACGGTCGACGAACATTGCTTGCGGGCGGTGGAGTGTGCGCAGCGGGCTTCCTGGACGATCCGCGGCCGGTGGGCGGCGACCTATCGCGATTTACGGAACAAGCGACTGCTGCACCTGGCCCTGCTGATCCATGATCTGGGAAAGGGCTACGACGACGACCACAGCGAAGTGGGGCAGCGCATCGCGGCGGATACGGCCCAGCGACTCGAACCTGGCGAACACGAAACCGAGACGCTGCGACTGCTCGTGGGGCGACACCTGCTGATGAACCACATGGCCTTTCGCGAAGACATGCGCGATGAATCGGTGGTCTTGCGACTGGCGCGCGAAGTGGGCTCGCCCGATGTGCTGCAGATGCTCTATCTGCACTCCTGCGCGGACCTGGCCGCCGTCGGCCCCGACGTGCTCAACGACTGGAAACTCGAACTGCTGACCGAGCTCTACTACCGCACGCGCCGCCACCTGACCGGCGAAGACGCGTCGCAAAGCACCGCTCGCGAAGTGGCGGACCGCCGCACCGCGGTCCAGGAACTGGCCCGCCAGGAAACCGATCAGGCTTGGTGGAGCCAGCAGGTCGCAAGCCTGCCCGCCGGGTATCTGCTGACCGTCTCGCCGCAACGGCGTGCACGACGTGCTGGAGCGGCTGCATCGACCTGGCCCGCCACGACGTCACGCGCCTGGTTCCACTACAGTTCCGGAACGCAAAGTGTGCACCTATCTGGTCGGCGCCTACGAGTCCGTGACGCCCGGCATCTTCCACAAGCTGACCGGCGCGCTGACCGGCAAAGGACTGCAGATTCTCTCGGCCGAGATTCACACGCTGGCCGACGACCTGGTGCTCGACCGCTTCTACGTGGAAGACGGCGACTTTGTGGGCGAACCGCCGGCCGATCGGACGCAGGAAGTGTGCGACGCGCTGGTCGCCGCACTGACCGTCAACGCCGACAAGCTGCCGTCGTTTCGACGCATTGTGGGGAGCCGGCCGCGGTTCGGCGGCCGCCAACTTCGCGGAACTCCCCACGCGCATCCGCTTCGACGATTCCACCTCCGACCGGTTCACGATCATCACCATCTTCACCTACGACCGACGCGGCCTGCTGTATACCATCACCCGCACGCTGTTCGAATGCGGGCTGGTCGTGCACGTGGCGCAAGATCGCCACCTACCTCGATCAGGTTGTCGACGCCTTCTACGTCACCAACGCCAAGGGGCAGAAGATCCACAGCCAGGAGCAACTGGCCGATATCCGGCAGCGGCTGACGGCCGCACTCGAACCCCCGCCAACGCGTGAACGCTTGATCGACAGCGAGCGTCCCGCTTGCTCAGACCCTGCTCACCCTGGCACCGGCCGCCGTGGCCGCCGACGCTCGATCCGCCCGCCTCCCTTGACCGGTCGGCGGCCGTCTCGACAATGACCGGTTCGCAGGCCCTGCCGATCTGCGGCAGCTCGGTAGAGTCACGCAGATGGTGAAGTGCAACATGAGTGACGGAACCAATCGGAGCCAGCCGTCGCATCCCGCGACGTCCCCGATGAACGCGGACGCTATCGGCGCGTACGGGGGCCGGTACGTTCCGGAGACGTTGACGCGCGCGCTGGATGAACTGACCCAGGCCTACGATCAGGCGCGGCAGGACCGATGCGTTTCAGGCCGAACTGGAGAACTTGTTGCACG
The DNA here is from genome assembly GCA_963754725.1 of uncultured Planctomycetaceae bacterium. Classification (GTDB taxonomy): domain Bacteria; phylum Planctomycetota; class Planctomycetia; order Pirellulales; family Pirellulaceae; genus JAAYDI01. The sequence continues at coordinate 96,595 of CAVWHV010000052.1, forward strand.
ACTACGTCGGCCGGCCTTCGCCGCTCTATCACGCCCGCCGACTCAGCGAGCAGTGCGGCGGTGCCCAGATCTGGCTCAAGCGCGAAGACCTCAACCACACCGGTTCGCACAAGATCAACAACACGCTCGGCCAGGCGCTGCTCACCATCCGGATGGGCAAGACAGCGCGTCATCGCCGAGACCGGTGCCGGGCAGCATGGCGTGGCGACCGCCACGGCCTGTGCCCGGTTCGGATTGCCCTGCGTCATCTACATGGGTGAGGAAGACATTCGCCGCCAGGCGCCGAACGTGTTCAGCATGCGGCTGCTGGGGGCCGAAGTGCGTCCGGTCAGCAGCGGCTCGCGCACGCTTCGCGATGCGATCAACGAGGCGATGCGCGACTGGATGGCGAGCGTCGAGCAACACGCATTACATCCTCGGTTCGGTCGTCGGACCGCATCCGTTTCCGCGGATCGTGCGCGATTTCCAGTCGGTGATCGGACGCGAGACGATCCAGCAGTGCCGCGACCAACTCGGGCGACTGCCCGATCTGGTCGTGGCCTGCGTGGGCGGCGGCAGCAACGCCGCCGGGATGTTCTATCCGTTCGTCGCGGAAACCGACGTGCGGCTGGTGGGCGTCGAGGCGGGCGGCCGCGGTGCCGATCCGGGCGAACATGCCGCGCCGCTGAGCTACGGCAGTCCCGGCGTGTCTGCACGGCAGTTTCAGCTACGTGATGCAGGACCACGACGGCCAGACGTGCGACGTCCATTCCATTTCGGCCGGACTCGACTATCCGGGCGTCGGACCCGAACACAGCTACTGGAAGGACACCGGGCGCGTCGAATACACCAACTGCCGCGACCAGGAAGCTCTGGCAGCGTTCGACCTGCTGGCGCGGTACGAAGGAATTCTGCCCGCCCTCGAATCGTCGCACGCGATCGCCCAGGCCATGCGGCTGGCGGCCGACGACTCCGCCCGACCAGGCCATCGTCGTCTGCCTGTCGGGACGCGGCGATAAAGATGCCGCGGAGATCGCCCGGCCTGCGCACCGCCACGACCTTCACCTGAACGCACCTCTTGTGGGAATCCATGTCTCATGTCCGCCATTGACCGACTCTTTCAGCAACTGACGAGCCGCCGGACGCAAGGCCTTCATGCCGTTCGTCACCGCCGGCGATCCGGACTGGAAGTTCACGCAGGACGTCGTGCGCGAGCTGGCCGAGCGCGGCTGCGACATCTGCGAATTGGGAATCCCCTACAGCGATCCGATTGCGGACGGACCGGTGATTCAGGCCTCGTTCACCCGCGCCGTTGCAGCACCACGTCGAACCTTGACGACATGTTTCACGGCATGGCCGAACTCGCACCCACGCTGTCGATGCCCGTCGTGACGATGGTCAGTTACTCGATCATTTACCGCCAGGGACTGGAGAACTACGTGGTGCCGCGCCCAGGCGGCCGGATTCGCGGGAGCGATCGTGCCCGACCTGCTGGTGGACGAAGCCGAGCCGCTGGCGGCCATCTGCCGGCGACGGGATTTCAGCCTGATCCAACTGGTCACCCCCACGACGCCGGCAGACCGCGCCGTTCGAATCGCGAACTCGTCGACCGGCTTCTTGTACTACGTCAGCGTGACGGGCATCACCGGCGAACGCACCGCGTTGCCGGCGGAAGTCGTCGACAACGTGGCGCGACTCCGCGAACGCACCCACCTGCCGATCTGCATCGGGTTCGGCATCAGCCAGCCCGATCACGTCCGGCTGCTGGCCCCGGTGGCCGACGGCCTGATCGTCGGCTCGGCGATCGTCCGCCGCGTGGCCGAAGCGGCCCAGCGGCCGCGTCAGGAGGTGCTCCGCGAGGTCGGCCAGTACGTCGCTGAACTCATCGCTGCCTTGCGCGAGACGGAACAGCAGCCCACAGCCTGAGTCGGAACCGCGTGGATCCACGTGTTCTCCGGGATCGATCGCACAGGGGCATCTGTGCCCTGCTCACCCCGCATCGCAGGAAATACTTCTCGAACCGGCAGCGGCGCTGTAAGATTGCGTGATGGACCGACGCGAGTCACCGACAGGCACTGCCCCGAGGCATGATGACCGAGAAGACGCGAGGGAGATTGTCCTTGTCCACGGCGACCATCACAACCGCTGAGCAACTCTGGAGAAATCATCCCCACGGCCGGTGTGAACTCGTCCGCGGAGAGCTGCGTATGATGTCCCCTGCAGGAGGCGAGCACGGATGGGTGATTGTGAACATCACTGCACCGCTGGCAACCTTCGTCCGAAGTCACGGACTGGGCTGCGTATTCGGCGCCGAAACTGGTTTCATTATCCGGCGTCATCCTGATTCGGTTCGTGCTCCCGATATCGCATTCGTGTGTCACGATCGAATGCCCGAACCGCTCCCGCCCGGTTTCTTCGACGGACCACCCGATCTCGCCGTGGAGGTACTGTCGCCGAGTGATTCCGCATCGTCTGTCCGGGAAAAAACCGAAGACTGGCTGACCGCTGGCTGCCACGAAGTCTGGCTGATCGATCCCCGGAAGAAGGTCGCTTCGCAATGTACCTGGTCGGATGACTCCGTAGTGTGCCGACTTGTCGCGCGACTGACCAGTGACCAACTGCCGGGATTCGATTTGCCTGTGGACGAAGTGTTCCAGAGGTGAAATCTAGGTGATCGTGCTGGTCCGACTCGGGTCCCGCCATGTTGCTCCCGGCGTGCCTGCCGGACTTCACTGCCGGTCACGGCTTAACGCCATCGCGCAGGGGGATCCGCACGTTCTTCTTCACGCACGGGATGCGGTGGAGTAGCCTGCGGCGCATCGTCAGGCACCTGCCGACCTGCTTCCAGCACCAATTGCCGCGTCTCGCGCACGACGATCTCCTCGACATTCGGCGCGAAGAACCCGACCTGCCCCTGCACGTCTGGCCCCCACACCCAGAGCGTGACTCCAATCGCTTCGTGTCCGCCCTCGCGCACCACCCGTGCCGTGGGGAGGTAACCAAAGCAGTCGTTGTTAAATCCGGCCACCCACAGTCGGTCGGTGCCCAGCGTCTGGCGCAGCAGCGTCACATATTCTGCGACAGGCTCGGCCGGCAGACCGACCAGGGTCAGGTCGGCTCCGATCTGCCACACGGCCAGCGGAGCTCGATACGTGGTGGGAAGCTGCCCGCCCTGATCCAGGACCGTCAACATCTGCCGCGCCATCACCGCTTCGGCCGACGGCCACTGCACGCGCTCAGTGATCTCTTCGCGGCTCAGTGTCTGAAGTGGCAGCGCGACTTCACGAAACGTTGTCACCAGACTGCCGGTGAGGGGCGTCAGCGGGCCGTTCAGCAGGCGATCGACTTCGCCTGCCAATCGCTCGCCGTGCTGGCGCGTCAATTGCATCGATCCGCGCGGCGAGGGGTTCGCGTCCGCGCCGCACCCGCTCAGGAACAGAGCCAGCGAATCGGCATGTTGGCGCTCAAGCACGTCCTGAGCGAAACCGGCGTAGTCGCCGGCAATCACATTGTCACTCCCGGTCAACGTCGCGTTGTGGCAAGCGCATCCGAACAGCACCGCCAGCAGCCGGCCATCGGCCGCTGCCACCCGCAACACGGGAACGGTCCGGTCGACAGGGCCGGCGGGGTTGTCGGCCATCACAATCCGGCCGTCCTGCGGCAGCCGGCGACTCATCGGGAACTCCACTGCTCCGGTCCCCCACGACAGCCGAGCTGGCTGAAGGCGCTGGACGCTTCACAGACCAGGACCACCAGCTGCTCCCTCAACTGCTGCGTGTAGGCCACCGTCGCCTCCGCATCGGCGGGAGTGAGCGGCGCATGCGCGACCGAGTTGGCCGCCCGATGCGGAGCGAGGCTGACTAAGGGTCCGGTGTGCGTGTGCGACGCGTTGAACAGCAGCTGCCGCCGCTCGAGTCCGGTCCGCGCGGCAATGCGGCGGCAGACTTCGTCGGTGACCACCGCCGCCTGGAACCCGACCAGATCGGCCGTGACGATCACGCCACGGTGTCCTTGTGGATCCTCGATCGCGATCGCTTTGGCATGAATGTCGGCCGCCACCGATTCGAAGGGCCGCGTGCGGTCGCCGTAGCCGAGCAACACAATCGGCTGCGGCGGCGTAATCTTGACCCGCGCAAACCGACTTGCCAGGCGCAGGCCGCGGGCGTGTCAGCCGCCCGGCTCGTGGACATTGTCGTCACGACCAGGGCCGTGGCCAACCAACTGCCGATGCGCGGTGTCGTCAAGTTGGTTCTCCTGTCATGCATGCCTACACGATTTGTAGGGTGGGACCAGCGAAGCGCCGGCCCACCAGCACGCGCATTGTAGTACGTTGTGCAACACATGGTGGGCCGCCGCTCGCTATCGCGAGCTTGTCCCACCCTACATTTTTCGACGGAGGAATGCTCCCCGGTACCGGCAAACCGAAGCAGGCAGTGTGCACTGCCGTTTAGCTTACGAGTCCCTGTGTGACGAGCATGAAAACATCTTCAAGTGTGGGCTCTTTCTCGCTGTAACTGCGAATGCCCACTTGCTGGGTCACCAACTGCCGTAACAGTTCGGCGACTCCGGCATCATCCGTTTCCAGTTCAATCGTCGCCGCATGATCCTCGACCTGGATGTCGCGCAGATGGGGATAGCTGCGGATGATGGACAGTCCGGCTTCCATGCCCTCGGTGAATCGGATCACGATCATGCGGTTGCTGCGAATGCGCCGATACACGTCGGCGATGGGCCCGTGCATCAGGAGCTGTCCGCGCTCGATGATTCCAATCGACGTGCAGCAGTCGGCCAGCTCCGTCAGGATGTGGCTCGAGATCAGGATGGTCTTGCCCATCCGCCGGAGCTCCTTAAGCAGCGCTTTGACTTCCACGCGTGCCCGGGGATCGAGGCCGCTGGCCGGTTCGTCCAGAATCAACACCGGCGGATCGTGCACGAGCGTCTTGGCGAGACACAGCCGCTGTTTCATGCCGCGGGACAAGCCATTGACGAAGTCATTCCGCTTGTGCGACAGATCCAACAGTTCCAGGACGTCGGCGATCACTTTCTTGCGTTGGGCTCGCTGGATGCGATACGCCACGGCGAAGAAATCGAGAAACTCCCACACCTTCATCCCGTCGTAGACGCCGAAGTTGTCGGGCATGTACCCGACGCTCTGCCGCACGCCCAGCGGATCGCGCGTCACGCTGTGTCCGTTGACATGCCCCTCGCCGCGCGTGCGCGCAGGAGCGTGGCCAGAAAACGGATTGTCGTGCTCTTGCCGGCTCCGTTGGGCCCGATGAAGCCGAACATCTCCCCGGCGTCGATTTTCAGGTTCAATCGCGCGACGGCCGTGAAGTCGCCGTAGTCCTTGCCGAAATCGATGAGTTCGATCATCGCGGTGGCTGGTTGTCCTTGGTGTCAGGAAAGTCCTCGAGGTCGTCTTCCGCCGGTCTGGGATTCGCGGCCGGGTCGTACACATCCACCATCAGATTGGCATCCGGACGTGGTGCGGGGAGTGGGCCGTACCGCAAGTTTACCAGAACGACCGTGCGGCCGCGCGATTGCGAGGCCGCGGGCTGAATCGTCAGGCCGGTCAGCGGGTCATCGGTCCAGGCCACCAGCCGCGCGTCGCCGGGCTGCAGCACCATCCCCTGCCGGGCTAGCGCCACAAGCTTCCGCACATCCACACCGCCGCCAGCGGCCCCACCGCCGTCCGACTCCTCCAGCCCGACAACATGCGGCTCGAATACCACTCGGCCAGACGCTCCAGCCGGCAGTTCGTTCAAGCGTCCCACCCGTAACACGCCGTCGGGCGCTCGATAGAGCACCTGCACCTGGCGCAGATTCAGCCGGGTGCCATTTTCGACCTGCGAGCTTTCGACGGTCTCGCCCACCAGTTGCACCGTGCCACCGGGGTTCCACATCTGTTCGCTGTGGAGGAACCCCGTTGAACTCGAGTCCACCTGAAAGCCACTCACCCGTACCCCTTCGTCGCGCTGGAACGTCATCGGCCACAAGCGATCCGGGGAGGGGGTCGGAAGAAAGGGACGGGCCAGGGCCGAGGGGTCGTCGAACTGCAGCTCGTAGCCGGTCGACAGTGACGAGTACAGCGCCGTGTACCGGGTCAGGTGCGCGCTGGGGATGACCGGTGTGCAGCTCAAGCACGGCAATTTCCGTGCGGCTGCGGACGAACCCGATATCCAGTTGCGCCAGACGGATGACCGCCGCGGCTCCCAGAATCGCGATCACCGGCGCGGCCGCCCAGGCCCATTCCACGCGTCCACACAACCGAAACACCAGCCAATTGAGCGGAACCAAGACGAGCAAGTAGGCGACCAGAACACTGAGCACGAACCTGGCTTTGGGAATCGAGATCCCGGCTGCATCCTGCAGCGCCTGGTGGGCGAGCGTGGCGGCGCCACTCCGATCATTCCAACCCGCGCTACCACCGACCGGATTCGCTTCCCAGCCGTCCAGGTGCCAGTCCGGGACGGTGTCCGCCGCATCGCGGGGATCGACCTTGACCGCCGGCCCGACGTCACGGGCAAAGTATCGCGAGGTGGTGACCAGCAGAGGATCCCGCTCGTGACCCGGCAGGTCCGCCCACCGCGTGCTGGGTGCCCCGAGGCTGGTGGTTGCAAACAAACGCCGCGGACGGCGCAACAGAACACCGTTGAAGAAACTGTCGAAGCTCCCCCAATTCACGATCTCCGGCGCGGAGTCCGAAGGACGTCACGACGATGCGACCGCGACCCACTCGCCGTTCGGCCACCAACTGTCCGGTCCCGTCCACGAACTGAGCGCGGGTCGCCGCGCAGGTGGGCACCGACCAGCGGGGCGGTGGCTGTCACATCGCATGTCCGCCGAACATTCGTCTTGGCCTGCGTGAGCGACCAGGCGTCATTGAGCGGTTGCAGCGTTTCGGCGGTCAGCTCCAGCGCACCGTCGCTGGTGGCCGGCAAGTAGGACGCGAGAAAACTCCCGGCCAGCGCATCCAGAGAGTCCGGGCCGCTGATGATCAACTGGCCCCCCCAATGCAGCCAATCCAGCATCGCCTGCTGCTGGTCCGGAGACAGGCGATCGACACTCATTCCGTCCCACAGAACGTACGCGATCATGGTCCATGCGAACGCGTGCGACGGCAGCGGAGCGCGGTCCTTGATCGAAGGCAACACGACCCGGTAATACAGCAGCTCACCGCGCTCGTCCAGGAGTTCGTCGAAGGCGGGACAGACCGAATCCAGTTGTTTGAGATAGCCGTAGGCGTTCGGATTGCCGGCCAGCACCACCAACAGGTATTGGTGCGCGGGCATCTGGTACGTGACTTCGGAGTCCTCAAACACCGCGGCCCCGCCGCGCTCGGCGCGCAGCGTGTGGTGCAGGAACACGGTGCTGGTTTCCATCCCGCTGTCGGCAGGAATGAAGTAGGTTGATTCGAAGTCCTTCCGCTGGCTCTTGGGCAGCACGGCCGGGCGAGTCATTACCAGGTGGAATCGGGTGTCGCCCACAGGGATTGGCAGCCGGTCGAGCGTTGCGACCTCCGACTGCAACTCCGCGCGGAGGTCCGCCCGGTTGGCGATGGCCGACAGCGACGCGGTAACGGCATGCCCCGGCTTGACGAAGTTCCGCAACAGTGCGTCGTCCGACGGGACCACTTCCAGCCGGCCGAATTCGTAGTCGCGGATCTCCTGCTTCTTCGCTTTCTGCTCCGCCTCCGCCTGCTCCTTCGCCGCCTCGGTATCCTGGCGACAACCGCGGCAGCCGGGGAGCAACAACCCGCCGGCGGCCAGCAACGCCAGCATGACGAAGCCCGAGGCGCGACCTGGCCGCGTGAAAGACGGGCATCGGAACGTGAGCGATTGCCCTGTCATGCCATTCACGGTGTGCGAGAATCGAAAAGAGGTGGATCGCCCGCTCGGCTTTCGGTGATCTCAATGGCGCGTGAGCAGACCGCGGGCTTTGTTGAGCGTCTCCTGGTACTCCTGCTGCGGGACACTGTCGGCCACGATTCCCGGCGCCGGCCTGCACAAAGGCCTGCTTCCCCTGAATCACGATCGTGCGGAGGGCGATGCAGGTGTCCATGTTGCCGCCGTAGTCGATGTAGCCCACCGCGCCGGCGTAGGGACCTGCGGCGGTGCGGTTCCAGTTCGTCGATGATCTCCATGGCGCGCACCTTGGGTGCGCCGGAGACGGTGCCGGCCGGCAGGCAGGCCCGCAGCGCATCGAACGCGTCCTTGCCGTCGTCCAGGCAGTCCCGTCACGTTCGACGTGATGTGCATGACGTGGCTGTACCGCTCGATGACCATCACGTCGGACAGTTCCACGGTTCCGTACCGCGCCACGCGTCCCACGTCATTGCGTCCCAGGTCGACCAGCATCACGTGTTCCGCCCGTTCCTTCGGATCGGCCAGCAGTTCCTCGGCCAGCCGGCGGTCTTCTTCTTCGTCCGCCCCCCGCATGCGAGTGCCGGCCAGCGGTCGCACGGTGACCTTGCCGTCGACGACGCGGCACATGATCTCGGGCGAGCTGCCGACCAACGTCACGCCGGGCGTGCGCAGGAAGAACATGAACGGGACTGGGATTGACGATCCGCAGCGTCCGGTAGATCTCGAACGGATCGCAGTGGATTTCCAGCTGCAGCCGCTGGCTGATCACCACCTGGAAGATGTCGCCGGCTCGGATGTACTCGACGCACTTCCGCACCGCGGCTTCAAATTCGTGCGGCGCGAAATTGGCGCGATAGGCGACGTCGGCATGCCGGCAGTGGGCACGCGATGTCGCGACAGTACAGGTCCGCTGTCGCTGGTCGTCAAGCGATCGACCATGGCATCCACGCGATGCCGCGCCTCGTCGTAGGCGGCCGCCGCATCGCCCGCATGACGATTCACATGCGCCGTCGCGATCACGAACATCGTCTTCTTCACGTGGTCGAATACCACCATCCGATCGTAAAAGCCGAAGGCCATGTCGGGCAGCCCGCGATCATCCTGCGGGCGCGTGCGGCAGGTGCTCGACGTACCGGACGACGTCGTACCCGGCGTACCCCACGGCACCGCCGGCAAACGGCGGCAGTTCGGGCAGATGTGCGGCACGCACTTCGCCGCAGGCGACTGCGCAGCAGTTCCAGCGGGTCCTCGGTGTCGCATCGCTGCGCGATACACCGCCTCGGATCTCCGTCACTGCGTGACCCGCTGGCCAGCATTTCCAGGTACGGCCCGGCGGCCAGAAAACTGTAACGCCCGACTTTCTCGCCGCCGATCACACTCTCGAACAGGCAGGCGCTGCCCCCCTCGTCCAACCGATGAAAGGCCGTGACCGGCGTCATCGTGTCGCTGTAGCAGCCGCCGATAGACGGGGATCAGATCGTGCGTGGCGCACAGAGCGGAAAACTTGGCGAAGTCGGGAAAGTGGTTCATCGTGGACGGCACCTGTAAGCCGAGCGGACCGACGGCGAGACGGCCCCGCGATTGTCGGCTCTGACCATGCCCACCACCGACCGCCAGACGTCAGCGGCGGGTCATCGCTCACTGTACCAGCGAGCTGCCGTTGCGACAACCGGCGCGCGATACGACGCGATATCTCGAGACGTGCCAAGAATTTGCGCGTCACGCTCGCTGGCCTCGGACCAATCTTGACAGGCCTCGGGTGACTGTTAGAATCCTAGCGGTCTCTATGCTCGGGTGACTTGCAGATCTGCCTGGCCGTTCCTGCTCGGATCGGCCTGCCTCTCCGGATGGATGTCAAGGACTCGGCCAATGGACGTGCGACCATGAAGTGCCAGCACTGCGAGAAACCCGCGACCTTTCACATCACGGAATTGACGGGCGACGAGCCGTCGGAGCTGCATTTCTGCGAAGAGCACGCACGGGTCTACCTGACCCAGTCGGATGAGCCCCAGGAGCCGACTTCGAGTCTGGCCGGCGTACTGGCCCAGCATTTGAAAGTGGGGCAGACGGCTGAGGATTTGGCGCGGCTGGACCAGCGGGCCTGCCCGGTCTGCGGGGTGACGTTCTATGAGTTCCGGCATGCCGGTCGACTCGGCTGTCCACACGATTACATCTGTTTTCGCGAGGAGCTGGAACCGCTGATCATGAACATTCACGGCGCGACGGAGCACGTGGGAAAGCGACCCAAGCAGGGCGTGCCGGGCACAGACCACCAGACGCGATTTGATCCAGCTTCGCCGCGAAATGAAAGAAGCGATCGATCGGGAAGACTACGAACAGGCGTCCAAGCTGCGGGACGAGATCCGGCGCATCGAAAAGCACCGCACGAAGTGACGCTAGACACGGGAATGGATCGTGAAGCTCGAAGACCTGGCAGGACAATGCGGCGAGTGGTTACGCGGGTCCGGTCCCGAGTCGGACATTGTGATCAGCAGCCGCATTCGCCTGGCACGCAACCTGGCCGAGTTCCCCTTCATCCGCAAGTGCACCGATCAGGATCGCGCCCAGATCGAACGCGTGCTGCGCGAACGGATCCAGCAGGTCGACGAGTGGAGACACCTCAGCTACATCGACGTCGCCATGCTGGAGGATGTCGACCGCCAGTTCCTGGTGGAACGCCAATTGATCAGCCGGGAGCACTCGGAGGCCGAAGGGGCTCGGTCGGTGGCCATTGACCCCAGTGAGAAATTCAGCCTGATGGTCAATGAGGAAGACCATCTGCGGATCCAGGTGATGCAGAGCGGTCTGGACCTGAACGCGGCCTGGGAGCAGATCGACCGCATCGATGACCTGATCGAAGCAGCAGGTCACGTACGCCTTCAACGAGCGATGGGGATACCTCACGGCCTGTCCGACCAACGTGGGCACCGGCATGCGGGTCAGCGTCATGCTGCATCTGCCCGCCCTGGTCATCACGCGGCAGATCGAAAAGGTCTTTCGCAGCCTGCACAAGATCAGCCTGGCGGTCCGCGGACTGTACGGCGAAGGCTCCCAGGCCATGGGCGATTTCTATCAGATCAGCAACCAGATCACGCTCGGCAAGGGAGAACAGCAACTGATCGCCCAGATCAGCGACGTGGTCCCCGTGCTGATCGACTACGAACGGCGAGCGCGAGATTTCCTGGTCCGCGAAAGCCAGAAGGACCTGCACGATCGGGTCAGCCGAGCCTACGGCATCCTCTGCACCGCCCAGACGATCAGCAGCGAAGAGACGATGCACCTGCTGTCGAGCGTGCGGATGGGGATCAATCTGGGGCTGATTCGCGATCTGGAGATACCCACGGTCAACAAGCTGTTCATCCACACGCAGCCCGCCCACCTGCAGAAACTGCGCGGCGTGGAACTCGATACGGCCGATCGCAACGTGGAGCGGGCGAACTACCTCCAGCGACATCTCCGCAAGCGCGAGCAAAGCGACGACGCCGAAAAGAATTGAGCCGGGCGGGGCCCGCACCGGCTCAATTCCGCTGCTGAGTCAAGCCGGGAATCTTCGCGCGAATGTCCGAAATGATCTCGCGGGGAACAAAACGGGCCAGCATGTCGTCGGTCGTGACCGGCGTGATCTGCTTGATCAGGCTGCTCGACACGTGCGCCAGTTCCTCGTCCGCCATCAGAAAGATCGTCTCGACGTCGTCGGCCAGCTGGCGGTTGGCCAGCAGCATCGTGAACTCGGCCGCCACATCGGTCAGCGGCCGGATGCCGCGAATCATGACCTTCGCCCGGCACTCCCGCACAAATTCCACGGCCAGCCCGGTAAACGTGCGCACCTCCACATTGCCACAGCCGACCATCACGCGACGGATCATCGCCACACGCTCCTCGGCGGAAAACAGCGGCTGTTTCTCGATGTTGATGCCGACTCCCACGATCAGCCGGTCCACCAGCCGACTGGCACGCTGAATCACGTTCACGTGCCCCAGCGTGATCGGATCAAACGTCCCTGTGTACACGGCGAGACGCAACTGGTTCGTCTCCATCAGCAAGTTCTCCAGCGGAACATGGCGCACGAGCAGAATCGACAAAAACTAGACAAAACGGGCCGCTACCGTGGACTTCTTCAGGTACACGATCGACACCACGTAGAACACGATTTTGACCAGCACCGTGACCAAGGTCACGCCCAGCATCACGTACATGGATACCAGCAATAACTGGCCCAGACCCGGTGGGATCTGACCCTGGCCACTCCGCTGCAACATGGCTTCCATCGACTTCCCGACCATCGGCAGAGTCTGAGTCTGAACCACGACCTGCAACACCGTGCGGACCAGTTCGTACAGAATGGCCACGGAGCACCCGGCCAAGAGCAGCCAGCGGCCGGTGCCCGCCAGCTTCAGCGTCCAGATGCCGCCCACCAGCAACAGCAGCCCGGCCACCAGACGCAGGATCACCGTAGCCGCGGTAAAGGGGAGATACTTCGCGCCAATCGCCACGACTTCCCGCTGCAGCTCTTCCTGCAACTGCTCGGCTTGTTCGCCCGCCCCGGATTGACCCGGCAGACCGAACCCCCTGATGATCGTCTGGTTCAGCGCCAGACTGACCAGCCCGCCGAACGAGGCCAGAGTCCCCAGAGCGCCGAGGACGATGGCAATGATGCAAATGGCCTTGAGGCCAGTGGGGAGCAGGCGCGGCGGCCCAGCCGCCAGTTCCAACTGTGGCGGCTGATAGGGGTCCCACGCTTTCGGCGAATCAGACATCGAGTTCTGCTTTCCAGGTGACAACGATTCCAGGACCATCCCCCGCGTAGACAGCGCACGATCGCCCACCGCGCTGCCTGTCGATCGCGCTGGCCGGCACTCGCGGCAGCCGCCATCGCCGTGCCCGTCGCTGCAGTATCCCACACGCCTGGAGAGCTGTACATACGACCGTCACGGCCGTTGAATCGCCTGCACAAGTCGTTCGATGTCCTCGGCATTCGTATACGCGTGGGGGCTGATCCGCAGCCGTCCCGCGCGACAACTCAGCACCACACCGTCGCGGATACACGCGTGTCGCAACTGGTCGGGATCCCGGCCGGGCACTTCGAACGCCACAATCCCGGACCGACATGCGCCTCGCCGCGGACTCACAATCGCGCGCCCCGCTGCGCACAGGCGGTCGCACGCGAAATCGGTCACTTCCAGCACGCGGGCCGCGATCGCGGACTGCTGGCCGGCTAAGCCCAGCCGTTCGAGGAGTCCCAGGCTGGCTCCCAGAGCCAACACGCCGACCATGTTTTGAGAACCACCTTCATACCGCGCGGCTGTCGGACGCAGGTCGAGCGCGATGTGCGTGAAGTCGTGCGCGTGGACGACGCTGTTCCAGCCCACACCGACCGGATGGAGCCGTTCGAGATGCTCACGCCGCACATAGAAGAGACCCGCTCCCTCCGGACCGAGCATCCACTTGTGGCCGTCGGCCGCCAGAAAATCCACCGGCGTCTGTTGCACATCCAGCGGAAAGACACCCAGCCCCTGGATGGCATCGAGAAACACCAGGATGCCCCGCGCATGCGCCCGCTCGACAAGCGCAGCCAAATCCAGCCGCCACCCCGTGGCGTATCCCACCCAGCTCGCCGACACCAGTCGCGTCCGCTCGTCGCACCGTGCCAGCACCCGCTCCAGCTCCACGTGGCCATCGCCGACGGGCACCTGCCGCGTTTCCACGCCCCGGTCCCGCAGATTCATCCACGGATAGAGGTTGGACGGGAACTCGTTGCCGAGTGTCACCAGATTGTCACCCGGCTGCCACGCCAGTCCTTCGGCGACCAGACTGATGCCCGCCGTGGTATTGTGGACGAAGGCGATCTCGTCCTCCCCGGCGTGGATCAGGCGAGCGCACAGGGCCCGCACAGCCTCGAGCTGGGCCGCCCAGCGAGGCCAGGCCAAGTCCCCTTGCCGGGTCGCTTCGTCGCACCACTGGCGGATCACATCCCGCGTCGGAGCTGGCAGCGGTGCGACGGCAGCGTGGTCCATGTACGCCCACTTTTCGGCCACCGGCATCAGACTCCGAAACTCGGTCCAACGGGGGTCGGAGGGCAGGTTTTGACTCATCGGTGATGTCCCCGACAGGAAAATGGTCTAGACTCAGGCGGTTTCGGGCACGCCTCGCCTTCCCCACCGCGGCGGCCGGTCCCGCGGCGACGGCCATGCGGAAGGCGAATTGACCCGTCCGTCCTCGAATGCGCCCCGGTCGCCAACACCCCCTGTAACCGGTACATGCGGCTCAGGTGGCAAAGTCGTCGCAGGGGATACTTCTTCGGCAAACTGCCGGTCGATGGGCGGGTGACAGCCGAAAACGATGAATTATACTAGCGGGAGTATCCATTGCAGGAAATCGTTGTGGGTCAAGCTGTTTACCCCTTGAGGACGCTCCGCATGCCCAAGGTTCTTTGTATGACGGGAATGGTAATTGCCATTCTCATTCTAGTGCTTTTCCTGCTGGACTTGGCGGTAGCGTTCCCCTTTCGACGCATCAGCATGCCTATGGACATCACCTTTGTTCTCTGTGCGGTGGGTCTGGGCTATATCAGTTGGTCCACGCTGAAAGAACAGGACTGACGTCGGCGCTGTGGTTGGGGATGTGCTGCGGTTACGATGTCCGGCAATAGTCCTGCGGGTGCATTCCATCGGCAGATCTTGTCGACCGCCGGCTGCCAAATCGCGTGCACCAGCGTATAGTTTCCGGGGGGAAAGCAGCTATGAACGGACGTCTGTCGCGTCGCACAGCGTTGAAAGTGTTCGGCACACTGGTCGGCAGTGCAGCCCTCTCTGTCGTTCCCGCGCGGCGCTCTGGGCCGCCAAACGCAATCCCCGATGGGAGAAATCGATCGCCCAGGGACTCCAGTGGATTTCCCGCAGCCAGAGCTCGCTGGGACATTGGGGTGGCAACACGTATCCGACGGCCATGGCGGCCCTGGCGGGCACCGCGCTGACGTGCGCCGGCTCGACCACCACGCAGGGTCCGTATGCCCGCCAGATTCGGCGGGCCGTTGACTACCTGATGTCCAAGAGCCGCGCCAACGGGCTCATTGGCGATCCGACGCTCGACAATCGCTACACCTACGGGCACGGGTTTTCCATGCTGTTCCTGTCCCAGGTGCTCGGCGAAGAAGAGGACGCGGAACGTCGCGAGGAGTTGATTCGCACGCTGACCAACGCGGTCGAGTTCAGCGGACAAGCGCAGACACGATCGGGTGGCTGGGGCTACGTCGAGCGCCAAGGACGGCAACAATTTCGACGAGGGGTCGACCACGATCACGCAGGTCCAGGGCCTGCGAGGTTGCCGCAATGCGGGTATCGCCGTCCCGGCCGAGGTGATCGAACGTGCGAAGCAATACATCTACTCGTGCAAGAATCCCGATGGCGGTATTTCGTACAGCTCGACGAATCGCGGCAGTTCGCGTCCGGCGATCACCGCGGCGGCACTCGCCGCCTTGTACAACGCGGGGGACTACGACAGTGAACACGTCCCCATGATGCTGGAGTACTGCAAGAAAAACTTGTACCGGCTCGGCGACAGCGTGCGCTCGTTCGGACACTGGCACTATACCTACCTCTACTACTCGCAAGTGGTCTACCGGCAGGGACCGGAAGAATGGGAACCGTTCCGGGACCGTCTTTACGATCGCATTGTCAGCGAGCAGAAGAGTGACGGCAGCTGGGAAGCCAACATCGAGGCGGTTTACGTCACGGCCTGCAATCTGATCATGCTCCAGCTGGACCGGGCCTACCTGCCGATCTATCAGCGGTGAATAGCGATCAAACTCGACCTCCACTCGGCTACGAACGGTCGACCTCGTCAAGCACGGCTGAGCCCTGCACGGTGATGCGGTACCGATGAAGGCGGGCGAGGCTCTCTTCGCAACTCTCCACCACGGTTGAATGCCTTGTTCGCCAGCCGCAGGCTCTCCGGGGAGAACGACTCCCGCCCCAGAAAGAAGGGTGGAAACTGGCCCGAAAAGAGATTCCCACCCAGGGGCTGGCATAACGAACCAGGCGCGGAAAGAGCGACAACTATCCGGCCGGCTCGGAGTGGCGAAATTTGTCTTCGGTACTAGAAACCAAATAGACCCGGCAGTGGCGGGTTGAGATTTCGAACGTATTTTCTCTTTCTGTCTCCCCCGTAGTGAGCGGCAAGGGGCGACACGATTTATCTGATTGGCCCAAGAGTCCCAGGGCCTCTGCCGTTTCTGGACGGCCACAGAGTTCACAGAGTCGCGGCTGCGCGTTGCGCATGAGCGATCTCGCTGCATGTGCCGGCGTCTGCACGCCAGTAGATCGCACCGGCACGGTTCGTAACGACGAACGTGCGTTCTCGTCAAGTTACGCTCGAGCACTTC
Organism: uncultured Planctomycetaceae bacterium; assembly: GCA_963754725.1. Classification (GTDB taxonomy): domain Bacteria; phylum Planctomycetota; class Planctomycetia; order Pirellulales; family Pirellulaceae; genus JAAYDI01. The sequence continues at coordinate 112,819 of CAVWHV010000052.1, forward strand.
CGTTTACAGTGCCTCCTGTCATGCATGCGCCGCGCGGCGGCACTCCGCTCGCGCACAAGTGAAGGGCGTTCCCGCAGCCACATCCACAATTCGCTCATCTTCTTTGCAGAAAGCACAGCCATGATCCGCAGACTCCGCGGGCGACGAAACGGGAAACGGCCCCCCAGCAGCAAGCGACGTGCAGATCTGCTGAAGCGGCTCCACGTCAGTGAACAATTGGAGGTTCGTGCCGCTCCAGGTTCCATGATCGCGGACGCCCTGGTTCTCGGCGGGCACCCGGCCGCCATGGCGCAACTCGCGAGTGAAGCGGCGCAAGAACCGCAGCACTCCACTGCAGACGGCGAACGGGCCTCTGCCCCGGGTGCCGCTCGAGTCGCACAGCCGCCGAGTACTCGGGATGCCGACCGGCCACCCGAGTCGGTTGTCGACATGGTGCGTGGCAAGGGCTTCGCACACCCGGCGGTGTCCGATTACCGTGCGGCACCTGGACACGACTCTCGTGTCAACACGCCAGCGACGAAGCCTGAAATGCCGACCGACAACAAGAGATCTGGCCGCGATTTTCCCGACGCATTGTTCTCGGACGCGAGCATTCTGGTGGGCACCGGCCTGGACGACGGTCTTGATGCGCAGGGGGCCGAGACCTCTTCCCGCCTTGTCGATCCTGACCGCGGCGCATCTCGCACACCCAGTTCCTACGACTCAGGTACTTCGCCCGGGCAGTTGCCCGATCTTCCCGAGGGATCGGACATGGGGACGGGTAATCGATCGCGAGACAGGGCGCCGTCTCGAGGCGATTCACACTCAGGTTATTCCGATCGTGAAACGCCCGATTCAGGCGGAAGCCTGCGGCAAATGGCCCTGGCCGAACGGGCGGCGAGCCTTGGAAATTCTCGGGCCGCGGCAGGTCCGCTGCCTGCAATTCCTTCCACCACTCAGGCGACTGCCATCACGAGTCAAGCTGACCGTTTCGCGAGCCCAGGTTCAACCAGTGCCCCGTCCGGTACTCGCCCCAGTCAGACCGTCAACCTCGGGTTCGCGAACCGGCTCACAGGGTGGAACATCCGAGAGCTCGGCGGTAGTCCCCACGGAAAAGGGACCGTTACCGAGGGGAGTGCCATTCTGCGCGAAGGCAATTCCTTCCTCGTAACATTAGACCAGGACCTGATCATCCCGCAGGCACCGCTGAGTCTGTCCTTCACCTATGAAGCAACGTTCGACACGTCGGATCCGGATTCCGTCAAGGATGCCTTCGAGGCTGTCTTGATGGCTGCCGATGGCAGCCCCCTTGTCTACAACTACGCGCCGGAGCGCGACGCCTATTTCAACTTGACCGAGCAAATGCCCAGGGCCCTGGGAACCGGGACGACCGAGGAAACGGTCGCCGACGGGACACGCGTTTCGACCGACATCTCGCAGATTCCGCCGGGCACGGCGGCAACCTTGATGTTTCGCCTGGCGAATAATGACGCCGACGTGGACACGACCATCCACATCCTCAGTGTCCAACTCACATCCGGCGAAGATGCTCCGCCGGCCGTGACCGTCGGCTTGACCAATGACACCGCGCCGGACGGACCAGGCAGCGATCCGTATCGCAGCGACTTGCTCACCAACGACCCTCGCGTCAGCGGCACGGCTACGGATGACCACGGCATTACGCGCCTGGAAGTCCAGACCGATGGCGGACCGTGGGTGGATATCACGGCCGCCCTGATAAATGGTCAGTACAGCTTCGATCCCGGTAACCTGTCGTCGGGAGCTCACCTGCTGAAGGTCCGTGCCACGGATGTCCTGTCGCAAGCGTCGGAATCGGAGATTGGTTTCACCGTGAACACGCCACCTGTGGCCGCTGCCGGAGGCAACCGCACGGTGCAGGAAGGTGACACCTTAACGTTGAACGGTTCCGGTTCGTCGGACACCGAGGCCGCCCTCTTCCGGTACCGATGGGAGTTGGATGACGGAAGCTTCGTGACCGATGTTGTCAGTTCCCGTACGTATCCGCAGGACGGGACGTTTCCGGTCAGCCTGAGAGTCACGGATACGGCGGGAAGTGTGGCTGTCGACGTGATCGAGGTAACGGTCAAGAACACCGCGCCGACGGTACTGACCGCCACTGACTTGACGGGTGCCGCCGGAGCCCGGCTGGATTTCACCGCCACGTTCTCCGATCCAGGCATTTTCGACACGCATACAGCCCGCGTGCATTGGGGAGACGGAACGACCAGCGAAGGAGCCGTGTCGGAGAACAATGGTCAGGGAACCGTGTCGGCCAGTCATGCCTATCCACTCGGCAACACATACGCCGTTCGCGTCGAGATAACCGACGATGCGGGGGATGCGAGCCACCGATTGGCCACTGCCACCATTGCGGCGGGACAGACAAGTTCCCTTGCCGGCTACGTCTATCTGGATGTGAACAACAACGGAATAAAGGACTCTCCCGAAAAAGTGCTGCCCAACGTTCCGGTGACACTGTCCGGCATCGTCTCCTCGACGGTGGTCACGGCGGCGGACGGGTCCTATCGTTTCGACAATCTCCCGCCAGGCACGTATGCCGTGCGCGAAGCACAACCACGCGCCTTCCTGGATGGTCGCGACGTGCAGGGCAGTCCGCGTTTGGGTTCTGTGGCGAATGACGCGTTCCTGGATATCGAGCTGCCCGCAGCCACTCACGCGACCGGCTACAACTTCGGTGAACTCGGCCTGCGCGGAGTTGATCGGCAAACACCTGTTTCTGGCCTCCACGCCCACGGCCGAGCAATTGATCGCGCAGATGATGGTGACGGGTGGGCGCTGGTTTGCTTTCCAGGCCAGCGATACCGGGGTGCTGACGGCCGCGATCCCTCTCGATGTCCGCGCACCCGTGATCGAAGTGTATACGCAGGGCATGATGCCCCTCGCGTTGAGCGAGGGTGAGTACGAGATTTCTGTGCCCGTCGAAGATGGAGCCACGTACGTCCTGTATGTGGCCGGGCAAGCCTCCCCAGCGGAATTCGTGACCACGTTGCATCTGGAAGTCCCCGATCCCACCGCGCCGCCCGCCGCTCGTCCACGGTACTATACGAACATCGCGAATGCCTTGGACACCAACGCCGACGGAGACGTTTCTCCGCTGGACGCCTTGGTGGTCATTAATTCGCTGAACCGTCACAGCCCGGTCAGCGCCGGGGCGGGCCTGCTTTTCCTGGATGTCACGGGGGACGAAGATCTCTCCCCACTCGATGCCCTGCGCGTCATCAACTACTTGAATGCGGGTGGCTCCGGTAGCGGAGAGGGTGAGAGCGGAGGGGCGTCGGCGGTGGAATCGGCTGGGAACACGTCCGAATCGCTCACAGCTTCCACGAAGTTCTTCGTGGTCGACAGCGTCGCCGACAGAACGTTTGGCTACGGAGCGGGCGGTGCGGCAACCCAGTCGTTCGATCTGGCCGGCGGCGTCAGCGAACCCACCGGTATCACCAGCAACCGGGCCGGCGATACCCTCTGGGTGGTCGATCGACTGACCCACCAGGTGACGGTCCAAGAATCGCAGGGCGCCCTCCGGGGATCCTGGACGGCCGCAGGGCTGAGCGATCCACAAGGAATTGCCACCGACGAGACCCACATCTGGATCGTCGATGCCGCGCAAGATCGAGTGTTTCGTTACTCGGAGGCAGCCGTTCGTACATCAGGAACTGCCTTCGCCAGCAACTCGTTTGACTTGGATCGGGAGAACGACAGTCCGAGCGACATCACCACCGACGGCAGCGCGATTTGGGTGACCGATGATCAGACCGACGAAGTGTTCGTCTATGACGCCGTGGGGACACTGCTTGGCCGCTGGCGTCTCGACCCGTCAAACGCCGACCCGTCCGGCATCACAAACAACCCCGCCGGCGGCTCGGACCTCTGGATTGTGGATCGCGCGGATCGGCTCGTTTACCACTACGCGAACAGCACGCCGCTCCGGACGGGAAGCCGGGCTGCCAGCGATTCGTTTCCCCTGGCAGTCGGCAATCAACACCCCGAGGGAATCGCTGACCCGCCGACCCCTGACCCGCCGATCCTGACGGTGAGCAACCCGGTTGGCGAGACGACGCTGCCCGCCGGGCAGACCATGGTGCTCTCGGGCCAGGCGCGCGACGGCAGTGGTGCTGCCGCCCTCGTGCGCGTCAACGGCCAGCCGATACAAGTCTCGGATGACGCAGGCAACTTCTTTCAGCAAGTGCAGATTGCACCGGGAACCAACACGTTCCAGATCGAGGCCAGTGACGCCGCGGGCGACACGACGACGACCACCGTCAAGGTCGATGGGACTCAGCTGCCTGTGGGCACGATCGATTTCGCCCGGCTGAGTGTGGTGAGCAGCAGCACCTTGGGGCTGTACGGGCGGACGTCGTGGCATGATGCCAACAACGTGCTGTACGCGGACTTCGGCGTCGAGAACATTGGTCGGTACACCGTGGACGGGCCGGTCCTCGTCGGGGTGACCAACATCAGTGACCCGAGCGTGCGACTGCGCGATGCGCGCGGCACGACGCCGGAAGGGATTCCCTACTTCGACATGTCGTCGCTGGTGGCGGACGGAAGCCTGCCACCGGGCGAGTCGAGCAGTCTGCAGACGATCGGTTTCTTTGTGCCCGGCCGGGCGCAGTTCACCTACGACCTGGTGTTCTTCGCCACGCTAAACCAGGCGCCGCGCATGGCTACGGTGCCGGATGTGGAGGCGATCAGCGGGCACTTGTACGTCTACGACGTGGGTGGGTTCGACGCGGACGGGGATGAACTGACGTTCTCCCTCGTAGCGGCCCCGGCGGGGATGGCCGTGACTTCGGACTACGGGGCGAGATGACCTGGAGCCCGACGAGCACGGACGTGGGGCACGCACACGGTGATCGTGCAGGTGGACGACGGGCGGGGAGGCTCGACCCACCAGCGCTACGACCTGTCCGTGATTGAGCCGCCGCCGAACCGGCCCCCACTGTTCACGTCGCTGCCGGTGGTGTCGGCCCACGTCAACACTCCTTACAGCTATCAGGCCACCGCCGAGGACCCCGACGGCGACCCGTTGACCTATTCCCTGGGTGAGGCGGTCACCACGACGGTCGTGGTGACGAACTCGAGCTTCGAGGCGCAGGTCCTGAGCGACGGCGCATCCACCGGTGCCCTGACAGGATGGACCATCACCGGCGGAACGGCCGCGGGAACGTTAAACCCTGGCTCCGCCCAGTACCCCGGCAGTGCCGTGACTGACGGGCTGAACGTCGCCTACAGCAGCGGCCCGACGATTTCGCAGGTGCTTACCGAGCGGGTGACGGCCGGCACGCGCTACACTCCTCAAGGTGGACGTCGGCGACCGTCTCGACCAAGCGTTGCCCACGTTCTCGGTGGAATTGTGGGCCGGCGGTTTCCTCGCCGGCGCGTCCGCGCCGCGGCCGGCCAATGGAGAGTTCGCCACGGTCACAGTCGCCTACGACGCGCCCGCCGGCAGCCCGCTGCCGGGTGCAGCCCCTCGAAATCCGGCTGCTTTCGGGCGGGTCACAGGCCAACTTCGATAACGTCCGTCTGACCGCCGCCGCGTCCACCTATCCCGCTGGAATGACCATCGATCCTCAAACAGGCGAGATCGCCTGGACGCCGACCACCTCGCCCGTGTCAGGCCTGCCGTCCGTGCCCGGCTTCTCGGTCGAGGTCTACACGTTCGTCGAAGACCCGTTCAAGCTCTCCTTTGACCCGTCGGGCGTCCTCTACGCCGGCCGGGACAAGTCCGGCTCCGGCGGCTCCGCTGCGGCGGCTGTGAAAGTACACCGGATCGGCGGGGGTGGTTCGCCCGTGTCCGAGTACGGAGCGTCGCCGCTTCCCGATCCCGGACGCATTGGTGTTCGATGCCACGGGCACCGTATCCGGCGTGCCCGGCTCGGTCCTCGTGGGCGGCGAAGATGCGGCGAACAACCGGAGCCTGATCAGCGTCATCCGGCCCGACTCAAGTGTCGTCACGCTGTTCTCTTCGCCTTTCAGCTCGGCGGCGTTCCGCAACCCTCAGGACTTGGTATTCGACCGAACGGGGCGACTGCTGTTCACCAACTCGGACAGCCAGGCTCATAAGGTATCGGTCAGTACCGGCGGCTTCCCGACCACGCTCTTCACGATCCCGGTCAGCGTTGGGGTGAATTCCATTGCGGTCGATGAGGCGGACCGCATCTACACCATCGGAGTCGACGGCGTGCTGCGCGTTCACGACTCCGCTGGCCAATTGCTGAACGGTTCGTTCGCGGTGGGATTGGGAAGCGAGTCCGTGCTGGCGTTCGGTACCGGCGGTGCCTTTGGCACCTACCTGTACGTGATCACCAACGGCGGCGACCTGCGCCGCTACGATGCGGCGGGCAGCTACGCGCTCGTGGGCCGCGGCTTCCAAACCGCGCGGGATCTTGCGTTCGGTCCAGACGGGGATCTCTACGTCTCGGAGTTCGCTCAGGACCGGATTCTCCGCATCGCCAGTCCGCCTTCGGCCGGCGTCATCGTGAAGGCCGACGACGGCCGCGGCGGGACAGCGACCCAATCCTACACCATCCTCGTCCGGCCCGAGCCGGGCAACTTCCCGCCGGCGATCGTTTCCCAGCCCAGTACATCGGTCCTGATCCTGCCGCCCCCCGCGGGTCGGAATCGCCTTGCGATCACGTTTGAAGGAATCCCTGCTGCGCCGACCTTTTCCCAAAGCAATCCCATCCCGCCCGAGGCCAGGCTATCCGACCGATTCCTGCTGACGCACGGTGTGACCTTCCGTTCCGCATCCGGAGTCCCGCACATTGCTGTCGTTAGGCTGGGAGCTGGACACGCTCACAGTGGCACCAACGGGATTGGCGGGATGAGTTCCGCGACGGCCCTCTCCTATGTCACTCCGATCCTCGCCGAATTCTTCCTCCCCAATGACCCGACCACCCCGGCACAGACCGATTTTGTGTCCATCAAGGCGGATACCAACGGGGTCAATGGGACAATCTTCCTGGATGGCTACGACATCCATGGTGTGTTGCTACAGACGACATCGGCCATCGACTTCAATGGGCCAACGCTCACCCTGTCTACGCCTGGTATCCATTCGGTGAGGATTCGAGGCACCACGACTACGGCTTTCGATGATTTCAGTTTTCAGGAGGTCTACCCAGTTCAAGTCTATGAGTATGACGTCCGGGCGCTGGACCCGGACGATGACACGCTCGTCTATTCCCTTGCCGCAGCTCCCGACGGTATGACCATCGTGAGCGGCACGGGCGAGATCGAATGGTACGTTCCCTCTGCCAATGCTGGCACGCGTTTCGTCATCGTCCGCGTCGACGACGGTCGTGGCGGTTTTGACACCCAGAGCTTTGTCGTGACTCCAACGACGTTGCCTGGTGAGATCCGCGGCGGCACGTTCAACGACATCGACGGGGACGGTGCCTGGGATTCCGGCGAGCCCGGCTTGCGGGACTGGATCGTCTACCTCGACCAGGACCGCAACTACCGCCGCGGCCCAGCGGAACCCTTTGCCGTCACCGACGCCAACGGCAACTATGCCTTCGCAAACCTTATCCCGGCCACCCACATCGTCCGCGAAGAACCGCCGTCCGGCTGGCGTCTGACGACTCCCGCCAGCGGTGCTTTTGAAGTCACGCTGGTTAACGGCGCAGTCGTTCCGAGGATCGACTTTGGCAGCACCCAGTCCCACGCCTCGAACCAACCGCCGGCCTTCAGTAGTACCCCACTCGCCGCGGCGACCGTTGGCCAACGGTACCGCTACAACTCCGCTGTGATCGACGCGGACCTCGACCCCTTGCACTTCGATCTGCTGGTTGGCCCGGGCGGCATGGCGATCGATCCGGAGGCGGGTGTCGTCGTCTGGACGCCGGCGGCCGACCAGGGCCGCGTCCACGACGTCATTCTGCGCGTGCAGGACGGTCGTGGCGGAGTCGATCTACAGTCGTTCCAAATTACGGTGGCCGCATCGGAAACGGACCCGGTCTTCTCGACGTCGCCGCCGCAGGTCCTGGCCGTCGTCGGCCAATCGTACCAGTCCCAGTTTCAGGCCCAGGATGCCGACACCGACCCACTCCGTTTCGGTCTCGATCAAGCCCCTGCCGGCATGACGCTGGACCCGGCCACCGGCCTTCTCGCCTGGACGCCTGCAGCCGACCAACTCGGCACCCACACGATCATCGTGACGGTGAGCGACGACCGTGAGGGCCAGGACAGTGTGACCTTGCCGTTCGAGGTCGTGGCCGCCGCTCCCAACATGCCGCCGGCGATTACGTCCACGCCGCGAACCCGAATCCACCTGGGCGGGAGGTACCTCTACTCCGTCGCAGCATCCGACGCGAACAACGACCCCATTGCGTTAACTCTGTCCACGGCTCCTGCCGGCATGACACTGGACCCGGCCATGGGCCTGGTCGAGTGGGAACCCACGCCAGACCAACTTGGCAACAACGCCGTCGAGGTCCGCGCCGACGACGGTCGCGGTGGAGTGACCGTGCAGTCGTATGTCGTGAATGTGATGACGGCCATGTCGAACGAGCCGCCGCGGATTGTATCCGCGCCGGTGGTTACGGGCACTGCGGAGCAGCCCTACGTTTACGACCTCCGGGCAGAAGATCCCGAGTATGACCCGCTGGTGTGGAGCCTCATCGCAGCCCCGCGCGGCATGTCCATTCATCCCCGCCTGGGCACGCTCCGCTGGATCCCGGCAGCTGACCAGGCAGGTCCGGCCGACGTCGTCGTGCTGCTCACCGACGGTCAAGGAGGACGGGCGACCCAGAGCTTCACGATCATCGTCCGCGGCGGCAACCTGCCGCCGACCATCTCGTCAGCGCCACCGACTCAGGGACGTGTCGGACAGGTCTACAACTACGCGGTGCGGGCGGCCGACGCGGACGGCGACCCGCTGCGCTACCGGCTCACAACGTCCCCGGCGGGCATGACGATCAATGCCGCTACCGGCCTGATTCAATGGATGCCGGCGGTGGCACAGACTGGCTCGCACGACGTGGCAGTGCTTGTCGAGGACGGCCGAGGTGGCAACGTGGCGCAGACATTCACCTTGGTCGTGGTCTTGGTACCCCTCAATCGACCGCCGATCATCACCTCCGTACCTCGTTTCGTCGCCTCCGTGGGCCTGCCCTATGTTTACGATGCCGCGGCCAACGACCCTGAGGGCGACGCCCTGACGTTCGAATTGCTCACGGCCCCCGCGGGTATGTCGATCGATCCCGCCACCGGTGTGATCCACTGGACGCCGGTGGTCTCCCAGGTCGGCACTCACAGTGTGTCGGTGCGCGTCAAGGACGCGTCGGGGAACGCCGCCGGGACAGAGCTACGCGATGAGCGTTCTGCCGGCCAACGGGCCCCCCATCATCAACTCCACGGCAGTGCGGTCCATCATGGCCGGTCTAGTCTATCGCTACGACGTGAACGCCAGCGACCCCGACGGCAATGCACTCACCTACCGGCTGACCTCCGCCCCGGCGGGTATGACCATCGACGCACCGGGGCCGGATCACCTGGGTCACCGTCCAGCACCGACGTCGGCCACGCATCCGGTCACGGTGGAAGTTGCCGACCCCTTCGGCGCTGCCGCCAGCCAGAGCTTTGACCTTGTCGTCAGCGGCGACACGCAAGCGCCGCATGTCAGCGCGGACCTCAGCCAGTCTCCGGCCGACCTCGGTTCGCAGGTCATCATCTTCGTGTCCGCGACTGACAATGTCGGCGTCGCAGACCTGGTGCTCACGGTCCACGGCACTCCATTGCCTGTCGACCCCGATGGGCGGGCGATCTTCGACGCCTCCCAGGTCGGGACGTTCGACGTGGTGGCGCGAGCGACGGACGCGGCGGGCAACGTCGGCACGGCCACGACCACACTTTTGGTCATCGATCCGAGCGATGTGGATGCTCCCGATGTGGCGATCACTTCACCCAGCGACGACGCGATGATCAGCAACTTAACGGACGTCATCGGCACCGCCAATGACAACAATCTGCTCTTCTACACCCTGGAAGTGGCCCCGCTGGGCAGCACCACGTTCACCGAGATTGCCCGCGGTACCACGGCCGTTGTCAACGGCGTGCTCGGCCGCTTCGATCCGTCGCTCCTGTCGAACGACGCCTATACTCTGCGCCTGACGGCGACCGATACGGGCGGCAATACGGCGACGGTCGAGCAAACCGTGCACGTGGCGAGCGATCTGAAGCTCGGTAACTTCAACCTGACCTTCACCGACTTGACGGTGCCGGTGTTTGGCGTGCCGATCACCGTGGCGCGGACCTACGACACGCTCACCGCCACGCAGTCGACCGATTTCGGTTTTGGCTGGCGGTTGGAGTTTCGCAACATGAACCTCCGCACGAGCGTCGCACCGACCGGCTTCGAAGAGTACGGCATCTTCAATCCTCTCGAGGCAGGCAGCCGCGTTTACGTGACTCTGCCGGGAGGCAATCGCCAGGCGTTTACGTTCCAGCCCCAAGTGGCCTCCGGTTTCCGCGGCGGTTTCCTGGGGATCTTTGAGCCCCGGTTTGAGCCCGATCCTGGTGTCAAGAGTTCGCTGACCGTGACGCCTGCCGATCTCCGGATCGGCGCCGACGGCCGAGTGTTCGACTACGGCACCGGTATCCCCTATAACCCTGCTTCCGGCCTCTTTGGCGGTTCGTATCTGCTCACGACCAAGGAGGGCATCGCCTTCGACATTGACGGGCAAACCGGACAGCTCACCGCGCTCAGCGACCCGAACGACAACACCTTGACATTCAGCGACGCCGGCATTGTCGGACCGGAGGGGAGCAGCGTCAAATTCGAGCGCACTCCTCAAGGTCGCATCGCGGCCGTGGTCGATCCGGCCGGCCAGCGCATTCGTTACCAGTACGACGCCCGCGGCGACCTGATTGCCGTCAGCGATCGCACGGGCAACACGACGCAGTTCGTCTATCGCTCGAACCCCGCGCATTACCTGGACAAGGTGATCGATCCGCTGGGCCGGACGGGAGTACGCACCGATTACGACGCCCAGGGCCGGCTGGTCAAGGTCATCGATGCGGCCGGCAACCCGGTCCTGTTGGCTTACGACCCGTCGCATCTGATTGCCACCGTCACCGACCCTCTCGGCAACACGGTGACTCAGGAATACGATGCGCGCGGCAATGTCGTCAGCCAGACGGACGCCCTGGGCGGCGTCACGCGCCGGACCTTCGACGCCGACAACAACCTGCGGACCGAAACCGACCCGCTCGGCCGAACCACCACGTTCACGCATAACGACCGCGGCGACGCGCTCAAAGAGACCGATCCGCTCGGGAATACGACGATCTCCACCTACCAGGCGTTCACCTTCGGCACCACGGCACTTGCGGCAGTCCGCGGTCGTGCAGCATTACCATTCACCCGCCCCAAGACCTCCACCGACGCGCTCGGCAACACGACGGCCATGGGCTACGACTTCTACGGCAGCTACATGTCCAACACAGACCCGGCCGGCCACACGTCACCTCCGTGGCATACGATCGTTTCGGCAACCCCGCCTCGATCACGGACGCCAACGGGAACACGACTCAATTCGAGTACTCGGGTGGCCGCGTCATGCGGCAAGTCGATGCCCTGGGACACGCGACGGTGTTCACCTACGATGCCAACGGCAACCAGGTCACTTCGACCACCACGCAGACCGCGGCGGATGGCACGGTGCGCACCCTGACCACCACGACCGATTACGATGCCGAGGGGCGCATCATTACTGTCACCGACCCAGAAGGTGGCATCACGCGTACCGAGTACGATGCGGCCGGGAACCGAACGGCCAAGATCGATGCGCTCGGCCGGCGCACTGAATACCGTTACGATGAGCGGAACAAACTCTTCGAGACCATTTTCCCGGACACCACGCCCGCCAACTCGTCGGACAATCCCCGCACGAAGAGCGAGTACGACGCCGCCGGACGGGAAATCGCTCGAATTGACGAGTTGGGCCGGCGCA